>CAVQKS010000001.1:0-106771 GCA_963713155.1 uncultured Thermoleophilia bacterium
CTGAACGTGTTTGCTTCGGCGATTGCTATCCCCGCAGCAGGGGTCTAGCGTGATCAAGATGCAGGTCTGCGCGAGCTGCGGAAAGGAGAGCGAGGAAGGGTTCGCGTTCTGTCCGCACTGCGGCGTTCGGTTAACCGTTGAACGGATCCAGCGCAAGCTCGTGACGGTGCTTTTCTGCGACGTCGTCGGCTCGACGGCGTCGGGAGAGTCCGTGGATGCGGAAACAACACGTTCGCTACTCGCCCACTTCTTCGTACGAATGAAAGGCATCATCGAGGCGCACGGCGGGGTTGTCGACAAGTTCATCGGCGATGCGGTGATGGCCGTCTTCGGCGTACCGGTCGCGCATGAAGACGATGCATTGCGTGCAGTTCGGGCAGCGTCCGAGATGCGGGGGGCATTGCCGGAGCTGAAGCTGCTAGCGCGGATCGGTATCAACACGGGTGAGGCGGTGACCGGGACGGCGGAGCGCCTGGTGACCGGCGATGCCGTCAACGTCGCCGCACGCCTTGAGCAGGTTGCGGCGCCGGGGACGGTGCTATTGGGCGCCGGCACAGTGCAACTCGTCCAGGGCATGGTCGACGTGTCGCCGGTCGGTTCGCTGGAGCTGAAAGGGAAGTCGGAGCTGGTGCCTGCCTGGGAACTTCTGTCGTTGCGTCGCGCGCCGGCGGAAAATCGACCTCCGACGACGATGATTGGTCGCAAGACCGAACTGGAGCAGCTGCGGGCCGTCCTCGACCAAGCGCTACATGAGCGCTCCTGCCGGCTGTTTACGATCCTCGGGGACGCCGGGGTCGGTAAGTCGCGGCTGGCCTCCGAGTTTCTTGCCGGGCTGGAGGCGCGTGTCGTGCGCGGACGTTGTCTGTCGTACGGCAAGGGGATCACCTACTGGCCGATAGTGGAGGTCGTCAAGCAGCTCGATGCGATGCCCAAGAACGAGGCGGCCGCAGCCGCGATTCGTTCGCTGCTCGGGAAGATCGAGGCGGGGACGAGTGCAAAGGAGATCGCCTGGGCGTTCCGCGAGCTGCTCGAGCAGGAAGCGCAGGACGCGCCGCTGGTTTGTGTGCTCGACGATCTGCATTGGGGAGAAGAGACGTTCCTCAACCTTGTAGAGGAGGTGGCTGCGGTCGCGGGCGACGCGCCGATTCTCCTGCTTTGCATGGCTCGGCCGGACCTGCTGGAACACCGGTCCGCGTGGGGCGACGGCAATCCGAACGCAACCGCAACGTTGATCGAGCCGCTTGACGAAGAAGAGTCTGTCTGTCTGCTCGAGGAGCTGGGTGGCGTCTGGGCCGATGCCGGTGCGGCAGATGTCGAGGCAGGCGGGACAGATCGGGAGCTGCGGGAGCGGATCTGTGCCGCTGCCGACGGCAACCCGCTCTTCATCGAAGAGCTTCACGCGCTCGTACAGGAGTCACGTGTCGGCGAGCTCGCGATGCCGCCGACGATCCAGGCGCTCCTTGCTGCTCGTCTCGACCAACTGGACCCGACCGAACGTGGTGTGCTCGAGCACGGAGCGGTCGCGGGTCGAGTGTTCCACCAAAGCGCTGTCGAATACCTTGGCGACGAGGAGCCGAAACTCCATTTGTGCCTGAATGCGCTCGTCCACAAGGAGTTGATTCAGCCTCACGAAGCGCAAATTCCTGGCGACAACGCCTTCCGCTTCCGCCACCAGCTGATCCGGGACGCCACCTACGACGCACTTCCGAAAACCGTCCGGGCCGAGCTGCACGAGCGCTTCGCCGACTGGCTCGACGCGTCCCGTCCACACATGATCGAAGTCGACGAGCTTCGCGGCTACCACCTCGAGCAGGCCGTCCGGTACCAGACCGAGCTCGGTTACACCGACCCGACGCTGATCAAACGTGCCGGCGATCAGCTCGCGGTCGCAGGCAGGCGCGCCCTCTGGCGCTCGGACTGGCGCGCCGCGATTAACCTGTTGGAGCGCGCGCTCACCGTGACCGGGCCGACAGAGCTCTCCGTCGCTCTCGAATTCGACCTCGCGAACGCGTATGCCCTACAAGAACGTGAGAAAGCCGAGGTGATGACGGAGGGTGCGGCCGAACGCGCGAAGGCCGCAGGCGAAGTCGCCGGAGAGATCCCCGGCCCCGGGCGATAGGGGTACGCGCGTCGACAGCGCCGACAGCGGTTCGAAACCACTTCGACGCCGCCCTGAGCGGCCTAACCGGCTTCGAGAGGGGCGTCCCAATCCTCACCATGTCTGCCCACCACGCCAGTCGCATCTCGACCATCCTGACCCTGGCGCTTGTCGCCGCGACCCTCGCCCTTGCAACCTCGGCGTCAGCGACGTCCGTCAAGCTCACGGTCAAGGTCGGCACCAACAAGACCTACACCCGCTCACAACTACACCCAGGGGAGACCGTCCTGTGCCGTTACAAGGGTCACACGCTCTCCGTGACAGCCCCGACTGGCAACACGGAAGCCGTGGGCGCGGGATGGCCGAAGCCTGGAACGACAGATCGATCCCTCTTTACGCTCGGCGTCACCGTGAAGACCAGCCGAGCTTACGCCGTGAGCTGCACGCTCGGCGGCTACCACACGGCCCCGGTCACGATTCCCTGACCGGGGCATCACGCTTGGTTCCGGGCCGTGCGCACGTTAGTATCGGCGCATGCCGGCGCCAAGCCGCGACTTGCTTCGCGGGGTCTCGCTCTTCGCGGACACCGACGAGACGTTTCTCGACCGACTGGCCGGGGAGTTCAACGACCGCACATACGCGCCGGGCGAGCTGCTCGCCGAGGAGGGCGAGCGCGGCCGTATCTTCTTCGTGATCGAAAGCGGCGAGGCCGCGGTGCTCGTGCATGGCAACGAGGTGCGAAAGTTAGGCCCGGGCGATTCGCTGGGCGAGATGGCCCTGATCGACAAGTCCGCTCGTAGCGCCACGGTAAGGGCCGACACCGTGGTTCGCGGCTATCAGTTGCCCGTCTGGAGCTTCAGGCCGATCGTCGAGAGCCATCCGGAGATAATCTGGGCGCTGTTCGAGGCGTTGGTGCAGCGCGTTGAAGACGCGGAGTCGCGTCAGTAGAAGTTCCATTGCCGGCTGGCGACCGCGCCTCCACCTTGGGCTCAGTAGAGCCATTCACGAGCGGTCGATTCGAGACGGATTCAGGCTCGCGGCTCGGCTATCCGCGGGTGCGGCCGGGTCAGTTACGTCGGGAGCGCTCCCTGGAGGATCCTGAGCCAGTTCCCGCTCATGATCGACTCGAGCCGGTGGCCGTCGTAGTCTCGCCCACGGAGCGCCGTCACCAGCGATGGGAAATCCTCGGGTCCTCGGAAGCCCTCGAGTGAGAAGCGCGACTTGCCGATCTGGGCGGCCGTTTTGGACTGCGGTAGTTGGCCGGGCCCGAGCCTCTCGTTGACCGGAGTCAGCTGGTCGACGAAGTCGGCGCCGAGGCCGACGTGTTCGACCCCCATCACTTCAACAGCGTGGTCGAAGTGGTCGAGCCAACGTGAGAGAGTCGGGGCGGCAGGATCGACGACGAAAGGGAGCGCCATCATTCCGAGGACGCCCCCGCGCTCTGCGAGACCTTCGAGCTGCCAATCGGCGAGATTCCGCGGATGGTCGTGGACGGCGCGGCAGCCCGCGTGCGTCACCGAGAAGGCGATCCCTTCTTCGATCACGTCGCGCCAGGTCTGGTCGGACGCGTGCGCAAGGTCGAGGATGACGCCGAGCTCGCCGAACCGGCGTACGAGTGCGCGGCCTCGGTCGGTCAGTCCCTGCGTCGGCGTGTCGATCCCTCCTGCGAACTCGTTCGCGTGGTTCCAGGTCAGACTCGCCGTGCGCACGCCACGTTCGTACCACTCGTCGAATGCGCCCGGATCGCCCTCGAGCGGCTCGACGCCCTCCATCGACAACACCAACCGCAAGCGGGGGTCGCGCAACTCGGCGCTCGTGTGGACGAGGCAGATCTGTTCGGCGTTCTCCTCGGCAATACGCCTGAGCTCGGTCGCTTGGGCGAGCGTCCGTTCTCGCGCGTCGTTACGTCGGGCGCCTTCGCCGTACAGGGGGCAGATCTGGACGCCAACGCCGCCTGCGGTGAGTCTCGGCAGCCAGTAGCGCCTAAAGACGCCCGCCTCGCCGCGGCGCAGCACGAGCTCGAACGACGGCTCGTCGCCATCGCGGACGAGGAGCTCGAGCAGCACATCGGTGTGCGCGTCGACGATCATGGCCGCCCGGTCAATTGTCTCTCGATAACGGTTCCTCCGGACGCTGAGCGAGCTGCCGGGCCGATGTCGACTGATTCAGAACGTAGTGTGGTGCTCATGACGGAGAGTGCGGCTGCAAGTGTCGTCCCCGAGGAGAACAACGGGAGTTCGAGACTGGCCCTTCTGCTCGCGATGGCGATGTTCGTGCTCGTCGTCGACACGTCGCTGATGAATGTCTCCATCTCCGCGGTCGTCAGGGATCTCGATACGACCGTCAGCGGAGTGCAGTCCGCGATCGCACTGGAGGCGCTGGTCTCGGCGGCGTTCATCCTGATCATGAGCAAGGTCGGTGACCTGATCGGCCGCAAACGCGCCTACGTGCTCGGCCTTCTCGCCTACGCGACCGGCGCGTTGGCGATGACGGTCGCCCAGAACCTGACGGCGATCATCGTCTTCTGGGCGATCATCGGCGGCCTGGGGGCATCGCTTCTACTGCCCGCCATGCAGTCGTTGATCCACGGGAACTTCGAGGGCGCTGCCCGCACGAAGGCGTACGCGTTGGTCGGGGCCGCAGCTGCGATCGCCGCAGCAGTAGGACCGCTGATCGGCGGCTTCGTCACGACCGTCCTGTCGTGGCGCGTCGGCTTTGGTCTCGAAGTCGTGGTGATCGGCGTCGTGTTGTCCCAGGTGAAGCTGATCCGCGATGTGCCCTTTACCGGGTCCCGACACATCGACGTCGTCGGCGCGATCCTCTCTGTTGTCGGGATGGGCGGCGTCGTCCTCGGCATTCTCGTGTGGCAGGAAGGGGGCGACTACGTGGTGGTGTTGATGGCGGTCGGCGCCGTCGCACTCGGGCTTCTGGCCTGGTGGCTCGTTCGTCGCAAGAGCGAGGGCAAGCAGACCCTGATCGACCCGGGCCTCTTCAAGTTCCCCCATTTCACGACGGGTATCTCGGGACAGTTGCTGCAGAACGTCACGCTCGGCGGGGCGATGATCGCGCTCCCGATCTTTCTGCAAATGACTCTCGAGTACAACGCGATCCAGACGGGGCTGACCCTGGCGCCCCTCTCGCTCAGCATGTTCGGGGTCGCGCTGCTGGCCGGCCGCAGGGCAGGGAAGCGCCGGCCGAGCGACATCGTTCTCGTGGGCTTTGCGCTGAGCGCCGTCGGGCTCGCCTTGATCATCCCCATCGTGCCGCGGACGGACACCGGATGGGCGCTGGTCATCCCGTTGCTGATCACCGGCTCGGGGCTCGGGCTACTGGTTTCTCAGCTGAACAACTACACGCTCTCGCCGATCGACGACGAGCGAGTCGGCGAGGCCGCGGGCATCAATTCCGCCGCCGGGTCGTTCGGTCTCTCGTTCGGGTTGGCGATGGCCGGCGGGATCCTGCTGTCGTTTCTCGCCTTCGATTTCACCAGGCTCGTCCAAGACAGTCCGGTCATCCCATCGGCGCAGCAGCAGCAGATCTCCGACACCCTCGAAGACGACGCCGAAGTGATGAGCAACGCTCAACTCGAACCGCTCCTCACCGGCGAACCGAAAGACGTGCAAGCCGAGATCCTCTCCATCAACAAGCAAGCGCGCGACCGCTCCCTGCAGGTCGCGCTGCTCGTGCCGATCCTTGCCAGTCTCCTCGGTGTCGCCAACGGCTTCCGTATGCGACGGTTACCAGACCCGACTCCGTCCGAGTCGCTCGAAGGAGCGGCCCTCGGCTGATCCGGCTCGACCCAGCATTACGCTGCGAGCGGTGAGAGCACTACCTGAGGGCTTCGAGATGAGCGGCCTGTTTGCGTCTCTGGCCGACGGTTGGGGTTTCGATGTCCAGGTCGCTGAATACGCGCCCGTCGGGGCAGGCAGCTACCACTGGGTGGTGACCGACTCGAGCGGCACGCGCGCCTTCGTCACGGTCGATGACTTGGATCGGAAGAAGTGGCTCGGAGACACACGCGAGTCGGCGTTCGATGCTTTGCGAGCAGCATTCGACACCGCGATGATCGTCGGAGCCGAGGACATCCCTACCGGTGAGAACCTGATCCTGTCGGCGTCGTTCGAGAAGGAAGGGATGGAGCCGACCTGCACGACCGGGACGCTGGCGCTGTACCACGGGGAGACGAAGGTCGGCGAGGGGAAGCTCAAGACCCAGCTCGGCGCGTACGCGATCGCGGGCTCGGGTCTGTACGTCGGACGGCACAGCCGTGAGGCGGTGACCGACGACTATCCCGGAGACTCTCCGTACGCCTTCACCGGCGGGACGATCAACCGCATCGCGGTCGACGTCAGCGGCGATGCCTACGTCGACCTCGAGCGCGAGGCCGAGATGCTGATCCGCTCGCAGTAGGAGATCATGGCCGTCCTCATGCTGGTGATCGGGGCCGAGTTGATCGGCGATGCAATCAGCGGGTTCTCGGCCTGAAGCACGACCGCCTCCTCGCGCCGCGGCTGGTTCGCGACTGAACCGCTCGGAAACCGCCCGCGATCCGCCTGCGGGCGTGTGGCAGACTCGTGTCATGAAGAGACGGAGGGAGCTGCCACAGCTCGGGCGCCGCTTCGACAGCGTCGGCGGCATCCTGCTGCACGCCCGCACTGGTGGGTCCGGCCCTCCAGTGGTGCTCGTGCACGGGTACGGCGTCTCGGGCCGCTACTTCTTGCCTCTGGCGCGGGTCCTGGCCCGGTCGTGCGCCGCGTATGTCCCCGATCTGCCCGGTCACGGCCGAAGCGAGCGGGCGCCGGTCGCACCGGGAATCGACGAGCACACCGCGGCGCTGCTCGAGTGGCTCGACGTCGTCGGGCTCGAACGTCCGGCGTTCGTCGCGAACTCGATGGGTTGCCAGATCGTGACCGAGCTCGCGGTGAGGCGACCGGATCGGGTCGGCCCGATGGTGCTCGCCGGCCCCACGGTCGATCCCGCGCGGCGTGGGGGACGACGTCAGATTTTCGCAGGATTGCGTGAGACCGCACGTGAGCCCGTGTCGCTCGTCGGCATCGCGGCGCGGGACGGCGTCGGACACGATCTTCGCCAGCTCCGGGCCGCGGCGCGCTCGGCGCTCGAGGACCGGATGGAGGATCGCTTGCCCGCGATCGGGCAGCCGACGGTGGTCTTGCACGGCGGGCGAGACGCGTTCGTAAGCCGCGAGTGGGCCGCGCAGGTCGCGTCGCTGCTACCTCGGGGCCGCCTGGTGGTCGTTCCCGGCGAGCCGCACGCCGTCCCCTATACGCAACCCGACCTGGTCGCCGGCATCGTCCGCGACCTGATCGCCGAGGAAGTCCAGGAGGGAGCTCGCGAGCTCGCGGGGCGCCTCCCACATCGGGACGTGCCCGCACGGCAGCTGCACGAACCGCGCGTGCGGAAGCTGCGCCTGCCATTCCTCGGCGACTCGCGCCGGTACGAGCCGGTCGCGGTCGCCCCAGACGAGTAGCGTCGGCGCCCGGATCGCCCCGATCTCGGCGCGCAGATCGCGCTCCCAGACGTAGACGGCGCCGTGGAGGAGACTCGTCGGCCCGGCTCGCAACGCGTCGCCGACGATCGTCGGCAGCTCGGCGCGGACCCCGTAGAGCTCCTCGAGCAACGGCAGTGACCGTCCGAGCAGGCCGCGACCGCAGGGGATGCCAGCCGGGGCGACCAGCGCCAGCCGCCGGACCCGCTCCGGCTGGGCGACGGCGAGCTCCGCAGCGACGAGCCCACCGAGCGAATGGCCGACGAGGTCGACGGGGCCGAGTCCCGCGGCGTCGAGCAGCCGCCCGAGCCACGGAGCCAGCTCGCCGGCTCGCAAGCGGCCGAGCCGCGGCAACTCGACGAGATGGAGCCGGTGGCGCGCCGCCAAAGGTTCGACGAGCAGCGACCACCAGCGCCACGATCCCGAGAGCCCGTGGACGACGACGACGTCCCGCCCGCTGCCGGTGACACGCAGGCGCGCCCGCCGTCCGTCGACCTCGACCTTCATCGACTCCACGGTCCTCATCTTGCACCTCCGGGACGGTGTCGGCCGCTGGTTGAATTCCTTGCTATGGCGACTCCAGAGCCGTTGACGATCGAGGATGCGCCGCGCGCGTTCCACTTGCTTGCGAAGCCGACGGGGGCGGTGTGCAACCTCGACTGCTCGTACTGCTTTTTCCTGTCGAAGGAAATGCTGTATCCGGGGAGCCGTTTTCGGATGGCCGACGAGTTGCTGGAGGCGTATGTGCGTCAGTTGATCGAGGCGCATGCCGGCAGCCCGGTCGTGAGCATCGCCTGGCAGGGTGGTGAGCCGACGCTGATGGGGGTCGAGTTCTTCCGCCGGTCGGTGGAGCTTGCGGCTCGGTATCTGCGGCCGGGGCAGCACGCCGAGTACACGATTCAGACGAACGCCACGCTGCTCGACGACGAGTGGGCGGCGTTCTTCAAGGAGCATCGGTTCCTGGTCGGCGTCTCGATCGACGGACCGCGGGAGCTACACGACGCCTACCGTGTGAACAAGGGCGGCAGGGGCTCGTTCGACCAGGTGATGAAGGGCCTCGGGCACCTGCAGGCCGCCGGCGTCGAGTGGAACGCGCTGACGACGATCCATGCCGCGAACGGCGACTTCGGTCGCGAGGTCTACCGCTTCCTGCGGGACGAGTGCGAAGCCCGCTTCGTACAGTTCATCCCGATCATCGAGCGCGTGGCGGAGGCGGACGCCGACGGCACGGTCCCGTGGACGTCGTGGCGCGACCGGCCGCTATATGTGCAACAAGGTAAGCGGGTGACGGGACGCTCGGTGACGGCGAAGCAGTACGGGCGGTTCCTGATCGACGTCTTCGAGGAGTGGGTCAGACGCGATGTCGGCGAGGTGTACGTGCAGATGTTCGACGTCGCGCTCGCGAACTGGGTCGGCGAGCCGCCGAGCCTCTGCATCCACTCCGAGACGTGCGGGCTCGCCCTTGCGCTCGAGCACACGGGCGACCTCTACTCGTGCGACCATTTCGTCGAGCCAGAGTACCGGCTCGGCAACATCAAGGAGCACCACATGCTCGAGCTGGTCGCCTCGCAGCGCCAGCGGCAGTTCGGCCTCGACAAGCGCGAGAAGCTCCCTCGGTACTGCCTGGACTGCGACGTTCGCTTCGCCTGTCATGGAGGCTGTCCGAAGGACCGCTTCATCGAGACACCCGACGGCGACTCGGGCCTGAACTACCTGTGCGCCGGCTTCAAGGATTTCTTCCACCACGTCGACGGTCCGATGCGGTTCATGGGCGAGCAACTGCGGCGCGGTCTCGCACCCTCTGCGATCGTCGGCGAGTACGCCTCAGCCGACGCCCAGCGCGGGCGCAACGACCCCTGCACCTGCGGCTCGGGTCGCAAATGGAAGCAGTGCCACGGCGCGTGAGCTCTGCTAGAGGAGCCTCTAGTCGAAGATCGGCTCGAACACGCTGCTGAAGATGCCGCACAGGTCGCTGCAGCCGACCCGCAGGTTGATGCATGTCTCCCAATCGTTGCCGAAGCCGATGCACTCCCTGACGAGGAAGTCGCAGAAGTACATGCAGTAGTCGTGGAACCCGCCCTGCTGCGCCCCCATACGGCTGGTTCCGCCTCCGCGCCGTCTCGATAGGCGAAGCCCGGGAAGGTGTGTGGGCTCCGGCGACCGCGGCCGGAACTGCGGTTGAGCCTGAGTCGCCAGCAACTGGGCCAACAGCCTCGCCTGCGGGTCGTCCGACTCACGCAGCGTGATCCGGAAGACCGGATGCGAATGGTCGTCGCAGGGTCGAGCCCCGGCGTGCTCGGCCTGTTCGATCAGCGAGGTGGGCAGGTCGATCCACGTGTCGCACCCGCCGCGTGCGAACGCCACGTGATCAGGTTGCTCCGACTCCTTGACCATCCCGACGAGCACGACGCCGGCGGGCTGGTCGAGCTCGCCCGAGCGAAGCGCCTCCACGAGAGTCTGCCCGGTGAACGTCTGTCCTGGCATCCAGCCCTCCTCGGGTTCGACCGTTGACTCGCGGACGGAACGCTACTCCGTCCGCTCCTATCGTGCGTCGGCAGTGCCGCCGGTGCGATCGAGGCCGTCGAGCGAGCTCATGTCGTCCGGTCCAAGCTCGAAGTCGAAGATGCGCGCGTTCGACTCGATGCGGTCGCGATGCGTCGACTTCGGGATCACCACGACGCCGCGCTGCAGCGACCAGCGGAGCATCACCTGGGCGGGCGTTCGCTCGAGGCGCGCGGCGATCGCGGCAATCAGCGGATCGTCGACACGTCCGCGTTCGAGTGGGCTGTACGCCTCGAGCACGACGTTGTTCGCGTCGCAGAACTCGAGCAGCGCGCGACGGAAGTTGAACGGGCTGAATTGCACCTGGTCGACGGCCGGTCCGCCGTCGCCGACGAGTCGTGACAGGCGATCGACGCCGTAGTTGCTGACGCCGACCGAGCGCGCAAGCCCGGCCTCCCGCAGCGACTGGAGCTCCGGCCAGCCGTGAGACGAGCGGAGTGGCACGGGCCAGTGGATGAGATAGAGGTCGACGTACTCGAGCCCGAGCCGCTCGAGGCTGCGTTCGAGCTCGCGCGGTGCGCTGCGCACCATCGGCATCCACTTGGTCGTCACGAACACCTCGCTTCGCGGCAGCCCGCTGCTTCGGAGCGCTGTTCCGACGCTGCGCTCGTTGCGGTACATCGTCGCGGTGTCGATATGCCGGTAGCCCGCTTCGAGCGCCCATTCGACGGCTTGTTCGGTCTCGCGGCCGGCGGCCGTCTGCCAGACGCCGAGACCGAGCATCGGCATCTGCACGCCGCCGCCGAGCTCGCGAACGGGACCGCCGACCATCGAGCGAAGTCTGCACGTTCCGGGCGCCGCTCGGCGCGGGGTGAACCGGTAGCATCGAGGGCGGATGAGCGATCGGATTCCGACGCTCGGCGTCGAGGGCGACGACGTCGTCTACGTGGCAGTCGGCGCCGCGGGGGTGGTCGGCTTCACGCTTGGCCTGGTCGTCGGCTCCCGCGCGCTCCGAGTGCTCGGGCTCGTGTCGGCTGTCGCCGGCGGTTGCCTGCTCGCCCGGCGCAAGTTCGCGGAACGAAACGAGAAGATCGACGCAGCAGCTACTGCGATCCGCTCGGAGCTCGACGACCTGGATCCGGTCGCGCGCGCACAGGTGCTCGCCAACATCGCCCAATCAGAGTTGCCGTAATACGGCAAACACTAAGGCGCCGCTTAGCAATGAACGGTATCCCTGGTGACATGATTCTTCGCCGCTCAGATTTTCGGGTCTTGCTGTTCGTCGTCGTCGGACTGATCGCGGTCGGCATAGCCGCAGCGCTGGCTTTCGCGCGCGGCAAGCCGATCGGGACCGGCGTCGTCGTCATCGATACGAATCTCGGCTACGAGGGGGGCGCCGCTGCCGGCAGCGGCATGGTCTTGACGTCATCCGGAACCGTGCTGACCAACAACCATGTCGTCTCGGGCGCGACCACCATCAAGGTCGTCGTCCCGAACACCGGACATAGCTACTCGGCCCGCGTCGTGGGTTACGACCGCAGCGTCGATGTCGCGGTGCTGCGGTTGAAGGGCGCGTCGAATCTCAGGACGATCTCGGTGTCCGGCTCGAGCGCATCGATCGGCGAGGCCGTGAAAGCGGTCGGCAATGCGGGCGGCACGGGCAAGCTGATCTCCGCGCGCGGCACGGTCACCGGTCTCGACAGGTCGATCGTCGCAAGCGACGAGCAGAGCGCTCCCGAGCAGCTCACCGGCATGATCGAGACGAACGCCGGTGTTCAGCCCGGCGACTCCGGCGGGCCGCTGTTCGACAGCGCGGGCCGCGTTCTCGGTATGGACACGGCCGCCTCTGCGAACTCCGCGTTTGCGGCGAACTCCTCCGACGCCTACGCGATCCCGATCGGCAAGGCGTTGACCGTCGCCAAGCAGATCGTCTCCGGCAAGGCTTCGACAGCCGTTCACGTCGGCGCCACCGCATTCCTCGGCGTCGAGGTGCAGCCGGTGGGCGACGGTTCCGTTTACGGCGGCTTCGGTTACGCAGGGACGTCGGGAGCGCTGATCGCCGGCGTCGTCCCCGGCGGCCCGGCTGCGTCAGCCGGCCTCGTCGCCGGTGACGTGATCACCGCCATCAACGGACACGCCGTCTCGTCTCCCGAGCAGGTCAGCCCGCTCATCCTTGCGAAGAAGCCAGGGACCAAGGTCACTGTCGCCTACGTCGACCAGGACGGAAACGGCTACACGACGACCGTGAAGCTCGGCACTGGCCCCGCGCAGTAGCGCCGGGAGCGGACTAATTCTTTTCGTACACCGAGATGTGCGACCGGCTCGCGGCCGTGAACGGCTCGTGTTGCCAGCCGGCCCACCGGTATTCGAGGCGAAGCCCGGCAATACGTGCCATCAGGTCGAGCTCGGCCGGCCAGGCGTAGCGAAACTCGAACGGGTGTGACTCGACTCCGTGGCCGGAGAATCTGTAGTGCTGTGAGCTGAAGCGCTGAGTGACCACGTCGTAGACGTCGAACGAGACGCCGTCCGGGTCGGCTCGGAACGGGACGATCGTCTGGCCCGGCGGCAGCAGCTGCAGGTCGGGCACGCCGGTCTCGATCACGAATCGCCCCCCGCGCCGAAGATGCGCCGACGCGTTCTCGAAGCACGCGACCTGCGCCTCCTGCGTCACTAGATTGAAGATCGTGTTGAACACGAGGTAGACGACCGAGAACTCGCCGGGGACTCGGGCGGACGAGAAGTCGCCGATCGTCACCTCGATCCGCTCGCCTCCCGGCTTCGTCCGCAGCCGCGCCACCATCGCCTCCGAGTTGTCGATGCCGGCGACCTCGACACCGCGTGCGGCGAGCGGCAGGGCGATGCGGCCGGTGCCGATCCCGAACTCGAGCACCGCTCCGTCGCCGGCGAGCTCGGTGAGGAGGTCGAGGACAGGCCGCACCGCTGACTCGTCGAACATGCCCGCGGTGCGCTCGTCGTAGGTCGCCGCGACCTGCTCGCCGAAGAAGCCCTCGTCGCCCTGGGTTGACACGAGCCGAGTCTGCCAGGCTTCGCTACGGTTGCGTCGTGGTCGAGCAGATCGACGGGATGGCCGCGGGCACGCTCGGGTTTCGGCTCTCCGGGCGCATCACTAGGGACGAGTACTTCCAGATGCTCGACCCGATCCGCGAGCAGCTCGACCAAGGGAAGAAGGTGAGCTTCCTCGTCGAGACGGCGCCCGACTTTCACGGCCTCGATCTCGGCGCCCTGTGGGAGGACATGAAGGTCGCCGGCACGGTCGGGCTCAAGTACCGCTCGTCGTGGGAGCGGCTGGCCGTCGTGACCGACAAGGACTGGATGCGGCACGGGGTCGCCGCGTTCAGCTGGCTGATCCCGGGACAGATTCGCGTCTTCGAGCCGGCAGCGCTCGAGGAGGCGAAGGCCTGGACCGGCGCGAGCTGATCAGCCGAACCAGCGCGCGCGCCGGCTCGAGCCGAAGTGCTTCTTCTCGGCGACGAGGGCGGCCGAGGGCGCCTGGAACGTCCCGGTGGGCTTCGGGCCGCCGAGGAAGTCGACGTCGACCCGGCCGACGTCGCCGCCGCCGAACTCGATGTAGCACGACCCGCGTCCCTCGTAGGCACCCGGCTCGTCGCCCCGGCGGAGTCGTGCGATCAGCGAGCGTGCCACGATCCGCGCCGCACCTTCGGCGAACACTCCCGCCTTCGGGACGCCGACCGTTGCGACGTCGCCGACCGCGTACACGGACGGAAAGCGCGTCTCGAGCGTCTCCGAGCGTACGGGGACATACCCCTCGTCGGTCATACCGCTTGCGATTACGACGTCGGGGGCGCGGTGCTTGGGGACCCCGAGGAAGAGATCGAACGGGAGCTCGCTGCCGTCGTCGAGCACCGCCACGCTGCGCGCACCGTCCAGTGAGCTGACGCGGCGCTGCGGGATGAACCGGATGTCGCGCTCGGCGAACGCGGCGACCAGTGCCTGGGAGGTCTCGGGAGAGGGCGGGACGGGTGTCCCGAAGGGGATCACGAACGAGATCTCGCATTCGCCTCGGATACCGCGGTCGGAGAGGTAGTCGTGCAGCAGCAGCGCTGCTTCGCTCGGCGCCGGGGGGCACTTGAACGGTGCACCGCAGACGCCGATGATCGCGCGCCCAGTGGTGAACGTCGGCAGCAGCTCGGCGAGCCGCACCGCGCCGGCCACCGAGTAGAACTCGTTGCCCGCCTCCGCCAGCCCCGGGGTCGCGTCGAAGTCGTAGTCGGCGCCGAGCGCGACGACCAGGACGTCGGCCTCGTGCTCGCCTGCGTCCGTCGACACCCGTCGAGCCTCGGGATCAATCGCGGTGATCGTCTCCTGCAGGACACGCACACCCGGTTTGGCGAGCTCGCTGTACGGCAGCGCCACAGCGTCGAGCGTCGTCCGCCCGAACAGCACATCGAGCTTCGAGTACCCGAAGACGAACGAGCTGTTCTTGTCGATGACCGTGACGTCGATGCCCTCGCCGAGCGTTTCCGACAGCATCGTCGCGAGCTCGAGCCCACCGAACCCCGCGCCGAGGATCAAGACATCGCTCTTCATCGAGGGTCGAATCTAACGCCGCTTGCGCTTACGGGCTGCCGTGCCACCGCCGGTGGGGCGCCCACCGCGCGACTGCCGCTCGATCCGGCGACGCTCCTGGCGGCCGATGTTGTCGAGCGCTCCGTCGCCCTGCTGCTCACGCGCGGCGTCCATGTAGGCGCGCCGCTCCGCGGGAGTCAGGCGGCTCATGGCCTTCTGCATCGCCTGCGGATTCGGGTTGGCGGCCACCGTGTTGATCTTCTTGAGCGCGCTCGCGAGCTCGGGATTCTGGCGTTCGATCGCCGCGGTGCTCATCCGCTGGAACAGCCGGCGAATGAAGCCGATCCTGGAGAGCTGCGCAACGATGGGCCGCAGCAGCGCGCCGTTTCGGAACCGGCCCAGGAAGACGAGCAGCCCGAAGAAGAGCAGGACCGACGCGAGGACGATCAGAGGGATCCACAGCCACCACACGGCGTCGGATCGTACCTCGTCGGATCAGGATTAGCGCCGCGAGGCCAGGACGAGCCCGGCCCCGACCACGACCAACAGGGCGATCACGGCCAACACCCACAGGGCGAGCGACCCGCCGGGGGCCGGGACGGGGGGTGCAGGGCGGATCGTGTCGAAGGGCGGCACAGGGCCACTGTTCCCGCGCCAGATGAGCGGCCGGTCGGTCGGCTGTAAACATTCGTGAAGGTCTTGACCGGTACGGCTCCGCGGTTAGAGCATGGGGAGGACGGGAAGGCGAATCCCATGACCCACGATCCAATCGGGCTCCTGCTCGAGCACGGCGACGACCACGGGTGCGTGCACCTGACGGAGTTGCGCGAGATCGCTCAGAAGCTGGAGCTGGACGAGGATGACGTCGAGGCCTTGCTCGAGCGCCTCGAGTCGCACGGCATCGAGTTGACCGACGACTGCTCGCGAGCGCTCGAGGAGCCTGTGCCGTACACCAACGACCAGCTCGCCGCGGCGACGACCGACTCGCTGCAGCTGTTCCTGAACGAAGCCGGGCGCTACCCGCTGCTGACCGCGGGGCAGGAAATCGAGCTCGCCAAGCGGATCGAGCGCGGCGACAAAGAAGCGAAGGACCTGCTCGTCAACTCGAACCTGCGACTCGTCGTCTCGATCGCAAAGCGCTATCAGGGTCACGGCCTGATGCTGCTCGATCTGATCCAGGAGGGAATCATCGGCCTGATCCGCGCCGCGGAGAAGTTCGACTGGCGCAAGGGCTTCAAGTTCTCGACGTACGCGACGTGGTGGATTCGCCAGGCGGTACAACGCGGTGTCGCCAACAAGGCGCGCACGATTCGCATCCCGGTCCATATCGCCGAGCGCGAGCAGCGCATCGCGCGCGTCGAACGCGAGCTCACGGCCGAGCTCGAGCGCGCCCCGACCGACCGGGAGGTCGCCCAGCGGTCGAAGCTCCCGCTGAAGCAGGTGCGCGAGGTGCACGGCGCGGCTCGCGCGGTCGCCTCGCTCGACAAACCGGTCGGCGACGACGGTTCGAGCTCGTTCGGTGACCTGTTCGCGAGTGACGAGGCCCCTCCCGACGAGCAGGTCGAGGTCGAGCTGACCGAGCGCGCTCTCCACCGCGCGGTCGAGGATCTCCCCGAGCGCGAGCGTCAGATCCTCAAGCTGCGTTACGGGCTCGGCGGGAGCGCCGAGCCGAAGTCGCTCGAGGAGATCGGACGGACGCTCGGGATCACGCGCGAGCGCGTGCGTCAGCTGGAGTCGCAGGCGCTGCGCCAACTCGCCGAGCGTCGCGAGATCGCGGCGCTGGTGCCGGCGTGACCGCCGGGGTTACGAGCCGACGACCTTGCAGACCCAGCGGCGCGGCCGTGAGCGGTCGAGCTCGATGAAGAGGACACGTTGCCACTGCCCGAGGCAGAGCGAGCCGTCGGCAACCGGCACCGATTCGCCGGCCGACCCGAGCAGCATCGACATGCAATGCGCGTGGCCGTTGCCGACCTCCATGTCCTCCTCGCAGATGTTCTCGGTCCGCCGGTCCCAGTCGTCGTGCGCGTAGTAGGTCTCGTGCGGGATCAGCCGCCGTAGGAGTGCGCCGAAGTCCTCGAACATGCCGCGCTCGTATTCGTTGACGCGCACGCAGCAGGTCGTGTGCGGCGAGTAGATGCAGCAGATGCCGTCGACGACGCCCGACTCGATGACGATCTCCGCGACCTCCTCGGTGATGTCGGTGACGTGGAGACCGCCGGTCGTCTGGAAGTGCCGTTCCGCCTGGAAGACCTTCATCGGCGAGAGTCTAGCCCTGTCGCCACAAGCGACTACGCTGGACCGGCGCGGGCCCGTAGCTCAGCGGTTAGAGCAGCGAACTCATAATTCGTTGGTCCCTGGTTCGAATCCAGGCGGGCCCTTTTTTACGGCTTGAACAAACGAATCCGCTTGCGCGGATTCCGTTGGGTCAGAAAAGTTGGGGGCTTGGGTCAGAGTAGAGATTCAGACCGGACGTGCAAGGAGTTCACCGAGGTTCTCACCGTCGTTTCTAGTCCGCACGGTGTAGTGGGCAAGGATCGTTTCGACGGTGTCACCGACGTGTTCGGCAGGAGGCAGTTGATCCCGACACGCGTGCAGAGGCGAAGAAACGACTGCGCACCTACGCACGCACGAAGCGCGCAGCCCTGTTAAACGCGAGCGAGCGCGCACGGCTCGACAGGCTGCGGGCCGAACACGGAGACGCGGTCAAAATCAGGTAATGAGATGTCGCCCGCTGAAGAAACCAGCGTTTCACCGATGCACTAAACGAAGCCCTTTCCAAAATCGAAAAACCTTTCAGACCAAGCCCAATCCAGCGCAGCGCCCTCGCCCTACGAGCTAAGGCCATCCGGCTTGAGCAGGCGGCCGAGCGATTTGTGAGACCCTTGATCCGGGTCATCAGTTTGCGGTTTGAAAGATGCGCCGTTAGGCCCTGGCGCCTTTCACCCGCGAGACCTCTCTTATTCGTTAAACGCCAAGCCGGCCTACGTAATTGCGATTGTCTCCATCGTCACAATCGACTGCGGGATCGAGTAACGTCGTCCGTGCGGTCGCCTGGGGGGCGACCGGCAGGCAGGCGCGGCGGCCCCGGATTCTTTTCCCTCCTGGACCCGGGGCCGACGCTCCCAGCCTAGGGAGGCGTCACAGCGGCTTCGAGCAGTCGCCATGGGCCGCGATAGCCTTCTCGTACCGCTGTGATCCAGACGCCAAGACGTTCTTGTGGTGCTGAGCTGCCGTGAGGGCTATACGCGACGACAAACAGCCGGTGCAGACTTGCGAGGCGATGGTCGATCGGCTGGCTGGGCCACCGCCGGATCGCGACGAGCGTTCCACCGGCGACGGTATGCACCCACCAGGCCGCGACTTGTTCGGGTGTCGGGAAGAGTGGGCGGGTTTCTGTCCCGTTCCAGTACACGCGGAGGTATGCGACTTCCGTGAGCGAGATCGCCAGTTTTGGCCGCGTGCGTAGCTTGATCGGATAGATGCCGGGGAGCACTGGTTGCGGGAGGCGCGCGAACCAGTTTCCGTCGCGATAGCGCCGAAGTGCGATCCACGGGATGAGTGTCCCGAGGACGCCCGAAGCACCCTCTAGTTGCACCGCAACTGCTGTTGCCTCGGGCACCCCTTCTACTTCGATCTGCGCCCAGCCGTACGGAGAGACGGTTCGAGGTGTGACGGTGATGCGAACGTGATGAGCCGGTGGCGCTGGCGCCGTGCCGACGTCAGCCGGCACGACAAGGCAAGTCACCCCGGCCGCGAGAGCGCACACTGCACGACGTTCCACGAGTGCTGCCTCCCGACTTCCGGAACCCCCCGCGTGATTGACCATACGCCCGCGACCGCGCACATTCAACGGCGGACGTCGCCTCAGTCGGAGCGTCGTCAACATGAGGCGGGCCCAGGCTCGGGCGCCACCCTAGGCGGACCGTCGACGTAGACCTATAGTCGAGTCGGAGTCGCGATCGGGCGACTCCGGGAGGGGAAGGAGCACTCGATGAGGAGAATGCTGCTCACGCTCGTCGTGATCGGCGCCCTTGCGGGGCTGGCGGGCGGATCGGCGCGGAATGCGGGCGCGACTCTGCCGCCCGGCAACGCGGTCCAGCAGTGGGACAAGATTGCCGAGGACACGGTGGTCGGCTCCGGTGCGTTCCAGGCCGAGGGCTTCATCTACATGGCCTACGTGTCGCAAGCGATGTACGGCGCGCTGAGTCCCGGCCCGAGCTTCGGCGGCGGCTACGACGATGCGGCGGTCGTCCAGGCGGCGTACCAGACGCTGTCGTACTACTTCCCGGCGCAGGCTGGCGGCGCTCGCCTCGCTGCGTCAGGAGGCGATGGCCGCAATCCCGAACAGCCTGTCGAAGTACCTCGGGACGTTCTACGGATCGGTGGCAGCGAGTCGTGTGATCGTGGCTCGCATTGGTGACGGGCGGGTGACGCCGATCGGCTCGACGTCGTCGTTCCCGACGCTGCCGCCCGGGCCTGGTGTCTACAGGCTGACACCGCCGTACGCGGCGCCGCAGACGCCGTGGGTCGGGTCGATGCGGCCGTTCATCATGCAGCGGCCGGACCAGTTCCTGCCGCCGCCTCCGCCGTCGCTGTCGAGCCCGCAATGGGTTGCGGCGTTCAACGAGGTGAAGACGTACGGGTCGAGCACGAATCCCAACACGACGGAGACGACGACGGCGAAGTTCTGGACGGCGAACGTCGTCCGTCAGTACAACGAGCTCGGGCGTGACGTCGCGACCTCGAAGGGGCTCGGCGACACCGAGACCGCCCGGCTGATGGCGATGGTCAACGTCAGTCGCCGCGGACGCCGGAATCTCGATGATGAACGCGAAGTACCACTATCTGTTCTGGCGGCCGATCACGGCGATCGACCCGACGTCGGTGACGAACGACGGATTCGGCCCGACTCCGGGGTTCGACGACGGGAACCCGGCGACGGTTGAGCAGCCCGGGTGGCGGCCGCTGCTGGCCGTGCCGAACCATCCGGAGTATCCGTCTGCCCACGGGACATTCACGTCGGCCGAGGCCGAGGTGCTCGCGGACTTCCTGGGTACGAACAACATCAACGTCGACATCCACGGCTTCGATCCGACGGGCCCCGCCGGCAACCTCAACGCCGTGCGTCACTTCACGACCACCGCCGATCTGACGATGGAGGTCGTGAATGCACGTGTCTGGGGCGGCCTGCACTACCGGTTCTCCGGTGAGGCGGGCGTCGCTCTCGGCAAGCGGGTCGCGGACTACGACCTGAGTCATGCCTTCGGGGGGCGCGCTCCCTGGTAAGCCTGTGCGGTTCGGTGGCGCCGGTTTCCGGCGCCACCGAATCTCGCTGTGAGCA
The DNA here is from genome assembly GCA_963713155.1 of uncultured Thermoleophilia bacterium. Classification (GTDB taxonomy): domain Bacteria; phylum Actinomycetota; class Thermoleophilia; order Gaiellales; family Gaiellaceae; genus PALSA-600. Next base: position 19,996 of record CAVQKS010000001.1, read on the forward strand.
CGGCCGACCGGGTGTCCCGACGCCGCAGTTGCATACCTCCGTGCATACCTGGACTTGTCGGCCTGGACAACATTCGGGCCGTGTAGCCCTCTCTGATGCTCGCGGACGGTGGTGAGGGGCCTTTGACTCGGCCTGGCTGAATAGGCCGGAGCGCCGCGAAGGAATGTCCCGGCGAGATTCCGTGTCCGGGGTTTCGCGTGCAGCCAGCCATGCGATTCCCGACCGAAGCCGTCACGACGACTCGTTGGTGCTCCCCCGAACGCACGGAAACTCCGGTCGTAAGATGGTCACCGCGTTGAAACCGATCGAAGTCCGGACAGCGACTGCGGCTGAGGTGCCGAAGGTGGCGGCAGCGCTGGCGGACGCGATGATCAACGACCCGGTGTTCACGTTCCTTCGGCCGGGGCGTTGGCGGCGGGAGGCGCGGCTGCGTACGACGTTTGCGGTTGAGATCGAGCAGTACGTGCTGGCGAACGGGGGCACCGTCTGGACGACATCCGGGTACGACGGCGCGGTGGCCGAGCTGCCGCCCGACGCCTGGGAGATGCCGAAGTCCATGACGGGGACGGAGGCGCTCAGGTGGATGTGGGCGTTCGGGACGCGGTTTCGCCGCGCGGTAAGAGTCGAGCGCGCGATGGAGCAGCGGCACCTACGTGAGCCCCACTTCTACGTGCGAACGGTCGGGGTGCGCACCGCGCTGCAGGGGCAGGGCGTGGGATCGGCGCTGATGCAGCCGACGCTGGAGAAAGCCGACGCAGCTGGGCTGCCCGCGTACATCGAGGCCAGCACCGAGCGTAGCGCGGCCCTGTACGAGCGGCTGGGCTTCGTGCACATGGATGTCTATGAGCTGCCAGACGGCGGACCGCCGGTCTGGCCGATGCGCAGACCTCCAGCAGGGGCACGGCAAGCCGAGACCTGAGCTCACCTCGACGAAACGAATCCGGACGCTGCTCGTGAGCGAGAGCGTGCTGCGGACGAGCAGCGTCGAGCACGTGCATACCTCCGCGGCGCCCTCTTGGTTTCTCTACGGCCGGGAACCGAGGGCGGCGATCAGTCGCTCGAGCTCGCGGTCCTGGGTGAGTAGGTGCTCCTGGATCTGGAGGGCTTCGTGCAGGACCGCCTCGGCGTCTTGGTAGGTGTTTTCTGCTCGCTCGTCCGAGGCCGCCGCCTGTACGTTCTGACCGACGATGATGATCGAGAGCAGGACGAGCTGTAGGAAGGTTTGCGCGATCCATTGCACGATGCCGCCGAGGCCGTTGTTGATCGCTGACGGTAGGCCGAACAGGGCGAGCGCGGCGAAGATGTATGCGCACCACATCGACCCAACGGCGGCGGTGATCCTGAGGGCGAAGGCAGTGTTGAAGCGCTCGATCGGGCCGCTTCTCGCGAACTGGTCAGCGACCTTGACCGGCGGCGCTGCCTTGCGACGCGAGATGTGGGGGTGGGGAACGTGACGGAAAGAACTCATGCGACTCTCCTTGGTCGACTTGAAAACACGCTGCTGACAGATGCCGGGACTCGGGTAAACGGCTTGGGCAACGGTCCACGTCTCGCACCCGGTGCTGCCTTCGGCCCTGACGCCGCCGTGATCCGGAACGATCCGTGTCGTTTCGTCGCCCAGGTCGTGAGACTCTGCGGCGGTGGATTCCGCCGCCGACACGATCACGGGGGACGCAAATCGGGCCCAGTCATCTCTTGGCCATTCTCGCGAAGCTGCGAGGACGGTAGTAGGCTCGCGACCGGGTTCCCGACCTTGAGTCGGATCCTTCTGTTCTCGCTGACGGCGGCGCTCAATCCGACGCTACTGACGGCGACGACGGTGATGCTGCTGCTCCCGAACCCGAAGCGGCTGATGCTCGGCTACCTGGCGGGCGCGTTGACGACGGGCGTCACTGTCGGCATCGCGATCGTGGAGTGGTTGCACAAGTCGGGAGTCGTGAGCACGACGAAGAACTCGGTCGCACCGGGGATCGACCTGGCCTTCGGGCTCATCGCTCTCCTCGCCGCCTATGTCGTCCAAAGCGGACGCGTGGCGCAAGCGAGGCAACGGCGCGAGCAGAAACGCGGCGACGAGCCGAAGAAGACGCCTCGTTGGCAGGCTGGCCTCAGCGGAGGCTCCGCGAGGACGACGTTCGTAATCGGGCTCCTGCTGAGCTTCCCAGGCGCCTCCTACCTCGCGGCGCTCACGGAGATCGACAAGCAGGGCTACGGGACGACGGGCGTGGTGCTCGCCGTGCTCGTGGTCAACGCAGTGATGCTGATCCTGCTCGAGGTACCCCTGATCAGCTTCGCCCTGGCGCCGGATTGGACACCGCGCGCCATCGAGCGATTCAAAGCCTGGATGGCCGAGAACGGCGCCAGAGCGATCGTGATCGCCCTGACGATCGTCGGCGCCGCTCTGATCCTCCGGGCGGTCATCACGGTTCTTACGTGATCCGGCAGAGAGTGGTGGACTGGCAACGGGGCGAGGGGACTCGACTCGCTTGTTGAATCCGGTGACATGAGAGACGCCTCGACGCCCGGAGCACCACCTCCGTCTCTAGTCGAGCGGCGCATTCGGCGGATCGTCAACGCCCGATCCGTGACGGTCGGCTTGGCGCTGACATTCGTCTTGCTGGCGGTCGTCGGAGCGCTCGTGATGCGGGTTGCAGATCCGAACAACTTCCCGTCGGTGGGGTTGGCGATCTGGTGGGCGCTGCAGACAGTCACGACGGTCGGTTACGGGGACGTCGTGCCGACGACGGTTGCCGGGCGAGTTGTCGGCGGCGTCGAGATGGTGACCGGAGTCGCGTTCATCGCGTTTGTGACCGCCGGCGTTACCAGCAGCGTGATTCAACGCGGAGGCGAGGAGGCAGAGAAGGCAGTACGGGCTCGTGCCGACTCGAACGCTCAGACGATCCTCGATGCGCTGACAGAGACGAAACAAACACTCGCCGAGCTGGGCGACCGTCTCGCCGAACTCGAGTCGAAACTGAGCGGCTGATCCCGATCGGGCGTGAGCGGATCGAGATCATCGGTTTGCTCGACGCGCACCGTCGGTCGACCGAGGTTCGACCCGTGAACGAAGCGCGATCGATGAGAGACGAGTTCCCAGGTTCACAAGGTGTACTCGAAGGTTCAGTGGAAAAGGTCGACGACGCCTCGGATGGTGAGGTAGAGGCCGACGCCGGCAAGGACGTAGGCGGCAACCCGGCGCCCGTTGCGCTTGAGCCAAGCGTTGAACGCGTTCACGGCGACCGTCGTCCGTTCGGGAGCGAACAGGTAGGCGACGATCGGTACTTCGACGAACGCGAACATGATCACGTAAAAGACGAAGATCGTCGCCACCTTGGCCCCGTTGCTCGCATTCAGCTGGGCGATGTCCTTCAGCGCAACGATCGGGAACGTGCCCGGCACGATGTTGAGCACGACACCCGCGGCGAATGCCACCGGGGCGCCTCGCTCGACCGCGCGCTCCGTCAGCGGCGGGTTCGCTCGACGCCGCTGCGGCCTCGTGCTCAGGCTTCGGCTTTGCCGGCGGCCGGCCGGACCGACGCAGCAATGCAAACGCGGCGAGCAGCGAGAGCAGGCCCATCGATATGTAGATCGCGGGGTCGACGGTCGGATCCGAGCCCGACATGAAGCTCGCCCCTTGCAGCGCAAACACAATCGCGACGCCAATAGACACGGTCGTCAACAGGCCTCCGGCCAGGAACCAGATGAGAATCTTGACCGGGTGGCTCACCCGGAGCGCCAGAACGACGATCACGATCAGCGTCGGCCAGAACATCGACGCGAGCGCCAGCACGACCAGCTCGAGCCAGACGGGCATGCGAGCTCAGCGCCCTCGTGTGATCGTCATGCCAGGTCGGAGGCGTCGATCGGGGCGACCCTGACCAGGGCGAGCCCGAGCGCAGCGATATTGTCGAGAAGCCGTGGCAACGCGACTTGATCCGCGACCGGGCCGACGAGGTCAGGGTTGCCGTCGTTTGTCTCGAGGCGCATCCGGGCGAAGGCGGTGGCGTACCTGGGGCCGAGCTCGCCTCGATGACGACTGTATCGGCCGTGGGGTGCTGGCGCCGACGCGTCGACAAGGGCGCTCGCCAACGCGATCAAGAAGTCCGTCACGCACATCGACGGCGTGAGCGCCAAGGAGCTCAAAGGCACGGCTAGGCTCGCAGAAGCACAAAGCGGAATGGGAGGAAGCTAAATGCTCGTCGCGACAAGTGGTTGGTGGTTCGGTTCGATCATCCTCGTCATCATCTGGATCCTGATCGCGTTCTGGCCGGCGCGGGTCGCCGGGCGGAAGGGGCACAGCTTCTTCGGCTTCTTCCTCTTCAGCCTGGTGTTCTTCCCGGCTGCGCTGATCGTCGCCTACATGGTCAGTGACCGTAGACATGCTCTCGCGTGACCGCGGTGATCGGCGAGCTACCTCTGGTCGGCACAGGAAGGATCAGGGCCTAGACCGGCGCTTGGAAGCTCTCACAGAATGAGCAGTTGTGTCGTCCGGCCGCGCTCGGCGGTGCCTCGGCGACCGTGAGGTGACGACGTCCCGAGCGCTGCTCCGCCGGCCGACAACAGGCTTCGCCGCCTGAACCGGTGTCGCTCGCCGCCCGAGGCGGAAGCCCACAACGTCCGGACGGCGGGACGCAACGCGTATGCTCGTCGCCCGATGTCGCCGTCGACGCCGGACGCGGCCGACAAACGGCACCAGATCCTGCAGGCGGCGGTGCGAGTCTTCGCGCGCCAGGGCTTCGACAGAACGCGGATGGCGGATGTCGCGCGAGAGGCCGGCGTCGCCTACGGGCTCGTGTACCACTACTTCGGTTCGAAGGACGCGGTGCTGCAGGCAGTCTTCCGGGAGGCCTGGGCACGTCTCCTCGAGGCCGTCGCGCTCGCCGAGGAGACCGGGCAGACGGCGATCGAACAGCTCGCCCTGGTCGTCCGGATCGTGCTGCGCGTCTGGCGCGACGAGCCCGACCTGGTCCGCCTCCTCGTGCGGGAGGTGACCCGCAGCCCGCACATCTCCGAGGAGCTCGAAGAGATCGGCCGCGCCTTCGCGAGCCTCGAGAGGATCATCCGGAGGGGACAGGAGGCGGGGACGTTGCGACCCGGGGTCGATCCTCGGTTGGCCGCGTGGATGCTGTACGGCGCGCTCGAGGAGACCCTCACCGGATGGGTGCTCGGCCGGCTCCCGGACGATCCGAGCGCCGCCCAGGCCGCGGAGCGCGAGATCGTGGCGACGTTCGTCGGCGGGCTGCGCGCCGCTTCGTGAGAATGAGGGCGTGCTCGACCCGCAGCGACGGTGGCGGCCGCTTCCCGACAAGCCCGACTACGCGGGCGTGCTCAGCTTCGCGGGCCGCCCGCTCGCCGACGAGCCAGCCCAGCTCGAGGGCGTCGACGTCGCTGTCCTTGGCGCGCCGACGGACGACCTCGTGTCCGATCGTCCCGGGACGCGCTACGGCCCGCGGGCGATCCGCGCCGCCTCGTGTCCGCCAGGCACACATCTCGAAGCCGGGATCGACGCGTTCGACGTCCTGCGAGTCGTCGACTACGGCGACGCAGCGGTCGTGCCCGCAGATCCCGACGCGACGCAGGCGGCGATCGAGCTCCTCGTCGGGGAGGTGGTCGACGCGGGAGCGCTGCCCGTGACCCTCGGCGGCGACCATTCGATCACCGAACCGTGCGTCACGGCGATCGCCACGCGCCGCGGACCCGTCGGGCTCATCCACTTCGACACGCACACGGACACCGGGCGCGAGGTGTTCGGGGTGCAGCGCTCGCACGGCACGCCGATGTTCCGTCTGGTCGAGCAGCGCCGAGTCGACCCGACGCGCTATGCGCAGATCGGCCTGCGCGGCTACTGGCCCGGCCCCACCGAGTTCGCCTGGCAGCGGGAGCGAGGGATCGCGAGCTTCTTCATGCACGACGTCCGCGACCTCGGGATCGGGGAGGTCGTCGAGCGCGCCCTCGCCCACATCGGCTCGGGGCCGACGTACGTCACCGTCGACATCGACGTCCTCGATCCCGCGTTCGCACCCGGCACCGGGACGCCCGAACCGGGCGGAATGACCTCGATCGAGCTCCTCGGGGCGGTGCGCCAGGTTGCGACGCGGATCGACCTCGTCGGTGCCGACGTCGTCGAGGTACTGCCGTCTGCGCTCGGCTCCGCCGACATCACCGCGCTGATCGCGGAACGCGTCGTTCGCGAGTTGCTCACGGGCCTCGCCCTGCGCCGGTCACGGGGTGAGGCAGCCCCCGCGTAGACACGAACGTATGTTCGTAGTAAGGTCGAGAACGGCATGCAGCTCCGTCTCGATGCCGCCGACCGCCTCGTGGAGCTCGTCGAGGAGCGCCGCGGCCCGGTGCCGGCCGAGGAGGCAGCGCGCATCGTGCTCAAGCTCGGCTCGACCGTTCCGGTCGGGCTTGCCCGCTCGCTCCTGGCCGACGCGGTCGATGCCGATGCGAGGCTTCGCTTCGCGGGCGACCTGGTGGCGCTCGCCGGCTCGCCGGCCGACGACCTGACCCTGGAACGCGCGACCTTCGTCGTCTTCGACCTGGAGACGACAGGGCTTCGACCCGGAGTCGCGCGACCGTGCGAGGTTGGCGCGGTCCGCGTGCAGGGGCTCGAGCTCGGCGAGCGCTTCCAGTCGCTCGCGAATCCCGGTGCACGGCTGCAGCCGGCGGTGGCCGCGTTGACCGGCCTGCGGGACGATCACCTTCGCCGGGCGCCACCCGTCACCGCCGTGGTGCGGAGGTTCCTGGCGTTCGCGGGCGATGCAGTGCTCGTGGCGCACAACGCGCGCTTCGATCTTGCGTTCCTCGACTGCGAGACGATGCGGATCTCCGGCCGGCGGGTCGGGGCGACCGTCGTCGACACGGTCGGCCTCGCGCGCCGTCTCCTCGACCGGCGAACCGTGAACCTGGCTGCGCTCTCGTACTTCTTCGCCACCGACGCGCAACCGTGTCACCGAGCGCTGCCCGACGCGGAGGCGACCGCGGAGATCCTCGTTCAGCTGATCGGGCTCGCGCAAGAGCGTGGTGCGCAGACGGTCGGCGACCTCGTCGAGCTCGCCGCCACGCGTCCGCGGCGTGTTCAGCGCAAGCGCTCGCTGGCGTTCGGCGCGCCGAGACAACCGGGGGTCTACCTCTTCCGTGACGCGCACGACCAGGTTCTGTACGTCGGGCGGGCTCGCGAGCTTCGCGCTCGGCTCCGGTCGTACTTCCGCTCGGAACGCCAGCGACCGGCCATCGAGGCGGCGCTCGGTGCGCTCGCGCGAATCGAGTGGCGCGTCACCGGCTCCGAGCTCGAGGCGGCGTTCGAGGAGCTGCGCCTGATCCGCGAGCTTCGGCCGCCGGCCAACGCGCGGTCGGTGCGCCCCGACCGCTATGTCTACCTGCGCCTGCGCGGCAGCTCTGTCGTCTGCAGCTCGCAGCCGAGCGAGCTTGGCCCGTTCCGGGGTCGACGCCGCGCTCAGCTGGCGGCGCGAGCGCTCGACGGGGTCGAGTGGGAGACGGTCGGCGACGCGCTGCCGAAGCTGCGAGCGAAGCTCGGACGCGCCGCGGCGCAACTTCGGTTCGAGGACGCAGCGCGCCTGCGTGACCGCATCGAGGCGCTGGAGGAGATCTCCGTCGAGCTGGCGCGGCTGCAGCGCCTGCGGGAGCTCAACGTCTGCCTCGTCGTGCCGGCTGCCGACGGCGGGCGGCGCGCCTTCTACGTCGCCAAGGGGCAGGTCGTGTGCTCGCGCCCGTACACCGCCCCGTCAGGGCTGGAGTGGGATGCCGCGTTGTCGCGGATCCGCCAGGCCTCACCGACGCTCGCCCCCGAGGCCGCAGACGACCTCATGCTCGTCGCCGCGTTCCTACGCCGACCAGGCCCCGAGCTCGAGGTCGTCCCGCTTCCTACACTGACTGTCGATGAACGAGCTGCGTGAGCTGGCGCTCGGACGGGACTGGCGGAAGCTCGTGGCCGACGGGGTCGCGGCCTCGCCCGTCGAGTTGCGCCGCGGTCCGGCGGTCAAGGTCGTCGACGGCGTGCGCACCGAGACGGTCCCGTACGAGCGGTGGCCGGAGCGGCTCGACGCGCTTCTACAGGACGCGCGCGACGTCCACCTCCACGCGCCCGGCGGCGATGTTCATGCGCGGCGAACGAAGCGAGGCCGCTGGCTTGTGTCCCACGGTCGGCCGTCCGCGGGCGGTCCGGCCCCACTGGGCCACGACCGCGAGAAGCAGCACGCGCTCGCCTCCGACCATCCGCTTTTCGCAGCGACCCACAGCTCCCCGGCCAAGCGCCGCCAGGTGCAGCACTACGTCGGGCTTCTGCGGGTGCTCCCGCTCTGGCAGCGCGATCGGGTCCGTGTGGTCGACGCCGGCTGCGGCAAGGCTTACCTGAGTCTCGCGCTCGTTGCGTACGGCCGCGAGCGGGGGACGCGCGTCGAGCTGACCGGCCTCGATGTCAACCCGGACGTCATCGAGACGGTGCGCCACGTGGCCGGCTCCCTCGGTTACGAGGAGGCGCGCTTCCAGGCGACGACCATCGACTCGTATGCGAGCGACGCGCCGATCGACCTGCTCGTGTCGCTGCACGCCTGCGACACGGCGACAGACGAGGCGATTGCCGCGGGCGTGCGGCTGGGAGCCGAGGCGATCGTCGTGGCGCCGTGCTGCCATCACGAGCTGGCGGCGCAGATCGCGTCGCGGCGGCCCGACGCGCTGCTTCGGCACGGCCTTCTGCTCGGGCGCCAGGCCGATCTGATCACCGACGCCCTGCGCTCGGCCGCGCTCGAGACGCTGGGCTATCGCGTCGACGTGGTCGAGTTCGTGTCGGCCGAGCACACGGCCAAGAATCTGCTCCTCCGGGCCGAGCGGGATCCCTCGCCGGGCAGGGCGCGCAGGGCGCTCTCCGAGTACCGGGCGCTGCGCGACGAGTACGGGGTCGATCCGGCGATCGGGCGTCTGCTCGGGGGCCGCCTGGCGATAGAGTGATGTCCATGCACGAGACCGGAACGATGCGCGTGAAGAGCGGACTGGCGGAGATGCTCAAGGGCGGCGTGATCATGGACGTCGTCGACGCCGAGCAGGCGAAGATCGCCGAGACCGCAGGTGCTTGCGCGGTGATGGCGCTCGAGCGCGTCCCGGCGGACATCCGCCGCGACGGCGGTGTCGCACGTATGTCGGATCCCGACAAGATCAAGGAGATTCAGGAGGCCGTCACGATTCCCGTGATGGCGAAGTGCCGCATCGGCCACTTCGCCGAGGCGCAGATCCTCCAGGCGCTGGAGATCGACTACATCGACGAGTCGGAAGTGCTGACACCGGCCGACCTCGAGCACCACGTCGACAAGTGGGAGTACACCGTGCCGTTCGTCTGCGGCTGCACGAATCTCGGCGAGGCGTTGCGCCGGATTGCCGAGGGCGCGGCGATGATCCGCACGAAGGGCGAGGCCGGCACCGGCGACATCGTCAACGCAGTCACGCACATGCGCTCGGTCTTCGGCGGCATACGTCGTTTGCAGTCGCTGCGCACCGAGGAGCTCTATGCCGAGGCGAAGAACCTGCAGGCGCCGTACGAGCTCGTGCGCTGGGTGGCCGAGCACGGCCGCCTCCCCGTCGTGACCTTCACCGCCGGTGGCATTGCGACGCCTGCCGACGCGTCGCTCTGCATGCAGCTCGGCGCCGACGGCGTGTTCGTCGGCTCGGGCATCTTCAAGTCCGGCGATCCAGACAAGCGCGCCCGCGCGATCGTCGAGGCGACCACGCACTACCTCGATGCCCGCGTGCTGGCGGACGTCTCGGCAGGGCTCGGCGAGGCTATGGTCGGCATCTCGACCGCGTCGCTCGAACCGAGCGCTCTGCTCGAGCGCCGCGGCTGGTAACGCGGCTCCTCGTCACCGGCGGGCACGGCTACCTCGGCTCCGAGCTGGTTCGGCGCGCTCAGGACCGGGGGATCGACGTCGTCGCCACCTGGTGGCAGCGACCTCCCGGAAGCCTCCCTGGCGCCTGGCACCGGATCGACGTTCGCGACCCCGTCGCGCTCGCCGAGGTGGTCGCGGACGTCGATGCCGTCGTGCACACGGCCTATCGGCAGGGAGGCGAGGAGGAGTGGTCGACGAATGTCGACGGCTCGGCGGCGGTCGCCTCCGCGGCGGCTGGCCGAAGACTGGTGCACATCTCGAGCGATCTCGTGTTCGACGGCAGTCGAGGCCGCTACGCGGAGGACGACGGACCGGCGCCGGTGAACTCCTACGGGCATTCGAAGGTCGAGGCGGAACGCCGCGTCGCGGAGCTCGCTCCCAGTGCAACCATCGCGCGGACGTCGCTGATCTACGGCGGTCCTGAGCCCGGGCCGCAGGAACGCCTCGCGCGCGAAGCCACGCGGTTCTTCGTCGACGAGATCCGTTCGCCGGTGCAGGTCGGCGATCTCGCCGACGCCGTGCTCGAGCTGATCAGGATCGACTGCGCCGGCGTGCTCCATCTCGGCGGCGCCGACGACGTCAGCCGCTACGACTTCGCGCTGCTTCTCGGTGCCGATCCGGGGTCGATCGAGCCGGCGCACACGACGCCGGACCGGGCCCGTGACGTCTCGCTCGACAGCTCACGGGCCGCCGGGCTGGTCGCGACCCGCCTCCGCGGTGTCCGGTCGGTGCTCGCCTGACCAGCGCTCGGCGGCCGCGCGGCCCTCGGGCGTCGCGAGGAAGTGCTCGAACGGCACGTGCAGCAACGCGACCCGCGCCTCGGCGAGCGCTTCGTCGCCGTCCGTGATGCGGGCGTCGACGTGAAGCCGCCTGCCGTGCACGTCGACGAGTTGCGCCGCGATCAGGAGCTCGGTGTTGATCGGGACCGGCCGGCGGTACCGCACGAAGAGGCGCACCGTCACCGAGGGGAACGAGTGCCAGGTCGCGAGCAGGCCGGCGGCCTCGTCGAGCGCCGCCGAGACGATCCCGCCGTGCGTGATCCCCGGTGCGCCCTGGTGGCGCTCGTCGAAGGCGAAGTACGCCTCGTACTCGGTCAGGCCAGGCTCGGCCGGCAGCGGCAGGTGCAGCCCACCGGGGTTGTCGCCGCAGCCGAAGCAGGCGGGGTCATGGTGTGGCGGAATGTCCATCGTTCCCATCCGCCCACACATTCTCGAAGGTTCCGAGACGGAGCTCCTGCCGATACACGAACGCCGTCTCGTCGACGCGCCGCATGTAGTCGTCGCGGTGCTCCGCGACGAACCGGTTGTACGCCTGGCGCGACTCCCAGCGGTCGACGACGAGATACCGACCCGCCTGCTCGACGTCGAGCAAGAGCTCGGTGCCGAGGTAGCCCTGCGCGTCTCGGAAGAACACAGCCCACGAGCCGGTTGCGCCGTACACCTCCTCGAACAGCGCGGCATCGTCGGCCTCGTAAGCGAAGACGAGCGCGATCACCGCAGCCCGCCTCGTTCGTGGTGCGCCTGGAAGAAGTTCTCGCTGCCGGCCGTCGCCATCGCAGCCGACGCGCTGATCTCCAGACAGAGCGCAGCTGCAGCCGTGATCTGGGCGAGCCGATACACCTTGCCGGGGCCGGCGCAGCCGATCGACTTGAGCCATTCCCGCGCCGACGGCAACGTCGTTCCGCCCCCGACGGTCCCGACCTCGAGGCCGCCGAGCCGGATCGTCGCCTGCAGCCCACCCTCGACGCGGCGGCCGGTCCCGTGCGCCATCGAGCTCGTGCCGACCATGCCCAGGTCCTGCCCGGTCGCCGCGAACACCGCCGCGATCGCGGAGGCGGGAGTGAACGCGACCGACTGCATGCCGCTCGCGACCGAGCCGTGCGTCCCGGCCCACGACAGCGCCTCGAGGTCGCCCGCCGTCGTTCGGAGCACGCGCCGGATCTGCTCGTCGGCCACAAACGCTTCGGCGAGCACCGACTTGCCGTGACCCGACCGGAAGTACTCGTGTGAGGGCTTCTTGTCGCCGCCCATGTTGGCCTCGAGGATCGCGCGCTCCGGCTTCACGGGCGCACGCTTCATCACGTAGCCCATGTTCAGCGCGTACGCGTTGCGGGTCATCATGTTCGGGCCGACCGCGTCCCCCGTTGTCCAGCGCCAGAGCACGTGGCACATAGGACCGACCACGTGCGTGTCGACCTCGCGCAGTCGCGCATGGCGCGAGAGCGACGGGTCCGCGGACGACTCGAGCCAGTCGCGCATCGTGTCGATCTCGCCCGCGAGCCATGCGGAGAGCGAGACCGCCTCGGCGGCGTCCGCGCAGACGAAGCACGATGCCCGGGTGATCCGGTCCGCGAGCACATAGGTGCGGATCGTCCCGGCCGCGAGCGCGCCGCGTGTGAGCGACGCCGTCAGGCCGCCTTCGGTGTGCGCCAGCGGGACGTGGATCGTCTCCGCGGCGCGGTCGGTCTCGACCAGGTTGCCGCCGGCATCCAGCTCGTAGTTGCCGACCTCGATCGAGACCGGGACGGCGGAGACCGGAATCACGGCGACGCCGACGAGCGACTCCGCCGCGTCCGCGAACGGGGTGAGGTCGACCGACGTGACAAGCCCGTCGTCGATGCCCATCGCCTCACGGCGGCGGGCGATCGACGCCGTGTCGTTCTTCCGGGGCCAGCGCACGAGCAGAGCCTAGTGCCCCCACTAGACTCGGACCGTGGCCGCCACGTTGATCAGAGGGAAGCCGATCGCCGACCGGATCCGGGCCGAGGTCGCCGAAGAGGTGCGTCGACTCGGCGGGCTCGGGCTCGTGACCGTGCTCGTGGGCGACGACCCCGCCTCGGAGATCTACATCGGGCTGAAGCAGAAAGCTGCGGCCGCGGCCGGGCTCACCGCGACCGACCTCAGGCTGCCGCCAGACATCGCCGAGGAGGAACTCCTCGAGCGGGTGGCCGAGCTCAACGCCGACGAGAGCGTCGATGCGCTCCTCGTCCAGCTGCCCCTCCCGAAGCACATCGACGAGGCTCGGATCATGCGGTCGATCGACCCGAGAAAGGATGTCGACGGCCTGCACCCTTTCAACGCGGGCCAGCTGTACCTCGGACGCCCGACGCTCGTCGGGGCGACGCCGGTCGGCGTGATCGCGATGCTCGACGAGCACCGAATCGAGCTCGACGGCGCCCACGCTGTCGTGATCGGCCGGAGCGACATCGTCGGCAAGCCCGTCGCGCACCTCCTGCTGCAACGAAACGCGACGGTCACCATCTGCCACTCGCACACGCGTGATCTGTCGCGGCACACGCTCGACGCCGACGTGCTCGTCGCCGCCGTGGGGGTGCCGGCTTTCATCTCGCCCGACCTGGTGAAGTTCGGTGCGACCGTCGTCGACGTCGGGATCAGCCGCACGGAGGCAGGGGTCGTGGGCGATGTCGACCCCGGCGCAGCCGACGTTGCCGCCTACCTGACGCCCGTTCCGGGCGGGGTCGGGCCGATGACGATCGCCTGCCTGCTCCAAAACGCCGTCCGCTGCGCCGCATTTCTTCGCGGCGAGCTTGCATTTCCAGGTTAGATGGCCAATCAGGACCTGATCGCGGCGCCCGGCGGCTGCAAGCCTGCGCGCTGCGGCGTTCTCGGTCGCCCCGATAGGCAGTGCTATCGGGGCTCCCTGCGGCCTTGCAGCGCTTGGCTTTCGCTCGCCGGGCATCCACTCCAAATCCCGATCGGCCATCTCATTCAGTGGTAATCTTCCCGCCGCTCCGCGGCATCGCGGACTTGTAGTCGTCAAGCAAGGAGTAGTTGGTTTTGGCTGAAGGCACGGTCAAGTGGTTCTCGAACGAAAAGGGATACGGCTTCATCGAGCGGGGTAACGGCGAGGCGGACGTGTTCGTCCACTTCTCCGCCATCGCCGGTGATGGCTACAAGTCGCTGACCGAGGGTCAGCGCGTGTCGTTCGACGTCGTGCAAGGCGACAAAGGCCTGCAGGCGGCGAACGTCGAGGCGCTCTAGAACCCTTTCGGAAACCGAGTTGGCCGGGGGCTCCGAAAGGAGCCCCCGGTGTTTGATGGGAGGATTTGCCGATGACCGAGATCACGAGGGACGAGGTGCTGCACGTGGCGCAGCTCGCGCGCCTCGAGCTGACCGACGACGAGATCGGGCGCTTCCAGGAGCAGCTGTCGGCGATTCTCGGTGCCGTCTCCAAGGTGTCGGAGCTCGACCTGCGGGAGGTGCCGCCGACCGCGCACCCGCTCGAGATCTCGAATGCCTGGGCCGACGACGAGCCCCGTCCGTGCCTGACGCTCGACGAGGTCTTCGCGAACGCGCCGGACCGCGACGGCGATCTCTTCCGGGTGCCGCCGGCATGACGTCGATCGACACCCTCAGGCTCTCCGCCGAGGAGGGGGTGCGGCTCCTCGAGGCGCGAGAGGTCTCCGGGGCCGAGCTGTTTGCGGCGTACCGCGAGGCGATCGACGCGCGCGATCCCGAGCTGCACGCGTACCTGACGCTGTGCGACGACCCGGGTGGCGACGGCGTGCCGATAGCGGTCAAGGACGTGATCGGCACGAAGGGCGTCGCGACGACGGCCGGCTCGAAGATCCTCGAGAGCTACGTCCCCGTCTACGACGCCACTGTCGTCGCGCGCTGCAAGGCACGGGGCCTGGGGCTGCTCGGCAAGACCAACACCGACGAGTTCGCGATGGGCTCCTCGACCGAGAACTCGGCGTTCGGGCCGACGCGCAATCCGTGGGATCCCACGCGTGTCCCGGGCGGCTCGGGCGGCGGCTCGGCCGCAGCGGTCGCAGCAGGCCTGGCGCCGTGGGCGCTCGGTTCCGATACGGGTGGGTCGATCAAGCAGCCGGCAGCGCTCTGCGGCAACGTCGGGCTGCGTCCGACGTACGGCACCGTCTCGCGGTACGGGGTCGTCGCGTTTGCCTCTTCGCTCGACCAGGTCGGCCCGGTCGCGCGGAACGTCCGCGACTGCGCGCTTCTCTATTCGATCATCGCCGGGCGCGACGACAACGACTCGACGACGGTCGACGCCCCACCGGTCGAGCTGCCGACGGCCGAGGACCTGCGCGGGCTTCGCATCGGGGTGCCGAACGAGCTGAACCTGGCCGAGGGCATCGAGCCGGGCGTGCGCGATTGCGTGGTCAAGGCGCTCGAGCTTGCGGAATCGCTGGGTGCGACCGTTGCCGAGTGCTCGCTCCCTCGCTCGGTCGACTACGGCCTCGCCTGTTACTACCTGATCGCTCCGGCTGAGGCGTCGTCGAACCTCGCCCGCTACGACGGCGTCCGCTACGGGCTCCGGTCGCACGGCGAGGACTTCCGCTCAATGGTGATGGCGTCGCGTCACGACGGCCTGGGCGACGAGCCCAAGCGCCGGATCATGCTCGGGACATACGCGCTCTCGTCCGGCTACTACGACGCCTACTACGGGAAGGCGCAGCAGGTGCGCACGGTGATCAAGCGCGAGCACGACGAAGCGTTCGCGCGCTTCGACGTGCTCGTCAGCCCGACGAGCCCGACGGTGGCGTTTCCGCTCGGCGCTAAGGCGGATAACCCGCTCGCGATGTACCTCAGCGACCTGCTGACGATCCCGTCGTGCATGGCCGGCCTGCCCGGCTTGAACGTCCCCTGCGGCCTGTCCGAGGGCCTGCCGGTCGGCCTGCAGCTCGTCGGCGCGCAGTTCTCCGAGAACACGCTGTTCCGGACGGCGCACGCCCTCGAGCGCGCGCTCGGGTTCGATCCGGTCCCGACGAGGTACCGGCAGTGACCGGCGTCGAATGGGAGCCCGTGATCGGGCTCGAGATCCACGTCCAGCTCAAGACCGAGACGAAGATGTTCTGCCGCTGCGCGAACGGATTCGGCGCTGCGCCGAACACGCAGACCTGCCCGGTCTGCCTCGCGTTCCCGGGGGCGCTGCCCGTTCCGAACCGCAGGGCGATCGAGGAGACGATCAAGCTCGGCCTGGCCCTCGACTGCACGATTGCGGAGCGCGCGGTCTTCCACCGCAAGAACTACTTCTATCCCGACAATCCGAAGGCGTACCAGATCAGCCAGTACGACGAGCCGCTGTGTGCGGGCGGGCGGCTGTCGGTGCCATTCGAAGCGGGGGACGTGACCGTGGGGATCGTGCGCGCGCACCTCGAGGAAGATGCGGCGAAGTCGACGCACGTCGCTGTCTCCGGTCGGATCCACGGCGCGACCGCAACCCTGGTCGACTTCAACCGCGGCGGCACACCGCTCGTGGAGATCGTCACGGAGCCCGAACTCCACGATGCCGAGACGGCGAAGCGGTTCCTGCAGCTGCTGCGGCAGACGGTCGTCGAGCTCGGTCTCTCGGACGCCGAGCTCGAAAAAGGCTCGATGCGATTCGACGTGAACGTGTCGGTGCGGCCGAGAGGGACCGACGAGCTCCGGACACGGACCGAGCTGAAGAACATGAACTCGTTCGCGTTTGCGGCGAAGGGGATCGACCGGGAGATCGTCCGCCAGGTCAAGGTGTACGAGGCCGGAGGGACCGTCGAGCAGGAGACGCTGCACTTCGATCCGTCCCATCAGGAGTCACCGCCGCTGCGCTCCAAGGAGGAGGCGCAGGACTACCGGTACTTCCCCGAGCCCGACCTGGTCCCGGTCCGGCCGCCGGCCGAGCTCGTCGAGCGCCTGCGGGGCGAGATCGGCGAGCTGCCGGGCGCGCGGATCCGGCGCCTCGCCGGGACGTTGTCGTTCTACGACGCCGACGTGCTCGTCACGGGTGGGCTCGACGGCCTCTGGTCGGCGGTCGTCTCGGCGGGGGCCGACCCGAAGGAAGCGGCGAACGTGCTCGGGAATCAGTTCGTCGCGGCCGGCATCGACCCGGCCCGCGTCGACGCCGGCGAGCTCGCCAAGCTCGTCGTGGCACGCGCGGAGATCCCGCGGGCCGCGTTCGACGCTGCGCTCGCGCACGTCGGTGACGACGGGTTCGAGGCGGAGCCGCATCTCGCACAGAAGGTCGTCTCGGATGCAGGCGAGCTCGATCCGGTGATCGAACGCGTGATCGCGGCCAACCCCGGTCAGGCCGAGCAGTACCGGGGCGGAAAGCAGGGGCTGCTCGGCTTCTTCGTCGGGCAGGTGATGAAGGAGACCGGGGGCTCCGCCGACCCGCGTGTCGTCAACGAGCGCGTACGCGAGAAGCTGGGCTGATCAGCGCCAGCCGCCGGCGACGGAGAGCATGCCCAGGCACATCTCGTCAGTCGTCCCTTCGCCCCAGACGACGTAGCGTGGCCGAAGCGGCTTGCCGTCGATCACAGGCTGTGCGGCGGCCGCGTTGTCGAAGGTGCATCGCACGCCGATCGTGTCGCCCGGCCCGATGTGGATCGGGTGCACCAGGTAGTAGACGTCCTGCCAGTGGAAGTCCCACGCGGGGATGTGGAGGAGCATCCGCTGTCTGCGTGTGCCGGGGTCGAGCTCGACCCGGATGTCGCGGCCGCGCAGGTGCATGTGGCCCGCGACGCCGAAAATCGTCTCCCTCGAGCGAACCGGCCGGGTGCAGCTGGTCGAGATGCGGGTGCCGGCTCCGACGTTGGTCGGGTAGTCGGCGAGGGTCTTGTCGCACAGCTGCAGCAGCGCGTCTGGAATGAACGCGTTCTCGACACCGTATCGGGCTGCCAGATCGGCGATAGCCCGACTGCGCGTGCACGGCGCGCCGGAGGAGCCACGAGGGCAGGGCAGCTCGACCGGAGCGGCAAAGAGCTGCGTCTGAAGCGGCGTCAACCGCGTCGATGCCGGCCGGACACGAAGCCACGCCTGTGAGCGGTCGGGGGCGATAGCCTCGATCAGGTTGTAGTGCACCTGCATCACGATCAGCGAGTGGGCCTGGAGCAGGACGCCGGTGCCCGCCGGGAGTGCGTTCGTCGTGTGCCCCGGGACCCAGGCGGCGATCCAGGGCGGCTGCCCGAGCCGGCTCAGCGATCCCGGCTGCGACAGGTCGACGGGGAGATCGGGGCCGCCGAAGCACGTCCAGCCTTTGCCACCGCTCGCCGCGTTGAGCCGCTGCGCTGCCCGTGCCTGGGCGCCCGCGGCTTCGTAGAGGATCACGTGGTGGACGATTCCGGTGCGCTCGGGACGGATCAGCGCACCCGTGACGAACACGTCGTGAGCGAGCCTCGGGTCGAGCACGAAGCAGTGGTAGTCGTCGATACCGCCGCCGGCCGCGTGGGGGAGGTACGGCTCGGCGGGCGCGAGCCTGATCGTGCGACCCGGGCCGCCGAGCCCGGCCCCGGTCGACGGACGCGAATGGAGGTCGGAGCGGCTGCCCGCCGGCGCCCCGGCGGCCGCCCAGGCTGCGAGCGTCTGGAGCTGCGCCGCAGTCAGGCGGCGCAGGTCACGGCCGCGGAGCGGCACCGAGTCGCGTCCGGGCATCCAGGGCGGCATCGCTCCCGCCTTCGTCATCCGGACGATGCCGCCGGCGTTCGTCCTCGCATCGGCCTCGGTGGTCAAGGAGAACGGCGCGATCCCACCGATCCGGTGGCAGGTGGTGCACTTCGTGTCGAGGATCGGCGCGACGTCGCGGTAGTAGCTGGGAGGCGAGGCGGCGCGGCCGCGGTGAGTGGCCAGTGCGCCACCGAACAGCGCCGCTGCGGCCGCGAGCACGATGGCGATCCGCACACTCGAACTGTACGCGCCGTAGACTCGGCCGAATGGCGTGGCTCGAGCGCCGGCGCTGGTGGGCCAGAGACGGACTGCCCGCGTTGCGGCTCCTTGCCATTGAGCACTGGGACCCCGACGGCGTCTACGACGACCCGATGCGCGCCGACACGTACGACCCGTACCTGGAGCGGGTAGGCCGGATGCTGGGGCGGGGCAAAGGGGCCGCGGAGATCGCCCGGTATCTCGGCGACGTGCGGACGAAGGCGTTCCGGCGCGACCCGAACGAGGACGCCGATCAGTCGTTCGCGGACCGCGTCGTCGCCTGGTACTCGCTCGAGGTGCCGCGCCGCGGCGCCGAGACGCCCATGTAGAGCAGCACGGCCGAGACGGTGAAGGCGGCTGCTGCGGCGGCGACCGCCGTCTGCGTGAGCGCCGAGGCGATGCCGGCGGCCGCAACCGCGCCGACGATCAACGCAGCCTGACGGGGACGGCTGCGAAGGGTCGCGCAAACGACGACGACCACCGCGAGGGTCCCGAGCGAGCTCGCCGCGATCGCGACCACGCGGGGCAGCGCATCGATGTGATCCTGTGCGTGCGGAACGGCCGTCGATGCGAACGTGCCGTGCACCGGCATCACGAGCGCGATCCCGACGGCGATGCCTGAGTAGAGCAGGCCGAGCGGAGCCGCCCAGCGCCGCCGCCACAGAATCAGCGAGCCGATGCCGAGCAGCGGTGCCGAGAGCAGGGCGCCCGCGAGGTAGTACACGCGGAACGACCGGGCGTCCCATCCGTGCGCAGCGCCCCAGGCCATCGTTGCCGTCGCAGCGGCGAAGGAGAACAGGGCCGCGGCCCACGCGATCCGCCCTCGGCGTGCAAGCAGACCGCCGAGCCGCAGGGCGACGAGCGCGGCGGCGAAGGCGAAGAGCGCGTCCATCGAAGTGAAGTCTGCGCGTGTAGCTACGCTCCTGGCTTGGAGAAGCGCTATCTCTTCACGCCGGGCCCGACGCCGGTGCCGCCCGAGGTGCTCGCGGCGACGGCCGAGCCCATCGTGCATCACCGCGGCAGCGACTTCCGCATCGTGTACGAGCGGACGCTCCTGCGCCTGCGCGAGGTCTTCCGCACGCAGTCCGACGTGCTGCTCTTCGCGGCCTCCGGCACAGGGGCGATGGACTCGGCGGTCTCGAACCTCTGCGCGCCGGGCGAGACGGTCGCGGTGGTCAGTCACGGGTCGTTCGGCGAGCGCTGGATCGCGATCTGCGAGCAGTACGGCCTTGACGTCCATCCGATCCGCTACGAGTGGGGCGAGACCCCCGATCCCGACGAGGTGGGTGCCGCCGTACGTGAGTCCGGCGCCGGGATCGTGCTGTGCCAGCAGTCCGACACCTCGACCGGCGTCGTCTCTGACGTCCGCGCGATCAAGGCGGCGGTCGGCGATCCGCTCCTCGTCGTCGATGCGATCTCGTCGCTCGGCGCCGTCCCGCTCGATGTCGACGCCTGGAGGATCGACGTCGCCGTCTCCGGCTCACAGAAGGCGCTCATGTGCCCGCCCGGCCTCGCGATGGCCTCCGTCTCGGCCCGTGCGCTCGAGGCGGCCGTCCCCGCGCGAAGCTTCTACTTCGACTGGCGGCGGACGAAGAAGGCGCAGGACGCGCTCGACGCCGCGTTCACGCCCGCCGTCTCGCTCGTGCGGGGCCTGGACGTCGCGCTCGGCCTGATTCTCGACGCGGGGCTCGAGGCGGCCTTCGAACGGCACGTCCGGCTCGGCCGCGCCGCGCGTGCCGGCATCAAGGCCATGGGGCTCGACCTCTTTTCGCCCGACGACGACTCGAGCGCGGTCGTCACGGCCGTTCGCACGCCGGACGGCATCGATGCCGACGACCTGCTGCGCCACCTCCGCGACGTGCACGGGGTCACCCTGGCACCCGGCCAGGCGCACCTGAAAGGGAAGATTTTCCGCATCGGTCACATCGGCTGGTTCGACATCTTCGACATTGCTGCGGCGCTCGCCGCGGTCGAGCTCTCGCTGACCGAGCTCGGGGCCGACGTCGAGCGTGGGGCGGCGGTCGCCCGGGCGTTCGAGGCGTTCGAAGGCCGCGTCACCGCGTGACCGTCAGCGGACGTGTCGTCGTCCGCGAGTCGATCGCCGAGGCCGGGATCGAGCTGCTCCGCGCGCAAGGGCTCGACGTCGTCGTCGACTCCGAGACGCCTCTCGACGTCCTGCTCGCCGACGCCGACGCGCTGATCGTCCGCTCTGCGACCAAGGTCACGGCGGACGTCCTCGCGCTTGCGCCGCGGCTGAAGGTGATCGGCCGAGCCGGCGTCGGTGTCGACAACGTCGACGTCGAGGCGGCCACGCGGCGCGGAATCGTGGTCGCGAACGCTCCCGAGTCGAACGTCGTCTCGGCCGCCGAGCACACGGTCGGCCTGCTGGTCGCGCTCGCCCGCAACATCCCGCAGGCTCATGCCGCGCTTCGCGAGGGTCGATGGGAGCGGTCTCGTTACGGCGGTGTCGAGCTGGCCGACAAGACGCTCGGGATTCTCGGCTTCGGAAGAATCGGCCAACAGGTCGCGCGGCGTGCGCTCGGCCTGCAGATGAAGGTCGTCGGCCACGATCCATATGTCTCCGAAGACCGGTTCCGTGAGCTCGGAGTCGAGTCCGCCTCGTTCGACGAGGTGCTCGAACGCGCCGACTTCATCACGCTCCACCTGCCGCTGAACGACGCGACCCGACGCGCGATCAGCGCCGCACAGATCGCGCGCATGCGCGACGGCGTGCGCATCGTGAACGCCGCGCGCGGCGAGCTGCTCGACGAGGACGCGCTGCTCGCCGCGCTCGAGTCGGGCAAGGTCGCAGGTGCGGCGATCGACGTCTTCGTCGAGGAGCCGTATTCGGGGCCCCTGCTCCAGGCGCCGAACATCGTCGTGACGCCGCATCTCGCGGCCTCGACCGACGAGGCGCAGGACCGCGCCGGACTGATCGTCGCGGAGCAGGTCGCAGCGGCGCTGCAGGGCGAGCTGGTGACGAACGCGGTGAACATCCCGACTGTCGGCGCCGACGACCTGGAGGTGCTGGGGCCGTTCATCCCGCTCGCCGCGAAGCTCGGCAGGCTCGCGGCGGAGCTCGCGGGCGGCGATATGCGGCGCATCGTCGTGGAGGCCGAGGGTGAGCTCGCTGAATACGACACGCGCCTGCTCACCGTCGCTGCGTTGAACGGTGCCTTTCAAGGGCGGAGCGATCAGCCGGTCAACTACGTGAACGCGCCGGTGATCGCAGCCGACCGTGGGGTGGAGGTCGTCGAAGAGACGCGCCGCTCGTCGGACAACTACAAGAACCTCGTCGCCGTGTCGGCAGACGGGCGACGGGTCGCGGGAACGACGATCGGGACCGAGGACCGTCAATGGCTGGTGTCGGCGCTCGGGTTCCAGGTCGAGATCGAGCTCGCGCCCCGGATGGCGCTGCTGCGCTATGACGACGTCCCCGGCGTGATCGGCCGGGTCGGGACGCTCTTCGGATCGGCCGGCGTGAACATCGCGAACATGGCGGTGTCGCGCAGCCGCGACGCCGGCAAGGCGTTGATGGCGCTCTCGATCGATTCGCCGGTGCCACCGGAGCTGATCGCGAGGCTCCGTGAAGGCACCGACGAAGCGCACGTGATCCAGTAGGTTCGTCCGATGACCGAGTGGCCCGAGCCGGTCGAGCGTGTCGCCGCGGTCCTGCGCGGCGCCGCCGTCGACGCACGCATCGAGCAGTTCAGCGAAGGTGCCGCCACCGCCCGCGATGCGGCGCGCGTGATCGGCTGCGAGCTCGCCCAGATCGTCAAGTCGCTCGTCTTCGTCTGCGACGGCGCCTTCGTCCTCGCGCTCGTCCCGGGCGACCGGCGCGCGGATGAGAGCGCGATCGGTGCGGCCGCCGGCGCCTCGACCGTCCGGGTCGCAACTGCAGCCGAGGTGATGTTCGCCACGGGTTTCGCCCCGGGCGGTGTCGCGCCGTTCCCGCTCCGGGCCGTGGCGAGGGTGTTCATGGACAGCTCGTTTCTTCAGCACCTGGTTGTGTGGATCGGGGCGGGCACGGAGGAGTTCATGGCCGCCGTCGCGCCGCAGGAGCTGCAGCGACTCACCCGGGCGGCCGCGGTCGATCTCGTGACCCCTCGGTAAACTCGAGCAGGATCAACGGCGAAAGGAGCCCGGGCGGTGCAGGAGACCGAGAAGATCTGGATGAACGGCGAGCTCGTCGACTGGGCGGACGCGAAGGTCCACGTCGGCGTCCACGGCCTGCACTACGGCTCGGGTGTGTTCGAGGGGATTCGTTGTTACGACACCCCGAAGGGCCCCGCTGTCTTCCGGCTCTCCGACCATCTCCAGCGGCTCCACAACTCGGCGCGGCTGCTGCACATGCAGGTCCCGTACTCGGTCGAAGACCTCCGGTCCGCGACCAACGAGCTCATCGGCGTCAACGGGTTGCCCGAGTGCTACATCCGCCCGATCGCCTTCTACGGCTACGGCCAGCTGGGTGTCGCGACGCGCGGGAACCCGGTCGAGACGGTGATCATGAGCTGGCCGTGGGGCACGTACCTCGGTGAGGACGGGCTCAGGTCGGGCATCACCGCCAAGGTGTCGTCGTGGCAGCGCGTCTCGCCGAACATCGTCCCTCACGTCTCGAAGGCGACCGGCGTCTACCTGAACTCGATGCTCGCGGTGTCGGAGGCGAATCTCGGCGGCTACGACGAGGCGATCCTGCTGACGCCTGAAGGCCTGGTCGCCGACGGCTCCGGCGAGAACATCTTCGTCGTGCGCGACGGCGTGCTCTACACGCCCGATCTCGCGACCGGCATCCTCCCGGGCCTGACGCGCGATGCGGTGATCCAGATCGCGCAGGACCTGGGGCACCGCGTGATCGAGAAGTCGATCATCCGCTCCGACCTCTATCTGGCAGACGAGGTCTTCATGTGCGGCACGGCGGCGGAAGTCACGCCGCTCAGGGCGATCGATGACCACGAGCTCGGCGTCGGCGAGATCACGCTCGAGATCCAGGACGCGTACCTGGCGACGGTCCACGGACAGACCGACCGGTGGGCGCAGTGGCTCGAGCACGTCCCGCAGCTCGCGAGAACATGAGCGGCTGTGAGCTCGGCGACGGGTATCGCCCTCAGCGCTCCGTGGATCGACGAGCGCGACGAGGAGCTCGTGCTCGAGGTGCTGCGGTCGGGGTGGCTGTCACTCGGCCCGACCGGGCCTCGGTTCGAGTCGTTGCTCGCCGCCGCGGTCGACGCGCCGTACTGCGCCGCCGTGTCGTCGGGCACGGCGGGCCTGCATCTCTGCATGCGACTCGCCGAGGTCGGACCGGGCGACGAGGTGATCACGTCGCCGTACTCGTTCGTCGCGTCCGCCAACTGCGCGATCTACGAGGGCGCCACGCCGGTGTTCGCCGACATCGACCCGCGCACGTTCAACCTCGACCCCGCTGCTGTCGAGGCGGCGATCACACCACGGACGAAGGCGATCGTGGCAGTCGACATCTTCGGATATCCCTGCGAGCTCGATGCCCTGGGCGACCTGTGCCGACGCCACGGCCTGATGCTCGTGGAGGATTCGTGCGAGGCGCTCGGAGCCCGGTACAAGGGCCGGCCGCTCGGCGCGCACGGGCATCCGGCCGTGTGGGCGTTCTACCCCAACAAGCAGATGACGACAGGCGAGGGCGGTGCGGTCACGACGCACGACGAGGCCCAGCAGGAGCTGCTCGTGTCGCTGCGTAACCAGGGCCGCCTCGAGACTTCGAGCTGGCTCCAGCACGGCAGGCTCGGGCTCAACTACCGGCTGAGCGACATCGCGGCTGCGCTCGGCATCGGCCAGCTCGAGAAGCTCGACCGCATGCTGGCCGCGCGGCGAGGCGTTGCCGCCACCTACACCGAGCTGCTCGCGGGTCTCGACGTCGAGCTGCCCGTGCCCGACGACGCAGACCACGAACGCTCGTGGTTCGTGTACGTCGTCAAGCTGCCCGCCGGCGTCGACCGGGACGGGGTGATGCGCACGCTCGCGAGCGACGGGATCGCAACGGCGCCGTACCTGCCGTCGATCCACCTGCAGTCATACATGCGCGAGCCGGTACGGGTTCAGCGAGGGGATGCTTCCCGTCAGCGAGGACTGCAGCGCCCGCACGATGGCGCTGCCGTTTCATGCGCGCCTCGCCCGCGAGGATCAGGAGCGCGTTGTCGCCGCGCTCCGCTCGGCGCTGGCGTAGGCGAACGCCGCACAACAGATTGCGGCGGTGATCGCGATCCCCACGGCGGCCTCGAGCAAGCGCCCGTGCGAGGTCACTGTGAACGAGAGGCCGGGCCGCACGGACAGCGCGGCCGCCGCGGCAAGCGCGATGAGCACGATCGCGCCGGCGACGAGGCGACCCGGGACTCCTCGCTCGAGCGGGCCCCTGACGAGCTGGGCGGAGGCCGCCGCCCAGGCCGTCGCCATGCAGAAGCCGCCGCCGACATCGGACGGCAGGTGCCAGGCGTTGAAAACGAGCGCCGCGCCCATGCCGGCCGCGTACAGCGCGGCGCCGACTGCCACGATCGGCCGTTGCCGTCGGGGCGACACGAGCACGAACGACAGCCCCAGTGCGAGCGCGACGGTCGAATGGCCACTCGGGAATCCCCTGGCGAGGTAGTCGGGCACGCCGCCGCGTTCATGCAGCGATCGCTTCAGGTACTCGGTGGTGGCGAAGGAGCCGCCGAGCGTGATCGCGACGGCCGCGGCGAGGTCGAGCCGGCGCTCGAGGAGCGAGCAGCCGATGAGCAGTCCGCCGATGAGCGCGAACGACGCCGCCGAGATCGAGGTGAGCAGGGCGTTGCTGGCGCTCTGCGCGCTCCCGCCGAGCGCCAGCCCGTTCAGGATCGCGCTGACGTCGAAGTGGTGGCCGAACGTCGTCCGCGTGCCGAGGAAGCGGAACACGACCACGCCGAGAGCGGCCGCCAGCGTCAGGACGGCCAGCGATAATCGGCGTATGGCAGAAGGTGTGATGGTGTTCCTCGGGTTTGGGAAGTACGTACGGGCCGATCGAATCTACGCGCTCGACCCGCTGCCGCCGGACGCGCGGGGCTCGGGCGCCCGTACCCGCGTGTGGGTGGAGGGCATCGCCGAGCCGTTGATCGCTTCGCGCAGCGAGCGCGCGATCCTCGTCGCGATGGGCGCGGTCTCGCCGCGCCGGCGGCCCGCGGTGCAGGACGAGAACCTGTTCTAGCGGGTTGCTCGACTTTCGCCGCTCGGTCCACGAGATCGCGCCGCAGCTGATCGGGGCCGAGCTCCTGGTCGACGGTGTCGGCGGGGTCATCGTCGAGGTCGAGGCATACGACCACGACGATCCCGCGTCACACGGCTACCTGAACCGCAGGACTCCGCGTAACGCCTCGATGTTCCTCGAGGGCGGGCATGTGTACGTGTATCGCTCCTACGGCATCCACTGGTGCTTGAACATCGTGTGCGGCGGGGAGGGCGTCGCCGACGCGGTCCTTGTCCGCGCCCTCGAGCCGACGCACGGCATCGATGAGATGCGGCGTCGCCGCGGGCTCGACGATCTCCGTCTCCTGTGCGCGGGTCCCGGCCGACTGTGCCAGGCGCTCGATGTGACGCGCGCGCTCGACGGGCTCGCGAATCGACGGCTGCTCCCTTCGCACTGCAGACCGGCTACTGGGGAGGTCGAGGTCGCGAACGGGTTACGAGTCGGACTGACCAAGGCGGCCGACCGGCCGTGGCGCTACGTTGCGCGCGGTTCGCGCTTTCTCAGCCGCCCGCTGCGTGCTTGACGGTCAGCGTGAGGGGCAGCCCAGGGGCGGCCGCCGTCTGCGGTCGGCGTGACTGCCACGTGACCTTGCCGCTCGACCCGCCCTGGACGCGCACGTCGAGATGCAGACGGGCGATCCTGGCCTGGGCGCGCGTCAGTGAAAGGCCGACGAGCTTCGGGATCGAGCCGTGGAGCGACTTCGGCAGCACCAGCGTCACCGTGTCGTGTGCCGAGGCCGTGCCGCGAGCGGGGAGCTGCTTGACGACGATGTCGAGCCGCTCGCCCGGCCGCGCCGGCCGGTAGACGACGGCGGCCGCGAGGGGCTGGCCCTCGAGTCGTGTCTCGGCCGCCGTGAGCGTGTCGCCGACGACGTTCGGAATGTCGACCTCGTTCGGCTTGCAGTTCGCGAGCGGGAGTGGTGCGCTGCCTCCGTAGAAGGCGAGCTGGAAGGTGTTGCGACAGACGCCGTCGTCACGCTGCAGCGCTCCGTTCCGGTTCACGACGTTGACCGGCCCGGCGAACTCGGACGTCGGCGCCGGGAACGTCTCGGGCTGATCCTTCAGATAGCCGAGTGCCTTGGTCATGAACGCCTTCCAGATCAGGGCCGGATACGTCCCGCCGGCGACCGGTTGTCCGTGGAACTGCGTCTGCATCGGGATGAGCTTGTTCGGATAGCCGACCCAGACGGCGGCGACGAGCTGGGGCGTGTAGCCGACGAACCAGGCATCGCCGTAGTTCTCGGTCGTCCCGGTCTTGCCGGCCACCTCGCGGCCGGGGATCGCGGCAGCGGTGCCCGTCCCGTAGGTGACGACGCCCTGAAGGAGCTGGTCGACCGTTGCCGCCTGGTCGGCGGTGAGCACCTGGCGGGGCGTCACGCCGTTCATCTCGACGTTCCCCTTCGCGTCCACCACCTTCTCGATCGCGCGCGGCTCGTTGCCGAAGATCGACCCGTCAAGGCGGTAGCCGCCGTCCGCGAAGGAGTCGTACGCGCGCGCCATCTCGATCGGCGTCGCGGGCTCGGCGCCGAGCCCGATCGCGAAGTAGGGGCGGAGCGGCGACGTGATGCCGAGCTTCCTCGCCGTCGTGCTGACTGCGCTCGGCCCGACGATCGCGGTCAGCTGCGAGAAGACGGAGTTGTCCGAGTACGCGGTCGCCTTCGCCAGGTCGATCGCGCCCAGGTACTCGCCCTCGTAGTTGTTCACCTGCCAGAGCCGCCCGCCAGCGTTGATCGTCACCGGTTTCGAGACGAGGACGGTCGAGGGAGCGATGCCCTTCCGGAGTGCAGCGGCGAGCACGAACGGCTTGAACGCCGATCCCGGCTGCCGCTCTCCCTGCGTCGCGAGGTTGAACTGGCTCTTGTGGTAGTTCTGGCCGCTCACCATCGCCAGCACGGCACCGGTACGGACGTCGAGGGCGACGAGTGCGGCGGTCGGCCCGTCCGGTTCGGTGAGCACCGACGAGACGGCGGTGCGAGCGATTCGTTGCAGCTTCGGGTCGAGCGTCGTGGTCACCTTGAGGCCGCCGCCGTAGGCTCGCGACCCGCCGTACTGACGGACGAGCTGGTCCTTGACGTAGTTTGCGAAGAACGGCGCCGCGACTCCCTGCGTCGACGGGAGGCTCACCTTCGCCGGGTTGGGCATCGGGTAGCGAAGCGCGGTGTGGTACTGGCCGGCGGTCAAGTAGCCCTGCGCGTAGAGCTGCTCGAGGACGACGTCGCGGCGGTCGTGTGCCAGCTGCGGGTGGGCGACCGGATCCCAGAGGCTCGGGTCCTGCGGGATCCCGGCCAGGAGCGCCGACTCGGCCGGGTTCAGGGTGCTCGCGCCGTGGTCGAAGTAGATGTGCGAAGCCTGCTGGACGCCGTACGCACCGTTGCCGAAGTAGACAGTGTTCAGGTACGCGGTGAGGATCTGGTCCTTCGACCATCGGCGCTCGAGCTGCCAGGCAAGCGCCGCTTCGACCAGCTTCCGCCCGATCGACTTCTGGCTGGTCAGATAGGCCTGCTTGACGAACTGCTGCGTGATCGTCGATCCACCCTGCACGGCCCCCTCGTGCGTGACGTCGGCCCAGAGCGCTCTCGCCATCCCCCGCACGTCGACGCCGCGATGCTCGTAGAAGCGCTTGTCCTCGATCGCCACGATCGCGTGCTTCATCCAGGGCGAGATCGCGCTCGAGGGGACCACGACCCGTGCCTGCGAGCCGCGCAGGATCGCGAGCACCGTGTGCCCGTCGGCGGCGTAGACGTAGGTGTTCGCTTCCGTGTGCTGCTTCGCCGGGTCGAGCTGCGGGATCTTCGACGCGACCGACGTGAGCAGTCCGAAGGTGAACGAGGCCAGGCCCAGGACGCCGAGGATCACGAGGAGGGCGAGAAGCCTGAGCTTACGGATGCGCCGCCGCTTCCGCGGGCGCGTTTTTGTCCGGAACAGCGCCAGTGCACGGGTAGTCTAGCCCGGCTGTGCCGCACGATCTCGTCCCGCATGCGGTCGACGTCCTGCCAGAGGGCGAGCTCGAGCGCAAGCTCGCGCTCGGCCGGCCGCTGCGCGTCAAGCTCGGGGTCGACCCGACGTCGCCCGATGTCCACCTCGGGTTTGCCTACGTGCTCGACCGCCTCGCGGACTTCCAGCGCGCCGGGCACGTGATCGTGCTGATCGTGGGCGACTACACGGCCCGAATCGGCGATCCATCGGGGCGCTCGAAGGAGCGGCCGGTGCTCGCGGACGAGGTGCTCGACGCGAACGCTGCGTTTTTCGCCGACCAGGCCTTCCGGATCCTGGATCGGGACAAGACCGAGGTGCGGCAGAACGGGGAGTGGCTCGGTGCACTCACCTTTGCCGAGACGGTGAGGCTGGCGCGCACGATGACCGTTGCGCGCCTGCTCGAGCGCGACGACTTCGCCAAGCGCTTCGCCGGGCACACGCCGATCTCGCTGTCCGAGCTTCTGTACCCCGTCATGCAGGCCTACGACTCGGTCGCGATCGAGGCCGACATCGAGATCGGCGGCACCGACCAGCGCTTCAACCTCCTGGCCGGCCGGGACGTGATGCCGGCCTACGGGCTCGAGCCGCAGGTGGTGGTCACCTTCCCGCTGCTCGTCGGGCTCGACGGTGAGCACAAGATGTCGAAGTCGCGCGGGAACTACATCGGGATCACGGAGCCTCCCGAGGAGATGTTCGGCAAGACGATGAGCATCTCCGACGAGCTTCTGCCCCACTGGTGGGAGATGCTCGTCGCCGAGCCGGAGCATCCTGAGGATCCGCTGGCCTGGAAGCTCGAGCTGGCGCGCCGGGTCACCGGCCGCTGGCATGGCCCCGAGGGGGCACGGCGCGGGGAGGAGAACTTCACCCGGGTCGTGCGCCGGCACGAAGCGCCCGAGGACGTGCCCGAGGTCGCGCTTCCGGAGGGCGATCCCGTGCATCTGCCGGCGCTCCTCGTGGCATCGCTCGGCGTCGACTCGACGTCGGCGGCGCGGCGCTTGATCGAGCAGGGCGGCGTGAAGGTGAACGGCGAGCCGGCGATCGCGCTCGACCTGCCGCGGGCGGCGCTCTCGGGGGCACTGCTCCAGGTGGGGAAGCGCCGTTTCGCCCGGTTGACACCCGCTTCCGGGTAGCTATACTCCCGTGGCTGTCCGCAAGGACGGCTGTTTGGAAGTCCCCTCGACCTCGACCAAGGAGCCCCCAAGGCCCGACTCGTATCCGATACGATTCGTTTCCTCGGAGGCCTCTGGCGCGAGTCGGAGGTTTTTTTACGCCGTCAGAACCGCTACGGCACCGGTCTTTGAAAACTCAGCAGCGAGCGTTTACGTCGAGAAAGGCAGGTCGCGCAAGCGAACTGCCTCAGTAGACCCTGTCCCGCCCCGGCTTCTTTTGGGGCGGACTTTGAGCACAAGCTCAAGGTGAAAAGACTGTCCCCTTCGGGGGGCAACCACTTCTTCACGGAGAGTTTGATCCTGGCTCAGGACGAACGCTGGCGGCGCGCTTAACACATGCAAGTCGAGCGAGAACCGAAGCCTTCGGGCATCGGGGAAAGCGGCGAACGGGTGAGTAACACGTGGGCAACCCACCCTTGGTACCGGGATAGCCCGGGGAAACCCGGATTAATACCGGATGGCCCAGCAGCCTTACGGGGCGGCTGGAAAAGGGAGCTTCGGCCTCCGACCAAGGACGGGCCCGCGGCGGATTAGCTTGTTGGTGAGGTAACGGCCCACCAAGGCGACGATCCGTAGCTGGTCTGAGAGGACGATCAGCCACACTGGGACTGAGACACGGCCCAGACTCCTACGGGAGGCAGCAGTGGGGAATCTTGCGCAATGGGCGAAAGCCTGACGCAGCGACGCCGCGTGGGGGAAGAAGGCTTTCGGGTTGTAAACCCCTTTCAGGAAGGACGAAGCTCCTCGGGTGAATAGCCCAGAGGGTGACGGTACTTCCAGAAGAAGCCCCGGCTAACTACGTGCCAGCAGCCGCGGTAATACGTAGGGGGCAAGCGTTGTCCGGATTTATTGGGCGTAAAGAGCGTGTAGGCGGCCATGTAGGTCCGTTGTGAAAACTCGAGGCTCAACCTCGAGACGCCGATGGAAACCATATGGCTAGAGTCCGGAAGAGGAGAGTGGAATTCCTGGTGTAGCGGTGAAATGCGCAGATATCAGGAAGAACACCCGTGGCTAAGGCGGCTCTCTAGTACGGTACTGACGCTGAGACGCGAAAGCGTGGGGAGCGAACAGGATTAGATACCCTGGTAGTCCACGCCGTAAACGATGGGTGCTAGGTGTGGGGGGTGTCGACTCCCTCCGTGCCGAAGCTAACGCATTAAGCACCCCGCCTGGGGAGTACGGCCGCAAGGCTAAAACTCAAAGGAATTGACGGGGGCCCGCACAAGCAGCGGAGCATGTGGTTTAATTCGACGCGACGCGAAGAACCTTACCTGGGCTTGACATGCACGGGAATGTCGTAGAAATACGGCAGCCCTTCGGGGCTCGTGCGCAGGTGTTGCATGGCTGTCGTCAGCTCGTGTCGTGAGATGTTGGGTTAAGTCCCGCAACGAGCGCAACCCCTGTCCCATGTTGCCAGCGTGAAAGACGGGGACTCATGGGAGACTGCCGGTGACAAATCGGAGGAAGGTGGGGATGACGTCAAGTCAGCATGACCCTTATGTCCAGGGCTACACACGTGCTACATTGGCCGGTACAAAGGGCTGCAAACCCGTGAGGGGGAGCGAATCCCAAAAAACCGGTCCCGGTTCGGATTGAAGGCTGAAACTCGCCTTCATGAAGGCGGAGTTGCTAGTAATCGCGGATCAGCAATGCCGCGGTGAATACGTTCCCGGGCCTTGTACACACCGCCCGTCACACCACGAAAGTTGGCAATACCCGAAGCCGGTGGGCTAACCCCTCGGGGAGGCAGCCGTCGAAGGTAGGGTCGATGATTGGGGTGAAGTCGTAACAAGGTAGCCGTAGCGGAAGCTGCGGCTGGATCACCTCCTTTCTAGGGATCCCGGAGCTCTTACTCCGGTGGCGGCCGGCTCGTCGATGCCTCTCGTTCCGAGAGTCGTCCGATGCCCGGTCTCGCCTAGATCAACGTCGACCTCGACGTGGTACGAGCCTCGCTGCTGAGTTTTGAGAGACCGGGCCGATGCTGTCCTCAGGGGCACCCGGCGCGGTGTTTCTCGTTGGGCGAGCCGAACGCTCGCGCGCACCTTGAAAACTCCATAGTTGCGAAATGTGAGTTCTTCACGATCAAGAGACTAAGGGCACACGGTGGATGCCTTGGCGCCAAGAGCCGAAGAAGGACGTGGGCGGCTGCGATAAGCCCGGGTGAGGTGCTGACCAACCTTTGACCCCGGGATCTCCGAATGGGGAAACCCACCAGTGGTAATGCGCTGGTACTCGCATCTGAATACATAGGGTGCGAAGAGGCAAGCTGGGGAACTGAAACATCTAAGTACCCAGAGGAAAGGAAAGAAACCTCGACTCCCTGAGTAGTGGCGAGCGAAAGGGGAAGAGCCCAAACCGTTGCGACGTGACAGGCGGCAGCCGTTGTCGTAGCGGGGTTGTAGGGCTTCAGATGATCTGCCTGCCGGCGGGTCGACGAGTTACAAAGTTGTGTGGTAGGCGAAGCGCATGGAACTGCGCGCCGCAGAGGGTAACGGCCCCGTAGCCGAAACTGCACAGCCTCGTTTCTGGAGTTCCTGAGTACGGCCGGGCACGGGAAACCCGGTCGGAACCCGCGGGGACCACCCCGCAAGGCTAAGTACTCCTTGGCGACCGATAGTGAACTAGTACCGTGAGGGAAAGGTGAAAAGTACCCCGGAAGGGGAGTGAAATAGCACCTGAAACCGTGTGCTTACAAGCGGTCGGAGCCGGCTAGTCCGGTGACGGCGTGCCTTTTGCATAATGAGCCAGCGAGTTACTCGTCCACGGCAAGGTTAAGGAAACGGAGCCGTAGCGAAAGCGAGTCTGAACAGGGCGTTCAGTCGTGGGCGGTAGACCCGAAACTGAGTGATCTATCCATGGGCAGGTTGAAGCGGGGGTAAGACCCCGTGGAGGACCGAACCGACCTAGGTTGAAAACTGGGCGGATGACCTGTGGATCGGAGTGAAAGGCTAATCAAACTCAGAGATATCTGGTTCTCCCCGAAATATATTTAGGTATAGCCTCAGACGTTCAATAACGGTTGTAGAGCACTGTTTGGCCTAGGGGGCCTACCAGCTTACCGAAGTCAGGCAAACTCCGAATGCCGTTATTCCAGAGTCTGGGAGTCAGAGTGCGGGGGATAAGCTTCGTGCTCAAAAGGGAAACAGCCCAGACCGTCGGCTAAGGCCCCTAATTCCATGCTAAGTGGGAAACGATGTCCGATTGCACAGACAACCAGGATGTTGGCTTAGAAGCAGCCACCATTCAAAGAGTGCGTAACAGCTCACTGGTCAAGTGGTCGGGCGCGGACAATGTAACGGGGCTCAAGCATGGAGCCGAAGCCACGGACTTCATCCTCGTGATGGAGTGGTAGGGGAGCGTTCCCACCGCCGGTGAAGCGGCGACGGAAGTCAGCCGTGGAGGGGTGGGAAGTGAGAATGCTGGCACGAGTAACGAAAGACGAGTGAGAAACTCGTCCGCCGAATGCCCAAGGGTTCCTGAGTAAAGCTAATCTGCTCAGGGTTAGTCGGGACCTAAGCCGAGGCCGACAGGCGTAGGCGATGGACAACAGGTTGATATTCCTGTACCACGTCCCCACCGCTATCACCGATGGCGGGACGGGGTAGGTGAAGCCAACCCAGGCGATGGTCGACCTGGGGTAACCGCGTAGGGCGGGTGATAGGGAAATCCGTCACCCATTTAGCCTGAGACGGGATGCCGAGAGCGCTCAAGCTCGAAGTGGTTGCAACCATGCCTCCTAGAAAAGCGTCTAGGGAGGTGGGACGTGCCCGTACCAAAACCGACACAGGTGGGCAGGTAGAGAATACCAAGGCGATCGGAAGAACCCTCGAAAAGGAACTCGGCAAAATGGCCCCGTAACTTCGGGAGAAGGGGCGCCACAGTAGAGTGAAAATCCTTCGCGGATTCGAGCTCGAGGTGGCCGCAGTGAAACGGCCCAAGCGACTGTTTACCAAAAACACAGGTCTCTGCGAAGTCGAAAGACGACGTATAGGGGCTGACGCCTGCCCGGTGCCGGAAGGTCACGAGGAGAGGTTAGCTTTCGGGCGAAGCTTCGAATCCAAGCCCCGGTAAACGGCGGCGGTAACTATAACCGTCCTAAGGTAGCGAAATTCCTTGTCGGGTAATTGAATTGCCCGAGTCAGAAGTGATTCTGACGGACAAACCGGCTAATAACGGGGAAGCCCTCCTCGTATGCGGCGCTTCAAGGACGTCGTGACAGCGAGAGGGTAATCCCGTGGGAAGTCGCCGATTGCTGGCAAGCAACTGCAGCAAAGAGGTTGACCCCGTAACGACTGATCCGTCCATATCTGTGACGTGAGATCGCACTTCCGTCTCGCTTCGAGCGGGACAATCTATGGATGCGATCAGACGCCGGCCCTTGGCTCTGCAACTCCGAGCTGCAGTGCAGTCGCGAGTTCCTCTCGGCGTACATCTCCGGTTACGTCGACGGAGAAGGTTGCTTCACCGTCTCCATCTCACCGCGGGCGAGCCTGCGCGTGGGATGGGAGGTGCGGCCAAGCTTCTCCGTCAGCCAGAACGGTGATCGCGCCGAGGTGCTTCATGCCATCGAGTCGTACTTCGGGTGCGGAGCATCCGCCCTGACCGCAGCGACAGGACCCTGAAGTGGGAGACACGTCGGCTCGAGGATATCCTCGAGCCGGGTGATCCCGCACTTCGAGCGGTATCCGTTGCTGTCGGGTAAGCGGTACGACTTCGAACGATTCGCGTCCGTCTGCCGGTTGATGGCCGACGGTGCGCATCGCCGCCGCGACGGTCTGATCGAGATCGTCGAGCTCGTCGCGGAATGAATCCGAGCGGGCGACGGCGGTATGACGGCTGAGGCAATACTCGCCAAGCTACGTCAAGGTGAAGGGATAGTCTGCGCCTCTGGAAACAGAGGAGAAACGCGAAGTTCCGACCTGCACGAATGGCGTAACGACTTGGGCGCTGTCTCTTCGAGGGATCCGGTGAAACTGTAGTCTCGGTGAAGATGCCGAGTACCCGTGGTTGGACGGAAAGACCCCGTGAACCTTTACTACAGCTAGATGTTGGAGTTCGGGGTACGTTGTCCAGGATAGGTGGGAGGCTTTGAAGCCGCGGCGCCAGCCGTGGTGGAGCCAACCTTGGGATACCACCCTTCGTAGTTTGGGCTTCTAACCCGCTGCCGTGATCCGGGGCGGGAACAGCATCTGGTGGGTAGTTTGACTGGGGCGGTCGCCTCCTAAAATGTAACGGAGGCGCGCAAAGGTTCCCTCAGCACGGTTGGAAATCGTGCGTAGAGCGTAAAGGCATAAGGGAGCTTGACTGCGAGAGCGACAGCTCGAGCAGGGACGAAAGTCGGCCTTAGTGATCCGGCGGTAACAAGTGGAAGTGCCGTCGCTCAACGGATAAAAGGTACTCCGGGGATAACAGGCTTATCCTTCCCAAGAGTCCACATCGACGGAAGGGTTTGGCACCTCGATGTCGGCTCGTCGCATCCTGGGGCTGGAGTAGGTCCCAAGGGTTGGGCTGTTCGCCCATTAAAGCGGTACGCGAGCTGGGTTCAGAACGTCGTGAGACAGTTCGGTCCCTATCCACCATGGGCGTTGGAGGCTTGAGAGGAGTCGTCTCTAGTACGAGAGGACCGAGACGAACGGACCTCTGGTGTATCAGTCGTCGTGCCAACGGCGCTGCTGATTAGCCACGTCTGGATGGGATAACCGCTGAAAGCATCTAAGCGGGAAGCCCACCTCGAGATGAGGCCTCCCATCTCCTAGAGAGAGTAAGAGCCGTGGAAGACCACCACGTTGATAGGCGGGACGTGCAAGCACAGCAATGTGTTCAGCGGACCCGTACTAATTGCTCGAGGTCTTGATTTAGAACTCACCTACGTGACTATGGAGTTTTGAGGGTGCGCATTCGTTTGCGCTCGCCTCGACAATTGGGCGGTCATAGCGGCGGGGAAACACCTCTTCCCATTCCGAACAGAGAAGTTAAGCCCGCTAGCGCCGATGGTACTCGGGGCGCAAGCCCCCGGGAGAGTAGGACGCCGCCCATTTTCCTTCAGTGACGGCGCGGCCCCGGGACGGGGCCTGCGCGCGCGTTCGCGCCTTCCCGCGAGCCCTCAGGCGGCCTGGAGCCGCTCGCGCCAGTCCGGGTCGAGCGCGCGCAGCCGGCGCACGCGCTCTGCGAGCGGAGGATGGGTCGCGAAGAGCGACGCCGGCGGCTCGTCGGCGAACGGGATCGGTCGTGTAGAGCGGCTCGGTGACGGGCGGCGCCGCGAACGCGACGAGCTCCATCGCCTGCTCGAAGCGAACGAGCGCGTCGGCGAGGCCGTGCGGCGAGTCGCAGAGCTCCGCCGCGAGGCGGTCGGCCTCGTACTCGCGGCGCGGCGAGAGCAGCAGGTGCACGACCGCGGCCGCGACGGGCGCGAGCACGAAGAGCAGCGAACGCTGGAGGAAGCCGCCGAGGCGCGAGAGCTCGACGATCGACCCGGCGACGACGACGGCGATCGTCTGGACGAGCACGTCGCGGTGCCGGAGGTGCGCGATCTCGTGCGCGACGACCCCGTCGAGCTCTGCCGGGGACGCGACGCCGAGCAGCCCGACCGAGACGGCCAGGGCGGTGCCTCCGCCTGCGCCGCGGCCGGCGGACAGGGCGCGCGGATAGCCGTCGCGCAGGACGTACAGCTTCGGCTTGACGACGCCCGCGCGCACGGACAGCGCCTCGACCCGCGAGTGGAGCGCGGGCGCCTCGCCCTGGAGGAGCTCGCGCGCGCCGACCATGCCCATCACGATCCGGTCGGCGTACCAGTAGAGCGCCCCCGCGAGCAGCACGGCCGAGCCGACGAACAGCAGCAGCAGCCGGTAGTCGCCGAGCGCCCAGCCGATCAGCCCGAACAGTCCCGGCGAACACGATGAAGCACGCCCACGCCTTGAGGACGTTCCGAGCGACGATCAGCCGACGCCCCACGGCGTTCCTCTACCCGTCGTCGTCCGTGTCGCCGTCGTCCTCGGCGAGGGCGCGCGGCGGCCAGTCGGGCTCGGGCGCGTCGCAGCGGCTCGAGCAGTGCAGCGAGGCGACGTTCTGGAGCGGGATCAGGATGTGACCGTTCAGCTCGACGTGCGCGACGTCCTCGACGTAGCAGTACGCCGTCAGCACGCCGTCCTGGTATTCGCCGCCGAAGAGGGCGATCTCGACCTGCTCGCCCTTGTACTTGTTCGTGTAGTCCTCCATACCCGGCGCCGCGTCCGAGCCTATCCGATCGGCGCCGTCGAGGCGATCGTCGCGGAAGTGGAGCTCGAGAACGCCGCAGTTCGCGATCGGATGGTACGGCTCGTCGCTCGAGCGTGCATGCGCAGGGCGCGCATCGTGCCGCCGTGCGAGACGACCAGGACCGCTCGCCGGGATGGCGCCGCGCGATCCGCTCGACCGCGCTCGAGCACGCGTGCGGCGTGCTGCTCGCGCGTCTCGCCGTCCGGGCCGCTCGCCGTCCGGGAACCGCTCGTCGATCTCGGCGCGGGTCAGGCCGGACCACGCGCCGACGTCGATCTCGCGCAGCCCGGGTCGACGATCACCGGCACGCCGTGCGGCGCGGCGACGATCTCGGCGGTCTCGTGCGCCCGGCGCAGGTCGCTCGAGTAGACCGCGTCGAACGGCGTCGAGCGAAGCTGCGCCGCGAGCGTCCGTGCCTGCGCGCGGCCCGGTGTCGTTGAGCGGCGGATCGGCCCAGCCCTGCCAGCGGCCGATCGCGGTTCCACTCGGTCTCGCCGTGCCGCGCGAGGAGGATCGTCGTCATGCCGCTAACGTAGCGCCGCGATGGAGCTCGGCCTGCGACGGACAAGGTGTGCATCGTCACCGGCTCGACCGGCGGGATCGGCCTCGAGGTCGGCGCGGCAGCTGCGGCCGAGGGCGCGCACGTCGTCACGTCGGGGCGCAGCCCGCAAGGGATCGGCGAGCTGCACGTCAGCGGCGACCTGTCCGCTGCCCGGCGAGCCCGAGCGGCTGGTCGCGGCGACGCTCGAGCGCTTCGGCCGAATCGACTGCCTCGTCAACAACGTCGGCGGGACGGCGATCCGCGCGCTCGCCCGAGCTGACCGACGACGACTGGCAGCGGTCGTTCGAGTTGAACCTGATGAGCGCCGTTCGCGCGACGCGGGCAGCGCTGCCGCTGCTGGCCGGGCGCGGCGGCGCGATCGTGAACGTCTCGTCGACGGCGGGGAAGCGGCCGTCCGGCGACGCTGCCCGAGTACTCGGTGATGAAGGCCGCGCTGCTGTCGTTCTCGCGGCTCGTCGCGGACGTGCTACGCGAAGGACGGGATCCGCTGCAACGCCGTCACGCCGGGCCCGACGGCGAGCGAGGCCTGGATCGGCGACGGGCGGGCTCGCCGACCAGCAGGGTGACCGCGAGACGGTGCTCGCGAAGGTCGGCGTCCGGCCGACCGCTCGGGCGGCTCGGCGAGCCCGCCGAGATCGCGGCGGTGATCGTGTTCCTCTGCTCGGACCGGTCGTCGTACGTCACAGGCGCCGCGTGGAGCGCCGACGGCGGCACGGTGCCCGTCATCATCTGAGTCATCTAGCCTGGCTCCATGCCCGAGGTCGCCGGGACAGTTGCCGACGCCTTCGAGACCCGCATCCGCGAGCTCGAGGAGCGTTCGCTGTCGCCGCTCGCGGTTCGCTCGTACGAGACGCGCGGCCGTGAGCGTCTCGAGGACGAGTGCACGCGTTCGCACGCCGTTCCAGCGCGACCGCGACCGCATCCTGCACTCGAAGCCGTTCCGCCGGCTGAAGGGAAAGACCCAGGTCTTCATCGACCCCGCCGGCGATCACTACCGCACGCGCATGACGCACACGCTCGAGACGACCGGCATCGCCCGCGTCGTCGCGCGGGCGCTCCGCTTGAACGAGGATCTGACCGAGGCGATCGGCCTGGGACACGACATGGGCCATCCCGCGTTCGGCCACGCGGGCGAGGCGGCGCTCGACCTGCTGATCGAGGGCGGGTTTCGACACAACGAGCAGTCGGCGCGGATCGCGGAGAGGCTCAACCTGACACGCGAGGTCGTCGACGGGATCCTCACCCACACCGGCCCCAGGCAACCCGAGACGCTCGAGGGAAAGGTCGTACGCATCGTCGATCGCGTCGCGTACATCAACCACGACATCGACGATGCGATCCGATACGGCATGTTGGAGGAGGCCGACCTGCCTCGCGACGAGATCGCGATCCTCGGGCCGACCGGCTCGATCCGGATCGACACGCTCGTGCACGACCTCGTCGAGCAGTCGGCCCGGGCAGGTGACATCGTCCAGAGCGATGAGATCGGGACGGCGATGCTGTCGCTCCGCGCGTTCATGTTCGAGCGCGTCTACCTGGGTCCCGAGACGAGGCCCGAGCACGCGCGCGCACACGACACGATCGGGCGGATCGTCGCGCACCTCCGCGAGCGCGGGGACTCCTCGGGCCAGATCGTCGAGTTCGTCGCCGGCATGACCGACCGCTTCGCGCTGTCCTACGCTGCGAGCCTCGGCTGATGCCGCGCCTCATGGACACCACCGTCGAGGCGGTCAAGGAGAAGGCCGACTTCATCGAGCTCGTCGAGGCGCGCACCCAACTGCGGAAGGGCGGCGGCGGCCGGTACATGGGACGCTGCCCGTTCCACGAGGAGAAGACACCGTCGTTCTCGGTGAACGGCATCGACAAGCTCTACTACTGCTTCGGCTGCGGGGCAAAGGGCGACCTGATCACGTTCGTCCGCGAGACGGAGGGCCTCGACTTCAGCGGCGCGGTGGAATGGCTCGCGGAACGCTTCAACGTCCCGGTCGAATACGAGGAGAGCTCGCCGGCACAGGACGCGGCACGCCGCCGCCGCGAGCGGCTGTATGCAGTGCTCGATCAAGCGGCGACGTACTACTCCCGGACGCTGTGGGAGACCGAGGCTGGATCGCTCGCGCGCGACTACCTGAAGGGCCGCGGGCTCGGCGAGGAGATCTGCCGCGAGTTCCGGCTGGGGCTGGCCCTCGGCGGC
This sequence comes from uncultured Thermoleophilia bacterium, assembly GCA_963713155.1. Lineage (GTDB taxonomy): Bacteria > Actinomycetota > Thermoleophilia > Gaiellales > Gaiellaceae > PALSA-600. The sequence continues at coordinate 59,931 of CAVQKS010000001.1, forward strand.
AATGCGCTCGCCCGGAAAGCCGCCGCCGCCGGTTTCTCGTCGGAGGAGCTCCGCGCGGCCGGCCTGCTGCGGCGAAACGGAGCCGACTACTTCTCCCGGCGGCTGCTCTTCCCGCTCGCCGATGCCCGCGGACGCGTGGTCGGGTTTCAGGCGCGGCGGCTCCACGAGGATGATCCGCTGGCGGCCAAGTACGTGAACACGCCCGAGTCCGAGCTGTTCCACAAGGGCGCGGTCGTGTACGGCCTCGACCTCGCGCGCGCGGCGATCGCGAGGGAGGACCGGGCCTGCATCGTCGAGGGCAACCCCGACGTGATCGCGCTGCGCCAGGCCGGGCTTCGTCCCCGCCGTCGCCTGCATGGGCACCGCGCTGACCGAGCGGCAGCTGAGCGAGCTCGGGCGGCTCACGAAGCGCCTCTGGCTCGCCTTCGACGGCGACGCGGCGGGCGAGTCGGCGACTCTCCGCGGGCATGGAGCTCGCAGTCGGCCAGGGCTTCGACGTGCGCGTCGTCGCGCTCCCGCCGGGCATCGACCCCGCCGACGATCCGACCGGGTTCGAGCGCAAGCTCGCCGAGGCCGAGCCGTACCTGCTCTATCGCGTCCGGGTCGAGATCGATCAGCGCCGAGAGTCGTGAGGCGGCGTTCCAGGCCGTTCGCGCGCTCCTCGACGGCGCGCAGGATTCCCCCGAACGCCAGGACGCGTGGCGCTACGCGAACGACAAGCTCGGCATGACCGTGCAGCTGCGCGCCGGGGGCTCCGCCGCACGCGCCGCAGCGCCGGCGTCGCGTCGCGTGCTCGACGCCGGCGCGAAGCTCGAGCGCAGCGCGCTCGCCGGCGTGCTGCGACATCCGCAGCTGCAGCCGCTGCTCGCCGAGCTCGGCGAAGAGCACTTCTACGATCCGCAGCACCGAGCGATCCGCAGTCACATCGTCGACGGCGCGCCGCTCGACAAGGAGGGGGTCGGAATGCTGGCCGAGCTCGACGCCTACGCGGTCGCCGACGGGATCGGCGAGGCGACCGGGACGGAGCTACTCCTTCGCCTGCGCGAGCGCCAACTGCAGCTCGAGCTTCGTTCGACGCCGCTCGACCAGCGCGGCGAGCTCACCGAGGCACTCGCGAAGCTGCGCGAGCGGGCGGCCTCGATCTCCGCGTAGAACCCGCGGCTACACTGTCCGCCGCCCGTTGATCCCCGGTAGCTCAATTGGCAGAGCATCCGGCTGTTAACCGGAGGGTTGTTGGTTCGAGTCCAACCCGGGGAGCTCGCCCGACCAGCTACCGCGGCCAGCGCGTCGGGTTACCAGCGGCGCCCGGGTGGTTGGCGCAAGTCAGGCGGCCGGCGCGGGCACGTCTGCCAGCTGGAGCGCCGCCGCGCCGAGCCACACCATCGCGGCGACCTGGAGCGCGGCGGCCACGCCGATCACCGCCCGCGAGCCGAAGGCGTCGAACGCCGGCCCGGCGATAAGGAGGGCTGCCGGCGCTCCGATCGCCGATGCCGTGAAGAGCGCCGTGAGCACGTTCGCGCGCACACGTGCGGGGGGACGAAGCGTGAGCATCGAGTGCAGCGCCGGGTTGACGAGCCCGTTCCCGAGTCCCGATACGCCCAGGGCGAGCGCGAGGGCCCATGCCGGCACCGGCGTCGCGAGCGTCAAGAGCGGGAGCGCCTGCACGAGCACGAGAGCAGCGATCGCACGCGGCGACAAGCCGTGACGATTGAGCCGGTAGGCGATCACGTTTCCGAGGACGCAGCCGCCGCCCCACGCGCCCAAGAAGACCCCGACGAGGCGAGCGTTGCCGCCGTAGTGGTCGACGACGAGCACCTGGAGGCTGATGAAGATGACCTGAAATGCCGCGTCTCCGATCGAGATCGCGCCGCTGAACGCGGCGAGTAGCCGGTCGCGGCGGAGATAGCGCAGCCCGTCGAGCAGCCGGGCCGGCGGCTCGTCGTCCACCACCGACGCGGTCGGTTCGGGGACGAAGAACGTGAGGAGAAGGAACGAGAACGCGAACGTCGCGGCGTCGACGATCAGGACGTACGGCGCGCCGATGAGGCCGATCAGGATGCCGGCGACGGGCGGGCCGGCGACGAGCGTGATGCGCGTCGCGCCCTGAAACAAAGCGTTCGCCTGTCCCACGAGACCGGGGTCGTCCTGGAAGAGCTCGGCGGTGATCACGCGCTGCGCGCCGCCATAGGGCGCGCTCAGCGCGCCGAGCACGAACGCCACGGCCAACAGTTCGCCGAAGACGAGCGAGTCGAACGCGTGCAGCAGCGGGATCAGCAGCATCAGCGGACCTCGGAGCCCGTCGCAGATCCGCATCGTCTGTCGCGATCCCAGCCGCGCGATCACGGATCCTGCCGGTATCCCGCAGATGACGTATGCCGCGATCTCCGTCGCGACGACGTAGCTCATCTCTTTCGCCGAGCCGGTTGTCGTCAGCACGAACCACGGCAACGCGAGACCGCTCATCTGGCCGCCGGTCGTCGACACCGACTCGGCCAGCAGCAACGCGCGCATCGGCCCGCTCCGCCAAGCGGCGCGAATCGACGAATCCGCCATCGCTACCGATGTGGTCTGACATCGGGCACGGCACTCTCACCTTGACACGGCGCCGTTCGACCCGGGACTGCCTCGAGTCAGCGGTTGCCGAAGACGGCTGCGTACGCCGCGGCGAAGCCCGCGACGGCCAGCGCGATCGCGACCTTCAGCATGAGATCTCCATCCGCGGACTGTCGGTCGCCCCGTTCCCTTTCGCGCTACACGAAGGGCTGGTCATGGTGGGTTGAACGAGTGGGCGGCAGCGCGCTCGAGGCGCAGCCACCGCCCACGGTCGCGGATCGCCGTGCGTGCCCTCGTTCCCCCCTGACGGCGGCTTCGCGACTATCGAAGCTTGTGTCCAGGCAGGCCGAGCAGCCCCGGACGTTCGGCTAGGTCAGGCCGCGCGAAGGCGCGGTTCCCGCGACCCGCGCGAATGCGCGGACGCAGACCGGGTCGAACTGCGTTCCGGACGAACGAAGGACCTCGTCGACCGCGTCCTCTTGCGTGCGGGCGTCACGGTAGGGGCGGTCCTCGAGCATCGCCTGGAACGCGTCCGCGACCGCAACGATGCGCGCCTCGAGCGGGATCTCCGACTCGCAGATCCCCTCGGGATACCCGGATCCGTCCCAGCGCTCGTGGTGGAAGCGGACGACGGCGCGGATCGTGTCCGGCACGACTTCGGGAAGCGCCGCGGCACCGGCCTCGGCGTGCATCTGCACGTGGAGGCGTTCGCCGTCGTCGAGCGGGCCCGGCTTTTCGAGGATGTCCTGATCGAGGAGCAGCTTGCCGATGTCGTGCAGCAGCGCTCCGGCAGCGACGGTGAAGCGGCGGTCGATCTCGACGTCGAGCGCCTCGGCGATTTCGACGGCGAGCGATGCGACTGCGTGGGCGTGCCGGTTGTCGGCCGCGTCCGCGCTGCCCCACGATCTGAGCGCTCCGAGTGCACTGGAGAGAACGTCCGCTCGCTGCGTGGTCTGTTGGAGCATGCTCGCCACGGTATCCCCCATTCGGGGGACGTCCGTCCACTCCTCTAGGCTCGACGATGGTGGTTCGCGGACCGGGCGGGAACCCGAACGGTGCGGCACACTCGGGAGTGGTCAGCAGTGATGGGAGAATCGCCGCTCGGGCGGATCCGAGCCTGGGTTTCCTCGCCGGTCAGCGCGGTGGGCTTTGCCTTGGCCGTTGCGGCAATCGCGATGGTCGTGGCGTGGGCCCTCTCGGCGGTCGCACAGGGCATCTCGGCACGGCAGACGGACAGCCGGCTCCGTAACGGGGCGACGACGGCGCGCGCGCTCCTCGCGCAGCGCGTCGACGACGCGGCAGGGCGGGCGGCCGCGGTTGCGGGCTCGCCTGCAGTCGTCCGGGCGATCCTCGACCACGACGTCGCGACGCTCGAGACGGTCGCCAAGCGGCGCGACGTCCTGTTCGCGCTGGGGAGCGGGGTCGTGGGCACCGAGCCCCCGGCCGGTTCGCCGAGCCGCGAAGTCGTCGTCTACTCCGGGGCCCGCCCGCTCGGTCGCATCATCGCGCCGGTGGTGCTCGACTCGGCGTTCGTCGACCAGGCGGCCGCCGAGGCGAAGCTCGCGCGCCAAGACGTGCTCAACGTCCAGGCGGGCAACCGACTCATTCCGCGGAGCGGAACGACAGGGGCGATCGCCCACGGCTCGCGGACGGTCATCCGCCAGCTCCTCGCCACCAGGCCGCCGACGAACGTCGTGAGCGCTGCCAGGGCGTGGGGGGGCCTGTCGTTCCTGCCGCTGCTGGCGGTCGGGCTGCTCTCGTTCATGCTTGCGCTCGTCTTTGCGCAGCGCCGTCCGCGCCGAGCAGTCGCCCCGGGCCGTGCGGTGCGGGACGCCGTGTCGCTCGTCGGCGAGACGCTCGCCGCAACACACAATCCGGGAGCCCTGCTCGCCGTCATGCTCGAGTCGGCAATCGAGGCGACACACGCCGCGGGGGGCGCCCTGTTCCGCGGTGACAAGCGGATCGACGAGCGCGGCGGCTCGCTGACCGGCGAACAGATGCGCATCGGCTTCCGGGACGCCTTCGACGACTCGACGATCACCATGGTCCTCGCTGCAGGCGACGGATCGTTCAACAAGGACTCGCGCGAGGCGGCCGAGTGGATCACCGCCCAGGCTGCGATCGCGCTCGAGAACGCTCACCTGCACGAGCTGGTGCAGGAGCAAGCGGTGACCGACGAGCTGACCTCGCTCGCGAACCGTCGCCAGTTCCTCGACTCGCTCGCCCATGAGCTGACCCGGTCGGCGCGAACCGGAGAGACGACCTCGCTCGTGCTGTGCGATCTCGACGACTTCAAGACGGTGAACGACCGCTTCGGTCACCCGACGGGCGACGAGGTCCTGCGAGTCGTCGGTCGCGTGCTCCGCGAGAGCGTTCGCGAGCTCGACGTTCCCGCGCGTCTCGGAGGCGAGGAGTTCGCGGTCGTGCTTCCGAACACCATGCTCGACGGAGCCGTGAGGCTGGCAGAGCGGATCCGAGTGGCGATCGAGGCAGCTGCGATCGTCGTCGGCGGCCACCGGATTCCGGTTACCTTGAGCCTCGGAGTGGCCGCGCACACCGACAACGAGACGCTCGAGGACCTGATGCACCAGGCCGACCGGTGCCTGTACGCGGCGAAAGAGGCGGGGAAGAACGTCGTGGTCAGCGGTCCGGACGGCCCGAGCGGCGACATCGGGTGGCGTCCGGAACCGCTGCGAAGATCCCCGACCTGATGCGCCGGATCAACACTCTCGCAGCCGTCGCCGCTTCGGTCGGCGTCGCAGGCCTTGCCCGCGCGCTCATCGGCCCGGGCGGCCATCAGGCGCTCCCGTCGGCTACGCCGTCGACAGCGCCGCCGTCGTCGCCACCCTCGCGTGTCGTCGCGGTGACCGTGACGCCGGCTCATCCGCTGCGGCGGCCTTCGCCGCGCGTCGTCAGCCGTGTCGCGCGGCATCACACGCTGCCGGTGCCGGCGACCTCGCAGATCTCGGCGCCGCCCGTCTACATCGCCTACCACCCGCCGACCTCGACGACTTCGTCGTCCGGCCAGGTCCACGTCGTGACGCCGTCCCGGATCGTCGAGCCGGGCGGCGGCGGGGGCACGACGCCGAAGCCGGGAACGCCTGCCACGCACGCCGACGCCGACCCCGACGCCGACGCCCACGCCGACCCCGACCCCACGCCGACCCCGACACCCACGCCGACCCCGACACCCACCCCGACGCCGACACCCACGCCGACTCCGACACCCACGCCGACCCCGACCCCGACGCCCACGCCGACCCCGACGCCCACGCCGACGCCCACGCCGACACCGACGCCCACGCCGACCCCGACACCCACCCCGACGCCGACCCCGACGCCGACCCCGACGCCGCCGCCTACCTCGCAGCCGGCCGCGACACCCGCTGCCGGCGGGGTCAACTCCGGCCGCACCGACGTCACCTACCGGCCGCCGCTCGTCCTGACGCGCGACATCGGGCCGCCGCGCCCCGAAGGGGGGACCCTGCCGCCGATCCAGATGCCGACCCGGAGCGCCTGCCGGCCCCCGCGCCGCCGCCTCCGCCGCCGCCCGGCTGTCCCGGCTGAGCCGCTCAGCCCTCGATCGTCACCGGCACCCGCTGGACGTGCTGCGGTGACCCGTCGGCGGCGCTCGGAGCGAAGGCGACGACGGTCGCCGGCCCTGGGGCGGTGGCGTGGAGCATCGTCGAGAACGCCCCTCGCGACGGTGCGCCCGCCGTCGCCGTGACCGTCCGGCGTTCGATCAGCGACGAGCCCTGCCGGAGCTCGACCACCAGCGTGGCCTCGAAGACGCTCGCGGTCCCCGAGACCGTGAAGGCGGCCGGCATCCGCTGGCCGTCGGCGGGCGACTCGACGAGGATCGGCGGGACGTAGGCGAGGACGTTCGCGCGGGTCAGCCCTCTGCGACCCGCGACGTCCACTCGCCGCACGGCCTGGAGGGCGGTCAGCGTGTAGACGACCTCGGCGATCCGCTCGGGCGCGAGCTTGCCGAGCGCCACACGGGCGGTTCCGTCAACGACGTCAACGGGTACATCGAGCCCGAGCGCGCCGAGTGCCGAAGCGGGGGTCGAACGTGCCGCCGGCACTTTGGCGCGCTCTGCGTGCAAGAGCCCGTCCTGAACCCGGAAGACCGTGACCGTGGACGTCGGCCCCACGGAACGCGTCCCGCCGCAGCCGGCCGAGAGGACTACCGCCGCGAGCACAAGTCCCACGCGGAGGGTCGGCATCGCCGGGATTCTCTCACGGCCCAGCACGGATATCCTATGGCGGATGAGTGTCGTCGGTGTGGTCTTGATCGCCGCCGCCGTCGTTCTCCTGGCGGCCGCGGAGTGGCCCCTGCTCGCTCGGCGGTTCGGCGTCGACGGTCGCAAGCGCCGCGAGCGCGCGCGGCGGAAGTCGCAGCTGCGCGTCGTACGCACGGAATCGGACGCCGACGAGTTCGCGCGCGATGTCGAGCGCGACTTGGCCGCGCTGCCGACGATCGACCCGCGCGACGCGAAGAACCGCTAGCTCTAGCGCGCGACGACGGTCGCGCTGAGCGTCGCCGTGTTCGGTGTCACCGACGTCCCCTGGCCGTTCGGCAGGACGTCCTCCATGTTCTTCGTCTCCTGGTAGTCGGAGACGTGCACCACGACCTTGTGCCGCCCCGGCGTGACCTCGACACGAACGATGCCGTTGCCCCACGTGGCCTGCGTCGGGCTGCCGTCGACGAACGCAGTGATCGAAGCGGGGTCGACGCCGGAGCCTGCGTCGGTCGCTCTGATCGCGACGACGTCGCCCTGCATCGGGAGCAGGTGCAGCTTCGGCGCCGTCGTGTCGTTCATCCACCAGCGGATCGTGAACGGGCCGGGGCGCCTCCCCGTCGTCTCGAGCACGATGTCGTAACTGCCGGGGCCGGGGAGAACTGCGCCGGCGACGAGCCGTGGGTTCCCGTACGACGTCCGGTACGGGTTGATGTCGATCGGCAGTCCCGGATACCCGGTGAGTCGGTTCTCGTCGCCGGCTTCCGTCACCAGTGGCGTCACGTGGCCGCGAAGGACGACGACGCCGAAGTTCGCCGGCGCTCGGGTCACCTTGAGGCGGTACACCCGCTCCGGGCCGGGATACCTCGTGCCGTTGCCGGTCGGATAGCGGTAGCTCGAAACGCGGGACGGCGCTCCGACGGTCGTGCCGCGGACGATGCCCGGCTTCGCGAGCGTGATCGCGTGCTCGCTCCCGAGCCGCGGGCTGGCAACGTCGAGCCAGAACGGGATGCGGCGAACGTCGGACCCGCGGGTGAGCACGACGAAGCCGGTGACGTCGCCCGTCGCCGTGCCGGCGGTCGCGGTGACGGTGAAGGAACCGGGAGCGGCGACCTGCGGCTCGGTCGTGACCGATGCGTCCCCCTGTTGCACGACGACGCTTGTCGACCACGGGGCAGGCCCACCGCCGGCATCGGTGATCGTGACGAGCCGACTCGCCTTGGCACGTGGTTGCAGCTCCCCGAACGACAGGCCGGTCGGCGCGGCGAAGATCAGCGGCGCGTCGGCGCGGGGGAGGTCGATGATCCCGCCGCCTTCACGGGTCGTCGGCACCTCGACCCCGGTCGTGCCGTGCACCGGATCGGCCGTCTGGACGAGCGCCGACTTGATCTGTGCGACCGTCCAGTCGGGGTGGCGCTCGAGCAGGAGTGCCACGGCGCCCGCGACGTGCGGCGTCGCCATGCTCGTCCCGCTGAGCAGGCCCCAGGTCGACGACGACGTCGGCAGTGACGAGATGACGTTCACCCCCGGCGCCGAGACGTCAGGCTTCATCTGGAGCGAGACCGGGGTCGGCCCTGCGGACGAGAAGCCGGCGATTGCGTCGCCCGACGTGACAGCGGCAGCCGTGATCGCGTCCGGTGCGTTGCCCGGCGACGAGATCGACCCGTACCCGAAGTCGGTGAAGTCGTTTCCGGCGGCGACCACCGGGACGACGCCGGCGGCGGCAGCGCCGTCGAGTGCCTGCACGACGATGTCGCGTGCCGGATCGACCTCCGGCTCGCCGATCGAGAGGTTGATCACGTTCATGCCGTCGGACACCGCGGCCTCGATCGCGGCTGCGATCTCCGCTGCGTTGCCGTCGAGCCCGAAGTCGGGCGTCGGGACCGTGAGCGCCTTGTAGTTGCCGAGGTAGGCGTTCGGCGCAACCCCCGAGATCGTGTCGCCGAGCGCCTTCTCGCCGTAGTCGCCGGCGGCGATTCCCGCCACGTGCGTTGCGTGGAACGAGTTCACGGGATCGAACGGAACGTTCGCGTACTTCCAGGTCGTCGACGGCGGGGCGAACGTGCGCTGCACGATCACCTTCGGAGTCGTGTACTGCGTCTGTCCCTTCGGGAAACCGGGCGGGTACTGGAGCCCGTTCGCGTCGAAGTACGGGTGCGCCGCCTGGAGGCCGTCGTCGATGATCCCGATCTTCATGCCGTTGCCGGCCGTCGTGAGGTTCGGGCCCCAGAGCTTGTCGGCGCCGATCTGCTCCGGCCCTGACACGGCCGACGCGGCGGCCGTTGCCTTGGTGTCGCTCAGCGTGTGGAAGCGGACGTTCGGGCCACACCTCGCCGACGCCGGGGATCTTGGCGAGGGCCGCTGCCTGCGAGCGGGGGAGATAGACGGCCAGCCCGTCCGTGACGAGGTGATAGCGCCAACGCACCTGTGCTTCGGGCAGCGAGCTCGTGATGCGCGTCGCCAGTGCGCTCTGTGCCGCATCGACCTGCAGCATGTACGTGTGGTGTGACGCCGACTGCAATGTGCGCCCGAAGGCCGCCATCGACGGCGCGCGCAACGTGACGACCACCTCGGTCATCGGGCCCCGGGCGTGCGCACCCAGGCTGTCACCGGACAGCACGACTGCGGCGAGGGCCGCTGTGGCAAGGAGGATCGTTAGCCGCGTCAGAGTGCGGATGAGAGGACTTGAACCTCCACGCCCTTACGGGCACACGGACCTGAACCGTGCGCGTCTACCAATTCCGCCACATCCGCGAGGCGGCGTCAGTGTAGCCGGGTGCCCCTCGGGTCTAGCCGAGCATTGCGGGCTCGGAGCCGAGCTGCTTCGCCCACCATTCGGCGTCGCGCTCGCGGAAGGTGTCCTTGAGCTCGTCGACGTAGGTGGCGAGGTCCTCCTCGTGCTGGGCGATCCACTCCTCGCGGGCGGCAAGCTCCCGCGCGAGGGTCTCCTGGCGCTCGTGACGGACCTCGAGCTCCGACTGCAGGCGGGCGACGCGCGCGCGAAGCTCCTCTTCGAGCTTGCCGTTCGTGGACGCGCTCGAAGCGAGCTCTGCTTCGCATTCGGCGAGCCGGCGTTCGCGAGCCTCGAGGACTGCCTGGCGTTCGTTCGCCTCCCGCTCGAGTGCAGCCACGCCGTCCTTGTGGGCGTCGAGCGCGGCCTGCAGCTCCATCAGCTCGGTCTCGCGGGCCATCAGCTCGACCTCGCGATCGTCGAGCTCGCCCTCGCGGGCGGCCGCCGTGTCGGCGACCGCCGCGGCGAGCATCGCCTGGGCCTCGTTCAGCTCTCTCAGGCTGCGCGACTCGAGCTCGTCGAGCTCGCGCTCGCGCTCCTCGAGCGCGGCCAGCCGCGCCTCCAACTCGCGCTGCCGTTCGGCCGAGGCCTCGGCGGCGGCGACTGCGGCAGCCTCGGCGGCCGCGGTCTCGAGCTTCGCCTGTGCCTCTGCCAGCTCCGCCTCCGTCCGCGCCTTCACGAGCTCGAGCTCGCTCTCGCGCGCAGAGATCGCAGTCTCGCGTGCGGTCAGCTCCTGCCGGCGCGCGGTGAAGCGCCGGTCGAGCTTCTCAAGGGCTTCTGTGACCTCGGACTCACGGCGCTCGAGCTCTTCCTGGCGCTTGTCGAGCGACTCGATCAGTGCCGCAGTCTCACGGGCGAGCTGCTCGTTCCGCTCAGCCTCTGCTTCGGAGCGGATCTCCTCGAGGCGAAGCTCGGCGAGCTCGCGCTCGGCCTGGGCGACTGCCTCGGCACGCTCGCGCTGCCTGACGGCATTCATCTGCGCCTCCAGGTCCGCGTTCACCGCCTCGGGCGGCGCGTCGGTGGCCGCCGTCCGAACGCGCAGGCCGACATCGTTGACGTAGACCACCGTGGGCGGCGGTTCCTCCGTCGCAACAGGATCGTCGACGTGCTGGCGCTCCAGCTCGGCGAGGCTCTCCTCGATCACACGGTCGTGCTCTGAGCGGTGGGATGCGGTTCCGTCCGTCGGCATGGCGAGTCTCCTCGTCGATGGGACGGCGCGCCGCAAGCGCCGGTACTGACGTAATCGTCGGCCTGAGCGGGGGGTTGGGCGACCCCTTGTCCGAGGGATCTTCGACGGGACGGCGTACCAGGGAGAATGGCGATGGCCAGGATCGAAACGGCCGCTGGGCGCGTGGTGTGCGAACGCTGCCTGGTCGCCGACCGCTGGTGGTTGCGGATGCGCGGCCTGCTCGGACGGTCGGAGCTCGATCCGGCCGAGGGGATCCTCCTGCGGCCGGCGGGCTCGATCCACATGATGTTCATGCGGTTCGCTATCGACGCGATCTTCTGCGACCGTGAGCTACTCGTGGTCGGGGTGGTTCGAGGGCTCAAGCCGTGGCGGGCCGCCGGCAAGCGGGGGGCGAAGGTCGTGATCGAGCTGGCCGACGGCGCGGCCGCCGGGGTCGAGCCTGGCGACCAGCTCTCGCTCGCTACGATCGATTCGTGAGCACGCAACCTCTTCACGAGCTGCTGGAGCGTGCATTCCCGGACGCGACGGAGTTGCAGGTGACGGACCGCACCGGCGGCGGCGACCACTTCCAGGTCGTCGTGGCATCGCCGTCGCTCGAGGGCCTCTCGCTGCTCGACCAGCACCGGCGCGTCTACGACGCGCTCGCGGAGCCGCTCGCGAACGGGAGCATCCACGAACTACGCATCTCGACGAAGGGAGCGACGTGAGTTACACGGACCGGATCAAAGGCGTGATCGACGAGTCGGACGTCACGCTGTTCATGAAGGGGACGCCGTCGTTCATCATGTGCGGCAACTCGGATCGAGCGCTGCAGGCGCTTCGTCGGGCCGGCGCGCCGGTCACCGCGGTCGACGTCCTCGCCGACCCGCAGATCAGGCAGGACCTGAGCGCGATCTCGGGCTGGCCGACGATCCCACAGGTGTTCGTCACGTGGCGAGCTCGTCGGTGGCGCCGACATCGTCGAGGAGCTCGAGGCGAGCGGTGAGCTCGAGCGCACATTGCGCGAGCGCCTCGGCGACGGCTACGCGGAGCAGCGCACCGAAGAGACCGTCACGCTGCGTCTGACTCCCTTACGCGGCGAGCACCGAGAGCACCTCGTCGGCGTGCGTCGCCGGCTTGACCTCGCGCAGGACCTTCTTGACGGTCCCGTCCTCGGCGATCACGAACGTCGACCGTTCGATCCCCATGTAGGTGCGGCCCCTGTACTTCTTCTCCTTCCACACGTCGTACTCGTCGGCGACGTGGTGCCCTTCATCGGCGAGCAGCGTGAACGGCAAGCCGAACTTCTGCTTGAACTTGACGTGCGACGACTCGCCGTCGGGTGAGATTCCGAGCACGACTGCGCCGGCGCGCTCGAACTCGCCGTACACGTCCCGAATGCCGCACGCCTGCGTCGTGCATCCCGGCGTGTCGTCCTTGGGATAGAAGTAGAGGACGACCTGCTGCCCACGGAGATCGGACAGCTTCAACGTCTCGCCGCCGTCGGTCTTGAGCTCGAAATCGGGTGCCGGTTTGCCTTCTTCGATCATCACGCAACCTCTCGAGTAGGGTGACTGCTCGGCGATGCTAACGGCGCATCACATCAATGCATTCCTGGTGATCGGTGTGTGCCTCGCGGCGTCGGTCTTTGCGTTCGTCGCCCGCAGGCGTGGCCGCGCGGGGCCGGTCGTGGCTCAACTCCTCGCGCTCGCGCAGACGCTGATCGTCGCGCAGGTCGGGCTCGGGCTCTTGCTGCTCTCCGATCATCGGAGGGCGGCCGACCACCTCCACTACGCCTACGGAACGTTCGCGCTGCTCGCGGTGTTGTCGCCGTGGCTCTACGCGCCGTCCGATCCGCGGGCCCGACTGCTGTGGTTCGCGGTCGCGACGCTCGTCGCCGCCGCCCTCGGCATTCGCGCTTATATGACGGCTACATGAATCCGTTCGTCCGCAACGTGCTGATCCTGGCTGCGGTCGCTGCAGCCGTGATCATCCTCAACCTCGAGGTTGCGCTGATCACGGTGGGCGTCCTGCTCCGGATCGCATTCGTGGTCGCGATCGCATTCGTCGCCTATGCGTTGTGGCGCGACTTCGGGCGTCGCGAGATGTCGACGTGGCCGGCGCGGGCGCAGTGGGTCGTGTACGGCGCGGCGGCGCTCCTCGTCGTCGACATCGGGTGGCTGTTTCTCGGCGGCCTGTCCGGCCCCGACGCGCTCGCGTTCATCCTCGTCGCCGCGGCGTGCGTCTTCGCCGGCTGGCGCACCTGGCGCGACCAGCAGCGCTACGTCTAGCTCCGCCTAGCGGGCGTCTGCCAGCGACGTCGATCCGACGCCGTCGAGGCGGTCGAGCGTCTCGCGGATCGGAAGGTGCCGGCCGACGAAGATCGGTGTGTCGCGCTCCGTGTACCTGGACGCCTCGGAGTCGCGCAGCCGCAGCATCAGGTGCATGAAGTCGGCCGGCTCCTCGCACTCGAACGCGGTCATGAACTCCTGGTCGTCGATCCCGAACGAGTACGTGGTGTGGTTGTGGATGCCCGGGAACTCCTCGCGGCCGATGCGGATGTGCTCGTCCATCGCGCGCTGGCGTTCTTCCTCGGTGAGCGAGTACCAGGGCGCGCACCTTCACGAACGGATAGACGACGAGGTAGGGCAGCTCCTTCGGCACGATTCGGCGCGCCTTGCGCGCCGAGGTGTACTGCGACGCCTTCGTCGTGGCGAGGTAGGAGAACGGCGTCTCGAGCCACCCGGCGAGCTGTGTCGCGTTGAGGGCGGCGCCGAGGTCGCCCAGATCCTCGTATCGCTGCGTGATCTTCCAGAGGAAGAAGTCGACGTCGGGCCGGACGCCGGTGGTCGTGTACGCGCGCAGGTGGTCGAAGCGCTCCGCGTGGTCGTCGACGGCGTCGGCGAAGGCCTCCTTGGCGGCGGCGCGCTCCTCGACGGGGAGGCGCCGGAACGCCGGGTCGAGGCGGTAGAAGGTGTAGGCGACGTACTGCCCGTCCATGGGCGTAACGCTAGCGTGGACTCGATGGTCGATGCCACGGAGGAGCTCCAGAGCCGGCTGAAGCGCGTCCCGGCCGGGGCGGGCGTCTACCTGTTCCGCGACGCCCGCGGGCAGGTCCTGTACGTCGGCAAGGCGAAGTCGCTGCGCCCGCGCGTCCGCTCGTACTTCCAGCCGGGCTCGAGCGACACCCGTCCCGGGATCCGGCAGATGGCCGATCGCACCGCGGAGATCGAGACGATCGTCACGCAGACCGAGGTCGAGGCGCTCCATCTCGAGCAGAACCTGATCAAGCGCCACCGGCCGCCGTACAACGTCCGCCTTCGGGACGACAAGTCGTTCCCGTACATCGCGGTCACCGTCGACGACGACTACCCCCGGGTCATGTTCACGCGCGAGCGGCACCGTCGCGGCGTCGTCTACTTCGGGCCCTACGCCAATGCGAAGAAGGTGCGCGAGACGCTCGACGTGCTCAACCGGGTGTTCCGCTACCGCCCTTGTGAGGGGCCGCAACCGGGCCGCCGGAGCGGCATCCCGTGCCTCGACTTACCACATCGAGCGCTGCTTCGCCCCGTGCGTCGGCTACATCTCGAAGGAGGACTACAGAGCGCTCATCGACCAGGTGATCGAGTTCCTCTCCGGCGACGATCGCCCGATCCGGCGGAGCCTCGAGCAGCAGATGCGCGTGGCGGCCGCCGAGGAGCGGTTCGAGGACGCGGCGCGCTATCGCAACCGGCTCGCGGCGATCGAGCGGCTCAGCGAGCGGCAGGCGGTGGAGCGCCGGTCGATCGGGACGATCGACGTGATCGGCATCGCCGTGTCGCCCGAGCGCGCGACGGTGCAGGTGTTTCCGCTCCGCGACGGGCGCATGGTCGACCGCTACTCGTTTCACCTCGAGAACGGCGGCGGCGCCGAGCTCGGCGAGGTGCTCGAGGGGTTCTGTCTCGAGTACTACGGCGCCGCGCCGTCGATCCCGCCGCAGATCCTGGTTCCGCGCGGGAGCGGCGACACGTCGGCCCTCGCGGAGTTCCTGTCGGAGCGGCGCGGCTCGCGCGTCGAGGTGCGCGCGCCCGAGCGCGGCGAGAAGCGCAGGCTCCAGGAGCTCGCCCAGCAGAACGCGCGGCTCGCGCTCGATTCGGAGTCGTTCGTCACCGAGACGAAGCGCGCCCGGCGTGTCGAGGCGCTCGAGGAGCTGCGGGAGGCGCTGAACCTCGAGTCGTTGCCGATCCGGATCGAATGCTTCGACATCTCGAACATCCAGGGCCAGGAGATCGTCGGCTCGATGGTCGTGTTCGAGGACGGCGTCGCGAAGAAGGCGCACTACCGGAAGTTCCAGGTGCGGGGGCAGGAAGGGCAGGACGACTTCGCGGCCATGCACGAGGTGATCCTGCGGCGCTTCTCGCGCCTCTCCGCCGAACCGGCGTCGGCGGAGTGGAACGAGTCGTTCGCACAGCCGCCGAACCTCGTCGTGATCGACGGCGGCAAGGGGCAGCTCGCCGCGGCCTTGGAGGCGATGGAGTCGCTCGATCTTCCTCGTGTCGCGGTGATCGCGCTGGCGAAGCGGGTGGAGGAGGTGTTCGTGCCGGGCCGCTCCGAGCCGATCGTGCTGCCAGACCACTCACCCGGGCTGCAGCTCTTGCAACGGATCCGCGACGAGGCGCACCGCTTCGCGATCACGTTCCATCGGCAACGGCGCGATGCGGCAGCGCGCGAATCGATGTTCGACCAGCTCGACGGTGTCGGCCCCGCGCGCCGCCGCGCGCTGTTGCGTCACTTCGGTTCCGCGGAGCGGATCCTCGACGCGACGGCCGAGGAGCTCGAGGGCGTTCCGGGCGTCCCGTCGAAGACGGCGCGCAGCATCTACGCCCAGCTTCATCGCGCGGGCCGCGCGTAGAACGGTTCAGCGTGCGGCGAGCACGACCGAGAGGACGTGCTCGACGTTGCCGTCGCGGAGCGCGTCGCCGAGGCAGCGGTCGCCCGAGAGGCCGGCGCGCGCACCGAGCAGCTCTGCGACCCGATCGTCGCTCAGGCCTGCCGAGCGGGTGGCGGCAAGCAGTCGCTGGAGCGACGGCACGGGCCGTCCGTCCCGCCCGAACTGCCACGGCGGGTAGACGTACTCGCCGTCGCGTAGGACGGCGAGCAGGTCGCCTCGGCGCCGGAGCGTCTCGAGCCGTCCGGGATCGAGCCCGGTGCGGGCGCCCAGCCAGGAGGCGGAGAGTGAGCTCGTCATCACGCGAACCCTAAAGCGCGGTCACTACCCTTGCGCCGTGCGCGGACTCACGCTCCTGCTCGTCGTGGCCCTTGCGACCGGCTGTGGCTCGGCGAAGCATGCGGCCACGTCAGCCTCCGGCGACGACCGTCCCGTCACCCGCGACGGCGGTGCCCGGAGCGCACGTGCTCTACGCGGCCGAGAGCTGGGGGGTCGTGCTCAAGGGCACGGACGCAACCACAGTCCACCTTGTCCGCGGGCACTGGCGGCCCGACCGGAGCGACCGGGTGAAGATCGAGATCCTCGGCCCGAAGCCGGGCGGCCAGGCGCCGCGGCTGCCGCAGGTCGCGGCCCAGCTCACGGCGCCGACCAGTCTCGTCGAGTCCGGCCTGTGGGTCGACGGCCAGGAGCTGGTCGTCAAGGGCGGTGGCACGCCGACGCGCGGGACGATCTACGGCGCGCCGGCCAAGCCGCTCGCCGCCGGCAGGCACGTCGCGGTTGCATACGCCCGCACCGGCACGGCCGGCACGGCACGCGCCTGGTCGTTCACGACTCCGTGAGGAACGGGTACCGGTAGTCGCGCGGGGGCGCGAACGTCTCCTTGACCGTGCGCGGCGAGACCCAGCGGATCAGGTTCCAGAGCGACCCGGCCTTGTCGTTCGTCCCCGACGCCCGCGAGCCGCCGAAGGGCTGCTGGCCGACGACGGCGCCGGTGGGCTTGTCGTTCACGTAGAAGTTCCCGGCGGCGTAGCGCAGCTTCGACGTCGCGTCCTCGATCGGCCCGCGCTCCTCGGAGAAGACCGCGCCGGTCAGGCCGTAGGTCGTCCCGCGGTCGATCATGTCGAGCGTGTCGTCCCAGCGGCGCTCGTCGTAGACGTACGTCGTCACGACCGGGCCGAAGAGCTCGTCGCGCAGGAGCCGGAAGTCGGGGTCGGTGGTCTCGACGACCGTCGGCTCGACGAAGTAGCCGCGTGAATCGTCGTAGCCGCCGCCGACGACGATCTTCGTCCCAGCGTGCTCCTTCGCCTCCTCGATCGCCGCGGCCTGGGTCGAGAACGACGCCTCGTCGATCACCGCGCCCATGAAGTTGCCGAAGTCCGAGACGTCTCCGACCTTGATCGTCGCGACCTCCTCCTGCAGGCGCTCGCGCAGCTTCGGCCACAGGTTGGACGGCGCGTAGACGCGCGACGCGGCCGAGCATTTCTGGCCCTGGTATTCGAACGACCCGCGCACGATCGCCGCCGCGAGCGAGTCGATGTTCGCCGACGGGTGGGCGACGATGAAGTCCTTGCCGCCGGTCTCGCCGACGATGCGCGGGTAGTTGCGGTAGCGCTCCATCGACCCGGCGACCGATCGCCACATCCCGTTGAAGACGGGCGTCGAACCGGTGAAGTGGATGCCGGCGAGGTGCGGGCTCGCGAGCGCCGCGTCGCCGATCGTGGCGCCCGGCCCGTAGACGAGGTTGATCACGCCGTCGGGAAGGCCGGCCTCCTGGAACAGCCGCATCAGGTAGTAGGCCGAGAGCATCGCCGTCCCCGCCGGCTTCCAGACGACCGTGTTTCCCATCAGCGCGGGAGAGCTGGTGAGGTTCGCGGCGATCGCGGTGAAGTTGAACGGCGAGACGGCGAACACGAACCCCTCGAGCGGGCGGTATTCGAGCCGGTTCCAGATGCCGGGTGACGAGATCGGCTGCTCCGCGTAGATGCGGCACATGAACTCGACGTTGAAGCGGAGGAAGTCGATCGACTCGCAGGCGGCGTCGATCTCGGCCTGATGCGCCGTCTTCGACTGGCCGAGCATCGTGGCGGCGTTCAGCGTGTCGCGCCAGGGGCCCGAGAGCAGCTCGGCGGCGCGGAGAAAGACCGACGCGCGATCCTCCCAGGGCCAGCGCGACCAGTCCTCCCACGCCTTCGCGGCGGCGTCGACCGCCTGGGCGACATGCTCGGCGCCCCCCTGGTGGACGTCCGCCAGCACGTGGTCCTTCTCGTGCGGCATCACGGCCTGCTTGAGCTCTCCGGTCGTCACGTCCTTGCCGCCGATCACGAGCGGGATCTCGATCCGCTCGGCGCGCATCCGGTCGAGGCGCTCCTTGAGGCTGTCGCGGTCGGGGCTGCCGGCGAGGTACTCGTTGACCGGCTCGTTGTGCGGCGGAGGCGGGCGGAAGATCGCGTGGGTGCTCATCGGCCTAGATTACGGCGAAGGTGGTCATCGGCGGAGCAGGTAGGTCGTGGTGATGACGACCCAGACCATGAAGCCGAGCAGCGACGCGTAGACCTCGTCGCCGGCGAGCGTCCAGCCGGCGGCGGCCTCGACGATGCCGACCGCGAGCACCGCGACTCCGCCCGCGAGGCCGGCGCGGCCGAACGTCCGCCCGATCTTTCGCGCGCGCAGTGCGGCGAGCGACGAGGCGATGATCACCGCGGCCTCGCAGGCTGCGGCCGGAGCCGCGTACTGGGGGCGGCCGGCGAACAGCGTCGCCGCCTGGAGCGCGATCAGCGGCGCCGCCTCCCATCGCCACGACGCCGGCGAAGAATCCTTCCGGGTCGAAGCGGACGAGCCGGGCGCGCAGGCTCGTCAGGAACCACAGGAAGGCGAAGGCCGCGCCGGTGAAGAGGGCGGACTCCGCGTTCCGGTGGCCGTTACCGAGCAGAAACGCCGGAAGGGCGAGCGCGACGTAGGCGTATCCGAACGCCGCGATCCGTTCCCGGGTCACGCGGCGACGCTACAACATCGCCAATGCGGCCCACGCTCTTCCAGTACGAGGCGCCGGGGTGGGGTGTGGGCGAGTTCTGGCTCGACGGGGAGGTGGTCGTTCACGCCGAGCTCCCGCGGCCACGGCGGCGGCAGACACCCGTCGTCAGACGCTCGTCTGACCATGGTCAGACGTTGATCGCGCGCGTGCAGGGATTTTTCGCGGGGGAGGCCGACGACTTCCTCGACGTGCCCCTGGACGTTCCGGACGGGTTCCTCGGGGACTGCGCGAGAGCGCTCCGGGCTGTCCCGCGCGGCGAGGTCGTGACCTACGGCGAGCTCGCCGCGCTCGCCGGACGCCCACGCGCGGCCCGCGCCGCCGGCACGTTCTGCGCACGCTGCGACCTGTCGCCGTTCGTGCCGACGCACCGCGTCGTCTCGGTCGCGGGCGTCGGCCCCTACGGCGACCTCGGCAGCGGCTACAAGCGCCGCATGCTCGCGCTCGAGGGGGTCGAGCTCTGACGCTGTCCGAGGAGCTCCGCGACGAGCTCGCGGCGATCGCGCCCGCCCGGCGGTGCTGCACGCTCGCCGAGCTGTCGGCGCTCTTCCACGCTTCGGGTGCCTGGCACCTGCGTGAGGGGAACGTCACCGTCGAGCTCGACCTTTCGAGTGCGGCTGCGGCGCGCAGGGCGTTCGCGCTGCTTCGCGAGCACGGCGTCCGGTCGGAGCTCCGGACGTACCGGCGCCGTGCCTTCGACGGCGCGACGCGCTACCAGCTGCTCGTGGACGCAGGGCAGACGCTGCTCGAAGCCGGCGTGCTGTCGGCGAGGGGTGCGCCGCTCGAGCGTCCGCCGAAACGCGTCGTCGGCCGCTCGTGTTGCCGCGCGGCGTACCTGCGCGGCGCGATGCTCGGCGGCGGGTCGCTGTCCGGGCCGCGCGACCAGCATCTCGAGCTGCGCACCGCGACACGCGCGGGCGCCGAGTTCCTTGCCGCCGTCGCGGCACGCGACGAGCTCTGGCTCGCGGTCGCCGAGCGGCGCACGCATGCGGTCGCGTACGCCAAGGGACACGACGCGATCCGTGACCTGCTCGCGGCGGCAGGCGCCGGGGGCGTTGCGCTTCGCCTCGAGGAGCACGCCGTGGTCGCCGCGACACGCTCCCGGGCGAACCGGCTCGCGAACGCCGACGAGGCGAATCTGGTGCGCACGGCGGCAGCGGCTCACCGCCAGCTCGAGGCGATTCGTGCCCTCGGCGTCGATGCGCTTCCGCCGGAGCTGACGGAGATCGCGGAGCTGCGGCTCCGCCACCCGTCCGCGTCGATTCGCGAGCTGGCGGGAAAGGCGCGTCCACCGCTCTCCAAGGCTGCGGCACAGCGGCGGCTGCAGGCGATCGTCGCCCGCGTCGAAAGCTGATTTGCAACTGCCCTAGCGCGGCGAGCCCGGACGGCTCCATACTCACGGTGGCGGGTGCCGCGTTCGTCCTGCGGTGGATTCAGACCCCGTCCATCGCCGGGGTTCGGAGCGCGGGTGACACGGAGGGGGAGACGTCCTGGGAGCTTCCCCTCCAGCCCGCCGCACGGCTCTGGACGCCGTGATATACGTTTCTCTCTCGTGAGTCGCGCGTCGTTCGAGGAGCTGCGGAAGCGGCTACAGGAGATCAGCGACCTCGGCAAGACGATGTCGCTGCTGTCGTGGGACCAGCAGGTGATGATGCCTCGCCGCGGCGCGGCGATCCGCGCCGAGCAGCTCGCGACCGTCGGCCGAATCGCCCACGAGAAGTTCACCTCTGCCGAGGTCGGTCGCCTGCTCGACGAGTCGCGTGACTTCGCCGAGGAGCACGAGTACGACTCCTTCGAGGCGAGCCTCATCCGCGTCGTCTCGCGCGACTGGGAGAAGGCGCGGCGCGTCCCGGCCGACCTGCGCGCGGAGATGTCGCGCTCGGCCGCACTTGCGAACCTCGTCTGGGTCGACGCGCGCAAGGACAACGACTTCGCCAGCTTCCTGCCGGTCCTGCGGACGAATCTCGACCTGCGCAAGCGCTACATCGACTGCTTCGACGTCGGCGACGAGCCCTATGACATCGTGCTCGACGACTTCGAGCGGGACATGAAGACGGCCGAGGTGCGACGCCTGTTCGACTATCTGAAGGCGCATCAAGCCCCGCTCGTGAAGGAGGTTGCCGCGCGCGGTGCGGGCGACGAGCCGGCGAACAGGCGAGTTCCCGCTCGAGGTCCAGAAGCAGTTCGAGCTCGAGGTCGCACGGGCGTTCGGTTTCACCGAGGACGCGTGGCGGCTCGACCCGACCGTTCATCCGTTCGCGTCCGGCACCGGCATCACCGACATCCGGATCACCACGCGCTACTTCCCCGACAACCTCGACGGCCTGTTCGCCGTCATGCACGAGTTCGGCCACGGTCTCTACGAGCACCAGGTCGACCAGGCGCTCGAGCGCTCGCCGCTCGCCCGCGGCGTGTCGCTCGGCATGCACGAATCGCAGAGCCGCATGTGGGAGAACCTCGTCGGGCGCTCGCTGCCGTTCTGGCGCCACTTCTTCCCGCGGCTCCAGCAACTCTTCCCGGGGCCGCTCGCCGACCACGACGTCGACCGCTGGTACCGCGAGGCCAACGCCGTGCAGCCGTCGCTCATCCGCGTCGAGGCGGACGAGGCGACCTACAACCTCCACATCATCCTCCGCTTCGAGCTCGAGCAGGCGATGCTCGCCGACGAGTTCCCGCTCGAGCAGCTGCCCGAGGAGTGGAATCGCCGGATCTGGGACTACCTCGGCATCGAGGTGCCGAACGACACCCAGGGCGTGCTCCAGGACGTCCACTGGTCGGGCGGCTCGATCGGCTACTTCCCGACGTACGCGCTCGGGAACCTGATCTCGGCGCAGATCTGGGAGAAGGTCGTGGCCGACCTTCCCAGCCTCTACGACGAGTTCGAGGAAGGCGAGTTCGGGTCGTTGCGCGACTGGTTGCGCGAGCACCTGCACCGGCACGGCCGCAAGTTCACGCCTGCCGAGACGCTCGAGCGCGTCGCCGGCACCTCGCAGATCGACCCGGAGCCGTACGTGCGCTACCTGCGCGAGAAGCTCGCGGACATCTACGGAATCGCCGCCTCCGCCGCATAGCTAGAGTCTCGCCCGCATGGCGAAGACACGCGTTGGCATCAACGGCTTCGGCCGCATCGGCCGCAACTTCTTCCGCGCCGCACTGGCGCGGGGAGGCGACTTCGAGGTCGTCGCGTTCAACGATCTCGGCGACGTTGCGACGATGGCGCATCTGCTGCGGTACGACTCCGTGCTCGGCCGGTTCGAGCACGACGTCGCGGTCGAAGGCGGCTCGCTGGTCGTCGACGGCGCCAAGCTGCACGGTCTCGCCGAGCGCGACCCAGCATCGCTGCCGTGGGGCGACCTCGGCGTCGACGTGGTGATCGAGTCGACGGGATTCTTCACGAGCCGCGAGGCGGCGCAAAAGCACCTCGATGCCGGTGCGAAGAAGGTGATCATCTCGGCGCCGGCCACCGATCCCGACGTCACGATCGTCCTGGGGGTCAACGACGACGCCTATGACGCGGAGCGGCACGCGATCATCTCCAACGCCTCGTGCACGACGAACTGCGTCGCGCCGATGGCGAAGGTGTTGCACGACTCGTTCGGGATCGAGCGCGGCTTCATGACCACGATCCACGCGTATACGAACGACCAGCACGTTCTCGACCTGCCGCACAAGGATCTACGGCGGGCACGCGCCGCGGCGATCAACCTGATCCCGACGTCCACCGGCGCCGCGCGCGCGATCGGCCTCGTGCTGCCCGAGCTCGCCGGCAAGGTCGACGGGATCTCGGTGCGCGCCCCGGTGCCGACAGGCTCGATCACCGATTTCGTGGTGCAGCTCGGTCGCGAGACCACGGTCGACGAGGTGAACGCCGCGTTCGCGGCGGCCGCAGAGAGCGGCCCGCTCTCACCGTATCTCGAATACACGGAGGAGCCGCTCGTCTCGACCGACGTCGTGCACTCGTCCGCCTCGTGCACCTTCGACAGCCAACTGACGATGGTGAACGGGTCCTCCGCCAAGGTCTTCGGCTGGTACGACAACGAGTGGGGGTACTCGTGCCGCCTCGTCGACCTGGTGCCCCGGGTGCTGTGAGCCTGCCACGGTCGGTCGCGGGGGCCGACGTGAGCGGGAAGATCGTGCTCGTGCGCTCGGACCTCAACGTCCCGCTCGAGGACGGACGGGTCGCCGACGACACGCGCATCCGGGCATCGCTCCCGACGATTCGCCTCCTCTGCGATGCCGGCGCGGCCGAGGTTCGCGTCTGCTCTCACCTCGGACGACCGAAGTCGCCGGAGGACCGCGAGCGCTACTCGATGGCGCCCGTTCGCGCCGCGCTGCTCGGCGCCGATCGGCGACGAGCGAGTCAGCGTGCTCGAGAACACACGCTTCGACCCGGGCGAGACGACGAACGACAAGCGGTTCGCCCACGAGCTCGCCGACGGGTGCGACCTCTATGTCGACGACGCGTTCGGATCGGCTCACCGCGCGCACGCATCGACCGTCGGCGTGACCGAGTTCTTGCCGGCGTATGCGGGGCTCCTCCTGCTCGACGAGCTTCGCAATCTCGGGCGGTTGCTCGGCGACGTCGAGCGGCCGTTCGTGCTCGTGGCAGGGGGAGCGAAGGTCGAGGACAAGCTGGCCGTCCTCGAGCATCTCGGCGGCCGCGCGGACGAGGTGCTGATCGGGGGGAAGATGGCCGAGGAGGTACGCGGCGAGAACCCGTTGTCGTTCGACGTCGTCCTGCCGCAGGACGTCGTCGCAGCAGCATCGTTCGACGCCGACGCCGAGGCTCGCCGCGCCCCGTTCGACGAGCTGCCGGCCGGGTGGCTCGGTCTCGACATCGGGCCGGAGACGCGCGACGACTTCGCCCGGCGAGTCGAGAGGGCGCGGACCGTGTTCTGGAACGGCCCGATGGGCGTCTTCGAGTGGCCGCGTTTCGCGGCCGGGACGACGGCGGTTGCCCAGGCGGTCGCCGAATGCGACGGCTTCACGGTGGTCGGCGGCGGCGACTCGGTGCGGGCCGTGCACGAAGCCGGGGTTGCCGACCGGATCTCGTGGATCTCGACCGGCGGAGGCGCGTCACTCGAGTTCCTCGAAGGGCGGACGCTCCCGGGCGTCGCGGCGATCCCCGAGGCGGCCTGAACGATGCTCATTGCCGGGAACTGGAAGATGTTCAAGGGCCCCGCCGAGACGCTGGAATTCTGCCGCGCCCTGCGGGCGGTCCCGCGGCCCGCCGACGTCGACGTGGTCGTCTGCCCGCCGTATGTGTCGCTCGCCGACGCCGTCCAGGTGCTCGCGGGGACGGAGGTCGGCGTCTTCGCGCAGAACTGCCACTGGGAGACGGAAGGCGCCTTCACCGGCGAGGTCTCGCCCGCGATGCTGCTCGAGCTCGGTGTCTACGGGACGATCGTCGGCCACTCGGAGCGCCGGCAGCTGTTCGGCGACACCGACGAGACCGTCGCTCGACGCGCGGCGGCGGCGCTCGCCGCCGGGCTGCACGTGATCGCGTGCGTCGGCGAGACCGAGGCCGAGCGCGACGCAGGGGAGACCGAGGCCGTCTTGCGCCGGCAGACGTCGGCGCTCGAGCACGACGAGAACCTGGTGATCGCCTACGAGCCGGTGTGGGCGATCGGCACGGGCCGGACGGCGACCCCCGAGCTGGCGCAGGATGCACACGAGATCGTGAAGTCGGTGCTCGACGTGCCCGTTCTGTACGGCGGGTCGGTGAAGCCGGACAATGCACGCGAGCTGCTCGCGCAGCCGAGTGTGGACGGCGCGCTCGTCGGCGGGGCATCGCTCGAGCTCGAGTCGTTCGAGGCGATTTGCCGGGCCGGTTCCCTCTCGTAGCGCTCGTCATCCTCGACGGTTTCGGTTGCGCGCCGCCGGGGCCCGGGAATGCGGTCGAGCTCGCGTCGACTCCGGTGTTCGACAGACTCTGGGCGACGTTCCCGCACACGTTGCTGCGCGCCTCGGGTGAGGCTGCCGGCCTCCCGGAGGGGCAGATGGGCAACTCGGAGGTGGGACACCTCACGATCGGATCGGGCCGGCGGCTCTACCAGGACCTGATGCGCGTGAACCGGTCGGTCGAGGACGGCTCCCTCGCCGGCCTGCCGGCGATCAGGGCGGCGTTCGAGCGAGGCGGGCGTGTGCATCTGCTCGGGCTCGTCTCCCACGGAGGCGTGCATTCGCACATCGACCACCTGCAGGCTCTGCTGCGGATCGCGCCCGAGCGGACGTGGATCCACGCGTTCACCGACGGGCGCGACGTGTCGCCGACCGCCGCGGTGAGCGATCTCGCCGAGCTTCCGGTCGATCGCATCGCCACGGTCGTCGGCCGTTACTGGGCAATGGATCGCGACCAGCGCTGGGAGCGCACACAGCGAGCCTTCGACGCGATCACCGCCGGCCAAGGGACACAGGCGGCCGACCCGATCGCGGCCGTCCGCCGCTCCTACGACGCGGGGGTGACCGACGAGTTCATCGAGCCGATCGTCGTCCCGGGCACGCCGCGGCTCGAGCACGGCGATGCGGCGATCTTCTTCAACTTCCGCCCGGACCGCGGCCGCCAGCTGACGAGGCTGCTGCTCGACGGCGGCTACGACGTGACGACGATGACGCATTACGCAGCGGATCTCGACGCTCCCGCGGTGTTCGACGAGCACGACGTCCCCGAGACGCTCGCCGAGGTGCTCTCGGCGCACGACCTCACGCAATTGCACGTCGCGGAGACCGAGAAGTACGCGCACGTGACCTATTTCCTGAACGGGGGTCGCGAGCAGTCGTGGCCGGGGGAGGATCGCGCGGTGGTCCCGAGCCCGCGCGACGTCGCGAGCTACGACCTGAAGCCCGAGATGTCGGCCCCAGAGGTCGCCGGGACAGTGGTCGAGAAGCTCGGGGACGGCTATGCGTTCTGTGTCGTCAACTTCGCGAACCCGGACATGGTCGGCCACACCGGGGTGGTTCCGGCTGTCGTCGAGGCAGTCGAGGCGACGGATCGCTGCCTGGGCCTCGTGCTCGACCGCGTCTCGGCGCTCGGCGGCGTGGCGCTCGTGACCGCCGACCACGGCAACGCCGAGGAGCTCCTCGCCGCCGACGGCGTCAGCCCTCAGACCGCCCACACCACCAACCCCGTGCCACTGGTGCTGACGGCGTCTGATCTCTCGCTGCGCGACGGCGGAGAGCTGGCCGACCTCGCTCCGACGGTGCTCGCTCTGCTCGGGGTCGAAAAGCCCTCTGTTATGACGGGTTGTGATCTCGTAAATCGTTCGTAAGCCCTCGGGAGACTGCCGGGGGCGGAGCTATACTCCCGCTCCGTTGGCGCTCCCCCAGCCAGATCCAGCAGTCCTGCGGAAGGCCCAGAAAGGCGACGAACGTGCCTTCGCGATCATCGTGCGGATGTACGAGACGCCTGTCTACAACTACGTTCTGCGGCTCACCAGTGACAAGATCTTCGCCGAGGATCTGACGCAGGAGGTCTTCCTGCGCGTGTTCCAGGGGCTGCCGCGCTTCTCGCTCCGCTGCAAATTCACCACGTGGCTCTTCCAGGTGACCAAGAACCGCGTCCTCGACGAGCTGCGTGCCAAGGAGCGTCGCCCGATCTCGGCGGTGAACCTCGACGACATCCCGCCGCTCGAGGTCGTCGACGCGCCGGTCGAGCGTGTCGAGACGATCGACGCGCTGTGGCGCGCGATCGAAGGCCTGCCCGTCGATCTCAAGATGGCGCTGTTGCTGCGTGACGTGGTCGGCCTCTCGTACAACGAGATCGCCGATTCCCTCGAGATCACGCTGGCGACCGTCAAGTGGCGCATCTTCAAGGCGCGCGAGGACGTCCAGATCGCGCTCGCCCGCCAGGGCATCACGTTCGGCACGGACGTCGAGGCGGCCCCGGCGGCCGTCACGTCCACGGCCACCGCCTAGAGCCCGACGCGCAGCCGCGCCGCGAGCGTCTCGGGCAGGCCGGCCGCTCGTGCATCCGCCTGGGCGCCGTCGATGTCGTAGCTCGTGCGGTGAAACGCGCACGTCGCGGGTTCGAGGTCGAGCAGCAGCCACGCGGCCCGGGCGTCGCCGTCGCGCGGCTGGCCGACCGAGCCCGGGTTGAGGAGCGACCGCCGGTCGGCGAGGGGAATGACGGTCCCGGCCGGGGCCTGGCCGCCGTCCAGCTGGTCGTCGGCCAGCCAGAGAGCGAGCGCGATATGGCTGTGCCCGACCAGGACGACAGGTGCGACGGTCGCCCGGAGGCTGGCGACGGCGATCTCGTCGGAGAGCACGTAGTCCCACACCGGATCGCGCGGGCTGCCGTGGTAGAGCTCCGTCCCGGCCCGTTCCGCCCGGGGCGACAGCGAGCGCAGCCAGTCCGCGTGCCCTGGGTCGAGCACGCCCTGCGTCCAGCGCGCGGCGACGGCCGCGTCGCCGCTGAAATCGGAGATGTCGAGCCCACCGACCACCGCAAGGTCGTGGTTCCCGCAGAGACACACGGCCGTCCGCTCGCGGACGAGAGCGCAGCATTCGTTCGGGTGAGGCCCGTAACCGACCACGTCGCCGAGGCACCACACCTCGTCCGCGCCTTCGCGCAGGATGTCGTCGAGCACGGCCTCGAGGGCGTGCAGGTTCCCATGGATGTCGGAGATGACGGCAGCGCGCACGACAAGACGCTCTCATAAGACCCTGGTGGTCGTCGCCTGTGTGGCGCTCTGGTGCGTGGGCGCCTGGCTGCTCGGTCGGACGAGCGTCCCTTCGCTCCACCTCTCCGGCGTCGACGAGCACACGCTCTTCTCCGACGCCGCTCTTCGGCGGTCGGCGCACTACGCGCGCGGCGTCGATGCGTTGTGGCTCGCGGGCACCCTCGCGACGCTGGCTGCTCTCGCCGTTTCGGCGTGGCGCCTCCCGAAGAGCATCCGGAGCATGGGGCTCGGCCGTATCGCGAGCGCGATCGTCGCGGGCATGGTCATCCTCGTCACCCTCTGGTTCGTCGGCCTCCCGTTCTCACTGGCCTCCCTCTGGTGGGACCATCATTTCGGCCTCGGCCCGTTCGACGTGGTCGCGTGGCTCGACTCGCAGTGGGCGGTGCTCGGCGCCGAGGTCGCGTCGGTGATGCTCGGCATCGTCCTCCTGGTCGGATTCGCCGGCCGGTGGCCGCGCGGGTGGTGGCTGGCTGCGGCGCCCACGATCGTCGTGATCGCGGCGGCGTTTGCGTTCGTCGAAGGGTGGCTGTCGGCTGCGGGCTCGCACCGGCTCGTCGATCCTGCGCTTCGTGCGGATGTCGCGCGGCTCGAACGGGTCGAAGGAGTCCGTGGGACGCCGGTACGCGTGGTGGACGTCTCGTCGTGGACGAACCAGGTGAACGCGTTCACGAGTGGATTCGGCCCGTCGACCCACGTCGTGCTCTGGAACACCCTCCTGGACGGGCGGCTGTCCCGCGCCGAGATCGACGTCGTGATCGCGCACGAGCTCGGGCACGTCCGCAGCCGGCACATCCTGAAGGCGATCGGCTGGTCGGCACTCGTCGTGCTGCCGACGCTCTGGATCGTCGCGGTCGCGACGCGGCGGCGCGGAGGGATCGCCGATCCCGCGAACCTGCCGTACGCGATCCTCGTGCTCGCGATCGTCGGGATCGTGACGATGCCGCTACAGAACGCCGTCTCGCGCAGGTACGAGGCCGAGGCCGACTGGAGAGCGCTCAACGCGACGCGCGACCCGGCCGCGGCCGAGCGGCTCTTCCAGAGCTTCGAGCGGACGAGCCTCGAGCAGCCCAACCCGTCGCTGCTCGACTACCTCTGGCTCGAGAACCACCCGACGCTGATGCAACGGATCGTGATGGCGCAGCGCTGGCAGCAGCGCCACGCAGGCAAGTGACAGACTGTTACTTGCGCCGAGCCGTCAGTCCGTGGGCCGCTCGGTCTCCGGCAGCGCCTGGATGCCCTTCACGGTCGTGTACTTCGAGTACGCGTCCTGGAGGGCGGCGAGCAGCTCGCGTGCGAACTGCTGCGACATGTTGACGCGCGCGACGACGACTCCCGGGACGTCGCCCTCCTCGACCTCGTGGTCGATACGGGCGAAGGTGAGCGTGAACTCGTAGTCCGAGAACGTGATGTTCGCGAAGTTCGCGTAGACGCCGGCCAGATGTTGCGGATCGAGGTGGATGTTGAGCTGCCGCTCGGTGCCGTCGTCCATCCAGCTTGACGATACTAGAGCCGTGTCGGCCCCGGAGAGGAGCGTCGAGCGCCTGGCGGCGCGCCTCGACGAGATCGCAGGCGCGCCCGTCGAGCTCGAGCGCCCGAAGAACCCCGAGCACGGGGATTTCGCGACGAGCGTCGCGCTGCGGGCGGCCGGGTCAGCCGGCCTGCCGCCGCGAGAGCTGGCCGGGGAGCTGGCCGCCCGCATGGCTGAGCTCGACGATGTCGTCGGCGCCGAGGTGGCCGGGCCTGGGTTCGTCAACCTGCGGCTCGCCGACGGCTTCTTCGTCGAGGCGCTCGCCGAGGTCGACGACGGCTACGGTGGCGGGTTCGCCGACCCGCCGCTGCGCGTCCAGGTCGAGATGGTCTCGGCCAACCCCACCGGGCCCATCGTCGTCTCGGCCGGCCGAAACGGCGCCCTCGGAGACTCGGTGGCACGCCTGCTCGAGTTCGGCGGCCACGAGGTGGAGCGCGAGTACTACTACAACGACTCCGGCACTCAGATCGAGCGTTTCCGCGCGTCCGTCGATGCGCTGCGCCGCGGCGAGGAGATACCCGAGGACGGCTACCGCGGTGACTACGTGGCCGACCTAGCCCGCGTAAGCGGCGACCCGGTTCCGGCGATGCTCCGCTCGATCGAAGCGACGATGGAGCGCTTCCGCATCCACTTCGACGGCTGGGCGCTGCAGAGCGCGCTCGAGGAGCGCCTGCCGGAGCTGCTGCCGCGGCTCGACACCTACGAGAAGGACGGAGCGCTGTGGGCGCACTCGTCCGCGTTCGGCGACGAGCAGGACTGGGTGCTCGTCCGCTCCTCCGACAGGGGCGGAACGCCGACGTACCGCGCCGCCGACGTCGCGTACCTGGTCGACAAGCTCGAGCGCGGGTACGACCGGGCGATCTACGTCCTCGGTGCCGACCACCACGCGACCGCTCGCTGGTACGCGGCCGTCGCCCGCATGCTCGGGTACGACCCGGAGCGGATCGAGGTCCTGCTGTACCAGTTCGTCCATCTGACCGGCGGCGGTGTGACCGCGAAGGCGTCGAAGCGGGCAGGAAACGTCGTCTTCCTCGACGATCTGCTCGACGAGATCGGAGTCGATGCCGCGCGCTGGTACCTCGTGAACCGCGGCCCGGACCAGACGGTCGACATCGACGTCGACCTGGCGGCGGAGAAGTCGAACAAGAACCCGGTGTTCTACGTGCAGTACGCGCATGCGCGGATCGCCGCGATCCTGCGCAACGCGGCAGGCGCAGAGGAGGGCGGTGCGCCGCCCGGCCCGCTCGCCCGCGAGGAGAAGGAGCTGATCAAGCGCCTCACCGACTTCCCGACGACCGTGCGCGAGGCGGCGGAGCGGCGCGGGCCGCAGTTGCTGCCGGCATACGTGATCCGCGTGGCCGACGACTACCACCGCTTCTACCACGAGTGCCGCGTGCTGGGCGACCCGGCTCAGGCATTCCGGCTGCAGCTCTGCCGCGCCACGCAGCGCGTGATCGCACGCTGCCTCGACCTGATCGGAGTCGAGGCGCCCGAGCGGATGTAGTCAGGTCTCGGTCGGGGCGATGTAGTAGTGGAGGTCGAGACGTTCGTCGCGTGCCTCGCGCCAGGGCTCGGTGAAGACGCGCCGCCACCCTCGCCGTTCATACAGGCGGATCGCGTCCCGGTTCGTCTCGACGACGTCGAGCACGGGACGCAGGCCACGCATGCTCGTGGCGGCGCACGCGGCGTCGAAGAGCGCCGCACCCGCGCCGGCCCCTCGAGCGGGAGGCGCGACGAACAGACGCGATATCGACGCCAGCCGGGCCGGAAGGAGGCCGGTCAGCCGCTCCCAGAGCGCGGCGTTCGAACCTGCCCCGACGGGCGCCAGGGCGACGTGGCCGATCGCGACGCCGTGGGTCTCCGCGACCCAGGCGCCGAGCATGCCGCGCGGCGACAGCCAACGCTCGGCATCGTCCGGCCAGTACGTCGGGTAGCCGTCGCGACGATGCACCTCCTCGAGCAGGTGCGCCAGGGCGCCCAGGTCGCTCTCGAGCCGGGAGCGCACGACCATCGGGCCGATGCTACGGGGCCGCTTTAGGATCAAGGGCGATGGCTGCCGCCCCGGCCCCCGACCGAAACCTCGCGCTCGAGCTCGTGCGCGTGACCGAGGCTGCCGCGATGGGCGCTGGCCGCTGGATCGGACGCGGCGACAAGAACGCCGCCGACCAGGCCGCCGTCGACGCGATGCGCACGATGCTCGATACCGTCACCATGGACGGCGTCGTCGTGATCGGCGAGGGCGAGAAGGACGAAGCGCCGATGCTCTTCAACGGCGAGCGCGTCGGCGAGGGTCACGGGAGCGCGGTCGACGTCGCCGTCGATCCGCTCGAAGGTACGCGGCTGACTGCCTTCGGCCAGCCGAACGCGATCGCCGTGATCGCGGTTGCCGAGCGCGGCTCGATGTTCTTTCCGGGCGCCGCTGTCTACATGGAGAAGATCGCCGCCGGCTTGAACGCCGTCGACGCCGTGGACATCACCGCCACTCCGACCGAGAACGTGAACGCGGTCGCGAAGGCGAAGGGTGTGAAACCGACCGACCTGCGGGTCGTCGTGCTCGAGCGGGAGCGACACGAGAGCCTGATCGGCGAGCTTCATCAGGCCGGAGCGCGCGTGAACCTGATCCGCGACGGGGACGTCGCGCCCGCAATCGCGGCCGCGCGTCCGGGGACCGGCGTCGACCTGCTGTACGGGATCGGAGGCACGCCCGAGGGAGTCATTTCGGCGGCGGCGCTCAAGTGCGTCGGCGGGGGAATCCAGGGCAGGCTCTGGCCGCGCTCCGCCGACGAGCGCGAGGCGCTGGTCGCCGCCGGCTTCGACCTCGATCGAGTGCTCACGACCGACGACCTCGTCGCCGGCGACAACGTCTTCGTCGCTGCGACGGGCGTCACGACCGGTGCCTTGCTCCGCGGCGTCCGCTATGTGCGCGACGGTGCGGTCACGGATTCGATCGTCATGCGTTCACGCTCCGGCACTGTGCGCCGGATCGAGGCGCGTCATAACCTCGAAAAGCTCACGCACTTCACTGGAAAGGAGTTCAGATGACCAACCCCATCGGAATCGATGACCTCGGCTACGACCAGCAGCTCTACATGCTCGCGTTCGATCACCGCGGGTCCTTCGAAAAGATGGTCGGCGGAGACCCGGCGAGGGTCACTGGCGCGAAGCAGTTGATCTGGGAGGGCTTCGAGCGCGCCGTCAGCGAGGGAGTGTCGAAGGACGCTGCGGGCATCCTCGTCGATGCGCAGTACGGGCCGGAGGTCGCCCGCGCCGCGAAGGCCGGCGGCTACAAGCTCGCGATGCCGGTCGAGAAGTCCGGTCAGCACGAGTTCGACTTCGAGTACGGCGATCGCTTCGGCGACAAGATCGAGGAGTTCGATCCGGACTTCTCCAAGGTGCTCGTTCGCTACAACCCGGAGGGTGACGCCGAGCTGAACGAGCGTCAGACCGCACGGTTGCGTCAGCTGTCGGAATGGCTGCACGAGCGGCGACGCAAGTTCCTGTTCGAGTTGCTCGTGCCGGCCGAGCCCGCCCAGCTCGAGCGCGTCGGCGGCAGCGAAGATCGGTACGACGCCGAGCTACGGCCCGCGTTGATGCTCGAGGCGATCCGCCAGTTGCAGAACGGCGGCGTCGAGCCCGACATCTGGAAGATCGAAGGCCTCGACGATCGCCTGATGTGTCGCGAGATCGCGCAGCACGCTCGCCGCGAGGGCCGCGATCATGTCTCGTGCATCGTCCTCGGCCGCGGTGCGTCCGACGCGAAGGTCGACGAGTGGCTCCGGGCCGGTGCCGGGCTCGAGGGATATATCGGCTTCGCGATCGGACGCTCGATCTTCTCGGAGTCGGTGAAGGCGTATGCCGCCGATCCCGAGGGCTTCGACCGCGAGGCAGCGATCTCGAAGATCGCGGACAGCTACCGCCGCTTCATCGACGTGTACGAGGGGGCGCCTGCTCCCGCGTGAGCGGGCGCCCTCTGCGGCCTTCATTACGGTGCGATGTTGTGGTTGTGACGGAAGACGTTGTCAGGGTCGTGCTTCCGCTTCACCGCGACGAGCCGGTCGTAGTTCGGGCCATACGCGCCGCGAATCGCGTCCGTCCCCTGGTCGTCGCCGAGGTAGTTGAGCCAGCGGCGGTCGGTGAGGTGCGGTGCGAGCGCGGCATGCGTCTCGCGTGTCCACGCGATGTTCGCCTCGGTGTCTGCGGGGTCGACCCAGACGGACGGGATGAGCAGGTTCCATCCGGGCTCGCGGTGCGGGACCGCGGTTTCCTCGACGCCGACTCGACAGACGGCACCGTGGAACTGCTCGAGCAGGATCGCGGTCATCGGTGACGGGACCGTCTGGAATCGCTCGACCATCACGTCGATCAGCTCGTCCGGGATGCCGGCGGTGAAACTCGACAGCCAGTAGTTGAACGATCCTGCCGGGTAGCCGTCGTCCAGGACGGTATTCATCGCCGCATACGGCATCGGGCCGACCTCGACCATGAGCGGCGAGCCCCAGGCCTTGATGGGTGCAAGCTCGCGCTCGGCCTCCTCGGGCGTCCCGGTGTGGAAGACGATCATGCCCGCGATCTTCATCCCGGAGCCGTCGGGCGCGTGGACGACCGCGGCGAAGACGGTGAGGTCGTCCGATGCCGCCGCCGCGGCGTCGCGATAGAAGCGGAGCATCTCGGCCGCCGCGTCGATCGGGTGGACGATCAGTCCACCCACGACCATCTGCAGCGGATGCAGCCGGTACTCGAACGAGGCCGCAACGCCAAAGTTGCCACCGCCGCCGCGGAGCGCCCAGAAGAGATCGGGATCCGAGTCGGCTGTGACGTCGACGATGTCGCCGTCGGCGGTCACGAGCTCGACACCAAGCAGGTTGTCGGCGGCGAGGCCGTGCTTTGCCATCAGCCAACCGAGTCCGCCGCCGAGCGTGAGGCCCGCGATCCCGGTCGTCGAGATCGCGCCGCCCGTGACGGCGAGCCCGTGCGCAGCCGTCTCGCGGTTCAACTCGCGCCAGATCACGCCGCCTTGCGCGCGCACCGTGCGCGCGGCAGGATCGACGTGGATCCCTTTCATCGGCGACAGGTCGATCATGACCGCGTCGTCGGCGACTGCGCGGCCCGCGACGTTGTGCCCGCCGCCGCGCACGGAGATTCCGAGGTCGTTCGCGCGCGCGAAGCGAATCGCGTCGGAGATGTCCGCCGCGTTCTGACAGCACGCGATCAGCGCCGGCCGCCGGTCGATCAATCCGTTGTGCACGCGCCGCGCCGTGTCGTACCCGTCGGTCTGCGCGTCGAGGATGCTGCCGGAGAAGCCGGCGCGAAGTACTTCGAGTTGCTCGTTGTCGGTCGCTGCGGTCGTGGCCATTCGTCCCTCCTGTCGCGGTCGATCGAGTCTAGGACAGGAGGGCCAATCTCACATCGTTCGCGCGAACGATTCGTCCCTGTCGGGCTAGGGTGGAAGCACGCGGTCGTAGCTCAATTGGTGGAGCGCTCGACGTCGCGCTGTTCCGTCGTTCGTGCGGTGAACCGGTGACCATCCGCTATCGGCCGACGGGTGATCCTCGAATCATGCGGGACCACGCTGCTCGATGCTGTGGACCCGAACGCCGGCGCGGGCCTTGACAGACTTGTTGCAGGGGGTCTATAGACCGCAGCCAGGGACGCTGTCCGCGCCGACACGAGAGGGGGTGCGTCAGGGGGCGACTTCATGCGCGCGCGGTGCCCGGCACCGCATCGAGCGGCAATCGAGGGGCAGGCGACACCGCAACACCGCCCACAACATCGTTACTTGAAACACAAGGAGATGGGATGAGACGTTTCGCGCTTCTGCTCGTCGCGAGTGCGGCTCTCTTCGCCACGGTCGCGCTGACCGGTTCGGCAGCCGACCAGGGCTACACGGTCAGGAACTGCAGCCAGGGCCTCGCGATCTGCACGGAGGTGGCGAACTCGATCGGCTACGGCGGCGCCTATACCGGCCACGACGAGCCCTCGCTGCTCTTCTACTCGAACACCCCGGGCTCCGGGAACTCGAACAAGTACAGGCTCACGCTGCCGAGCGACCCGAAGCTTCCTGCCGAACCAGGCCGGGACCGGCGCACCTGGAACTTCCAGCTCCACATCGCGTTCTGGGTCGGGATGGCGATGTGCGACACCCAGTCGGCGCCGGAGTTCACGCACACACGTGCACCCCGGACAGCGACACGAACATCAAGGACGGAACCGACCCGGCCGCGCCCGACTACATCGGCAAGCACGCCGGGACGGCGTTCATGGAGATGCAGTTCTATCCGCCGGGCTGGGTGTCCTGGCCGGCCGGCGTCAGCTGCGACGCGACCAAGTGGTGCGCGGCGCTCAACATCGACAGCCTCAGCGAGGACCTGAACACGGGCACCGTCAACAACGACGACTGCCTGAACCGCGCCGGGCTCGAGCCGGTCTCGTTCGCCTTCATCACGAAGAGCGGCGTGCCGCACGCGTCTCCCGGCGCCGCTGGACCGTGTTCACGCCGCCGTTCGCGGCGCTGACGCCGAACCCGGCGACCGACCTGTTCATGAACTCCGGCGACACGGTCACCGTCGACATGCACGACACTCCGGCCGGGTTCCAGGTCGTGATCCACGACCTGACCACCGGCCAGTCGGGCTCGATGACGGCGAGCATCGCCAACGGCTTCCAGCACGATCCTGTACGAGCCGACCTGCGGGACCTGCCACCAGTCGCCGTACGCCTACCACCCGATGTACTCGACCTCGAGCGAGCACACGCGCGTGCCGTGGGCGGCGCACACCTACAACGTCGCCTTCTCGACGAGATCGGCCACTTCGAGTACTGCAACCGGCCGACGAGAACGGGAACTGCACGACGCCGGGCACCGCAGGACGCCGTCGGCCTCGACGACGACGACGTCGGCTGCTTCAACGCGGACGACTCGCTGCTCGTGCAGATCGGCGGGGTGCATCGGCGCCGGACAGCGACTTCGACGGGGCGTCGTACGGCCTCAACTGGCCGGGGACGGGGACGAACAACGGGCAGGACGCGAAGTACCACCCGACCCCGATCACGTTCACGAGCCCGCTCTTCAACGGGAACCAGAACTACAGCCGCGTCGCGTTCGAGGCCGATCTGCCGCGCATCGAGGCGCCGGACTCGGGCGGCATCTGCAACCGCTTCACCGGCGAGAACTGCGTCAACCCGCCTCCGGGCGCGGCGTTCTACCCGATCTACACCACGGGCAGCTCGACGCAGAACCCGAGCGCGAACGGCCACTGCGTCTGGCAGTTCGGCGGTACCGGGATCAAGGGAACGACGAACACGTTCGGCGGGAACTCGACCGCTCGAGTACGGGCCGCTGCTCTTCAGCTTCTACCCGGGCCCGAACCCGGCGACCCGGCTCCGCGCCAACAACTTCCGCAACATCCTCGACCACAACCCCTGCCCGGGCTAGCGCACGGATCCACACGGGGAGCGTCCTCCGGGGCGCTCCCCGCCCGCTATCCGGAGTGGTGCGGGACGACAACCAGCCGCGCGTTCGACCAGTCCACGCGGCAGGGCTTCAGCGGCAGGCAGTCGATGCCGAGCGGCCGGGCGGAGACCTTCACCCAGTAACGGCCGGACGGAAGCGCGTGCCGCGTGCGCACGCGGTCGCCTCCCGGCACGACAACGACGCCGCCGATCGTCTCGGCGAGGCGAACGTTCGCCGGGACGAAGGCGCCGCTCGGCTCGGCCGCCGGCGCGGAGGCAACGGCGATCTGCATCGGCGCGAGGTCGCCGGCGGCGCCAAGGTCGAAGACGGCGATGACGTGCCCGTTGCTCGCAGACACCGACAGCAGGTCCGGCAGGTTCACGCTCGCTGACGGGCTCGCCGCGACAACAAAGGCGAGCAACGCGGCCGATGCGACGGCGGCGCGTCTCACGTCCCCCAAACGGTAGCGCGACGAGACCACCTAGCGCGGCGACCAACCAGAATGCGGGCCGGGCGGCCGAATAAGTACAGCGGTAGTCGGCTCTAGGCGGCCGAGGAGCCGTGCTGGTGGGCGGCGTTGCGGAGGACGGTCAACCGCTGGTCGGCCTCGAGGGTTGCGAGCAGCCGTCGCACATCACTGCCGGGTGTTTCCTGCCAAATCAACAGTGCCTCGACCTGCGAAACGCTCAGCTTCACCTCGGGTCTTCGCGAGACCTCGAGCAGTTCACGGAGCTGCTGCTCGCGGTAGTCGGTCACCTTCGGGAGAGCGAGAAAGACCCTGCTCTCTTGCTGGCTGCGCCGAGCGATGCGCATGGGGTTATTTTGTGCTGTCCGCTGCGGGACAGCTACGCCCGCGGTTGGGGATTCTCCATCCCTCATTGTGGGTGACTCTGACGACTCCGGTTGGGCCGCGCGTTTGCCGTTTCGTCTCGACGGGAGACGGGTTAACCCCGAGGTTAGCCGGCGACATTCCCCTCTCTGTGATCGCGGGTTGTGGGACAGAGGTCCATTGGAGTTACCCGAAGAGCCGTCCGCATAGGGCGGCTCTTCGATGCACCGAGGTCGCACGGAGGGCTCGGCGAAAGTGGCGGGCGCTTCGATTCTTCTGGCTACCTGAACGACCTTCGTCGGGGCGCGGCGTGTCAGGCGCCGCGCCCCGGCCGGCACCTGAGACTTGCGTGACAAAGATCCAGCCCGTGCCGGGGCGGGTGGATCCGCCCCGGCAGGTTGGTGGCTGGGCCGCGATTTAGCTGGCGGTGTGGGCGGTGACCCGGGTCGCGGTCAACGCCGGAGGTGTGGCGCTCTTCAGGTCGGCCACGCAGGCGCGTGCCCGAATGTTGACGCGGTCGCCGAGCTTGAGATCGGCCGGGTTGTGATCACCTTGCCGGTTGATCTTGGTCGAGGTCGTGATCGCGACCGAGACCGGCAGGGTGCCGCCCTTGTAGGCCTTGGCGAAGCGGTTGCCGCCGGTCACCGTCACCGACAGCGACGAGGGGGCAGCAGCGCCGTCCGCGGCCAGCTTGCCGGTCAGGATCACCGCCACCGACGGCTTGCAGCCGGCGCCTGCGGTCGGCGGCTTGCCCTTACCGGAGGGTGGTGCGGCGACCGCGATCGACGACACCACCAGCGCCGCGGCGGCGGCTCCAACGACTGCCTTGAGCTTCATCTTCTCGCTTCTCCTTCTGACTCGCCGCGACCCCGACCCGCGACTCACTTGGAATGACTGTCTCCCCGGATCATCTCCAGCGCCGCAAAGCACGCATCACCCAGACGTAAAAGCCACGTACAGCGTTGACACGCTGAGTAGGCGTCGAGGGTGCCAGACCGAACGCGCACCTTGGCACCCTCGACGCGAGCTGATCAGTGGTGTTGGGAGACCTGGTAACAGGCGACGTCGTACTGCGAGACGGCGTGGCCGTTGGCGGGCGTCTCGGTGTTCTCGCCGTTGCCGGCGTAGACGCTGCCAGCGGTCCCGCCGTTCTCGTTGAACGCCGACCCTGGCGCGTTAGCGGCCGTGTCCCTCCTACGCGAACTGACCTGCCCTTTAGGGATACCGGGGGGCGACAAGATCGGTTTTCTCGGCCGAGCCCACCGCGACGGTAACCGGCCCGGCAGGCTCCTGGCTGCCGGGCCGAAGAAGGTCGTCAGCAGACGCCGAGTGTGTCGCCGTGCCGTAGGTGCGCGCGGACTGCCGGCTGAGGCAGCCAGAGCGTCTTGCGGCCTTTGTGGCACACGGCGACCTTGTGCAGGCCGTACTGCTTCCCTCCGGACCCGTACTGATACTGGGAAGAGCTCGGAGACGTCGTCGTGAGCGGCATTCCCGCTCTTGTCGCCCTTGCCGTGACCCTTGCCGTTCCCGGCCAGCGAGACGCCTGCGAGAGCGAGTACGGCGACCGCGAGCAGAGCCGCGAGGGACGTGACCCTGGCATTGGTCTCCTTCATTTGCCGTCGACCCCCTTCTACCGGACGTTGCGAGCGATGACGAGCACGATGTAGCCGAGAATCGTCGCGACCGCCACCCCCAAAGCGGTGAGGCGAAGGCGGCGTCCCACGACGGCCTGGCGGCTGGATGTTCCCGGTGCCGCGGACAGGCAAACCAGTCCGGCCACGGTGACGGCCGGCATCTCCCAGTCCCAGTCGAGGCCGGCGTGCACGAGGAATGTCACCGCTCCGGCGAGCGCAGCGAGCTCGATCGGCGTCCGCCGTGCTGTGCGGAGGCCGCCGACCACCGGGGCCATCAGTGTGCAGGTCAGCAGCAGTCCGACGACCCCGAGCTCGGCCGGCATTTCCAGGTAGAGGCTGTGCGCGTCGAGCGCGCCGCCGAGCGGGCGACGTCTCCGAATGCCGCCCAGGCGAGGTCATAAGTGCCGGCGCCGTCACCGACGACGGGATGATGGGATGCCGCGAGCCAGGCGACGTGCCAGTAGTCGCCGCGGGCCGAGAGACCCCGGCGCGGTGAACGCCGTCACGACGTACACCACTAAAAGCAACGCGGCGACGACGCCAGCCGTGATCGCGCCCCAGCGCCGCCCGAAGGCGCAGGCGGCGGCGACTCCCGCGCCCGAAACGGCGGCGACCAGGCTGCCGTCGCTGTCCGTTCGCAGCAGCGCAACGAAGAGCACGACCGCGGCTGCGACGCACAGAGCCGGCACCGCGCCGGAGGCGCGGCCGCGGCGACAGCGAGGACGAGAACGATCACGAGCCCGATCGCACACAGCACCCCGAGAGCGTTCGCGTACCGAGCGGCGCTCGGCGACAGCGAGGACGAGAACGATCACGAGCCCGATCGCACACAGCACCCCGAGAGCGTTCGCGTACCCGAGCGGATACTCGAGCAGGCCGCCCTGCTGGTCGGCCGCATGAACCCCGTGGATTGCCCGGTCGGCCAGGCTATAGGCCGCGATACCGGTCGTCGCGCACGCGACGCCGACAACCAAGCCGGGCGTGCCGCCCGCGGCGGCCAACGCAACGAACGCGAGTGCCGCCGCCGCGTAGACGGAGGTACAGGACCGTCTCCTGCAGGGACGTTCCCGGCTCGCTCGACCAGACCGGCGACAGCGCCGTCCAAGCGGTCAGCGCAGCAGCCGGCAACCAGAACAAGCTGCGCGCGAGTCACGCGAAGCGGCGTCTCTCCGATCAGGACGAGCGCGGCGACCGCTGCGAAGGCGAGCCCCGCCCACGGCCAAGTGTGCGGGAAGAAGCCTCCCTGATCGGACGCGAGCAACGACACGCCTCCAGCGGCCGTCGCGAACGCCGCCAGGTCGACCCGGGTGACGCTCAGGCGTGCAGGCCGCGCCGGCTGACCGCGCGCAGCGCGCAGGCAGCCGCCCAGAAGGCGAAAGTCAGTGCCGGAAGGACGATCACCAGCAGCCCGCCCGCTACCCCGTACCGTCCGAATCCCGCCGCGACGTCGAACAACGACGCCGCAACCGGCAGCACCGCGGTGGCGACCATCGCGGTGATGATCGCCGTGGCGACGCGCTGGGGGCCAAAGGCCGAGAAACCGGACCGCGACCCAAAGCCCCAGGCCCGCCGCCCCGAGGCAGAACCCGACCAGGATGACGTGGCCGTCCACCATCGCGCAGCCTCGATCTTACGCGCTCGGGCGGAGCTCGGTCCTCAACCACGTACGGACACCGCACCGCGGTTGCTCGACGAGACCGGCGTCGGGCCGACCGTCGCCGCGCAGCCGGGCTGCGGAGTGTCGCGACCTTGTAGTCGACGACTTCACCGCCGCCGCAAATACTACGTGTGGCATCTACAAGGGCCCGCCTGGATTCGAACCAGGGACCAACGAATTATGAGTTCGCTGCTCTAACCGCTGAGCTACGGGCCCACGCCGGTCCAGCGTAGTCGCTGGCAGCAGCGGGGTTAGACTGCCTTCCGATGAAGGTCTTCCAGGCCGAGCGGCACTTCCAGACGACCGGCGGGCTTCACGTCACCGATATCACCGAAGAGGTCGCGGAGATCGTCCTCGAGTCCGGTGTGGTCGACGGGATCTGCTGCGTGTACTCGCCGCACACGACCTGCTGCGTCCGCGTGAACGAGTACGAGCGCGGAATGTTCGAGGATTTCGGTGCGCTGCTTCGCCGACTGATCCCGCACGAGACGTACTACGCGCATGACGATTGGGACCGGCGCACGGAGAACATCTGCGAAGAGGACATGGAGATCGGCAATGGCCACGCACATTGCATGTCGATGCTGCTCGGGTCGGCCGGCGAGTCGATCCCGGTCGCCGACGGCACACTCGCGCTCGGCCAATGGCAGCGCGTTCTCTTCATCGAGCTCGACCGCTCGCGGCCGCGCCGCTGGGTCTGCAAGGTCGTCGGCTCGTAGTCGCCGCGGTCAGGCAGGAACCAGCGCTGCGAGCTCGCGCTGTTCGGCCAGCCGGCGCAAGGCTGCGGACTCGAGCTGTCGCAACGCGCTCGCGGTTGAGCCCGACCGCACGCCCGATCTCCTCGAGAGACTTCGGCTCCGCGCTCTCCCCGAGTCCGTAGCGCATCTTCAGGATCTGCCGCTCCCGTTCGGGGAGCTCTTCGACCGC
The DNA here is from genome assembly GCA_963713155.1 of uncultured Thermoleophilia bacterium. Classification (GTDB taxonomy): domain Bacteria; phylum Actinomycetota; class Thermoleophilia; order Gaiellales; family Gaiellaceae; genus PALSA-600. Next base: position 101,342 of record CAVQKS010000001.1, read on the forward strand.
ACGGTGCAATGCGCGTTCGGTCAACTCGACCTCGACCTGCTCGTCGGGCGGCGCTTCGTCACTGGCGAACATCTCGCCGAACGAGCGCGATCCTTCGTCGCCCACCGGCTTGTCGAGCGATGCGACGGCACGCGCCGCCGCGTGCACTTCACGTATCTGCTTCAGCGGCAGCTTCGACCGCTCTGCGATCTCCTTGTCCGTCGGTGCACGTTCGAGCTCCGCCACGAGCTCGCGCTCGACCCGCGCAATCCGTTGTTCGCGCTCCGCGATGTGGACCGGGATTCGGATCGTGCGGGCCTTGTTGGCAACTCCGCGTTGCACCGCCTGGCGTATCCACCACGTCGCGTACGTCGAGAACTTGAAGCCCTTCCGCCAGTCGAACTTCTCGGCTGCACGGATCAGGCCGATGATCCCTTCCTGGATCAGATCGAGCAGCATCAAGCCGTGACCCTGGTAGCGCTTCGCGATCGAGACCACGAGGCGGAGGTTGGAGTTCACGAGCAGGTCTTTCGCCACCTTGTCTCCCCGCTCGATCCGCTTGGCAAGCTCAACCTCCTCGGCGGCGGTCAGGAGCGGATAACGCCCAGCCTCGTTCAGGAACAGCTGAAGCGAGTCGGTGGTTGCCGAGGCAAGCTGGTCGTTGGTGTACGGAACCGGCTCCTCCAGCGCGCGCGAGCAGTCGTCGGTCAGCTCGATGCCGCGCGACTCGAGCCGTTCGAGCAGCGACTCCACATCGTCCTCGTCGAGGTCCAGCTTCTGGCTGATCTCGCGCAGCTCCGTCAGGTGCACACACCCGTGGTCATCGCCGTGCTCGAGCAGCAGCCCGATCGGATCGAGAGTCATGCGATTCGCCTTCCCGTCCTCCCCATGCTCTAACCGGGACAGCGTGCAGGTCAAGACCTCGAGCCTCTCGGAATGTTTACAGGCGAACGACCAGGCGCTCATCCGCAGCGGGAACACTGGACGCCGATGCCGCCGTTCGAGACGCTGCGCCCCGCTCCCCCCGTGCCGCCGCCGGCAGGTTCGCTGGTGGTCTGGGTCTGCCTCGTGATCGCGTTGATCGTCGTGGTTGCGGCCGGGGTCGTCGTGGCATCGCGCCATTAGGTGGTTCTGGGCCTAATCGGACGAGGTACGATCCGACGCCGTGTGGTGGCTGTACATCCCGCTGATCGTTCTCGGCTCGGTCCTGCTCGTCTTCGGGCTGCTCGTCTTCCTGGGCCGATTCCGGAACGGCGCGCTGCTCCGCCCGATCGTCGCGCAACTCTCGAGAATCGGCTTCATCCGCCGCATGTTCCAGCGCATGAGCACCGCCGCGATCGAGCGTCAGAACCCTGATCTCGCGAGCGCGCTCAAGAAGATCAACACCGTCGCCGCCAACCCCAACCCGCAGGCGATGCAGAAGGCGATGAGCCGCCTGACCCCCGCGGAGCGACGGGCGTACATGGACGCGGCGCGCGAGCAGCAGGGCGATGGAGCGCTCGACAACATCGGCCGGCAGGAGCGCCGCCGGATCGAGCGCCAGTCCCGCGGTGGCCGTCCCACGGGCGGCGGTACCGCTTCGCGCAAGCGCAAGCGCCGCTGAGTAAGCTCGCGCCTCTGATGAAGTGCGACGTGCTGATCCTGGGAGCGGGCTTTGGCGGGCTCGAGCTCGCGACCATGTTGTCGGAGGAGCTCGGCGGCGACATCGACGTCACCCTGATCGACAAGGGCGACGCGTTCGTCTTCGGGTACTCGAAGCTCGACGTGATGTTCGGCCGGACGACGCTCGATGCGGTCCGCCTCCCGTACCGCGACCTCGCCAAGCCCGGCGTGCGCTTCGTCCAGGAGACGGTCACCGCGATCGACCCCGAGGCGCGGCGGTGTACGACCGACGCGGGGACGCTACGAGGCCGACGTGCTCGGTCGTCGCGCTCGGCGCCGACTACGACCTCGACGCGACGCCCGGGCTCGCCGAGGCGGGCAACGAGTTCTACTCGGTCGCCGGCGCGCGAGCGGCTCGGCGAGCTGCTGCCCGCGTTCTCGCGCGGGCCGGGCGATCGTCGGCGTCTGCGGCGCGCCGTTCAAGTGCCCGCCGGCGCCCAGCGAGGCGGCGCTGCTCCTGCACGACTACCTGTCCGCGCGCGGCGTTCGCGAGCGACTGCGAGATCTCGTTCGTGATCCCGTTCGGCACGCCGGTCCCGCCGTCGCCCGACGACGTCGGAGGCGCTCGTCGGCGCGTTCGCCGAGCGCGGCATCGACGTTCGTCCCGGGCCGCCGGGTGAGCTCGCTCGACGGCGCCGCAGCGTCGCCGTTCTCGACGACGGCAGCGAGCTGCCGTTCGACCTCTTCCTCGGCGTGCCCAAGCACCGGGCGCCGGACGTGGTCCTCGCGAGCGGCATGGCCGAGGACGGCTACATCCCGGTGAGCTCCCGGACGCTCGAGACGCGGTTCCCCGGCGTCTATGCGGTCGGCGACGTGGCGACGGTCGGCGTGCCGAAGGCCGGCGTGTTCGCCGAGGGCGCAGCGCGCGTCGTCGCCAGCGTCGCTGATCGCGCGACTGCGGCGCGGCGAGGAGCCCGCCGGCTACGACGGGCGAGGCTCCTGCTACATCGAGTTCGGCGGCGGCGACGTCGGTCGCGTCGACGTCGACTTCCTCTCCGGGCCGAAGCCGACGGGGACGTTTCAGGCGCCGTCGGCTGCGCTCGTCGCCGAGAAGAAGCACTTCGGCGCGAGCCGCCGGGCCCGCTGGTTCGCAACGTAGCTGACAACCGCGCCGTTACTGCGCCGGCCCGGCGCCGAGCTTGACGGTCGTTGCGTAACTCCCGCCGTTCTGGTCGAGATAGGTGACCGTGATCTTCGTGCCCGGCTTCTTTGTGAGGATGAGCGGGCTGACCTGGTCGGCCGACGAGACGGAGTGGCCGTCGATCGCCGTGATCAGTCGCCTGCAGAAAGTCCCGCGGACGCGGCCGGCCCGCCCGGAACGACACCGGCGATCAGAGCGCCCGCGGTTCCTGCGTAGCCGTACCCGCCGTAGCCATACGGGTCGTCGTTCGCCGCTGCACCTCGACGCCGAGAAACGCAGTGGCGCCGACGTGCACCGTCGCGGACGCCTTGCCGCCGACGATGTCCTTGGCGATCGCGAGCGCCGTCCCGATCGGGATTGCATACGCGTCGGACGCCCTCGGACGCGAACGAAGAGCTCGCCGAGGCTGCGGTGTCCATGCCGACGACCCTGCCGGCGCTGTCGAGCAGTGGCCCGCCCGAGTCGCCCGGTTGGACGACGGCGTTCGTCTCGATCAGGCCGGTGAGCTGCTCCGTGCTGCCTTGCTCGTCGCTCGCGACGATCGATCTGTTGAGGCCCGTGACGGTGCCTCGCGCAGACGTGAAGTTTCCGGTGCCACCTGCGTTGCCGACGGCCCGCACGACCTCTCCGACCGCCGCATTCGAGGAGTTGACCGAGATCGTCTTCAGGTTCGAGGCGCCTTGCAGCCGGAGGACGGCGACATCCTTGGTGCGGTCGTAGCCCACGACGCGCGCGATGTAGCTGTGCCTGCTGTTCGGAACGACGACCTTGATCGTCGTCGCACCGGCGATCACATGGTTGTTCGTCAGCACGGTCCCGGATGACGTCAGCACCATGCCGCTCCCGGCCGCCGCTCCACCCTGGTAACCGAGATTCGTGTCGATGACGACGACACCGGTGCCGATCGGTTTGCCGCGCGCAAACGCCAACGCTGCGGCAACGCCGACAGCCACCAAACCGATGACGACGAAGAAGAGGATGCGGAACTCGGATCGACGAAGAACTGGCATGCCCACAGGGATACCCGCTCTTGCTAAGCGCCGCCTTATCGGCGGCGCCTGACGCAGCCTAAAGCTCGGACTGCGCGATGTCGGCGAGGACCTGTGCTTTCGCGACCGGGTCGAGATCGTCGAGCTCGAGCGGATCGCTCTTAGCCTCAGTCGATCTTCTCGCTGCGCTCTGCGAGCTTCCCGCGTACGAGCAACCCCCCACCCGCGACCATCGAGACGAAGCCGAGCAGGCGGAGCAGGCGCGAGTCGACGATGAAGCCGACGACGAGGCCCACCAGCCCACCGGCGCCGACCGCCAGAGCGACGGTGTCGCCGTTCTCCCGGTCGAGCGCCGGGATCCTGTCACTCACAGACTCGAAACCCTAGCGAATCGTCAAGCGCCGCGACCGTGGCATTGCTTCCATTTGCGCCCGGAACCGCACGTGCAGAGATCGTTGCGTCCGCGACGGGATCCGCGGCCGCGTACTGCCCAACGATCGCCGAGGGCGCGAGCCCGCGCTGCAACTGCTCGGCCATCAACCGCATCGGCCCGTCGACATGGTGGAAGAAGTCCTTGAATCCGGCGCATAGGTAATTGAGCCCCGGGTCGCCGTCCGGCGTCTCGATGAAGCGGTCCTTCGGGCAGCCGCCGTGGCAGGCGAAGCGCACGTCGCATTCGCGGCAGTAGCGGGGCAGCTTCTCGCGCTTGTCGTGGCCGAACTTCCGCTGCCGCGCCGAGGCGACGAGCTCGAGCATGTGCGTCTCCTTGATGTTGCCGAGCCTGAAGCGGGCTCGACGAAGTGGTCGCATGAGTACAGATCGCCGGTGTGCTCGAGCGCGAGTGCGAGCCCGCACGTCTCCGAATGGATGCACAGAGGCGGCTGCCGACCCAGTTCGCGAGCGCGACGTCGAAGATCTGCACGTAGACCTCGCCCACGTCGCGCCGCACCCACTCCTCGAAGATGTCGATCAGAAAGCGGCCGTACTGCTCGGCCGCGACCGAGCGGCCGGTCACCCGATCGCCCTCCTGCACATACAGCGGCCGGTCGCGCCGGGACGTCCACGCACGGTGCCGTCGTCGATGCTCCGCGACCCGCTCGACGATCGGGATGAACTGCATGAACGGCGTCCCACCATCGCGGAAGAAGCGGTAGACCTCCCGCGCATGGTCCCCGTTGGCCGCGTGGACCGTCGTCAGAGTATTCCACTCCACGCCTGCTTCACGCAGGTACCCGAGACCCCGCATCACCTGGTCGAACGTGCCCGTGCCGCCCTTGTCCACCCGGTAGGCGTCGTGCATATCGCGCGGCCCGTCGATCGAGACGCCCACCAGGAAGTCGTGTTCCTTGAAGAACGCACGCCCACTCATCGTCGAGCAGGGTGCCGTTGGTCTGGATCGTGTATTCGACCCGCTGGCCGGGCTGCAGGTACTTCTCGCGCGAGCTCGACCGAGCGGCGAAAGAACTCCAGGCCCATCAGCGTCGGCTCGCCGCCCTGCCAGGCCACCGTCACCCCGGGCTCGACGGCTGCGCCTCCAGCAGCTGCCGAACGTAGATCTCGAGCAGGTCCTCCGCCATCCGGAAGCGGCTGCCCGGGTAGAGCATCTCCTTCGACAGGAAGAAGCAGTACGTGCAGTCGAGGTTGCACACCGCCCCGGTC
>CAVQKS010000002.1:0-4260 GCA_963713155.1 uncultured Thermoleophilia bacterium
CCCGAGCACTAGCACCGAGCAGTGAACTATGTTCGCGCGGTCTGCGGGCTACCCACGTCCGGGTGTCTCTACGTCGTGGGCCGCGCGGGACACGCCAGAGTCGCCAGGCCGTTGCGCTCTACCCCGACTCCAGCGAGCGCCTCAACGACTTGAGGGTTCGCGTTCGTTCGCTTCTTGCCAACAGCGCGGCAACCGGCTTCATCAATCGCATCAAGCCGAACAGCTCACCCTCCGCGATGTGATGAACGATCGTCTTGTCCTGGTCCGCTTCGAGGAGGTACTCGGGTCTCGCCTCCATCAGGTCGGAGCCGAACAACCGCAGAGTCTCGCGGAACCCGATCCGTGACGGAGGCTGGTAGTCCGTTATTTGACCGCGGAAGGTGCCCATTCTCGTCGCGTCGAAGTGAGCGGTTCCTAGGCTTCGAGGGACCGTCAGAGGTTTCGCCGGACCCGCGGAACAACCCCGTACGGTGCATCCACGTCCGGTAACTATCGAGGTCCGCCAGTCGCGCGAACACTTCGCCGATCGGTCGGTCGATCGTCGTGCGCGTCTCGTATCGAACCGTAGTAGTACCCGTCTTCGTCCTGCGCTCACCGCCCCACGCATCCGATTCAACTGTCACCACTGTCCCTCCGATCCGAAGTCTGCGTACTCCTAGCTGTCAAACGCGCAAGCGTTGGGATCTATGCCGTCCTCCTCAGGGGTCATTCCGGAACACTGGCCCAGCCGAGCGCCTAGGCCGTGGTCGTGTCGGTGCCGTGGAGGCGTGCGTTCGCCATGTAGACGGTTGCGCCTCCGTCGACCATGAGCGTCTCGGCGTTGATGTACGAGGCGTCGTCCGAGGCGAGAAAGACCACAGCCTTCGCGACGTCCTCGGGAGCACACAACCTGGGCATCGGATAGTTCCGGAGCGACAGCTCGACGTACTCGGTGCTCGCGTTGTCGACTGCTCCCGGGGTGAGCGTCAGGCCCGGTGCGACGGCGTTGCAACGGATGCCACGCGTGCCGTACTGGGAGGCGACGGATTTCGTCAGCAGCACGACGCCCGCCTTGCACGCCCCGTATGCCGCACGCACGCCACGTCCGACGAAGCCGTCAATCGACGCCGTGTTCACGATCGAGCCGCCGCCGCGCTCCAGCATCGCCGGAATCGCGTGCTTGCACCCGAGGAACTGGCCCTTCAGGTTGACGGCCACGAGGCGATCGAAGATCGCCATGTCGAGGGTCGCGATGTCGGTGTCCACAGCGTTCAGAGAGGAGTCGGTGGCGTTGTTGTGCAGGACATCGAGCCCGCCGAACGACTGAACCGCCGTCTCGATCATGCGCTTGACGTTGCCCTCGTCCGAGACATCCACCTCAACCGGCACCGCTCTGTCGAGGTCCGCAGCAACACGTTCTGCTTGCTCCCGGTTCAGGTCAGCGACAACAACCAGTGCGCCCTCGCGTGCCATCAGCCGGGCCGTCGCCTCGCCGATGCCGCTGCCCGCACCCGTGACGATCGCCACCTTGCCGTCGAGCCGCTTCATACGCCGAGTATCTCAGCCTCGATCGCGGGCCTTAGCTCAGGCGTCATCCCGGAACACTCATATGGAGAGCGGCCTGTCAACCGCGCAGCGTTTTCTGTCCCGCTGTTGCGGGTTGGAGTCGGCGGGGGGAGCGCATCGGCTGTCGTCGACGTTTGTGTCGCGACTCATATGCGCGGGTTGGTGCCGCATGACCGGGTGTGCGAGGTGAGGAGCGGTGCCGTTGTCTCTGGCGTCGAGCGTGGCCTGTTGGGGCTGCTCGCAGTGTTTTCTCGGGTCGCTCCTCGCGTCGTTGCGCCGGTGCGCTCTCCTCGCCGAGCCGTTGGGGGCGGCGGCTACTCCATCGTTGCGAGTGCCCAGCAGTGTCCGGCGAGTTCGCGGGCTACGGCGACGACGACGATCGTGCGGGGCTTGCCTCGGGCCTCGAGTGCGTGCCAGCGTCCGTGGAGCCGGCGGGCGCTGCGGTCCGCTTGGGCTCGCACGGCGAGCGACTTGCCTGTGCGTCTGCGTTCGAGCGTGACGCTCATGCGGGGCGGGCGGCGTTGGTGCCAGGCGGCCTCGATCAAGAGCCGGCGTACGTGGCTGTTGCCGGCCTTGGTGATGCCGCCTTGCCGGCGTCGCTCTCCGCTTGAGTTCTCGCTCGGGGTGAGCCCAAGGAACGGGCCGAGCGAAGAGGGACGAAAGCGGTGCCAGTCGCCGAGCTCGACGGTCAACGCGAACGCCGTCAGCGTGGAGACACCGCGGAGACAGACGAGCCGCTCGACGACGTCGACGTACGGCTCGCTCGCGGCGAGCTCGCTGATCGCTTTGTCGAGCGCGTCCCTTCTGTTCTTCGCGTCGAGCATCCGGCCGTAGCACTCGTCGAACACGATCGCGAGCGGCCCACTCTGGAACCGCTGTCGACGAAGCCAGCCGTCGTGCGTCCGCGTCCACGCGGTCGCGTCGTACACAGCCCCATGGCGCAGGAGCAGCTTCGAGAGCCGATGGCGGGCCCGCATCAGATCGCCGCGGGCATCCTCGCGGGCGCGCACCAGATCACGGGCAGCCTCCTCGTCCGGCCCGGGGATCCGTACCGGGGTGATCTCACCGAGCCGCAGCAACCTCGCCAGCCGCTCGGCGTCCCGCCGGTCGGTCTTGACCCGGTCGGCCGCCGCCCGGATCCGCGACGGCGCCGCGACGACACAGCTGATCCCCGCCCCGGCACACGCACGCGCAAGCCCGTACCCAGTCGGCCCCGCCTCGTAGACGACCCGCACCGGCGCCGGCAGCGCCTGTAGCCACGCGACCGTCTCACCAGACCCCGGCGGCACGCGCAACGACCGCAACTCGCCGCTCCCCGCATCGATCACACCCGCGACCACGGACCGAGCATGCACATCAAGTCCGACCCAGCTACCTTCGCCCATAACCGCCGCCTCCCGTAATTGCGGCTCTACCGCCGGGCCACTCCCGACGGCAACCCGCGCCAACTTACGAGCGAGGCGCCGGGCACTCCATACGGTCTGGCGCAGGCGATCGCATTCGAGACGGACCGGTGCTGCCGCCCGCGATTCGCGTGCCGCGGAGTCGGATTAGGGTGGGTTCGTGGAACTCGGTCTGGAAGGCAAGGCTGCGCTGGTCACCGGTGTGAGTCAGGGGATCGGGCTCGCGTGCGCGACCTCCCTGCTGGCCGAGGGCGCTCGCGTACTCGGCACCAGCCGCTCCGCCCCTCCGGCGGTCGCCGGTCTCACGCACCTTCAACTGGACATGTCCAAGCCCGGCGGCGCCGAACGTGCAGTCGACGAGACGGTCGTGCGGCTGGGCTCACTGGACATCCTCGTCAACAACGTCGGCAGCGGACGTCTGTCGACAGGCTTCGCCTACGAATCCGACGCGCACTGGGCGGAAGTGATCGAGCTGAACCTGATGACGGCAATTCGCACCACTCGTGCGGCGCTCCCGCACCTCGCCGAGGGTGGTGGCGTGGTCGTGAACATCTCGAGCGTGAATGGCCACCTACCCAGCACCTCGATCTATGCGTACAGCGCAGGCAAGGCGGCCATGGACAACCTGACCGTCGGCCTCTCCCACGAGTTCGCACGCCACGGCGTCCGCGTTGTCGGTGTCGCCCCGGGGCCGGTCAGCACGCCGTTGTGGCTCGGCCCCACGGGTGTCGCCGCGACCGTGGCCGCTCGCACCGGATCGGACCCGCAGACGGTCGTCGACGAGACGATCGCCGAAATACCGATCGGCCGGTTCACAACACCTGAGGAGGTCGGCGACCTGGTCGCCTTCCTCGCAAGCACCCGCGCCGGCACGATCACCGGGACGACGATCCGCATCGACGGCGGCATCACTCCCTCCATGTAGAAGGCGCTCACGGTGTATTCGCGAACACTCGCACAGCCCGGCTTCTTCGTGCCTCTGAGCAGTACGTCTCGCCGCAGCGCCGCTCCCGTTCACGCCAGGCTCGTTGCGGCTCAGTTCGGATGATGGCCGTAAACGATCGACAGATAAACAGATAAGGCGATGACGGCGACCACACCGGCGACTACGGACCCGACGAAGATGGTCAATGCGATCGAACCCGGAGAGATCAGCTTGCGGTGCAGCCGCAGTTCGAGCCCCTTCACGACGACCACTGCGACCAGCCAGACGATCGGCAACACGAACGCCGCGGTGACAACGAACTCCATCGGCTCTCAGCGTCGCCCGTTTGCGGATCGAAGCAAGTGCCGAGTCGATGAACGGCTGGGT
>CAVQKS010000003.1:0-75319 GCA_963713155.1 uncultured Thermoleophilia bacterium
GGGGATCCTTATCGCCGGAGGAGATCCCTCCACCCGATGCATGGAACGCGCCGCTGGCTCGCGATCGGGCGCCGTAGTTCTCATATGCGCCAGTGATGCGGAATGACGCCTGAGCGACGCCCACCGCGAATAACGACGGTCAAACGAAATGGTCGACTAGGATCGCCGCGGTCGGGTGAACGAAAAGGGGGTTGCGGACAGTTGGACACCAAGCGCGGCAGCTCGATCGTTGGAACAGTCAGCTCCTACGCAAGGGAGCGCGGATGGTTCTTCGGGCATTTCATGGACGAGCCGCTGCTCCAATCCGAGTTGGTCGAGGTCGCATGGCAGAAGGTGCCCAAACCGAACGCCCTCGCCCGACTAGCGACATCTACACAGGGCGAACCATTGACGCACGATCTCGGCAAAGGAGACTTCTACGTCGTCTGGCCAGAGTCCGTCGTCAGCGACATCGAGACCGACGAGGACACCGAAGTGCTCGTCGTCCGTGCACCGAGCGTGAGCAACGATAAGTTCAATCTCCCGCTGTAGAGGCGAGCACTCTTGGCTGCACCAGTGTTGCTCCTATGTCAATGCTGACTCGTTTTTGAGGGTGGTGTAGACGGTGCGGGCGAGTTGTCGTTTGAGGCAGCGGATCGCTTCGCGGTTGCTTTTGCCTTCGGCTTTCTTTCGTTCGAGGTAGGCGGGTGCGGGCGGATGGATGCGTGGTTGGGTGATCGCGATGCGGTGGAGTGCGCAGTTGAGTTGGCGGTTGCCGCCGCGGTCGAGCCGGTGGCGCTGTGTGCGGCCTGAGCTCGCCTCGAGCGGTGCGACGCCGCCGTGGCGGGCGAGCTGTGCGTCGCTGCCGAAGCGGTCGATCGGGCCGATCTCGGCGAGCAGTTTGGCGGCGTGAGACCGCCGCAGCCAGGTAGTTGGAGCAGCTTCGGCGCGGTCTGTTCGCTGATCGCTGCGAGGTCTTTGTCGAGTTCGGCGATCGAGCGGGTCAGCTGGCGGCAGCGCGCGACGAGGTCGCGTGCGACGCGCACCTGGACTTCGGCTGGCCGGCGGACGAGCCAGCGGCTGACGCGGTCGAGCCAGAGCGCTCGATCCAGCGCGCCGGCGGGCACCCGGTAGCCGGGGTCGAGTTGGTGCAGATGCCAGCGCAACCGTTGCTGGCAGCGGCGGCGTTCGTCGACGAGATCGTCGCGGTGGATCACCAGCAGCTTGATGTCCCGATATCGCTCCTCACCGGCACGGGGCCGATCCAGGTCCGGCTCGCGCAACGCGACTCGTGCGACCGCCAACGCGTCGATCGGGTCCGACTTCCCACGTGTCCGCCCGGAACGCCGAGCGGCCCCGGTCAGCTTCGGCGGCACCCGTACCAGCTCCTCACCCGCAGCGACCAGCTGCCGCTCGAGCGCCCTGGTCACGTGCCGGCAATCCTCGACCGCCCACAGCCGGGCTTCACCGAGCTTGGCAGCCCACGCGAACAGCGACCCGTCGGGATACTCGAGCTGCAACTGCTCGAGCTGCCGCCCCGCCTCGTCGACCGCGACGGCGGTCAGCGAATGCTTGTGTACGTCCACACCGATCACGATCATTCGACTCGCCTCCAACACACGAAGGGGCGACCGGCGAGCGGACAGGCCTCACTCGAGGCAGCTGCCAAGCTCCTATCAGGTCACGCTCGACGGTCTCGGGAAGGCGGCGGCGACACAACGCTGGCAAGTCGGCACCAACCGACAGTCCGGAATGGAGTCAGCCGCCGCCGACCCGAGTCTCTTGCGCACACCGGACGCCACCGTCACCCGACAATGACAGTGAGTTCAGGAATGACGCCTGACGCAACCTCCGGTTCAGCTCAAAAAGAACGCTGAACGATTAGGGAATCGTGGCGAGAGCCGAGTGGTAGCCACCGCGCACGCAAGTCACATCAAACGCTCGGTTGGTCGTTACGTTGACGTTTAGCGTGAAGATCGAGCGGTCTGTCGTTCCAGGCTTCGGCCACCCTGCGCCTGCGCCTTCCTCGCTGCCAGTCGGGGCGGTCACTGAGAGCGCCCGACCCTTGTAGCGGCAAAGGACCGTCTCCCCTGGGTGTAGTTGCGTACGGGTGTAGGTGCGGTTCGTCCCGACCTTGACGGTGAGCCGAGTTGGCCGTGCGCTAGCCGAACTCTCCAGAGCGAGAGCGAAGGCGGTCGTCGCCAGCGTGAGCAGAACGGCCAGGCTGTGTTTGCGCCGGGCGGTCATGTTTGACAAGTCTGACGGAACGCCTTCGTCGTAGTTAGGGATCGCGCGGGTCGCCTGCGCCAGATGCTCACGAATGACGCCCGAGATCACACGTCGATTACGACGGTCCGTCGAGGAACATCCTCAGCCGAATTGCGACCCCGTTCAAGTGGTTGTCACGGTCGGGCGGGTCGAGACTCGACGCCCACCGTTGAACGTTGATCGCGCGACAGATCCATCCGAGACGGAGGGCAGTGGTAAGCGCGGCTCTCAGCTCGGCCGGCTTCCCATAGGCCGAGAACGGTTCGAGATACGCGTCGGCGAACGGCCGGACATCGACGCTGTCGGCGACATCGTCCAGCCCCCAGGCGAGATTCCCTTCGAGCGTGACTGCCATCGTGAAAAACGGGTGTGAGACACAGCAATCCGCCCAATCGGCAATCGCATAGCCGCCCTCGCGGACGAAGACCTGACCGTCATGAAGGTCGTCGTGCTGGATCGTCTCGGGAATCGAGAGCGCGGCGAGCTCCTCACACATCTCCGCGGACTTCATGCTGCAAGCGGAGGAGCCGCGAACTCTCCTCCGAAGTGAGTCCCCGGACTACCTCGAGCAGAAGTGCGTACTCCGCTGCTAGGTCGCCGAGCGGAACACGCGGTACACCCGCAACGGCGAACGCATCAACGTCGTCGATCGTCGCCAGCTGAAGTTCCCCGTAGAGCGGCAACACTTCTAGCCAGCGAACGAGGCTGCGTTCCCGAGCGGCGACATCTCGCAGGAGTTCGCCTCCGTCGGCCATCAGTATCCAGCCACGCTCATGATCAACGGCGAGGAGCACCGGGACTCGATCTGGCCCGCGGCGACCGAGAATGCTCAGAACGGCCCCCTCATGACCCAGCGAGGGCATGTTGGCTTTGAACCACAGGTCCGCCCCCGAAACGGGTACACGCAGCGCCGTAGACCACGGCCGCACATGAGTCTGCTCCACCGCACCCGCCGCAGGCAGACCAAGATGCGCCAATTCCCCTTCGATCCAGGCCGAGGCGTCGTTCAACCACGCCGGGTCGGACCAGGCAATCATTCGCGCAGCCTAAGCCGCTGAGCGCCCGCCAGGACAACACCGCTGGGCTGGGCCAGTGTCCGGGAACGATCCGTGACGCGATCTAGGACGAGAAGGCGGGTGCGTACTCAAACCGTCCTGCGACAGAGTCTGTGTACGCGGTTAGAGGTCGGGCTTGGAAGGCATCTCCCCATTCCGGCTGCGGAGCTATCACGCCCAACTCCTTGGCCGGACGGAACCCGAAGCGGGTGTAGTACTGCGGCGCGCCGAGCAGAACGATCAACGGCACGTTCGCAGAATCAGCAGCGGCGAGAAGCGCGTCTATCAGGGTGCTCCCGATGCCTGTGCCTTGATGATCCGGAAGGGCGCCAATCGGCCCGACGGCGACAACTGGGTCGGCGGCGACGGTCGCCTGGCTCGCCGTGACATGGCCGACCACCCCGCCGTCGGTTAGTGCCGTGAACGAGAACTCGGGAATGGCGTCGCCCGCCTCCCACAGCGCCTCGAACAGACCGACCTCGGGTGCGACGGAACCAGGGTCCTGCGGCCGCCGGAAACGCGGCCGCCGAAAGCCTCTGCGTAGACGTGCCGAATCGCCTCGTAATCGTCGGCCTGCTGCTCCCTAACGATCACCGGCTGATCCTCGCATCGCGTGCAGTCCCTCGCCCGGGCGAGCGTCCCTTACGCTTGATCGGCGCTTGACGAACGCCGATTAGCTGCTCTTGGCAAAGCGTCGACGTACGGCGACACCCAGCGTGGCAACGCGCCGAGGGCGATCCCCATCAGATTCGTTTGCACGCAGGTGCGGCAGGCGTTGCAGCAGGTTGCGGCCGGCGGAGCGTTCTCGCCGTACTTGGCGACAACCTGACCTACGCGCACCGTTGCAAACTGCTTCACGGTGAGATTGCACGTTTTCGGAGGACGTTCGACACCGCCGCTGCCTAGCGGAACTGATCACTCAGATGATCATCTCGAGGAGCGCGAGACCAAGGCACGGTGTGAGAAGTTCTCGCGGTTCGATATGGGTTTCCTGAGGAAGAGGGGCGGAGCCGCGAATTGCGCAAACCACCTGAGCCTGGCTCCGGCGGCGATCAGCCTCGGCTAGCCCTCGCTGTCGTGCCGACAGGGGAACGGGTCAATCGCCGAACGCGCGGCGCGCCCGGTCGCGCCTGTCTTCGTCCGCCGACCGCAGCGCGTGCCCAAGGAGCTCGCGCCTAAGGTCGCTCGGGATCTTGGCCAGGTCGCTGCCGCGTTCGTTCCCGAAGCTCCAGCCCGCAAAGAGGCGTGCGGCGCCCTCTCGCAACTCGGCTGACTGCGGCTCCGCCTGAGCCGCTCGAACGAGCGCCTCGAATGGCATCTGGAGGAGGCACCACTCGGGCACGTCCTCGTAGGAGGGGTATCCCGACCAAGGCCCCTCGCCCTGGCCAAACCACTCCATGAGCACACGAGCGCGCGCCACCGGGTCCGGATACTTCCGACTCATGACATCCGCAACCTCGGGCCATTCCAGCGACAGCCCCGACATCGAGAGCCAGAGCGAGTCCAGTGCCCGCGGCATAGCGGCGCGCCACCGCTCCGCAGCGTCGGCGGCGTCTGCTGTGTGGCGCCGGGCGTCGTCGTACTCCTCACGGGCGCTCGGCATCCCGCGCGTGCTGAGCCAATCGAGGATCGGGCCGGACTCGACGAGTGGAGCGTTGTAGAAGAACGGATCCCACCGAAGCGACTCCCCGTGATGGAGTGTCACCGTCCCGAGATCCTCGCCGTCACGGCTGAACACGAAGTCGAGGGTGCCAGCACACATGCAGTGACCCATTTCGCCCTCGCTCCGCAACGCGTCGCGGAGCGAGGCGAGGTCGGACGGATCATCCGTCTCGTAGAGCGCCTCGCCGGTCGAGAAGACGTCCCGGACCACAACCGACGATGCGGCTCCAACCAGCCTGTCGAGATCTGCTTGCGTCGGATGCCGGCCCGGCTCATGGAACCTACGCGCGAGGTCCTCCCCCATGATCAGCCCGTTCGCCGGAGAAGAGGCGCGGCGGTTAGGGCGGCGAAACCCGCGCATCCCGCGACGATAGCGCCGCAGACCTCCGCGTTCATGCGGCCGGCGCCCCCGCTCCAAGCAGCAGCCTCCTGGTCACTCCTTCCCCACGCACGAGGGAACGAATCGATGGAGGCGGCGGGAATCGAACCCGCGTCCGCGGACGCACCGGAATGAGCGTCTACAAGCTTAGGTCGCCCTTTCGATTCACCCGGCGGCCGGTGTGCGACCGACCTACCGCCGGACTAGCCCTCCTGCAGTGTCGCGCCTCCGGCGAGTGGCTTTCCTTCGGCGCCGAGCCCGCTGGTTGATGCCGGCTCCGGGACGCGGGCTTGCCCGGGCCGACACGCTGCTTTTGTCCCTAGAGACTAGGCAGCGAGTGCGAGATCGTGATCCGCACTTGCATTGGTTCCGGTTGTTTTACGAGGCCGACCGGAGACCTCGGCTTGCAGCTCACCCGGAGAACCGACCACGTCGAAGCCATGGCGCCCCCGTATGTTTTGTGCACGGAGCGTAGCGCGCCGGACGGCTCAGGGCGAGGGCGGCGGGCCGGGAGTCGGCACCGGGGTCGGTACGGGCACGGCCGCCGTGACCGCCGAGGTCGCCGTCGGGGCGCCGAACCTGTCGGTCGCGGTCTCGACGACCGAGAACGTGGATCCGGCGTCGGTCGCTACGACGGTGTACGTCGTCGATGTCGCGCCGGTGATCGCCGCACAGTTGGCGCCGGTTCCGTCGCAGCGCTGCCACTGGTAGGAGAGCGTCACGTCCGGATTGCTCCATGTCCCCGGCGTCACGGTGAGCGCCTGCCCCACGTCGACCGTCCCGGTGATCGCCGGCGGAGCGATGTCGACCGGCGTCAGCTGTTGCGTGATGTGCGCCTGGAGGATCTTCGCCAGGTTTGCCGAGTCGGCCTGCGCGATCGGCCGCACGCCGACGACGACGAGCAGCTCGAAGACCCGGTCGAACCGCATGTAGAGCAGGCTCTCGTACGCAGTGGCCGTCTTCAACTTGATGCTGAGCGGCAGCTCGACCGTGGCGTCACCGACATGCGGATGACGGAGTGCGCTCAACTTGACGGCCGTCGCCTTGACGCGAAGCTTGACGGCGATCCCGGAGACGAACCCGGCGCGGCCCGCCTTCGAGTTGAGCACTCGCTGGACGACTGCGAGATCTGTCGTGACCTGCTTGGCAGTCGTCGCGAGCTTCCCTTCGGACTGCATGCCGATGATCTCTGAACGGCCGTAGGGCGCAGTCAGCTTCAGCGTGCGCTGGTACGCCGACAGGTACCCGCCTGCCGCGACCTTCCCCTGGGAGACGGTCTTCGCCCCCGGGACGTCGGCGGCGCCGAGCGTCATGCCGGCGATGCTCGGCTGGGTCGCAGCCGCTCCGGCGACGGAGGTCACGAGCGCCGCCGCGGCGAGCACGGCGGAGACGAGCGTTGCGATCGAGGTCCTCATCGTCAGCTGGAGGCTAGCGGTGGCCCTTGACGGCGCGCTCCATCTGGCGCTTGGCGTCCCGCTCCATCAGGTCGCGCCGCTTGTCGCGATGCTCCTTGCCGCGGGCAACGGCGAGCTCGACCTTGACGCGGCTGTCCTTGAAGTAGAGGCGGGTCGGAACGAGTGTCAGTCCCTTCTCGCGCACCTTGCCGTAGAGCGAATCGATCTCCCGGCGATGCAGGAGCAACTTGCGTGCGCGCATCGGCTCGTGATTCGCGCGGTTGCCCTGGTCGTAGGTGGCGATCTCGAGCCCCACGAGCCATGCCTCGCCCTCCCGCACCTCGGCGAAGGCGTGCGCGAGCGTTGCGCGTCCGTCGCGCAGCGACTTCACCTCGGTGCCGGTGAGCGCGATGCCGGCTTCGACCCGCTCGAGGAGCTGGTAGTCGTGGCGCGCACGCCGGTTCTCGGCGATCGTCTTCTCGGCCATCGGCCACGAGGGTAGCGTCAGCCGGTCGCTCGTCCTAGGGCGAGATCGACCTTTCCCTCGTTCCGGGCGATCGACTCGACACGCACCGTCAGCGGATCGCCGAGCCGGTAGCGCCGGCCTGTCGTCCGGCCGACGAGTGCCGTGCCGACCTGGTTCAGCTCGAAGTACTCCCCGTGCAGTCGCCGGGCGGGCAGGAAGCCCTCGAACACGTCGCCAAAGCGAATGAACAGCCCCGAACCGATCAGCCCGATGATCTCGCCCTCGAACGGCTCGTCCCAGCCTGCCTCGTAGAGCGCTGCGCTCGAGCAGCCACGCGGCGCAGATCTCATCGGCGAGGTACTCGACCTGCGCCGCCTCCCGTTCCCGCTCGGATGCGTGCTCGGCGAGCGCGTCAAGGTCGGCCGGAGCCGAGTCGTCGCCGAGACCGAGCTCGCGGAGGAGCGAGCGGTGGACGACCAGATCGGGGTACCGCCGGATCGGCGAGGTGAAGTGGCAGTAGGCCGAGCTTGCGAGCCCCGCGTGGCCGAGGTTGCGGGGGTCGTACCGTGCCTGCTTCAGGGCACGGAGCACGAGCGCGGAAAACGCCTCGCGCCCACGGCCGGACGACGCGGTGTATTCGGCGATGCGCAGCGAGATCGCCCCCGCGAGGCGCGCCGCCTGCTCCTGCGTCAGGCGTTCGGGCACGGGCGGCGTCGGGACGTCGAGGTCGGCAAGCTTCGCCAGCAGCAGCTCGACCGCCTGCGGATCGGGGCGTTCGTGCACCCGGTACAGCGTCTCGCGCCGCCGGGCCGCCAAAAAAGCGGCGACGCGTTCGTTGGCGAGGATCATCAGCTCCTCCACCAGCATGTGAGCGCGCGGCTCGCCTTCGAGGCGGGCGTCGGCGATGCCGCCTTCGCCGTCGAAGCGATAGACCACCTCGGGCGTCTGCACCTGCAACGCCCCGCGCTCGAAGCGTCTCGCGCGCAGCTCCCGCGCCAGAACGTCGTTGAGCTCGAGCGCCTCGACGATCGCGGCCGTTGCGTCACGGGCCTCCGCCTGGCCGTAGGTGAGGCGTGCGTCCGAGCGGATCACCGAGCGGTAGAACTGCGGCTCGCCGCTCGGCGGGATTTCGACGGTCACGCAGAGCCGGTCCTCGTCAGGACGGAGCGAGCAGAGGTCGTCGGCCAGCTCGTGCGGCAGCATCGGCGCAACCGCGCCCGGGACATAGGTCGAGAACGCCCGCTGCGCTGCACCGCGGTCGAGCGGCGTCCCGGTCCCGACGAAGTACGAGACGTCGGCGATGTGCACCCAGGCGCGAATACCGTCCGCCTCGCGCCGAAACGACAGCGCGTCGTCGAAGTCCTTCGCCGTGTCTGGGTCGACCGTGTAGGTGATGAGGTCGCGCAGATCGACACGGTCGTCCAGCTTCGCCGCGGGTGCGTCGTGGGGCTCGAACGTGGCGCGGGCGCCCTTCTCGACCAGCAGCGCCTCGAGTACGTCCTCGATGCGCGATGCGGACCCAAGGGCTCGATCGACCCTCGCCCGCCCGCGGCCCGTGCGCACGAGCGCCAGCTCGCCGGGGCCGACACCGCCGCTTCCCTTCGTCTCGAGCACGATCGGCACGCCAGGCGTGAAGTACGGCTCGCCGATCAGCAGCCGGCCGCGACGACTAACTTCGACTACGAGAGAAGAACCGGAGAGCTGCGGCAAGGGCGTGGCGCGAGCGTATGTCAGGCTGGATGCCCCCGCGCGAGATCACGTAGCCGGCGGGAGTCAGGTACCGGGCCACGGTGAGCTTCAGGGCCGCGCCTGACGGCAGCTGGTAGATCTGCTGGACGAGCGACTTGCCGAACGTCGACGCGCCGATGATCGTCGCCCGAGCGTAGTCCTTGAGAGCTCCCGCAACGACCTCCGAGGCGCTTGCGCTGCGGTGATCGACGAGCACCGCCAGAGGAGCGGAGACCGCAAGATTCCCGTTCGAGTCGAAGGTCCGTAGAGGCCGGTGCGCGCCTGCGAGCGAAACGATCGTCGATCCGTCGCGCAGGAAGAGTGACGCGACCCCTACCGCCTGATCGAGCAACCCACCGGGGTTCGAGCGCAGGTCGATCGCGTAGGCGGTCGCCCCCTCCGCGCGGAGCCGGCGAACCGCCGCCCGCGTCTCGGCCGCCGAGCCCTGAACGAACGCAGAGATACGAACGACGCCGACCTTTCCATCGAGAGTCGCGTGCACGGGATGAACATCGAATTGCCGCCGCTTCAATGCCACGTCGACCGTGCGCAACCCACGCTGGATCCGCAGCCGAACCGTCGTCCCGGGTGCACCGAGGATGCGGCCGACCGCTTCGCGATAGGCCATCCCCTTCGTCGACTTGCCGTTGACCGCGAGTATCACGTCGCCGGGCCGGACCCCTTGCACGTGCACCGATCCGACCCAGGCCCGACGGACGATCAAACCGTCGGGGATCGGAGCGACGGTGATCCCGATGCCTCCGTAGGCGGCCGCGAACTGGCGCCGGGCCACGAGGTACTCGGCCGGGGTCAGGTACGTCGTATAGCGATCGTGAAGCGATGCGATCAGCTTCGGGATCGACGGGCTCGCGAGCTGTGCCGCTGACAGCCGGTGGTAGTACTGGCGCTCGAGCACTGTGCGGACCTGGTCGAGCTCGCTCGGCGGCGTCGCGCGTGGCGGCAGCGGTCGCACGATCAGCCCGACGACGAAGGCGACGGCCACGGCTGCGCCCAGCGCGAAGGCCGCCGGGCGCCGCCTGATCCCCGACAGTGCACCCGCCGAGACGCGGGCCGCCATGGTCAGATCCGGAGGAAGCGCCGGATCGTCAGTCCGGAGCCGATCGCGCCGAGGCTCAAGCCCATCCCGACGAGGATCAGCGCGGTGACGGGGAAGGCGAGCGCCTTCACGTCCGCATCTCCGGTGAGATGCGGGAGGATCGCCGGGAGCGCGATCGTCTTGCCGAGGAGCATGAAGAACACCGCGAGCAGCGATCCGGCGAGGCCGCAGAACAGGCCTTCGAGCATGAACGGCCCGCGGACGAACCAGTTCGTCGCGCCGACGAGCTTCATCACCTCGATCTCACGCCGCCGCGAGAAGATCGACAGCCGGATCGTGTTCGAGATCAGCAGGATCGAGGCGACCAGGAGGATCAGCGTCGCGAGGATGAAGACGACCTCGATCACATGGGCGACCTGCAGGATCCGATGCGACACCCGCTTGCCGTCGTTCACGGTCGAGACTCCCGGCGGCTTGTGCGGGAAGACGATGAAGTGGTAGAGGTTGTCGACGTTCTCGGCCTTGTTCGGCGTGACTTCGAGCTCGGCGGGAAATGGATTCGACGTCAGGTCTCGGGTGAGATCCGGATAGCGCTTCTTCATGATCCCGAGCGCCTGCTGCTGCGTGATGTACTTGACTCCGCCCGCCTTCACATACGGGCTCTGCTCGAGCCGCTTGACGAACGCGGTCTTCTGCGCAGGCGTCGCGGCCGGATGCCCGTCGAAGTAGACCTTCACGACGAGCTCCTTCTTCACGTGGTTCGACCACGAAACCGTCCAGCTGCCGAGGGCGATGAAGAGGCCGAGCAGGAACATTCCGATCAACACGGTCATCGTCGCTGCAATGGTCGTGGACAGATTGGCGCCGAGCGACCGCCAGGCCTCCGAGACGAGCAGCTTCGTACGCGCGCTCATTCCCCGGCATACCCGCCGCGGCGCTCGTCGCGAGCGAGGCGGCCGTGCTCGAGCTGGATCACCCGCTTGCGCATCTTGTCGACCATCTCGCGGTCGTGGGTCACCATGAGAATCGTCGTGCCGCTGCGGTTGATCCGGTAGAGCAGCTGCATGATCCCGACCGAGGTGTCCGGGTCGAGGTTGCCGGTCGGCTCGTCGCAGACGAGCAGCGGCGGATGGTTGACGAACGCGCGCGCGATCGAGACGCGCTGCTGTTCGCCTCCGGAGAGCTCGTCGGGGAGCGAATTCATCTTGTGCGACAGGCCGACCATCGCCAGTACCTCCGGCACCTTCTTGCGCACGGCGGTCGAAGACTCGCCCTGCACCTTGAGCGCGTAGGCCACGTTCTCCGACGCGGTGCGGTTCGGCAGCAACTTGAAGTCCTGGAACACGCAGCCGATGTTCCGCCGCAGCATCGGAACCTTGCTGCGCTTGAGCCGCCCGAGCTCGCGTCCGCCGAGGACGATCTTCCCTCGGGTCGGCTCGAGCTCCTTCAGCAACAACCGCACGAGCGTCGACTTGCCGGAGCCCGAGGCGCCGACGATGAACACGAACTCGCCCTTGTCGATGTGGAACGTGACGTCGCGAAGCGCGGTCACGTCGGGCTCGTACACCTTGGTCACCGCGTCGAACACGATCATCGACCCGGTCGACGGCGGGGTCGCCGGAAGCGGCGGCTCGTCGACGACGGCGGTCGCTTCGGGGGGTGTCAGCTCAGTCTCTTGCACGGTTCGGTGACGGTACCGCCCACCGGACGGCACTGGCGCGAAGGTTCGGCCAAGTGTAGCTCACCGGCTAGACGATTCTCCCTGCGGCTCGCGCAAGGAGGTATTCGCGGATGAAGCCGTCGAGGTCACCGTTTAGCACTGCCTGGGCATTGCCTGTCTCGTAGCCGGTTCGCGTGTCCTTCACGAGCTGCGTCGGGTGGAGGTAATACGACCGGATCGACGCGCCGCCGAAGCCGGTGTCGGCCGATCCTCCCCGTTCCTTCGCCATCAGCGCCTCTCTCTCCTCTTCGGCCCGCTCGACGAGACGCGCCTTGAGCACACGCATGGCGGTCTGCTTGTTCGCCGACTGCGACCGCTCGTTCTGGCACTGAACGACGATGCTCGTCGGCAGGTGCGTGATCCGCACCGCGCTATCGGTCTTGTTCACGTGCTGCCCGCCCGCGCCCTGCGCGCGGTACGTGTCGATCCTGAGATCGCTCTCGTCGATCTCGACGTCGGCGTCGACGGGAAGCAAGGGCGCCACGATCACGGTCGCGAACGCGGTGTGCCGTCGATGCGCTGCGTCGAACGGGCTCTGCCGGACGAGCCGGTGCTTGCCGCGCTCGGCCTTCAAGATCCCGTACGCGTTCTCGCCGCCGACGGTGAACGTGCTGGACTTGAGGCCAGCTTCCTCCCCCGGGCTCGCCTCGAGCAGGTCGACGTGGAACCCACGCGTCGCAGCCCAACGTTCGTACATCCGCAGCATCATCTCGGTCCAGTCCTGAGCGTCGGTGCCGCCCGTTCCCGACTGGAGCGTCACGACCGCGTCACCGGCGTCGTACTCACCGTCGAACAGCGCCGCCTCTTCGAGACGTTCGAGCTCCGCACGGAGCGGGCGAAGAGACGCCACGATTTCGTCGTCGAGCTCGCCTTCGTCGATGGCCGCCAGCTCCCGAGCATCTTCGTACTCGCTCTGCAAGCTGCGATAGCCCTCGAGCTTGCGCGATGCCCGAGCATGCTCTGCGGAAACCCTGGCAGCGCGCCCCTGGTCATCCCAGAAGCCGGGAGCGTTCAGCTCAGATTCGAGCTCGACGACCCGTCGTTCGAGCGACGCCGGGTCAAAGGTACTCACGGACCCAGTGGAGCTGGGCCCCGAGCTCGTCGAGCTGCTCGGCGATCGATTTCCCGTCGTCGGTCATGCTTGCATCGTATCGGGCGCCCGACTGCTCAATCGCATCTGCGCTTCCCGTCGACGCCCGCAAGCGTTGCCAGCCCGCGTACCAGGTTCGGGCTCATGTTCAGGTCGACCAGGCCGGCATGTGCTGCGGTGAGGCGGACCATCCCATCGGGCTGGCTCGACACACAGCCTTGCTGTGTCCTCCAGTAAGGCGACCATCGGATCGCGACCTGGTAAGTCCCGGGCTTGTCGACGAGAAAGACGATGCGCGTCGGCCAGAGCCATTGAACGCTCGCGAGACCCGGCCCGACGATGATCGAGCGCGCGTTCGGGAGCTCGTAGACGGAGACGTGTGCCGCCTCGAAGACGCGGACGAGCCCCGATCGTCCGCTGAGGAGCAGATTCTCCTCGAGCCGCGAGCTGTAGTCCGGCCTCGCGTCGGACAGGACGACATACCGAACGCCGAGCGAGCGCAGCCAAGCCCGGTAGGCGGAGGCGCGCAGCGGGTTGTCGTACAGCACCGCGTTCTGCGGAAAGTCGCTTTGGCGATACCAGCCCCGGACGATTGGAATCCCGGCGTCCGGGAGGTAGGCGGCCGGCCAGTGATCGACCGTGTCGACCGCTTCGACCCGGTAGGAGAGACTCGAGTGCTGGTGCAGGTACTCGATGGCCGGTTGCCAGTACGACGCCGTCTGCCCCGCGTCCGCGCTCGCGCTGGCATAGCTCGAGACGATCGGCGTGACGTTCCACGCCGCAGCGAAGACGAGCGCAGGCACGACGAGCGCCACTGGGCGCCACCGCCGGAGCGAGAACGCCAGGATGATGATCGGCAGCGCTGCGTAGCGCATGCGCTCGATATTGGAGCCAACGTCCGAGGGCACCGCGAAGGCGACGATGCAGGTCACGAGGTAGACCACGAAGAGCCCCCGCAGCAGCCGGGCCGAGGGGACGTTCCACGTCACGACCAGCCCGATCCCGCAGAAGAGGAGCCCGGCTCCGAGCTGCCAGATGCTGAACGGGAACGAGCCGCCGTCCGAGAACAGCCGGTAGAGCGCCAACTCGAGCGCCGCACCGCCGAGCACGACCACAATCGGCAGCCAGGCGCCACGAAGGCTGCGCCGCGCGACCGCCGCTCCGCCGAGCAGGACTGCGAGGAGGATGAACGCGAGGGGGCTCGTGCCGAGGCACAACACCGCGAAGAGCGCGAACCGCCAACGGTGCCGCGACTGGAGCGCCCACAGCGAAAGAAGCGCGAACGACATCGCGAGCGCAAACGGGAACGCGGCGGAGAGCACGATCCCGGCCCAGAGCACTGAGAACGTCCTGCTCGAGAGTCGCGCCGAGTCGCCCCATTGCCGCAACGCAACGAGCGTGAACGCGAGCGCAGCCGACGCGATCGTCGCGACCGCCAGCACCTTGATCCCGAACACGGCGGCAAGCGGGTAGTACAGGAAGCTGTAGGTGACGAACGTGTAGCGGCCCGCGTACCAGAAGTTGTTCCACAGCTGGAACCCGTGCTGGATCAGGAACGTGCGCTGGTACACGTGGGCGGCAAGGTCGACGCCTGGAGGCCCCAGCCAGACCAGGATCGACGCGATGGTCGCCGCGACAACCGTCGAGATGATCGCCTCGCGGGCGAGCACCCGCGGCTCCGCCACACTCACGGCGAAAGCCTAAACGATCTCGACCTCCAGGCCGTCGGAGCGAAGGCGCGACCAGACGCCGAGATCGACGCGCCGGCCTTCCTTGAAGTGGACGTGCCGGAGAACGCCCTCCCGGGTGTACCCGGCCCGTGACGCCACCCGCTCCGACGCCGGATTGGTGACCGCGATCCGCAACTCGATCCTTTCGAGGCCCAGGACGTCGAGGCCCCACGCAGTGAGGAGCGACAACGTCCGGCCGGCGATGCCACGCCCGCGGACGGCCGGCGCCACCGCGTAGCCGATTTCGGCCTCCCCGGCCGGCAGGTCGAGCCTGAACAGTGAGCCGAAGCCCAGGAATGTCCCGCCGTCGGCCTCGCGCACCACGAAGCCGGCTCGGGTGCCGGTGCGCCAACCATCCTCGTACCCACGGATCCAGGAGCGAACGAACGACTCGCCCCCGGCGGTCGGCACGAGCGTGAACTCCTTGATCGCGTCGTCGCCGACCAGCTCGAGCAAATCCGGCACGTCCCTGCGGCTCATTCGGTCGAGCCGGATAACGCCGTCGGCGAGCGGTGGATCGGGCGCCCGCAGAGCACCCTTCACAACGAGCAGTTGTGCCGTCCGGCCAATCTCACTGCGAAAGGTGCTCTCAGGCGCCGTGGCACTTCTTGAACTTCTTGCCCGAGCCGCACCAGCAGGGATCGTTGCGACCGACCTTCTCGACGTCGGAGTTGACCTTCGGCCGCTGCGCGACCGGGGTCGCCACCGAGCCACCGCCGCCGCCGCCGCGCGGCCAGCGTCGATGTCCCGCCGGCGGCGAGGATCGCGTCGGCGCCGGCGAGCGAGCTGTGCTCGTAGCTCAGGTTGTCGACGGCGCCGTCGCCGTTTGCGACCTGTTGCAGCTGGCTCTCGTCGGCCGTCACCTCGGCGTGGAAGATCAGCGTCACGACCTCTTCGCGAATCGACCGGTTGAGCTCGCGGAACATGACGTGACCCTCGTTGCGGTATTCGACGAGCGGGTCCTTCTGCGCCATTCCGCGCAGGTGGATGCCCTCACGGAGGTAGTCCATGTTCTCGAGGTGCTCGCGCCAGCGGACGTCGACCGTCTGGAGCACGATGAACCGTTCGAGATCGCGAATCAGGCCGGGCTGCATCTTGTCGAGGTCCGCCTCGCGCTCGTCGTAGGCGTCGAGCGCGTCGTCGAGGAACTCCTGGACGATCGCCTCGCGTTCGAGGCCCTTGATCTCCTCGACCGTGACACCGGTGCCGTAGAGGGCGTCCATGGCGGTGATGAGGCCGCCGAGATCCCAGTCCTCGGTCAACTCCGACTCGGTATAGACCGAGACGACGTCCGAGACGACCTCCGGCAGCCACTCCTCACGCATGTCGTCACCAAGGTCCTCGCCGTGCAGCACGCGATTGCGCTGCTCGTAGATCACCTGACGCTGCACGTTCATCACGTCGTCGTACTTGAGGACGTTCTTCCGCGCGACGAAGTTCTGCTCCTCGACCTTCTTCTGGGCGTTCTCGATCTGCCGCGAGAGGATCGACGCCTCCATCGGCTGGTCCTCCGGAAGCTTGAACCGCTCCATGATGTTCTGGATCCGGTCGCCCGCGAACAGCCGCACCAGGTCGTCCTGGCCCGAGAGGTAGAAGCGCGTCTCACCGGGGTCGCCCTGGCGCCCTGAACGGCCGCGCAGCTGGTTGTCGATGCGCCGCGCCTCATGACGCTCCGTCCCGAGCACGTACAGGCCACCGAGCTCACGCACCGTGTCGTCGATCTTGATGTCGACGCCGCGGCCCGCCATGTTGGTGGCGATCGTGACCGCACCCGACTCGCCGGCGTTGATGATGATCTCCGCCTCGCGCGCATGCTCCTTCGCGTTCAGGACGTTGTGCGGGACGCCCTGGCGCTTCAACAGCTCGCTGAGGTACTCGGAGGTCTCGACGGCGATCGTCCCGACGAGCACCGGCTGGCCCTTGGCGTGCCGCTCCTTGATGTCGCCGACGACGGCGTCGAACTTCGCCTCCACGGACTTGAAGATGTAGTCGTTGCGGTCGAGGCGCTCGACGGTGACGTTCGTCGGGATCTCGACGACGTTCAGGCCGTAGATCTCGACGAACTCCTTCTCCTCCGTCTTCGCCGTACCGGTCATGCCGGCGAGCTTGTCGTAGAGGCGGAAGTAGTTCTGGAGCGTGATCGTCGCAAGCGTCTGATGCTCCTCCTGGATCGCGACGCCCTCCTTCGCCTCGATCGCCTGGTGGAGGCCCTCGCTCCAGCGCCGGCCCTCCATGATGCGGCCGGTGAACTCGTCGACGATCTTCACCTCGCCGTCCTGGATCACGTAGTCGACGTCGCGCTTGAAGAGGGCCTGTGCCTTGAGCGCCTGCGTCAGGTGGTTGACGAGCTGCACGTTGTCGGCCGCGTAGAGGTGGTCGATGCGGAGCGCGCGCTCGACCTTCTCGATCCCACTCTCGGTCGGGGACACCGTCTTGTGCTTCTCGTCGAAGAGGAAGTCGTGCTCTTGTGCGAGCACCTCGTCCTCGAGCTTCGTGTTCTTGGACTGGATGCCGTCGAGCCCTTTCACGACCCGCGCGAAGTCGTAGTACGTCCTCGCGGCCGTGGTCGGCTCGCCGGAGATGATCAGCGGCGTCCGCGCCTCGTCGATCAGGATCGAGTCGACCTCGTCGACGATCGCGTAGTCGTGACCGCGCTGAACGACGGCGTCGAGCGCGATCGCCATGTTGTCGCGGAGGTAGTCGAACCCGAACTCGGAGTTCGTCCCGTACGTGATGTCGGCGCCGTACGCGACCTTCCGCTCGTCGAACGGCATCATGTTCTCGATCGAGCCGACGGTGATGCCGAGACGCTCGTAGACGCCGCGGTTCCACTCAGCGTCGCGCCGCGCCAGGTAGTCGTTGACGGTGACGAGATGGACGCCGGTACCGGGCAGCGCGTTCAGGTACAGCGGCAGGCTCGCGACGAACGTCTTGCCCTCGCCGGTCTTCATCTCGGCGATGTCGCCCTCGTGGAGCGCGATGCCGCCCATCATCTGCACGTCGAAGATCCGCTGGTCGGATTCGCGGACCCGCGCCTCGCGGACGGCCGCGAACGCCTCGAAAAGCAGGTCCTCGAGCGGCTCCCCGTTCTCGAGACGCTGGCGGAACTCGGCCGTCTTCCCACGGAGCTCCTCGTCCGAGAGCTTCTGGAAGTCGGGCTCGAGCGTCCCGACGTAGGCGGCCTGCTCGGCGAGCCGCTTGAGCCGCCGACCCTCGCCGAAGCGAAGTGCTTTTTCGAACGATCCGCCGGCCATCAGCGAGACAGGGTACCGCCCGCGATCGCGGTCATAGAGTGGCCGCCTGGACTTCCCAGAGCTCGCCGTCCACCCGGGTGGCGCGCACGACGTACTCCGAGCCCTGATCTGCCCCGGCCTGCTCGAAGGCAGGAACCGAGCCGAATCGCGGCTGGCCGTCGACGTGCAGCGACCGCCCGTCGCCGGTCGAGACGAGCTCAGCCTCCTGGCCCGCCAGCCCGGGCGCCGCGACCAGCTCGATCCGGGTCGCTGCCACGGCCCAGAGCTCGGGGCCCCGCCGGACCGCCTCGGCCCGGTACGGGCGCTCGATCGACGCCTCGACGGCCTCCTGGAGCGGGGCGAGGGCACCTTCAGGCTGCTGCACGTCCTCCGGGGCGACCACGGCCTTGCCGTCGGGCAGGGTGACGAACCCAACCCGGTCGCCCTCGATCCCGTCGGCCTGCGCGGTCGTGACCACGTCGAAGCGACGCGGCCGCGGCACTCCGTGGATCCCGGGCTCGCCGCGTTGCTCGCCGTCAAATCCCGGCGGCTGGGCAGCTGGGCCGGCGGGCGCCGGCCCATCCACCAGGCCTCCCGCGTCTGCGAGTTGCTTGTGCAGCGGCTCCTGGCGCCGGAAGAACCGGATCGGGTCAGCCGCCCTTCTCGGCGTGCCGGCGCGGCTCGACGACGCGCATCTCTCGGTAGCGCTTCACCTGCCGGTGCAGCTTCTCGGCCAGCTGGTCGATCGACATCTTCATGTCGGGGGAAGCCTCACGCGCCCGCAGCGTCGAGCCCTTCGTGAAGATCGTCGCCTCGGCAACGCTGCTCTCTGCGATCGACGGGTTGCGCTGCTCCGAGAGCTCCACCTCGACCTGGGTCGGCTCCGCCAGCAGCTTCCCGATCTTGGCCAGCTTTCGCTCGGCGTACTCACGGATCGGCGGGGTGACCTCCACGTTCTTGCCCTTCACCTGAAGCCTCATTGTCCGCCTCCTTGGTGGTGGTCAAGCCGTGCTCCCACCCTAGCGCACCCCACGGCCGACCGGGTAGCTCCGCACCGTCCTCGCCAGCGTGACCACGTGCACCGTGCGTGCCCCACCTGCCCGCAGCGCCGTGGCCGCCGACGACACGGTCGCACCGGTCGTGTACACATCGTCGACGAGCAGCACCCGCGGCGGCACTGCGGCGCACGCCGAGAACGCTCCGACCACGTTGCGGCGCCGTCCGTCCAGCGGCAGCCCCGTCTGCCGCGGCGAGTGCCGCGTTCGCGTCAACAGTCGCGCGAAAGGCATGTTCCAGCGCAGCGCGAGCTCACGCGCCAGCCGTTCGGCCGGATGGTGTCCGCGTTGGAGCAGGCGCTCGCGATCGCCGGGCACCGCGGTCACCACGTCGACGCTCGGCGCCTCGACGCGCGCGACGACGAGATCGGCTGCGAGGGCCGCCGCCCGGCGGAGCCCTCGCTCCTTCCAGCCGTGCACGAGCGCCCGTACCGGCCCGGCGTAAAGGACGGCCGCACGTGCCGACGCGAAGGCGATTCGTCGACCCGCGCACTCCACACACCGCTCCACCCGCCACGCGGTCGGCGCCCCGCAGCGTGCACAGCGCGGGTCGCAGAGCGGCGGCAACGCTGCGAGACAGTCCGAGCAGAGCAGCTCGGCCGGCGCGTCGCAGGCGACACAACGTCCAGGGAGGATGAGGTCGACGAGCCACGCCGATGACGCTACGGGGAGGGGTGTGCCGTGTCTGTCGCAACTCTGCGAAAAGAGCGCAACAGCCAGGCCCGCGGCTCGTGCCGCTCAGTCGGGGGAGTACGCGGCCCGGGTCGGCAGCCCTCGCTCGGCGCGCAGGCTGTTGTCCGCCACGAGCAACTGCTCGCTGTCGCCGATGTCGTACCAGGCGCCGTCAAAGGCCCAGCCGAAGACCGGCTCCCGGCGACAGAGCCACTCGACGAAGCGACCCGGCTGATCGGGCGAGTGCCCGCCCGCCAGATACTCGTCGAGCAGGCCGACGTGTGACCGGTGGAAGAGATAGGTGGCCGTCGCGGCCAGCGTCGAGGGCGGGTCGGCCGGCTTCTCGACGAAATCCACGAGCCGTGCGTCACCATCGAGCGACACGATCCCGTACTGCGTCGCCAGCTGGAGCGAGCCGACATCGCGCACGGCGACCGCACTCGCAACCCCTCGGCCCCGCCAGAACGACTCGTACTCGACGAGTGAGAACTCGAAGACATTGTCTCCCGCGATCACGAGCAAATCGTCGTCGAGCCCGGCGCTGTCGACTACAAACCGAAGGTCGCCGATCGCGCCCAGCCTGTCGTCGTTGGAGGTCGTTTCGTCGTCGTGCACGTGCACGTCACGGCCGGAAGCCGAGGCCCAGTCGACGAAGGCCTGCGCCTTGCGGTGGTTCGTCACCAGATGAATCTCCTCCACCGACTCGACGGCCGAGACGGCGTCGAGGATCCAGTCGACGATCGGCCGTCCGCCAACCGGCAGGAGCTCCTTCGCCCACGTATCGGTCAACGGGCGGAGCCGCGTCGCGTAGCCGGCGGCGAGCACGACCGCCTTCATACGGTCACGGACGCTCGATGGAGCGACGTCGCGTACGGCTGCCGGTGAACACCTGCCTCGGTGACGATCGCAGTGATGAGCTCCGCGGGCGTGACGTCGAAGGCGGGATTGCGCGCGGGGAAGCGCGTCGTGATCTCCGCCGGGTCGCGCTCCTCGATCGGGATCGACGCTCCGTCGGGTGTCTCCGGGTCGAGCGTCGACGAGGGCGCGACGACGTACATCGGAATCGCGTGATGGCGCGCGAGCACGGCGAGGGCGTAGGTCCCGATCTTG
Organism: uncultured Thermoleophilia bacterium; assembly: GCA_963713155.1. Taxonomy (GTDB): domain Bacteria; phylum Actinomycetota; class Thermoleophilia; order Gaiellales; family Gaiellaceae; genus PALSA-600. Next base: position 20,599 of record CAVQKS010000003.1, read on the forward strand.
TTCGCGGTGTCGCCGTTCGCCGCGATCCGGTCGGCGCCCGTGACCACACAGTCGACCTCGCCTGCCGCCATCAGCGACGCGGCCGCGCTGTCGGCGATCACGGCGTGCGGGATCGCAGCGTGCTCGAGCTCCCAGGCGGTGAGCCGTGCCCCCTGCAAGAGCGGCCGGGTCTCGTCGACCCAGACGTGCTCGAGCAGCCCCTGCTCGCGCGCGGCGATCAGCGCGCCGACTGCGCTGCCGTAGCCGCCCGTGGCGAGCCCGCCGGCGTTGCAGTGCGTGAGCGCACGCGTCCCCGGCTGGAGCAGCGTGGCGGCATGGACGGCCATCTCGCGGCACCGTGCGACCTCGTCTCGATGAATCTGGCGCGCGTGCTCGGCGGTCGGCTCCGACCGCATCCGCTCGAGCGCCCAGGCCAGATTGACCGCCGTCGGACGTGACGCGCGGAGGACGCGTTCGGCCTCGACGAGATCGTCGCCTTGCGCCGCTGCGAGGGCGTACGCGTAGGCGGCGGCAACGCCGATCGCCGGTGCCCCACGCACGGCCAGCGTGCGAATCGCCTCCGCCACCTCGGCTGCCGTGCGGCAGTCGAGCTCGACCTCGTCGAGCGGCAGCCGGCGCTGATCCAGGAGGACGACCCGGTCGTCCTCGAGCCTGAGGATCGCCTCAGGCTCGAGCATCCGCCGCCGGCAGTGCCACTACGTACCTTCGTCCCACGACGCGAGGTACTTCGCCTGCTCCTCGCTGAGCCGGTCGATGTCGACGCCCATCGTCCCGAGCTTCAACCGGGCGATCTCCTCGTCGATCGCGGTCGGCACCGGGTAGACCTTCGCTTCGAGCGATGCGGCGTTCTGCACCGCGTACTCGGTCGCGAGCGCCTGATTGGCGAAGCTCATGTCCATGACGATCGCCGGGTGACCTTCGGCGGCCGAGATGTTGACGAGCCGGCCCTCGGCGAGCAGGTAGACGCGACGGCCGTCCGCCATCGTGAACTCGTCGACCAGATTGCGCGCCTCCCGCGTCTCGACCGCCAGCGACCGCAGTGCGGGGATGTCGATCTCGACGTTGAAGTGCCCGGTGTTGCAGATGATCGCTCCGTCCTTCAGCACCTCCAGGTGCTCGCGGGCGAGCACGTGCTTGTCGCCGGTCGCGGTGCAGAAGATGTCGCCGATCGGCGCGGCCGCCGACATCGGCATCACCTCGTAGCCTTCCATGAGCGCCTCGAGCGCCCGCATCGGGTCTACCTCCGTGACGATCACGTGCGCACCGAGGCCGCGGGCCCGCAACGCCACGCCCCGCCCCACCCAGCCGTAGCCGACGACGACGAACCGTTTGCCTGCGAGCAGGACGTTCGTCGCCCTGATGATCCCGTCGATGGTCGACTGCCCCGTCCCGTACCGGTTGTCGAACAGATGCTTCGTCCGGGCCTCGTTGACGGCGATCACGGGGAACTCGAGCGCGCCGTCGGCCTCCATCGCCTTCAGGCGGATGACGCCGGTCGTCGTCTCCTCCATCCCGGCGATGATGTCGCCGAGCTGCTCACGTCGCGAGCTGTGGAGGACGCTGATCACGTCTGCGCCGTCGTCCATCGTGAGCTGCGGCTTGTGGTCGACCGCTGCCTCGATGTGCGAGTAGTAGGTGTCGTTGTCCTCGCCCTTGATGGCGAAGACCGGGATGTCGAAATCGTTGACGAGCGCGGCAGCGACGTCGTCCTGCGTCGAGAGCGGGTTCGACGCGCAGAGCACGACGTCTGCGCCGCCGGCCTTGAGCGTGCGCATCAGGTTGGCTGTCTCGGTCGTCACGTGCAGACAGGCCGAGATGCGTCGCCCATCGAGCGGCTGCTCGCGCTCGAACCGCTCGCGAATTTCGGTTAGCACCGGCATCTGCCGGTCTGCCCACATGATGCGGCGCACGCCCTCCGGGGCGAGTGCCAGGTCCTTCACGTCGTGTCGCTTGGTCGTCGCCACTCGAACATCCTCTCTTTTGCGATCGCGAAAAAGGTCTCGGTCAGGCTGCGAGCAGCCGTTCGTGCTTGCGCTGTTCCCAGTCGATCCACGAGCCTGCGTCCTCCGCGGCGGCGAGCCAGCCGTCGACGGCAATCCGTAGATCGGGCTCCCGGCGCAGGCGCGCCGCGAACGCGATCTCGGCCAGGTCGACCGAGTAACGCTCGCGCAGGGCGCGCAGCGCACGGAGTCGGTTCAGCTCAGCCAGCCCGTACGTGCGATAGCCCGACCGGGTGCGCCGCGGCACCACGAGCCCGTGGTGCTCGAGATAGCGGAGCATTCTGGCCGACCAGCCGGTCTCGGCTGCGGCGGCTCCGACGGTCAGCGGCCCGGGCACGCACCAACCCTATCACAGTCGTGTCAAGGTTATGCCGCAGACGTGCCTTCGCGCCCGTAGGCGTCGGCGAGCCGGACGACGTCGTCGAGGTACGGCGTGGAGACCTCGATGATCGTGAGGTCCTCGAGCGCCGTGACGCGGTGCACCGTTCCGGGCGGGTAGTGGAAGGCGGCTCCGGGCCCCACCACCTCCTCGGCGAGCACCGCCTGCCCCGCCTCGCCGAGCTCGATTCGAGCCCGCCCCTCCTGGACGAGCCAGGACTCGTCCTTCTCACGGTGGAACTGCAGTGAGAGCGAGTGCCCGGCCTTGACGTGCAGGAGCTTGCCGCAGTAGACGTCCGTGAGCGCCCAGATCAGCTCGTACCCCCACGGCTTGTCCACACGACGGACGTCGACCGCCCAACGATCGAGAGACCCGAGGTTCGGCGAGTCGACCGACACGTCCGGCGAGTCTCTCATGCGAGCCACTCCGGGTGGGCGGCGACATGCTCCGCGGCGGACCGCAGCTCCTTCGGCGTGTTCACCGTGAGCCACAGGCCTTCGTGACGGAAGGCGTGAAGGCGCCCTTCTGCGACGAGCTCCGGGAACGTCGTCGACTCGTGATCGCCGCGTTCGGGGAACCGCGCGAGCGCCTCCTCGGAGAGCACGTAGTTGCCGCAGTTGACCCAGTACGGGACCTTGCCTGCCTCTTCGAAGCCACGCACCACGTCGTCGTCGCTGATGTCGACCAACCCGAATTGCGATTTCGGGCGCGCGACGGCGATCGTCGCCAGCGCCGAGCGCGACCGATGCCGCGCCAGCAGCCCGGCGTAGTCGACGTCGACGAGCTCGTCGCCGTTCAGTGCGAGGACGTCGCCGCGCTCGAGCCGCCGACCTGCGGCGTACCGAAGCCCGCCGCCCCGCCCCAGGCGCTCCGGCTCCTCGACGGCCACGATCTCCGGACCGATCCCGGCGAGCTCGTCCTCGAAGAGGCTGCCCTCGCCCGACGCGCAGGCAAAGATCACGCGCGTCACGCCGGCTCGGGCCAGCCGTCCAACCTGGTACGCCGCGAGCGGCCGTCCAGCCACGTCGACGAGCGATTTCGGCCGGCCGCCGGCAGCGTCGCCGAGCCGCTCGGCCCGGCCGCCGGCGAGGATGATCGCCTCCACGTCGCTCCGTTACGCCTCGGCCGCTGCGGGCTGTGCGGGCCGCGCGACCGCGGCGTCCGGCCCGGCCGGGCGCCGGCCGATTCCCTCGTACGTGAAGCCGGCTGTCCGGACCTCGCTCGGATCGAGCAGGTTCCGGCCGTCGACGATCAGCGGCGTTGCCATCGCATCGCGGATCTCGGACGACGCGAGCGCACGCAGCTCCGGCCACTCCGTGACGATCACCGCCGCGTCTGCACCGCGGACGGCCTCGGCGACGGACCTGACGACCTCCACTCCGGCCGGAAGCGTGCCGCCCTCGGCGACGGGGTCCCAGGCGCGAACCCGCACGCCTTCCGCCAGCAGGCGCGATGCGAGCACGATCGACGGCGCCTCGCGCATGTCGTCCGTGCCCGGCTTGAACGCGAGCCCCAGCAACGCAACGGTCTTGCCCTTCAACTGCTGTCCGAGATGGAGCTTGAGCTTCCCCACCACACGGCGCTTCTGTAGCTCGTTGACCTCGATCACGGCCGAGAGCAGCTGGAAGTGGTAACCCGAGTTCGACGCGAGCTGCTTGAGGGCCAGTGAGTCCTTCGGGAAGCACGAGCCGCCGTAGCCGATGCCGGCACGCAGGAAGTGCGGCCCGAGGCGATGGTCGAGGCCGACTCCCTCTGCGACCTTCACGACGTCCGCTCCCGTCGCTTCGCAGACGTTCGCGATCTCGTTGATGAAGGAGATGCGCGTCATGAGAAACGCATTCGCGGCGAGCTTGATCATCTCCGCCGAGTTCACGTCACACGAGACGATCCGAGCATCGAGCGAGGAGTAGAGCGACGCGACCCTTTCCGCGTCGCCGGCTTCGAACGAGCCGATCACGATTCGGTCCGGCTTCATGAAGTCGCGGACGGCGTTCCCCTCGGAGAGGAACTCGGGGTTCGCGACGTACCCGACGTGACCGAGGCCCCGCTCGTCGAGCCCGGAGCGAACCTTCTCACCCGTACCGACGGGAACAGTCGACTTCATCACGAGCACCGGAGTGCCGTCGACGGCCGGAAGCTCGTCGATCACCGTCCAGACACGCGAGAGATCGGCGTCGCCCGACTGGGTTGGCGGCGTGTCCACGCAGACGAACAGGAACTCGCAGTCGGTGAGATCCGCGACGTCGAGCGTGAAGACGAGCCGGTCCCGGTTCCGCGCGATCAGCTCCTGCACGTCGTCCTCGAAGAACGGCACCTCGCCCCGCTCGAGCGACTCGATCCTCTGCGGCACGACGTCGCGGACGACCACCTCGTGCCCGAGCTCCGCGAAGCACGCACCCGTGACCAGGCCGACCCAGCCGGCACCGAAGATGCCGACCTTGCTCATTCCCGCTCCGGCGCCGGCAAGGCCGGCACCTGCGCTCCTTGGACGCCTCCGTCAAGCCTGCCGCTCATGAACCGGCCAGTCTACTTCGCTGCCGGAAGCGGCCTGAGGCCCTTGGCGATCGCGAGCATCGTCTCGTTCGAGAGCGAATCGAGCAGCGTGTTGACGACCCAGTAGTTCGCCGTCTTCGTCTGGAGCACGACCATGTGCAGATGGCTGCCCGAGTAATAGAGATTGAACTCGCGACCGCCGAGATCGTGCTGGAAGCTCTTGTCGGCGAGCACCGGCGCACCGTCCCAGTCGGATTCCTGCACACCCCAGTACTCGCCGGCGCCCGTGCGGAAGACGAGCCGCACCGCCTTGTCCCCCTTCACGATCGGATACAGGCGCGCGGGGGTGTCGCCGTTGTACTCGTCCGGATACGAACTACCCTCGAGCACCGTCGGCACCTCGAGCGGGAACCCGGCCCTCGTTCGGAGCGGCTGGAGCAGCCCGGTGCCGACCGACGGGTCGACACGGACGTACGGAGGCTGGTGCGCCGGCGCGTTCGTCGTGGGGATCGGGGCGAGCTCGCCGTGGAACGTCTGCCCGAGCACGACGACGACCATCGCGCCAGGGTCGAGCGCCCGCAGCTTCCTGCCCTTTGGCAGCACGGACACCTTCGCGGGCTGCAGCAGCGGCAGCATCGCCTGCGCCGCTGCTTTCGCCTGGGCGTTCCCCGGGGCGTAGTAGATCTGAGAATGGAAGACGTCGGTCGGCGCGTCGGCCGTCAACTGGCCCGGCGGGACGACGGTCACGTAGCCGCGCTTGCCGAGCAGGTAGGACGCGTTTGCCGCCGCGCCGGCGACGCCGTTCCCGTTCAGCACGAGGACGGACACCTTCGACGGCGGTGGCGCCTTCGTCTTCACGTGCGTACCGAGCGCGGCGGCGTTCGCCGCCTTTGAGGACTGCACGTCCGGGTTCTCAAACTCTCCGACCGCCTGCTGGATCGCACCGGCCGGTGCAGAAGTGATCGTCTGGCCGCTCACCCCCTCGATCTGCGGCTGGAAGAAATGCCCACCCGGCAGGCCCTGCGCGAAGAACGCATACGACAGCACCTCGCTGCCCTGCAGCTTGTGGCCGCCCTCGGCGACCTCGATGTTGTTGACGACCGCGTTCACGAGCTTCGGCAGCTTCGTGAGCGAGAACGACGAGGCGACCTGCTCCTTGAACGCCCGGACGAACTCCTGCTGGCGCGCAACGCGGTGATAGTCGTCGTCCGTATGCCGGAAGCGGACAAAGTCGAGCGCCTGGCCGCCGTCGAGCCTCTGGTAGCCGGGCTGCAGGTTGATGTTCGCGTAGTCGTCGTAGGACGCGCCGGTGTTCTTGTTGTAGTAGCGGCGGTCGATGTCCATCCAGACGCCGCCGAGCTGATTGACGACCTCCTTGAAGCCGTGGAAGTTGACGGTGATCAGGTAGTTGATCTTCAGGCCCGTCAAATGCTTGACGGTGAGGAGCGTCCCCTTGGCGCCGCAGAGCGTGTAGGCCGTGTTGATGCGGTAGCCGTAGATCGGGCGGCCGCCGCAGTAGATCGGGACGCCGAGGTCGCGTGGGAACGACAACAGCGAGATCGACTTCGTCACCGGGTCGGCGCGGATCAGCATGATCGTGTCGGAGCGCGACGGATCGGCGGCGGACGTTCCCGCCCGGTGGTCGTAGCCGATCACGAGGGCGATCGCCGCGCGGTGCGCCACGGGGATGTCGAGGCTCTTCTGCGCACGGATCACGTCGGGCGTGTGTGCGCTCACGGTCGCGACCGACTGGTGGAAGTACAGATACGCGCCCCCGGCAGCGCCGGCGCTCAGTGCCACGAGGGTGAGAACGATGAACAGCAGGATCTTCCCGATCAGGCCGATTCCCGAGCGCCGGGGAGGCAGAGGCTGAACGTAGCGCGTGACCGTGGAGGGCGCTGCGGGCGGGAAGATGGCCCGGCCGTTGCCGTTCAGGCCAGCACCGCGCCCGACCCCTCTCTTCAGTGTCGTCCGCATAAACGTAGGCGGCGCCCCAAGAGGCGCCCGCGCGGCACAGGATAGCCGACCGGTCGGAGGGGCTCGTCAGGCCAGGATCGGCGAGAGCCACTGCTCGGCGGCATCGACCGAAACGCCCCGCCGCTCGGCGTAGTCGGCGAGCTGATCCCGCCCGATCCGGCCCACGGCGAAGTACCGCGACTGCGGATGCGCGAAGTAGAGGCCGCTGACGGCGGCGGCCGGAAGCATCGCGAAACCGTCGGTCAGCGCGATCCCGGCCCGCCCGGCATCGATGAGCTCGAGCAGCTTCGGCTTCTCGCTGTGGTCGGGACAGGCCGGATACCCGAGAGCCGGCCGGATGCCCCTGAAGCGCTCGCCGATCAGGTCGCCCTTCGTGAAGTGCTCCTGCGGTGCGTACCACGTTCGCCGAACGTGCTCGTGCAGCCACTCCGCGAAGGACTCGGCGAGCCGGTCGGCCAGCGCCTTCACGATGATCGCCTGATAGTCGTCGTGGCGGGCCACGAACCCGGCCGCCAGTTCGTCCGCGCCGTGGATCGACACCGCGAATGCGCCCAGATGGTCGCCTGCGGGCGCGACGAAGTCGGCGAGCGACCGGTTCGGCCGGCCATCGCCGTTCACCGCCTGCTGGCGCAGGAACGAGAACCGCGTGTCGCCGACGGCTACGTCGTCTCCGTCGGCGCGAGCAGGCCAGAAGCCGTAGACCCCCCGAGCCTGGAAGAGCCCGTCAGCTTCGATCTCCCCCAGCAGCTTGGTTGCGTCGTCGTAGAGCTCGCGCACCGCCGGGTTGTCCAGCAGGGCCGGGAACTTCCCTTTCAGGTCCCAGGCGTGAAAGAAGAACTGCCAGTCGATGTAGTCGACGAGCTCGCCGATCGCGACGTCTACCTCGCGCAAACCGATGAATGGCGGCGCCGGCAGGTCGTCGAACGGGAGCACTGCGCGGTTCGCGCGCGCCTCGTCGAGCGGGAGCAGCGGCCGCTTGAGCTTCTCGGCGTGCTGGCGCCGCAGGCGCTCCTGCAGGTCACGATTCTCGACGTCGAGGGCCGCACGCCGCGCCGGGTCGAGCAGGCTCGAGACGACATCCGCGACGCGGCTCGCGTCGAGCACGTGGACCGTCTCCGACCCGTACTCCGGGGCGATCTTCACCGCGGTGTGCTGGCGCGACGTCGTGGCGCCGCCGATCAGGAGCGGGAGCTCGAGCCGCGAGCGCTCGAGCTCCCGCGCAACGTTCACCATCTGGTCGAGCGACGGCGTGATCAGGCCCGAGAGCCCGACGACGTCGACGCGCTCGCGCTCGGCGGTCTCCAGGATCGTCGCGGCCGGCACCATCACACCGAGGTCGATCACCTCGTAGTCGTTGCAGCCGAGGACGACACCCACGATGTTCTTGCCGATGTCGTGGACATCGCCTTTGACGGTCGCGAGCAGCACCTTCCCCTGCGCGCTCCGGCCGCCGTCGCGCTCGGCGTCCATGTAGGGCTCCAGGTAGGCGACGGCGCGCTTCATCACCCGCGCCGACTTGACGACCTGGGGCAGGAACATCCGGCCCGACCCGAACAGGTCGCCGACGACGCGCATGCCGTCCATCAGCGGTCCTTCGATCACGTCGAGTGGCCTCGCCGCCGCCAGCCTCGCTTCCTCGACGTCCGCCTCGATGTGATCGACGATGCCACGCACGAGCGCGTGTTCGAGTCGCTTCGCAACAGGCTGCTCGCGCCAGGCGAGATCGAGCTCGCGGCGCGCGCCGCCACCCTTGACCCGCTCGGCGAGCTCGACGAGCCGCTCGGTGGCGTCGGAGCGGCGGTTCAGGATCACGTCCTCCACGCATTCGAGCAGCTCGGGCTCGAGATCCTCGTAGACCGCGAGTTGGCCGGCGTTGACGATCCCCATGTCGAGCCCTGCGCCGACGGCGTGGTAGAGGAATGCCGCATGCATCGCCTCACGGATCCGGTCGTTGCCGCGGAACGAGAAGCTGAGGTTCGAGATCCCGCCCGACGTGCGGGATCCCGGGCAGCGTTCCTTGATCAGCGGGATGCTGTCGATGAACGCGCGGGCATAGTCGTTGTGCTCGGGGATGCCGGTCGCGACGGCCAGCACGTTCGCATCGAACACGATGTCCTCGGGTGGAAAGCCGACCTCCTCGACGAGCAGGTCGTATGCCCGGCCGCAGATCGCGACGCGCTGCTGGACCTCGGTTGCCTGTCCCTCCTCGTCGAATGCCATCACGACCACGCCGGCGCCGTAGTCGCGAACGCGACGCGCCTCGCGCAGGAACTCCTCCTCACCTTCCTTGAGCGAGATCGAGTTGACGATGCCCTTCCCCTGAAGGCACTGCAGTCCCGCCTCGAGCACGGACCACTTCGAGCTGTCGACCATGATCGGGAGGCGGGCGACTTCCGGCTCGGTGGCGATCACGTTCAGGAACGTCCGCATCGCTTCTTCGCCTTCGAGCAGGTCGGCGTCCATGTTCACGTCGAGCAGGTTGGCTCCGCCGCGCACCTGCTCGAGGGCGACGTCGACCGCGGCCGAGAAGTCGTCAGCCTCGATCAGCCGGCGGAAGCGAGCCGACCCGGTCACGTTCGTGCGCTCGCCGATGGTCACGAAGCCGGTGTCCGGACCGAGCTCGAACGTCTCGAGGCCACTGAAACGGGTCCGCCGCTCGAGCTTCGGCAGCGTGCGGGGGGCCAATCCGTGAACCGCCTCGACGATCGCCCGTGTGTGCTCGGGCGTCGAGCCGCAGCACGAGCCCGCGACGTTCAGCAGTCCTTCCTGCGCGAACTCGCGCAAGAGCGACGAGGTGACGTCGGGCGTTTCGTCGTAGCCGCCGAACGCGTTCGGGAGGCCCGCATTCGGATGGCACGACGTGAGGCACGGGGCGATCCGCGAGAGGTCGACGACGTACGGGCGCATCTCGTGTGCACCCAGCGAGCAGTTGATGCCGATGACCAGCGGCTCTGCGTGCTCGACCGCCGTCCAGAACGCCTCGATCGTCTGCCCCGTGAGCGTGCGGCCGGAGAGGTCGACGATCGTGGCGCTGATCCAGAGGGGCAACTGCGGCGCGGCCGAGCGCGCTGCGACGATCGCAGCCTTCGCGTTCAGCGTGTCGAAGATCGTCTCGATCAGGAGCAGGTCGACGCCGCCGTCCGCGAGTGCGCGGATCTGCTCTGCATAGGTTTCGACGACCTGGTCGAACGTGTGCGTCCTGAAGCCCGGCTCGTCGACCTTCGGACTGAGAGAGAGCGTGATGTTGAGCGGACCGACCGACCCGGCGACGAAACCCCCGTGCTGGTCGGCGACCTCCCGGGCGATCCGGGCGCCCGCGACGTTCAGGTCGTACACGGCGTCCTCGAGGCCGTAGTCCGCCTGCCCGATCGACGTCGCCGTGAAGGTATTGGTGGTCGTGATATCGCAGCCGGCGGCGAAGTACGACTCGTGTACCGCGCGCACGACGTCGGGCCGCGACAGGTTGAGCACATCGGGGTCGTTCAGGAGGTCACGGCCGTGGGAGGCGAACCGCTCGCCGCGAAAGTCCGCTTCCGTGAGGCCGCTGTTCTGGAGCAGCACTCCCCACGCGCCGTCGAGAACCAGGATGCGGTCCTCGGCGAGCTTCCTGATCTCCGTCGCGACGTCCCTCGGCACTTTCGTCTCCTTGCCTAAAGGGTGCGGAGCTTCGGAACTCGCGCGGGCTCTTTAGGCGTTTGATAACCCGGTCGCCAAGCTGCCTTCAAAGCTTTCCGGGAATTCCGCCCGAAATCTAGCGATTCCGGGCCGGTTTGGCGACCATCCACGATCGTCGATCGCCGTGGCTCGGCCTTCAGCCGAGTTGGCTCACGATCGTCAGGAGCGGCCGGCCACATCCAACTGGTTCTCGGCGTGGCGGAGCCGCTGCTCGACCTGCCAGCGATCCGCCGTCGATTCCCCACGGTCGATCGCCTCGAGCTCCTGCTGCGCTGCCTCGAGCTGCTCGCGCGCGCGGACGTCGTCGATCTGCGACGCCTCGACCGCGTCGTCCACAAGTGCGATCGCACGGTCGCGAAGCACCTGGAAGAATCCCGGCCCGGTCGCGTACTCCTGCACCTCCCCGCCCGGGAGGTGGATGCGCGTCGAACCCGACCGCAGGCTGGCGATCAGTGGCGCGTGCCGAGCAAGCACGCCGATCTCGCCGGCCGCGCCGGGGACGATCAGCATCTCGGCTTCGCCCTCGTACGCCGCCCCTTCCGGCGTGACGAGCGAGATGGAGAACAGCTTCCGATCTGCCAACGGTCAGGACCTACGCAGCCGCGAGCTGCTGCGACCGTTCGACGGCACCTTCGATCGGCCCGACCATGTAGAAGGCCTGCTCGGGTAGCTCGTCGTGCTTGCCCTCGAGGATCTCGTCGAATCCACGGATCGTGTCCTCGAGCTTGACGTACTGGCCCGGCGTTCCGGTGAACTGCTCGGCGACGAAGTTCGGCTGCGACAGGAAGCGCTGGATCTTCCGGGCGCGCGAGACGATCAGCCGGTCCTCGTCCGACAGCTCCTCGATGCCGAGGATCGCGATGATGTCCTGCAGGTCCTTGTAGCGCTGCAGCACCTCCTGGACGCCGGTCGCGACGCGGTAGTGGTCTGCCGAGACGATCCCGGGCTGCAGCGCCCGCGACACGGAGTCGAGCGGGTCGACGGCGGGATAGATGCCCTGCTCGACGATTGCGCGCGAGAGGGTCGTCGTGGCGTCGAGGTGCGCAAACGTCTGTGCGGGGGCAGGATCGGTCAGGTCGTCGGCGGGGACGTAGATCGCCTGCACCGAGGTGACGGCGCCCTTCGTGGTCGAGGTGATGCGCTCCTGCAGCTGGCCCATCTCGGTGGCGAGGGTCGGCTGGTAGCCGACTGCGCTCGGCATGCGGCCGAGGAGCGCCGAGACCTCGGAGCCCGCCTGGACGAACCGAAAGATGTTGTCGATGAACAGGAGCACGTCCTGGCCCTGGTCGCGGAAGTACTCGGCCATCGTGAGACCGGACAGCCCGACACGCAGGCGCGCGCCCGGCGGCTCGTTCATCTGGCCGTAGCAGAGCGCGACCTTGTCGATCACCTCGGACTCCGTCATCTCGAGCAGCAGGTCGTTGCCCTCGCGCGTCCGCTCGCCCACGCCGGAGAACACCGAGACACCCGAGTGCTCGCGCGCGATATTGTGGATGAGCTCCTGGATCAGCACCGTCTTGCCGACGCCGGCGCCACCGAACAAGCCGATCTTGCCACCGCGCACGTACGGGGCGATCAGGTCGATCACCTTGATGCCTGTCTCGAAGATCTCGATCTTCGGCGTCAGGTCCTGGAACGCCGGCGGCTCCCGGTGGATCGACCAGCGCAGCGTGTCGGCCGGGGGCGGCTCCTTCTCGTCCACCGGCTCGCCGAGCACGTTCCAGATCCGTCCCAGTGTGATGTCGCCGACGGGCACCGTGATCGGGCCGCCGGTGTCGATCACGTCCGTCCCGCGGGCGATCCCGTCGGTGGCGTCCATCGCGACTGCGCGCACCCGGTCGTCTCCGAGGTGCTGCTGCACTTCCGCGATCAGACCACTACCGTCCGGGCGCGGGATTCGCAGCGCCGAGTAGATGGCCGGGAGCTTGCCCGGGAAGACGGCGTCGACCACGACGCCCTTGATCTCGAGCAGCTTGCCGACGTTCTGCTTGCCGTTGTTCGACACGATTTAGAGCTCCTCGGCTGCTTCGGGTGCACGACGTTGCCGCCGGCCCGCACGGAACAAGCCCGCCAGTGCATCCGGCAGGCGCAGCCTAGCCGATGGGGAATCGAATCCGCCCGCCCTGTGTAGCTCTGAATGCCTCAACGCCGCCGACACACGGTCGTCGTGGTCGAGGCGTCAGACGTACGAGCTGATCGGGCTTGCCATCATGGCAGAGCAACCTCCACGCACTCATCGTACGCGGAGGACGCGGCGATCAGTCGACTTCGATGACGCGGACCCGCGGGGTGTCGGCCGCGGTCGACACTGCGAGCTGCTGGCGACGGATTGCGCGCATCCCGCTCAGGTCACCTGAGAAGCCGCCCGCGCTCACCTGGGTCTCCGGGGCCAGCGAGCCGCCGGACGTCAAGCCGCCGGCCGCGAGGGCGGCGAGCGAGGCGACCATCGCGGCGACCAGGCCGACGCGTGCGCCCCTGCGGGCGCCGGTCCGGGTCTGTGCCGGCAGGATGGCCGGCGACGGCCTCGGCACGAGCCGGTTCGCACGGACGAGCGCGGTCGCGCCGCGAACATCTGCCGCGTAGGCCCGGCAATCGGGGCAGGCACGAAGGTGGCGGCGGAGCCCGGCCGACTCGAACCTCGACACGACTCCGTCGAGCTCGAGCGACGTCCACTCGCGCGCCCTGCTGCACTCCTCACTCTGAGCCATCATCTACTTAGACGGATATCACAAGACAAGTTAGTGCCTATTGTCGACCGCAACCCCGACCAGGATGAGGCAAAACCCCAAAACGGCGAGCAGCGCCGGTACGTTGAGCGCCTCGACGTGCTCTTTCCGGGTCGACCAGCGGACGCCGCCGCCCATCCAGCGGCCGAAACCGATGAACCCGCCGTCGGACTTCCCGCGCACGGGCGGCCTGCTGCCGACGAGGAACGCGAGCCCGCAGAGCCCCGCCCCGACCGCATAGAAGCCGACCGCGAGGCTGCGCTGGACCGCGTCGCCGGTCACCCCGACGATCAGGAGCCCGAGCAGGATGGCAGCGGCGGCCGCTACGCCGAGGACGATCGCGAACCGACGAAGCGCCTCGCGAAGCACGGGTCAGATGGTTGATGCCACGGGATCGTCTGTTCCGGGGCGTGGTCTGGGTGTGCTGGGGCGCGGCGGCGTGCCGGCGGCGATGGTAGAGCCATCGGTGCCGGTGCGACGTCGTGAAGCGGACGGCTCGATCGCGGCGGCTACGCCGGCGCGGTCGGGCCGGGAGCGGCCGAGCGCGGCCAGGCCGCGCAGCCGGACACGCGAGCACGTGGCATCAACCATCTCAGCCTTCGGAGGCCGCCGCAGCTTCGGAGGCGGCCGCCGCTTCGGACGCCGCCGCCGCGGGGGCGGCGCCGTGACGCCGCATCTCTTCGACGGTGAGCGGCCAGCGCTCGAGCGGATAGTGGCAGCGCGTGAGGTGATCCGGCGCGGCTGCCCCGCGCGGCACGAGCTCGGGAGGCTCCACGTCGCACCGCCCCTCGACGAAGCGGGGGCAACGAGGATGAAACCGGCATGCGCTCGGCGGGTTGATCGGGCTCGGGACGTCGCCTTCGAGGACGATGCGCTGGCGGGCGCGGCCGACCTCGGGATCGGCGACGGGAACCGCAGAGAGCAGCGCCCCGGTGTATGGATGCTGCGGCGAGTCGTAGAGGTTGTTCCGGTCGCCGGACTCGACGATCTGTCCGAGGTACATCACGAGCACCCGGTCGGAGATGTAGCGCACGACATTCAGATCGTGCGCGATGAAGATGTACGTGAGGTTGAAGTCACGTTGCAAGTCCTTGAGCAGGTTCAGCACCTGCGCCTGTACCGACACGTCGAGCGCCGAGACCGGCTCGTCGCAGACGATCAGCTTCGGGTTGACCGCGAGCGCGCGCGCAATCCCGATGCGCTGCCGCTGGCCGCCGGAGAACTCGTGCGGGAAGCGGTTGTAGTGCTCGGGGTTCAGGCCGACGACTTCGAGCAGTTCCTGCACGCGGCGCTTGATCTCGGCCGACGTCCCGAGCTTGTGCAGCTCGAGCGCCTCGGCGACGATGAAGCCGACGCGCTTGCGGGGATTCAGCGATGCGTACGGGTCCTGGAAGATCATCATCATCTCGCGACGGTAGGGACGCATCGCGGCGCGCGAAAGATGAGTGATGTCGCGCCCGCGGAAGATGATCCGTCCGCCGGTCGGTTCCAGCAGCTTCATGATGCAGCGCGCCATCGTCGACTTGCCGCAACCCGACTCGCCCACGACGCCCAGCGTCTCGCCTTCGTTCACGGTGAACGTCACACCGTCGACCGCCTGTACCGCAGCGATCTGCTTCTGGAAGATGATGCCTCGGCTGATCGGAAAGTACTTCTGGAGGCCGTCGACGACGAGCAGCTCGTCTCCGTGGAGCGGCCGGCCGTCCGTCGTCTCCGTAACCGGCTGGGCGGGGCTGCTCATGCGGGTCCTGACGAGAAGAGGCTCAGCAGCCGCGCGGCCTCCCGGTCCTTCGTCTCCTCGTCGAGGTGACAGGCCTGGAGGTGCGCCGATTCGCCCGGCACCGGTTCCAGGGGCGGCGGGGTCGTCCGGCAGACGTCCATCACGTAGGCGCAGCGCGGATGGAACCGGCAGCCTCGTGGGGGCCGGAGCAGCGATGGAGGTTGGCCGGGAATCTGCGTGAGCCGCTCGAGATCGGCGTCCAGCCGGGGCAGCGATCCCATGAGGCCCCATGTGTACGGGTGATGCGGGTTCTTGAAGATGCGGTCGATCGGGCTCTTCTCGACGACCTCAGCCGCGTACATGACGATGACGTCGTCCGCGATCTCGGCGATCACGCCCAGATCGTGGGTGATCATGATCACCGCGCTGTCGTAGTCGGCCTGCAACTTCTCGATCAGCGCGAGAATCTGCGCCTGGGTGGTGACGTCGAGCGCGGTCGTCGGCTCGTCGGCGATCAGGAGGTCGGGGTCGTTGATGAGCGCCATCGCGATCATCACCCGCTGGCGCATCCCGCCCGAGAACTGGTGTGGGTAGTCGTCGATGCGGCGCTCGGCGCGCGGGATGCCGACCTGCTTCAAGAGCTCGAGCGCGCGGGCCTTGGCCTGCGACTTCGAGACGTCCCGGTGCAGCACGACCGCCTCGACGAGCTGGGTGCCGATCGTGTGCACGGGATTCAGGCTCGTCATCGGGTCCTGAAAGACCATCGCGATGTCGTTGCCACGGATCTCGCGGAGCCGCGACGGGCTCGCCGTCAGCAGATCCTCGCCGTTGAAGAGCGCCTGGCCCGTCGAGGTCGTCCTCCGCTTCGGGTTCAGACCCATGATCGTCAGGCAGGTCACGCTCTTCCCCGAGCCCGATTCACCGACGATCCCGAGCGTCTGCCCCTTCTCGATCGAGAAGCTGACCCCGTCGACCGCCTTCACGACCCCGTCACCGGTCGCGAAATACGTCTTCAGGTCGTTGACTTCGAGCAGGGGCATGGGGGCCGAGAAAGATACTCCTTACTCTGAAGCCTAGGTGAGACGGATTCGCGGGTCGATCCAGGCGTAAAGCAGGTCGACGACCAGGTTGAGCACGATGATCGCGGTGGTGGCGAAGACCAGGATGCCGAGCACGGTCGGGCTGTCGTAGTTGTT
The DNA here is from genome assembly GCA_963713155.1 of uncultured Thermoleophilia bacterium. GTDB lineage: Bacteria > Actinomycetota > Thermoleophilia > Gaiellales > Gaiellaceae > PALSA-600. Next base: position 36,765 of record CAVQKS010000003.1, read on the forward strand.
CAGGCTCTGGATCGTCTGATACCCGAGGCCGTTCAAGGAATAAACCGTCTCCGTGAAGACCGCGCCGCCCAGAGCCAGACCGACGTCCATGCCCAGCATCGTGACCACGGGCAGCAGGGCGTTGCGGAGAATGTGCGAGCGCATCACGCGCGTCTCGGGAGCACCCTTGGCCCGGGCGGTCCGCACGTAGTCCTCGTTCATCGTCTCGAGAACGTTCGCCCGGATCATGCGGACGTAGATCGCCGCGAAGAGGATCGCGAACGTGATCCACGGGAGGAGTAGGTGGTAGGCCCACTGCACCGGTCCGCCCGGCTGTGCGTACAACGGGTGGAAGAAGTTGGCGTACCCGGCGATCGGCGTCCAGCCCAGCTTGTACCCGATCAGGTACGACGCAATCAGGCCGAGCCAGACGGGATGCGCAGAGATGCCAACCAGCACGCCGGTCATCGACACTCGGTCGAGCAGCGACCGGGGGCGGAGCGCGCTCAAGATGCCGATCGGCAGGGCGATCATCATCCAGAGGACCATCCCTCCGAGCACGAGCGACGCCGTGACCGGCGCGGCTGCGCCGATGATGCTCGTCACCGGCTGGCGGTTGACGAACGAGTGCCCGAGATCCGGCGACTTCAGATGAGGACCGCCGGAGAAGCTGAAGGGAAGCAGACGGCCGAGGAACCTGCCGTACTGGACGTAGAGCGGACGGTCGGTACCGAGGTAATGCGCGACCTTCGGCAACTTCCACCGAGGTGCACGCCCTGCCGCACGCGAACTTCGCGGGGTCTGCCGGGATCAAGTAGAAGAGGACGAAACCGATCATCGTCACGACGATGAAGAGCGCCACGGCCCAAATGCAACGGCGGATGATGTAGCGGATCAAGGCTTCGTCACCTTCGCTTTCGGCTGGGGTTGCCGTTCGATTGTCGAGTGTGAGCGCCGGGCGGGGCCGGCGCTCACACTCGGTTACTGCATGTCGTGCGTTCGGGCCTCTTCCTACTTCAGGTAGAGGGTGCCGAGGTCCATCGTGCCGAACGCGGGCGAGAATTGATAACCGGCGGTGTTCGGACCGATGAAGTCGCGAACGTTGCGGTTGTCAATCGGTGCCCACGGGGCGTAGTTCTTCATCGTGTAGATGTCGAGCGAGCCCCACGCCTTCGAACGAGCCGTGCCGGTCAGCTTGTTGGCTGCGTCGATCTTGGAATCGACGGTCGGCTGGTTGAAGTAGGCGAGGTTGTTGTTGTTCGCGGCCTGGATGGTGCGGCCGTCGAGCAGGATGTGGAAGAAGTCGTATCCGTCGGCGTAGTCCTGGTACCAGCCGGCGAATGCGGCGTCGAAGTCAGCGCCCTTGACGCCAGCCGCGGTGTACAGGGCAAAGCCCACATACGACTTCGTGGTCACGTTGCAACCCATCTGGGTGAGGTTGTACTTGAGGATTCCCGACTGCGGCGTGCCCACGGGGCCCGTCGCATACCAGAGGTTGACGTTGCCGCACGCGCCGCCGGCGAGGGACTTGGCCTTCGCCGCCTGGGCACCTGCGATGGGGTACAGCTTCTGGTCGTACACGCCGCCCGTGAGCGACTTCGGGAGGATCGTCGTCGTCCTCGTCCCGCCGAGCACACCGCGGACACGCAGCAGCGCCGGGCGGTCGATCGCGTAGTTGACCGCCTTCCGCACGGCTGCCGACTTGAACGAGTTGCCCTGGGTGTTCAGGGCGACGTAGTCGGTCTCCGGCGTCGGGTGGACGAAGAAGCGGCTCTTGTTGACGCCGAACTGCTTCTGGAGGTCGGCCGCAGCCGCCGGGTTGTCGAGGCCTTCAGGATCGGCCGCGTACGTTCCGTTCGACACCTGCAGGTAGGTCTGCTGCGGATCCGTGTTCACCGTCATGACGATGACGTCAGAACGATGCGGGCGGTTGCCCTTGTAGTACGGATTCGCCTTCAGCACGATCTGCTTGCCGACGGTCCGGCTCGCGATGTAGTACGGGCCCGAGCCCGGGAGCGTGTTGACGCCCTGCGGATTGACCGGCGTCTTCGACGGCTCGATCGCGCAGAAGAAGGGCATCGCCAGCTTGTCGAGCAGACCACCGTCGGTGGCGGTCAGCTTGATCGTCAGCTTGTTGCCCGACGCCGTGACGCCGCTGACCTTCGAGGCCTTCTTGTTGACGACGTTGTCGTAGCCGACGACGTCGCTCATGAAGGCGTTGACCGGGGAGTTCATCGAGGGGTTCGCGTCGCGGTTGAACGCGGCGACGAAGCTCGCAGCGGTGACTGGCGCACCGTCGTTGAACTTGATGCCCGGCTTGATCGTGAACGTGTAGGTCTTACCGTTGTTCGACACGACCGGGAAGCCGGCGGCTGCGTCGGGCGAGAGCTCCGAACTGCCTCCTCCGACGTCCGAGTAGTCGAGCAGCTTCGAACACGTCTCATACTCGATCTGCCACGAGAACGTGCCGTACGCGAGCGCGGGGTCTGTGAAGTCGACATCCGTCGCCGCAACGGCGAGGTTGAGAGTCTTCGAGGCGCTCTTGGCACTGGTGCCGCCGGAGGCCGTCACGGCGACAGCTGCGGCAAGCGCCGCCACGCCGATCAGACTCAGCGGAACCCGGTACCACAGGCTCTTACGCATCCTGCTCCTTTCGATGGTGGACCGGGCGCAGAAGAGCCCGGTGTCGTCTCGCCATGCTGAGACGATGCGCTGAGCCGATTGTTAGCCCCCTGGACAGGGCCATTTCAGCGCGCGGAACGCGGGTCGAACGCGTCGCGCAGCCCGTCGCCGAGGAGGTTGAACGAGAGGGTCGTGATCAGGACGGCCAGGCCCGGCCAGAGCATGAGCCACGGGACCTGGAGATAGAACTGCGGGGCTTGCTCGAGCAGGTTGCCCCAGCTCGCCGTCGGCTCCTGGATCCCGATCCCGAGGAAGGACAGGCCCGCCTCGGCGAGGACGTTCTGGCCCACCGAGATGGTGGCGAGGACGATCATCGGCGCGACCAGGTGTGGAAGCAGGTGCGACCGGATGATCTTGTGGTCGCTCGAGCCGACCATGCGGGCAGCCTCGACGAACTCCTTCTCTCGGAGCGAGAGCACCTGCGCGCGCGCAATTCGGGCTGGATAGAACCACCCGAAGATCGAGAGCACCAAGGTGATCGTGAAGACCCCCTCCGGGAGGAACCCGAAGGTGATCTTGTTCAGCTCGGGGCCGGCGACGGCCGAGAGGGCGATGATGAAGAGGATCACGGGAAACGCCATCGTCAGCTCGGTGACGCGGGAGATGATCATGTCGATCCAGCCGCCGAAGTACCCGGCGGCCGCCCCGAAGATGACCCCGAAGGTGATCGAGATCGCCGTCGCGAAGATCGCGACCTCGAGCGACGCCTGCCCGCCGTAGAGCAGGCGCAGGAACTCGTCACGGCCCTCCGCCCCGTCGCTCCCGAGCGGGAAGAACACGCTCGGGAAGTTGCCGGTCGCACCGACGTACGGGACGTTCTTGAAGTGCGACCAGGGCCCGAGCGGAAGCGCTCCCGACGTCAGGCCGCCGTCGAAGATCTCGTTCGGCCCGTGGCCGAGGATCCACGCAAAGATCGGGGCCCCGACGAAGCAGAGCAGGATCAGCACCACGACCGAGATGCCACCCCCGAGCGCAGCCTTGTCCTTCTTCAGCGTGCGCCAGACGCCCTCCCAGTAGCCGCGCGCCTTGATTTCGTCGCCGAGCTCGAGCGGCTCCTCGAGCGTTGCACCACCGGCGGCGCCGGCATCCGCGTCAAGAGCTTCGTGCTCGGTCTGAGCCACGTGCGAACTGTACCGCAGTCGGGTCGAAATCGTTGATCGAAATACGAGAAGAAGGAATTCGAAAAAGGATCAGCCGGAAAGGGCGTCGGCGCCCGCGACGACCTCCAGGATCTCCTGCGTGATCGCCGCCTGTCGCGCGCGGTTCATCGCGAGCGTCAGGCTGTCGATCAACTCGCCCGCGGCCTTCGAGGCATTGCGCATAGCGGTCATCCGGGCCCCCTGTTCGGACGCGCCCGATTCGAGCAGCGCACGGTAGAGCTCCGTCTCGACGTACACGGGCAGGAGCCGCGCCAGGATCTCCTGGGGCTCGGGCTCGTAGATGAAGTCGGGGTGCCCGAGGTCGGACGAGGTCTCGGCCGCATCCTCGTCGCCGTCGGCATCGGCCCGCTCGAGCAGATCCTGCGGAACCGGAAGGACGTCGCGGACCGTGACGCGCTGGACGAGCGGAGAGACGAAGGCGTTGTAGACGAGGACGACGCGGTCGACCCGACGCTCGATGAACGCCTCGGCGAGCGCGTGCGCCATCGCCTGCGCGTCGCCGTACGCGGGCCGCTCGCTGAAACCCGTCCACGCCTGGGCGACCTCGAGCCGGCGGAACCGCAGCGTCGACGCCGCCTTCCTTCCGGTCGAGAAGTACAGGACCTTCTGCCCCGCCGCCTCGGCCTCCCGCTGCAGGGCAAACGTTCGGCGCAGTACCTGCGCATTGAACGCGCCAGCCAGCCCGCGGTCGGCCGTCACCGGCACGAGCGCGATCGTCTCGATCGGGTCGCGACGTTCGAGCAACGGCAGCCGCACCGCACCGGCCGCCTGCGAGACACCGGCCATCAGCTCGAGCATGCGGTCCGCGTACGGACGCATCGCCTCGATCCGCATCTGGGCGCGCCGGAGACGCGCGGACGCGACCAGCTCCATCGCGCGCGTCAGCTTGCGCGTGTTCGTGATGGAGCGGACGCGCCGCTTCAGGTCCTGGGCCGAGGCCATTGGGTTACGCGGCCGCGGTCCCGGCGCTCGGCTGGAAGCGTGCCTTGACGCGCTCGATCTCTGCGTTCAGCTGCTCGGCAGCCTCGTCGTCGAGATCGCCGGTCTCGCGGATCCCTTTGTAGATCGCGCCCTGCGTGCGGAGCGACTCGCGCAGCTCGTCCTGGAAGCGCGGCACGTCCTCGGTCGCGATGTCGTCGAGGAACCCGTTGACGCCGGCGTACAGCGCGGCGACCTGCTCTTCCATCGGCCACGGCTGGTACTGCGGCTGGTTGAGCGTCGCGACCATCTTCTCGCCCCGGTTCAAGGCCTGCTGCGTCGCCTGGTCGAGCTCAGAGCCGAACTGCGCGAACGCCTCGAGCTCGCGGTACTGGGCCAGGTCGAGCCGCAGGCGGCCGGCGACCTTCTTCATCGCCTTCGTCTGCGCGGAGGAGCCGACGCGCGAGACCGATGTCCCGACGTTGACCGCCGGCCGGACGCCGGAGAAGAAGAGGTCGGACTGGAGGAAGATCTGCCCGTCCGTGATCGAGATCACGTTCGTCGGGATGTAGGCGGAGATGTCACCGGCCTGCGTCTCGATGATCGGCAGGGCGGTCAGCGATCCCCCGCCGCGCTCGTCGCTGAGCTTGCAGGCGCGCTCGAGCAGTCGCGAATGCAGGTAGAAGACGTCGCCGGGAAAGGCCTCGCGGCCGGGCGGGCGGCGCAGCAGCAGCGAGAGCTGGCGATACGCGTCGGCCTGCTTCGTCAGATCGTCGTAGATGATCAGCGCGTGCTCGCCCTTGTAGAGGAAGTACTCCGCCATCGCACACCCAGCGAACGGGGCGATCCACTTGATCGGCGCCGCCTCGGCGGCTGAGGCGTTGACGACCGTCGTGTATTCCATCGCGCCCGCGTCACGCAGCCGCTCGACCACCTGGGCGACCGTCGAGGCCTTCTGGCCGATCGCGACATACACGCACTTCACGTCCTGATCGTGCTGGTTCAGGATCGTGTCGATCGCGATCGCCGTCTTGCCGGTGGAGCGGTCGCCGATGATCAGCTCGCGCTGACCGCGGCCGACGTTCGTCATCGAGTCGATCGCCTTGATCCCGGTCTGGAGCGGCTCCTTCACGGGCTGGCGCGCGATCACGCCCGGCGCCTTCCATTCGACGGGGCGTGTCTCCGTGGCCTCGATCGGACCGAGGCCGTCGAGCGGATTGCCGAGGGGGTCGACCACACGCCCGAGCAGCCCGGGGCCGACGGGCACGGACGCGACGTTGCCGGTGCGGCGCACGGGCTCGCCTTCGCTGACGAGATCCCATTCGCCGAACAGGGCGGCACCGACGTTGTCCTCTTCGAGATTGAACGCGAGCCCGACCACCCCGTGCTCGAGCTCGAGCATCTCGAGGGCGACACAGTTCTCGAGGCCGTGGATCCGGGCGATCCCGTCGCCGACCTGGAGGACGGAGCCGACCTCGGCGAGGTTCGTCTCGACGTCGAAGTGCTCGATCCGCTCCTTGAGGATCGAGGTGATCTCTTCTGGGCGTAGCTTCACGGCGGTCAGCTCCTTGCGGTTGCGAGGTCGTGGCGAAGTCGTTCGAGCCGGCCGCGGACGCTCGCGTCCAGCCTCATCGAGCCGGCCTGCAGGACGAGACCTCCGATCAATCCTTCGTCGACCGAGCGCGTCGCCTGCACCTTGCGGCCTGAGGCTTCTTCGATCTGGGCGAGGATGCGCCCGAACTCGTCGTCCGAGAGCGCGTGGGCTGTCGTCAGCTCCACGTCGAGAATGCGGTCCGCCTCGGCGACGAGCGCGTCGAACTCGCGGGCGATCCCGGCAAGCGACTCGGCACGTCCTTTCTCGGCGATCAGGCGGACGAAGTTGACGAGGAGCTGGTCGGCCCCTTCGGCGATCCGAGACAGGATGTCCGCCTTCACCCGCGAGTCGATCTCCGGGTTCGAGAGCACGATGCCGAGCTCGTCCGAGCCGGCGACGCCGTCGCGCAGCGCGTCGAGGTCGGCCTGGACCTTTTCGACCCGGCCCTCGTCGCGCGCAGCCTCGAACAGGGCGCGCGCATACACACGTTCCGCGGCGGCTACGACCGGCTCCCTTCGAGTTGTGAGAAGTCGATCTCCGAGAGCGCCTCGTCGATCAGCCGGCGCTGGTCGGCCGTGTCGAGCGACTTGCGGGTGATCTTCTCAGCCGCGGCGACGCTGAGCTTGCCGACCTCTTCACGGATCTCTCCGATCGCCTGGTGCGTCGCCTGCTCGATCTGTCGGCGCGTCTCCTCGAGACGACGCTGGCGGTCCTCCTCGGTCTCGGCCCGCACCCGTTCGCGCTGCGCGTCGGCGACCTGCCGGGCCTCGGCGAGGATCTCCTCCGACTGCGACCGCGCCTCGCCGATCAGCTTGCGGTGCTCCTCGAGCAGATGCCGGGCCTCCTCGCGGGCACGGTCGGCTTCGTCGACCGCGTTCTGGATGCGCTCACGGCGATCGTCGATCATCTTCTGGACGTAGCCGAAGGCGTATCGCTTGAGCACGAAGTACGTCACGCCGAAGCAGACGATCGTCCAGATCATCAGCCCCGGGGTGACCTGGATGAGCGGGTTGGACGCGAGCATCGTGGATCGGCCTCCGGATCGGCTAGACGAGGACGTAGGCGAGGATCGAGCCGAGCAGCCCGTAGAACACGACCGCCTCGGTGAGCGCGAAGCCGAGCCACTGGATGCCCTGCAGCTCGCCCCGGAGCTCTGGCTGCCGGGCGACCGACTGGATCATCGACCCGAAGATGTTGCCGATGCCGACCCCGGCGCCCAGCGCGCCGAGGCCCACCCCGAGCGCGAGGCCGATGGCCTTGCCGGCCTTCGTGACGTCGCCGGTGGTGGCGGCGAGGATGACAGCGTGCATGTGCGATCCCTCCTAGTGCTCGGCCTCGATGGCCGAGCCGATGTAGATGGCTGACAGAGCGGCGAAGATGAAGGCCTGGATGCCGACGACGATCACGACCTCGAAAACGTAGAAGAGCGTCGCGGGGATGATCACGGGAATCAGGGCCAGCGACTGGAAGATGAAGATCAGCCCCAGGAAGGTCAGGATCAGGATGTGGCCCGCGAGCATGTTGGCGAAGAGACGGACGGAGAGCGAGATCAGGCGCATGAACTGGCCGAGGATCTCGAGGGGGACGATCAGCGCGAGGAGCGGCTTCGGGGCCTCGGGGATCCAGCTCTTGAAGTAGCGCACCGGCCCGTTCCAGCGGACTCCTTCGACGTGCGTGAAGATGAACGTGAGCAGCGCCAGGGCGAGCGTCACGGAGAGCGAGCTGGTCGCCGCATAGATCCCCCACGTCGGGATCCCATGCCATGTCTCGCCGGTCAGCGGGAGCGGGATGAACCCGAGCAGGTTGACGACGAAGATGAAGAGCATCAACGTCGCGACGTACGGGAACCAGCGTGCGATAGCCTTGTGCGGCAATCCTTGCTCGGCGACCTGCGTCTGGGCGATCTCGTAGACGATCTCGCCGAAGGTCTGCCTGCGGCCCGGCTTGCCACCGATGCGCGCGCGCATGAAGACGATGCCGAAGAGGATCGTCACCACGGTCCCGAGCATCAGGTACACGACCGCCTTCGTGATCGAGAGGTTGAGCGGGCCGAGGTGGATCGGGACCCAGTCCTTCTGCTCGAATTCCTTCGTCGGGTCGAACGATCCGCGCGCAAAGGCGTTCGCGGGGAGCATGAGCATCAGGGTCGTGAGTGCGAGCAGCGCGCGTCTCATCTCGTGGCCCTCCCGGCCTGCGGGCCGGTGTAGTACGCGACGAGCTGCAGCCCGAACGCAGCGCTGTATGCGGCGGCATACGTGAGCGCCGCCGCGAGGCCGACCCACTTGTCGGTCACCGCAACGGCGAACACGACCACCATCACGGCGATCGCCCTGAAGAGCATGAGAAAGCCAGCCACGCCTGCGGCGGCGAGGTTACCCGTCCGCGCGCGCAGCCGCGTGAGGACCGCACCGAGCGCCTCCGACCCGGCCCACAGCACCGCTCCGATCGCCCAGCCGTCGATCGGCCAGCCCGCGAGCAGGAAGAGCGGCAGGCTGACGATGAGCACGATCGCGCCGGCAACCGCGGGCAGGAGTGCGGGCGGCGCGACCCTCGGCTCAGTCCAGGCTGGCATCAGACGTTTCGATACTTGATCACAGTGGCAGCGACTCCAACAGGGATCCCGACGACGGATCCGAGTGCGAGCCCGAGGCCGACCTGCCCCACCGCCCAGCCGATCAGCGTGCCGACGGCGATGCACGCAGCGGTGAAGCCGATCAGAACGCTGCCGGCACCGGCGAGGGAGAACGTCGGTTGCTCGGGCCTCACCCGGTCGGGATCGTACCAGGTTTGTAACACGCGTTTCGGCTAATTGATCGGAGGTTGGCCAGAGCTTGTGACGATCTGCCTCAGGCGGCGCGCGAGGCCTCGTCACGCCTTCCCGCGCGCGGCACCCCGCGCTTCACGAGCTCGAGGAGCACGATCACGTAGACGGACACCGAGATCGCGAGCAGGCCTGCGACCACGTCGATCGACATGTTGACGACGTTCCAGTCGCCATGCGGGTGCGGCGGAGCAAACCGCGTCGCGAGGGCGGCGAGTGCGAGTGTCGCGCACCATCCCCAGAGGTGGACGACCGCGCGGCGCTGCGAGAAGCCGATGCGAAGAAACCGGTGGTGAAGGTGGCGTGCGTCGGCCGTGTAGATCGGCTGCCCGCTACGGATGCGCTTGGCGACGACGAACGACGTGTCGAAGACGGGAACCGCAAGCACGAGCAGCGGCAGCACGAGCGTCGCCAACGCCGCCGTCTTGACGAGGCCCTGCACCGAGATCGCCGCGAGCGTGAACCCGAGCAGCATCGCGCCGGAGTCGCCCATGAAGATCCGCGCGGGATAGAAGTTGTGCCGCAGGAAGCCGACGCAGGCACCGCAGACGATCGCCGCGAGCACCGCGGCCCCGACGCGACCGAGCGACAGGTCGATCACGGTGAACGTCGCTCCCGAGATCGCACACACACCCGCGGCGAGCCCATCGAGCCCGTCGAGGAAGTTGACCATGTTCATCACGGCGACGATCGCGACGATCGTCAGCGTGACCCCGACCCACACCGGCAGGGTCTGTGCGCCGGCGACCGGGAAGGTGAACTCGTGCAGGTAGACGCCGAACCAGGTCGGGATCGCGGCGGCGAGGATCTGCCCGCCCAGCTTCTGCCACCAGGCGAGCACGCGGAAGTCGTCGATCGCACCCACCGTCGTCGCGACCGCAGCGCCGAGCAGCACTCCGCGCAGCTCACGGCTGAGCGGGAGAAACGCGAGTGACGGGACGAACACGCCAAGGAAGAGCGCGAGCCCGCCGAGGCGAGGAATCTCGGGCCGTGCGCGCTGGCCTTCTGCGCGACGATCGACGAGCCTCAGGTAGCGCGCGGCGGAACCGACAGCGGGCGTCAGCAGGAGGACGATCACGAAGGCGACCAGCGCGCCCCAGATCACCTCGGTGTGGTCGCTCAGCTGATCCCAGACCACCGCGACTCCTACTTCGTCCCGTACAGGCGATCTCCCGCGTCGCCGAGGCCCGGGACGATGTACCCACGCTCGTTCAGGCCACGGTCGATCGCCGCGACGACAATCTGGACGTCGGGGTGGTGCTCTTCGATGTTCGCGACACCTTCCGGCGCGGCGATGATCGCGATCAGGCGCACACTCGTGGCGCCGGCTTCCTTCACGAGCTGGACGGCGTGCGCGGTCGAGTTCCCGGTCGCCAGCATCGGGTCGAGCAGGATCACATCCCGGTCGGCGACGTCCGCGGGGAGCTTCACGTAGTACTCGACCGGCTGCAGCGTCTCCTCGTTGCGGTACAGGCCGATAAAGCCGACGCGCGCGCCCGAAATCAGCGTCAGCACGCCGTCGAGCATTCCGAGGCCGGCACGAAGGATCGGACAGACGGCGACCTTCTTGCCCGAGATGCGCGGGCACGGCGCGATCTCGAGCGGCGTCTCGATCGGCACGTCCTCGGTCGGGAGATCCTTCGTCGCCTCGTAGGTGAGGAGGAGCGTGACCTCCTCGACGAGCTTGCGGAAGTGGACGGTCGGCGTGTCCTTGTCGCGCAGATACGACAGCTTGTGCTGCACCAGCGGATGACGGACCTCCGTAACGCTCACGCGTACGAGGTGTACCCGCGGAACCCGGGGTACAGCGGCCGCTTCTCGCAGAGCGCTGCGGCGCGGCCTTGCAAGGCGGCGACGTCCGCGTCGTCCTGCAGCGCGTCGGCGATGATCGAGGCGACCTCGGCGAAGTCCTCCTCGTCGAAACCGCGCATCGTCGCCGCCGGGGTGCCGAGCCGCACGCCCGAGGCGACCATCGGCGGCCGCTCGTCGAACGGCACGGTGTTCCGGTTCGCGGTCAGCCTGCACTCCTCGAGTCGGTCCTGGGCCGCGAGCCCAGTCCAGTCCGTCGCCCGCAGGTCGAGCTGCACGAGGTGCGTATCCGTGCCGCCGGTGAGGACGTCGAGCCCGCCGTCCAGCAGGCCCGCCGCGAGTGTGTCCGCGTTTGTTCGGATCTGCCGCTGATAGTCGCGGAACGCCTCGGTGCCCGCGATCTTGAAGCACGCTGCCTTGGCGGCGATCGTGTGCATGAGCGGCCCGCCCTGCATGCCCGGGAAGTTCGCCCGGTCGAGCTTCTGCGCGTACTCCTCGGTGCAGAGCACGAAACCGGCCCGCGGCCCGGCCAGCGTCTTGTGGGTGGTCGAGGAGACGAAATGGCAGTGCGGCACCGGGCTCGGGTGCAGTCCCGCGGCGACCAGCCCGGAGAAGTGCGCCATGTCGCAGAGGAGCAGCGCGCCGACCTCGTCCGCGATCTCGCGGAAGCGCTCCGCCTCGATCGTCCGGGGATACGCGGAGCCGCCGCAGACGATCAGCTTCGGCCGCACCTCCTTGGCACGGGCGAGCACCTCGTCGTAGTCGACGGTCATCGTCTCGCGCGAGACGCCGTAGTGATGGAACTCGTAGAGCTTCCCGGAGAAGTTGACCTTCAGCCCGTGAGTCAGGTGCCCGCCGTGGTCGAGCGACAGCCCGAGCACGGAGTCACCGGGCTTGAGCACGGCGAAGTACACCGCCATGTTCGCCTGCGCCCCCGCATGCGGCTGGACATTCGCGTGCTCGGCGCCAAACAGATCCTTCGCGCGCGTCCGCGCGAGCTCCTCGATCTCGTCGACGACCTCGCAGCCGCCGTAGTAGCGCTTGCCGGGGTAGCCCTCCGCGTACTTGTTCGTCGGCACCGAGCCGACCGCCTCGAGCACGCTCGGCCAGGTGAAGTTCTCCGAGGCGATCAGCTCGATCTGCCCGCGCTGGCGGTCGGCTTCGCGCCCGAGCAGGGCCGCCGTCTCGGGATCGATCTCCGCAAGACCGGCTGTCCTCAGCGTCTCGAAGGTCTCCTGCGCGAGCGCCACACCATGATGCTACTGGCCGCGCGCGACGCGCACCCGCGCCAGGGCCTCGTCCGACGGCGCAGCGCCCTCGCGCAGGACGCGAGGCACCTGCTCGGTGAGATCGAGCACCGTCGACGGCGTCCCGGGCAGGCGGCCGGCATCGATCTCGGCGGCACATGCCTCACGCAGCCGTCGCGGCACCTCCTCGAGCGTCGCCGGGTCCTTCCCACCCGCCTCGTTGGCGCTCGTGGCCAGCACCACACCGACGCAGGCGAGAACCTGCAGCGACGGCTCGGGCAGCACCGGCACGCGCACGCCGATCGCGTCGCGCCGCTCTCCGGCGAGCCAGGGGTAGCGACGCGCCGGGTTCGGCAGGACGAGCGTGAACGCCCCGGGCAGCAGCGCGTGCAGCACCGGCTCGATCTCCGACAGCTCCGGGACGCGCTCCACCAGCGCCTCGACGGAACCGGCCAAGAGCGCCGTGGGCTTCGAGTCGCTGCGGCCCTTCAGCGCGAGCGCCGCGAGCGCCCACTCCTCGCGTGCGGGATTCCCGGCAAGGCCGTAGACGGTGTCGGTCGCGAGCAGGACGGGCCGGCCCTCCTGCAACGCCGCGATCGCGCGCTCTACGGCGCCGGCCATCGCCCCTCGACGACACGCGGCCTTCCGGCCAGGTCGCTGCTCACCGCGACGTCCGCGTAGCCCGCGTCCCGCAGCCACCCGGCGACGTCGTGGGCTCGTTCCTCGTGAACCTCGAGCACCAGCCAGCCGTCGAGCACCGCGCGACCGGCGTCGACGAGGCGAGCCGTCTGACCCTCGTCGACGAGCGCAGCACGCGGCTCCCACTCGCGTACCTCCGGCTCGAGCGCGGTGAGCTCAGCCGCCTCGACGTACGGCGGGTTCGAGACGACGAGGTCGAACGGGCCCGCGGCGCCGGCGATCAGGTCGCCCTCCCGGAGCTCGACCGCGAGCCCGAGCGCCTCGGCGTTCTCGCGCGCGAGTGCGAGCGCGTCCGCCGACGCGTCGGTCGCGACCGTCGTCGCGCCGGGGAGCTCCTGCGCAAGCGACAGCGCGATTGCCCCACTCCCGGTGCCGACGTCGAGCACGCGCGGTTCGGCGACTCCGGCGAGGAGTGCCAGGCACCGGTCGACGACCACCTCCGTCTCCGGGCGCGGCACCAGCGCGCGCCGGTCGGTCCGCAGCGTCAGCCGCCGAAATCCCCAGTCGCCGAGGACGTAGGCGAGCGGTTCGCGCGCGCCGCGGCGACGGACGGGCTCGCGTGCGGCGTCCAGCTCGGCGGCCGTGAGCGGACGGTCGTGCTGGGTGTACAGATCGAGCCGCGTCAGGCCAAGCGAGCGGGAGAGCAACAACTCGGCGTCAAGTCGCGGACGCTCGACGCCGTGCGACGCGAGATAGTCGGTCGCTGCGTCGAGTGCCTCGCCGAGGGTCACACGGAGGCGGTCTCGAGCGCGCGCCGCTGCTCGTCCGCCGTCAGCGCATCAGTGAACTCGTCGAGCCCGCCCTGCAGAACCTGGTCGAGCCGGTGGACGGTGAGCTTGATCCGATGGTCCGTGACCCGGTTCTCGGGGTAGTTGTACGTCCGGATCTTCTCGGCACGCGCGCCGGTGCCGACCTGCGCGCTCCGCGTCGCGGCCTGCTCGGCCGCCAGCCGCTCGCGCTCCGATTCGTAGAGCCGCGCCCGCAGAACGCGCATCGCCTTCTCTCGGTTCTGTAGCTGCGAGCGCTCGTCCTGCATCGCGACCGCGATGCCGGTGGGGAGGTGCGTGATGCGCACGGCGGAGTCGGTCGTGTTGACCGACTGGCCACCTGGGCCCGAGGAGCGGTACACGTCGATCTTGAGGTCTTTCTCTTCGATGTCGAGGTCGACCTCCTCGGCCTCGGGCATCACGGCGACGGTCGCCGTCGAGGTGTGGATGCGCCCCTGCGACTCCGTCTCTGGCACGCGCTGGACGCGATGCGTCCCGCCCTCGAACTTGAACACGGAGTACGCGCCGTCCCCTTTGACTGCGAACACGCCTTCCTTCACACCACCGCCCTCGTTTGCATTGACCTCGAGCTCTTCCCACTTGAAGCCGCGGCTCTCGGCGTAGCGCTGGAACATGCGGGCGAGATCGCCCGCCCACAAACCGGCCTCGTCGCCTCCGACTCCTTGCCGGATCTCGACGATCACGTCCTTCGAGTCGGCCGGATCGTGCTCGGCGAGCGACAGCCTGAGCTCCTCCTCGAGCCGCGCGACGTCGGCTTCGAGATCGGGCGCGAGCTCGGACAGGTCGGGGTCGTTGCGGGCGGCGTCGAGGTCGGCCTGGCGCAGCCGCCACTCCTGCGCGAGCGCATGCGGGCCGCTCGAGCGTCTTCAGCCGACGGCCGGCCTCGGCCGCTTCGCGGTGGTCGTTGTAGACGGCAGGGTCGGACAGACGCTGCTGCGTCTCGGTGTAGGAGCGCTCGAGCTCCGCGACGAGGTCGTCCAGGGCCGCCATCGGACCCGACAGGGTAGAGCGGCGCGCTAGTCCAGTGCTGCGTCGAGCGTGACGTCGGGAATCCCGGTGAGCGCCATCGACACCGGGCAGCTCGTCTTCGCCCCCTGGGCCGCCGCCTCGAAGCCGGCCGCGTCGAGCCCCGGAACGGTGCCGCGGACGCTGAGCGCGCCCTTGGTGATCCCTTCGCCCGGCTGAAAGGTCACGGTCGCCGAGGTGACGAGCCGTTCGGGCGGCGTCCCGCCACGTGCGAGGCCCGCGGAGAGCGCCATGGCGAAGCATGCGGCCCACGCGGCAGCGACCAGCTCCTCGGGGCTGGTCTTGCCGTTCGGCTCCTCCGCGCGCGACGCCCAGGAGACGTCAAGCGGGCCGAAAGCACCACTGCCGACTTCGCCGATCGTTCCTGCCCCCGACATGAGGTCGCCGGTCCACACCACTTCGGCTCTGCGCTCCGTCGCCATCAGGCCATCACCTCCACTCGTCGATCGGCCGGCTGAGGTCGGCCTTCATGGTCGAGGACCTCGCGCAGCGCGCGGATCGAGACCTCGAGCTGGTCGAGCGTCGGCTCGCGCGTCGTCAGCCGCTGCAGCCAGAGGCCTGGCGCGAGCAGCGTCATCAGCACGCGATTGTCGCTGTGCTTGCCCGCGAAGCGGATCAGCTCGTACGCGACGCCTGCGATCACGGGCAGCAGTGCGATGCGGCTGATGATCAGCCAGTACCAGACCGGCCGCCCGAGCAGCGCGTAGACGAAGACGCCGACGACCATCACCCAGAGCAGAAACGCCGTGCCGCAACGCGGATGGATCAGCGAATGGCGCTGCGCGTTCTCGGGCGTCAGCTCGTCGCCGGCCTCGTACGCGTTGATCGCCTTGTGCTCGGCAGCGTGGTACTCGAACACGCGCCGCAGCGACGGGATGAAGCTGAGCAGGACGAGGTAGGCGACGAATACCGCGACGCGAATCAGACCCTCGACGAGGACGAAGAGGTTGCCGTTCGAGATCGGGAGCGAGTCGGCGAGGAGTGCCGGCCCGACCTTGAACATCATCACGGCGAAGCCGATCGCGACGAGGAACGCGAACGCGAGGGCCCAGCGGCCGAGCTCGGCGGGCTCGTCGTATCCCTCAGCTTCCTCCTGCGCCGCGTAACCGGCCGAGACGCCGAGCGCACGGAAGCCGATCGTGAGGCTCTCGCCGAGCGCGACCACCCCGCGGACGATCGGAAGCCGCAGCGACCAGTGGCGGGCGGCGAGCGGGTCGATCGACCGCGCGACGTGGGCAATGCCGCCTGTGGGCGTGCGAACTGCGACCGCCCAGTTGCGCGGACCGCGCATCATGACGCCCTCGAGGACGGCCTGACCTCCGATGGCCTGCGACATGGTCGGCTACGCGCGCGAGGCGCGTTCGGCCTTCTCGAGCCGGCGCTGGAAGCGCTCGACGCGGCCGCCCGTATCGACGAGCTTCTGCTTCCCGGTGTAGAACGGGTGGCAGTTCGAGCAGATCTCGACGTGGAGCTCGGGGCTCGTCGAGCGCGTCACGAAGCTGTTTCCGCAGCTGCAGTGAACCGTCGCGAGCTGATACTCGGGGTGGATTCCGGCCTTCATCGCCGGGCCAGGATAGCAGCGGCTGTCTCCGTGGCGACGTTGCCTCCCGAGACGACGAGCACGGGCCGCTCGGCCTGAACGCTTCCCGCAAGCCACGCGGCGGTCGCGGCCGCGCCGGCCGGCTCGCACGCGAGCTTCGCGCGCTCGTACAGGAGGCGGAACGCGTGCTCGATCTCCTCCTCGGAGACGAGGACGCGCTCCAGCTCCCGGCAGATCTCGAGCGCGAGCGCCCCTGCAAACGGTGCGTTCAGGCCGTCGGCGATCGATACCGGCTTGACGGGCGTCGGCTCGCCGCGCTCGATCGCCGTATGCAGCGCGGTGCTCGTCTCCGGCTCGACTGCGACGACGCGAACCCGGTCGCCGATCGCGGTCTGGATCCCGGAGATCAGGCCGCCGCCGCCGACAGCGACGATCACGGCGTCGGTGTCGGGCGCGTCCTCGAGGATCTCGAGCCCAACCGTGCCGGCGCCCGCGATCACGATCGGGTCGTCGAAGGGGTGCACGAGCGTGCGGCCGGTCGCGTCGATCAGGTCGTGGAGGCGGTCGAACGCGTCGCCCGGGCCGGTCGCCTCGAGATCGACGGTCGCCCCGTAACCCCGCGTGGCCGCGATCTTCTGCTCGGAAGCGCCCTGCCACATCACGACGAGCGCGTCGACGCCCTCCTCCGCGGCGGCATACGCGACGGCTTGTGCGTGGTTGCCCGCGCTGATCGCGATCACACCGCGCTGCTTCTCGCCGGCGTCGAGGGACCTCAACTTGTTCAGCGCGCCACGCACCTTGAACGATCCGGTGCGCTGGAAGAGCTCACACTTGAGTCGCGCGCCGATCGTCCGGCTCGGCATCATCGGGGTGCGAGCCAGGCGACTGCCGATCGTCACGCGTGCGCGAAGCACGTCGTCGTGGGTTGGACGCACGCGCTCGATCGTACGTTTCACGCGCGCTGTCGGACCGCTTCGAACAACAGGACCGCGGCGGCGGCGCTCGCGTTCAGGGAGTCGACGGTTCGCCCGTTGACGGGGATCGACACGGTCTGGTCTGCGGCGGCCCGCCAGCGGTCGTCCAGGCCCCGATCCTCGGCGCCCACGATCAGCGCCGTCGGCGGCCGCAGGTCGGCGGCGCTGTAGCTGGTCGGCGCACCCACCACCGCGGCGACTCGGGCCAGCGGAAGCGCGCGAACCTCGTCGAGGTTCGACGCGACGATCGGGAGCGTGAAGACGGCGCCCGTCGAGGCACGTACGGCGTTCGGGTTCCACGGGTCGAACGACCCGTCGGCGACGAGGAGCGCATCCGCGCCGGCCGCCTCCGCCGAGCGCGCCATCGCCCCGAGGTTGCCCGGTTTCTCGACCCCGACCGCGACGAGCACGAGCGTCGCGTCCACGGGCAACTCGCGCCTGGGCGCCTCGACCACCGCGATCACGCCTTCGGGCTCGCCGCGGTATGCCATGTGACGGAGCACGCGTGCGCTCACCTCCTGCGCGTCGGAATGCGGCGACTCCGCGGTCAGCTCGGGCGCGGCGTACTCGGCGCGAAACCGCAACCCTGCCGCCCGCGCCCGCTCGACCTCCCGCGAGCCCTCGACGACGAACAACCCGGTCAGCCGCCGCTCGCGCGATCGTCGCAGCCGCACGACTTCCTTGACGCGCGGATTGTCGACGCTCGTGATCACGGCGACTCGGCCTCGCCGAGGCCCGGCTGCTCGGCCGCGTCGCCGGCCGCGAGCAGCGATGCCATCGACGAGACGACGTCGATCGCGTCGAGGAGCCCGCGCACGACGGTGATCAGGTCGTCGACGTTGCGAGAGCGGATCGCCTCGTCGGCCAGAGCCTCGATCTCTGCCGCAGTGGCACGGAACTCGGCAATCCGCGCCGCGATCTCGCCGGAGCTCAGCGGGTCGCTAGCCACCCAAGCCCTCCTGGAGGTGGCGTCGCTTGCCGCTTTTGGTCAAGTCGGGCGGCTGCCGCTGTGACGAGACTGCACAGAGAGTCGACCGAAAACGTGAATTCACAGGACGTGACCCGCCGGCCGATCGCCGCCGCCATAGCGTGACAACGTGCCTCACAAGCCTCGCGACGAACAGCCGGGCTTTCACCACGTCGTCGCACGCGGCAACAACAAGCGACTGATCTTCGTCACCGACATCGACCGTCAGCAATTCCTCCAGATTCTCGCGCGGACCGCGAACCGCCACGGGTGGAACGTCTACGCGTACTGCCTGATGCGCAACCACTATCACCTCGTCATGACCGTCGACGAACGTGGACTGTCGGATGGGATGTGCGAGCTCAACTCGGCGTACGCACTGGCGTTCAACACCACCCACGGTCGGATCAACCATCTGTTCGGGAAGCGGTACTGGAACGAGTACCTCGCCGATGACCGACGTCTGCTCAACACGGTGCGCTACGTCTTGCAGAACCCACGGCGTGCCGGCCGGACCGGCGCACTCGAAGGTTATGCGTGGTCCAGCTATGCCGCGACGATCGGCCTTGCGCTCTCCTTCGCCCAGCTCGCGACCGGTGAGCTTCTCTCCATGTTCGGGAACACTCGCGACCACGCCGTCGCGCGGTTCGTCGAGTTCTGCGACGAGTCCGTCCCATTGGGCCGTGTCAGGTGGCAGCCGCCGTGACGGAACTGTCACCGGCCGGCTACGTGAGTGTGTACTCGGGGCCGCTGCCGCCCTCCGGCGGGGTCAGGCGGCCGCCCTTGGCGGTGATCGCACCGCACTGGACGCAATTCGACGGCGCCAGGCGTACCTCCACGGTCCCGTTGCCGTCCGCCTCCCCCACCTCGTAAACCTGCGCCGGGCACATGTGCACCCAGAGCTCGGCCAGCTCCCGCGGGACGCGCGTCTGCACGCGGATGTGATTGGGCTGATCGTCGCGCGTCCTGTTTCCGGACGCGAACACGCTCGAAAGCTTGTCGAACGTGAGGCGCCCGTCTGCGTGCGGATACAGCCGATCGCGCTCGGTCTTGATGATCGACTGCTCGGCGTCGCGCTCTGTATCGGCGTCGCCGGGAGGGAAGTGCCCCTTCGTGACCGTCATCGCACTCGCCATCGCGCCGCCGACGTAGAAGCCGTGCCCGAACGCCTGCCGCATGTTGCGCACCTCATGCAGATCGCGCCAGATGAACGACGATCGGATCGACTCGTCGTACGACGCCAGCGCACTCCGCATCGTCGTCCCGCGCTCGAGGGTGCGCCACGCCGCCTCGGCCGCGAGCCGCCCCGACTCGATCGCGTAGTGGATCCCCTTCAGCGCCGGCACGTTGACCAGCCCGACGCCGTCACCCGCCAGCAGGAGGCCGGGCGCATGGAACCGTTCCGGCAGAGCGACGAAGCCGCCCTCCGGGATCGTCTTCGCACCCCACTGAAGACGCTCGCCACCCTCGAGGAGCCGCCGGATGCGCGGATGCGTCTTGAGCTCCTGCAGAAGATCGTGGACCGACAGCGCCGCATCGCGGTAATCGAGCCCGACGACCATCCCGATCGTGACGAGGTCATCCCCGAGCGGGTAGATGAACGACCCGCCGAATTCGCGGTACTTGCCGCGCCCACGGAGCGGCCAGCCCATCGTGTGGATCGACGCGCGCGAGCGGACGCGCGACGCGCCACACCTCCTTGACGCCGAGGGCCCAGACCTGGGCGTTCGGACCCTGCAGCCCGAACCGTTCGAGCGCCGCGCTCGTCAGATGCCCCTGCGTCCCCTCGGCGAGGATGGTGACGCGCGCCGTCAGATCGGATCCGGGCTCGAAGTTCGGAAGCGGAACGCCGTTCCGGTCGCGTCCTCGGTCACCCGTTCGCACGCCGAGCACACGCCCGCCGTCGACGAGAAGCGAGTCGGCAACAGTCTCGGGCAGCACCGTGACGCCGAGCGCCTCTGCTTCCTCCGCGAGCCAGCTGCCGAGCTTCGACAGCGACGCGACGAAGTTGTGGTGATTGGCCATCGTCGGCGGCGTCGGGATTCGGTACGCGTGCTTCCGCGTCATGAAGAGCACCGACTCCGCTTCCACCGGTCCCGCGAACGGGAACTCGTCGAGCCGCTTGCGATCCCCGAACAGCAACTGCAGCCCGCGCGGGTTCACGACCGCGCCCGAGAGCAGATGCGCGCCCGGCGCCTTCCCTTTCTCGAGAACCGCGACCGGAACGTCGCCGAGTCGCTCCGCCACCTCGGGGTTCTCCTCGATCAGCTGACCGAGCCTGATCGCAGCGGCAAGCCCGGCCGGACCCGCTCCGACGATCAGGAAGCCGACCTCGATCCGCTCGTCGACCGGATCGCTCGGCGGACGGAAGGCCTCGCCGACCGACCACGGCGGTGCGAAATCGGCCGGGCGAACGCTCACGATCGGCGGGAGCGGACGAGCTCGGTGAGCTTCGGGACGATCTCGTGCAAGTCACCCACAACGCCCAGGTCGGAGAACTCGAAGATCGGGGCATTCGGATCCTTGTTGATCGAGACGATCACGTTCGAGCCCTGCATGCCGACCTTGTGCTGGATCGCGCCGGAGATCCCGAGCGCGACGTACAGCTTCGGCGACACCGTCTTGCCGGTCTGCCCGACCTGCGCCGAGTACGGGTACCACCCAGCGTCGACGACCGCGCGGGTCGCGCCGACCGCGCCGCCGAGCGCCTGCGCGAGCCCTTCTGCAAGGGAGAAGCCCTCGGGCTGACCGAGACCACGCCCGCCCGCGACGATGACGTCTGCCTCCTCGATCGACGGGCCTTGCTGTTCCGCATGGGCCTGCTCGACCATCTCGGCGAGGAGCGAGAAGTCCTCGAGCTCGACCGTTGCTTCCTTCACCTCCGCGACCCCACCCGTCGGTGCGGCGTCGAATGTGCCGGCCCTGAACACCGCCAGCCGCGGGCCGCTCGCCCACCCGACGTCGACATAGACGCTGTCGGAGAGTGCAGGCCGCGTCCCGACGCCGTCCGCGCTCAGGTCGACGAGATCCCAGTTAAGGCCGGCGTCGAGTCGCGCAGCCAGGCCGGCGGCCACGTCTGCGGCGAGCACCGACTGCGCGAACAAGACCGCGTCGAAGCCCTCGTCGCGCACGAGCTTGGCGATCACGTCGACGCGCGGCTGCGGCAGTGGAGCCGCGAGCCGCTCGTCGTCGGCGATCCAGACGGTCGTCGCGCCATGACTGCCCGCCTCCTCGACGAGCGAACGCACGCCCGTGCCGGCGAGCACACCTGCGACGTCGCCGCCGAGCGCCACCGCTTTTGCCAGCACGCCGAGCGAGCCCTTCTGGATCGCGCCGTCATGGTGCTCGAGGAAGACGAGGGTCTTCACAGAAGCCTCCGCTCTGCGAGGAACTCGACAATCTGCTCGGCCGCCGTCCCGTCGTCCTCGATCCGCCGCGCCTCTCCGCGCGAGGGCGGCGGATTGAGCGCGAGCACGGTGGTGCGAGACTCGTCGAGCCCTCCGACATCCGCAGCGCCGAGCGTGTCCTGCGGCTTGCGCTTCGCGCCCATGATCCCCTTGAGTGACGGATAGCGCGGCGTGTTGATCGAGTCCGCGACGGCGACAACCGCCGGCAGCGGGAGTCGGAGCGTGTCGTAGCCGAACTCGGTCTGCCGCTTCCCGGTCAGCGAACCGCCCTCGACGGTGAGCTCGCTCACCTGCGAGACGATCGGACGCCGGAGCCGGTCGGCGACGGCCGCCCAGAGGCACGCGCCGCCGCCGTCGGCCGACTGCTGGCCGAAGAGCACGAGGTCCGCCGACTCGCGTTCGAGCGCACCGGCGAGCGCCTTGGCGGTGCCGAGCAGATCTGCGCCCTCGAAGGCTGCGTCGGAGACGAGCACGGCGCGGTCGGCTCCCATCGCCAGCGCCTTCCGCAACGCGTCGACGGCGCGCTCCGGCCCGAGCGAGACGACAACGACCTCGCCTTCCCCGCCGGCCTCCTTGAGGACGAGCGCCTCCTCGATCGCGTAGGTGTCCCACTCCGAGATCGCGAGCTCACCCGAGCGGTCGAGGCGCTTCGTCGCCGGGTCGATGCGACGCCCCGACGCGGCGTCCGGAACGGCTTTCACGCAGACGGCGATCTTCATCGCGGCGAGACTCTACCCGCCGCACAGCAGGCGTTCGGCCGTTAGACGGCGACGCGCGACTGCAGGAAGTCGACGATCTCGGACGTCGGAGCTCCGGGCGTGAAGACCTCGGCGACGCCTTGCGCCTTGAGCGACGCGACATCGTCTGCCGGGATCGTGCCGCCGACGACGACCAGAACGTCATCGGCTCCGTCCGCGCGCAGGAGCTCGAGGATGCGAGGGACGAGCGTCATGTGAGCGCCGGACAGGATCGAGATCCCGACCGCGTCGGCGTCCTCCTGGATCGCCGTCTCCGCGATCTGCTCCGGCGTCTGATGCAGGCCCGTGTAGATGACCTCCATTCCCGCGTCCCGCAGCGCCCGCGCGATGATCTTCGCCCCCCTGTCGTGGCCGTCGAGGCCCGGTTTGGCGATCACCACCCGGATCTTCGGCTGCATCTACCGACCCGGATCGGTCGGGATCGGCGCCGTCCCGCGGGGTACCCAGCCGTCGACGAGCCACTTGCCGTCCTTCTTGACCAGGTCGACGAAGAAGTCGCGCCCGGCGTATCCCGGCGTCGTGAGGTAGAGCTCGACCTGCGCGCTCGTCGCGTAGGACTTGTCGATCTTCATGTTCGCCGAGGTCTTGCTGGTGACCTTGTACGGGACGACGGCGATGTTGCCGGTCATGAACTGCTTGAGGGTCATGCCCTCGCGCACACCCGGCCCCGAGATGCGGTACGCGACATCGAGATTCTTGCGCGCGACGGCCGTCTTCACGAACTTGGTTGCGACCAGCTGGGCGCGCGGATCGAACTTCACAGTCTTGGGCGGCTTCGGGGCCGCATACGTCACGCCCCAGCCC
Source organism: uncultured Thermoleophilia bacterium (assembly GCA_963713155.1). Lineage (GTDB taxonomy): Bacteria > Actinomycetota > Thermoleophilia > Gaiellales > Gaiellaceae > PALSA-600. The sequence goes on from CAVQKS010000003.1 coordinate 59,938, forward strand.
GCCGCGGCGTTCGGCGTGCCGTTGCTGCCGAAGCTGACCTGGAGGACGACGATGACTGCCGCGATCACGGCCACCCCGGCGGCAATCGGCAGGGCGATCCGCCAGAAGCTCTCGCGCCGCCAGAACGGCGTGCGGGAGACACTGACATGGTCAGCGCGCAGCGGATCGGCGTGCGCTCTCATCTGCCTGAAGGTTAGACGGTACCGGCGGGCGTTTGTTGGCGCATCTGTGTCAAATGTGATGCGAAATTTGATTCAAAAGACCGGTGTTTCGCGCCAGGTGCCCCAGGCCTGGCGGAGGACGTCGCACATCTCGCCGACGGTGGCGTACGCCTGGGCGGCTTCGATGATCGGGGCCATCAGGTTTCGCCCTTCGACCGAGGCGTCGGCGCCGAGCCGGGCGAGGGCGGCTTCGACCTGGGCCGAGTCGCGCCGGCCCCTGAGCGCCTGTACGCGGGCGGCTTGTTCGGCTTCGAGCCTCGGGTCGATCTTCAGGATCTCCGGCTCCGCCTCGTCGCTCTGCTGGTAGCGGTTGACGCCGACGATCACCCGCTGCCCTCGTTCGACCTCCGACTGGTAGCGGAACGACGCCTCGGCGATCTCGCGCTGGAAGAAGTTGTCCTTGATCGCCGCGACGACACCGCCGAGCGCTCGATCCGGTCGAAGTACTCGTACGCCTGCCGCTCGAGCTCGTTCGTCAGCTGCTCCAGGTAGTAGGAGCCGCCCAGCGGGTCGGCCGTGTTCACCACCCCGGTCTCGTGCGCGATCACCTGCTGCGTCCGCAACGCCAACCGGACCGCGTCCTCCGTCGGCAACGCCAGCGCCTCATCGAACGAATTCGTGTGCAGCGACTGCGTGCCGCCCAACACCGCCGCCAGCGCCTCGATCGCCGTCCGCACGATGTTCACCTCCGGCTGCTGCGCCGTCAGCGACACACCCGCCGTCTGCGTGTGGAACCGCATCAGCAGCGACCGCTCGTACCTCGCCCCGAACCGGTCCCGCAGCTCACGCGCCCAGATCCGCCGCGCCGCCCGGTACTTCGCGATCTCCTCGAAGAAATCGAGGTGCGCATTGAAGAAAAACGACAGCCGCGGCGCGAACTCGTCGACATCGAGCCCCCGCTCGACCGCCCACTCCACGTACGTGAACCCGTCCGCCAACGTGAACGCCAGCTCCTGCGCCGCCGTCGACCCCGCCTCCCGGATGTGGTAGCCCGAGATCGAGATCGGATGCCACAACGGCATCTCCGCAGCACAGAACTCGACCATGTCCGTCACCAGCCGCATCGACGGCTCCGGCGGGAAGATGTACTCCTTCTGCGCGATGTACTCCTTCAGGATGTCCGTCTGGATCGTCCCGCGCAGCCGATCCCGCGGCACCCCCTGCTCCTCCCCCACACACAGATAGAACGCCAGCAGCATCGCCGCCGGCGAGTTGATCGTCATCGACGTCGACACCTCGCCCAGAGGGATCCCCGCGAACAACGTCTCCATGTCCTCGAGCGAGTCGACCGCCACCCCCTCCCGGCCGACCTCCCCGACCGAACGCGGATGGTCGGAGTCGAGCCCCATCAACGTCGGCATGTCGAACGCCGTCGACAACCCCGTCTGCCCATGCTCCAGCAGATACCGGAACCGCTCGTTCGTCTCCGCCGCCGTCCCGAACCCCGCGAACTGCCGCATCGTCCACAGCCGGCCCCGATACATCGACGGATACACCCCACGCGTGAACGGAAACACCCCCGGATCGGCCAAATCGCGCTCGTAGTCCACCGACACGGACTCCGGCGACGACAGCGCCGGATTCTCCACCCCCGAAATCGTCGAGTGGAGCTCCCCGCCACGCTCCTCGCGCGTCGTCATGCGCCCGGTTTCCACAACGGCTCGGCGCCCCCTGCGTTCGCTGCTCGGGCGAGAATGAACAGCAGGTCGCTCAGGCGGTTCAGATAGACGAGGGCGACAGGGTTGACGACCCGCTCCGTCCCCACCGCGAGCACCTCGCGCTCGACGCGGCGACAAACTGCGCGAGCGACGTGAAGCCGCGCGGCGACCTCGCTGCCACCCGGGATCACGAAGCTCTTGAGCTCGGGCAGCGATGCGTTCGCGTCGTCGCAGTCGTGCTCGAGCCGTTCGACCGATTGCGGCGTCATCCGCAGCCGGCCGTCGTTTTCCGCGAAGGGAACCGACAGATCCGCGCCCAGGTCGAACAGCTCGTTCTGGATGCGCGCGAGCCGGTCGTCGCCCGCGGCCGCCTGCGCCCACCCGACGACCGAGTTGAGCTCGTCGACGGCGCCGTAGGCGCGGAGCAGCGGGTCGAGCTTCGACACGCGCGATCCATCCCCGAGCGACGTCTCACCACGGTCGCCGCCGCCCGTATAGATGCGCGTCAGCCGCACCGGCTCGTCGGGTGAGCGTGAACTAGGGCTCATCCCCGCTCCAGCGCCGGCAAAGCCGGTGCCTCCGCTCCTTGGGAGCCTCCGTCGAGCCTACGGCTCATACCCGCTCCGCCGCGCGCTCACCGAGGATCTGGCGGGCGATCACGAGCCGCTGGATCTCGCTCGTCCCCTCGTAGATCTCGGTCACCTTCGCATCTCGGTAGTAGCGCTCGACGGGGAACTCCTTCGTGTAGCCGTAGCCGCCGAGCACCTGGATCGCCTCGGCAGTCTGGCGGCGCGCCGTCTCGGACGCGAACAGCTTCGCCTTCGCCCCGGCTTCGGTGTGCGGACGGCCGTTGGCCTTGAGCCAGGCGGCTCGCAGGACGAGGAGCCGCGCCGCGTCGATCTCCGTCGACATGTCGGCGAGCTTGTGCTGGATCGCCTGGTGGTCTGCGATCCGCCGTCCGAAAGTCTGCCGCTCCTGCGCATAGCGAAGGGCCACCTCATACCCGGCCTGTGCGATCCCCACCGCCTGCGCCGCGATGCCGATCCGGCCGCCGTCGAGAGTCGCCATCGCGATGCGGAATCCGTGGCCCTCGTCGCCGATCAGGCGGTCGTCGCCGACGACGACGTCCACGGAGATGTCGTTGGTGGCTGAGGAGTTCAGCCCGAGCTTCTCCTCGGTTCGCGTGATCGTCACGTCCTCGCCGTCGAGCGCGAAGGCCGAGATCCCTCGCGCCGACCGAGTCTCGGGATCGGTGCGGGCAAAGAGCAGCACGGTCCCGCCGAAGGCGGCGTTGGTAATCCACTGTTTGGCGCCGACCACATGCCAGCCGCCGTCGACGCGTTCGGCCCGCGTGACGATCGCGCCGGCGTCCGACCCGGCGCCGGGCTCCGTCAGTGCGAAGCAGCCGATCCGCTCGCCTCGTGCAAGCGCCGGGACGAACCGAGCGCGCTGGTCGTCGGTGCCGAACTGCAGCAGCGGCATCGTGCACGCAGAGGTGTGGACCGCGACCGTGACGCCGACGCCGGCATCGGCGCGCGAGAGCTCCTCGAGCACGAGGATGTACGAGATGAAGTCCGCCCCGGCGCCGCCGTAGGCCTCGGGAACGCAAACGCCGAGCAGGCCGAGCTCACCCAGAGCCGTCAGGAGCGCACGCGGGAAGCCATGGTCGCGATCCCACGCCGAAGCGTTGGGCTCGATCTCGGCGCGCGCGAAATCGCGTGCAACGGCCTGAATCTCGCGCTGCTCGGCCGTCAGCTCGAAGTCCACATCCGCAGCCTATCCCGGCCGCGGACGCTTCCTCACTTCGGCTCCGGCTCCAGTTTGTAGCCGACGCCGAACCGCGTCTGGATGAACGAGTGCCGCGGCGCGGGCCGATCGATCTTCTGCCGGAGCCGCCGCACGAACACGTCGACAGTGCGGTCGCGATGCGTCTCGCGGCGTCCCCAGACTTTCTGCAGCAGCTCGTCACGGGTGACGACGCGGCCGCGGTCGAGCGCGAGCGTGTAGAGGAGCTTGAACTCGGTCGGCGTAAGCCCGGCGCTCTCGCCTTCGACGAACGCCTGAACCTCGCGCGGATCGATCCGGAGCTCCTCGATCTCGATCGCATCGCCGCGACGCTCTTCCGCCGGGCGAACACCTCTGCGGGCCGCGGCGCCGACACGTGCGACGAGCTCGCGCATCGAGAACGGCTTCACGAGGTAGTCGTCCGCGCCGATCTCGAGTGCATGGACGCGGTCGTGCTCCGTTCCGCGCGCAGAGACGACCACGATCGGCGTCCCGATCCCCTCCGACCTCGCCGTCTCGATCAGCTTCCAGCCGTCGAGCTCCGGCAGCATCAGGTCGAGCACGCAGACATCCGGGTTCTCGAAGCGCAACCGCGCGAGGCCGAGCTCTCCCCGCCCGACCACCACGGGGTCGAATCCCGCTGCGCCGAGGTGGCGCGCCATCCCGTCCGCGATCACGGTGTCGTCTTCGACGATCAGGACCCTGCTCACGACGCCTACGATAGTGCGATCCCGCCTTTTGTTCGGGTTTCAGATTGGTGACGATTCGGTGACGACCAGATACGTGGACGACCGCAGCTTCGATGAGTTGCGAACCGGTTTCACCGCGGCGGTCTCCCACGAGCTGCGCACACCGCTCGCCCGGATCATGGCGCTGCTCGACTCCGCCGACCTCCCGGACGCCGACGTCCACGCCTTGATCGACCAGGCCCGCGCCGAGGTCGTGAATGCCGGAGAGCTGATCGACGAGATCCTCTTCCTGTCGGAGCTCGAGAGCGGCAAGGAGGTCGTCTCGCTCGGGCACACGAACGCCCTCCCGGTCCTCGAGCACGTCGCCCGCGAGCTCGAGGGGGCCGCGACGCGGGCCGGGGTCGAGCTCCGTGTCGAGGGTGACGTCGACGTCGACGTCCCGGTCCGGCCCCGCATGCTGAGGATGATCGCCGAGAACCTGGCCGAAAATGCAATCCGTTACGCCGGCCACGGTTCGCGCTTCACCCTGTCGGTCTCACGCGACGGAAGCACCGCCGTCCTCACCGCCGACGACGACGGCGCCGGCGTCGATACCGAGACGCTCGGCCGTCTGTTCGAGCGCTTCTACCGCGGCGATGCCGCGCGAACGACCCGCGGCACGGGCCTCGGCCTGGCGATCGTGAAGCACGTCGTCACCGCGGCCGGCGGCGAGGTCGAGGCGAGCGGGTCGACCGGCGGCGGCCTGCAGGTGCGTTGCGCGTTTCCCGTCAGACGCGCGTGAGAGGGGCCTGACCGCGAGGCCAGACCCCTCTGCACGAGTCCGGGTCTAGGTGTGGATGGTCTTGAGCGTCTTCTCCGCCGCGACGAGCACGGTCTTCACCGTGGACATCGGGGCGAAGGTGAGCTTGGCTGCGTACTTCGGGCCCTGACCTGCCGTCAGCGCCCAGAAGATCATCTTGCGCAGCTCGGCTGCGTGAGCCGTCTTCTGGTGAACGATCACGTACGTATAGGTGCTGATCGGGTACGCGAGCGCCGCCGACTTGGGCGGGTTGACGATGTGCATCTCGTTGTTCGCCGGCACCTTCGGGTAAGCGAGCGCAGCTGCCTCGATGCGGCGCAGGCTCGGGTAGAGGAACTTCCCGGCTGCGTTCTTCACCGCGGCGAACTTGATGTGGTTCGCGACCGCGTAGGCGACGTCGGTGTAGGCGATGCCGCCGTTCGTGCGCGAGACGACGCCCGCGACGCCCGAGTTCCCCTTGGCGCCGAGACCGGCCGGGAACGCCGGCTGAGTCGACACGCCGATCTTCGTCTTCCAGGTGCCGTTGACCGCTGACAGGTAGTCGGTGAACGCATAGGAGGTGCCCGAGCCGTCCGAGCGGAAGACCGGGGTGATCTTCAGGTTCGGCAGGTTGGCGCCCGGGTTCAGCTTGGCGATCGCCGGGTCGTTCCAGTTCGTGATCTGGCCGAGGAAGATGTTCGCGATCGTCGCCCCGTCGAGCCGCAGGTGCGCGGGCGCGCCGGGGACGTTGTAGTCGACCGCCACCGCGGAGAGCGCCCACGGGATCTGCTTGCAGTCCGGGCACGCCTGCTCCTGGGCCGGGTTCAGCGGCGCGTCAGAAGCACCGAAGTCGACCTGGTTGCTGGTGATCGCCTGGATTCCGGCGCCGGAGCCGACGGCGCTGTACTGGACCGTGTACCCGAACGCCGAGCCGAGCGCCGGCGTCCAGGCGGAGACCAGCGGTGCGACGAACGTGCTGCCGGCTCCGGTGATCGTCGTGTCGTTCGACTTCGCGCCGGCCGACGCCGCGACCGCGAGCAGCGCGACGCGCGCCAATCGCGAGAAGTGCAAGACCTTTCTTCATAAGAAATTCCTCTCCTGTTCCCTGGGGAATCGGTGGTCTGCTGAAAAAATCTGCGTACGTCTGGGACGCCGCCAGCCTGCCGCTGTGAGCAGGGAAGATGGGCTGACGCGCTGTTACACCGAGGTGACGGAGTGGTGAACGCGGACAGAGCGCGTCACCGCGTCATCCCGAGCTTGCGGCGCGAGCGATCGAGCAAAAAGCGTGCCGCGAGGCTCGTCACCAGGACGAAGACGATCAGCACGAAGGCCGCCGCCCATGCCTGGGTGTGCAGGTTCGGATCGGCCGACTCGGAATCGGTGAAGATCGTCAGCGGGATCGACTGCACCGAATGTGCCGGGTTCCAGTCGACGGTCTCGCCGGCGATCGCGCACGTGAAGAGGAGCGGCGCGGTCTCGCCGGCCGCCCGTGCGATCGCCAGCGTCGTGCCGGTCAGGATCCCGCCGAACGAGGTGGGCAGAACGACCCGCACGACCGTCTGCCACTTCGACACGCCGAGGGCGTAGCTCCCCTCGCGGAGCTGATTCGGGACGAGCGCCAGCACCTCCATCGCCGATCGCGCGACGAGCGGCAGCATGATGATCGACAGGGCGAAGCCGCCGGCGATGGCGCTCTGGTGATGACCGATGCCCAGGACCGGGACCGACGTCTTCACGATGAGCGTGAAGACGAAGATGCCGATCACGATCGACGGGAAGCCGTTCAGGACGTCGAGCCAGAGCCGTACCTGGTTGGCGATCCTGGGCGGGGCGAACTCGCTGACGTAGACGGCGGTGAGCACTCCGAAGGGCAGCGCGATGATCGTCGCGATCCCGACGAGCAGCGCCGAGCCGACGATCGCCGGCGCGATCCCGCCCCCGGACTGGCCGAACAGCGCCGGCCCCTTGATGAAGAAGTCGAGGTTGATCGCAGCGATGCCGCGGCTCGCCACCGACCACACGAGGATCCCGAGGACGACGATCGCCGCGGTCGCAGCCGCCAGCGCAGCGCTCTCTGCGATCCGGTTCGCGAACAGGCGACGGCGCGCACGGCCGGTCGCTTTGAGCGAGAGCTGAGGAGGCTCGGTCACGTCGCACCCCCCAGCTTGCGTTGGAACCGCTTGACGATCATCTGCGCACCGAAGTTCGCGATGAACGAGATCACGAGCAGGATCAGCGCCAGGTAGATCAGCGACGAGATCTGCAGCGTGGTGATCGCGCCCTGGTACTGGTTCGCGACCCGGCTTGCGATCGTGTCGCCGGGCTCGAAGATCGACCGGTGGAGCGGGATGAAGTTGCCGATCACCTGGGTAACGGCGATTGCCTCGCCGAGTGCGCGGCCGAGCCCGAGGACGACGGCCGCGACAACGCCTCCGCGCACAGAGGGGACGGTGACCGTCTTCACCATCTCCCACCGCGTTGCTCCGAGCCCGATCGCACCTTCCTCGAGCTCCGAGGGGACGCTGAGGAAGAGGTCGCGGCAGATCGACGAGGTGATCGGGATCGTCATGATCGTCAGGACGAGAATCGCCGCGAAGACGGTCGACTCGACCTTGTCCTGGCCGTTGGCGAAGATCGGCAACCAGCCCAGCACGTCGCTGATCCACGGCTGTAGGTGCTGTGCGGAGAACGGGGCGAGGACGTAGATGCCCCACAGGCCGATCACCACGCTCGGGACCGCGGCGAGCATCTCGATCAGCGTCCCCGCCGGCCCACGGATCGCGGGCGGGGCGATCTCGCTGAGAAAGAGCGCGATCGCGACGGAGATCGGGCCGGAGAGCAGGATGGCGCCGAAGGACGTGACGATCGTCCCGATGATCAGGTCGCGCGCACCGAACTCGTTGAGCGGCGCGTTCCAGACGTTGTTCGAGATGAAGCTCAGACCGAAGTGTTGGATCGCCGGCCAGGCCGCCTTGGCGATCTCCCAGATGATCCCGGCGACGAGCGCGACCGAGAGCAGGCTGGCGATTGCGGTCAGCCAGTAGAAGAGCTTGTCGCCGAGGCGGTCGCGGAGGTTCCGCGAACCGTCGAGCTCGGATCCTCCGCCTTGTGGGATCGACGCGGCTTCCACCGCGCGGGAGCATTTCAGCCGTTCGGGAACGTCGTGACGACTGTCACCACTCCGTCACATATCATTCACATCCTGTCGACCCTGGCGAGCGGCACGGGTCGGGAGACTCACACGGTGTCGACCATGGATCAGGCGAAGTCCGAATCCCCAGGCCGTCCCGGCCATCGGCGTCGCTGCGCCGCCCTCCGCCGCCGAAATCAGCCAGGACGTCGTCTTCGACATCGACGATCTGGCGGTCTCGTACGGGAAGGCCCTCGCGGTCGCAGGAGTCACGCTCGACATCCACCGTCACGCGATCACGGCGCTGATCGGACCGTCGGGGTGCGGCAAGTCGACCGTTCTTCGCTGCCTGAACCGGATGAACGACCTCGTCCCGAGCGCCCGCATCGACGGCAAGGTGCTCTACCACGGCACCGACCTGTACGGCAACGGTGTCGACCCGATCGAGGTGCGACGGCGGATCGGCATGGTCTTCCAGCGCCCGAACCCATTCCCGAAGTCGATCTACGACAACGTTGCCTACGGGCTGCGGATCCTCGGCATGAAGGACAACCTCGACGACCGCGTCGAGCAGGCACTCCGCCGCGCGGCCCTCTGGGAAGAGGTGAAGACCCGGCTGAAGCGCTCGGCGTTCGGGCTCTCGGGCGGGCAGCAGCAGCGCCTGTGCATCGCGCGCGCGATCGCCGTGCAGCCGGACGTGATCCTGCTCGACGAGCCGGCATCGGCACTCGACCCGATCTCGACCTCTGCGATCGAAGACCTGATGCACGAGTTGAAGCGCGAGTACACGCTCGTGATCGTCACGCACAACATGCAACAGGCGGCGCGCGTCGCCGAGATGACCGCGTTCTTCAGCCTCGACGTGCGCGACGACGGGACCCGCAACGGGGTCCTCGTCGAATACGACTCGACGGAGAAGATCTTCACGCAGCCGGCGGACGAGCGCACCGAGGGGTACGTCACCGGCCGCTTCGGATGAGGATCTCGTTCACCGAGGAGCTCTCGCAGCTCGAGGCCGGCCTCCAGGAGGAGGGTGACCTCGTCCTTCGCGCGCTGCGGTCGGCGCTCAACGCGCTGGCGCGCGGCGACTCCGAGCTCGCCGACGAGGTGATCGCATTCGACGACGAGGTCGACCGGCGCTACGTCGAGATCGAGACCGGCGTGCAGTCGTTGCTCGCGCGCCAGACGCCCGTCGCCGTTGATCTCCGTTTCGTGCTTGCGGTGCTGCGGGTCAACCTCCATCTCGAGCGGATGGCCGACTACTGCGTCACCGTCGCCAAGCTGACAAAGCTGATGGGTGATCTGAACGTCGACGACGAAGCGGTCAGTCGCTCGATCGAGGACATGGGCCAGCGGGCCGAGCAGATGATCCGCGTCGCGATGGATGCGTTCGCAGCCCGCGACGCGGAGAAGGCGCAAACGCTCGTCGAGCTGGACGAGCTGATCGACCGCGCCAACCGAAACGCGACCGACGATCTCCTCTCTCTCGGGAACTCGCCCCAGGAGCGCGAGTACGCGCTGCGGATGCTCGTCGTCTCCCGGTGCGTCGAGCGGATCGGCGACCACGCCGTCGACATCGGAGAACAGGTCGCGTACCTGGTCACCGGCGAGTTTCGCGAGTTCAGCGACGCCTCGCATCCCGCGTAGACTCGACCTCCTCCATGGGAGAACCGGGCGTCGAAGATGCGACGCGGCGGACGCGGCTCGCGAACGAGCGCACGTACCTCGCGTGGTGCCGGACAGGTCTGGCCGCGATCGCGGTAGGCATCGGCATCGGCAAGCTGTTGCCGCTGCACTCGAATGCCGCCTCGTGGCCGTTCGAGGTGGTCGGCGTCGGTTTCGGTGTGCTCGGGCTCGTCATGCTCGTCGTCGGGCTCCAGCGGACGCGCGCAGTCGAAGACGCACTTGACCGCGGCTCGTTCGCGCCGATCAGCGCTCGCCTGCTGACGCTGGTCGCCGCGATCGGCGTCGCGCTCGGCCTCGGCGTGATCGCGCTCGTGCTCTTCGCCTAGCGCGAGGCGCCTGCTGGGCCCGGCAGGACGAGCAGTCCGTAGAGCCGCGCCGCGCGCGCCGCCTCCTGCTCGATCTCGGCGAGGTAGGCATCGAAGCGCTGCGCGTTCACATGATCGCCGGCACGCGTGACGTGATCCGTGACGGCGAGGACGTCGAAACCGCTCGGCCGTACAGATCGCAGACCCTGCGCACGCTGAAAGCGCCGTCGCTCCACGTCGTGTGCGCATGCAGTTCGCAGAGCAGCGGGCTCGGCTTCGTCGGCATCCACACGCATGTTCGCTGCAAATGGGGCACTTTCCGCGCCCATTCACCGAATCGCTACGCGGTCTCCGCCGCTATGTCACGAAGTAGATGGTGCACGCGAGCCCGGCGACGAAGCAGTAGACGGCGAACGGGATCAGCGTGCGGGTCTCGAAGTACCGCATCAGGAAGCGAATTGCGAACCACGCCGCCACGGCCGCGCCGATCGCCCCGGCGAGCGCCTGCCCGCGGACGCCGTTGCCGTCGGAGCCGAACAGCTCCGGCAGCTTCAACACCGCGGCGGCGCCGATGATCGGCGTCGCGAGCAGAAACGCGAAGCGGGCGGCGTCCTTGTGCGAGAGGCCGACAAGGAGGCCGCCGCCCATCGTCGCTCCCGACCGCGAGAAGCCCGGGATGAGCGCCAGGGCCTGGGCGGCACCGACGAAGAAGGAGTCGCGCCACGAGACGGTCCGGGCGATCCGGACGTCGTCCTCATCGGCCGTAACGGGCGCACGTCTGCGGAGCACCTCCGCGCCGGCGAGGAGGACGCCGTTGAGCATGAGGAAGATCGATGCCGAGGTCGGCGAGGCGAAGACCTTGCGGAGCGCGCTTTCGAGCGCGAGCCCGAGGATCCCGGCCGGGATCGTGCCGACCACGAGCAGCCAGCCGAGCTTCGCGTCGGCATCGTCAGGCGCAATTGCGCGGTCGCGGAGCGAACGCCAGAGGCCCTTCACGATCCGCGCCCAGTCGCGCCGGAAGAAGATCAACAGGACGATCGCCGTCGCGAGGTGCGTCGCGACCAGGAACGTGAGGAAGTACTGGTCGTTCTGATGGATGTCCCAGCCGAGCAGACTCGGGAGGATGACGCTGTGGCCGAGGCTCGAGATCGGAAAGAGCTCCGACACGCCCTGTAGCAGTCCCAGGATGATCGCCTGGGTGTAGGTGATCAGCGTTGTCGCGATCAACTCAGGCAGCAGGCGACGTCCGCGACGGCCCGGTGCGGAACCAGGCGAACACGAGGCATGCCACACCCAGCAGGAATGCGGCGATCCCGTGCTTCACGTGGTGGTGGGCCGAGCCTGCCTGGTGCCCCGGGAAGAACCCGGGCAGCGACCTCGCCGGTAGCGACCAGTAGACGATCCCGACGGCGATCAACACGACGCCGATCACGATCGCCAACGTCACGAGCAGGCGGTCGTTCCGCACGGGCGGCAGCATACGTGTCCGCGCGGCGGGCCAGGTTCTCCACCCGTTCGCGAGCAGGCGCCTATCATGAGCCGTTCAGTGGCGACCACCGAGATACCGAGCGCCAGCGAAGCGCTGATCAACCGTGAGCTCTCGGCGATTGCGCTCATGGGGCGTGTCCTCGACCTCGCTGCCGACCCGTCCGAGCCGCTGCTCGAGCGGGTGAAGTTCTGCGGGATCGTCTCGGACATCGTCGATGAGTTCTTCATGGTCCGGGTCGCCGGGCTCTACGACCAGGTGCTCTCGGGCCTCGCCGTTCGGCTGCCCGACGGTAGGACGCCCGCAGCAGACGCTCGACCAGGTCCGCGTCCACGTGATCGAGCTCAGCGCGGCGCAGTCGCAGCTGTGGCGCGACGATCTGTGCCCCGCACTCGCCGCCGAGGGGATCCGAGTCGGCAGTGTGGACGACGCGACGTCCGACGAGCTCGAGGACCTCGAACGCATCTTCCTGCGCCAGATCTATCCCGTGCTGACGCCGCTCGCAGTCGGGCCCGGCCAGCCGTTCCCGTACATCTCCGGTCTGTCGCTGAGCCTCGGCGTCATGGTCCGCGACGACACGTCCGGCGAAGAGCGCTTCGCCCGCGTGAAGGTGCCCGAAGGGTTGCCACGGTTCGTCCCGATCGGCACCGACGGTCTTCGGCTCCCGCTCGAGGCGATCATCGGCCACTTCCTGCCGGTGCTGTTCCCCGAGATGGAGGTCCTCGAGCGCGTCGCGTTCCGTGTGACCCGCGACGGCGACACCGAGATCTCCGACGACGCGGACGACCTGCTGGAAGCGGTCGAGAGCGAGCTCCGCAAGCGCCGGTTCGGGGCGGTCGTGCGGCTCGAGGTGTCGAGCTCGATCTCGCGGTCGATGCTGTCGCGGCTCGAGACGCGCCTCGGGATCTCGTCGTCCGGGGTGTATCCGATGAAGGGCCTGCTCGACCTTGCCGACCTCGGTCAGCTGTACTCCCTCGACCGCCCGGACCTGAAGTACGAGCCATGGGTCGCTTATACGCAGCGCCGGCTCCTCAGCCCGAAGAACGACGATCTCTTCGCGGAGATCGCCCAGCGCGACCTCGTCGTCCAGCATCCGTACGACTCGTTCTCGACGAGCGTCGAGTCGTTCGTCAAAGGCGCGGCGCGGGATGAGGCCGTGGTTGCGATCAAGACGACCGTGTACCGCACGACGCAGGACTCCGCGCTCGCAAACGCGCTCGTCGAGGCGGCCGAGAACGGCAAGCAGTGCGTCTGCGTCGTCGAGCTCAAAGCGCGCTTCGACGAGCAACGGAACATCGAGTGGGCGCGGTCTCTGGAGCAGGCCGGCGTCCACGTCGTCTACGGGTTCCCGGACATGAAGATCCACGCGAAGACGACGTTGATCGTCCGTCGAGAAGGCGACGAGCTGCGCCGCTACGTCCATATCGGGACCGGCAACTATCACGCCACGACCGCGCGGATCTACGAGGACATCGGGCTGTTCACGGCCGATCCCGAGATCACCGCGGACGTCGCCGACCTGTTCAACTTCGTCACCGGCTTCGGCCGCCCGCAGCGCTTCCGCAAGCTGCTCGTTGCGCCGTTCAACCTCAAGAAGAGCCTGATCGAGCACATCCGTAGCGTCGCCGCGGCGGCCGAGGCGGGACGAGCCCGCCCGCATTCGGATCAAGTGCAACAGCATCACGCACCCCGAGGTGATCGAAGAGCTGTACCGGGCCTCGCAGGCCGGCGTCGAGATCGACATCGTGGTGCGCGCGATCTGCGCACTGATCCCGGGCATCCCAGGGCTCAGCGAGAACATCCGCGTGCGTTCGATCCTCGGTCGGTTCCTCGAGCACAGCCGTCTCTATTGCTTCGACGCCGGCGACGCGCGCACGTACTTGCTCGGAAGCGCGGACCTGATGCCCCGCAACCTCGACCATCGGATCGAGGTCGTCGCGCCGGTCGAAGATCCGCACATCCGGGGTGAGATCGACGCCGTGTTCAAGGCCCTGCTGAACGACAATTCGCAGGCCTGGGAGCTGCAGCCAGACCAGACCTGGCACCGCGTGACCGGAAAGAAGGGCGAGCGCAAGCGGCCCGCACAGGCGCACTTCATGAAGCGCCGCGACCGGGCCCGCCGCCTGCAGCGGACTGTCTGACCTCGAGCCGCGCCGTCATGTGGGGTCGTCACCATGCAGCCGTGCCGCTCGGTGTCGTGGATGTCGGCTCGAACACGGTCCGGCTCCTCGTCGAGGCGCACGGAAAGCCGATCCTGTCCCTGCGCGAGAGCGCAGGCCTCGGCGCCCACATCGAACGCGACGGCGTGATCCCTGCCGCCAAGCTCGTCGAGACCGCGGCGCATGTTCGCGGCTTCGTCGAAGCAGCGCTCGCGGTAGGCGCACAGGAAGTCGAGGTGCTGATCACGAGCCCCGGACGGCAGGCGGTGAACGGGACCGAGCTCCGCGAAACCATCGCCTCGGCGACCAACGCGCCGGTCCGCATCCTCTCCGCGCAGGAGGAGGGCCGGCTCGCGTTCACCGGAGCGCTCGGCAGCATGCACGTCCCTTCGCGCCGTCGCGTCGCCGTGGTCGACGTCGGCGGCGGGTCCTCGCAGATCGTCGTCGGCTCGGGACGTGAGGGAATCACGTGGAGCGGGACGATCGATCTCGGGTCGCGGCGGTTGACGAGCAGGCTCCTGTCGCGGAACCCGCCGACGCACGAGGATCTCGTTGCGGCGCGAGGCGAGGTCGATCGTCTGCTGACCGGCCTCGAGTTCCCCGAGGTCGGGGCCGGGCTCGCCGTCGGCGGCAGCGCACGCGCGCTCAAGCGGCTCGTCGGTGGGCGGCTCGGGGCCGACGAGCTCGACTACGCGTTGTCGCTGCTCGAGCTCACCCCGGCCGCCGATCTCGTCGAGCGCTACGGCGTCAACCCCTCGCGGGCCGAGATCCTGCCCGCCGGCGCGACGATCCTCGCCGCCATTCAGGCGCGACTCGACACATCACTCAGAGTCGTGCGCGCCGGGCTGCGCGAGGGCGCCGTGGGCGAGCTCACCGCTCGCGAACGCGCAGCCTGACCGCGATTCAGCCGAGCGCAGCGTGGCCGCGGGCGATCGCCTCGGCGACCACGTCGCGGTACCGAGCGCGCGAATCGCGGCGGCGGGCCCGCTCGAGCTCGATCAGCCGCCCCGCCGCGAGCGCACGCTCTGGTGAGACGAGCTCGCGGATGCGTGCCTCGGCGACGACGGCGTCCTGGTGCTCGCCGATCACGTCCTGGACCGCGACAATCGCCTCGACGTAGCGAACGACGCGCTTGCGTCCGGTGATCGCGGCGAGCTCGGCCGTGTAACGAGCCCGCTTGGCGTGAATGCGGAGCCCGTGCAGCTCGTCGTCGGAGGACGCCTCCGAGACCTTGGCGGCGGCCTTCTCGAGCCTCTGGAGCTCGGACGAAGCAAGCGACTGTGCCGTCCCGGCCAGCTCGTCGGGGATCGAGTCGACGGCCGCCGCGAACGAATCGAACAGCCGCAGGTACCGCTCGGAGTCGAGCGCCGCGAGCAGGTCGACGCGGTGTGCCTCCCGCTCCGTCTCGAGAGCGGCGACGATCGACTCCGCAGCCTCGCGGTCGACGTCGAGCGCTGCCGCCTCGACACGAAGTCGGCCCAGGAG
>CAVQKS010000004.1:0-11429 GCA_963713155.1 uncultured Thermoleophilia bacterium
GCCGACGATCGAAGTACAGCCCTGACCCAGGACACCGACCTCGTTCGGGCGTCGGTCGCGCACGCTGGAGCGGACTCGTCGTCGATGGGATCTCCTACGCGTCATTGAAAGAGACCGCCCAGAAGTGTCAGAGACGAGATCAGACAAGCACTTCGACAGATCCGCCGCGACATCGTCGAGGCCAGATGCGCGGTCGCTTTCACGGGGTCGGGGATCTCCACCGAGTCAGGGCTTCCCCGATTATCGGGGTGCGAACGGTCTCTGGAAAGAACAGGCGCTTCGAAGAGCTGGCGAGCATCGAGACGTTCAAAAAGGAGCCAGTCGAGTTCTGGCAGTTCTACGCGCAGCGGCTCAGCGCCCTACACCAGGCTGAACCCAACCCGGCCCACCTCGCTCTCGAAGAGCTGTACGAGGCTGGCCTGCTCGAGGGTGTGATCACTCAGAACGTCGATGGTCTTCACCGTCGTGAGGTGTTCGGTTCCGACTTGTACGAGATTCATGGCTCGCTCGCTACAGGGTCGTGCCTGGAGTGCGGGGAGGACTATCGCCTTTCCGAGGTCGAACAGCGCATGGACGCTGCCGAGGACGGCGTGCCACGCTGCGATTGTGGCTACCCGATCAAGCCCGGTGTCGTCCTCTTCGGGGAGTACCTGCCCGTTGACGGAAGCAGGGCACAGCGGCTTTCCTCTGAGGCTGACTACTTGCTCTGTCTCGGCTCGTCGCTCTCGGTGACCCCGGCGGCGTTTCTTCCAGCGACTGTTCTCGAGAGCCGCGGCAAGGTCGCGATCATCAACCAAGGCCCGACCGAGTACGACGGCGAGCCGGGTGTGATCAAGGTCGAGGCCGCGCTTGCGGAAGCGATGCCGATTGTCGCTGCACACGCGAAGAGCGGGCGCCGCTGACATCTGCGTCATCCAGTTCGTATGGTGTGGTGTCGAGCGAGAGAACGGAGGCACGATGGCAGAAGTGCTGCTTTTCCACCACGCGCAAGGCCAGACCGACGGGTTCGAGGCCTTCGCAGACGAGCTGCGCCGTGGGGGCCAAACCGTGCACACGCCCGACCTGTTCGACGGCCGCACCTTCGCGAGCATCGAGGAAGGCATGGCTTACGCCTCAGCAGATCGGCTTCCCGAGGAGATCATCGAGCGCGGCGTACAGGCAGCGAACGGGCTCGCCAACGAGTTGGTCTATGCGGGCTTCTCGCTCGGTGTGCTTCCGGCGCAGAAACTCGCGCAGACCCGCGCCGGCGCACGAGGGGCGCTGCTGTTCTATTCCTGTGTGCCGACATCCTTCTTCGGTCCCCTGGCCTGCGGGCGTGCCCGTGCAGATTCACGGGATGGATGCCGATCCGATCTTCGTCGGCGAAGGTGACATCGACGCTGCCCGCGAGCTGGTCGCGTCATCGGAACAGGCCGAGCTGTATCTCTACCCCGGCGACCAGCATTACTTCGCCGACTCCAGCCTGCCGTCCTACGACCCCGACGCCGCGGCGCTGCTGACACAACGCGTGCTCGAGTTCCTGCGAGCCCGGTAGAGGCGCCTCGGGGATCATTCCCCTACAGCTCGGCACCGTGCCAGCGGAGATCGCGGCCGCCGACCTCGATCGGCTGCATCGGCGTCGCGTCGCCGAGCTCGTGGGCGGGAGCCCAGACCCCCCACGAGCGCCGGTAGTACATGAGGGGAGCGAGGCCGTGCTCGAGTGCGCCGCCGTCCTCGACCCCCCGATCAGGACGATGTGGTCGCCGATCTCCAGCTCCTGCTCGGTCCGGACCTCCGCCCAGGCGAGGATGTCCTGCTCGAGCAGCGGCAGGCCGCTGTCGGTGCGCCGCCAGGCGACGCGTGCAAACTTGTCCTCGTCCTTCGACGCAAAGAGCAGCAGAGATCGCTGCGGCCGGCGCGCATGAAGTTGGCGACGAACCGCCCTTGCGCGCGCACGACCGGAAGCGTTCGCGACGCGCGGTCGAGGCAGACGAGCAACGTCGGCGGATCCGACGACACGCTGGAGAGCGCGGTCGTTGTCAGCCCGTAAGGCGTGCCGTTCGCATCGGTCGTGGTGACGATCGCTACCCCCGCCGGGAACGACGCCATGATTTCGAAGAACGCCTGGCGGTCCATCGACCGCTCGCCTCACGCCGCGGTGCCCGCCGGCCGGCGTTCGCCGGCGAAGTGCGGGATCACCGTATGGGCGAAGAGCTCCTGGTTCTTGATCGCCATCCAGTGCGGTGCCCCGCCCGCATTGACCGTGATGCCGATCTCCGGTCATGCCTTCGCAGACGCTTCGGGTCGCCTCGATGCGCTCGATGATGTCGTGCGGGCGTCCCGACCCAGACGTAGTCGTCCTCGATCAGCTTGTCGTACGGCATCTCGGCCAGCGACTCCATGATCCCGGCGGCGTAGAAGCCGTAGCCGGCCTTGTTCAGGGCGTCGGTCGGCGGCTTCGGCCACTCGGTGAGCGGTGAGGCGTTGCCGTCGATGAAGCCCTTGATCCAGCTCGCCGCCTCGCGGTGCGCGGTCTCGGCGTCCTCGTCGAGGTGGCAGGCGTGGATCCAGACGATGTCGGGCTCGGTGCCGTGCTCCGCGCACGAGGCTCGGTAGAGGTCGATCTGCTTCTCGAGCGCCGAGTAGGGCAGCAGCGGGGGCACCGCGACTCCCCAGCCGCGCTCGGCGGCGAGCGTGTACGTGCGGTCGGAGGTGCCGCCGAGGTAGACGCGGTACTTGCGATCGACGAACGGGACGACGTGCGAATCGGGGACGTGGAAGTACGTCCCCTCGTGCGAGAAGCGCTCGTTCTCGAGCGCCTTGAGCAGCAGGTCGACGGCCTCCTCGTACCTCGGCCGCGCGTTCTCGTCGAGCGGCTCACCGGCCGGGAGCGGAATCCAGCCGTGGCCTCGGCCGACGCCCCACTCGTAGCGGCCGCCGGTGAGGATGTCGGTCGCGTGGATCACGCCCGCGAGCACTGTCGGGTTGTGGTACGGCAGCGCGTGCAGCATCGTGCGGAAGCGGATGTCGCGCGTGCGTTGCGCGGCGGCTGCGAACAGCGCCGTCGGGTTCGTCGAGACCGAGAACTTCGGGAAGAAGTAGTGCTCGATCACCGCGTAGGCGTCGTAGCCGAGCCGGTCGGCGTTGACAATCTGCTCGAGCACCTCGGCGTACAGCTGCTCGGCCGACTTGCCCGGATGCAGCTGGAGCTCGGAATAGAGGCTGAACCGCATCGTCCCGTCCTTTCTCGAAGCATCGTGGAGATCGGGCTGCGTCGCCGGGGCCCGGCGCTCGAGCCAACAAAATCAAATGTCAAACGGCTTCGCTCGGTCTAGAGCACGCCGGAAGATCTCCACGGAGACCGGGGCGCAAGCGGCCGACACCTTAAGGACGGGGTCCTGTGGGTTGACGATGAAGGTCTAGCAGCCCTCGACGAGCGGACGGCACGGGTCGCGTTGGAGCGGCCGGCGTAGCCGCGCCGTCAGCGTCGCGAAGCGAGACGGCCGCTCGACACGCCGCCGGGCGAGCATCTCCCGGATCTGCCGGTCCCGCTCGCGCTGGCGTTCAAGTTCGCGCCGGCTCTCCTCAAGGAGATCCGGGAACAGGAAAATGTCGAGATGGTTCACGGTTCGTGTCTCCTTATTTGGACCCTGGAATGACCTAGAGGCTACGGCCGTTGGGTGCGCGGGTCATCGGTAGACAGGACGATCTCGTGTCCCCACCGCAGGTGATTGCCCGTCGTCCGTCCGAACGAGAGTCGCACCGGCTCCAACTAGAGCGTGAGCGGCGCGCGGCTGTTCTCGCGCGCCGCTCCACGGCTCGGTCAACGCAGCGAGCTGAACGCGGCCCGCAGCTCGTCGGCGAAGAGCTCCGGCTCTTCCCAGGCGGCGAAGTGGCCGCCCTTGTCGACCTCGTTGAAGTAGATGACGTTCGGGTAGCTCGCCTCGACCCAGCTGCGCGGCGTCCGCCAGATCTCGCCCGGGAACGTCGTGAAGCCGAACGGGATCGCCGGCGGCGGCAGCGGCTTGCGGCCTGCGGCAGGGGCGTCGGGCCCGTAGGCCTCCCAATACGACCGTGCCGCGGAGGCGCCGGTGCCGGTCAGCCAGTACAGCGTGATGTTGTCGAGGATGTGGTCGCGCGTGAGGTTGCCCGAGGGCTGCCCGTCGACGAAGGCGCGGGCGATCTTGTAGTAGGCGTCGGTGTCGTGGTCGATCATCCAGGCGGCCAGGGCGACGGGCGAGTCGAGCAGGGCGTAGCCGATCGTCTGCGGGCGGGTGGCCATCTCGACGAAGTAGCCGTTTCCGGACTGCTGGAAGGTGGCGATCTGCGCGGCCGCGGCGCGTTCCTCGTCGGTGTCCGTCGGCATGGGGCCGTTCAGCGCCGGCACGAGCAGGTTCGTGTGGATGCCGATCAGCCCCTCGGGTGCCTGGCGGCCCATCGCGTCGGTGACGCCGGCGCCTACGTCGCCGCCCTGGGCCACGTAGCGGGTGTAGCCGAGGCGGTGCATCAGCTCGGCCCAGGCCCGTGCTGTCCGGTCGAGGTCCCAGCCGAGCTCGGTCGGCTCGCCGGAGAAGCCGTACCCGGGCAGCGACGGCAGCACGAGGTCGAACGCGTCCTCGGCGCGGCCGCCGTGCGCGGTCGGGTCGGTGAGCGGGCCGACGGAGTCGATCATCTCGATGACCGAGCCGGGCCAGCCGTGCGTCATGATCAGCGGCAGCGCGTTCTCGTGCTGCGACTTGACGTGGATGAAGTGGATGTCCACTCCGTCGATCTCGGTCGTGAACTGAGGCAAGGCGTTGAGCTTCGCCTCGGCCTTCCGCCAGTCGTACTCGGTCTCCCAGTAGCGCGCAAGCTCCTGAATCGTCGCCAACTGCACGCCCTGCGATCGATCTGCGACCAGCTCCCGCGACGGCCAGCGTGCCGCGGCGATGCGGCCGCTGAGGTCGTCAAGGGCCTCGTTCGGGATGTCAACGTGGAAGGGGCGGATGTCGGTGGCGGTCTGAACGGTGGTACTCACGACGACCTCCTTGTGAATAGCGTGTCTGGGGAAATCACGCCGTGGCGCCGCGCGTCCGGTCGCCGACGAGGTACGCGACGATCAGCGCGGCGGGGAAGAACACGAGGCTGAAGAGGAAGAAGAGGATAAAGCTGTGCCCCTTGCGGGCGGCCCGCGCGCCGGCCAGAAGGCGATCGCGATCCAGAGCACGATGAGAACGATCGACCACAACCACCAGCCATTTGCTGCAACGAGCATGCCTACCTCCGTTTCACTGTTTGTGTACCGACGAGTATGGGCCGAACGGAGTCTGCATCTTCATACCGGTGGCATGAGAGCTTCGGCTTTCAGCTGAAGGGCAGGATTCAAGCTCCAGCGAGGGTTAGCGACGCGATTAGAGTCTGCGCCGACCGCATCGTCCACACGTGAGACGCCGTCGACAGACGCTGGGAGGAACATGACGAACGAGCCACTTTCGCTCTGGACGAACACGCCGACGCGCCGTGCGATCGTCGAGTTCGTCGAGCGCGTCACGACCGAGGGTGGGCCGGACTACGTTCCGCCGGCCGAGCGGATCGCCGTCTACGACAACGACGGCACGCTCTGGTGCGAGAAACCGATGCCGATCGAGCTCGGCTTCATCCTGCACCGTCTGGCAGAGATGGCCGAGCAGGACGAGTCGCTGCGAACCCGCCAACCATGGCAGGCGGCCCACGAGAAGGACTATGGCTGGCTCGGCGAGACGATCACGAAGCACTACCACGGCGACGACGGCCAGCTGACGATGCTGATGGGCGGCATTCTCCAGGCCTTTGCCGGTCAGAGCGTCGAGGATTACTCGCGCGCCGCCGACACGTTCCTGCGGGCCGGAAAGCACCCGACGCTCGGTCGAACGTTCCGCGACTGCGGCTACGCGCCGATGATCGAGCTGCTCCGCTACCTCGAGGCGAACGGGTTCACGAACTACATCGCCTCAGGCGGCGACCGCGACTTCATGCGGCCGGTCACCGACGACGTATACGGGATCCCCTCGGAGCGCGTCATCGGCAGCTCCAACGCGCTCGCCTACGTCGACGACGACGCACGGCGGCACCGTCTCGTACGAGGCAGAGGGAGACTTCTTCGACGACGGGCCGGTCAAACCGGTGCGGATCTGGAGCCGGATCGGAAAACGCCCGATCCTGGCTGCGGGAAACTCGAACGGTGACGTCCCGATGCTCCGTTACGCGGGGGGAAAGGGCCGTCCCGGCGCTCCGGCTCCTCGTGCTGCACGACGACGGGGAACGCGAGTTCGCGTACACGACCGGGGCGGAGACGTCCCTCGCAGCTTGCGGAGGAGCACGCCTGGACGGTCGTCAGCATCAAGAACGACTGGGCCACGGTGTTCGACGGCTAGGCGCCCGGCGGAGCTCGCCGCGTGCCGTCGGGCTGTACATTCCGGCTGGGAACTTGACTCCGCCCCGTCGTGTCGTTTATTCATACTGAACAGTGAGCGCAAGTCAGGACCCGCGTCCGGCCGTGGGGTTGATCGGGCTCGGCAACATGGGTAGCGCGTTCGCAGAGCGCCTCCTCGACGCCGGGTACGACCTCGTGGTTCACAACCGGAGCCGCGCGAAGACGGAGCCCCTGGCCGCACGCGGCGCGGCTGTCGCGGAGACCGCCGCCGACCTCGCCGCTGCTGCCGACGTCGTCCTCACGTCGCTCTCCGACGACGACGCCTTCGAGTCCGTCGCGGCGTCCGTCGACCGCGGGCCGCGAGGCCGGGAACGGTCCTCGTGGACATGAGCACGGTGTCGCCGGGCGCGTCGGCACGAGTCGCAGCGCTCGCCGAGCCGGCGTCGGTCCTCGTACCTGCGCGCTCCCGTGAGCGGCAACCCCGGCGTCGTGCGCGCCGGGAACCTCGCCTTCATCGTCTCGGGCCCGCGCTGCCGCCCTCGAGCACGCCGAGCCGGTCCTGCTCGCGATCGGGCCGACCGTCCACCTCGTCGGCGACGCGGAGCAGGCGCGCGTCGTCAAGCTCGCGATCAACCTCGTCATCGCAGGGCTCGCGCAGCTGATGTCGGAGGCACTGGTTCTCGGAGAGGCTTCGGGTGTCTCCCGAGCCGCGCTGCTCGGGACGATGGGTGACTCGGCCGCCGGCGCGCCGTTCGTCAAGTACAAGACCGAGCCGCTGCTTCGCGACGACTACTCGGCCACCTTCACCACCAACCTCATGGAGAAGGACGTCGACCTCGTCCTCGAAGTGGCCGAGGCTGCGAGTGTCCGGCTCCCGCTCGCAGAAGAGATCAAGGCGCTCCTGCGTTCCGCGATCGAGGCGGGGTACGGGGATGACGACTTCATGGCGCTCTTCCTCCATCTGCGGAGCGCGTCCGATCAGGAGGTGCTGCGATGACGATGAGAAACAGGTCGGTCGGCTCGCCCGATGCGACGCGGGCGGTGGACTGGGAACAGCGGATCGACTTCCCGAAACTCCGCGCGCGATCGTTTGACTCGGGCGAAGGAGGCACTCGACGCATCGGACCTCGGCGGGCTGCTCCTCTTCGACCCCAACAACATCCGCTACGTCACGAGCACGCACATCGGCGAGTGGGCACGCGACAAGAACGCGCGCTTCGCGCTCCTCCCGCGCGGCGACGACCCGATCCTCTGGGACTTCGGCTCCGCGGCGCGCCACCACCAGCTCTTCGCCCCCTGGCTCCCGCCCGAGAACTTCCGCGCAGGCGTTGCGCCGATGCGAGGCGCGATGCCGGTCGAGACGGGGATCCCCGACCGACTCGGTGGGCGAATCGCGCACGAGCTTCGCGAGCGCGGGCTCGCCGGCGAGCCGCTCGGCGTCGATATGGCCGACCTCGTCACGATCGAGGCGCTGCAGCGCGCCGGCGTTCAGGTCACCGACGGCTCGCGGGTCATGCTCGAAGCGCGCAAGATCAAGACGCCGGAGGAGATCGCGTTGCTCGACCAGTCGGCCGGGCTCGTCGACGCGGTCTACGAGGAGATCTACCGAATGCTGCGGCCCGGGCGTCTACGAGCACCAGATCGTCGGACGGGCGCACCAACTGCTCTTCGAGATGGGCTCGGAGCACGTCGAGGCGATCAACGCGGTCTCGGGCGACCGTTGCAATCCGCACCCGCATGTCTTCTCGGACCGGCTCCTACGTCCCGGAGACCAAGCCTTCTTCGACATCATCCACTCGTTCATGGGCTATCGGACGTGCTACTACCGCACGTTCAACGTGGGCGGGGTCAACTCGGCGCAGCTCGACGCGTACAAACGGTGTCGCGAGTGGCTCGACGCCGCGATCGCGCTCGTCGGGCCGGGAATGACGACCGACAGGATCGCCGAGGTGTGGCCGACCGCCAAGGAGCTCGGCTTCCCCGACGAGGAGACCTGTTTCGGCCTTCAGTTCGGACACGGCATCGGCGTCGGCCTGTACGAGCCGCCGATGATCTCTCGCGTCCACTCGCTCGACCATCCCGTCGAGATCGAGGAGGGAATGGTCTTCGCGCTCGAGACATACTGCGCCGCGACCGACGGCCGCTCGGCGGCGAGGATCGAGGAGGAGGTCGTCGTGACAGCCACCGGCTGCGAGGTGATCACACGCTTCCCGGCCGAGGAGCTGCTCGTCGCCGGGAGGACGTACGTTCGCGGCGCCGACCTGCTGGCCGACGGTACGGCCGGTGGCGACGGAGTCGCCGGCGCAGTGGCCGCGTCGGCGCTGGTGGGAGCCGGCTCCGGCGTATGACGATCCGAGACCGGAACGCGGTATCTCGCGGACGGGCTGCCGTCGTACCGGCTCGTCCGGCGGGAGGACGTGCATCTCGCCGAAGGGCTTCCCGGCCGCTCGAGCAACCTCGAGTCGTGTCGCCTCGTGGACGGATCGCTCGGTTCGACGCACATGGCGCTGACGCTCGTCTCCCTTCAGCGCGGGCACGTCGACACGCACGTCCACTCGTTCGAGACGGGCTTCTACGTGCTCGAGGGCGAGCCCGTCCTCTATCTCGACGGCCGCGGCGTGCAGCTCGAGCCCGGCGCCTGCGGGGTCGTTCCGGTCGGCGTTCCGCACGCGTACCGGTCCGAGGCCGCGGCATTGTGGATCGAGATGGCGGCGCCGCGTCCACGGCTGGACGGGAGCGACACGTTCTTCCTCGGCCCGGCGCCGGACGCCCCGCCCGAGCAGCTCGACGTCCGCGACCCTCGCAACCGCAATCTGTTCCTCCTCGGCGAGGGCCAGATGGACCTCGACGTCCTCAAACGGGGCGCCGCCGTCGGCGCGCCTACCGTCTCGTCGAGCATGGCGACCGCCGTCCTCGCCTACAGCGGCATCGCGGTGAAAATGCTCGTCGATCAGCGGCTGGACGCTCAGCTGCACACGATGTTCATGGTCGACTACCAGCCTGGCGCGGTCGCGCACCCGCACGACCATCCGTTCGAGGAGTCGTACTACATGCTCGAAGGCGAGGTCGATGTCGTCGCGGACGGCGACCGCTACACGCTTCGCCCGGGTGACGTCTTCTGGACAGCCGCCGGTTGCACGCACGCGTTCTACGAGACGCAGGGCGGGCGGGTGCGCTGGCTCGAGACGTCGGCCCCAGGGCCTCCGGCACGCCACTCCTATCGGTTCGAGCGCGACTGGGACTACCTCCCCGAGCGGCTCGCTTCCGAGGTGGGTGCGGCGTGAGCGACGTAGGAGACGAGTGCCCGCGTGCTGGACGACCTCGAGCTGTACACGCGGATCTACCGCCAGATGCTCCTCATCCGCGGCTTCGAGGAGCTCGTGCAGTCGCTGTTCCTGAAGGGAGAGGTGTACGGCACGACGCACCTCTACTCGGGGCAAGAGGCGGTGGCGACCGGCGTTGCGAGCCTGCTCGAGGAGCGCGACCGGGTGGCGGCCACGTACCGAGGCCACGGTCACGCACTCGCGCTCGGCGTCGACCCGCAGGCTCTCCTCGACGAGATGCTCGGGCGCGCGACGGGTGTGAACGGCGGCCGAGCGGGCTCGATGAACGTGACGTCGCCGGCCGACCGCCTGATCGGCTCGTTCGGGATCGTCGGTGGCAGCATCGCCGCCGCCACCGGCGCGGCGCTCGGGCTCTCGCGCACCACGGGCGGAGTCGCGGTCGCGTACTTCGGCGACGGCGCGATGAACCAGGGATACGTCTTCGAGTGCATGAACTTCGCGC
Source organism: uncultured Thermoleophilia bacterium (assembly GCA_963713155.1). Taxonomy (GTDB): domain Bacteria; phylum Actinomycetota; class Thermoleophilia; order Gaiellales; family Gaiellaceae; genus PALSA-600. The sequence continues at coordinate 10,157 of CAVQKS010000004.1, forward strand.
AGGTGCAGAAGCTGCCGCTCGTCCTCGTGTGCGAGAACAACGGCTATGGGGAGTACACGGCGTTCCGTTCGGTCACGGCCGGCGAGATCCGCGCCCGCGCCGAAGTGATGGAGGTGCCCGCCGAGACGTGGACGGAATGAGCGTCTGGACCGTTCGCGAAGCCGCGGCGCGTGCGATCGACCACGCACGCGGTGGCCGGGGTCCCGCGTTCCTGGAGGCGCTCACGTACCGCTTCGTCGGGCACTCGCGCAGCGACCCGGCGCCTATCGCCCCGAGGGTGAGCTCGACGAGTGGCGGGCGCGCGACCCGATCGTCGTCCTGCGCGCCCAACTCGAAGAGGAAGGTGCCGGCGCATCGGCCCTCGACGGGCTCGAGCGCGACGTGGACGAAGAGCTCGAGCGGATGCGCGACCGCGGGCTCGCTGCCCCGTTCCCGTCCGGGCTCGCCGTCGGCGAGTTCAAGGAATAGCGGCGCGTGCCTGCCGAACTGATGATGCCGAAGCTGTCCGACTCCGAGGCGGACGTCGTGATCGTCCGCTGGCTGAAGGCGCCCGGCGAGGGTTTCCGCCGTGGCGAGGCGCTGATGGAGGTCGAGACCGACAAGGCGACCGTCGTCTTCGAGGCCGAGGACGACGGGACGCTCGAGGCGATCCTGGTCTCCGAGGGCGAGTCGGCGGCTGTCGGTCAACCGATCGCCAGGCTCGCGGGTGCCGGCGGCCGCGTTCACCGTCGAGCCGGCGCCGGTCCGGGGGGCGACGAACGGCTCGGCCGAGGCCGGCGCGCGCCCCAACGCGACACCGGTCGCGCGGCGGACCGCGGTCGAGCTCGGCCTTTCGCTCCACGACGTCGCCGGGACCGGCCCCGGCGGAAGGATCACGAGAGAGGACGTTCAGCGTGCGGCGTGACCACGCCGCCCGGCCGGCGGGAGACGCGCGCGGAGACGTCAGCATCGTCGAGCTGACGACCACGCAGATGACAATCGCGCGACGGATGGCGCAGTCGGCCACGGAGATCCCGACCTTCACCGTCTCCGCCGACGCCGACGTGTCGGAGGTCGTCGCGCTCCGCCGCGGCGCGCGCGAAGAGTCGCAGCAGGCGCCTTCGCTGAACGACTTCGTGGTCAGGGCCGCCGCACTCGTGCTGCGTGAGCTGCCTCGGTTCAACGCGTCGTATATCGACGGCCGGATCGCCTGCTACTCGCGCGTCAACGTCGGGGTCGCCGTGGCGTGGACGACGCGCTGCTGGTGCCGGTCGTGACGGATGCCGACCGGAGG
>CAVQKS010000005.1:0-76612 GCA_963713155.1 uncultured Thermoleophilia bacterium
AAAGAAGCTTTTCAAGGGGATGAAGCGATGGCCACTCGACATACGTCAGCGCAGATCACAACGACCCAAATATTCTCGGCGGCAAGCCGATGATCGTTGGCACACGTATCTCGGTGCAACTCATCCTGGAAAAGATGCGTGATGGTTCGACGATCACAGACCTGCTTGACGACTATCCCCACCTCACCCGCGAGCAGATCGTGGCCGCGCTTGCTTATGCGGCCGAGGCTATGGGAGCGTCAGGGACTCCATGAATTTCCTGGTGGACGAGAATGTTTCGCGTCGCATTGCTGAGCGATTGCAGCAGGATGGGCATACTGTCGTCCTGGGCGAGCAGGTTGCACAGGGCAAGCCCGATCATGAGGTACTTGCGCTTGCCCAGAGATTAGCTGCGATTGTCTTGACGGAAGATAGTGATTTTGGTGAACTGGTCATGCGTCAGCATCTGCCCGCAGCGGGTGTCATTTTGTTGCGCCTGTCTGGCATGGAGCGATCGGCCCAGCCTGATTACATTGCGCAAATCGTTGCTTCAAATGCAGCATTTATCCCTGGTAGTTTTGCAGTGATTTCACCATCAGGAATACGTATTCGTCCGTTTTCTTAGCGAATCGTCCGCGATGCGCTTGATGCGCTAGGAGCGGCGTACGCTACCGTGTCCAGAAGCCCTGGGGGTCGCACTCGCGGATGATGCGTAGCTCGTCGGCGGTGGGCGGCGGCGTCTCGTGGGCGTCGGGGGCCACGCGCAGATCCCAGCCGGTGTTGGCGCGCACGTCTTCCGCGCTGCCCCCGGGATGCCACGTGCGTAGCTCCATCTCGTGCGTATCGGGCGTGAAGCCCAGCACCGCCAGCGTCGTGATGACCGCCGCTGGCCCGCCACGCGGCAGCCCCACCCGCGCCCGCCAGTCGCCGCCATCGCCGTAGCCGGGGCTGGTGATGTAGCTGACGTGTTCGGGGAAGCGCTTCTTCTCGTGCGCCAGGATGATCGCCAGCCGTCCCGCGAGCGAGGCGATATCCGCGCCGCCGCCGCTGCCCGGCAGCTTGACCGTCGGATGGTCTCGGTCGCCGATATACGACGTGTTGAGATTGCCGAAGCGATCCACCTCCGCGCCGCCGACAAACCCCAGGTTGGCGAATCCCTGCGCCAGCAGGCCCATCAGCGCGCCCGTGCGGGTCGCCCACTCCGCTCCGGCGATGTTGGGGCCGTCGCCCATCGTCAGCAGCAGCTCATTCGCGGGGGTGTCGCGCACCAGCCCATTCTCGAAGAGGCCGATGGCGTTGGGCGCATGGGTGCGCTTGGCCAGCGCGAACGCGATCAGCGGCAGGCGCATCCCGACGAAGACAACCTCGCCATCGTGAATCTGGCGGGCGGCGCAGACCACCATCAGCTCCTGCGGCGTATAGTCGGGCGTCATATTCTGCGACATCAGTCATTCTCCTGCATGCGAAACAGTAGCGGCAACCAGCTTTCCCTTACGAGCCTCCTCTCCCCGCGTCAGGGGAGGGTGGCCGAAGGCGGGAGAGGTTCTCGCTAGACGCCGTAATCCACCGGAGCGGCCAGCAGCGGCGTGCGTGGTCGCCAGCGCCTGCCAGCGTTCCGCGCCGAGACTGTTCCAGATAGGCCGCGCGGTCGGGCACGCCGAGCACCTGCTCTTGTAGCCACGCGGCAAAGTCTTCGGGCGTGCGGCTGCGCTCGTGATACTCCGCGAAGTAGGCGTGGTCGCGGTTGTAATAGCCCTGCACCGGCGAGGGATGGGCGCCGCCGGGCGCGTGAACGACCGCCAGCGTCTTCGCGCCAGGCGCCAGCACGCGATTGGGATCGCTCAGGATGACCTCGGCGGGGACGATTTCTTCCGCCGTGTAGATGACGCCGTGGGACGCCAGCGCCGCCTCCTCGCAGACGCCCAGCCCGCCCCAGACATGCGCGCGCCCGGCGGCGTCCGCCCGCTGCACGTGGATGATCGCCACATCGGGCCGCAGCGCCGGAACCAGCAGCGTCGGCGTCCCATCCAGCGGCGACGCGTTGGGGCGGATGGTCGGATGGTCGCGGGCGATGTCGCTGCCGAGCAGTGACCGCATGGGGATGTAGGGCACGCCGAGGGCGCCCGCCAGCAGCGCCAGCGCGATGCTGTAGTTGCTGTGATCTTCGACGGTGATCGGGTGCGGCAGACCCTTTTCGGTGGCGCGGCGATAGTTGTAGCCCAGCCCCTCGCTGACGTTGCCCACCCAGGCGGCGGTAATCTTCGCGACGCACCCCGCGCCGAGTAGCTCGTCGAAGAGGATGTCTGATATCGGCCCGATCAGCGTCAGGTCGCGCCTGCCCTGGCGGATGATCTCGTGTCCCGCCGCGAAGGGGATCAGTGGCTCCAGCGCCAGCCCCATCGCCACGCTGCTGCCATCGGGCACGAATCGCTCGACGGCCTCGGTCATCGTCATCAGCTTATCGCTCATCAGGTATCGTGTCCCTTCGCTCGTGCTCGTATGCTTTCTCAGGCCTATTCCCCGCGCGCCAGGGGATCGCCATGGCGTATCAGATCGTCGGTGAGCCGTGGGCCAGTCATCCACTGTTCCAGCAGGCCACAGACGCCGAAACCAAGCTGCGTATAGAGTTGTTGCCCGACTGGCGTCGCGGTGAGGGTGGCGGCGCCATAGCCCGCCGCCTGGGCGTCGCGCAGCGCAAAGAGCAGCAGATTCCCCGCGATGCCGCGCCGCCGCGCCTCTGGCAGGGTCGCCACATGGTAGACGCCGATGGTCTCGCCCGCTGGCAGGGTCGCCACGGTGGCGACGGGCTGATTTCCCCAGTGCGCCTGATAGAGGGTGAACGCCGGATTCTCGTTGGTCCAGCGTGACATGGGATACGGCGGCACATCGAAGACCCGGCTGATGATGCGTAGCGCGTCGGAGAGTTCGGCGGCGGTGGTGATCCGGTGATAGCTGACCTCTGGCGGCGCCGGTGGATAGCCTGGGTTGCTGGGGTTCCAGTGCGGGAGGGTAAGATACATCATCGTCGCGCCGCCCCACGAGCGCATGCCGACGGCGTAGATCTGTTCGCGCAGGCCAGTGGGCGCGTCGTCACGAATGAGCCACCACTGAAACGGCAGGCCATAGCGGCGAAATGGCGCGATGACATCCTCGATAGTAGCGGCGGTGACTGGCGCTGGTTCGCGATAGCGCATCACCATGTTCATGAGCGTCTCAGGCAGGCCCGGCGTCACCACCCGTAGCATCGTCGGCGTATCGTCCACCAGCGAACGCGGCTCGTGGCGCAGTTGTCCCAGCGATGCCCAGGCGGCGCCCCAGTTGGCCTCGACGGCGCGGGCCATCTGCGCATCCTGTTCGTGCTGCGCGTCGGTGCGGGCATCATCAGTTGGGCCGTTGTTCGGTTGTGGCTGAGCCATATTCGAGTGGTTCATTCCTGCGTCACCTCCCGCCGCTCATGGCTCACATGGGCTGGCCCCAGTGTAGCACGCCAGCGCCAGCGCGGGTTATACCGTCTTAGCAATGACTGGGGGCACACTCTCTGCCTTGATGCAGTTTTACAAATGACTGGGGACACGACGGAGCGACGAGTGCGAGCGGTTAAAACGGTGCCTGAAGGGCCTTCGGCCACGAAGTCCGCCTGCGCGGACTGCCCAGAACCAGACGCTGCCCAGCGCGACGCCCGGTCGGGGCGCGTCTCTGCAACCCGCGACGGCAGGTTTTGTGGCGGAGCGCAACGAGGCCCTTCAGGCGCGGTTCTAACCGCCAGCCGCTGTGGCGCGTGTCCCTCGTATTTTGAAAAGAGCTTCAGCCGCCAGCCATCATGATGCTCTAGGAAGAACGGTTATACGGTATACTGACGAGTATGACGACACCACGCCCCGCCCGCCGCCGGATGGCGCAGCCCGCCACAGGCGCGACAACCGAAACGCGCAGCCGACAGCGCACGACGCCGGACACGCGACCCTCTGGGACGCCGCGCCGATCAACGCGCCTGCCCTGCCCGATGACGCCCCGCGCACCATCATCCGCGATAGCCTCTACGACACCATTCCCCTCGGCGCGCTGGAACTCGATCTGATCGGCACGCCCGAATTCGTCCGGCTGCAAGGCATCAAGCAGCTTGGCTTCTGCTATCGTGTCTGGCCAGGCGCCACCCACACCCGCTTCGAGCATAGCCTCGGCGTCTACTATCTCATGCTGCGTGGGCTGCGCGCGCTCTGGGCGCAGGACTACGCCCGCGAGCGATTGCGCGCCACCGAGACCGATCTGCGCACGATGCTCGCCGCCGCGCTGCTGCACGACATTGGCCACTATCCCTTCTCGCACGCCATCGAGGAGCTTGGCTATCCCATCGAGCCACATGAACGCGTTGGCCGCCGCATCATCGAACAGGGCGCGGTGGCCGCCGCGCTCGAACGTCACGGACTCTCGCCCCAGCGTGTCGCCGATGTCATCGATCCGCCGCGTGACCGCCCGCTGCCACCGACCGACACACTGCTGATGCGGCTGCTCAGTGGCCCGCTCGACGTGGATAAGCTCGACTATCTCCCGCGTGACGCGCGCGGCTGCAATGTGCCCTACGGCGGCGTTGACCTGACACGGCTGCTCGGCTCGATCCGGCTGCTCGATACGCCGCAGGGGCCACGGCTCGGCGTCAGCAGCAAGGGTATCAGCCCGCTCAATTCGCTGCTGCACGCCCGCCAGGAGATGTTCGACAACGTCTACTGGCACCACACGAACCGCGCGATGATGGCGATGCTGCTGCGCGCCGTGCAGGAGGCGCAGGTGGCCGGAACGATTGCGCCCGACGATCTGGCCGGGCATGATGACGCCTCGCTGCTGGCGTATCTCAGCGACGAGCGCATGCCAGCGGGCACCCGCGATCTGGTGGGCGCGCTACAGGCAGCGGCAGCCGTACAAGGTGCTGCTGGAGATCAGTTCGCGCGCGGGCCGGGTCTATAGCCAGCTCGACGCGCTCTTCTGGGATCAGGGCAAGCGGCGGCGGGTGGAGCTGGCGCTGGCGGAGACGCTGGCGGTGGCCCTGGAGATCCCGGTGGCGCCGCACGATGTCTTGATCGATATCCCCAAGCCAGAGAAGTGGGAGATGGATGTGCTGGTGCGCTTCGCCCATCCGCCCGTCGGCATGTCCTCGCTGATGACCTGGACGGAGGCGACGGGCCAGCGTCCCGGCGACCTGGGCATCTACGAGCAGCATCAGCGCCGCATCCGCATCGTGGCGCGCCAGCCCGTGCGCGACGCCGCTATCAATCTCGCCCAGGAGCTACTGCTGCCGGTCATCGAGCGCATCCCCACGATCTAGCGACCTCGCCCGTTGTTCGTGTGACATGCTTCACATATATCTCATAGCAGGGTGAGAACCGGGCGTCCGCGCGCGTATATTTCAGTGGAAGGCTACCAACCGTTGGCGAAGGTGTGATGCTGGAGCAGACAGAGGCGCGAGGGAGGATGCGCTATGGCCGGACGCCAGAAGAAACGAAGCGCGCTGCGGGCGCTGGTGGTGGCGCTGCTCTTTATTGCCCTTACGGTGGCGCTGATCGTGCTGATTCCGCGCGCCATCGACTCCTCACAGGCGACACAGATACCCACGCCGGGACAGGTGATTCTGCCGCCGACTGCTCCGGCGGCGACTGTGGCGCCGACGGCCACGAGCAGGTAGCGAGGAGGCGCACACGATGTCTCGCATGTCTCGAACACAGCGTACGCCCCAACACTCGCGCCGCGCCGCATGTGGTTCGCGGATTGCTGGCGCTGTTTGTGGGCTGCTGCTACTCGCCGCGCTGGCGCTGCTGGCCGCGTGTGGCGGCTCCACTTCGCCATCTGCCATCTATACGCCTCAACCCGGCAGCACGACGACTGGCTCCACGCCAGCCTATGCCTATCTCTACTCGCGCATCGATTATCCCCTGGAGATTGCGGTCGATGCGGGCAGCACGGTCATGCTGACACTCTCGCCGCAGTCGAACCTGCTGGTCGCGACGCCGGGCGCAGGTTCAGGCGTGGGTACGGTGGGCGAGCCGATCCCGCTGCCAACGCAACTGAGCGACTACAACGACATCGGCGCATCGGTCGATACCGAATCTACGGGGAACAGTCCGGTGGTCTGGCAACTCGTCAGCGCGCCGCGCCAGTCGCTACTCACTCCCGGTGGCCCAGGCACAGCGCGCTCGTATCTGGATCAGGTGGCCTTTCACTGGCATGTGCAGGCGGTCGCGCCGGGACAAAACCTGGTGCGGATCATTCTCCACCTGTATTATATCTATCTGGATGGCAGCGAGCACGATGGCACGATTCAGGTGTCAGCTTCGCCGACGCCGATTGTCGCGATCCAGCCCACGATTGCCAATACGACGCTGCCGACGTGGCTCCCATCGTGGCTGACCGCGCAACTGACTATGTGGCGGATTCCGCTGGCGGGGCTGAGCGGGCTGGCCGGGCTGCTGGGCGTGTTGCGTTTCCTGTGGGATCTGATCCAGAATGCGAAAGACGCCAAGGAGACGGCGGATAGCGCCACCAGGGCCGCGGTGGCGATCCACACGCGCGTCGCCCAGCGGCGGCAGCGACCAGACTGAGGGCGGAACGCGAGTCGCCCGCCAGAGAGAGACACCTATGCCTCAGCATGCCCGCCCGCCCGCCAACGAGTATCTGCGCCTCGCGCCGGAGGTGCGGGATGCGCTCGCGGCGGGTCGGCCAGTGGTCGCGCTGGAATCGACGGTTATCGCGCATGGGTTGCCCCGGCCCACCAATCTCACCGTCGCGCGCGCGATGGAGGCGGCGGTGCGCGCGGAGGGCGCTCGCGCTGCGCTAGATGCGAGTCCTCGACTACCGTCGGGTCGTCGGAGTCGGTGCAGAAGGAGCGCGCTCCGCCTGCCGCATTCACGGTGAAGGTGCCGGGTTGCTTGTCCGGATTTGCTACGTCCATCTTCCGTATTGGAACCAAAGCGGGTACTTCCCGCTTCTGCACGTCGTCGCAACTCGGCTCCAGGCGTCCTTCTGCTGCAAGTTCACGTTCATCTCAATGTGCTTCAAGCCACGTTTTGCTTTATCTTGCCTTTGCCCGCGCTCTCGGATCCGCGCGCCGGTGCTTGACGAGCAGCGACACCTCGAAGCCCTTCAGGTACTTCCACTTCACCATGTCGGCCTTCGCCTTCGCCAGATCCAACTGCAGGCCGCCGCATTGGGCTGTAGAAGGGCACCTCCGGCGGCAGGAACGAGTTGCCGGCTTGCCGTAGCCGAACAGCACCGACTTGACGATCGCCTGGCGGTCGATCGCATACAGATCGCGCGCCGGACGTGCACGTCGGCGAGCGGCGCGTACTGCTCGTTCATCACGAGGTAGTCGGTACGTGTCGACGGGAAGAGCGTCATCGTCACGCCGTTCGTGTGCTGCAGCTTCGAGATCGAGTTGAACGGCGGGAACTCGTCCACCTGGATCTGGTTGCCCTGGAGCTGCAGGCCGCGGGTGTTCTCGTCGGTGACATACGTCCACGTGACCGAGTCGAGGTACGGCTTCCCCTTCTGCCAGTAGTTCGGGTTGCGCTGGAACGTGACCGACTGGCCGACGACGCGCTTGTCCCACATGAACGGCCCGGTGCCGATCGGGTGGCTGTAGAACGCCTTGCGCGTCTGCCCGGCGAAGTGGTTCGGGATGATCCCGTTCGCGAACAGCGCGATGTCGGCGAGGAACGGCGCCCACTTGTACTTCAGGTGGACGACGACCGTGTCCGGGCTCGGCGCAGTGATGTTCTTGATCGCGGTGTCGAGGAAGCCCCAGCCCTTCGACTGGGCGCGGGCATCGTCGAGTGAGAACTTGACGTCGGCCGAGGTCATCGGCTGGCCGTTCGAGAACTTGACGCCCTTGCGGAGCGTGAAGGTGTACGTCTTGCCGCCGTTCGAGACCTTGTAGCCCGTCGCGAGCCACGGCTTCTCGCTCTTGCCGTTGGCGGTGACCGTGTAGAGGGGCTCCATGATCTGCTCGGCGAGCCAGATCGACTCGTTCTGGAAGACGTTGGTCTTGTCGAACGACTGCGAGTCCTCGATGCGGGCGATGGTGATCGAGCCGCCGTGCTGGGGGGTCGCGGCCGAGTGGGACGAGCCTTTGCCCGCGAACGCGGCCGCGGCTCCGGCGGCGGCGAGTAGCGCGAGCGCGAGGATCATGAGGGGTCTACCTGCCTTCACGGTCACTCCTTCGAACGAGGGACGCCACTGGTGGGTTCTGTATACAACACACAACACACGCAAGATGCCAATGATCGACCACCCGCTTCAGCTCGTCGCCGATGACGAGCCGCCGCACCCGGCGGAGCACAAGCTGCTCTCCCGCACCGTGGCCGACTGGCTGGCCGAGCGAATCATCTCCGGCGAGGAGGAGCCCGGCGCCCGGCTGACCGAGACGAAGCTCGCCGAGGAGGCCGGCGTCAGCCGCTCGCCGGTGCGCGAGGCGCTCCGCATCCTTCAGGGCGAGGGGCTGGTCGACATCGTCCCCCGCTACGGCGCCCAGGTCGCCTATATCGGGATCGCCGACGTCGAGGAGCTCTACGCCTGCCGGATGCTGCTCGAGCCGATATGTACCGGCCTGTCGGTCGAGGCGCTCGAGCCGGACGACGTCCGCGAGCTCGACATCCTGCGCCGCCGCATGGAACGGGCCGTCGAGCTCGACGACCCGCGGCGCTTCCTGGCCGAGAACATCGCCTATTTCGCGCACTCCTCGTCCACTGCCCGAACGAGACGCTCCGCGAACTCGTCGAGCAGACCTGGAAGAAGGCGGTGCGCTACTGGAGCATCTTCGCCCGGCTCCCTCACTACGCCCGCGGCTCGCTCGAGCAGCACCGCCACCTGCACGCCGCCGTCCACTCCGGCGACGGCGAAGCCGCCGAGCGCGCCGACCGGCTGATCCTCGAGCGGGCGCTGCACGAGATCGTCCCGACCTTCGAGCACCCCGTCGCTGCCCGTTGACCGACTACGTGGTCGTCGGCGCCGGCGCGATCGGCGGCACCGTGGGCGCGCAGCTCGCGCGGGACGGCAAGCGCGTGCTCTTCTGCGACGCCGACGCGGAGCACGTGGCCGCGATCAACGAGCGCGGCCTCCAGATCGAAGGGCCGGTCGACCAGTTCACCGCCGAGGCGCCGGCCGTTTCGCCCGACGAGCTCCCCGACGACCTGCAGGCCGTGCTGCTCGCCGTCAAGTCACAGCACACGGAGGCCGCGCTCGCGGCCGTGACGCCGCGGCTCGCCCGGGACGGCTTCGTCGTGTCGCTGCAGAACGGCGTCAACGAGCCGCTGATCGCGTCGCTCGTCGGCGAGGAGCGCACTGTCGGCGCGTTCGTCAACTTCGGCGCCGACTACCTCGAGCCGGGCCGGATCTTCCTCGGCGGCCGCGGCGCGCTCTACGTCGGCGAGCTCGACGGCCGCCGCAGCGACCGCCTCGAGCAGCTGCTCGCCGACCTGCCGGATGCGAAGGAGACCGCCAACATCATCGGCTTCCTCTGGGCCAAGGAGGCCTACGGCGCGATGCTGTTCGCGACCGCCGTCTCCGACCTCTCGATCGCCGACGCGCTCGCCGAGCCGCGCTACCGCACTGTCTACGTGCAGCTCGCCCGGGAGGTGCTCGCCGCCGCGCCGGTGCCCGTCGAGCCGTTCGACGGCTTCGACGCCGACGACCTCGACGCCTCGATCGACCGGCTGGTCGAGTTCAACCGCCGTTCGGCGAAGACGCACTCCGGCATCTACCGCGACCTGATGGTGCGCCGCCGGCCGACCGAAAAGTCGATGCTCGAGGGGATCGACGGCCCGCTGCTCCGGCGCACGCTCGAGCTGATCGGCGAGATCGAGGCCGGCCGACGCACCTGCGAGGTCGCGAACCTCGAACTGCTCGCCGCCTACCAGCGGCTGCAGGAGCGCGCACCGGCGCTGAACGCGCTGATCACCGAGCTGCGGCCGAGCGAGCGCGCACCCGCAGGCCCGCTGCTCGGCACCGCCGTTGCGATCAAGGACAACATCGACGTCGCCGGCGTCGTCACGACCAACGCCTCGACCGTCGGCACGCCGCCGGCCGCCGACCGCGACGCACCCGCGGTCGCACGGCTGCGCGCGGCTGCGGCCGACCTGCTCTGCAAGACGAACCTGCTCGAGTACGCCGCCGGCAGCGTCAACCCCGCCTTCGGGATGACCTTCAACCCACTCGACCCGAGCCGTACGTCAGGCGGCTCCAGCTCCGGCTCGGCCGCGCTCGTCGCCACCGGGGTGACCGGCTACGCGCTCGGCACCGACACGGGCGGCTCGATCCGCATCCCGGCCGCCTACTGCGGGATCGTCGGCCTCAAGCCAACCTACGGGCTCGTTCCGCTCGAGGGCGTCTTCCCGCTCTCCGCGAGCTGCGACCACGTCGGCACGTTGACCGCGACGGTCGACCAGACCGCAACGCTCCTCGGTGTGATCAGCGGTCAGCCGGTCGAGCTCCGCGACGTCGCCGGCGCACGCATCGGCGTGCTCCGCCGGCAGGTCGACGACCCCGACCTGACGCCCGGTGTGGCGGCACGCGTGCGCGAGGCGATCGAGGCGCTCGGGCAGGCCGGCTTCGAGCTCGTCGACGTCGATGTACCCGAGTTCGACCTCGTCGACGAGGCACTCGGCGCGATCATCCTGCGCGAGGCCTGGAACGTCCACTGCGCCCTCTACGAGCACGTGGCAGACAGCTACGGGCCGGGGACGCGCGCCCTGCTCGAGCTCGGCGCGCAGGTCTCGGACGCCGAGTACGAGCGCGGGCTCGCCGACAAGGAGCGTGTCGCGGCCGGCTTCGCGCGCGTGCTCGAGACGGTCGACGTGCTCGCCGGCCCGACTGTCGCGTACGTCGCGCCGGCCGAGGATCCGCCGGTCGGCACGCCCGAAGGCGACCTCGAAGGCCGCTACACCGCGCCGTACAACCTGGCGGGCACTCCCGCGGTGTCCGTGCCCTGCGGCATCGCCGAGGGCACCTTGCCAGCGGGGCTCCAGCTCGCCGCCGGAGTCGGCAAAGATGCCTTTCTGCTCTCGGTCGCCCGCACGTTCGAGGAGGTCACACGATGAGGATCGAGGACTGCAACTGGATGCAGGTCGAGCAGTACCTGGAGCGCGACGACCGGGTCGTCGTGCCGCTCGGCTCGGTCGAGCAGCACGCCTACCTGTCACTCGGCGTCGACCGGATCCTCTCGCAGCGCGTCTCCGACGAGGCGGCCGAGCCGCTCGGCGTACTCGTCATGCCCTCGCTCCCGTACGGGCTGACGCCGTACTTCGCCGCCTACCCGGGCAGCCCGACGCTGCGCGTCGGGACGTACGGTGCACTGCTCACCGACCTGCTCGACTCGCTGGCCGACCAGGGCTTCCGCCGCTTCCTGTTCGTGAACGGCCATGGCGGCAACGACCCCGGACGTGGCGCCGTCGAGGCCTGGGACGCAGCGCATCCTGAGTGCAGCGCGCTCTGGCACAACTGGTGGGCAGGCACGCGGGTCCGTGCCGTCGTCGACGAGATCGACGGCGACGCGTCACACGCTTCCTGGTTCGAGAACTTCCCGTGGACGAGGCTCGACGGCGTCGCCCTCCCGGACGGGAAAAAGCCGATGGCCGACATCACGCGCATGCGCGAGCTCGAGCCGGCGGCGGTGCGCGAACTGCTCGGCGACGGCTCACTCGGCGGCGTCTACGAACGGCCCGACGCCGACGTGCTGCGTGTCTGGGAGGCCGGTGTCGCCGAGGTGCGCGAGCTGCTCGAGCACGGCTTCGATGACTGATCTCTCAGGCCGCGTCGCGCTCGTCACCGGCACGGCACACGGCATCGGCAGCGGCATCGCCGCGGCCCTGGAAGCAAACAGCGCAACGGTGCACGGCGTCGACCGCGACGCGGTCGATGTCAGCGACGCGCGTCAGGTCGGCGAGCTCGTCGGGCGGATCGGCCGCGTCGACATCCTCGTCAACAACGCGGGCGGCGTCGTCGGCCAGGTCGGGCGGCCGCTCGAGCAGGTGAGCGACGACGACTGGCAGGCCGTCGTCGACGCGAACCTGACGAGCACGTTCGTCTGCACGCGCGCGGTTGCGCCGGGGATGAAGGAGCGCCGGTATGGGCGGATCGTCAACATCTCCTCGGGCGCCGGGCGCAGCGTCAGCCTCACCGGAATCCAGGCGTACGCGAGCGCCAAGGCCGGCCAGCTCGGCTTCACCCGCCAGACGGCGCACGAGCTCGGACAGTTCGGGATCACGGTCAACGCGATCGCGCCGGGCTTCGTGCTCTCCAACCCGACTTCGATCGCGCAGTACGAGAGCTACGGCGAGGAGGGTCAGCGGCGGCTGGTCGAGTCGATCGCAACGCGGCGGCTGGGGACGCCCGAGGACATCGCGAACGGCGTCCTCTTCTTCGTCGCCGAGCAGTCCTCGTGGGTGACGGGACAAGTGCTTTCGATCGATGGCGGCCACTCGATCTTCTGATCTCGTCGCCGACCTGGCGGCCTTCGTCGAGATCCCGAGCATCAGCATGGATCCCGACCGGCGCCCGGCGATGCGACGTGCCGCCGATTGGGTGGCGGCGAAGCTGGCGTTCGCGAACGGCCGCGTCGTCGAGACCGACGGCCACCCCGCGGTGCTCGCCGAGCGGATCGTCTCGCCCGACGCGCCGACGATCCTCGTCTACGGGCATTACGACGTGCAGCCGCCGGGCGACGAGACCGCGTGGACGACGCCGCCTTTCGTGCCGGTCGTGCGCGACGGACGACTGTACGGCCGCGGCGCGAGCGACGACAAGGGGCCTGTTGTCGTGGCGCTCGAGACGGCGCGCCGGTTTCACGGGCGCGGCGAGCAGGGGCTGAACGTCCGGTTCCTGATCGAGGGCGAGGAGGAGATCGGCAGCCCCAGCCTGCCTGCGTTCCTCGAGGCGCATCGGGACGAGCTCGCGGCCGACCTGGTGGTCTCGGCCGACGGCGCGATGTGGCGGCCGAGCGAGCCGTCGGTGGCGATCGCCGCCAAGGGACTGGTCGCGCTCGACCTCGTCGTCACCGGCACCGCGAGCGACCTGCACTCGGGCCGCCACGGCGGCGCCGTCCAGAACCCGAACCATGCGCTCGCCCGGATCGTCGCGAGCCTGCACGATGCGGACGGCACGGTTGCCGTAGCCGGCTTCTACGACGGCGTCGACGAGCTCGCCGCCGCCGACCGCGAGGCACTCGACCGCGTGCCGTTCGACGAGGACGCCTACCGGCGCCAGGTCGGCGCCCCCGTGCTGCACGGCGAGCCCGGCCGCTCGGCGCTCGAGCGCCTCTGGGCGCGCCCCACGCTCGAGGTCAACGAGCTGCGCGGCGGCGGCGCGTTCACGGTGATCCCGCGCGAGGCACGCGCGCACATCACCTGCCGACTCGTTCCGCGCCAGGATCCCGAATTGATCTTCGCCCAGATCGCCACGCATGTCGCAGCCGTGTTGCCGCCGGGCGTGGTGGCGACGGTCACGGTACACGCGGGCGCCGTGCCTGCGTACACGATCCCGGCGGACCATCGGGCGGTCGGCGCTGCACTCAGTGCGCTAAACATTGTGTACAGCGACCGGGAGCCGCTGCTCGTGCGCATCGGCGGCACGTTGCCGGCGGCGGTCATGTTCGAGCGGGCGCTCGGGATCAAGACGCTGCTCTTCTCGTTCTCGACCGCCGACGAGAACCTGCACGCGCCGGACGAGTTCTTCCGGCTCGAGCGGCTCGACGAGGGGGTGGCCGCGTGGACCGAGTTGTGGCGGCTCCTGGCTGAGTGCTCCTGAGCCGATCAGACGAGCTCGAGCTCGCGCAACAACGCCGCGCCGCGTGAGCGGAGAGGCTCTTAGCCGCTCGCCTGGATCAGGTTGCGGATCTCGCGCACCGCGACCGAAAGCCGCGCGAGATCGACCGCGCCGCCGGTACGGATGTCCGCGAGCACGCGCAGGCAGCGATCGACGCCGTCACGGTTCAGCGCGATCCACTCGTCGACCCGGTCGAGCGGCGCCGCGCCGTCCGAGTGCGCGTTCATCACCTCCGACGTCAGCGCCGCCTGCTCGACGTAGACGTCGTCGCGCAGTGCGGCGCGTGCCATCGCCACCCAGCGTGAGTCGCGCGGCAGCGCGACGATCCGCTCGCGCAGCCACCACAGCTCGAGCTGCGCGCCGAGCGCGCAGTACGCCTGCGCAACCGCGGCGACGGTCAGATTCGTCGACTCGGCGATCCGCACCAGATCCGGCGACGGCACGAGCGCGACGAGATGCGCGACCCGCGAAGCGAGCAGACTCGGGACGCCCGCCTGCTCGAGATCGTCTGCGAGCGCGCTGGCTGTGCTCGCCTCCGCCTCGCCGAGCATCCCCGGCAACAGCTCCGTGAGCTCAGCCAGACCCGGCGCGAAACGCTCGATCGCAGGTTCGACATCGAGCGGCCGCGGCAGGTTGCGAAGGAGCCAGCGCGCCGTGCGCTCGAGCAGGATCCGCCCGCGCAGGAACATCGCGATCTGCGTGTCGGCCGGGACGACGCCGTCGAGCGCCTCGATCTCCGCCCACAGCGAGCGGAACGAGTACAGCTCGCGCGCCGCCGTGAACGCGCGCGCGACGTCGTCGGCCGACGCGCCGGTCTCGTCACGCATTCGGAAGACGAACGTCGTGCCGCACCGGTTCACGAGCTCGTTCGACACCTGCGCGACGATGATCTCCCGCCGCAGCGAATGCGTCCGCAGCCTGTCGCCGAACCGCTCGCGCACCTTCGACGGGAAGTAGCGGTCGAGCTCCGACCTGAACACGGACTCGTCCGGCAGCGACGAATCGAGCAGATCGTGAGCGAGCGCGAGCTTCGTGTACGAGAGCAGAATCGCGAGCTCCGGCGTGGTCAGCCCGCCACCCGCACCCTGGCGCTCTTCGAGCACCTCGTCGGTTGGGAGCGCCTCCAGCTCGCGGCTGACGCCGTTCTGCTCGAGATGGCGGATGTAGCGCTCGTGCACCTCGACCATCGGCCCGACCTGCGCAGCCGATGTCGCGATCGCCTGCGCCTGGTCGTAGTTGTCACGCAGCACCTGCTCGGCCACCTCGTCGGTCACCTCGGCGAGCAGCCGGTTGCGCTCCTCGGTCGTCAGCCCGCCCTCGGCGACGACCGCGTTGAGCAGGATCTTCAGGTTGACCTCGTGATCCGAGGTGTCGACGCCGGCCGAGTTGTCGATCGCGTCCATGTAGATCCGGCCGCCGCCGAGCGCGTAGGCGATGCGAGCGCGCTGGGTCAGGCCGAGGTTCCCGCCCTCGGCGACCACCCGGCAGCGCAGGTCGCCGGCATCGACGCGAACTGCGTCGTTCGCCTTGTCGCCGACCTCGGCGTTCCGCTCGTTCTTCGCCTTCACGTAGGTGCCGATGCCGCCGTTCCAGAGCAGATCGACGGGCGCGCGGAGAATCGCGCGGATCAGCTCGTTCGGCGTGACCGCCTCGGACTCGACGCCGAGGACAGAGCGGGCCTGCGGCGTCAGCTCGATCGACTTGGCGCTCCGCGGGTAGACACCGCCGCCTCTTGAGATCAGGCCGGTGGTGTAATCGGCCCACGACGAGCGCGGCAGACGGAAGAGTCGCAGGCGTTCGTCGAAGCTCGCGGCCGGGTCGGGGTCGGGGTCGATGAAGACGTGGCGGTGGTCGAAGGCGGCAATTAGCTTGAGGTGCCGGGAGCGCAGCATGCCGTTGCCGAAGACGTCGCCCGACATGTCGCCGATCCCGACGACGGTGATCTCCGCCGTGTCGGCGTCCACGCCGAGCTCGCGGAAGTGCCGCCTCACCGACTCCCACGCGCCGCGCGACGTGATCGCCATCGCCTTGTGGTCGTAGCCGGTCGAGCCGCCCGACGCGAACGCGTCGCCGAGCCAGAAGCCGTACTCCTCGGCGAGCCCGTTCGCGAGGTCGGAGAACTTCGCCGTCCCCTTGTCGGCCGCGACGACGAGGTACGGATCGTCGCCGTCGAGACGCACGACGTCCGGCGGCGGGACGACCTCGCCCGAGACGATCGTGTCGGTGATGTCGAACAGGCCGCGCATGAACGTGCGGTAGCACTCGACGACCTCCGCCTGCTGCTGCTCACGATCGGCGGGCAGCTGCTGGACGACGAAGCCGCCCTTCGCGCCGACCGGGACGATCACCGCGTTCTTCACCGTCTGCGCCTTCATCAGCCCGAGCACCTCGGTACGGAAGTCCTCGCGCCGATCCGACCACCGGATGCCGCCGCGCGCGACCCGACCCCCGCGCAGGTGGATCGCCTCGACCCGCGGCGAGTAGACGAACACCTCGACGAGCGGTCGCGGCTCGGGCAGGTCGGGGACGAGCTTCGAGTCGAGCTTCAGCGACAGGTACGGCTTGGGATTGCCCCGCGCATCGGTCTGGAACCAGTTCGTGCGCAGGACGGCGCGGATCACCTTGAGGAAGCTGCGCAGGATCCGGTCCTCGTCGAGGCTCTCCACCGCGTCGATCCACTTGACGATGGTGCGGTCCAGAGCGCTCGGATCGAGCTCCTGCAGCGCCGGGCCGACGCGCAGCTTGAACAGCTCGACGAGACGGGCCGCGATCTCGGGGTGACCGGCAAGCGTCTCCTCCATGTAGGCGTGGCTGAACGGCATCCCTGTCTGCCGCAGGTACTTCGCGACCGCGCGGAGCACGACGATCTCGCGCGCCGACAGCCCCGCCGAGAGGACGAGCTTGTTGAAGCCGTCGTTCTCGATCTCGCCGCGCCACGCGCGCGCGAACGCGTCTTCGAACAGCTCGCGAACCGCGCCGGGCTCGAGGTTCTCGCCGACCTCGCGCCGCAGGCCGAAGTCGTAGATCCAGACCGGCGGGTAGTCGCGCCGGTGGATCTCGTACGGGCGCTCGTTCGTGACGGTGACGCCCATGTTCTCGAGCAACGGCAGCACGTCGGACAGGAGGAGCGGCTGGCCGGAGCGGAGCAGCTTGAACGCGAGGTCGTCGTCGGGTGACGCATGCGGCAGGTACAGGCTGAGGCTCAGGTCGCCTGCGGGATCGAGTCGCTCGATGCGCTCGATGTCGAGCACCGCCTGCTCCGCGGGGAAGTCCTCCTGATAGGCGGCCGGGAACGCATCTGCGTAGCCGTGCGCCAGCACGCTCGCCCGCTCCTCACCGAACTCGTCGATCAGCGCCTCGCGCAGGTCATCCGTCCACTCGCGCGTCGCGTCGGCGAGCCTCGCCTCGATCCCGTGGACGTCGTACACCGGCGGATCGCTGGGATCGACGTGGATCACGTAGTGCAGCCGCGCGAGCACGGACTCGGTGACGCGGGTGCCGTAGTCGAGCGTCTCGCCGTGCAGCGCTTCGTCGAGGATCTGCTCGATCCGCTCGCGGTTGCGCGTGTTGTAGCGGTCGCGCGGGATGTAGACGAGGCACGAGATGAAGCGCCCGAAGTTGTCGCGGCGAATGAACAGCCGCACGCGGCGACGCTCGCCGAGGTTGAAGATCCCCATCGCGATCTCGTAGAGGTCGTTCTCGGACATCTGCAACAGCTCGTCGCGCGGATACGTCTCGATGATGTCGACCAGCGCCTTGTAGTCGTGGCCGCCGTGCGGCAGCCCGGAGCGCTCGATCACCCGGCGGGCCTTGCGGCGGATCACCGGGATCTCCCACGGTGTGGCGCTGTACGCGGTGTGCGTGTAGAGGCCGAGGAAGCGCCGCTCGGCGATCACCTCGCCGTTCGCGTCGAAGCGCTTGACACCGACGTAGTCGAGGTAGGCCGGACGGTGGACGGTTGCGCGCGAGTTCGCCTTCGTGAGGTTGAGCAGGTGCTTGTGTCGTGCCATGCGCCGCACGTCGGGCGGTAGCCGCGCGAAGCTGGCCGAGATCGGCGCCTCGCCCTTCTGCCGGAGGATGCCGAGCCCCGAGTCGGGCACCGCGCGCAGCACCTCCTCGCCGTCCTCGAGGGCGATTTCGTACTCGCGGTAGCCGAGAAACGTGAAGTTGTCGCGCATCCACTCGAGCAGGTCGATCGTCTCGGCGGTCTCCTCGGGGTCGACCGGAGGCGGGCGCTGCTGGAAGTCCTCGACGATCGCGCGCGTCTCCTCCAGCATCGCGGGCCAGTCGGCGACGGCGGCGTGCACGTCGCCGAGGACGCTGACGAGATCGTCGTGCAGCTCGGCGAGCGCCTGGGGGTCGGTCTGCTTGTCCAGCTCGACGTGGATCGTCGATTCTCGGAGGCCGCCCTCGTCCACGATCCCCTGGAGGCTCCCGTCGTCATCGCGCCGCACGCGGACGATCGGCCGGATCATCAGGTGGATGCCGCTGCCGTGACGCGTGATCTCCATCGAGATCGAGTCGACGAGGAACGGCATGTCGTCGTTGACGAACTCGACGACGGTGTGCGGCGACTCCCAGCCGTGCTCCGCGACGGTCGGGTTGTAGACGCGCACCTTGAGCTCTCCGGGTCGCCGCTTCTGCGCGAGGCTCCAATGCGCGAGCGCGGCGCCGGCCAGGTCGACGTCGGTGCGGTCGGCGAGGTCGTCGGGCGGGACGTGCGCGTAGTACGCGCGCACCCACCGCTCGACGTCGTCGGCATCGGTGCCGGACTGCTCCCGGGCGCGGCGCACGGCCGCCTCCAGGATCGTCGCCTTCGGCTCGTCGGTCCGCGTCGTCACGTCCCGAATCGCAGTATGCCGAGTACGCTCGTCGGATGCTGCGAGCGCGTCTGCTGCTGGTGGCGCTGCTCGTCGCCTGGCTTTTCTCTCCCCCGGAATGGCGCTACGCCGTGCCGCTGTGGTTGCCGTTCGTGCTTGCCCTCGGGCTCGAGCTGCAGTTCTTCGTCAGCGGCCTGGTGGCGCCGAGCGAGCAGCCGGAACGCGGCCGCGGGCCGCAGAGCTCCGACCTGCGTGAGTTCGGCTGGAACGAAGAGGAAGAACCGCCCGAGGAGGACGACCCCGAGTTCTGGTGGTCGCCGCCGGTGCCGAAACGGCGGCGGAGCGGTTTCGCGCGGCTGCTCGGACCGGTGCTCGTGCTCGGCGCCGTCGGGTTGATCGTCTGGGGAGTCAGCATCCGGCGCGGCTGGAGCGCGCTCGACTCGACCACGCAGGCGCGCGTCGAGCACACGATCACGAGAGAGGCGCAGAAGATCGCGGGCCATCCCGTGACCGTCATCTGCGACACCTCGGGCCGTCACGTCGGCGCGGTGCAGGAGGCCGACGGGCTCGCCGAGGTCGGCGGTACGCGAGCGTGGCTGACCCCGGGCATCTGCTACCAGCTGTCGCAGGTGATCGACGGACATGCGCAGCACCCGGGCCGCACGACCGGCCACGCCATCGTCGTGCTCGCACACGAGTCGTGGCACCTGCACGGCGTCTCCAACGAGGGCCTTGCGAACTGCTTCGCATACCAGTCGGGCGTGCAGGTTGGCGTCGACCTCGGGCTCACGCGCAGCGTCGCTTACGGACTGATGCGGCAGGCGCTTTCGGACAACGGCGTCGACGCGGCGGAGCCGCAGTACGTGGTGCCGTCGGGGTGCAAGCACGGCGGCAAGTACGACCTCCACCCCGCCTCGTCGCAGTTCCCGTAGACCAGAACCGTCGTCTGACCGCGGTCAGACGAACGTCTGACACACGGGAGTGCGCGCCAACGTGACAAGAGTTTGACGGCCGGGTCGAGATTCCTGACGGCAGAACGGTAATTCCTGGCACGGGCGCCTTGTCTCTATTCGCCACCGATTTGCGTCAAAGGGTGAAGCGGACGGTCTCGCCCGGGCGCAGCTGGCCGGCGTGCCACACGTCCTCGGAGTGCACCACGGCGATCACGGGATAGCCGCCCGTCGTCGGATGGTCGGGGCCGAGGAGGATCGGGAGCCCGTTCGGCGGCACCTGGAGGGCACCGGTGACGAGGCCCTCCGACCGGAGCTCCTCCGCACGCGCCCACTGCAGCGCCTGCCCGTCGAGGCGGATCCCGACCCGGTTCGAGGACAGGCTCATCCGCCAGGGCTGCGAGGTCAGCGCCTCGAGCGCGTCCGGCGAGAACCAGTCCGCACGCGGGCCTGGGATTACAATCAATTCCGGCTCTGCCGGCGGCGGATCGGCGAGTAGCTCCTCGGGCGGCCCGCCGACCTCGTCGCCGATGCGCAGCACGTCGCCCGGCCGCACGATCGGTGGGCCGAGACCGCTCATCAGATCGGTCGAGCGGCTGCCGAGCACCTGCGGGACGTCGATGCCGCCACGCACCGACACGTAGACGCGCGCGCCCCGCGCGTACGGCGCGACCTCGAGCACATCGCCCGCTTCGACCTCGAACGGCGGCCAGTGCTCCGCTCCCGTCAACGCCACGAGCGCAGGCGTGGTGAACCGCAGCTTCGGCCCGGCGAGCGTCGACTCGAGCGCAGCCGCGCCCGGCAGGTTGCCGACGAGACGGTTCCCGAGCTCGTACGCCCGCAGATCGGCGGCGCCCGAAGGCGGCACGCCGAGGTGCGCGAGCCCCGGCCTCCCCCGGTCCTGCACGGTCGTCAGCGGCCTCGAGTCGAGGATCTCGATCATCGCGCGACGAACCGGACCCGGTCGCCGGCGGCGAGCAGCGCGGGCGGCTCGCGCGCAGGGTCGAACAGCGTCGCGTCGGTGCGGCCGAGCAGCCGCCACCCGCCGGGCGACTCCCGCGGGTAGACGCCGCTGTAGACCCCGGCGATCGCAACGGTGCCGCCGGGAACGCGCGTGCGCGGCTCGTCGCGTCGCGAGACGAACAACCGCTCGTCGCCGCCGAGCAGATACGCGAACCCGGGCGCGAACCCGAGAAAGCCGGCCACATAGGTCGCCCGGCAGTGACGCGCGACGACCTCCTCCGGCGAAAGCGACACGAGGTCGGCCACCTCCGCCAGGTCGGGCCCGTCGTAGCTGACGGCAAGCTCGATCTCCGCCGGTGCGAGGCCGATGTGCTCGTCGCGCAGCGCGGCCTCGGCGAGCGCCAGCACCTCGTCGGCGTCCGGCGCCGCGTCGAAGGAAAGGAGCACCGTGCAGTGGCCCGGTACCGCCTCGACGATGCCGCCCAGCTCCACGCGCGCGCGCCGCGCGACGCGCACCGCCTGGTCGCTGTCCGCGAGCTCGAGCAGGAGCGCCCGGTCGCCCGCCCGGCGGACGCCGACGCTCATGCAAACGCGCGCAACTCGAACCCCGTCGCGCGCAGCCCGTCGGCGACGCGCCGCGCGAGCGTGACGGCGCCGGGCGAGTCGCCGTGAACGCAGATCGACCCGACGCTGCCGGCGAAAGCCACCGCCTGATGCACGGCTGCCTCCGCGTCGAGCAGAGCCCCAGGCTCGCCACGGGATACAAGCTGCCCGTTCGCGTCGTAGGCGCGATCCGCGAATCCCTCCGCGACGGCGACGAGTCCCGCCTCGGCCGCCCGCAAGTACAGGAGCGAGCCCGGGAACGCGACCATCGCGCGTGGTCCGTCCGCCGCGAGCGTCCCCACCACGATCGCAGCCGCACACGCGTCGTCCACGCTTGCACGGTGATAGAGCGCGCCGTGCGGCTTGACGTAGGCGACATCCCCGTGCGCCTGGAGCCGCTCGATCTGCTCCAGCGTCTCCGCCTCGATCACCGGCGGCTCGACGTCGAGCTCGCGCCGCCCGAAGCCGTCGCGGTCGCGGTATCCGACGTGCGCGCCGACCACCACGCCGAGCTCACGGGCAGCCGTGGACAGCCGGCTCATCGTCTCGTCATCGCCCGCGTGGAACCCGCACGCGACATTCGCGCTGGTCACGATCGAGAGCAACTCATCGTCGGTCACGAGCCCTTCGCCGACGTCGGCGTTCAGGTCGACGTGCACGCGGAGACAATGTCAGCTTGCGCGACGCAACTGCTCGACGACTTGCTGCGCGGTGCGGGACTCCGGGTCGAGCTTCTCGAGCGCGCTCTCGAGCAGGTCGCGTGCCCGGTCGTCCTCACCGTGGCGGAGCATCGTGAACCCGAGATTCGCGATCACGCGGCCCTCGTGCCGTTCGTCGCCTTCGTCCCGAAGAATCGCCAGCGCCTGCTCGAACCGTTCGAGCGCGGCGTCCGTGTCGCCGGTCGCCTCGAGCGCGAGCGCGAGGCTGTTGAGCGTAGGCGCCTCGCCGCTTCGGTCGCCGAGCTTGCGGAAGATCGCGAGCGCCTGCCGGTGCTGCTCGGCCGCCTGCTCCGGACGCCCCTCGCTGCGCAACTGTGCGCCGCGGGCGTTCAGCTCGACGGCGCGCTGGTGCTCGTCCTGCGGATCTGCCGAGGGAGGCTCCACGCCGCCGGAGTACGGCCAGCCTTGCCAGTCGGCCGAGCGCGTCCGCACGTCGCGCGCCACCTGCGAGCCCGCAACACGCACCCGCGTGGCGCCCTGTGAGCCCGCGAGGCGTACCCGCGTGGCGCCCTGCTGGGCACGGCGGCGGACGCCCGACAGGTCGGGGCGCGGGACGCGGCCTGGACGGCCGTACCGGATGACGAGGAAGACACCGCCGGCGATCGCCGCGATCCCCACGAGGAAGAGCAGCAGCGTGCCGAGGCCGACCGCGATCAGGAGCCCGCCGAGAAACAGCGCAGCGGCTGCGAGCACGGCCACGCGCCGCCGCGCGAATTCGCCGCGCGGCGAGTTCTCTTTCAGCAGCTGCCACGCCATTCGACCCACCTCCCGGGCTCCGAGGTTGACCCCTTCGACCTGGCCCGCCCTCGTCCTTCCGAGGAGCGAGAAAAGCGAAACCTCGGTGGATCAGTCGCGGAGCGGAAACTCGGCCCGGAGCAGGGTTCCTGCCGTCCAGGAGCTCGAGATGCTGAGCGTTCCGCGCAGGGCCTCGACGCGGTCGGTGAGCCCGACGAGACCCGAGCCGCCCTGCGGGTTCGCACCGCCGCGGCCGTCGTCCTCGATCTTCACCACGAGCGCCGTCCCCTCGCGCCGCGCGCTCACCCGCACCAGCGTCGCCTCGGCGTGCTTGACGACGTTCGTGAGCGCCTCGGTGACGACGAAGTACGCGGCGACCTCGACAGTGGGATGGAAACGTTCCTCCGCGACGTGCACGAGCTCGACCTCGAGCGGCGTCCGGCGCGCGAGGGCCGCGAGCGCAGGGGCCAGCCCACTCTCGGTGAGGATCGGCGGATGCAGCCCGGTCGCGAGGAGGCGTAGCTCCGTGATCGCTTCGCGCGCGTCCCGCTCCGCGGCAGCCAGCAGCTCCCCGACAGAGTCGTCGGTCACCTTCCTCCGTGCCACGCCGATGTTGAGGATCAGCGTGACCAGGCGCTGCTGCGCACCATCGTGCAGATCGCGTTCGAGCCGGCGGCGCACCTCGTCGGACGCGGCGACGAGGCGTGCGCGGGACGCGATCACCTGCTCGCGGGCATCGGCGCTCGCCACCGCCAGCGCGAGCAGCGCCGCGAACGGCGCGAGCCGTCGCTCGACGTCGTCGGCGAGCTTCTCCTTGGCTCCCGAAGAGACGAGCACGGCCCCCCAGGGGCGTCCGGAGACAAGGACGGGCGCCCCCGCTGCGGACACGTAGCCGGCCTCGCGCATGCGCGTTGCCACCGCGCCGTCGCCATAGGCATCGACCCGAGCAGCCGCGCCCGTGCGGTAGACGAGCCCGAATGCGGTGTCGTCGCTGAACGGGATCACCGAGCCGACCGGAAAGAGCTCTTCCTCGGACGCGCAGCTCCAGCGGCCCACGACGGTTGCGCCCTCGTCGCCGCTGCCGTACCGGACGACGGCGGCGGTACGCGAGATCGCAAGCCTCCCCGTCTCGACCGCGACCGCGTCGAAGATCAGCGGCGCATCCGCCTCGCCGGCGACCAGCGTGGCGACACGCCGAAGGGCCGCCTGCTCGGCGGCGAGCACCTCGACCTCCGCCAAGCGGTCCTCGAGCTCGGTGTGAAGTGCCTCGACCTGGGCCGCCGAGCGGTCGCGCTCGGTGAGGTCGAGCCCCACGGTGAGGATCGCGGTCACGCAGCCGTCCTCGGACACGATCGGTTTGTTCGACCAGGCGATCTGACGGCGCTCGCCGTCCTTCGTCAGCCAGTGGCCGACCTGCGGGCTCGAGGCGACGTCGCCGAACTGCTCGAGGAACACCGCGAACGCCGGCCGCTCCTCGGGCGGGATCACGACCTCGCGCGCGTCGCGGCCGATCACCTCGGCTGCCGTGAAGCCGGTCACGCGCTCGCAGGCGTCGTCGAACGTGAGGATCCGCCCCGAGCGGTCGAGCTTGCAGACCATGCCGAGCCCGGTACGGGCGAGCACGTCGACGTATTCCTCAGGCGAAAGCGGCTTGACCGCCTGCGCCGATACCGGCGAGGACATGCGACAACGGTAGCGGCGGGCGCACAGGGTGTCACCCGGGGGTAGCCTCCCGCCGATGCCAGAGCAGGCGACCGACGTCACCTTCCTCTTCACCGATATCGAAGGCTCTACCTTGTTGTTGCAGCGTCTCGGTACTGCGTACGCGAGCGTCCTGGAGCGCCACCGGGAGCTGATCGGGGGCGCCGTCCACGCCAACGACGGGCGCGTGGTCGACTGCCGCGGCGACGAGTTCTTCGCCGTCTTCGCCGACGGCGCGAGCGCCGCCGCGGCCGCGATCGCCGCCCAGCTCGCACTGATCGGTGAGTCGTGGCCCGAGGAGACCTCGCTGCGCGTGCGCATGGGCCTGCATCGCGGCCGGGCGCAGGTCGTGGGTGACGGCTACGTCGGCATGGCGGTGCACCATGCCGCACGCGTCAGCGCGACTGCCCGCGGCGGGGAGATCCTCGCCTCGGCGGTGACCGTCGAGGGCTGCGACCTCGAGACGGTCGACCTCGGCGAGCACCGGCTCAAGGGCGTGCCGCATCCGACGCGGCTGGTGCGCGTGCTCGCGCCCGGGCTCCACGCCGACTTCCCGTCACTCGGCGAGGACTCGGCCGGCCCGGCGAACGTCGTCCGCGTCGCGCTCGCCGACGACTCGGTGCTGCTGCGCGAGGGAATCGCGCGCCTGCTCGAGGAGGAAGGCTTCGACGTCGTGGGCCAGTCGGGCACAGCCGAGGACCTGCTCGTGCTCGTGGACGAGACGCTGCCCGATATCGCGATCGTCGACATCCGCATGCCGCCGACGAAGACCGACGAAGGGCTTCGCGCGGCGCGCGAGATCCGCCGCCGGCATCCGCACACCGGCGTGCTTCTGTTGTCACAGTACGTCGAGCTCGAGAAGGCAGTCGAGCTGCTCGACCGCGACGCGACGGGTGTCGGCTACCTGCTGAAGGACCGCGTCGCCGACGTCGAGGAGTTCACGCGCGCGATTCGCCGCGTCGCCGACGGCGGCGTGTCGGTCGACGTCGAGATCCTCGAGCAGCTGCGGAGCTAGACCCGGACGGCGTCGGTCGAGGCGAGCCGTCTCGCCCGCTCGAGCCAGGGCCTCGCGGCGAGCCGTTCGAAGATCTCGACCGCCTCGGCGAGGAGCGGCTCGGCCTCGCCGGGCAGTCCCTGGTCGCGGAACCACTCCCCGTGCTCGAGCAACGTGACCGCGAGGTGGAACGGGAGCCGGAGGTCACGGAAACGTTCGGCCGCGGCCCCGAACCCGCCATCGTCCTGGGCGAGCTTCGCTCGGAACCGCCGCGCCTCGGCGTCGAGGTAGGGCGAACGGGAGCCGAGCGGAACGGCCTCGATCGAACCGAGGAGCTCCTCGACCTTGGCTGTTTCGCCGAGCGCGAACGATGCCTCGAGCGCCTCGACGATTCCCTGCTTGGTCGACTGCGAGGCGGCGCCGAAGGTGCGCCCGATCTCGATCGTCACCTCAGCGTCGGCGAGCGCCTCCCTGACGCTACCTTCGGCACGGCGCAGCGCGGCGCGCGCGCCGGTGAACGAGGATCGCGCCTGCCGGTCGCTGGAATGCTCGAGGCGCGAGAACATTTGCAGCGTACGTCGAGCATCGTCGAGCTCGCCGCGCTGGGCGTGGATCTCGACCGTCGACTGGAGCAAGCTCAGCACGACTCCGCCGGAGTCGATCTGCTCCTGCGTGAACTCGGCCGCGATTGCGCCTGCCTCCTCCCAGCGGCCGAGCATGAGCAGTGGATACGTCTGCTCGGCGAGGACCGCCCACTCCTGCGGCCGGTTGCCGACCCGCCGCACGAGCGCGAGCGCCTCGTCGAGGAGGACGAGCGCTTCGGCATACGCATCCCGCGAGAAGCAGCGATCGGAGAGCCAGAAGAACGTGGTGCTCGCTTCGACCACGACGTCGTGCTCCAGCGCGATCTCGAGGGCTCGCTTGAGCAGCGCCGTCGCCTCCTCGCCATGGCCCCGGCTGGCGACGATGCCCGCCTTGGCGCGTAGAGCGCGCGCAAGCGGCTCCGGGAATCCGTAGAGCTCGGCGATGTCGAGCGCGAGCTCGGCCTTCGCGGCAGCGAGTTCGAGCTCGCCGCTGAACCAGTACGCGAAGGCCAGGCTGGCCGCTACGAGCGCGAGGTCCTCGTCCGGCTCGTCGTCGACGAGGAGGGCAAGGGCGCGCTCGGCCCGCGCGATCCCCTCCTCCTGCCGGCCGCCGACGATCTCGACCCGGGCAAGCCTGTGGTGGACGCGGGCGGCGGCATGCAAGTCGCCGAACTGCTCGTACAGCTCGATCGACTGCTCGAACAGGCCGCTTGCGGCGCTCAGATCACCGGTGAGCATCGCCATCTCGCCGGCGCTCGCGAGCAGCGCAGCCTGCTCCGGCGGCGTGTCCGCCAACTCGGCCGCCTGCACGTAGTAGCGTCGCGCCTCGGCGGCCGCCGACAGCGACGCTGCGTGCTCGCCCGCCCGTGCGAGCATCGCCTGCGCCTTCGCCTTGATCTCCGCAGCGTCGTCCGAGTCCGGGACTGCCTCGTATGCAGCGAGGTAGTGCGAGGCGACCACCTCGACCACCTCGTCCTCGTCGTCGGCGAAAGCGGCCCGCAGGTGCGCGGCGGCAGCGAGGTGCCGGGCACGACGCTCGCGCTTCGAGAGCGTCTCGTAGGCGACGTGGCGGACGAGATCCTGCAAAAAGCCGTACTGGCCGTGCTCGGGCGAACGCGGGTCGGCCTGGACGCCCAGCACTTCCTTGCGCACGAGCGAAGAGAGCAACGGCTCGATCTCGACCTCGGCGCCCGCGAGCGCGCGCAGCGCAACCCTCGTGAAGGTCTTGCCGAGCACGGCGGCGTCCTGCAGGAGCCGCCGTTCCTCGACCGAGAGCCCGTCGAGCCGGGCGGCGATCAGGGCGTGCAGTGTCTCGGGGACCTCGAGCGCCTCGACCGGGCCTGTCACCCGGTAGGCGGCGCCGTCCTCGACCAGCAGGCCACGGTCGAGCAGCATGCGCACCGTCTCGACCGCGTAGAGCGGGATTCCTTCGGCACGGGCGAGGATTCGGTCGCAGACCTCCGACGGCAGCCCGGGCACGAGGCCGGTGAGCAGCTCCTCCATCGCCCGCTGCGCCAGCGGCTCCAGATACAGGGAGGTGAAGCTCCGCTGCCCGGCACCCCACGTCGGCCGCCGCTCGAGCAGCTCAGGGCGCGCAAGCGTGATCACGAAGATCGGCGAGCTGCGCGACCAGTCGAGCAGGTATTCGACGAAGTCGAGCAGGCTCGCGTCCGCCCACTGCAGGTCCTCGAACAGGAGGACCGTCGGGTATCCCTCGGCGAGGCGTTCGAAGAACAGCCGCCACGCGGCGAACAGGTCCTGCTGGTCGCGGGCCAGATGATCGCCGAGCCCGAGCAGGTGTGCGAGCCGCGGCTCGAGGAAGGCACGCTCCTCCGCGTCGAGAATCTGCTCCTCGAGCGTCGCGCGCAGCTTGTTGAGCGCGGATGCCGGGTCCTCCTCCTCGGAGATCCGGCAGCGCATCCGCACCATGTCGGCGAGCGCCCAGTAGGTGACGCCCTCGCCGTAGGAGAGACAGCGGCCGCGATGCCAGTAGATGCTCTCCGCGATGCCGTCGAAGTACTTGTAGAACTCCCAGCCGAGTCGCGACTTGCCGATCCCGGCGATCCCCGTCACCGACACGAGATGCGCCTTCTTCTCCTCGGCGCAGGCGTGGAAGAGATCCTTGATCTGCCGGAGCTCGCGGTCGCGGCCGA
Source organism: uncultured Thermoleophilia bacterium (assembly GCA_963713155.1). Lineage (GTDB taxonomy): Bacteria > Actinomycetota > Thermoleophilia > Gaiellales > Gaiellaceae > PALSA-600. The sequence continues at coordinate 28,005 of CAVQKS010000005.1, forward strand.
CGAACGGCGCTTCGAGGCCCTGCGACTTGAGCGACCCGCGCAACCCGGAAACGACGCGCTGCGCGCGCCAGAGCGGAGTGAGCCCTTCCTTGCCCTTCAGCTCGAACGAGCCCACATCGACGTAGACGATCGTCCCCTCGGTCGCACGCCGCGTCGACTCGCCGACGTACACCGACCCGGGCTCCGCCACCGACTGCACGCGCGACGCCGTGTTCACGAGGTCGCCGGCGACCATTCCCTCGCCGGCGGCACCGATCGTCACCGCTGCTTCTCCCGTCAGAACGCCGGCGCGTGCGCGGAGATCCTCAGCATCCACCTCCTGCCCGAGCGCCGACACAGCCACGACCAGGTCGAGCGCCGCCCTGACTGCGCGCTCCGCGTCGTCCTCCGTCGCGGTCGGCGTTCCCCAGACGGCCATCACCGCGTCGCCGATGAACTTCTCGACCGTGCCGCCGTACAGCTCGATGAGGCGGCGGCAGGTGTCGAAGTAGCGCGACAGGAGCTCGCGCACCTCTTCCGAGTCTCGGGACTCGGACAGCGTTGTGAAGCCGACCAGATCTGCGAAGAGCACCGAGACGAGCCGTCGCTCGGACGCCGGTTCCTCGCGCGACTGCACCGGAGTCGCCGGAGCCGCGAGCGACGCGCCGCACTCGTAACAGAACTTCCGGCCCGGCTCGTTCGGCGTGCCGCAGGCGGTGCAGAGTGCCGCCAGCGCGGCGCCGCAGGCACCGCAGAACTTGGCGTCGGCACGGTTCTCGGCACCGCACGTCGCGCAGGCGGTCACGTGCCTCCCCACACCTCCTCGGCGACCTCGACGACCAGTCGCAGCTTCGCCCACTGCTCGTCCTCCGTCAGCTCGTTGCCCTCCACGGTCGAGGAGAACCCGCACTGCGGCGACAGGCAGAGCTGGTCGAGCGGCGCGTACTTCGCAGCCGCGTCGATCCGCCGCTTCAGGTCGTCCTTCGACTCGAGCACGCCGCTCTTCGTGGTCACGAGACCGAGCACGACGCGCTTGTCGCCCTTCGGCAGGAAGCGCAGCGGCTCGAAGCCGCCCGAGCGCTCGTCGTCCCATTCCATGAAGAAGCCGTCGACGTCGAGCTGGTTCAGCAGCGCGTCGGCGACGAACTCGTAGTCGCCTTCGGCCGCCCAGGCGGAGCGGAAGTTGCCGCGACACATGTGCGTCGTCACGGTCATCCCGTCCGGCCGGCCGGCGATGGCCTCGTTGATGTGACGGATGTACTCCTCGTGCTGGTGTACCGGGTCGCCGCCGATCTCGGCGACGTGCGCGCGCTGCGCGGGATCGTTCATATACGCGAGGCTCGTGTCGTCGAGCTGCAAGTACGTGCAGCCGAGCTCACCGAGCCTCCGAACCTCCTCCGCGTAGGCCGCGGTCAGGTCGGCCCAGAACGCGTCGAGCTCCGGGTAGACCGCCGGATCGATCGCCGCCCTGCCGCCGCGGTAGTGGACCATGCTCGGCGACGGGATCGTCAGCTTCGGGACCGAGGCGTCGACGCAGTCCTCCAGGAAGCGAAAAGCGTCTCCGAAGATCGTCTCCGACACGCCGAGGCGGCCGTCGACGTGCAGCGCGGACGGCGTGAAGTCGATGTCGCCGTCGGCCCGGTGGAAGTGGACGGCGAGCTGGCCGGCCGTCTTCGTAACTCCATCGAGCGCGTAGATGAAGTCCATGTGCCACGACGCACGCCGGAACTCGCCGTCGGTGGCCGAATGCAGGCCGACCTCGGCCTGCTTGCGGATCGCGTCGCGGATCGCGTCGTCCTCGATCGTCTGCAGGCCGTCCGCGTCGAGCTCGCCGCGAGCGAACGCGGCGCGCGCCTCGAGGAGCCGCGGCGGGCGCAGCAGGCTGCCGACGTGATCGGCACGAAAGGGAGGCCGCATGCCCGCAACCTAACGGACGGGCTCTCGAATGCGCCCAGCGAGGTTCTTAGCTCCTTCTTATCGCCTCCACAGGTCGCGGAGAGATCCTGAGTCGAAGTTGGCCGACATGCAGAGCTCCAGGACTCAAAAACTCGGCGCGATCGCCGTCACCGTCGTCGCACTGGCCGGCGTCGGTACCGCCTACGCGGCCTCGAAGCTCCACTCCCACTCGCACGCGGCAAACACTGCCTCGGGCAGCGGCACCGTTGCCGCCGGAGCGCAGCAGACTCCACCGTCGTCGACCAACCGCAACGGCCACCGCGGAGGCTTCGGCTTCGGCGGACGCCCGAGCGGCGGTCGCAGCTTCGGTTTCGGCGGCCCCGCCGGCAGCTTCTCCGCCGCGACGGCCTATCTCGGCATCTCTCCGACGCAGCTCTTCGCCGAGATCCGGTCGGGCAAGACGCTCGCGCAGATCGCGAACTCGACCAGCGGCAAGTCGGCGAGCGGGCTGATCGCCGCGATGGTCGCGGCGCAGCAGAGCCAGCTCGACGCGGCCGTCAAGTCCGGGCGCATCACCCAGGCGATGGCGACGCAGATCGCGTCGAACCTGAAGACCCGCGTCACGCAGATCGTGAACGGCGGCTTCGGTCACTTCGGCGGGGGCGGCGGCGGCTTCGGCGGTGGGAACGGCTTCGGCTCGCCGCCCACCCAGACGCCCAGTCAGGATCAGCCGGGCTCCGGCACCAGCCCGACGTAGTTCTCGGCAAGCGACCGCGCCGCGGCCTGCGACGTCACGACGTAGCGGAGCTGCGACAGCTGCAGCTGGAGGTCGAACGGGTCGTCGCCGACCCGATGCAGCATCGACGTCATCCACCAGGAGAAGTGCTCGGCGCGCCACACCCGGCGCAGGCAGCGCTGCGAGTAGGACGCCAGGCCCGACTCGTCCCGGTCCCGGTACCAGCGCTCGAGCGCTCGCGCGAGCACCGTGACGTCGGCGATCGCGAGGTTGAGGCCCTTCGCGCCGGTCGGCGGCACGATGTGCGCGGCGTCGCCGGCGAGGAAGAGCCGTCCGTGCTGCATCGGCTCGACGACGAAGCTCCGCATCCCGGTCACGCCCTTCTCGAGCACCGGTCCCTCGTTCAGCGTCCAGCCGTCGAGCGCAGTCCGCAGGCGCAGCTCCTCCCAGATCCGGTCGTCCGGCCACTGGTCGAGATCCTCGTCGGGCCGGCACTGGACGTACAGGCGGGTGAGCGTCGCCGACCGCAGGCTGAGTAAGGCGAAACCGCGATCGTGATGCGCATACACGAGCTCCTCGGTCGACGGCGGAGCTTCGGCGAGGATGCCGAGCCAGCCGTACGGGTACTCGCGCGTGTACTCGGTGAGCACGCGCTCGATCGCGGGACGGCAGACGCCGTGGAACCCGTCGCAGCCCGCGATCACGTCGCAGTCGAGTCGGTGCGCGTCGCCCTCGTGCGTGTAGGTGAGGTACGGCGCGTCGCCCTCGAAGTCGTGCACGGCGACGCCGGCGACCTCGAACTGAAGCGGCAGAGCTGCGTCGAGCCGGGACGCGATCAGATCCTTGACGATCTCGGTCTGCCCGTAGACGACGATCGTCGCCCCGCCGGTCAGCTCGTCGAAGGCCAGGTGGTGCCGCTCACCTGCGAACTGGAGGTTGATACCTCGGTGCACGATCCCCTCGCTGTGCATGCGTGCGCCCACGCCGGCTTCGGTGAGCACCTCGACCGTTCCCTGTTCGAGGACGCCGGCGCGAAGGCGGCGCTCGACGTACTCGCGGCTCCGGGCCTCGAGCACGACCGATTCGATCCCTGCGCACCGCAGAAGCTGCGCGAGCGTCAGCCCGGCCGGTCCGGCGCCGACGATCGCCACCTGGGTGCGGGTCCGAGTCAACTGACGGCCTCCTCGGCGAGCACCTGCTGTGCGACGGCGAACGCGTGGTTGGCCGCCGGCACGCCGCAGTAGATCGCGGCCTGCAGGAGCACCTCCTTGATCTCGTCCGCCGTGAGGCCGTTCCGCCGAGCGGCGCGAACGTGCATCGCGAGCTCGTCGAAGTGGCCGAGCGCGATCAGGGCGGTGAGCGTGATGCAGCTCCGCGTGCGCCGGTCGAGGCCCGGCCGTGCCCAGATCTCCCCCCACGCGTAGCGCGTGATCAGATCCTGGAAGTCGGCGGTGAAGTCGGTCGTCCGCTCGATCGCCCGGTCGACGTGCTCGTCGCCGAGCACCTCGCGGCGGACTCGCATACCCTCGTCTTGGCTCACAGGAACTCCTTCAGCAGTCGGTTGAACTCGTCGGGCCGCTCCACGTTTGCAAGATGCGCTGCCTTCCGGATCACCTCGAAGCGGGCGCCCGGGATACGTCCTGCGACGGTCTCGACGACATGCGGAGGTGTCGTCGGGTCGTCGGTCGCCGCGATCGCGAGCGTGGGCACGTCGATCGCACCGAGCGCGTCGCGGACGTCGAAGCGCGAGAGTGCCTCACAACAGCGCGCGTAACCCTCCGGGTCGGTGTTCAGGAAGTACTCGCGGTACGCGTCGACGCCGTCGTACGACGGTGTGAACCAGCGCGCGAGCACCGCGTCGACGATCGCGCCGAGCCCGCCTGCGCGAACGATGGCGGCCCGCTCGATCCACTGGGCCGGATCGCCGAACCGCGCGGCCGTGCAGGCGAGCACGAGCAGCTCGACGCGCTCGGGCGCGTCGAGCGCGAGACGCATCCCGACGGCGCCGCCGAGCGACAGGCCGACGAACGAGAAGCGCTCGTCGCCGGCTGCGTCGAGTACCCGTCGCGCGAGATCAGAGACGCCGCCGACCGCCGCGAGTGGTGCGCCGCCGTGGCCGGGGTGGTCGACGCGTAGAACTGTCCGCCCGTCGAGCGCCGGCAGCTGTTCGTCCCACATCGCCGCCGGCGCGCCGAGCGAGCCGCAGAGAACCACGAGACTCACTCGCGGTACAGGGCGAGAGCCCGGTCGATCAGTGCATCCGCCGAGCCGAGGTAGTCCTCCGGTGCCGACGCGTCGATCCCGAGGCGGCGCGCTTCCGACAGGACGTCGTCGGAGATGTTGGCGCGCATGCGCGCCGCGTCGACCTGGAGGCCGTCGAGCGAGCGCCGCACGGCGGCCGCCGCCCCTGCCGTTGCGGCCAGCGCCGCCGAGAGTGCGCCCCACTCGGCATGCCAGGCCCCGACGGCACGCTCGTGCTCCTGAACGCCCGACTCGTAGAGCAGCGCGACGTTCGCGCGAGCGTGGCGCACACATGCTCCTGCGAGCACCGCCGCGATCGGGTTGCGCTTGTGCGGCATCGTCGAGGATCCGCCCGCGTCGGCCTCGGCCACCTCGGCGACCTCGGTCTGCGCGAGCAGCACGACGTCGTTGGCGATCTTTCCGAGCGCGACCGCTGCACCCGCGAGCGCCCCGGCGAGATCCGCGACCGGCGCCCGGTGCGTGTGCCAGGGCAGCACCGGTTCGCGCAGTCCGAGCTCGGCGGCGAACAGCCGGACGACCTCGGGCCCGCTCTCCCCGAAGGCGGCGAGCGTCCCTCCGGCCCCGCCGAGCTCGGCGGGCAGCGAGCCCGCGACCGCCGCCAGACGATTCCGCGCCTCGACCACGGCGGCGAGCCAGCCCGCGGCCTTGAGCCCGAACGTGGTCGGCACGGCCTGCTGAAGCAGGGTCCGCGCCGCCATCAAGGTCGCGCGGTGCGTCTCGGCGAGCGCCGCGCACGCCGCGGCGACGGCGTCGAGCTCGCCGTCGATCACCCCCGCCGCGCGCTGCGACACCAGCATTGACGCGGTGTCGAGGATGTCCTGGCTCGTCGCACCCCGGTGCACGTCGCCGGCGTACTCGTCGCCGACCTGGGCCTTGACGGCGCGGACCAGCGGCTCGACGGGATTGCCCGCGCCACGGCCTTGCTCAGCGAGCTCGTGCTCGTCGTAAAGGTCGGCGTGACATGCGGCCGCGATCATGGCGGCGGAGCCCGCGGGAACAAGACCGGCCCGGGACGCCGCGGCGGCAAGCGCACGCTCGGCCGTGAGCAGCCCCTCGAGCCACGCGCGGTCCGAGACCGCGTCCGCGGCGTCCGCGGGCACGAAGATCGCTTCGAACGGCGTCACGCGGTGAACGGAATCACGCTGCCTCGAGCATGCGCAATGCCGCGAGCTCGATCAGCGAGGGCGCCTCGGTGACGTGCAGGTCGTCCGCGACGCGCAGATCCCACGCCGTCGCCGCGCGGACGTCGTCGACCGCGACGGACGGGTGCACCGACGTCAGCGTCAGCTCGCCGTCGCGCGGCTCGAGCACGCCGAGGTCGGTGACGACGACCCTTACGCGATCGCCGAGGCTGGTGGTGAAGTCGAGCTGCTCGACGAACGCGCGACGCGACTGGCGGAGCAGCACGAAGACGTCCTTCACGCCGGTTGCGATCTCGGGCGCGCCGCCGCCGCCCGGAAGCCGGACGGCCGGATGGTCGTAGTCGCCGATCACCGTCGAGTTGAGATTGCCGTGGCGGTCGATCTGCGCCGCGCCGAGGAAGCCCACGTCGATTCTCCCGCCTTGAAGCCAGTAGCCGAACATCTCGGGGACGGAGACGACCGAGACGGCCGTCTCGGCGAGCTCGCCGTCGCCGATCGAGAGCGGAAGACGCTCGGGCTTGGCGCCGATCGTGCCGCTCTCGTAGACGAGCACGCACCCGGGGGCGTGCGTCCGCCGGGCGAGGTTCGCGGCCACGCTGGGCAGGCCGATGCCGACGAAGCAGACCATCCCGTCGCGGAGCCGCCGCGCGGCCTCGACAGCCATCATCTCGTCGGCCGTGTAGTCGCTCGCGCGTCCTGGGATCCCGTTCACGCCGGCATCTCGGGCACGATTATCACGCCCGCTCTTGTCCGATTGTCAAGATGCTGTTCTAATAGACGGAACATGGCGGCAGGCGCGTCGTACTCCCAGTCGCTCGAACGGGGGCTGGCAATTCTCTCCGCATTCAGGTCCGGCCGGCCGCTCCTCGGCATCTCGGAGCTGGCGCGGGAGATCGGCCTCGGCCGGTCGACGACTCATCGCTACGTCGCCACGCTCGCCGCCCTCGGCTACCTCCAGCAGGACCCGGCGACGCGCAAGTACCGGCTTGGCCCCCGCGTCCTCGACCTCGGCTTCTCGGCGATCAACTCGATGGAGCTGCGTGAGCTCGCCGCACCGCACCTGCAGCAGCTGAGCGACGAAAGCGGGTTCACGGTCAACATGGCGGTGCTCGACGGCGTCGACATCGTCTACGTGGAGCGCTGCCGTAGCTCGCGTGCCGGCCAGCGCGAGATCGACCTCAACCTGCACGTCGGATCGCGGATGCCGGCCTACTGCACCTCGATGGGCAAGGTGCTGCTCGCGTTCCTCGGGTCGGGCGAGCGCGACGCGCTGATCGACGGCTCGATCCTGCAGCGCCGCGGGCCGAACACGCTCACCACTCGCCGGTCGCTGCACGCCGAGCTCGAGCGCGTGCGGCGCGAGGGCTTCGCGATCAACAACGAGGAGCTCGCCTACGGCCTGCGCTCGATCGCGGCGCCGGTGCGCGGCCACGACGGCGCCGTCGAGGCGGCGGTGAACCTCGCGGTGCACAGCTCGATGGTGTCGATGCAGGAGCTCGTCGCCCGGCTGACACCGGCGCTCCTGAAGACGGCGGCGGAGATCTCGGCCCGAGCCGGCTACCGGCATCAGCCGGCGGAGATGTACTCGGTCAGGTAGCGGATCTGGAAGCTCTGCTGTTCGGACTGCTTTCGCACGAGGTCGCCGATCGAGATCATCCCGACGACTCTGTCGTCCTCGACGACGGGAACGTGGCGGATGCGGCGGTCGGTCATCAGCGCCATCGCCTCCTCGACCTCGGTCTCGGGCGTGATCACGACGACGGGCGAGGTCATCACCTCGCGCACCGGCGTCTCGCGCTCGCCGAGCCCTTGCACCGCCACGCGGCGGAGGTAGTCGCGCTCGGTGAAGATCCCCTCGACGTCGTTCAGGTCCTCGCCGGTGACGAGGATCGCGCCGACGTTGGCCTCGACCATCGCCCGCACCGCCTCGATCACGGTCGCGCTGCCGTCGATCCGGATCACGTTGGAGCCCTTCTCCTCGAGGATCTTCGCGACGGCGGCCATCCCACAGCATTCCGATTCCGGGGCACCCGTGTCAAGGCTCGCCGTTAGGGTCAGTTGACGATGAGCGGCCTCGAGGTGCTGACGATGGGGCGGATCGGGGTCGATCTCTATCCGGAGCAGATCGGCGTGCGCCTCGCCGACGTCCAGACGTTCCGCAAGATGCTCGGCGGCAGCGCGACGAACGTGGCCGTGGCGGCGGCGCGGTACGGCCGGCGGTCTGCGGTGATCACGAAGGTCGGTGACGATCCCTTCGGCCCCTATGTCCGCGAGGCGCTCGAGGGGTTCGGCGTCGACCCGGCGCGAGTCGGCACGCACCCCGCGTTGCGCACCCCGGTCGTCTTCTGCGAGATCTTCCCGCCGGACCACTTCCCGCTGCTCTTCTACCGCGAGCCGATGGCGCCCGACATGACGGTCGAGCCGGACGAGCTCGATTTCGAGGAGATCGCCGAGGTGCCGCTGTTCTGGACGACCGGTACAGGCCTTTCGGCCGAGCCGAGCCGTGCGGCGACGCTGGCGGCGCTCGAGGCGCGCGGCCGCCGGTCGATCACCGTGCACGACCTCGACTACCGCCCGGGTTTCTGGCCGTCGGAGCGCGAGGCGGGCAAGTGGGGACGGCAGGCGGTGAAGCTCGCGACCGTCGCGGTCGGCGGCCGCGCGGAGGCCGCGCCGATCGTCGGCGACCGGTCACCCGCAGACACGGCGAGCGCGCTCCTCGACCTCGGCGTCTCGCTCGCGATCGTCAAGCTCGGGCCGGAAGGGGTCTTCGCAGCGACACACGACGAGCAGTTGACCGTGCCTCCCGTCCCGGTGGAGGTGCTGAACGGGCTGGGGGCCGGCGACGCGTTCGGCGGCGCGCTCTGCCATGGGCTGCTCGCCGGGTGGGAGCTCGAGCGGACGCTCCGCTTCGCGAACGCCGCGGGCGCGCTGGTCGCCTCGCGGCTCGGCTGCGCAGACGACATGCCGACTGCCGCCGAGGTGGAGGCCCTGCTCGCCTCCGTCTCGGCGCCGGTCACGGACTGAAGGCCGGGTCGGCCGTGATGCGCCACTCGCGCACCGGGCCCGCCATCACGTTCAGGTAGTAGCTCTCGTGCCGGGCGCCGGCCGAAAACGGGTGGTAGCCGCGCGGGACGAGGACGACGTCGCCGTCCACGACCGCTACCGCCTCGTCGAGCGTGCGGTCGTCCGTGTAGACGCGCTGGAACGCGAATCCGCCTTCAGGACGAAGCCGGTGGTAGTAGGTCTCCTCGAGCAGCGTCTCGCGCGGCGGGTCGTCCACGTCGTGCTTGTGCGGCGGGTAGCTCGACCAGTGCGCCGCCGGAGTGCGCACTTCCGTGACGAGCAGCGATTCGGCCGGCTGGTCCTCCATCAGGATGTGGAAGATCGAGCGTGACTCCGCGTCGGCGCCGCGGGACTCGAAGCGGGCGTCGGCGGCCTCGAGCAGGCGCAGCTCCGCCCCGGTTCGGGCCGGCGCGGTGCAGACCGCGAAGTCGTCCCCCTCGGCCGACCATTCGATCCCCGGCGGGACGTAGAACGCCGCCGGCGGCCCGTCGAAGACCGAGGGGCGACCGCCGACACCGCGCCACTCGTGTCCGTCCGCCCTCAGGTCGGCGCGGCCGGAGAGGACGACCACACAGGTCTCGCGGTCGTCGAGTGCGCTGCGTCACGCTCCCGTCGCGATAGACGGCGAAGCCGACGTACGTCCAGCCAGCGGACTCGGGGGTCACGCGGAGGACGCATCCGTCCGCCTCGGCGTCGTGGGTGTGCACTACGAGCTTCGTCATGGAGTTCGCAGATCGTAGAGTCGTGGCGTGGGCACTGTCAGGGTGACGGCCGCGCAGGCGCTCGTCCGCTTCCTCGCGGCGCAGCACGTCGAGCGCGACGGCGTGCGGCAACGGTTCTTCGGCGGCTGCTTCGGGATCTTCGGTCACGGCAACGTGGCCGGCCTCGGCGAGGCGCTGCTCGCGAATGCCGAACCTGCTGCGCTACCACCCGGCGCGAAACGAGCAGGGCATGGTGCATGCGGCCGTCGGTTATGCGCGAATGCGGAACCGGCTCGGCGCGTTCGTCTGCACGTCGTCGATCGGGCCGGGCGCGACGAACATGGTCACCGGCGCCGCCCTCGCGACGGTCAACCGCCTGCCCCGTGCTGCTCCTTCCCGGCGACGTGTTCAGCACGCACGCCCCGGACCCGGTGCTGCAGCAGCTCGAGGGCCCGCTCGGCGGGCGACGTCTCCGTCAACGACTGCTTCCGGCCCGTGTCGAGGTACTTCGACCGCATCTGGCGTCCGGAGCAGGTGATCTCCGCCGCGCTGCAGGCGATGCGCGTGCTGACGAGCCCGGCCGAGACCGGCGCGGTGACGCTCGCGTTCCCGCAGGACGTTCAGGCCGAGGCATTCGACTGCCCGGAGGGGTTCCTCGCCGAGCGCACCTGGCACGTCGCCGCGCGCAGCCGGCCGATGCCGCGTCGCTCGCGCGCGCGGCCGAGGTGATCCGGAGCGCGAAGCGGCCGCTCGATCGTGGCCGGCGGCGGCGTGATCTACTCGGAGGCCGAGCGGAGCGCTGCGCGCATTCTGCGAGGCGACGGGGATCCCGGTCGGCGAGACGCAGGCCGGCAAGGGCTCGCTGCCCTACGACCACCCGTCGTGCCTCGGCGCGATCGGCGCGACCGGGACCTTCGCCGCGAACCGGGTCGCCGCAGACGCCGACGTCGTGATCGGCATCGGCACGCGATACAGCGACTTCACGACGGCTTCGACGACGGCGTTCCAGGGTCCGACGGTGTTCGGTTCGTCAACATCAACGTCGCCGACTTCGACGCGGCGAAGCAGAACGGCGTTCGGGTGGTCGCGGACGCGCGGGCCGCGCTCGACCAGCTGCGCGAGGCGCTCGACGGGCTGGTCGGTGAGCGACGACTACCGCGCCGAGGCGGCACGCCTCAACGCGCGAGTGGGACGAGGAGGTGTCGCGGCTGTACGCGCTCGGGAACGAGCCGCTGCCCGCCCAGAGCGAAGTGCTCGGCGCCGTCAACGAGGCGTCGGCGCCCGGCGACGTGGTCGTCTGCGCGGCGGGCTCGATGCCCGGCGACCTGCACAAGCTGTGGCGGACGCGCGATCCGAAGGGCTACCACGTCGAGTACGGCTACTCGTGCATGGGCTACGAGATCGCCGGCGGCCTCGGCGTCAAGATGGCCGCGCCGGAGCGCGAGGTGTACGTGCTCGTCGGCGACGGCTCGTACCTGATGCTGCCGAGCGAGCTCGTCACCGCGCTGCAGGAGGGGGTGAAGCTGACGGTCGTCCTCGTCGACAACCACGGCTTCAACTCGATCGGCGGCGCTGTCGCGCTCGGTCGGCCTCGACGGCTTCGGCACCCAGTACCGCTTCGCGCGCGACGGCGTCCCGGTCGCTCGACGGCGACGCCGCGCCGCCCGCACAGCTGCCGGTCGACCTGGCGGCGAATGCCGCGTCGCTCGGCGCTCGAGACGGTGCGGGTCGGGTCGATCGGCGATCTGCGCGAGGCGCTCGCGCAGGCGAAGCGTGCGTCGACGACGACGGTGATCGTCGGTCGAGGTCGACCGCTACGTGGGCGTCCCCGGCTACGAGAGCTGGTGGGACGTCCCGGTCGCCGAGGTCTCGGAGCTGCCCGCCGTCCGGGCCGCCCGTGCCGAGTACGACGCGGCGCGCGCCGCCGAGCGGCGCGTCCTGTAGGCGCGAATCGCGGTGCCTGGCACCGGGACGTGGCCGAAAACGGCGAGCAGCGGCCGAACGCCGGTTACGCCCCCGTTGTCGACCGTCCCGGTCGATCTGCAGGCGAATCATCGCCCGGAAGCGAGCGCCGCACTACTGCCTGTGGAAGGAATGTTCCACTCTCGGCGCACTCTCAGCACGGTGCCTGGCACCTGGGGTCTAACCGCGCAGCCGCCGAGGCGGCCGCGGTCTCCGGAGCGGCTAGGCCTCCGGCTCGGGCCGCGACGTGCGCCGTCGGAGGCGGTCGCGCAGCGCCGTTCCCAAGGCCGGCTCGGCATCCAGTCCGAGCTTCGCCTCCGGCTCCTCGCCCGCGCGCACGTTCCACAGATCGATGTTCAGCCGGTCGATCTCGTCGACGAGCATCGTGATCGCCTTGCCGGCGGCGCGAACCTCGTCGCGCTCGTCGGAGGCGAGCCCTGCTCCCCACGTACGGAGCAGCTCGATCTGCTCAGAGTCGAGCCGACCCGCCATGTCGCGACGCTACCACTGTCGATTGGTGAGCGTGCTAGCCGTCCACAGGGCGGCCGCCGAGCGCGCGCAAACGACGCTGGGCCAGGTGATTGGCTGTGGATAACCGCTGTGGGAAAGCACGCGCAGTCTTCCGCGGGAGGTCGCGGTCGCAGGATCGTGCCCTCTTGCACGATCGGAGTCAAGGTCAGGGTTGTCAGTCGACGGCCGATGGACCGTGCACCGCGCTCCGGAGCGAGGAGAGTCAGTCGTCGAGCGTGTCGGGCTCGTCGCCGCGCGAGCGCTTCAACTTCACCGCCGCCACCGTCGCGGCGCCGAGGGTCGCGAGAGCGATCGCGCTCTTGTTCGGCTTCTTCGTCTCGGGGTCGACCGACGGCACCGTGCTGCGTGCCTTCATCCTGAGGACCTTCTTCCACCCCTGCCAGGCGATGTAGCCCATCACCGCGTTACGACGGTTGAAGACCTCTTTGCGACGTTTCGGGGGACGCATGGCTGAACCTTAGACGGTTGCGCGCTTGCGGTTCGGCAGGTGGATGGCCCGGCCGAGCGCGACGAGGCCGGCCTCCTTGATCGCCTCGGAGAGCGTCGGGTGCGCGGCCATGCCGTCGGCGACCGTCTCGACCGTCGCCTCGGCGTCGATCGCGACGACTCCCGCCTCGATCAGATCGGTCACGTGCGGGCCGACCATCACGATGCCGAGCAGCTCGCCGTACCGGGTCTCGTGGATCGACTTCACCCAGCCGACCGTCTCGGCCTGCATCACTGCACGGGCGTTCGCGACCCACGGGAACGCGCCGACCGCGACGTCGTCGCCGTACTGCTCGCGCGCCTCGGCCTCGGTCAGCCCGACGCCGGCGATCTCGGGATCGGTGTAGATCGGACGCGGCACCGCGCGGTTGTCGACGATCGCCTCGTGGCCGCACGCGTTCTCGGCCGCGACCTCGCCCTCGCGGAACGCCGTGTGCGCGAGCTGCCAGTAGCCGGCGCAGTCGCCGACCGCGTAGATGTGCGGCACGCTCGTGCGCCGGTGCTCGTCGGTGCGCGATGCCCTTGCGCGCGGTCGAACGCGACGCCGGCCGCCTCGAGCCCGAGGCCCTCGACGAGCGGCCCGCGGCCGACCGAGACGAGCATCAGGTCGCACTCGACGGACTCGCCGTCGCCGAACGCACACGTCAGCGCGTTGCCGTCGCTGCTCGACGCCGGTGCACTGCTTGCCGAGCTGCAGCGAGATGCCGCGCTTCCCGAACGCCTTCGCGAGCTCCTTCGCCGCATCCGCGTCCTCCTGCGGGATCAGCGTGTCGAGCATCTCGATGATCGTCACCTCGGAGCCGAAGCGGTTGAAGATCGAGGCGAACTCGGAGCCGATGATGCCGCCGCCGAGGATCGACGAGCCGGCGCGGCACCTCGGTCTGCGCGAGCAGGCCGGTCGAGTCGACGCAGAGATCCGACTCGAGACCCGGGATCGGCGGGCGCAGCGGGAACGACCCCGTCGCGACCACCGCCGACTTGAAGCGTGACGTCCTCGCCGCCCTCGACCGAGATCGTGTTCGCGTCGGTGAAGCTGCCGACGCCCTTCACCCACTCGACGCCGTTCGCCTTGAAGAGGCCGGCGACGCCCTGGGTCATCTGCCTGACGACGCCGGTCTTCCACTCGTTCGCCGCGGCGAAGTCGAGCTGCGTGGCCGTCGACGCGCGACGCCGAGCTTCGCGAACTTCTCGTTCGCCTCGTGCAGGAACGCCGCCGTCTGCACCCAGGCCTTCGTCGGGATGCAGCCGACCCGCAGGCAGGTGCCGCCGAGCGCCGGCCTCCTTCTCGATGCAGACAACCTTCGCGCCCAGCTGTGCGGCGCGGATCGCTGCCGTATAGCCGCCGGGGCCACCGCCCAGGACGGCGACGTCACATTCCATCTTCGTCTCCTCGCCTCTGCGAATGCCGAGGTCGATGGTAGCCGGGCCTCACATCACGAGGACGAGCTTGCCGAACTTGCCGCCGGCGGCGAACGCGTCGTAGGCGGCCTGCGGCCTCGGCGAGCGGGAACGTGCGTTCGACCGGCACGCTGACCGCCCCGCCGTCGACGAGCGGGAGAACGTGCCGGCTCGAGCCGCTGCACGACGAGCGCCTTCTCCTCGAGCGGCTGCGCGCGCGAGCGTCGAGGCTCGAGATCCGGCCGCGCGCTCCGCATCAGCAGCGCCGAAGCTCGAGCGTCGGCGCGCGACCGCCTCCCATGCCGATCACAACGATCCTGCCGCCCGTTCCGAGCAGCGCCGAGGTCGTCTGCGACGTGATCGCCGCCGACGAGCTCGAGGATCACGTCGTATCACCGTCGACGTCGTGTCGGCGCCGAGCGCCTCGAGCCGCTCGTGCTGTGCCGCGCGATGCGCGGTCACCTGCGCGCCCGCCGCGACGCCGAGCTGAACGCGGCCAGCTCCGACTCCTCCCGCGGCGCCGTTGACGAGCAGGCGCTCGCCGGCGCGAGGCCCGCCTGCGTGAAGAGCGCGTCGTGCGCGGTCGCGAACACCTCCATGAACCCACCCGCTGCGGGCCAGTCGAGGCGCTGCAGGCGCCGGCAGCGCGATGCGCTCGTGCACGGTCGACGAGCTCGGCATGGCCACCGCCGCCGAGCAGTGCGACGACGCGGTCGCCGTCGCGGAAGCGCGCACGCGTCGGTCCCGTCGCGACGACCTCGCCCGCGCACTCGAGCCCGGGGACGTCCTGCGGCGCATCCGGAGGCGGCGGATAGCGGCCCGCGCGCTGGGCGAGATCGGCGCCGTTGATGCCGGCGGCGCGCACCCGCACGAGCACCTCGCCGTCACCCGGGACCGGGCCGGGCCGTTGCTCGAGCTCGAGACGTCCGTCGACGACGACCGCGGCCAGCACCCGAGCATCGTACGGCCACCTCCTGTGTACGCTCGCCGGGTGCGTGCAGCGCTCATCTTCGACCTCGACGGCACGCTGGTCGACACGGTCTACGCGCACGTGTTCGCGTGGCAGCGCGTCTTCGCGGATGCAGGGTTGCCGATCGACGGGTGGCGCATCCACCGTCGTGTCGGCATGAGCGGAGGGCTGTTCGCGCGCGCTGCCGGCCGCGAGGCGGGGCGCGAGCTCTCCCCGAGGAGGCCGACGACCTGCAGCAGCGTCACGGCGAGCTGTTTCGCGAATTGCTCCCCGAACGCCGACCGCTGCCCGGGGCCGTCGCGCTCCTGCAGGAGCTGCGCGAGCGCGGCGTCGTCACGGGATCGCGACGTCGGGCCGGCGGCCGGAGATCGACAAGTCGCTGGAGGCGATCGGCGTGCCACCCGAGACCGTGGTCGTCGAGCGCGGGGACGTCCTGCGCGCGAAGCCCGAGCCCGACCTGTTCCTCGCCTGCGCCGAGCGGATGGGCGTGCCGCGCCGCCGAGTGCTACGTCGTCGGCGACGCGGTCTGGGACCTGCTCGCCGCCCGCCGGGCCGGGATGCTGTAGCGTCGGCCTGCAGAGCGGCGGCTACGGCGAGGCCGAGCTGACTCGCCGCCGGTGCGTTTCGCGTCTACCGCGACGCCGAGGAGCTGCGCACGTCGCTCGACGAGCTCGGCGTCCTGCCCTGACGACTTTTGGCATCGTTCCCGGGATGAACGCTCGACGGCATCCACCACGTCACGTGCATCACGGGCGACGCGCCGCAGAACGTCGAGTTCTACGCGCGCACGCTCGGGCTGCGGATGGTCAAGAAGACCGTCAACCAGGACGACCCGACCGTCTACCACCTCTTCTACGCCGACGAGCGCGGGTCGGCGGGCGCCGACATCACATTCTTCGAGTACCCGGGCGCCGCGCGCGGCCTCGCCGGCGACGGGATGGTCCATCGAATCGTCTTCCGCGTCGCCTCGGACGAGGCGCTCGACTTCTGGGAAGCGCGCGTCGGCGGGAGCGCGGAGCGACGGCTCGCTCGTGTTCGACGACCCCGAAGGGCTCGCGCTCGAGCTCGCGTCGACACTCCGGGGACGAGCCGCTCGTGCGCGAGCATCCCGAGATCCCCGCCGAGTTTGCGCTCCGCGGTTTCGCAGGCGTTCGCGCGTATGCGTCGGAGCCCGAGACCAGCGCGCCGTTCCTGTCGTCGCTCGGTTTCGAGCCCGGCTGGAGCTCACGCGGGCGACGACCGCGAAGGGTTCTACGTCTACGACGAACCGCCCGCCACGCCGCCGCGGCAGGGCGCCGGCACGGTCCATCACGTCGCCTGGGCCGCGCCGACCGACGAGCACGCAGCCTGGGTGCAGCGTGTCGCGCAGGCGGGCGGGCGGCCGACACCCGTGATCGACCGCTTCTGGTTCCGCTCGATCTACTTCCGCGAGCCGAGCGGCGTGCTGTTCGAGATCGCCTCGCTCGGACCGGGTTTCCAGGTCGACGAGGCCCGGAGCATCTCGGCGAGAAGCTGATCCTGCCGCCGGCGTTCGAGCACCTTCGCGCCGAGATCGAGCCGCGGCTGACGCCGCTGCCGAATCCGCGCGAGCTCGTGTGATCGTCCGCGAGCGCCCGGCGTCCGGCGAGGCCGAGGGCGCACTCGTCCTCTTCCACGGCCGCGGCGCCGACGAGAACGACCTCTTCCCGCTGCTCGACGCGCTCGATCCGGAGCGCCGGCTGCACGGCTATACACCCCGCGGACCACTGCACCTCCCGCCGGGCGGCGCGCACTGGTACATCGTCCCGCGAGTCGGCTACCCCGACCCCGCCACGTTCCATGCTTCGTACGACGAGGTGTCTGCGTGGCTCGACGCACTCCCGCACGAGCGAATCGTGCTCGGTGGGTTCTCGCAGGGCGCGGTGATGTCGTACGCACTGTCGCTCGGACGCGGCCGCCGCCGGCCCGGGGCGATCCTCGTTTTCTCGGGCTTCGTCCCGCAGGTCGACGGCTTCGAGCTCGACCTCGACCCCCCGCTCCCGCCGGTCACGATCGCGCACGGCTCGCTCGATCCGGTGATCCCGGTGGAATTCGGCCGGGCCGCGCGCGACCTGCTCGTCGCCGCCGGCGCCGACGTCGCCTACCGCGAGTCCGAGATTACGCACACGATCGATCCGCGCGCGGTCGACGACGCGCGGCGGCGCCTCGGCGAAGCGCTCGCTACGAGAAGCGGTTGATCATCGTCAGCGCACCGTGCTCGTGGCCGACCTGCGTGAAGTCGTTGCGCTCGTAGAACGCGACCGCTGGCGACTCGTGCTCGACGCTCAGCGACACCGCCTGGTGCCCTTCCGCACGTGCCTGTTCGAGGAGCGCGTCGAGCAACTCCTGGCCGACGCCGTGATGGCGGCGTGACGGCACGACCGCGATCGTCAGCTCCGGCGTCTGCTCGTCGACGAACCCGTACCCCGGTGAGGCGGCGGTGAAGCGGCGGAGCCACGCTGCGCCGATCGGGTGCCCGGCCTCCATCGCGATCAGCGCGAGGTCGTCGGGGCGGCCCCAGTTCTCGGTGTAGCGCGAGAGCGGTATCTCGTCGTCGAACCCTGCGACGCGCCAGTGATAGGCATGGGTGAGCATCGACCGCATGAACGTGACGTCGGCGTGGGAGCCGCGACGAACCATCGTCGGCCTACAAGGCGAGCGCGGGCTCTTCGACGAGCTGCTTCACGGTACGGAGGAAGTCGGCCCCTCCCGCGCCGTCGACGGCGCGGTGGTCGACGGTGAGGGTCATGGTCATCATCGGCCGCACGACGAGCTCGCCGTCGACGACGACCGGACGGTCTTCGGTGGAGCCGACCGCGAGGATCGCAGCCTGCGGCGGGTTCAGCACCGCGACGAACTGCTCGATGCCGAACATGCCGAGGTTGGAGATGGTGAACGTCCCGCCGTCGAGATCGCCTGCGATCAGCTTGTTCGAACGAGCCCGCTCGACGACCTCGCCGCGCGCGCGCGCGACGTCGGACAGCGAACGCAGCTCGACGCTCGAGATCACCGGGCACGACGAGACCCTGCGGCGCGGCGACGGCGATGCCGATGTTCGCCGTCGGATACCGCAGCAGCGAGTCCTCGTGGTAGGCGACGTTGACGTCGCGGTGGCGCTTGAGCCCGGCTGCGCAGACCTTCGCCAGCACATCGGTGACGGTGACGCGCACATCAGGGTCGAGCGCGCGCGCCTTCGCCACGAGCTCGTTCGTCCGCGTCATGTCGGCGCTCACGGTGAGCTGGAAGACGGGTGCCTGCCATGCCGCAGTGAGGCGACGCGCGATCGTCTTGCGCACCTTGTCAGCGGCACCGTTTCGACCTCGCCGGAGACCACCGGCGCAGGGACGGATGCGGGCGCAGCCGGCGGGAGCCGTGGCGGCCCCGCGCTCGACGTCCTCGGCGACGATGCGGCCGTCGGGGCCGGTGCCGCGGAGCGAGGAGAGATCGACGCCGCGCTCGCGCGCGAGCCGACGCGCGAGCGGCGAGGCCTTCACGCGCCCGCCGTTCGAGGAGCTCGTGCCGGCCGGCACCTCGGTGGCAGGCGCCGGGCTCGAAGGCGCCGCAGCGACAGCCGCAGCCGGGGCAGCAACTGCGCACGGGGGCCGTGATCTCTTCGCCCGCCTCTCCGATCCAGGCGATCGTCTCTCCGACCGGTGCCTCGCCCTCGGGCAAAGCGATCTTGAGCAGCACGCCGGCGAAGTCGGACTCGACCTCCTGCGTCACCTTGTCGGTGTCGATCTCGTAGAGCGGCTCACCCTTCGCGACCTCGTCGCCCTCAGACTTCAGCCAGCGGGTCACCGTGCCGGCCTCCATGCCTTGACCGAGCCGCGGGAGCTTGACCTCGTTCGCCACGGCTACGAGCCTACTTCCCGACCGTGCGCCTGATCGCAGCGAGCACGTCGGCAACCTGCGGGACGACGAACTGTTCCATCACGGGTGCGAACGCGAGCGGCGCGAACTTCGACCCGACCCGCTCGATCGGCGCATCGAGCCAGTCGAACGCCTGATACTGCAGCACGGCCGCGACCTCCGCGCCGAAGCCCATGCGCGTGACCGCCTCATGCGCGATCACCGCGCGATTCGTCTTCTTCACGCTCGCGACGAGCCCCTCCTCGTCGAGCGGCTGCAGCGTCCGCGGATCGACGACCTCGACGGAGATACCGTCGGCCTGCGCCTCGTCCGCCGCCTTGAGCGCGTGATGGACGAGCGGGCCGGTGGCGATCACGGTGACGTCGGAGCCCTCGCGAAGAACACGCGCCTTGCCGAGCGGGATGGGCTCGAGCTCCTCGGGCACCTCACCCTTCACCGGGTAGAGCAAGCGGTGCTCGAAGACGATCACCGGGTTGTCGTCATAGATCGCCGACCACAGCAGGCCGCGGACATCCTCGGGCGTCGACGGGAACACCACCTTGAGCCCCGGCACGTGCACGAGCCACGCCTCGAGCTGCTGGGCATGCTGCGCACCCGGCGACCAGCCTGCGCCGCCCTGCGTCCTGATCGTGAGCGGGATCTTGAGCTGGCCGCCCGACATGTAGCGGTGCTTGGCGGCCTGGTTGACGATCTGCTCGAGCGAGAGCGTCAGGAAGTCCTCGTACATGATCTCGACGATCGGCCGCATCCCCGCCATCGCCGCGCCGATGCCGGCGCCCACGATCGCCATCTCGGAGATCGGCGTGTTGCGCACGCGCTCGGGACCGAACTCGTCGAGGAGCCCCTGGGTGACGCCCATCGAGCCGCCCATCTCGGCGATGTCCTCACCCATGATGAAGACGTCGTCGTCGCGTCGCAGCGCGGCGCCGAGCGCGTCGCGCACTGCCTCGCGATACGTGAGCTCAGGCATAAACGTTCTTGAGAGCGTCTTCGGGCTGCGGGTCGGTGCCGTTCTTCGCGAACTCGACGGCGGCGTCGACGACGCCCAGCGCCTCCTCGTCGAGCGTCTGGAACTCATCGTCGGACAACCCGAGGCGCGCGCGGAGCCGCGGGATCGGGTCGTGCTCGGCCGCATCCTCGCGATCCTCCTTCGAGCGGTAGACCTGCGGGTCGCCGATGTAGTGGCCGTGCATGCGGTACACCCGCACGTCGAGGAAGACCGGGCCCCGTCCATCGCGTGCAAACTCGAGTGCGTCGAGCGCAGCCTCGTGGACCGCCTCGACGTCCTGGCCGTCGACCTTGCGGGAGCGCATGTCGTAGGCGAGCGCACGCTTGCTCATGTCGTCCCAGACCGGCGAGTGCTGCCAGCCGGGCGTCGATTCCGCCCAGTGGTTGTTCTCGCAGACGAACACGGTCTTCGTCTGCCACAGCTGCGCCAGGTTGAGCGACTCGTGGAACGTCCCGATGTTCGTCGTCCCGTCACCGAAGAAGGCGACGGCGACGCGCGGCTCGTCGCGCAGCCGGAACGCGAGCCCGGCGCCCGTGACCGCGGGCAGGCCGCCGCCGATGACGGCGTTCGCGCCGTAGTTGCCGCGCTCGACGTCATAGAGGTGCATCGAGCCGCCGTAGCCGTGCGAGCAGCCCTCGATCTTCCCGTAGAGCTCCGCCATCACGTTGTTCGGATGCGTGCCGCGCGCCAGCGTGTGACCGTGCGCGCGGTGCGTCGAGGCGAAGATGTCGCCCTCCTCCATCGCCTGGCAGACCCCGACCGCCGTCGCCTCCTGCCCGATCGCGACGTGCAGGAATCCAGGGAGCTCGCCGGCGCGGAAACGCTCCTCCACCCGCTCCTCGAAGCGGCGGATCAGCAGCATCTCCCGCAGGAACTCGCGTAGCGTCTCTTCTCCGAGCGCGCGCCTCTTCTCGACCTTGGCCACGGAAGGGCAGTGTACGTTTTGCGCCGTGAGCCTCGCCGGTGACTGGGCCAGACTGCAGGGCGCGCTGCCGCAGGGCTGGTCGCGCGCCGAGCTCCGCCTGACCGCCGCCGACGAAGCTGCTGCCGGCCGCGCCGCCGCGTACCTGGCGCCCGCGCAGCCGTTCAGGCCGTCGCCGAACGTGTTGCGCTTCGCCTCGTCGCGCGACGGCAGCGCAGCGAGCCCCGACGGCCTCACCCGCCTCCTGCGGCGGCTCGACGAGGCGCGGATCCGCGGCCACCTCGAGCTCGCCGACACGACGTCGCCGGCGGCCCTCGAGGAGGCGCCTGAGCCCACCCTTTCGCTCGTCGAGTCGTGGCAGGCCGCACTGGCCGGGGTGCCGCCCGACTGGAGCGATCTCTACGCAGAGCTGCGGCTCAGCTCGAGCGACTACATCGACCCGGGTGCCGTGCTGCTGGCGCCGATCAACCCGCGGCGCGACGGCACCCGCCTCGCGCTGCGATTCCGCGCGGCGCGTCTGGCCGGCTATGGCGCCTCAGCCGGCATGGTCGAGCGCTGCCTCGAGCGCTGCGACGGCATGGGCATGGAGGGGTCGCTCGAGGTCTTGCGCGTCCTCAGCGACACGCGCCTGGTCGGGACGCAGGGCCCGACGTGGCTCGTCTCCGGCTCGAACGTCTGATGAGCCCCCACCCGGTCTCCTGGTTTGAGATCGAACCGGGCTGGCGTGTGCAGGGCTCCGACGGCGGCGAGCTCGGCAGCGTCGAAGAGGTGCTCGGCGACCGGGACGAGGACGTCTTCGACGGGCTCTCCGTGGTCGCCGGCCTTGGCGGACGGCCGCACTACGTCCCGGCCGAGCACATTGTCTCGATTGCGAGCAACGGGGCCGTCACGCTGGTCATCGACCACGACGCGTTCGAACAGCTCCCCGAGCCGGGCCGCCGGCGCTGATCGACGCGCTCGCCCAGGCTGAGGCGATCCGCGCCGGCGAGCTGACGCCGGTGGAGGCGGCCGAGGGCGCGATCGCGCGCATCGAGGCGGCGAACCCGAAGCTCAACTTCCTCGTCA
Organism: uncultured Thermoleophilia bacterium; assembly: GCA_963713155.1. Lineage (GTDB taxonomy): Bacteria > Actinomycetota > Thermoleophilia > Gaiellales > Gaiellaceae > PALSA-600. The sequence continues at coordinate 50,015 of CAVQKS010000005.1, forward strand.
CCGACTGCTTCGAACGGGCGATCGAGACGGCGCGGTGCGCCGCTCCCGCAGGGACCGTTCACGGGCGTGCCGATCCTCGTGAAGGATTTGACCGAGACCGCCGGGGTGCGCACGACGTTCTCGTCGCGCGCGTTCGCCGACTACGTGCCGGAGGCCGACGCAGCGGTCGTGCGGCGGATGAAGGAGGCGGGCTTCGTGGTGCTCGGCAAGTCGAACACGCCCGAGTTCGGGATCACCGCCGTGACCGAGTCGGACCTGAACGGGGCGTGCCGGAACCCATGGGACACGGAGCGGACGCCGGGCGGCTCGTCGGGAGGTGCGGCGGCCGCCGTCGCGGCCGGCGTTCTGGCGCTCGCGCACGGCTCGGACGGCGGCGGCTCGCTCCGCATCCCGGCCGCGTGCTGCGGCCTCTTCGGCTTCAAGCCGTCACGTGGGCGTGTCTCGCCGGCGCCGTACGTCAGCGGCTCGCTCGAGTTCTCGCAGAACGGCCCGGTGTCGGTGACCGTGCGCGACGCGGCCGCGTTCCTCGACGCGCTCGCCGGGTACGAGTGGGGCGACGCGAGCGTGCTGCCGGCACCGGAGCGCCCGTTCCTCGACGAGGTCGGGCGGGATCCGGGGCGGTTGCGGATCGCGTTCACCGACGTCCCGCCGATCCCGCACCCGGTCGATGCCGACGCCGTCACCGTCGCCCGCGCGGCGGCCGACGCGCTGACGGCGCTCGGCCACGATGTCGTCGAGCAGACGCCGCCGTGGCGCGACGACAACCTGCTCCGTGCGTTCGCGGTGCTCTGGCAGACGTCACCGGCGCTCTTCCCCGTACGGGACCGCTCGCTCCTGATGCCGCTCAACCGCGTGCTCGCCGAATCGGCGGACCGAACGTCGAGCGTCCGCCTGGCCGAGGCGACGGTCGCGCTGCAGCGCGCTGCGCGGCAGGTGGTCGCCTTCTGGCAGCACGTCGACGTCGTCCTGACCCCTGCGCTTGCGATGCCGCCCGTGCCGATCGGTTGGATCTTCGAGCCCGACGATCCCTGGGAGCAGTTCGCCCGCGGCGGCCAGTTCACGCCGTTCACACCGATCGTCAACGTGACGGGGCAGCCGGCCGCCTGCGTCCCGTTCGACGTCATCGACGGCCTGCCCGTCGGGATTCAGCTGATCGGCCCGCCGGTCGGCGAGGCGTTGTTGTTCCGGCTCGCAGCTCAGCTCGAGCTGGCCCATCCGTGGGCCGACCGGCTCCCGCGTTCCTGAGCGGGCCGGGTCCGGAATACTCTCGGCCATGTCCGAGCCGGCACAGGGGCCGAGGACTCGCGGCCTGAGGGTGGTCGGGCCGCGCCGCGGCCTGATCGCCTCGATCAAGCGCACGGCCGAGCGCGCCCAGGCGTTCGTCCGGCTCGAGCGCGAGCTCGCTTCGATCGAGCTGAAGAAGAAGCTTCAGACGATGGGCATCGGCGCCGGCCTTGGCCTGCTCGCGATCTTCTTCCTCTTCTTCGGCCTGATGTTCCTGTTCGCGACCATCGCCGCCGGGCTGGCGACATTCCTGCCGGTCTGGGCCTCGCTGCTGATCGTGACGGTGGCGCTCTTCATCCTCTGCGCGCTCTTCCTGCTGCTCGCGCGCGGGCGCTTCCGTGAAGCCTCGCCGCTCGTCCCCGAGGCCGCGATCAGAGAGGCGAAGCTCGCGGCGGAGGCGCTCAAGCGCTGATGCCCGTGGAGCGGACGCCCGAGCAGATCAACCAGGAGCTCGAGACTGAGCGGACCGAGTTCGTCGACGCCATCGGCGAACTTCGAGTCTCAGTCGAAGAGACGCGCGCCAAGGTGAACGCCGTCAAGCGCAAGCTGCCGTTCATCGTCGTCGGCACGACCGCGGCCGCTTTCGTCGTCGCGAGCGGCCTCGGCGCGACCTTCCGGCTGTTCGCCGGTCGCCGCAGCATGCCGAGCACCGAGCGGTGGCGACTCGGCCGCTGGTCGGTCAACGAGGACGACGACTAGCTCTTACTCGCGGAGCTCGGCACCGAGCTGCGCGCCGAGCGCCGAGACGATCGCGCCGCGCAACCGCCGTGCGTCCTCCTCCGTGAGGGTGCGCACAGGCGACTGGAACGCGACCGAGAACGCGACCGACTTCTTCTGAGGGGGAATCGGATCGCCGGTGTAGACGTCGAAGACGCGGATCTCCTCGAGCTCGGCGCCGGCAGCCTCGCGCGCCGCCGCGACGATCGCGCCCGCCTCGACATCCTCGCCGACGACCACGGCGATGTCCTGGCGCACTGGCGGGAAGGTGATCACGTCGTGGTAGGTGACCGGCTCGCGGCTCTCCTCGAAGAGCGCGTCGAGATCGAGCTCGAATCCGCACCACGCTCCCTCGAGCAGGCTCGGATGCAGCTCGCCCACGAGGCCGGCACCCGTGCGGGCCGCCTTGCCCGGGTGGAAGAGGCGATCCTCGGTGCGCTCGAAGATCGGATCGGCCTTGAGCGCGGCGTACACCGCCTCGACGACGCCCTTGCCGTGGAAGAAGTCGCCCGTCGCGATGCCGGCGACGCGAACGTGCTCGTCGGGCAGGTCGCCGCCCGGCAGGTAGACGCGGGCGACCTCGAACAGCGCGATGCCGGACGCGCCGGCATCGAGATTGCGCGCCGCGGCATCGACGAGGCTCGGCAGGATCCGTGTCCGGAGGGCAGTGAAGTCGACCGAGATCGGCTCCGGCAGCCGCCAGGTCGTGTCGTCGTCCGGGCGCAGGCTCGGCGTGTAGGTCTCGCTGAACCCGAGCCCGACGAGCGCGTCCTCGACCCGGCGTCGCAACTGCTGCTCGCGCGTCAGCGTCCCGAACATCGCGCGCCGGAGGGGGAGCGTGAACGGCACGTCCTCGAGCCGGAAGCGGGCGACCTCCTCGACGACGTCGATCTCGCGCGTCACGTCACGCGCCCTCCACGTGGGGACCACGACCCGGTCGCCGTCGTGGTCGAACCCGAGCCGCTCCAGCAGGCGCCGCTGGTCTGCCGGCGGCGTGTCGACGCCGATCACCGCATCGGCCCTGTCGGGCCGGTAGCCGATCACGGGCCGCGACGGGAGCTCTCCGTGCGCGTCGGTGTGGGCGGTGAGCGTCGCGCCTGCGAGCTCGACGATCAGCTGCGTGGCGAAGTTGGCCGCAGGCTCGGCCACATACGGGTCGACGCCCTTCTCCCACCGGTTCGAGCCCTCGGTGCGCAGGCGCAGCCGCTCGCTCGTCTGGAAGAGGCCATGCGGCTCGAAGTTCGCCGCCTCGAGCAGCACCGTCGACGTGGTCTCGCCGATCTCGGTCTCCTCGCCGCCCATGATCCCTGCGAGCGCGACCGACCGATCACCGTCGGCGATCATCAGGTCCGCCGTCGTCAGCTCGCGTTCGGTCCCGTCGAGCGTCCTCAGGCGCTCACCGCCGTGCGCGCGGCGCACGACGATCCGGCCACCGTGCAGCTTCGCCTGGTCGAACGCGTGGAGCGGGCTTCCGAGCGCGAGCATCACGTAGTTGGTCACGTCGACGACGTTCGAGATCGGCCTCATCCCCGCTGCGAGGAGCCGCGCCTTCAGCCACACCGGCGACGTCCCGATCGCGACGTTCTCGAACAGCCTGCCGATGTAGCGCGGACAGCCGGCCAGATCGTCGATCTGCACCTCGACCGACGCCGCCGGCAGCTGGATCGGCTCGGTTCCCGGCTGCGCCGCGAGCGGCAGGTCGTACAGCGCCGCCACCTCCCGCGCGATGCCGTAGACGGAGAGCAGGTCCGGACGGTTCCCCGTCGACTCGACGATCATGATCGTCTCACGGAGGGGCAGCACCTCGTGCAACAGGGTCCCCGGCTCGATGCCGTCGGGCAGGAGCATGATCCCGGTGTGGTCGGCGCCGAGTTCGACTTCGTCCTCGGCGAGGATCATCCCGTCGGACACCTCGCCGCGCACTTTTCTGCGCTCGAGCGTGAGACCGTTCGGGAGCACCGCTCCGGGAAGCGCAACGGCGACCGTCGCTCCGGCACCGAAGTTCCACGCACCGCAGACGATCGAGCGCGCCTCGCTCTCGCCGATGTCCACCTTGGTCAGCTGGAGCCGGTCGGCGTTCGGATGCTTCACGGCCTCGAGGACGCGCCCGACGCGAAACAGCCCCAGGTTCCCGTCCGCTTCGGCGACACCGCGCGTCTCGATCCCCTCCACCTCGGCGGAGGCGATCGATAGCCGGGTCGCGAGCTCGTCGACGGGCATCTCGAGCGGGACGTACTCGGCCAGCCAGGACAGCGGGACGCGCATGGTCAGCGGTCGTCCCGGCGACAACGGTCGTTGGGTGCCGCGCGAAAAGCAAGCGGGGCAAGGACGCAGGAAGCGTTCGTACGCAATGCGTACGGGCGCGACTGAGGACGCGGCCGCGCGCCACTTTGCAGCCGGCAACCGGCGGCTGGTGTCGCCGGGGCGACCACTAAAACTGCCTCAGCACGCGCAGGTCGCCTTCCCAGAGGGCGCGGATGTCGGGTACGTCGTGACGGAGCTGGGCGGCGCGCTCGAGGCCACAGCCGAAGGCGAAGCCGCTCCAACGGTCGGGGTCGAGCCCGACGTTCTCGAAGACGCGAGGGTCGACCATGCCGGCGCCGCCCATCTCGATCCAGCCGGAGAACTTGCACGTGCGGCACCCGGCGCCGCCGCAGATCCCACACGAGACGTCAGGCTCGATCGACGGCTCGGTGAAAGGGAAGTAGTGAGTGCGGAAGCGCACCCGCCGGTCGGGGCCGTACAGCTTGCGCATCACGTGCAGCAGGGTTCCTTTGAGGTCGGCGAGCGTGAGGCCGTCGTCGACGGCAAGCCCCTCGAACTGGTGGAAGATCGGGTAGCGCGTCGCGGTGATCGCATCGCGCCGGTACACGCGGCCGATCGACACCATGTAGATCGGAGGCGGCTTCTCCTCGAGGATGTGGATCTGGCTCGGCGACGTTTCCGTCCGCAGGACGTGCGTGTCGTCGAAGAAGAAGGTGTCTCGAGGAGAGCGCGACGAGTGCGTCGACGCGAACGCCAGCTTGTCGAAGTTGTATTCGACCGTCTCGACCTCACGATCGTCGCGAACCTCGTAGCCGAGGCCGAGAAACGCGTCCTCGACGATCCGGCGAACCTGCGTGATCGGGTGCAGATGGCCGATCGGGAGCTGCTCGCCGGGAAGGGTGACGTCGACGACCTCATCGCGCAGGCGCCGGTCGAGCTCCTCCCGACGCAGTGAGTCGGTGCGCGCACCGAGGTCGGCCTCGAGCCGGCTGCGAATCCCGTTCAGCAGCATTCCCGTCTCGCGGTCGCGCACGCCGCGCAGTGCCTGGGCAAGCTCCGACTTTCGGCCGAGCACCCGGACGCGGACGTCCTCGAGCTCCGCTTCGTTCGTCGCAGCCGCGATCGCGGCCGTCGCCTCCTCTTCGTGCGCCGTCCAGTCCACGGCGGCGACACTACCCAAGAGATGTCCGTGTACGACGCCATCGCCCGCCTCTACGACCCGTGGTCGCGGAGCGTCGTCGAGGACGTGCGTTTCTATGTGGAGGAGGCGCGCGCGGCCGGCGGTACGGTCGTCGAGCTCTGTGTCGGGACGGGCCGCATCGCCGTTCCGATCGCCACGGCCGGCGTCAAGGTGATCGGCATCGACACGTCGCAGGGCATGCTCGACGTGGCGGCGGAGCAGGCGGAGGTCGCCGGAGTCTCGGAGCTCGTCGATCTGCGATTCGGCGACATGCGCGACCCGCCGATCGACGGGACGTACCCGCTCGTCATCTGCCCCTTCCGCTCGCTGTTGCATATGGAGTCGGACGAGGACCGCCGTGCGACGCTGCGCGCAATCCGCCGGATCGCGGCGCCCGGCGGCCGGTTCGTGTTCGACATCTTCACGCCGGCGGCCGATGACATTGCCGAGACGAACGGTCGCTGGATCGAGCGGGAGCCGGGAATCTGGGAGCGGGCCGACTGGGACGAGCAGGCGCGCCGGCTGATCCTGCGGGTCCGCGGCGACGGCAGCGAGTCCCAGCTGTCGCTCGCCTGGCTCTCGGTGCGCGAGTGGATCGAGATCCTGATGGACGAGGGGTTCGTCGTCGACGCGCTGTACGGCTGGTTCGACCGCTCGCCGTGGCAGGGCGGCGAGGACTCGGTCTGGGTCTGCCGCAGACACACCTGAGTCTCGGCGGGACAGTCAGCCGGAAGCGCGGCGGCGCCACTCGTAGAGCGCGATCGCCCCTACGGCTGCGACGTTCAGCGATTCGGCGCCCGCGAGCGGGATCGTCGCCTCCACGTCGCGGTCGACCTGGGGCGGCAGCCCTCCGCGCTCGGCGCCGAGCAGGAAGCGGACGGTTCCCGACAGGTCGACGTCGGACAAGGGGGTGCCGCCGTGCGCGCTCAGCGCAACCCGACGGCCCGAGCCTGCAGAGCTGCCCTCGCCCCAGTCGCCGAGCGGGACGCTCCAGATCGAGCCGGCGCACGCTCGTAACGCCTTTGGCGAGGTGGGATCGGCGCACTGCTCGGAGAGGCAGACGGCCGCGCCGAACGCGTGCGCCGTGCGGATGAGCGTGCCGACGTTGCCGGGGTCGGCCAGTCGCCAGAGCGCAAGCGTCGCGGGCCGCTCCTCGAAGCCCGGCAGGTCGGACCGCCGGTAGACCCCGATCACCCGCGGTGGGTGTGGCGCCGTCGCGACCTCGGACAGCAGCCGGGCCTCGACGTCCTCGCCGGCGCGAAGCAGGTCGACCGGCTCGGCGGTCGCGGCTGCAACGGCATCCTCGCCCTCGACGAAGAAGAGGTCGAGCTTGTCTCGCCACCGGCGCTCTTGCAGCCTGTGGACGGTACGAGCGAGGCAGCGTCCCGAGGCACACGGCTCGCCGAGCCGCCCGCACCGGCCGCTGGCAAGCGAGCAGCGCGCCATGCGCTGCGACGCTACCTCGCGGCGCATCGTTCAGCGTTCACGAAACTCCAGGCGGCCTTGACAGATACATGTCGATATCGGAATATATTGGAAATGGCCCGCTCTTCCACGACGTCGGACGTCTTCAACGCGATCGCCGAGTCGCACCGCCGCGAAATCCTCGACGCGCTGATCACAGGCGAGAAGGCGGTCGGGACGATCGTGACCGATCTCTCGATGGCCCAGCCACAGGTTTCGAAGCACCTCCGGGTGCTCAGCGAGGTGGGGCTCGTCAGCTGCCGGCCGGAGGGACGTCGCCGGCTGTACACCCTCGAACCCGCGCGCCTGCGACCGATGCACGACTGGCTGGCCAAATACGAGCAGGCGTGGAACGAACGACTCGATCGGATGGACGACTACCTCAAGGAACTCCAACGACAAGGAGAACGGCAATGACGCCTAATCGCCATGGGTCGGCAGTCATCGAATACCCGACCGAGCTCGAGATTCTCACCACTCGAGAGTTCGACGCTCCGATCGACCTCGTCTTCGACGTCCTGACGAAGCCGGAGCACGTGAGCAAGTGGTTCGCGCCGTTCACGTGTGAGATGACGGTGTGCTCGATCGACCTGCGCGTCGGCGGGGACTACCACATGGTCTTCGTGACCGAAGACGGAGCCGAATGCTCGTTTCGCGGCACCTACATGGAGATCGAGGCGCCGACCCGGACCGTCCAGACATGGCTGTTCGAAGGATGGCCGGATGCGGAAGCCGTCGAGTCGGTAGATCTGCACGAATCGGACGGCGTCACGACGCTGACGATGAAACTCGCATTCCGCGACCAGGCCGGCCGGGCCCACATGACCAAGTCCGACGGTCAGGAAGACAGTTTCAACAAGATGGAGGATTACCTGACGTCACTGCTCGAGCAAAAGGCAACCGTCTCTGGGTAGCCGAGCTTCGAGCAAGTCTTCCCGGCCCTGCCGATCACCGCCCGTCCCACTCGAGCCAGGCGGCGTGGAAGTCGACCTTCGCCAGACGCCGCGTCTCGCCGCGCGGCCACTGGGTGGCCGCGAGCGCGACACCGCCGTACTCGGGATCGTGCCGCGGGCCCTCGAACGAGACCCACGCGAGCGGTCCGTCGGCGCCGCCGCGCTCGAGGACCGAGACGAGCTGCGCATAGCGGTCGTCGTCGAGGTAGGTCGTCGAGACGGAATGGAAGACGACCATCAGCGCGTCGTCGCGGCGCTCGGCGAGGACACCCGGGAGCAGGTCGACGTAGTCGCCGCGGCGCAGGTCGATCTCGCACGTGCGTGCGATCGCGATCGCACGCCGAAGCCGCTCGATCCGCTCGTGCTGGTCGGGCCAGACGAATGCCTCGAGCAGGCGCGCCCCACGCTCGTCGAGCGCGACCGGGTCGAGGTCGAGCCCGATCCGCCGTTGGATGGTGAGCTCGCCCGCGAGCAGGTCGGCGGGCGGCCCTCCCCGGTCGTCGCCTTCGAGCACGAGGTCGCCGGCACCCGGGCCGAAGCTCCCGGCGCGGTAGCGATAGTCGTAGCGGTCGAGCGCGAGCAGCAGCCCCGCGCTGGCGCCGAGCTCGACGAGATCGATGCGAGGAGCCTCGAGGGCCAGAAGCGCGGGCAGGAGCCCCCACGCCCTCCGCACCTCGTTCGTCTGCACCGATTGCTTGCGGACGAACCGTGCCAGCAGCTCCCGCTCGTCGTCGAGCGCGGCGTCGATGTTGTCCCAACTTGCCCGGCCGTCGAGGACGAGGTAGTGCAGCCCACCGAGGAGCCGCAGCGGCAGGTCCCAGCGGAAGTCGGGCGCGAGCTCTCCGACGCGCCGGTCGGTCGCGAGGCGCCGGCAGAGTCGTGCGTAGAACGGCGAGCGGCTGTCGCAGAACTGCGCCTGCCGGTTGAAGATCTCCGCCTGGCGGTTCAGAGCGCCTTGCGCTCTTATTTCGCGGCTGTCGCGAGAGCGGCTTTGGCCTGCTCCGCGAGCTCACCGAACTTGGCCGGGTCGCTGACCGCGAGGTCGGCGAGGATCTTCCGGTCGAGCTCGACGTCCGCTGCCTTCAGGCCCGCGATGAACTGGTTGTACGAGAGGCCGTTCTCGCGCGCACCCGCGTTGATGCGCATGATCCAGAGCCTCCGGAACTCGCGCTTGCGCACCTTGCGGTCGCGATAGGCATACGCGAGCGAGCGCTCGACCTGTTCCTTCGCGTACTTGTAGTTCGACTTCTTGAGGCCCCAGTAACCCTTGGCCTCCTCGAGCACCTTGCGCCGCTTCTTACGGGCGTGAACGGATCGCTTGACGCGGGGCATCGGCTAGCGCCTCCCGAGCAGGCGGTTGACGGTGCGCTCGTTGTCGGCCGCGACTGGCTTGAACTTACTGAACGTTCGCTTCTGCTTCGGCGACTTGTGCTCCAGATTGTGACTCTGGTTCGCCGACCGACGCAGCAACTTGCCCGTCCCCGTCACCTTGAACTTCTTCTTCGCTCCCGAGTGTGTTTTCTGTTTCGGCATCTCGTTTGACTCCTGCGTTCTTCGTGGGGCCGAGCACCATCGTCATGTTCCGGCCTTCGAGCAGCGGCTGCGTCTCGATCATGCCGATGTCCTTCACGTCGTCTGCCAACCGCATCAGCAGGTCGCGCCCACGATCCGGATGCTCGCGCTCACGGCCCCGGAACATGATCGTGACCTTCACCTTCGCGCGCTGGTTCAGGAAGCGCTCGACGTGGCCTCGTTTCGTGTCGTAGTCGTGCTGCCCGATCTTGGGTCTGAGCTTGATCTCCTTGACGTGGATCTGAGTCTGGTGCTTGCGGGCGAGCTTTGCCTTCTGCTCCAGCTCGTACCGGTACTTGCCGTAGTCCATGACGCGCGCAACCGGCGGGTCCGCCTGCGCTGCGACCTCGACCAGGTCGAGGTTCCTTGCGTACGCGTACTCGCGCGCCTCGTCCGTGGACTTGATCCCCATCTGGCCGCCGTTCTCGTCGATCAGCCTTACGCGCGGAACCCGGATCGCGTCGTTGATACGCGTCTGCGGCTCCGGACGGCGCGGCGGCTCTACCGACCGCCTGCCTCTGGGCCTCAAGGCTGTGGCCTCAAATCTGTGGCCTCAAATGCACTTCACCAAGCTTGTTGTTTCCTCCTCCTTCAACGACAAAAACCGCCGGCAAGCATGGCGCAGCGGTCTCGTCAACCTGCTCGGTGAGCAACTCGGTTGAACCCCCGAAGCTCGCGCTAGGAGGTGAGAGACGGTTCCGCCCCTGCTTGCCAGGATTCAAGGTTAGCAACTTTGTGGCGGAATTCGGCCAGCGACAGCGTGCTCTGACCCCCGCCGTGCTCGCGGATCGCCAGGGAATCGCTCGATTCCTTGTCGCCGTAGACGACGACGAACGGGATCTTGTCGATCTCGGCGTTCCGGATCCGCTTGCCGACCGTCTCGTCCGAGGCGTCGACCTCGACCCGGTACGGCGCAAGCTCCTCGGCGAGCTCGACCGCCGCCTCGCGATGACTCTCGCCCACCGGGATCACGCGGATCTGCACAGGAGCGAGCCAGAAAGGAAACGCGCCGGCGTAGTGCTCGATCAGGATCCCGACGAAGCGCTCGAGCGACCCGAGGAGCGCGCGATGGACGACATAGGGCGAGTGCTCCCGGTTGTCCTCGCCCATGTAGGTCAGCCCGAACCGCTGGGGCATCTGGGCGTCGAGCTGGATCGTCCCCATCTGCCAGGAGCGTCCGATCGCGTCGGTCATGTGCAGGTCGATCTTCGGCCCGTAGAACGCGCCGTCGCCCTCGTTGACGACGTAGTCGATCCCGCGGCGCTCGAGAGCGGCGTGCAGCGCCCCCTCGGTGAAGTCCCACTCCTCGTCGGTGCCGAGCTTGTGGTCGGGCCGCGTCGAGAGCTCGAACCGTGCCTCGAGCCCGAAGAGGTCGTAGAGGAATGACGCGAAGTCGAGGCAGCCGAAGATCTCGTCCTCGATCTGGTCGGCCCGGCAGAAGATGTGCGCGTCGTCCTGGGTGATGTGCTTCACGCGCAGCAGGCCGTGCAGCGTGCCGCCCTTCTCGTCGCGGTGCAGCGTCGACGACTCGGCGAAGCGCATCGGCAAGTCCTTGTAGCTCCGCAGGCGCGAGCCGAACAGGATCATGTGCCCGGGACAGTTCATCGGCTTGAGCGCATAGCGGCGGTCGCTCTCGTCGTGGCTCTGCACCCAGAAGATGTGCTCCTCGTAGTTCTCGAAGTGGCCCGAGGTGACGTAGGTCTCCTGGTCGTAGAGCAGCGGCGTCTTCACCTCCAGATAGCCGCGCCTTCCGTTCTCGCGACGCCGGAGATCCTCGAGCTCGTTCCAGATCACCATCCCTTTCGGGTGCCAGAACGGCGACCCTGGCGAGTGCTCCGAGAGATGGAACAGGTCGAGCTGCAGGCCGAGCCGGCGATGGTCGCGGCGCCGTGCCTCCTCGACCCGCTCGAGGTACGCGGCCAGGTCGGCCTGCGAGTAGAAGGCAGTCCCGTAGATCCGCGTGAGCTGCGTGTTGTGCTCGTCGCCACGCCAGTACGCGCCGGCCAGGCCGGTGAGCTTGAACGCCTTGATCGGCGTCGCGTTCTGCAGGTGCGGGCCGCGGCAGAGATCGGTGAAATCGCCCTGCGTGTACAGCGAGATGTCGCCCTGCGCGGTGTCGACGAGCTCGACCTTGTACGGCTCCCCCTCGGCGAGGAAGCGCGCCCGTGCGTCGTCGCGGCTGATCTCCTGCCGTGTCCACTCGCGCCCCTCCGCGATCTCGCGCTCGACCTCGTCCTCGATGCGCGGGAGATCGGACTCGGAGATCGGCTCCGGGAACTCGAAGTCGTAGTAGAACCCGTTCTCGATCGGCGGGCCGATCGCGACCTTGACCCCGGGATACAGCCGTCGGACCGCCTCGGCCAGCAGGTGCGCGGACGAGTGGCGCAGCACGGCGAGCGCGTCGGGATCCTGTGCGTCTCGTGTCGTCAGAACCTGCAGCCGGGCGCCGTCGGGAAGCGGCGCACGCAGATCCTGCGGCGTGCCGTCGGCCCGCACCAGCACCGCCTGCTCCGCGAGCTTCGGGCCGATCGCCCGCGCAGCGTCGAGGCCGCTCGCGCCGTCGGGCAGCTCGAGCTCGGAGTTGTCGGGCAAGAAGACTTTCATCGGACGTCCAAGGTTAGACGTGCGGGTCTCGGGGAGCCGGCGGGAGGGCGTCGGCGCCTGGCGCCGCAAATCGCATCAACACCCACTCGGCCGTGTGCTCGTCGTCCGGCGGGCGGCGCGCCACTTCGACGAAGCCCGCCCTGCTCCACGCGCGGACGGCGCCGTCGTTCCAGGCGTACGGATCGACCGTCACCTCCTCCCAGCCGGCCGCGAGCAGCGACTCCGCGAGCCGGCGCGCCGCGGCGGGCATGACCCCGCGCCCCCTCGCGGACGGTACGAGGAAGCCGTCGAGCCCGCCGCGCCTCGGCTCGCCCTCCTTCCACCACGACTGCAGATACCCGACCGGTGTTCCGTCGTCCTCGACGATCCAAGCGGCGACGTCGTCGCGCGTCAGGCGGTCCCGCAGCTCCCCCGCGGTGAACGTTTCGTCGTCCCAGAAGCGCGACACCTCGGGGTCCGCGTGCCAGGCGACGAGCAGCTCGACGTCGTCGAGCGTCGCCGGCCGGACGGTGGGCGCGCCCATCGAGACAACGCTACGGACTTCGTGCAAACTGCGCCCCTTTCGTCCCCGGGCACCCTTGCGCAAGCTCGCCGGCGCCGCATACATTGCGGCTCCCGTCGGGTGCGTGACGCGAGTAGGTCGAAGCCCCGCCGAGCGACTGCAAAAAGGCGCAAGCCCAAAGCGGCCGGTTGGCGAGGTGGACGAAAGCGACACCGCGCTCGGCGGGTTTTTATTGGGGGGAGCACCTCCGGTTCTCCCCCCAAGGCCCCCCTCTCCGACACGTGGCGACTCGCAGTGAGCGAGCACGGGCAAAGCCCGCACTCGCTGCCACGCGCTCCGCACCCGCGACCCGCGCGACTGCGTCAAGATCGCTTGGTGGACTTCTCGCTCAGTCCGGAGCAGGAACTGATCAAGAGCACGGCTCGGTCGTTCTGCGATTCGGAGATCGCTCCTCACGCTGCTGCTTGGGACCGCGCGGAGGCGATTGACCGTGGGATCGTGGCGAAGCTCGCCGAGCTCGGCTTTCTCGCGGCTGCGCTGCCCGCCGAGCACGGAGGGCTCTCGCTCGACCATGTCTCGTACACGCTGATCGTCGAGGAGCTGGGCCGCGCAGACTCGAACATCCGCGGGATCGTCTCGGTCTCGAACGGGCTCTACGGAAAGTCGGTCGCGCGCTTCGGCTCGGCCGAGCAGCGGCAGCGGCTGCTGCCCCCGCTGGCAGCCGGCGAGGAGCTCGGCTGTTACGCGCTCACCGAGCCCGGCGCCGGATCGGATCCGGGCGGGCTCGAGACCCGCGCCGTCCGCGACGGGGGCGACTGGCTGATCAGCGGCAGGAAGATCTTCATCACGCTCGGCACGTGGGCCGCGCACGCGCTCGTGTTCGCGCGCACCGGCGAGCCCGGGCCACGCGGGATCACGTGCTTCGTCGTCGCGACGAACGCTGCGGGCTTCGAGTCGCGCCCGGTGAAAGGGAAGCTCGGCCTCCGCGCGCAGGACACGGCCGAGCTCTTCCTCGACGATGTCCGGGTCCCGGACACCGCACGTCTCGGCGACGAGGGCAGCGGGTTCAAGATCGCGATGACGGCGCTCGATCACGGACGCATCTCGCTCGGCGCGGGCTGCGTCGGGATCGCGCAGGGGTGCCTCGACGCGTCGGTCGCGTACACGAAGGAGCGGCACCAGTTCGGCCGGCCCATCGCGAGCTTCCAGCTCGTCCAGGAGCTGCTCGCAGACATCGCGGTCGAGACGGAGGCCGCGCGCCTCCTCGTGTGGCGCGCGGCCGCGACCGCCGACCGTGGCGAGCGCCACACGGTCGAGGCCTCCGTGGCGAAGTACTTCGCGAGCGAGGTCGCCGTCCGCGCCGCCAATGCAGCACTGCAAGCGCACGGCGGCTACGGCTACGTCGACGAGTTCCCGGTCGGCAAGTACCTCCGCGACGCCCGCGTGACGACGCTCTACGAGGGCACGAGCCAGATCCAGAAGCTCTTGATCGGGCGCGCGCTGACCGGCGAGAACGCGTTCACCTGAGACCTGGACCGACCCGGGACAAAGGTCTAGGTCGAACCCACTTTCCTACCCTTTACACCAAGGTTGATGCGTAGAACCATACGGAGGGCCAGGAAAAAACGCAGATAACCAGATTCGAAAGGCGGCCCTTTCGATGGGTAATGGGGAGGAACGGACGGCAGTCGTTCTCGACGACCAGCCGTTGTGGCTTGACGCACTCGAACAACTGCTGGCCAAGGCAGGGGTCCGGGTTGTCGGCAAGACCACGCAAGTCGAAAGTGCACTCGGGCTCGTGGAAGAGCTCCGACCCGACGTGCTCATCGCCGGCACGGACGCGGCGAACATCCCGGATGGGGGGATCCGGTGCGTGGCCCGCGCTCACCAGCGCTGGCCCGAGCTCAAGTCGGTCGTTCTCGCACCTGACTACGATCCGAGACAGATCGAGGCGGCGTTCGCTGCCGGCGCGTCCGTCTGCTGCATCAAGCGGGCGGCCGTCGACGATCTGGCGGTTGCGATTCGCCAGGCGTTCGACCATTCGATCTTTCTCGCGTCATCGCACGGCGCGCCGGTTGTCGCGCGTACCCCGTCGAGGGGCGTGGGACGCGAGGAGGGTGTCGGCGTCCTGACGCGTCGCGAGATCGAAATTCTGCGGCTCGTCGCGGAGGGTCATTCCAACTCGGCTCTTGCGAAGATGCTGTGGGTGACGGAACAGACCGTCAAGTTCCATCTCGCCAACATCTATCGCAAGCTGGATGTCGCGAACAGAACCGAGGCGAGTCGGTGGGCACATGTCAACGGAATGCTGACGCCCGCGAGCCCGGCGGTGAACGCGGCGGCGTGACCCGCCGGCGCCGACTGCCCAGCGTGGGCTGACAGGGGGAACATGCGGCCCAAGCCCCCTGCCGCCCACGCGAAGGGCACCCGCGCCTCAGCTGTCGAGGGCGAGTTGACGAACGTCCCACACGGGTGGGGGCGCCTGTAACCCCCGCTTGGCCGGACCGAAAGGCTCGGGAGAGTGGAAAGGATCGCGCTTTGCGCGAATCGGCCCGCTAACCCTTCGGATGGGTACCTCAGAACGCGAAGCGCGCCCGCAACTGCTCGAGCACCTGGCCTGCGATCAGGTCGCCGGCGGCGGCGGTGTAGTGGACACCGTCGGGCAGGCGCATGAGCGTCAGCTGTCCGTGCTCCTTGAGGTACGCCGTATAGCGGCCATGCGAGTCGGCGAGCATGTCCCACGTGTCGACGTACGTCGACGTATGTGGATTCGCCTTCGTGACGGATTCGAGGATGCGGTTGACGATCGGGAAGCTGTGCCGGAAGCCCGAGCCGTCCGGGATCGGCAGGCCGAGCCACACGACGTACACGCCTCGGTCGGCCAGCTCGCGTGTAACACCCTCGACGCGACGCTTGTACTCGGCGTCCCACGACGGGCTCCCGAGGGGGCCGACGGTCTTCCCCTTGGGCACGCCCGCGAGGTAGTTGTGTGCGTCGTCGGCACCGAACGAGAAGACGACGACCTTCGGGGCGAGCTGACGGACCGCCGACCGGGATGCGTAGGAACCAGTTGTAGAGATCCGGGCGCGCAAGGCCGGTCGACAGGCGGCTCTCGACGCCGACGATGTCCACGGACGAGCCCGCGACGCGCTGAAGGCCCTGGCCCGGGACCTCGGCGAGCGAGTCGCCCGCGACCCACACCCGCAGTGGATGTGCCGCGGTGAACCGCGGGAGCGGAGCGGTGTGGTGCGTGTGCGGCTTCACCCGCGACGGGATGGTCGCTGGATGCGCCGGCGGCAGTGCGAAGTGCACCTGGCTATCGATCTGATCCCAGCTCTGACGTCCGAGCGCCACCTGGATCCCGTGTCGCGGCGCCGTCAGGTGCAGGAAGCTGCTCACGTCGACGAGCGGGCGCGCGACGGCAAGCCCGATGTCGCGGCGGAGCCCCGGCTGCTGGATCTCCGCCGTCTTGCGCATCCCCTTGGCGTTGAGCAGCGCCGCGAAGATCAGCGTCAGGAGGCAGACGGCGACGCTGCGAGCGGCTGATTGGGGCGGGAGTCTCATCGGTGTCTAGAAGCGGAAGTAGATGAAGGGAGCGACACCCTGCGGCCCGAGCGCGTCGATCACCAGCAGGCAGACGGCCAGACAGGCGGCCTGGAGGACGGTCGCGAGGCGGCCGAACCGAAGCTCGATCCACGTGAGCGCACTCGGGCGGACGTACTGCACCCCGATGCCGAACACGATCGCCGCGACGACGGAGGTGGTGACGAGCGGCGAGGGCTGCCCCCACGCGTCGAACAGCCGCTGCAGGATCTGCCACGCGCGCCCGAACGAGTCGGCGCGGAAGAACACCCACGCGAAGCAGACGATCTGGAAGGTCAGGATCCGGCCGAACCAGATGCCGGCGGTCGAGGTCGGTCTCCGTCCGATCGCCCGCTCGATGCAGAGCCCGGTGCCGTGGATCGCGCCCCACGCGACGAACGTCCAGGCGGCGCCGTGCCAGAGGCCGCCGAGCAGCATCGTGATCATGAGGTTGACGTACGTCCTGACCCGACCCTTGTGGCTGCCCCCGAGCGGTATGTAGAGGTAGTCGCGGAGCCAGCGCGAGAGCGTCATGTGCCAGCGGCGCCAGAAGTCCTGCAGCGAGACCGCCGAGTAGGGCGAATCGAAGTTCTGCGGGAACTTGAACCCGAGCAGGAGCGCGATCCCGATCGCGATGTTCGTGTAGCCGCAGAAGTCGGCGAAGATCTGGACGGCGTAGCCGTAGATCGCGACGAGCACCTCGAGCGACGAGTAGCGGTTCGGAGCCGCGAACACCTCGTCGACGATGTGGGTCGAGAGGTGGTTCGCGACCACCACCTTGAGGAACAGGCCGCTGACGATCAGGAAGAACGCGCGCGAGTTGTCGACGCGACGCGGGTCGCGCGGGCTTTCGAGCTGCGGCATGAGCTCGCTGGCGCGGACGATCGGGCCGGCGACGAGGTGCGGGAAGAACGCCTGGAAGACCGCGAAGCGCGCGAAGGACGCAGGCACGACCTCTCCGCGGTAGGTGTCGACGACGTACGAGATCGCCATGAACGTGTAGAAGGAGATGCCGATCGGCAGCGCCGCGTTGACGAGCCACGAGGTTCCGACGAGGTTGTCGACCGAGCTGACGAGGAACCCGGAGTACTTGAAGTAGGCGAGCAGGCCGACGTCGAACCCGACCGCCAGCGTGAGGAAGGTCTTGCGCGCCGCGGTCGTCGTCGACCGGAAGATGGCCACGGCGAGAACGTGGTTCACCACCGTCGAGGCCATCGAGCAGGAAGACGAACCGCCAGTCCCACCAGCCGTAGAACACGTAGCTCGCGAGCAGGATCCAGCCCATCCATGCGCGCCGGTGCCGCTGCAGCGCCCACGAGACGGGCAGGACGATCATGAAGAAGACTGCGAAGGTGGCGGTCGGGAACAGCATCGGCCCGCCGCAGCCTTAACGGACGACGTGGAGGGTGAGTCGCCGAGTCGACGATGTGCCGGTCGAATCGGTGATGCCCACGTTGAACGTGTAGGCCCCGGCGGCCGCCCGCGGACGGCCGCGAACAACACCGTCGGCCTCCAGGTGCAGGCCGGCCGGCGCGCGTTCGAGCAGCGACCACCGGTACGGCCCGATGCCTGCGCCGCCCACGAGCCGTGCCGAGTAGGCCGCGTTCCGGGTCGCAACGGGCAGGCGGGAGGTCCTGACGCGAACGTCCGGTGGCGCGACACCGCCGGCATCCAGCGCCTTGTGGATCAGCGTCGCCATCGCCTGGGCACCCGACCCGTTCAGGTGGATGCCGTCGCTCTGGAACCAGTCGGGGTGGCTCCGGGAGTAGACGTTCCAGTCGACGATCGTGAGCTCGGGGTGGTTCGCGACCGCAGCCTCGAGCGCAGCGTTCATCGTCAGGTAGGGGTGCCGCGCGGCACGCAGGGTGAGCCAGAAGATGTGCTTGACGCCGGCGCTCTCGAGCGCGGCCAGGGCGTTTTGGAGATCCTGCGGATAGGTGTCTTCGTGGTCGTTGTAGCCGACCGCAACGACGACGTTCGGCCCGATCGACGCGCCGAGCGACTGGACGAGCTGGATCACGTTGGGCGGCCGAACGCCGTTGTACGGGCAGCTGTCGCCCGCGAGTCGCCGGCACGGCGCCACCTGGACGTTCAGCGAGACCTCCCGACGCACCTCGGCGAGCGCCGTGCTCGTCTGCGCGATCGCGTCGGCGACCGAGTCGCCGATCAGCGTTACCTGGGGCGCCTTCGTCTGGGCACGCGGCGCACCCGTAGCGCCGGCGGCGAGCGCCCCCAAGACGACGAACGCTGCGACCCCTGCGAGAGCGCGCGCCATCACGCCCGATCGTAGCCGCTCGTTCCGCCCGCCAGACACGGAGTCGCAACGAGCGCGTTTTTCCTCGCGACCGATGCTTGCGCGCCGCGATCGGCCGCGGATAGTCTGCGGCTCCCGCCGGGCGCGGAGCGCGAGTAGGTCGAGATCCCACCGAGCGACTCGGGCGCGCGCAAGCGCGAACGGGCCGGTCGGAGGGGTGGACGAAAGCGCCCCCCGCGCCAGGCGGTTTTTTTCTTGGCAGACTGCGGGCAGGAGTAACAGGCAGACGCGGCCAACCAGCTGAGGGCTGGATGTCTGTTACCACCGAACCCAGCGAGACGTTCGCTCTGCCGATGTCAGAGACTGCATCTCCCCCCGTTTCTGCCGAGCAGACGGCCGGGAACGAGGACGTGGTCAGCCCGGAGCTCGTGCTCGTCGATCCGGATCTGCGGGATCGGCTTGCCTCACTTCCGCTCCCTGCTCCTGCCGTCGCGCAGGCGCAGCCCGAGCCGGAGCCGGAGCCGGAGCCGGAGCCGGAGCCGGAGCCGGAGCCGGAAGCTGAGCCGGAGCCGGAACCGGCGCTGCGGATCGCCCCACTGCCGCGGCCGCCAGAGCCCGCACCCGTGCACGCCCTGCCCGAGCCGGTCGAGCCGCCGACCACCGCGCCCGCCGGTCACCGGCGGAGGCGCCGTTTCGCGCTCCTCATCGCAGCGCTCGCCGGTGCTGCGCTTGCAGCGGCGGCGACGATCATCTTGCTTCCACGCGGCACCTCCACACCGTCGGCCGGGCACGTGATCGACCCGGCGCCCACGGGGCACATCGGCCGGCCCGCGTCGTCGACACCTGCACCACCTCCGGTCACCGCCACGGTCGCCCCGGTGACGACGTCGCCGGCGAAGACGACCACCTCGCCGGCGAAGCACCACACCTCGACCGTGCCCACGACACACCCACAGACGACCGCGGGAGCACCGCCGGTCGCTCCGACGACGAGTAAACAGCCGACGCCGAAACGGAAGCCGAAGCCCAAGCCAAAACCGACGTCGACGAGCCCCTCCACCCCACCGCCGGCTTCCGCCACGACCCACGAGAAACTCGCCTGGGCCCCGACGGCCGGCGCCACCGCGTACGAGATGGAGCTCCTCCGGAACTCGAAGCCCGTGCTCCATGTGCGCACGCGCCAGACAAGCCTGATCATCGCCGTGCGGACCGGCGCGAGAGGCCCGGCCGGTTCGGTGCCCCGGGGGAGCTACGAGTGGGTCGTGTGGCCGATCGTCGGCGGCCACCGGGCGCAGCCGACGGTCCGCTCGAAGCTGACCCTCCCGGGCTGAGCCCGTCTAGCCGGCGAGCTCCGCGATCCGTAGGGCTGCCCGCGAAGCGCAGGCTCGTCGAACACGTACGGCGTGGCGTTCGCGACGTCGTGCAGCGGCCGGTCGAGATCGGTGCTGCCGGCGGCTGCATTCATCGCGTAGCGCACGGGGATCTCGTGGCACGCCACGAACGTCGTCGGCTCGGGCCGGTCGCACAGGCGCAGGTAGGCGGCGGCGTAGCGCCTCGCCGCGTCGTTCAGGCTTTCCCCGCCGGGAAAGACGACGTCACGGTTCAGGTGCGCCGGCGACCGCCGGTAGTCGGCGAGCGAGCCGCCCTCGAGCCCGCCGATCCGCACGTCGCCCAGGTCCGGATCGATCTCGGACGGAACGTTGCGCCCCGCGAGCGCGATGTCGGCGGTCTCCCGGGCGCGGGGAAACGGCGAGACGACGAGCACGTCGATCGGCAGATGGGCGATCTGACCGGCGAGTTGCCTCGCCTGCTCGACCCCCAGCTCGGAGAGACCGCGATCGAGCGCCGGATCCCCGTTGACGACGCCCTCGACGTTGAGCAGCGATTGGCCGTGACGGACGATCACGAAGATGCGCACCCGCGGAGCCTAAGAGAAGGACGAGGAGGAGCGCCGCCGCGGGAGAATCCGTTTGGGATGCCGTATCGCTCGTCACGGCTCTTCCGAGCTCAGTTCCGGCTGCTCGTGGATCTCAATCTCCTCGAAGCGGCGCAGGACCGGATGATGGCGGAGAGCAAGGCCGGCCACCACTTCCGCGCGCGGCGCGCCCGCCGGGACGTGGTCGAGCTCAGGAAGGAGATCGATGCGCAACGGTTCGTGATCGCCGAGTGGAAGCCGCGGGCGCTCGACGAACGCGAGCTCCTGACCCGCCTGCGGCCGCTCCTCGCGGTGCCGCCGCCGCCGGCATCGCCTCGAGCGCGCCGTGCCCCGGTCTCGGAGCTGCTGCTCGCGTGGCTCGTTCTGTTGGCGGCGGGCGTCGCGTGGGCCTACGCGTTCGCCAGCATCGCCGCGACAGGCATCGACGATCGACCGTCGCTGGTCGTCGCCGAGATCTGCGCGATCGTGCTCTCGCCGATCGCGATCGCGCTCTTCGGTCGGCGCTAGATGGTGGAATAGTCCCATCGTGACCGCGAGCGCGCAGGCACTGGCGATCCCGTTCGCGTCGTCGACGCGGGTCCGGCCGATCTTTGGCGCACTGATGCTCGTGATGCTGATGGCGTCGCTCGACTCGACGATCGTCTCGACGGCGCTGCCGACGATCGCGGGCAGCCTCGGCGGGATCGACAAGCTGTTCTGGGTCGTCACTGCGTACCTGCTCACGTCGACGATCACGACGCCGGTCGCGGGAAAGCTCGGCGACATGTACGGCCGGAAGCTCGTGCTGCAGGTGGCCCTGATCGTCTTCCTCACAGGGTCGGCGCTGTGCGGGCTCAGCCGTGACATGCCGGAGCTGATCGCGTTCCGCGGCATTCAGGGTCTCGGCGGCGGTGCCTTGATGGTGAGCACACAGGCCGTCATCGGAGACGTGGTCTCACCGCGCGAGCGCGGGCGGTACTCGGGGCTCATGGGCGCCGTCTTCGGCATCTCGACCGTGATCGGCCCATTGATCGGCGGCCTGTTCGTCGATCACCTCTCGTGGCGCTGGATCTTCTACGTCAACGTCCCGATCGGCGTCGTCGCGTTCATCGTGCTGCAGGTCGTGCTCTCGACGCCGACCGTTCGCGTCAAGCGGGCGATCGACTACCTCGGGATGGCGCTGCTCGCAGGCGGACTGACGTCGATCGTCCTCTACACGAGTCTCGGCGGGTCGACGTACGCGTGGTGGTCGTGGCAAATGCTCGCGCTGCTCGTCCTCAGCGTCGTGCTCTCGGTCGGGTTCGTCGTCGCCGAGCGCCGCGCCAAGGAGCCGACGCTGCCCCTGTCGCTGTTCTCGAATCGTGTCTTCACGGTTTCGAGCATCGTCGGCTTCATCGTCGGCTTCGCCCTGTTCGGGTCGGTGACGTACATCCCGCTCTACCTCCAGGTCGTGCGCGGGGCGAGCCCGACCCGGTCCGGGCTGCAGATGCTGCCGTTGATGGTGGGGGTGCTGATCGCGTCGATCGGCAGCGGCCAGCTGATCTCCCGCGTCGGCCGCTACAAGGTCTTCCCGATCGTCGGCACAGGCCTGATGGTCGTCGGCCTCCTGCTCCTGTCGCGCCTCACGCCGGGCACCTCGACATTGCTCGCCGACCTGTACATGCTCGTCCTCGGCTTCGGCCTCGGCTTCGTCATGCAGGTGCTGATCCTCGCCGTGCAGAACGCCGCCGACTACCGCGACCTCGGTGTCGCCACCGCGAGCGCGACGCTCTTCCGATCGATGGGCGGAACGATCGGCGTACCGATCTTCGGCGCGATCTTCACGAACCAGTTCGCGAACAGACTTGCCGCCCATCTCCCTCCCGGCGCGGCAGCCCAGCTGCCGTCGCATCTCGGCCCCGAGCAGATCGGGAAGCTTCCGCCGGCGATCCGCGACTCGTACGTCGACGCCTACGCCTCGGCACTCCATCCGGTCTTCCTGATCGCGGCCTTCCTCGCCGTCGCGGCGTTCGCGTTCACGTGGTTGCTCGAAGAGCGGCCGCTGCGCCAAACAGTCGCCGAACAGGGCATCGGCGACAGCTTCGCGTCGCCTCGGGACGAAAGCTCACTCGACGAACTCGAGGCGCGGCTGAGCAAGCTCGCTCGCCGAGAGAACAAACACGTCGTCTACGAGGGCCTGGCGAGCGCCGCAGGGATCGACGTCACGCCGGGTGAAGCGTGGCTCCTCCTGCGGATCGACCAGGTCGATGCCGTCACCGGGGACCAGCTGGCCGAGCGCTACAAGCTGCAGCCCGAAGGGGTCGCGTCGCTGCTCGCCAACCTCGAAACCCACGGTCTCGTCGAAGGTGCACCGGGCGTGCGGCTGACCGAACGAGGCGAGGAGGCGGTTCAGAAGATGGCGGAGGCGCGGCAAGAGGCGCTCCAACGCTTCCTGGAGGACTGGCAGCCCCAACAGCACGCAGAGGTGCGTCAGTTGCTCGAGCGGTTCGCACGCTCACTGCGTGGGACCCCGCCCGCCGGCGATCCGGCCCCCGCGTAGACGAACCGGGCAACGCGCCTCATAATCGATCGATGGACAACGGCGGGGCGCCGCTCGGACTGCAGTTCGCGGTGCTGGGGCCGGTCGAGGTTCGTCGTGACGGTGCAGCGCTTCCGCTCGGCGGTGTACGCCAGCGCGCGCTCCTCGCCACGCTCGTCCTCCATCGCGGGAAGGTCGTCTCGGCCGACCGGCTTGTCGACGATCTCTTCGGGCCGCGACCGGGTGCCGGCGCAGCGAACGCGCTGCAGCAGGCGGTATCGAGGCTACGTCGCACGCTCGGCGACAGCCGCGCCGTTCTCACGAAGGCGCCCGGCTATCTGCTCGACGTTGCACCGGACCAGGTCGACCTTCAGCGTTTCGAGCTTCTTCGCACGCGCGGACAGGAGGCGCTCGCGGCGAGCGATCCCGCGAGCGCGGCCGCCCATTTACGTGAGGCGCTCGCGCTGTGGCGCGGCGAGCCCCTCTCGGACATCGCCGAGCTCGACTTCGCGCAGGCCGACATCCGCCGGCTCGAGGAGCTTCGGTTGGCGACGACGATGGACCGCATCGGCGCCGAGCTCGCGGTCGGCGACAGCACCGAACACGTGGCCGAGCTCGAGTGCCTCGTCGCGGCGAACCCCTTCCAGGAGCGCCTGCTCGGACAACTGATGCTCGCGCTCTACCGTGAGGGCCGTCAGGCCGACGCGCTCGAGGCGTATCGCGAGGCTCGTACGCTGCTGCGCGACGAGCTCGGCCTCGAGCCGGGCCGCGCCCTGCAGGAGCTCGAGCGCGCGATCTTGACGCACGACGCATCGCTCGACTCGGAACACACGCCGCCGGAGTCGAAAGACGGCGTCGCGATCTGCCCGTTCAAGGGGCTTGCGCCGTTCGAGCTCGGTGATGCGCGCTTCTTCTGCGGCCGCGAGCGGATCGTCGACGAACTCGTTGCACGGCTTGCCGAGGGGACGCTCGTGGGCATCGTCGGACCGTCCGGCATCGGGAAGTCGTCCATCCTGCGCGCCGGCCTCCTGCGCGCACTCGCTTCAGGCGCGCTCCCCGGAAGCGAGAGCTGGCCGACCGTCGTCCTGCGGCCGGGTGCCCATCCCTTCTCGGAGCTCGAACGGATCCCCGGTCCCGGTGACCGGACGATCGTCGCCGTCGATCAGTTCGAGGAGCTGTTCACCGTGTGCGACGACGAGTCGGAGCGCGCGGCGTTCCTCGAGGCCCTCGTCAACGCGGCGCGCGATCCGGACCGCCGGACGATCGTCGCGCTGGCACTCCGAGCCGATTTCTACGGGCGTTGCGCGACCTACCCGCGATTCGCCGAGCTCCTCTCCGCCCACCACGTCCTCGTCGGGCCGATGCAGCCGGACGAGCTCGCACGCGCGATCACGCTCCCCGCCGAGCGCGCGGGACTGCACGTCGAGCAGGTGCTCGTCAACGCACTGGTCGGAGACGTCGGCGGCGAGCCGGGCGGGCTTCCTCTTCTACAGACCGTGCTGCTCGAGCTGTGGCGACGGCGTGACGATGCGACGATCCGGCTCAGCGATTACCGCGAAGTCGGCGGTGTTCGCGGCGCGGTCGGCCGTCTGGCCGAGGCCACCTACGAGAGCCTGGACGACGACGGCAGGCAGATCGCCCGAACGCTGGTGCTGCGTCTCACCGCGGGCGACGCGGACAACGCGGTTCGGCGGCGCGTTCCCGCCGGCGAGCTGACGCAGCGCCGAGCAGAGGAAGGGGCCGTGCTCGACACGCTCGTCACAGCTCGACTGCTGATCGCGGACGAGGGGTCGATCGAGATCGCGCACGAGGCCCTCCTGCGCGAGTGGTCGCGCATGCGGCAGTGGCTCGACGAAGAGCGCGAGTCGCGGCGTCTCGAGGAACACGTCAGGGCGTCGGCGACCGCATGGGCCGACGGCGGCCGCGAACCTGCCGACCTCTACCGCGGCCCGCGGCTCGCCGTGGTCCTCGACTGGCACGCCGCGCACGAGAGTGAGCTCGCACCCGTCGAGGAGGAATTTGTCGCGGCGAGCCGCGAGGCGGGCGAGCAGGAATTGTTGGAGCAGCGGCAGCGCAACCGCCGTCTGCGTACGTTCGCCGGGGCGATTTTCGCGCTTCTCGTGCTGGCGCTGGTTGCCGGCGGTGCGGCGCTGATCCAGCGAGGCAGTGCACGACGGGAGGCGCGCGTCGCCCTCGCCCGCCAGCTTGGAGCCGAGGCGCTCACCGAGCCGCGCCTCGACCGCGCGATGCTGCTCGCGCGCGAGGCCGTGAACCTCAGATCATCGTCGCAGACGGAAGGGACGCTCATGGCAACGCTCCTTCGCGCCCCGGCCGCGATCTCGACGTTCTCGGTGCCGATCACATCACGACCCCAGCAGCTCAGCGTCAGTCCCGACGGGCGCACCCTCGGAGTGGCCGACAACGCCGGCACCATCCGCTTCTACGACCTCGCGGCCCACCGACTCCGGCGGCGATCCCCCACCTCGGCTACGGATTGGCGCCGCGCTTCAGCCCGGACGGTTCGAGGTTCGTCGTGTACGCCGGCGTCAAGCAGCCCGAGCTCTCCTGTGAGACGCCCGGACGCTGAAACCCATCGCGACGCTGAGCTTCGACAAGCAGTTCCTGACGAAGTCATCCTGCGGAACCAGGTACCGGCGTCGGTCCCGGCAACACCCTCGTCGTCACCTACTGCCTCACCCGTCCCGACGGATCGGACGGCGAGGCCTTCGTCGACGACTGGAACCTACGGACGGATCAGCGGACAGTAAGCGCACGCCCGCTTGGAATGCGCGGCGCCGATGTCCTGCAGGCGCTTCCGCGTGGTCGGCTGCTGGTGGTCGGCGACGACAAGGCATTGATCCTCCACGCCCGGACGCTTCGCCCGCTTCGCCCTTTGCGGCTCCCCGAAACCATCGCCCCGTACCAACAGACGGGGAGCGACCAGCGAAGGCTCGCGATCGTCTCACCGAGCGGCGCCGGGCAACTCGTCGACATCAACACCGGCAGGTCGAGGACGCTGCCGACCGTCGACCCGGGGATCCCGAACTCGGTCGCGCTTAGTCCCGACGGTCGCACGCTGGCCGTCGGAGATCAGGACGGAACCGTGATCGTGCGTGAGCTCCCCTCGGGCCGCATCGTCGACCGCCTCACCGGGCACGCGACGCGTGTGCTCGGGCTCGCCTTCAGCCCGGACGGAAAGACCCTCTACTCGTGCAGCCTCGACGGCGCGATCTTCGCGTGGGACGTCGGGACGGGCCGACGATTCGGGCGGCCATTCGGGACGTC
Source organism: uncultured Thermoleophilia bacterium (assembly GCA_963713155.1). Taxonomy (GTDB): domain Bacteria; phylum Actinomycetota; class Thermoleophilia; order Gaiellales; family Gaiellaceae; genus PALSA-600. The sequence goes on from CAVQKS010000005.1 coordinate 76,110, forward strand.
GACCGGGCCCGATTTCACGGTGGGGCCCGACGAGCGGGAGGTCGCGCCACCGCTCGCGGTCTCTCCCGACGGCCGGCGCTTCGCCTACCGAGTCGCGCGAACGCGCATCGGCATCTTCGCGACCGGCACCGCCAACCCCATCGCGGCCTTTGCCGTGTCGACCGGCGGTGACATCGGCGCGCTCGCCTGGGGCCGCCGCGGGCTGCTCGCCGTGAGCGGCGAGCAAGGGACACGTGCAACTCTGGAACATCTCCGCCCGTCCGCGGCTAGTCCGGTCACTGCGCGGGCTGGGGTCGATCAACAACGAGGGGGAGGCGGTGACGACCCTCGCCTTCTCGCCCGACGGCTCGCTTCTCGCCGCCGGTGACGTCAACCACACGCCGTACACCGTTCCCTGGCGCTACGGGACGACGGCAGTCTGGGAAGTCGCCTCGGGACGGCTGCTCTGGAAGCACAGGACCAGGCGAGGCTGGGTCAACGCCGTCGCGTTCTCCCACGACGGC
>CAVQKS010000006.1:0-285270 GCA_963713155.1 uncultured Thermoleophilia bacterium
ACCAACGCGCGCAGGGCCGGAGCTTCATGCGCGACAGGGACGCGAGTGGCTTGACCGTCTCGAGGCGGAGCATGCGAACCTGCGTGCCTCGCTCGAGCACCTAATCGCATCTGGGGACGGCAACGGCGCGCTGCAGATGGTCGCGCCGATCTGGCACTACTGGGCGAGTCAGCGCTGCCGTTGAGAGATCGATTCGAGTGGGTTCAGAAGCGACGTCTTCCCAGGAGGTTGGGAGAGCCGGAACTCTCCAAACAGGCGCTCGAGACGCGATGCCTCTGGGCGGTGGCCGACTCCAGGGGAGCGCAGGAGCGGCCGTTTCTGCTGTCGTTGCATTGGCTGACAGGATTTGTGTTCACGCGCTGCCGCACCGAAGCCTCTAGCCATGACCCCCTTGCGGCGGGATAGTTAGGCCGGTTATGGCGGAGCAGCCGACGGGGACGGTGACGCTGCTGTTCAGCGACATCGAGGGATCAACAGCGCTGTTGCAGCGGCTGGGCGCGGAGCGGTACGCGCAGGCGCTTGAGCTGCACCGGCGGCTGCTGCGGAAGGCGTTCGAGCGGCATGGTGGCTACGAGGTCGATTACGAGGGTGACGCCTTCTTCATCGCCTTCGAAAGCGCAGCGGACGCTGTTTCGGCGGCATCGGAGGTGCAACAGGCCCTCGCGGGGGCGGAGTGGCCGCAGGAGCGCGAGATCAAGGTGCGGCTCGGCCTACACACCGGTGAGCCGGTGGCTGTGCCGCCGAAGTACGTCGGGCTAGATGTCCATAAGGCAGCCAGGGTGATGGCAGCTGGGCACGGCGGCCAGGTGCTTCTGACACGAACGACGCGCGAGTTGCTCGGCACCGACGTGGCCGTGCGCGAGCTGGGGGCGCACCAACTGAAGGATCTGTTGCAGGCGGAACCGCTCTACCAGCTGCTCGTGCCGGGGCTGCGTGACGAGTTTCCCGCGTTGAAGACGCTCGGCAACCGGTCCACGAACTTGCCGGTGGTCGCAACACCATTCATCGGCCGCGAGAAGGAGCTTGGCGCGGTGCAGGAGTTGCTCCTCCGTGACGATGTGCGGCTGCTGACACTCACAGGGGTGGGCGGGATCGGCAAGACAAGGCTCGCGTTGCAGGCGGCCGCCGACGTGATTGACGGCTTCCGTGACGGCGTCTATTGGGTTCCTTTCGCTCCTTTGCGCGACGGCGCGCTGGTGGCGGCAACTGTCGCGAAGACGCTCGGGCTGCGGGAGGAACCCGGCGAAGCGATCAGCGACATCGTTCTCCGGTACCTGCGCGATCGACAGCTCTTGCTGCTCCTCGACAACCTGGAGCATCTTCTGGCTGAGGCGTGCGAGCTGGCGGCGGCGATTTTGAGCGCCGCGTCGGATGTCCGGATCTTGACGACGAGCCGCGAGCCGTTGCGGGTGCGCGGTGAACAGTTGTACGACGTGCCGGCTCTCGCGGTGCCCGGGGCTACCGATGAGGCGCTGGAGCGGCTGGACGCAGTTCAGTTGTTCGTCGGCCGTGCGCAAGCAGCCGACTCGTCGTTCGTGTTCACGGACGCGAGCGCCGCAGCTGTAGGCGAGATCGTTCGCCGTCTGGACGGGCTGCCGCTTGCGATTGAGCTGGCGGCTGCACGTACCCGCGCTCTTCCTCCCGCGGCGCTGCTAACGCGGCTCGATGATCGTCTCCGCCTGCTCACCGGAGGCGCTCGCGACGCCGACAGTCGTCAGCAAACACTCGTCGCGACGATTCGGTGGAGCTACGACTTACTGACGGCCGAGGAGCAGCGACTGTTCGCGATGCTCAGTGTCTTCGTGGGCGGTTTCCGGATGCACGCAGCAGCGACCGTCTGCGGAGTGACCGGTCCGGACGAGGCGGATCTACTCGACCTCGTCATGTCGCTCGTTGACAAGAGTCTGCTGCGGGTTCGCATCGATCCTGACGGCGAGCCCCGATACTGGATGCTTGAGACGATCCGTGACTTCGCCGCGCGTGAACTAACCGAGGACGCAACGCAACGTGCGTTTGTCGCGTGGGCGCAGACATCCGCAGACGAGGCAGAAGCTGATGGATCGTTTGAGGCGGTCGCGAATTTAGGCCGTGAACGCCAGAACCTCATTGCTGCGCTGCGTTGGTGCCTCGATAGCAGCAACTTTGAGCTGGCGGGGCAGTTGCTCGTTCCGCTCGGCCTCTTCTGGTACTTGACTGGCTCAGCCGGCGAAGGCGCGCGGTACTTCGACGTTGTTCTTCCCTACGTCCGCTCAACGGCTGTTCGTGGACGACTCTTGCACTGGGCGGCCGTTTACCGGGCCGGACGGGACGACGAAGGTGCCCTGGCGATGCTCGAAGAGAGTCTCCGGCTCGTTGAGGACGCAGGCGATGTCCGCGGCATCGCGTACGCCTACTTCGCGCTGACGGACATTGGCGGTCGGTTCGGGGGCATCGAAGCCTCTCTCGCCTACGCCGAGGCTGCGGTCGCACACGCGCGCTCCGCCGCAGACGATGGCCTTCTCGCGCCAGCGCTCGGAAACCTAGGGCAAGCACATCTGCTGAGCGGCAACCTCGAGAAGGCAACAGCGGCGCTGAAAGAGGCACGTGGGGTGGCGCGGCGCGTCGGTGATACGGCGACCGAAGCGCAGGTGCTCCTGACGCTCGCGGACGGCGCAGCGTCCGGGGGTCATTTCGAAGAAGCATTGAGGCTGACCGAGGAGGCTGTGGGATTGACCCGGCCGGGCGAGGCGTCGCTGCATAGGGCATACGCGCTGGCGATGCTGGCAGCGGTGCGTCTTCTCACCGGAGAGCTGCCTGAGGCACGCAGGGCCTTGGAGCTCGCAGGCGCACAGGCCGCCTCGATCTACGGGTATGACTTTCTTGCCACGATCGGCGCTATCGCCGCTGCGCTCGCCACAGCAACCGAACGCCCAGAAGCACTACAGCTCTGGCAGGCCGTGCAGACGCTCCGATCCTCCGAGGCGGGATACGTGACAAGACTCGTGACGGAACGATTCGCTCCGAACACTGCGCATGAGCCACTCGACTTCGCGACAGCAGCCGATCGACTTCTGGACGCGCTCACGGAACCGTCTGGCGAAGACGGTGACGTGGCCGCTGCTTGACGCTGTGCCTGACACCGACTGCCGGAGATCCTGCAGGTGGCGCGCCGCCGAACCTTTGCGAAGAACGAGGTGGTCTGCCACCGTGGCGACCCGGCCGACTCGATGTACCTGATCGCGCAGGCGCCTATCCACCGACCACCTCGTTGGCAGATCCAGAACTCTCGCGTACCCGGGTTCTGACTCGCCGTCGCGGCGGTCGGTGCGGATTGCGCGATGCCGAGGAACGCGACGCGGACCCCGTATGCGTTCAGGATCCGGATCTGGCCGGACTTGCCCGTCCAGGCGATGCCTGCCTGCTTCGGGCTGATCGGGCCTCCGGCGTTCAGCCTCGACGAGTGGCTTGCTGCCGCGGCGATGCTGGGCGGCCGCCGGATCGAGCGAGAGGACGCTCGCACACACGAGCGTGGTGGATGTTCCCTGAGCCTCCTGGATACTTGGGAAACCCGGCGGGAGCCGTCCGATCGGCGCCGCTGATCGGGAGCCAGAGGGGCAGGAAATTGGCAGCTGCCTCCTCTGGCAGTCACAGTCAATGCTCCCTGGCCCATAGGAACTCCGCATCGTCTTTCAGTAACTCGCTGAGTTGAGCAATCTGCGAGAAATCGGCCTTGGCCATCCAGCGCAACAGCGACGTTGCAAGCTCGTCATTGCCGACGATCTCCTCAAACGTCTTCGGCGCCGGTGGGCCTGACTCCGTCGGCACCGGCTTGGGGGGTCTCGGGGAGCGCACGATTGCTTGCACGAAGCCGATGACGAGCGCGACCACCAGAAGACCAATGCATGCGAGGCCGTAGATCAGCAGGTGAAAGGCGATGCTCACTCAGTCGGATATCGGCATCTACGAGTGCCTTGCGCGAGCGTGCGTGGATGCTCCTTGAGCCTCCTGGATACTTGGGAACCCGACGGGAGCCGTCCGGCCGGCGCCGCGGATCGGAGCCAGAGTGGCAGGAAAGGATGTGTTGACTCTGAGTAATCCCGAGGAAGCGGCTATCACGCGGTGCGTTCGTACTCGTCGGGGATCGAGTCGCTCAGATGCTTGCTGAGTTGAGCAAGCTCCCAGAACTCGGCACAGGCGATCCAGTGCGACAGCGGCGTTGCAAGCTCGTCATCGCCGATGATCTCCTGGAACGTCGGGTACTTCGGCGCCGGTGGGCCTTGATTCCGGTACCGCCTTATGCGCTCTCGAGGATCGATCGCGATCACGAGGCCCCAGATGACGAGCGTGACAATCAGCGTGACCATCAGAAGACCAATGCACGCGAGGCCGTAGATCAGCAGGTGAAACGCGACGCTCACTCAGCGGATATCGGCATCCGTTGCCCTTCGATGAATTGCGGCAACTCCTTCTACGCGTCCCTTACGCGAGTGCTTTTCGTGACTCCTGCGTTTGCCGCCGCTGCTGAGCGATAACGAGGACGGTGCGTAGCGCCGGAGTCGCGGCTGGCTCTGCTGTGTTCCACCGGCCGACCATGGGTGGCAGGCACGGCTGGTGAACTCAGCTGCCTGAAACGTCTCGCCCCTCGTAGCTCGCTGGCGGCCCGGTCCGCGGAGGGCCCCCGGCGGGCGCGCCCACGCCGGAGGCGGGCGCCCCGGCGGGTCTCCGCGCTCGGCCGCGCGCCTGGGTGCGTGGGCGTGGGTTCCTTGACTTGATCTGAACCTGCGAGTGGAGGGGTCGCTCAGCCGTAAGGTCAAGCGGATTGCTGACCAGCACGAAATCTCGGACAGGGACGCTGCGCGCCGCCTGCTGGCGTGGGGTGTGGATGGTGGAGAAGACGCCGCGAGTTTGTAGTGCCCGCCCACCCCACGTCGGGTGGGCGGGATATGCGAATCTCAGCGCAAAGAGCGGGAAGTTTGAGAATCAGTCGGCGTGCCCGCGCTCAACCACTTGCACCCGAACGACAGCCTTCGCCCCGACGTAGTCGGCGACAACGCCGAGCACGAGACCGATCGCGACACCGGACAACCCCGCGACCGCAAGGCCGATCAGCGGAGAGCCGACCGTGATGATGGCGACTACGACAAGCAGCGTGCGGTTCCGCTCCCAGTACTCGTGCCGGTGCTCCCACAGCATCGAAGCGGAGACAGTCACCGTCGCCGCTCCGGTCACCGAGTGGACACGTCCGAGGGTGCCGCACTCCGGACAGGGCACGCGCTCACCGACCGGAAGATCCGGACGCTCATCGAGCCGATGGCCGTTCGAACACGCCACGGCGGTGTGCTCCATACCGATGAGTATGGAGCGCCGCACGCCGCACACGCGCCTCGTCGTGCCCAGTCTTTGCCCCGTCTTGGACCGCGTGGCCCCCTAGCCCGGGCCGTGCGCCCCCTGGCGCACGTCCCTCACACTGGGGCACACGACAGATTTCGTAGTCTTTGCTTTGCGGATAAGGGCGGGGCTTCGAGTGGATGGATGCGCGCCGACGTCGAGATCCCCACCCTCTACCTATCAGGACGTGCCGGTGATCAGTGTGCGTGAACGCTCCAGGCGGCGAGCGCAAGCGACGCGACGAACAGCAACAACGCCACCGAGGACTACTCAGCTCTCACTGACCTGCTCGGTACTCACCGCGACCCGTCCAAGATGGCTCCCTTCTGCCGCTGTTGCCTAGCTTGCATACGGAAACAGCAAAGCACACGGTTGGACGCTTTAGGAAGTACCCCGTGTGCTGCGCCAACCGCACAGACCACCGCCCGACCACGGGCGCATCTGTGTCGCCACAACTGAGAACACAGTGCCGCGCAAGCCCGCGTCGTACGAGGGCTTGCGGCTATGGGCGCACCTGGGATCGAACCAGGGACCTCTCGCGTGTGAAGCGAGCGCTCTCCCGCTGAGCTATGCGCCCTCGGCCCAGATTCTAAGCCAAGAACCACGAAGAGCCACTCGGGGGCGCCCCCGTCAAGGTCCATTCGGCCAGAGCTTTGTGCAGACCCTGGATGCATGCCGACGCTTCCTCCTTGCTCACTTCGACCTCTTCGTCGGCATCCGGCTTAGCGGGCTGTCCAGCCGAGGTCGATCGGCACCGGCACGCCGGTGATGCCGCGGCCTCCCGGGCCGAGCAGGAACGCTACGACATCCGCGACCTCCGAAGGTTCGAGCAGCCGCTTCACCGCCTGCCGTTCGAGGAGCACGCTCTCGAGCACCTCGTCTTCGTCGAGGCTCGATGCGCGCGCCTGGTCCGAGATCTGCCCTTCGACGAGCGGCGTCCTCACGTAGGCGGGACAGACTGCCGTGGCGCTGATTCCCACTTCGGCTCCTTCGAGCGCGAGCGTCTTGACGAGGCCGAGGACGCCGTGCTTTGCGGAGACATAGCCGGCCTTGAACGGTGACGCGGTCAGCGCGTGTGCGGATGCGATCACGCAGATCCGGCCGTCACCGCTCGCGGCGAGAGCATCCCAGGCGTAGCGCGCGAGCAGGAACGGCGAGGTCAAGAGCACCGCGATCAGCTTGTCCCACTGGTCCTCGGGAAAGTCTCGGATCGGTGCGACGTGCTGGAGTCCTGCGTTCGGCACCACCGCGTCGAGCCGGCCGAAACGATCGATCGCCTCCTCGACGACACGCCTGTTTCCCTCGCGCGTTGCGAGGTCGCCGTCCTCGACGTCGACGCCGTGCACGGCCCAGCCCTCGACCTCGAGGCGCGCGACGATCGCGGCGCCGATCCCGCCTCGTGCGCCCGTGACGAGTACGGCGCGCTGCCCAGTCATGCGGTCTCTGCGCCTCAGGAGATCTCCCCCACCTGACCACGGCTGCCGCCCAGGTGTAACCCGTTCCGGCCGAGAGGAGAAGCACGGCATCTCCTTCGCCGACCCGGCCGTCGCGCACGGCACGGTCGAGGCCGAGCAAGGGATCGACGCCGCTCATGTGGCCGGTGTCGTCGAGGTACACCGCCTGATCTTCATGCATTCCGAGCCCGGCCAGCAACGCCTCGAACATGGAGCGCTTGGTGTGCAGCGGGCAGACGAAGGCGAGGTCGGCGAGCGTGAGCCCCGAGCGTTCGACAGCGCCCTTCGCCGCAGCGATGAAGTTCGGTAGCGACTCCAGGTCGAGGCCGCTCTTCATCTCCGCAGGGTCCTGCACCTCGAGAAAGCGATACCCGTCCGGCTCGACGGATCCACCGGCGGGAATCTTCACCTGGAGCGAATAGGCACCGTTCGTGATCGCGTGCGCGCCGAGCAGCTCGTTCCGATCGGCGTCTCCGACGAGCAGCCCCGCAACTGCTCCGTCGCCGAAGTTGAACATGAAGCGCGACTTCTCGTTGTCATAATCCAGGAGGTACGACTCACGAGAGGCACCGACGACGAGGACGCTTCCGAGATCGTTCTCGGCACGCAGAAGGTCGCGCGCAACACGCAAGGCCATCGGAGTGCCATGCGAGACGTTGTCGTACTCGATCGCGAACGCGTTCTTCGCGCCGATCCGATCGGCGATGTACGGCGCCGCTTGCCACACGGCGTAGTCGCGCCACATCGAGCCGTAGTAGATGACGACGTCGATGTCTCCCGGGTCGAATCCCGTCTCGTCGAGCAAGCGTTCGCTTGCGCGGACTGAGAGATCGCTCACGTGCTCGTCGGGAGCCGCGATGTGCTTGCCGCGAAGGCCGAACTTCTCGATGATCACCTGTTCCGGGATTCCGGAACGCTCCGCAACCTCCGCAGCGGTCATCCACCGCTCCGGAAGATACGAAGCGGTCGCAAGCAGACCCACGTGCCTCACTCTTTCGCCTCGAGGATGCAGCGGATGATCCGTGCGAGCTCGTCCGACACACGGGACGGCACCGGCGCGCCATCGCCCCAGAGGATCCAGCGCATACCGACGAGCTCGCCGAGCCCCATCAGCGCATAGGCCGTCACCTCGGCGTCGATCGGGCCGATCTCGCCGGACTGCATCGCCTTCTCGAGGGCCGACACGTAGCCCTCGGCGACACGGTCGTAGTGGTAGCGGAGCATCTCGGGGGCGACGAACTCGGACTGCCTGATGATCCTGTACAGCGCCGGGTGCTCTGCTGTGAAGCGGAAGTAGGCCTCGAAGCCGAGGAGCTCCGAGTCGAGGCGTGTCGTGCCTTGCGCCGCGCCCTCGCTCATTGCACGGCGGATTCGGCGATTCAGGTCGCGCATCAGCTCGACGAAGATCGCCTTCTTCGAATCGAAGTAGAGGTAGAACGTGCCGGTCGCGACGCCGGCGGCTTCCGCCACCTTGACGATCGACGCGTCGGGGAAACCGAGCTCGCCGAAGACCGCTTCGGCTGCATCGAGCAGGCGCCGCCGCGTGTCGAGGCCCCGCTTTGAGAGCGGCCGTCCGTCGACGTTGGTTACGACGTCTGTCACGCGTGCACCTTCAGCTCGGACTTCTGGATCTTGCCCATCGAGTTGCGTGGAAGCGCGTCGATGAACGTGAACGACTTCGGGACTTTGAATCGCGCCAGGAGCGTCAGGCAGTGTTCTCGCAACGCGTTCTCGTGAAATCGGCGAATCGGCCACGACGAATGCGGCGCACACCTCGCCCCACTTCTCGTCGGCCACGCCGATCACCGCCGCGTCCGCCACCGCAGGGTGCTCGTGCAGCACGGCTTCGATCTCGGCCGGATAGATGTTCTCGCCGCCCGACACGACCATGTCCTTGAGTCGCCCTCGGATCAGGTAGTTGCCCTCGTCGTCACGCTCGGCTATGTCGCCGGTCAGCAGCCAGCCGTCGCGAAACGCGTTCGCAGTTGCTTCCGGGTTACGCCAATAGCCGGGGAAGACATTTGGTCCCCGGACGAGCAGTTCGCCTTCTGCCGAGAGGTCGCAGGAGACGTAGGGATACGGCTTGCCCGCGTATCCGGCCTTGCGCCGGGCGTCCTCCAGAGGTAGGCAGAGCACGTTGGGTGCGGCTTCGGTAAGCCCATAGCCCTGCACGATGTCGACGCCCCGTGCGGCCCAGACGTCGAGCAGCGTCACCGGCATCGGCGCACCCCCGACCACGACGAGCCTGAGCGAGCTGAGATCGACCGCGGCGAAGCCCGGCTCCTGCGACATGAAGAGGTAGTTCGAGGGCACGCCCATCAACGAGGTGATTCGCTTCCGCTCGATCAGCTCGACCGCACGCGCCGGATCGAAGCCGCGTTCGAGCACGATCTTCGCGCCCTTCCACCATGCGAGGATCGACTGAACGTTCCAGCCCTCCGCAATGGAACTGCGGCAGCACTTGCAGGACGACATCCTCTGGCCTGATCCCGGTCGCGAGGTCGAAGGACAGGTTGGTCCAGAAGCAGTTCGCGTGCGTGAGCAGCGCGCCCTTGGGCTTGCCGGTCGTCCCGGAGGTGTAGATGAGCAGCAGGGGATCTTCGTCCGAAACGCGCGAAACCGGTTCGGTCTGCGAACGGGGCTCGAGAATCTGCGCGGGTGTCACCGACGCGAGCTCGAGTGCGGCTTCACCGAGCTCCTTGTGCTCGTCCTCGACGAGGAAGAACGCCGGTTCGGCGTCGTCGAGCTGGAACGCCACTTCGGCCGGAGCGAGCCGCCACGAGATCGGATGCAGGATCGCACCCGCCTTCGCGCAGGCGAACATGAGCGCCACGTGCTCGCCGGAGTTGCCGGTCAGCGTCGAGACACGGTCGCCGCGGGAGAGGCCGCATGCCAGCGCGTCGGAACGCGCGTCGAGCTCGGCGTACGTCCATGTCCGGCCGCCTTCGTCGATCGCGATCCGTCCCGGTGTGATCCTGGCGCGGTCGCGGATGATCTTGTCGATGGTGTGGTCGTTCATCCGAGGAACTCATTGATGATCCTGACGGACTCGTCCGGCCGCTCCCAGAAGAACAGGTGTCCGGACCCCTCGAACAGTTCGACGCGCGCGCCGGGAATCTGTGTGGCGAGCACCTCCGCGTTGCGGTGGTCGACGACGTTGTCCGCGGTGCCGCTGAGGATCAGCGTCGGGGCGGTGATCTCCGCGTCGACGCCCTGGAAGCCCATGCCGGCGGCCGCCTGCGCCTGCCAGCCCGCCTGATCGGGCGGGTTCGCGACTCTCCGTGCGAAGAGCTCGTCGACGAGCCCGGCCGGAGGGTCGTGGCCGAGCGCGTTCTCGATGAAGCGCCGGAGGGCCACCTCGGGCGGTAACGACGGGGCTTCGGTCAAACAGTCGGACGGTGATCTCGGGCATCGGCACCGTGCCCGGGCCCCCCGGCGTCGTGCAGCACAGGATGAGCCGGTCGACCCGGGCCGGCTCGGCGGCGACAAGCTCCTGCGCGATCATGCCGCCGAGGCTCGCGCCGAGGACGTGCGCCTTCTCGATGCCTGCCTCGTCGAGAACCTGGAGCGCATCGCCGGCCATCTGTGCGGCCGTGTACGGGCCCTCCGGCTTGTCGGATTCGCCGATGCCGCGGTTGTCGAAGGAGACGACCTGGTGGTGAGCTGCGAGGCCGGGGACGATCGGCTCCCAGGCCCAGCGGCCGTACCCGAGCCCTTGGATCAGAAGGAGCGGCGAACCTTCGCCCTTCGATTCCCACTTGATGTTCATGCGGTCTCCTCCCGAGTTGCCGGCCGGCGCAGGATCCGGTCCAACCGGACGCCGGCCTGTCCGATGCGCGTCAGCCCGCCGGGCACGAAGAACACGACGAGGATGAACAGCACACCGAGGATGAAAAGCGGCTGCTGCAGCGGCGTGCGTACGACCGACGGCAGCTGCGACACGGCATGCGACGACGACAGATCGCCGAGCCGGTGATCGGCATACGTGTAGAGGATGCCCCCGATCATCGCGCCCCAGCGCGACCCGGTCCCCCCGATCACGACCATCAGCAGCAGCGTGAGCGTGAAGCTCGCGGTCGTCACCTCGATGTTCGCGCCGCCGATGAGCAACAGGTACACGACGCCTCCGGCCGTCGCGAGCGCCGATGCCAGCACGAAGGACATCAGCTTGTACGAGTACGGCCTCAGCCCGAGCACCTGCACCCGCAGGTCGTTCTCACGGATCGCCTGCCAGACGTGGCCCGGCGACGAGTTCACGGCCCAGCGGACGATCGCGAACACAGCCGCCGCGTAGCCGAGCGCGATCCAGTAGAGGTGCTTGGTGTTGAGGATGCCGACGGTCCAGGCGGGGAGTTGGTGGTAGTCGACGCCGAAGCCTTCCTCGCCGCCGGTCCAGCCGTAGGGGTCCTTGAGCGCGAGGATCGAGCCCGCCTGCGCGAACGCCAGGGTCACCATCGCGAATGCGATGCCGCTGACCCGCAACGACACCGCACCCAGGACGACGGCGAGCAGGAACCCGACCAGCGCTGTGAAGCAAACCGACGGCCAGAAGCTCCAATGCCAGCTGGTCATTGCGATCGCCGCGATGTAGACGCCGACGGCGAAGTAGAGCGCGTGACCGAACGAGAGCAGGCCGGTGAACCCGAAGAGCAGGTCGTAGCTCAGCGCCACCCCACCGAAGAGCAGGCAGAGCGCCAGCAGCTCGAGCGTGCCCGGCGTGTTCAGGCTGTCCTGGAAGACGTACGGGATGTCGATCGTCAGCCTCGGCACGAAGGCGAGCGCAACGACGATTGCGGCAGGAACGGCGAACCGCTTCACGCGAAGCTCCGGGAGAGTCCGGTCGGCCGGGCGATCAGCACGATCCCGAGCAGCAGAACGACGCTGAGGTCGCCGAGTCCCGACGAGGCGTAGTAGTTCGCGTACTGCTGGACGAGCCCGACGATCGCTGCAGCCCAGGCTGTGCCGCGAATCGAGCCGAGACCGCCGATGACGACGACGATGAAGGCGAAGATCACGAGCGACGTTCCTTGCTGCGGGTCGACGCTCGTCGAGTAGAGCGTGTACAGCACGGCGGCGATACCAGCAGCGAGACCACCGATCGCGAAGACCAGCGTGAACGACTTGCGCACGTCGATTCCGAGGGCCGTCACCATTGCCCGGTTCTCGACCCCCGCCCGGACGATCAGCCCGTAGCGCGTCCGGCGCAGGAACGTCTCCAGAGCAGCGAGAACGACCACTGCCGTGGCGATCTCGAGCCAGCGGTCGTTCGGTATGTGCGCCCCGAGGATCGTCGTCGTGTTGCCGACCCATGCAGGTGCCACGACAACCCGAGCATCGCTCCCCCAGATCGCTGTCACGAGCGCGGTGACCGCGAGGGCGAGGCCGACGGTGACGAGCACCTGCTCGATGTGCCGGCCGTAGAGCGGGCGGATCAGGACGAGCTCGACGAGGGCGGCGAAGACGGTGCCGACGACGAGTCCGACGAATGCAGCGATCAGGAACCGGGGCAGTACCGGGACGCTCGCGAGCTTCGTCTCGGTGAACCACAGCGTGTATCCCGTGACGGTGATGAAGACACCGTGCGCGAAGTTCAGCACGCCCATCAGCCCGTAGATCAGCGACAGCCCGGACGCGATCAGGAAGTACATCGCTCCGAGGCCGAGGCCGGTGATCGTCAGCAGCACGAAGGTGCTCATCAGCCGTGGCCCGGGGGAGTCGAGGTCTCGCCGGTCATCCGACACCGAGCATGCGGTGGACCATCGGCTTGTCTTCCAACAGCTCCTTGGCCGGGCCGACGTGGATGACGCGGCCCGTGTCGAGCACGACGGCATCGCGCGCTACGCGCTGCACGACGCCGAGGTTCTGTTCCACGAGCAAGACTGTCGTCAGCTCCGAGACGCGCTCGAGCACCGCCGCGACCTCGGTGACGAGCAGAGGAGAGAGGCCTTTGGTGGGCTCGTCGACGAGCAGTACGCGGTTGTTGTTCAGGAGCGCTCGTCCGATCGCGAGCATCTGCTGCTGGCCTCCGGAGAGCGTGCCCGCCGCCTGCTTGCCGCGGTCGCGCAACTCGGGAAAGAGGTCGTAGACGAGGTCGTACCGGGTCTCGGCGTCCCTTTCTGCGAGCCGCAGGTTCTCGTCGACCGTCAGCGCCGCGAAGACGTCGCGATCCTCCGGGACGTAGCCCACTCCGAGACGGACGATCTTATGAGTCGGCATCTGCCTGATGTCGTCGCCCGCGAACTCGATCGTGCCTCGGCGATCGACCAGCCCCATCAATGCTCGGAGCGTCGTCGTCTTGCCGACACCGTTGCGGCCGAGGAGAGCGGTCACCCCGCCCTCCTCGACGTCGAACGTGATCCCCTGGAGCACGTGCGACTCGCCGAGGTAGACGTGTAGGTCGTGCAAGGACAGCAGCGGCATCACAGATCTTCTCCGAGGTACGCCTGCCGCACCGTCGCATCGCGCATGATCGCGTCGGGCGTGTCGACTGCGAGCAGGCGTCCGTTGTGCATGACCGCGATCCGTTGTGCGAGGCCGGTCACCACCTCCATGTGGTGCTCGACCATCAGGACCGTCTTTCCCTGGTCTGCGTGGACCGAGCGAATCAGCTCTACGAGCTCGGGGACGTCCTCCATCGAGACGCCTGCCATCGGCTCGTCGAGAAGGAGCACGCGGGGACGCCCGGCGAGCAGCATCGCGAGCTCGAGCTTGCGCTTGTCACCGTGCGAGAGCAGCCCGGCCGGCCACGCCTCGCGTCCGGCCAGGCCGACGCGGCCGATCGCCCACTCGGCCCGCTCCACGGCTTCGCGCACCGCGCTTGCCCGCCGCCAGATCCGCATCGTCCCGCCCATGGCTGCGTCCGCCGAGAGCCGGACGTTCTCGTGCACCGACAGCAGTGGAAAGACGCTCGAAACCTGGAACGTTCTGCCGAGGCCCGCCTGAGCCCGGCGAAACGGCGGCTGATCGGTCACGTCGATGCCGTCGAGCTCTACGCGGCCGCTCGTCGGCCGGCGCAGTCCGGAGACGAGGTTGAACAGCGTCGTCTTGCCGGCCCCGTTCGGGCCGATCACTGCGAGCAGCTCACCCTCGCGGACCTCGAGCCCGACATCGGCGACGATGGTCGCGCCGCCGATGTCGAGTCCGAGGTCCCTCGTCGCGAGGATCGGGGATGCGCTCACGCGCTGATTGGTGCCTTCGCCCCTCAGCCCTTCATCGGGACGAGAGGCGGGGCCGTGTCGTACGGCGACGCGGTGCCGAGGACGTTCGCGACGAGATGGCCGTTCTTCGTCACAAGGGCAACACGGAACATCGGCTGCAACATCGCGTGATCCTGCGGCCTGATCGCCTGGTAACCCTTGGGCGCCAGGAACTTCCAGCCCTCGAGAGCGCTGATCATCTTGTCGACGTTGTAGTCACCCTTCTGGAGAGCATGCACGAGCATCTGCGCCTCGACGAACCCGTCCGGCGTGAAGATGTCGGGCACCTGGCCGCGCTTGCGCAACTGGGTCACGAGCCAGTCGTTCACCTTGTTGTTCGGAGCGGTGTAGACGTAGTGCGACAGGAAGTGGATCTTGGTCGCCGCGCTGCCGAATGCCGCCCAGGTCGCCCGCTCGGCGAGACCGGTGATGACCTGGGTGCCGTGAAGACTCCCTGCTGGTCGAGCGTCTTGAACATCGCCGCGCCGGTGGTGCCGGCCCAGGCGACGAAGATCAGGTCTGCGTTCGCGTTCTTCGCCTGCTGCGCGAACGGCGTGAAGTCGGTTGCGGTGAGCGGCACCGAGACCTCGGAGACGTTGTGACCGGTGAAGAACGCCTTCACGGCAGCGTAGTTGCCGTGACCGAAGACGCTGTCCTGGTCGAAGACGACGACCTTCTTGCCCGGTCGACTTGCCGAGAAACGACTTCGCGTCGAGCACGTCCTGGATCGTCTGCCGCCCGGCGCGGAAGGTGTACTTGTTGATGCCCGTGATCGCGTCCGCGGCAGCGGGCCCGGAGATGTAGAGCACCTGGTTCTGCGCGGCGAGCGGGGCGATCTGCACCGCGACGCCCGAGGAGCCGGTGCCCATCAAGATCTTGACTCCCTGGCCGATCAACGCCTTCGCCTCGGTGACGCCGGTCGCGGCGACACCCTGGTCGTCCTGATAGGTGATGTTGAGCGTCTTGCCGTTGACCTTGCCGGTCCCGTTGGTCGCGTACTGGAGCCCGTACTTGAAGCCTTCGAGCTCCTCGGCACCGTAGGCCCCAAGGATGCCGGTGCGTGGGTAGATGAACCCGATGTTGTAAGACGAAGCCGACGTGTGGTGTGAGCGCGCGGCGACACTGGCCGTCCCGGCGAGCAGGGTGAACAGCGCGGCCCCGAGCAGGACCTTCGTGAAGCGATGACGCATGAACGCATCCTCCTGGTGTGATGTGCCCGAACCTGAGACCCGATTCAGGTGTGAGTTATGGCCCCTTTGACTAGGACGTGTCAAGGGGCCGGCAAGTTGGGCCGACCTCGACGGAATCTGCGTCGGGGCCAGTAGCCGCGTCCTCGGCTTCCTCGACAAGGCTGGTGATGGACGCAGCGATCGCGATGGTTCATACTCGGCGGCCGATGGAGGAAGAAGGACTCGGGCTCAAGTTCTGGGCGGGCTTGATGGGGATCGTCCTCGCGTGCGGGATCGGCGCCATGATCGTGTTCTTCCTCTTCAGCCGGGCGTCTACGCGTGGGGCCTGCTCGGCGCCCTGTTGGTCTTCGCGCTCGTGCTCATCATCGTGGTGTGGTTCTCGACCGGCGGAAGGTCCGGAAGTACGAAGCCGAATAGACGACGAGCCGGGCACCGGCCCGTCGTCCCGCCGAGGCAGGGCCGGCAGGCCGTGATCGGCTCTACAGGATGAAGAGCGACAGCGTCGCCGAATGCGACAGCGACCCGCTCGTGCCGGTGATCGTTATCGTCCCCCTCGCTCCGAATCGGCCCCCGGCGGCGTTGTTCGCCGTCAGCGTGAACGTCGACGAGGACGTCGTCGGGTTCGGCGAGAACGAGCCGCTGAGACCGGTCGTGAAGCCCGTGGCAGAAAGCGTGACCGGACCGCTGAAGCCGTTGGTCGGCGTGATCGTCACCGTGTAGGTCGTCGTGGACGTGGGCAGGATCGTTCGCGACGTCGGTGAGACCGAGATCGAGAAGTTCCCCTGCGGCGGTGGCGGTGCCTGGGGCCTGGACGACGAGCGTTCCCGAAGCGGTGTGCGTCGTCGTGCCGCTCGTGCCCGTGACCGTGAACGGGTAGCTGCCCGGTGACACGCCGGTCGTGCCCACCGTGAGCATCGAGGATCCGGCTCCGGTGACCGATGCGGGAGCGAAGACGGCGTTCGGCAGGCCCGTCTCGGAGAAGTTGACGTCGCTCGAGAAGCCCCCGGTCGGCACCGACGGTGACGTTGTAGACGGCGTTCGTCTCCGACGGTGACCGTCGAGCTCGACGGCGAGACGCCGACGCGAGAAGTCCGACGGCGGAGGAGGCGGAGGCGAGCCGCCTCCCGAGCCGCCGAACGCCGCGATGCCGTTCGGCGTCCCGAGGCCGGTCGGGCCGTCATAGCCCGGCCCGGCCGTGCAGAGGTAGCTCCCGCCGCAATTGCCGTTGCTGCCCGACGTCACATCGTGCAGCGCGCCCGGGTTGCGCGTACGGAGCAGAGCCGGCGTTGAGCGATGCGGCGTTCCCCGTCAGTGCGTACACCGACGCGATCAGGGGCGCGGCGAGGCTCGTCCCTCCGACCTGGAACCAACCCGTGACTCCCTGGTACGCGACCGAGTCGTAGACGGCCGCGCCGGTGTTCGGATCGGCGTCCGCGGAGACGTCGGCAACGGCTCTGCGCGCGCAGGAGGGGTCGGTCTGCCACGCGGGCTTGGGGATGTACGCCGAGCATCCGGAGCCCGAGCCCGACCACGCGGTCTCCGACTTCCAGGTGTTGTCCGCATTCAGGGTCAGAGTCGTTCCGCCGACGGCCGTCACGTAGCGCGACGACGCCGGGAACTCGACGCCGTAGCCGTTGTCACCCGTCGACGCCGTGATCGCCACGCCGGGATGGTTGAAGTACCGGGCTTCGTCGGTCGCCTCGGTCGAGTACTCGGACGCGCCCCACGAGTTGGAGATCACGTTCGCGCCGAGCGCAACGGCCTCGTTCTCGGCCACGCCCAGGTTTGCCAGGGACGACGACGTCGCCTCGACGAGCAGGATCTTGCAGTTCTGGCACATCGCGTGGGCGGTTTCGACGTCCAGCGAGACCTCGAGCGCCCAGCCCGAGTTCACGGGCGGGTATGTCGTTCCGCCGGTCTGGTTGACCTTCTTGAAGCACCCGTTCGCGGTCGTGCACGGTGAGAGGCCGTAGTTGGTGGAGAACGTGCCCAGATCGGCCTCGATGTTCGGGTCGTCGTACGCGTCGACGATCGCGATCGTCTGCTGTGAGGAAGCGGTCGTCGGCAAGTTGTAGGCCGTGTGGAACTGTGCGGGGCCGTAGGCCGTCGGCGGCGGCGCGGCGCTCGAAGCGAGGGGTGTTCCGTCGCCGTTCGTCACGACCTGTGCGCCGCAGGCGCCGAACGTCGTGCCGGGAGCGCCACATGCGCGGACGAACCAGACACCGCGTCCCCCGTCGCGCATCGGGCCGTCGCCTCCGGCGCGGGCGGTCGGGCCGCCGCTCGCAGCGACAGCGATCGCGATCGAAATCGCAGAAACGACGAGGACGATCGACTTCCTCACGGCTTGCTCCTCCCCCTTGCCTTGTTCACAGACGACGACCTTCAATGATCTTAGGCCGCCCGCCGGAGATTGGTAGATGGGGGTTTTGAAGGCCACGGCACCGGTGAGGGATACCGGTGCCGTTTCGCTTGGTTACTGAGTTGAGGCGGGCCGCACGCAGGGCGATCTTCAACACTGGGCGGCGCAGCGCGCGATCACCGCGGGAACCGCCGCCAACGCGTTGAAGCTCGGCGGCAAGACGCCCGCCCAGATCAAGGCGGGCCTGCGCGGCGCACGCGGGCCGCAGGGACTCCAGGGCCAGGCGGGAGCGCAGGGCCCCAGGGACCGCAGGACCCGAAGGGTGACGTGGGCGCCGGGCTAAGCCCCGGCGAGGGTTTGGCAAAGTCGCAGTACAGACGCCTCGGCAGTCGGCACCACTCGCAGGCGCTCTCGACGCTTCGCGCCATGGCCGAACAGGCGACTGGTCGCGGACGCAGTCGCGGCGTACGTTGGGCAGTGGGCCGGGTCGCGTCAGCGTCGACGCTTGCTCTTCGCGTTGGCCGGGAATGACCGTCGAGACTCCGAAGAAGGGGGCTCTTAGATGAGAAAGGCAACATTGCTGGCGTCGCTCGGCGCCGGGGTTGTCACTGTGCTCGTGGTGGCTGGTATCTCGCAGGCAGCGAGCCCACCCAGGAATCAGTCGCCGCCAACGATCTCGGGCACGCCGCAGGTGGGAGAGACGCTGACTGCTGACCCGGGAACGTGGGCCGGTACGACGCCGATCACGTTCACGTACCAGTGGAGGCGTTGCGACGAGAACGGCGGCAGCTGCTCGTCCATCAGCGGTGCGATCGCGAAGACGTACACGCTGAAGTCGGTCGACTCGGGCAACACGCTGCGCGTTCACGTAACAGCAAAGAACAGCGACGGTTCGGACACGTCGACGTCCGTTCCCACGGCCGTCGTCAAGGCGGCACCGACGCCTCCGCCGACGACGGTGGACGGCTGCCCGACGAGCGGCTCCGGCACGCTTCCGGTTGCCGACGTATCGCCGCCGGCGCACCTCGCGCTCGACGGTCAGCAGATCTCTCCGTCCGTGGTCGGGCGCTCGACGACGGATGTCACCTTGCGCATTCACGTCTCGGCGTGTAAGGGCCGCCCCGTCCAGGGCGCGCTGATCTACCTCACCGCGGTGCCGTACTCGCAGTGGACGATCCCGGCCGAGACTGCGACCGCAGCCGACGGCTGGGCGACGCTCACGATGCACCAGGACCGCTTCTGGCCGGCTTCGTCGAGGCAGCAATTGCTCGTCGTCTTCCTGCGGGCACGCAAGCCGGGCGAGGACTTGCTCGCGGGCATCTCGGCCCGCCGGCTCGTCTCGTTCCCCGTGAACCTGCACGCGTAAGCGCCAAACGGTCCGAGCGCACCGTCCCACTAGGGGACGGTGCGCTAGCCGATCTGTTCGATCGCGTTCAAGGACCTCGAACGACAGTGACCATCGCGCCGAGCGGCCACTCCTTGACGAAATCGTCGGCGCCCGCCACTCGCAACGTGACCGACACGCTGTTCTCGCTCCGAGCGATCTCGCGCACCACCGTCGCCTCGACTTCTCCATCCCGCTCGGGAACGTCCGCCATGATCACGTCGCCCAGCACGAGCCTCTGCACCTCGATGTCGATCGCCATAGGGTGATCGTACGCGGGGTCCAGAGCCAGAAGCGGGCGGCCGGGTCCAGTTACACCAGAGTGACCACCAGCAGCGGGGCCGCGGGTAGCAAGTCGGCGGACGACTGTGGCGGAGATCGGTAATCCGGTGCAGGCTGGGCGGTGCTTTCGCTGATGCTCACGGCCTCGTCGTGGGGAAGCCTGTTCCCGGAGGGTCTCGGTTCGCACATTGTGGTCGGCGATGACCGACACCCTACGAGGCAGATTCAAGTTCGTTGATGCACGAAGAGGAGGAGCCATGGAGCTGCAAGAATTCATTTCGGGTGCGCGCGACGTGATCAGCGTGAAGCGCGTGTACGGCGAGCCCTACGAGAAGAA
Organism: uncultured Thermoleophilia bacterium; assembly: GCA_963713155.1. Taxonomy (GTDB): domain Bacteria; phylum Actinomycetota; class Thermoleophilia; order Gaiellales; family Gaiellaceae; genus PALSA-600. The sequence goes on from CAVQKS010000006.1 coordinate 19,570, forward strand.
CGGTCTTACCGTGATTCCGGCGGCAACGGTCCGTGGTGGCGGCGGTGGCGGAACGGGAGAGAGCGAGGAGGGCGATTCCGGCGGGGGCGGAGGCTTTGGCCTGATGGCGCGACCCGCTGGCGCATGGATCGTCGAGGACGGGAACGCGACCTGGAAGCCGGCAGTCGACGTGAACCGGATCGTCCTGGGCGGCCAGGTGATCGCGCTCACGGCGATCCTTGTCACAGGTCGGATCCTGCTCGCTCACTCACGACACCGTCGGTCGCTAGTCGAGCTCCTGCCGCAATTGCCGAGCCTGGGTCAGCTGCACGTGCGTCTCCCAAGGGCTGTCCGCTAAGCCTGCGTCTCGTCAGGCAAACCGCCACGCCGGGCGTCGACGAGTTGGTTGCCTGAAACGAGCGAACCGCCGACTGCGGGACGGCGGTTCGCGCTTGGTAACCCCCAAGTCCGGCCCAAGGGGAGGCCGTATGGCGACCGTATGCCCGTCCGTCGTCGCTTTCACACCTCCTGCGTCCTGGTGTTGCCGGAATCTGGGAGGTCGAGCCGATCGGCGCTGCCCGCACACGTCGGCCCGTCGCGATAGCCACTCGGCCGACAAGACCTACCCGGGCGTATCGCGCGCAACAGGTATTCAGGAGGCTTGGATTGACGTCAGGGGGAGACGCACACGCGACCAAGGCGGGGAGGCCTGGCGCAAGATTCGCCTCGCGTACGCGAACGCGCCTAGGCCGCGGCACCGGTGAGGGATCCTTAGGGCTGCTTCCTCCCGGATCTGACCCGGTTCGGAACCTCACCGCGCCGCGGGCAGGTTCAGTCTAGCCGGGTGAACTCTCCGTCTTTCCCAGGCACTCCCGGATCGTCGCCAGTTCGGCAGCCGACACTCTCGCGCTCTGGCCCGGGTTGCCGTGGAAGTCGACGACGCCCGTTCCGACGACTGCCGTCGTGCGCGGACCGAGCCTCGATGCGGCCCGCCTCGCACCGGCGGCGGAGCGGTAGACCGTGAGGCTGAAGGCGACGCCGGCTGGTGTCGTTCCCTCCACCTTCGTGCCCGAGGAGGTGACCAGGAAGCCGGCGTCGTTCAGGCAGCCGCCGAGGGTCACGGGTGCCTTGCCGCCGCAGGCGGCGAGCAGTCCCGCGGCGACGGCGACGGCGAGGACGCGCATCACACGAAGCTAGCGCGACTTGCGCATTTCACGGTTCGGCCGCACAATGGTCCCGTCCGAGACTTTCGACGAGGAGGTGGTGCGAGATGAAGGCTGTCCATGTGTCCTGCGAGCCCCGCGCCGCCGCCCGTCGCACCTGCTCCTGAGCGTCGTCAGGTGACGGGCAGCGCGCCCGATCATCGACCACGCACACAAAGGAGCTTCGCTTGAACCTTCCGCTCACGGATTCGCCGCTCGAGCGTCTCGGCTGGGATGACGGCTGGGAAGCAGCATTCGCCGAGCACCGCCTCGCTGGGCTCATCCCCGCCCGCGTCGCGGTCCAGCACAGGGGAGCGTACGACCTCGCACACGCCCAGGATGCGATCCGGGCGAGTGCGGCCGCGCGTCTTGCGCGCGAGGACCGTTTGCCGGCCGTCGGTGACTGGGTCGGACTCGACCCCGAGACGCTGCTCGTCGAGGCCGTCTTGCCGCGTCGCACCGTGCTCTCGCGCAAGGAGGCGTTGCACGCCACGCGCGAGCAGGTGCTTGCAGCGAACGTCGACGTCGCCTTCCTGATGCAGTCGCTTCCGCTCGACTTCAACGCGCGCAGGCTCGAGCGTTACCTCGCGATGGCGTGGGAGAGCGGCGCCCAGCCGGTCGTGCTGCTCACGAAGATCGATCTCGTCGACGACCATTCGTCGTACCTGGCCGAGGCAGAGGCGATCACGTTCGGCTCCTGCCCGGTCCACCCGCTGTCGGCGCGGACCGGAGAAGGGCTCGACGAGGTGCGCGCATGGTTCCGGGGCAACCGCACCGCGGTACTGCTCGGCTCGTCGGGGGTCGGCAAGTCGACCCTCGTCAACGCCCTGGTCGGCGCGGAGCTGCTCGAAACCCGGGAGGTCCGGGAGGACGACCACCGCGGCCGGCACACGACGACCCGCCGCGAGCTCGTCGTCCTGCCGGACGGCGGCGTCGTGCTCGACACGCCCGGGATTCGCGAGCTCCAGCTGTGGGATGCCGACCTCGAGCAGGCGTTCGGCGACGTCGACGAGATCGTGTTGCGGTGTCGCTTCTCGGACTGTGCGCATAGCAGCGAGCCCGGGTGCGCGATTCGCGAGGCGCTGCTCGACGGCTCGCTGTCCGCCGAACGCTGGACGAGCTATGTCCAGCTCCAGCGCGAGGTGCGGGCGCTCGAGGTCCGGCGCAATCATCTCCTCCGGCGCGAGCAGGTGCGGGAGTACAAGATTCGCGCACGGCAGCATCGATCGAAACGGCGCTGAGCAAGCTCGGCTTGACGTCCCGGGGTCGAATGCCTAGGCTGGCAATACTATGCGCGGCGAGGTATTGAGGGGGCATCTCGACCTCTTGATCCTGGCGGCGCTCGACCGCGAGCCGGGACACGGCTACCTGATCGTCGAGCGCCTGAAGGAGCGAAGCGGTGGTGTATTCGGGCTGGGCGAGGGAACGGTGTACCCGGCGCTTCATCGGCTCGAGCGAAGCGGTTTGCTGGCCAGCGCGTGGTCGAAGACGGGCGGGCGACGTCGTCGCGTCTATCGGCTGACGGCGCGAGGCCGTCGAGAGCTCGGGGTGCGCCGGGACGAGTGGAGCTCGTTTGCCCGAGCCGTCCGGGCGGTCGTCGCATGACATACGTCGACGAGCTCGCCGCCGAGCTCGGGCGCCTGGGGGTCCGCGGCCGGCTTCGCCGCAGGATCCTCGCCGAGGTCGACGATCACCTTCGTTCCGACGAAGAGGCGGAGAGCCGGTTCGGCTCGCCGAACGTCGTCGCCAACGGGTTCGCCGCCGAGCTCGGGACGCGCGCGTCGCGACACGCCGCTGTCGTCGGGTTCTTCGCGCTGGGCGTCGCGGGTGGGGTCTTCGCGGCGTGCCTGGCGGGGCTCTCGCTCGCCGGGCGCTCGGCCGTCGAGCCGCCGGCCGCGGCGGTCGCGTCACTCGTCTTGATCATTGCCCCGCAGGTCGCGTTCGTGTCGGGGACGCTCGCGCTGCTACGCGTCGTACGGCGCCGCAACGATGGAGTGTTCACGTCCGCGGAGCGGGTGATGGTCAACAGGCGAACGAGTCTCGCGCTCGCAGCGGGCCTGGCGACGATGGGCGCTCTGGCGGTACTCGGCATCGAGTATCGCCACGAGCTCGCCCACTCGTGGGCGAGCTTCACCCTGATCGCAACGCTCGCCGCGTCGATCCTGCTGCTCCTGGCCGCAGTTTCGGCGATACGCGCGATCAGGCTGCACGCGCAGGTGCCCGGGCCGGCGGGGGACCTGTTCGACGACGTGGGCTTCGTCCGGTACCGCGACCAGCCGTGGCGGTTTGCGGCGCGGGTCGCCCTGCTCGTCGGACTCGCCGTCTGGGTCGCCGGAATCGCCGCCTCGGATCCGATCGACGGCCTGCTCCGCGGTGTCTTCGAAGCGCTTGCCTGCCTTGGCGGATTCGCGGTGCTCGGGCGGTATCTGGGCCTCCGCGCCTGACGCTGTCAAGATCCGCCAACGGCAGCATCGATCGAAACGGCGCTGAGCCGGCCGCGCGCGCTTCCGGACGCGGTCGAGTTCGACGTGCCCGATCCCGGGCGCGAGCTGCACTCGGTCGTCCTCGGCCAGGAGGTCGCACGGCCGAGGTCCGGGCCCTCGTTCAGCTGGCGGGACGGTGCCTGGCGACTGCGCTTCCCTCGGCCTCCCGTCGACCGGCTCGAGTATCTGCTCGGCGTCGACGGCGAGTTCGCTCCCGACCCGGCGTAACCCGCTGCGGGCGGCGGGGCCGTTCGGTGACAAGTCGGTCGTCGAGTGGCCGGAGTACACGGCGCCCGGCTGGCTCGGAGCACCGGCTGCGCAGGGGCCGGAAGAGTGGCTCGAGCTTCGCTGTCGTCGACTCGTCGCACGCGTGCCGGTTCTCCTCTACCGCACGCCCGAGCCCCCCGGGAGGGACGCACCGCTGCTCGTCGTCCACGACGGGCCCGAGTACGCACGGTACTCCGCGCTGACGCGGTTCCTCGACGTCGCGTCGGCGGCCCGCCGCATCCCACCGCTCACCGCGGCACTCATCCAGCCGATCGACCGCAACGAGACGTACTCCGCGTCGGCGCTCTACGCGGGCGCGCTCGCCCGCGAGCTGCTCCCGGAGCTCGCGCAGCGAGCACCCGCACGGCCGGCGCGTCGGCATGGGGGCGAGCCTCGGCGCGCTGGCGATGCTCCATGCGCACCGCCGTCACCCGAGGACGTTCGACGGGCTGTTCCTGCAATCGGGCAGCTTCTTCCGGCAGCGCTGGGACAAGGTCGAGTCGTCGTTCCCGCGCTACCGGCGAATCACGCGGTTCGTCGGGACCGTGCTGCGTGGTGACGACTCGGTCAGACCGATTCCGGTTCTGCTCAGCTGCGGTACGGCAGAGGAGAATCTCGCCAACAATCGCGCTGTCGCCGAGGCGCTCGCGCGACCGTGGATACGACGACGCGCCTCGTCGAGGTCCGCGACGCACACAACTGGACCTGCTGGCGCGACGGCTTCGACCCGGCACTCACCGATCTCCTCGGGAAGGTGACGTGAGCCGCCGCGAGGTCACGCTCGACGGCGGCACGTTCGTTGCGTACGGGCACTGGGGCCGACCGGTGATCGCGTTCCCGTCCGAGAACGGTGAAGCGTCGGACTGGGAGGGCCGCGGCATGGTCGAGGCGGTCGCACCGCTGCTCGATGCCGGGCGGCTGAAGCTCTACTGCGTGCCGTCGTACGACCGCGAGAGCTGGACGCGCCGCGACCTGTCGCTCGAAGAACGCGCACGTCGTCACGGCACGTACGAACGGTGGGTCCTCGAGCAGCTCGTGCCGTTCGTCCAGGTCGACTGCCGCACCCACGACCTGATCGCGGTCGGCTGCTCGTTCGGCGCCTATCACGCGGTCAACTTCTGCCTCAAGCGCGCCGACGTGTTTCCGCTCGCACTGGGCATGAGCGGCGTCTACGACGTCTCGGTGCTGGGCGGAGGCGAGCGCGGCGACGCCGTGTACTTCTCGAACCCCGCCGACTACGTCGCCCACCTCCACGGCGAGCACCTCGACTGGCTGCGCGGCCGAGCGTCCATCCTGCTCGTGTGTGGGCAGGGACAGTGGGAGGACACGACGGGCGCCCTCGTTTCGACGACGAGCTTCGGGGAGCTCCTCGCCTCGAAGGGGATCCCGTGCGAGGTCGACCTGTGGGGCCACGACGTGCCGCACGACTGGCCGTCGTGGCGCCGCCAAATCGCGCATCATCTCCCTCGCTTTGTCTGACGCGCTGATCGGCCTCCTGCTCGGCACGGAAGAGGACTGGCCCGCCGCGTTCGAGGCGCTCGTGGCCCGGCTCGGACCGGTCGCCGGGCGCACGCTCCGGACCGAGCGGCTCGTCAACGAGCCCTTCGACCTGCGCTCCGTGCCGCGCTACGCGCTCGTCATCGACCGGCTTGCGTGGTGGTACGACCTGCCGCGCGCCTGGCTGAAGAAGGTCTCGCTGATGGACGACGTCTATCTCCTGAACAACCCGTTCACGTTCCAGGCGATGGAGAAGCACTCGGCGTACTGCGCGATGATGCGGCTCGGCATCCGGGTTCCGGAGACGTGGCTGATCCCGCACAAGGTGCCGCCTGACAACCCTCGGTTCGAGCCGACGGCCGAGCGGTACAACGCCCCGTTCGAGCTCGAGCGGATCGGGGCCGAGGTCGGCTACCCGCTGTTCATGAAGCCGTTCGACGGTGGCCAGTGGGTGGGCGTGTCCCGGGTCGGGTCACCGGCGGAGCTCCGCGCTCGCTACGACGAGTCGGGTGAGCGGATGATGCACCTCCAGCACGCGCTCGAAGAGTTCGACGTCTTCGTGCGCTCGCTGTCGATCGGCGCCGAGACGATGTCGATGTGGTTCGACCCGTCGCGTCCGATGCACGACCGCTATCAGGTGCGTCACGGCTTCCTCAGCCCGGAGCTCGGCGATGAGATCGTCACGATCTCACGGTTGATCAATGCGTTCTTCCGGTGGGAGTTCAACTCGTGCGAGACGATCGTGAAGGACGGTGTCGCGTATCCGATCGACTATGCGAACGCCTCGCCCGACGTTGCCGTGACGTCGCTTCACTACTACTTCCCCTGGGCGATCAAGGCGCTCGTCCGCTGGACGGCGTTCTGCGTCTGCACGCGCCGTGAGATGAGGATCAACCAGAACTCACGCGACTACTTCGACATCGGGGACGATCCCGCGCTCGATTACGAGGCCAAGCTGGCGCGCTACCGCGCACTCGCCGACGAGTACTTCCAGGTCGACGACTACCGCGAGTTCTGCGACCGACAGCTCGGGAATCTCGACGAGGTCGCCCATGCGTGGTTCACCTCGCCGGCGTTCGACGCCGTCCTCGTCGACACGGTGCGCACGACGTTTCCTTCGCACGAGCACGAGCATTTCGTCGCGCACTACCGCGGCCTGATCGCGGCCTGGGCGCGCGACGGCGCTTGACGATCGACAGGGTCCGCGTCAGACTCTCTCGCCGAGCGGCGACCTGCGGTCTCTGCGGCTCTAGCTCCGTCCACGTCAGAGGGAGGGCCGTGATGACCACAACCGCGACGAGCATCCGCAAGCTCGGGAAGCTCCCCGTCCGTACCGACGTCCGCACGCTCCACATTGCGCGCTACGTCGATCGCGCCGAGCTGCCGCCTTCGCCGGCATCGCTCGACCTCACCGACCACGTCGCCGACTGGCCCATGTACGCGAACGACCGGATCGGCGACTGCACGGTCGCGGCGGCCGGCCACATGATCGAGGCCTGGACGGCGGAGAGCAGAGGGCAGCCGGTGGAGGTCTCGGAGCGCTCCGTGGTCGATGCCTTCGACCGGGTGAAGCAGGTGGATCCCCTCACCGGGGAGGCGGGCGCGGTCGTGCTCGACGTCCTCCGCTACTGGCGGCGCGACGGAATCGACCGACACCGGATCGGCGCCTACGCTCAGGTCCCGGTGCACGACCACGAGCTCGTGCACACGTCTGCCTGGCTGTTCGGCGGCCTCTACGTCGGCGTCGAGCTGCCGCTCACCGCGCAGGACCAGCCCGTCTGGGATTGGACCGGCTCACTCGACGGCCCGGCGAGGCCGGGCTCGTGGGGCGGACACGCCGTCGATCTCGTCCGGTATGCACAGGACGGGCTCACCGTCGTCACGTGGGGGAGGCTCCAGGATGTGACCTGGGACTTCTGGGATCGTTACTGCGACGAGGTGTACGCGATCCTGTCGCGCGACTTCCTCGAGCACGGCAAGGCGCCGAACGGCTTCGATCTCGCCGCGCTGAAGGCGGATCTGGAGCTCGTCACGGCGTAGGTGCTGTGAGCAGCGCGCGGCCGACGATCGCCGCTTCTGCTCCGGCGGCCGCGAGCGCGGCGACGTCCTCCGGTGAGCGGATGCCGCCCGCTGCGAGCACCGCCGGGCCGGCCGCGGCGGCGGCGCGCACCAGCTCGAGGTCGGGCCCGGCCAGCGTCCCGTCGCGCTCGATCGCCGTCACCAGGCAGCGCAGGACGCCGCACGCTGCGGCCCGTACGAGCGCGTCGGCAGCCGAGATGCCCTCGTCGTGCGTCCAGCCTGCCGTGCGGAGGCGGCCGGCCCGGACGTCGATCGCGACCACGAGCGACGGCCCGAGCGCGTCGACCCACGGTGCCGGGTCCGGCCATGCCGCCGTGCCGACGACCACCCGGTCGGCGCCCGCGTCGAGCAACGCCCGGGCATCCCCGAGCGATCGGATCCCGCCCGAGGCCTGCAGCGCGACCGGGGCACACGCCTCCGCGACGCGCCGGACGAGGTCGGGGCGTGGCCGACCCGTGCGGGCGCCGTCGAGGTCGACGAGGTGGACGCGCCGTGCGCCCGAGTCGCGCCAATGCCGCGCCAACCCGGCCGGATCGTCGGCGCTTGCGACCACGTCGTCATAGTCGCCCTGGCGCAGGCGCACGACCCGGTCGCCGAGCACGTCGACGGCGGGGATCACCTCGATCGGGCCGTCCAGCCACCCGGTCATGTCGGTTTTGGCCTCTACGTCCATTCCCTTGGGGTCAGACCCGGGTCTGACCCGGGTCTGACCCCGGTTTCCATGGTGACATGTTACCGTGCTAACATGATGAGCAAGAATGGCGACCAGGAGCCGACACCCATGGCGTACCCGGGAGATGGAGGAGCTCTTCGACGCGGTGACGACGTTGCAGACCCGCTCGGAGGTCGAACACTTCCTGCGCGACCTGTGCACGCTCTCGGAGCTCGAGGCGATGGCCCATCGCTGGCAGGTGGCGCGCCTGCTGGAGCAGGGGCTTCCGTACCTCGAGATCTCGGAGCGAACGGGAGCCTCGACCACGACGGTGACGCGCGTGGCCCACTGGCTGCGCCACGGCGAGGGCGGCTACCGGCTGGCGCTCGATCGCGCGAGCTCCTGAAGGTCGCCCTTCCGGTCAAGGGACGCCTGCGCGAGCCGGCCTTCAGGCTGCTCGAGGATGCCGGGCTCGGTCCCGAGCAGCCGGGCGAACGCGCGCTCGCGTTTCCCTGCCGGAATGCGCCGGTCGAGGTGCTGCTCGTCCGCGCCGCGGACATCCCCGAATACGTCCAGGACGGAGTCGTCGACTGTGGGATCACGGGCCTCGACCTCGTTCGCGAGCGCGGCGCGCGCGTCTCGGAGCTGCTGCCGCTCGGCTTCGGCTCGTGCAGGCTGGAGGCGGCGGTGCCCGAGGAGTCGCCGGTGCGAACGCCTGCCGAGCTCGACGGCGCGTCCGTGGCAACCGTCTACCCCCGACTGACCCGCGAGCTCCTGCCGGTCCCGGTGAGCCTGGTCGACGTCACCGGCTCGGTCGAGCTCGCACCGCGGCTCGGCCTGGCCGATGCGATCGTCGACCTCGTCTCGTCCGGCAACACGCTCCGGACGAACGGCCTCCGCTCACTCGGCGTGCTGCTCGAATCGCAGGCCGTTCTCGTCGCCGGCGAGCCCGAGCGCGCGGAGCCGTTTGCGTCGATGCTGCGCGCGGTCGTCGATGCCCGCCGCCATCGCTACCTGATGCTCAACGCGCCGGAGTCCGCTCTGCCCGAGATCTGCGCACTCGTGGCGCCTCGCGCCCCGAGCGTGCTGCCGCTCGCCGAGGCCGGCTCGGTCGCGATTCACGTGCTCGTGCCCGCCGACGAGCTGTGGCTGCTCCTGCCGAAGCTCGAGGCCGCTGGAGGTTCCTCGATCCTGATCGTCCCGGTCGAGCGGATGGCCGCATGACGATCGACGTCCGATGTCAAGGCCCGTGGGCTCGACGCGGTGCGCGAGTGGGCGGTGAAGCTCGACGGGGTGGAGCCTGCGCGCGCGGTGCCCGACGGGGCAGGGCTGCCCCGTGAGGCGCTGCTCACGCTTGCCGATCGCGTACGCCGCTGGCATGCGCTTCAGCGACCGGACGACATCACGTTCGAGGTCGAGCCCGGCGTCGTGCTCGAGCGACGCTGGATCGCGCTCGACACGATCGGCATCTATGTGCCGCGCGGCCTCATCTCGACGCTCGTCATGTGCGCGGTGCCCGCCCAGGTGGCGGGCGTGCGGCGCATCGTCGTGTGCACGCCTCCATCCGGCGCTCCGTTGATCGCGGCCGCAGCAGAGGCGCTCGGGGTCGACGAGGTATGGGCGATCGGCGGCGCTCAGGCAATCGCGTGGCTGGCCTACGTCGAGCGTGTCGACAAGATCGTCGGACCCGGCAACTCGTACGTGAACGAGGCGAAGCTCGAGGTCTCGCGCGACGTGCCGATCGACCTGCCCGGCGGGCCGTCCGAAGTCGTCGTCGCCGGCGACGGCGACGAGCGTGTGATCTCACTCGAGCTCGCAGCGCAGGCCGAGCACGGTCCCGACTCGATCTGCCGGCACGTCGCGAGCCTCGACGAGGCGGAGACGCTTGCACCCGAGCATCTCGTTCTGCTCGGCGACGCCGAGCGTGACGTCGATCGCGTGCGCAACGCCGGAGCGGTGTTCGTCGGGCCCTGGTCGCCGGTCGCCGCGGGCGACTACGCGACCGGCGGCAACCACGTCCTGCCGACGGGCGGGTGGGCGCGTTCGGTGGGCGGGCTCGGCCTGGAGACGTTTCTCAAGCCGGTGACGGTGCAGCGGCTGACACGGGCAGGCCTCGATCTCCTGCGGCCGACGGTGGAGGCACTCGCCGAGGCGGAAGGCATGACCGGCGCACGCCGAGGCTGCCCGGCGATGAGGGCGCTCGCACCCGACTTCGCACCGTACGCCTGGGCCGCGTCGACAGCCGAGGTCGCGCGGATCGCCGGGATCGACCCGTCGCAGGTGCTGCGCTTCGACCAGAACACGCCGCCGCTCCCTCTGCCATCGACACGCCCGGGCACGATCGCCGGCGCCCTCGCGCGCATCAGCAGCTACCCCGGATCGACGTACGGGCCGCTCGTGCAAGCGATCGCCCGGTACGCGGGCGTCGAGCCCGAGAATGTCGTCCTCGGCGCGGGCGCCGACGACCTGATCCTGCTCTGTGCGCGTGCCTGGGCTGGTCCCGGGCGACGAGGTTGCGGTCCCGCAGTCGCCGACCTACCCCCTGTACCGGATCGCCGCGCAGCTCGCGGGAGCGACGGTCGGCGACGGCGACCCGGTCCTCACGTTCGCGTGCCGGCCGAACAATCCGACCGGGACGCTCGACGATCTGCCCGACGCGCGGCCGCTCGTCGTCGACGAGGCGTACTTCGAGTACGCGGGCGAGACCGCGCTGCCGCTGATCGGAGACGGCGACGTCGTCGTGCTGCGCACCTTCTCGAAGTCGTTTGCGCTCGCCGGCGCGCGGGTCGGGTATGCACTCGCGGCGGCGGACGTCGCAGCGGAGCTGAACGCGCGCCAGTCACCGGCGCCGATCTCGTCACTCGCGGCAGAGCTCGCGCTCGCCGCGCTCAGGGACCCGCCCGACGTGGGCCCGGTCGTCGCCGAGCGCGAGCGGCTCGCCTCGGCGCTGCGCGCCCTGGGGCTCGAGCCGGGCCCTTCCGCGACCAACTTTCTCTATGTCCCGGTCGAGGACGGGTTCGCGCTGAGCGATGCGCTGCTCCGTCACGGTTACGTCGTCCGCGCCTATCAGACCGCGATCCGCGCCTCGGTGCGCGATGCCGAGGACGACGATCTGCTCGTCGAGACGCTCGCGCGAATCCTCGACCGGCCCTCACCCGTCGCTCCCGCAGGCGGGCGCCGAAGTCGCACTCTCCGCGCGACGGCGGAGACGCGGTTCGTCGTCCGGCTCGCCCTCGACGGCGCCGGCCGCGTGCGCGTCGCCACCGGAGCCGGCCTGTACGACCACCTCCTCGAGCAGCTCGCCTTCCACGCGGGGTTCGACCTCGTGCTGGAAGGAGCCGGCGACCTCGAGACCGGAGACCACCACACGGCGGAGGACGAGGCGCTCGCCTTCGGCGGCGCGCTCGACGAGGCGCTCGGAGACCGTCGCGGGATCGCCCGCTACGGCGATGCCGTCGTGCCGATGGACGACGCGCTCGCGCGGGCCGCCGTCGATCTCGGCGGCCGTCCGCACGCCGAGCTCGCGCTCGAACGGGATCCGGGGCTCGCGACGCACATGCTGGCGAGCCTGGCGCAGTCCGCACGCGCGGCCATCCATGTCGAGGCGACGGGCCGCGATCCGCACCACGTCGCCGAGGCGGCGTTCAAGGCGGTCGGACGCTCGCTCCGGAACGCGGTTCGACGCGAGTCGGCGGAGCTCCCGTCGACCAAGGGCGTCCTGTGAACGTCGCGATCTGCCGCTACGGGGCAGGCAACGTGCGCTCGGTGGAGCTCGCGCTCGGACGGCTCGGCGCGAAGATCGTCGACGACGTCGAAGGGGCGGATCTCGCGGTGCTCCCGGGCGTCGGCGCGGCACGCACCGCGCTGGCCGGGCTCCGGGCCCGGGGCGATGACGACGCCCTGCGTGAACGCTGCGCTGCAGGAAGGCCCGTGCTGGGGATCTGCCTCGGACTACAGCTCGCACTCGAGCACACCGACGAGGACGGAGGGATCGACGGGCTCGGTCTGCTGCCGGGCCGCGCTGTTCGGCTGGACACGGGGCGAGTTCCGCGCCTCGGCTGGGCCGACGTCTCACCGCTCGGATCGGCGTTCTACTTCGCGCACTCGTATGCCTGCGAGACACCCGCGGCCACCGCGTGGTCGGAGGGCATCGTCGCCGAGGCGCGGGCCGGTTCGTTCGTCGGCGTCCAGTTCCACCCGGAGAAGAGCGGCGCCGCGGGCGCTCGTTACCTCGAAGACCGTCCTCGAGGAGGCTCGATGCCTTTCCCGCGTCTGATCCCCTGTCTGGACGTTGCTGCGGGACGCGTGGTCAAGGGCGTTCGGTTCCGCGAGCTGCGCGACATCGGCGATCCTGTCGAGCTCGGTGCGGCGTACTCCGACGAGGGCGCCGACGAGCTCGTGTTCCTCGACGTCCAGGCGACGCTCGAGCAGCGCTCGACGCTCGTCGACCTCGTGCGCCGCGTCGCCGCGAGGCTGCAGATCCCGTTCACGGTCGGCGGCGGCGTCCGCTCGGCCGGCGACGCGGAGGCGCTGCTCGAGGCGGGGGCCGACAAGGTGGCGGTCAACTCGGCTGCGCTTCAGTCGCCCGAGCTCCTTTCGAAGCTGGCTGCCCGGCTCGGGTCGCAGGCGGTCGTGATCGCGATCGACGTCGAGCGCGGGCGCGTCCGCTCGCATGCCGGAACGCTCGAGACGCAGCGTGACGCCGTCGACTGGGCGCGCGAGGCGGTCGAACGTGGAGCCGGGGAGATCCTCCTCACCTCGATCGACGCCGACGGGACGCGCTCGGGCTACGACCTCGAGTTGACCGCGGCCGTGGCCGGGGCGGTCGACGTGCCGGTGATCGCGTCGGGTGGCGCGGGGAACGCGAGCCACGTCGCCGACGTGCTCGAGACGGCACAGGCGGCGCTCCTGGCCTCGATCCTGCACGAGAACCCGGCCCGACTCGGCGCTCTTCGGCGTGAACTGCGCGACCTCGGCGTGGTGGTCCGCGATGCAGCCTGAGCTTCGCCCGGCGATCGTGCAGGATGCCGCCGACGACCGGGTGCTCATGCTCGCGTGGATGAACGCCGAGGCCGAGGCCCGGACGCGTGCGACCGGGCAGGCGTGGTTCTGGAGCCGGTCGCGTCAACGGCTCTGGCGGAAGGGCGAGACCTCCGGCAACACGCTCGCGGTGGAGGAGCTGCGCGACGACTGCGACGGCGATGCGCTCCTCGTTCGGGTTCGTCGCGCAGGCCCCGTGTGCCACACCGGGGCCGTCTCGTGCTTCGCGCCCGCGCTCTGGCGCACCGTCTCGGACCGGGCTGCCGAGCGACCGGCAGGGTCCTACACCGCGGAGCTACTCGACGCCGGCACCGGTGCCTGCGCGCGGAAGGTGGGCGAGGAGGCCGTCGAGCTCGCAGTGGCTGCGCTGGACGAGGAGGACGGGCGCGTGATCGAGGAGGCGGCCGATCTGATCTACCACCTGTACGTGCTGCTGGCGAGTCGCGGCATCGACCTCGCGCAGGTCGAGGACGTGCTCAGCGATCGGGCAGGTTCGCGATCGCGATGACGAGGAGCGCGCCGAACGCGACCTGGAAGAGGAAGATGCCGACGCTGAGGAGCCCGATCCACTGCAGCTGCGAGAGCCCGGCGAGCACTCCGCCGCCGATCTGAATCGCGAAGAGCCGAATCGACTCGACGGCGGCCGAGACGGTCGTGGCGAGCCAGAGCCCGAACGCCGCTTCGAACGTGAAGAGCACGATCGAGGCGACGATGTGCGCGGCGTAGAACACCGAGCCCAGCGTGTCGGGTGTCAGCAGGTCGGCGAGCAGGAGCACGGCGAGGACGCGTAGCCACGCGGCGTGTCTCGTCCGCCCGCTGCGCTCGAGCAGTCTTGCGGCGTGTGCGATGAGGGCGCTGGCGACGAGGAAGCCGACGGCGTACGGAAGGATGGTGCTGAGCCGGCCGCCGTAGAAGCTGAAGCCGTGGTTGTCGCCGAGACCGCCGCGCGCGATGGCGACGCAGAGGAGCATCGCGCTCCAGAAGACGAGCTGGGCGAAGAGGAGATATCGCGCCGCCACCGGCACGGTCGAACGATAGCTCCCGTCAGCAGGTCGACTTGACGGGGCCGCCCGCGTGCGAGACGGGAACGTGTTCCGCTCGGGCGAGCGCAGCAAGCCGGCGGCGATACACGGCCATGTCCGGGTGTTGCCAGTCGCCGTGCGTCTGGCAGCGCCACGGCGCGTAGAGCTCACGATGGTAGGGGCTCGTCAAGCTCTCGGCGTGTCCGATCACGTTCGGCAGCGAGATGTGGAACCGGTGCATCAGCCAGAGCGTGAGGCGGAGCGAGGCTTCGAGCTGTGCGCGATCGTCGAGGATCGACGCGTCGCTCGTGCCCACGTGCTCGATGCCGATCGCCGTCCAGTTGAGCCCGACGGTATGGCGACACATCACGTCGAGTGGGACGAGCTGGTAGATGGTTCCGTCTCGGTCGATCACGAAGTGCGCGCAGGTTCCGGGCAGCTCGCCGAGCTCGGGATCGGGCGCGTCGGCGGCGAAGGTCGCCCAGACCGGCGCGAACGTCGTGGTCGCCGTGTAGTGCTCGACGATCACGTGCGGGCGCACGAGCCGCCACCGATCGATCCCGTAGTGGCGCTCGGCGTAGCGGGCGGTCTCGGCCCGGCGCACCTCCCCGAACGGGATCGGCCGCTGGACGATGTGGGGGGCGGGGGGGACTGCGGCGACCCAGACGGCGAGCAACGAGGCGAGCGTGAACATGGGTTTGTAAATGATCGCCGAGGGGTCGGCGAACTGCTCGGGGTTGTGGCTAGGATGCCCGCCGATGCGGCTTCTCGGAGGGGGGTTCCTGGCAGCGTTGGTCGTCGCCGCAGCGGCAGCGGCTGCGACATCCCCGCCGCTCCCCGTCTTCCAGCGCTCGGCTCACGCCTACGACAAGCTTCCCGTGGTCGCGAAGTCGGTCGGCGCCGTCCAGGTCTCGCGGCGCGTCGCCACGGCCATCGACACGAAGAAGCGGGCGTACCTCGTCTACGCGACGCTCATGAAGGACAAGTCGGTCTGTGTGCTGCTGGTGCAGTCCGACTCCTACCGCGCGCGGTGCGCGCCGGGCACCGCACTGTTCGCGCCTGGTCGCGAAACGTACTCGGTGATCAAGGGGCTGATCGGTGGAGTTGCCGCCACCACGGTCAAGAAGGTCGTGCTCGTCGGTCAGACGGCGCGGAAGACGATTTCGCTCACGAAGGACGGCGGCTACATCTACGGCTGCCCCGCGCCGACGAACTGCGCCACCTGGGTTCGCGAGGTCCTCGGCTACAGCTCAGCCGGGAAGCTGATCTCGACCGAGCGCACGCACTAGCGCCCTTCTTCTTACAGCGGGCAGCGTGGCGCTTTGACGTAGCGCGGCGTCACCACGCACCAGCCCGGCTTCGTCTTGACACCGGTGCGGACGTAGATCGTCGGTCGGTTGCGACTGAGCCCGCAGATGTGGTCGTAGCCCATCAGCTTCATCCCGCCGATCTTGCCGGCCGCGTTCCAGCAGACCAGTGACGAGGTCATGCCGACCTGCGTGGCGAGATCGGATGCGAGCCGCTCGTTCGTGAGCGGCTTCGATCCGCAACCGACAAGGACAGCGACGCCGAGGCCGATCGCCGCTAACCGGGCCTTCATGGGGCGCAGGGTAGCCGCTCAGGAGGACGCTAAAGGTCGCGCGGAACGGTGCCGATATCCCGGTCGTGAGGATTGGGGCGACAGCCCGGGTTGGTTCCGTGGCGGCGTTGGTGCTGGTGCTCGTCGCAACCGCTGGCGCATCCTCCGGGGGGCCTCGGAGAGCCGTCGGAGTCGCTGCGTTCCAGGTGACGAGCGGCGTCTACCGCCTCACGCACCGACCGGTGCGTCACAGGCCGACGAAATCGCATCGCCGGCTGGCGAGCGCGCGTTCGATCAAGCGCATCCAGGTAGCGCCGCAGCCGCCCGCTCCGGCGTCGCAACCGGCGATCGTGGTCCCGACCGACCCCGGCTGGTCGCAGGAGTGGGGTCTCGCGCAGATCGACGCTCCAGCGGCCTGGCACGTCTCATCCGGCTCCGGACCGGTCGTGATCGCCGTGATCGACAGCGGCGTCGATCCGACGCAGCCTGACCTGCAGGGCGCGCTCGTTCCCGGCGCCGACTTCGCGGACGGAACCGGCGACACCTCCGACCAGTACGGCCACGGGACGATGGTCGCCGGCGTCATCGCCGCGCGGCCTGACAACGGCCTCGGCGGCGCCGGTATCTGCTGGTCGTGCCGCGTGATGCCGGTGAAGGTCCTCGGCGCAGACGGCAGCGGGACCGCCGCGGCGATCGCCGACGGCATCCGGTACGCCGCAGACCACGGCGCCGGCGTGATCAGCATGAGCTTCGTCCTCACCGGCCCCGACTCCGGCGTCGAATCCGCTCTCGCGTATGCGCACTCGCGCGGCGTGCTCCTGGTCGCGGCGGCCGGCAACAGCGGCAGCGACACGCCGACCTACCCGGCCTCCTATCCGGACGTGATCTCGGTGGCGGCGGTCGACCAGTCCGGGGCGCTGTACCCGTGGTCGGCGCGTGGCTCGTGGGTGACGCTCGCGGCGCCCGGCTGCGCGTTCACGACCGCGATCGGAGCGTCGTTCGTCTCGAACTTCTGCGGCACCTCCGCGGCGGCGCCGCTCGTGGCCGGCCTCGCCGGCCTGGCGCTCTCGGCGGGCGGCGGCTCGGCTGCCGACGTCGAGGCCGCGCTCGAGCAGACTGCCGTGCCGTTGCCCGGCTCGGTCGGGAGCGGCCGGATCGACGCCTTGCAGCTGCTCGAGCGCGCCACGCAGCACTAACGTCGGAGGGCCCGCTCGCGCGGGCCCTCCGACTTCATTCCAGCTAGCGGTGAACCGCTAGGCGATTGCCACCCGCACCGACCGGATGGACGGAGCGAGCTTGAGGCTGCCGACACGAACCTGCTTGTTCGTGGCGACATACCGCGTGATCACACGGCTCGACACCTTGCCGTGCGACTTGCTGATCAGCGTGATCTTCAGCTTGGCGGTCTTCGCCGGGCCGTTCACGCGGACGATCAGGTACCGGTTCTGCCCGATCTTGACGACCTGCGCCGTGGCGAGGGTCATCGTCTTGGCGGCGGCGGCCGGAGCCGTCTTCGCCGTCGGGACAGGACTCGAGACGGCAACAGGAGCTGCCGTCACGGCCGGTGCGGTCGAGCCGGTCGAGCCGGTGGAGCCGGTGGCACCACCAGGAACACCCGTCGGCGGAGGCGTCGTCGTGCTACCGCATGCGATACCGCTGGTCGGGTTGAAGTCAGTCGAGCGGAAGATGCCGTCGCCACCGTTGCGGGTGTCGACGTTCTCCGACACGACGTCGATGCAGCTGCCAGTCGTGCTGCGCACGAAGATGCCAGCCTGGCCGTTCGCACCGGTCTTGACGTTGACGAACGTCAGGGACACAGTGCCCCAGTCCGTCTGGCCGGTGGTGTCGTACGGCGGGACCTTCGCGGCGTCAGCGCCGATGACCGGTGCAGAGCCCTGGAACGACTGGGCGCTGAACTGGACCCTGGCACCTTCGACCGGGTTGCCCTGCGGGTCGAGAATCGTCTCGACGCAGAACGCCTCGTTCTTGCTCTTCGGAACGCAGTTCAAGACCTTGCTCGACGCGTAGTTCACGGTCTTCGTGAGCGCGTTGGAGGTCTTGTTCCCGCCGTCCCAGAGAACCGGCTGGTCCGGATAGACCGAGGTCGCCGTGATCGTCGAGTGGCCGACCGGAGCCGGGCCGTAGATGTCACAGCGGCCGTTCGAGTCCGGCGTCAGAACGATGCCGGGGTACGGGTCGTACTGCACAAACGCCTCGCCATGCTCGTCCGTGTAGACGGCGACGCCCGTTGCCCCATGAGGCAGCGGAATCGCATTGCCCGAAGCGTCATAGCAGTCGTTGTAGCCGTGGGAGTAGCTCGTGGTGAACGTATCCCAGTAGTCGTAGATCCCCGCCACTTCCTCCGTCGTGTAGATGTCCGACGGGTCGGTGAAGCCGAGGAAGCTGGTGAAGTTGTTCGACGCGTGCCCTGCAACACCCGAGGTGAGAGGAGCCCACGAGAAGATGCTTCCCTCGCCGGGCAGCGTTGCCGGGATGAGCGCCTTGTAGAACGGTGCATACAGGTCGTGCGGCGTGCCACCGGTCGTAGAACCGGTGCCGTCACGGCTGTAGATGTCGGACTTGTCGGCCTTGACGAGCGTGCCGACCGTCGAGTCCGCGCTGATGTTGACGTCGACGCGGAGCGCCGGCATCGGAGCATCGCCCGCGTCCAGCTTGCCGTCGGACAGCAGCGTGTCGAACGGGCGGACTGGATCGAACGGACCGAACGCGTAGGCGTCCGTGCCAAGCCGTAGATGTTCGAGAACGGCCCGAGATCCGGGTCGCTCGATGTTGTACGGTGCTCCCAGACAGTTGTCGACGGCGTCGACAGTCGTCGCCGTCAGCTTGTCCGTGCAGAAGCTCGACGCGACGTGGCCTTCGGTGGCCAAGTCATCGTCATGGATATCCCACCGATTCGACGGCTGCGCCGGGGGAGTTGCTCCCCGTGAGCGAGTCGTCGACGGCGAGGTGCTGTGCCAGCCAAGCCCAGTCGTCAGGCAGCGTGACCGTCGGGCGCCCGTAGGAGGCGAAATCGTTACCGAACGGGAACGTGCCCTTGACCAGGACGTGGATCAGGCCATTCTCGAACGAGTTTCCGTCGGGGCCCGGAATCGGGTTGAAGACCCCGTTGCCCGTCGGATCGCCGAGGTTTGCACCGGACTGCTCATTGATGACCGGGGCCTGGTCCTGCATCCAGATCACGAGGAACTGGTGCTGGTCGAGCGAGTCGGCGCTGAGCAGCACCGTCTTGTACGCGTTGTTGATCGACAGCTTGTAGACCGCGAGGCCCGGCTTCTGCGAGGTGACCTCGAACGAGAAGCAGAGACCGCTGGTCGTGAACCACCCGTTCGGCGGTGAGATGATCACCGGGCCGGAGTGGGTCTCGTCAACGCCCGACCAGTCCTCGATCGAGGCGGTCGCGTTGAACGGAAGGCCGAGGCTCTGGACCGAGGCCTGATTCTCGCCGTCTCCGTAGCCGAGACACTTCACGACCTTGACGGTCTCACCGGCCCAGGCCACGTACGGAATGTTCGTGGTCTGCGGGTCGATGGACTGCACGTGCCCGGCTGCCGCCGTGCCCACGCCGATCGTGAGCGCGGCAATCGCCGCAATCGCTGCGGCGAGCGCAAAGCTGATGCGTAGACGCATCCCTTCCCCCTCTCTTCCAATCCCTAGGAGTTACCCAACTTCCGATCATCGGTCGTAGCGAGAAGCAATCCGCTACGACGAGGGTTGTTGCCTGACAAATCCCCCCTTTCGACCTTGAAACGGCCCGCCACCCTCGGCGGCCGCAAGTGATGTTCTAGACGCGCGGGGGGCCCGAATCAAGGGCGCGGCGGGTAGGCTTTCGGCGGCAAAAACCTAGCCTCTCCAGGAATTTCCGTGTTTCGGGCGGTTCGCGAAACCCCCGCCTTTCGAAGTGAGCGGAAGGCCAGTACCCTGGGGTGGAGGTGCGGCGGCTCCTTCTCGTAAGCTCGATCCTGCTTGCGATGCTCTCGGCGCTCGCCGCGGGGGTTGCAGGCGCGGACCCGAACGATCCGAGCTGGCCGGCGGAGTGGGGACCGCGCCTCACGCGAGCCTCCGATCTGTGGCAGGTCTCCACGGGCGACCCGCGGATCGTGATCGCGGTCGTCGACACGGGCATGGACCCGATCCCGGGCGAGCTGACGCAGGTCGTGCCGGGTTGGGACATCGTCGGGAACGACGCCTCGACCGGGCGACGACAACGGCCACGGAACCTGGGTCTCGAGCGTGATCGCGGCGCTCGGAAACAACGGCACCGGCATCGCCGGCTACTGCTGGCACTGCTCGATCATGCCGGTGCGGGTCGCAGAGGGCCGCGAGGGAGGAGCCCTGGCCTCGACGATCGGCGGCGGCATCCGCTGGGCGGTCGACCACGGTGCACGCATCGTCAACGTCAGCCTGGCCTCGAACGGGTTCGACTCCGGCGAGCTCGACGCGGTGGAGTACGCAGAGGACAAGGGCGTGATCGTGATCGGGGCAGCCGGTAACGGCGGCGACACCGATCCGCTGTATCCCGCCGCGTACCCGGGAGTCCTCGCGGTCGCGGGAACGGACGAGATCGGATCAGCTCGACGACTGGTCGACCCGTGGCTCGTGGGTGCAGCTTGCAGCTCCGGGGTGCGAGATGGTGATGGACGCCAACGTCGGCCCGGCCTACGGCTGCGGATCGTCGTTCGGCCCGCCGGCGGTCTCCGGCATTGCCGGACTGCTCTTGTCGATCGATCCCGGCCTGACGGCGAATCAGGTGAAGGACGCGTTGCTCGCGACCGCTCACCCTGTAGCGGGGATCGGCGGCGGCGAGGTCGATGCCTGGGCGGCTGCGAACTACCTCGGGCTCGTCCCGACCCAGCCTCCTCCTTCGCCGTCCTCGGTGACGCCCACGGTCACGCCACCCGCGTCGTCCAGGCAGGTGCTGCTCACCGAAGGCGTCGTTCGCCGGAAGACCGTCGTGCGTCTTCAGCTCGCCGCCGGACCGCTCTATCTCCAACTGATCGGTCATGCCGCGGCGGCCGACTGCTCGATGAGCATGCGGGCCTCCGGGTCCTCTATGTCGCTCTCCCCGGCGAGAAGACCGTCCGGAGCCTCGCGGCGACCGTCAAGGCGGGCAACTACTCGGTCACGATCAGCTGCCGCGACTCGCGGCCGAAGTCGTACTCGCTGAACGCGACCGCGATGTTCCCGAACTAGAGCGAACTAGAGGCTCGACACCTTCGTCGCCGGTGCGGGGCATTGCGCTCCCGCACCGGCGAGGACGATGAGGCGGTGCGTCGTCACGATGCCTCGACCGCGACGACGCCCGCGTTGACGACCTCGACAGGGCTCACCGGACGCACGAGCCCACGGGTGATCGCCCAGTGGCTCGCTTCGATCCGGTTGCGCACGCCGAGCTTCTTGTAGGTGTTCGCGAGGTGGAACTTGATCGTCTGGTCGGTCACCCAGAGGATCTTCGCCACCTCCCGGTTGGGACGGCCCTCGGCCACGAGCCGGAGGATCTCCAGCTCGCGTCGTGTCAGCCGCGCACGGGCGCCGACGCAGTGGTCGGTTGCGCCGGTCTCCTCGAGCTGTGCGGCGTATGCCTCGGTGACGGCACGGACGAGCTCGGTCGCGCCGAGCTGCCGGTCGACCGCCCAGTAGGCGCCGCCGGCCAGAGCTGCGTCGACGGTCAGCCGGTCTTCGTTCTCGACGAAGACGACGGTGACCAGGTCGGGGCGGCGCTTGTGCACCCGCCGAAGCAGGCGGTACAGCTCACGGTTGTCGACCTCGTCGTCGAGGCCGACCAGCAACAGGTCGGCTGCGTGCGCGTCTGCGAGGTCGGGCGCCCGCCTCAGTTCGCCCGAGTTGGCGACCACCGAGACGTTCGACCGCGTCAGCGCGGCGGTGACTGCCTGCTGCCACAGTGGATCCGGATCGATCACCACGGCACGTGCCGCGGTCGTTATCACAATTCGTTCCCTCATTTCCCCTCTCCTTGCGCATCGCGCGCAGGTTCAAGTCCGTCGATACGCCCGAGTCGATATCCCCGCGACTCGGGCAAGCCAGCTCGTGGCGACGGACTATCCGGGGCGTTCGAGAGAGAGACGGCGGTGCCACTCGACGGGCACCGCAACCGCCAAGGCGACACGGGACGTGAGCCACGGCGGGATGATCGAGAGGACGGCGGCAAGAGCCGCGAAGAGCAGGACGGCGCCACCGGCGGGCCCGCTCAGCGCGCCGCCGAACGAGATCGGCGAGTCGTTCACAGGTGCGTTCGGGGTCGATGGCAAGGTCGGTGCCTTGGGCGGCGCCGTGCTGCGCGGCGGCGAAACGTTGCCGCCCGGCGCGACGGGAACCTCGCTCGGCGGTACGAGCGTGACGCCCTGCGGGGGAACGAACCCCCGAGCGGCGAGAGGCAGCGACTGCGGCCGGATCGCGGGCTGCGAGAAGAGCGGCTTCACGGCCGTCTTGTTGACCGTGAACGCGACCGCACCGCGATGAGACGGCGCAACGTGAGCGCGCTTCACCGCCGGATGGCGTTCCGGATGGGTTGCGACCGGCGTGACGGCCGTCGGTGCCGGCGCGGCGATTGGAGCACTCGTCGCCGGTGTGACGGCCGCGGCTGCGGGAGGAGTCGGGGACGTCGCGGGCGCCGGATCGGCGGGCACGTTGACCGTGATCTCGGTCGTGGGGTTCGAATCGCTCCCCGGCGTGGTCGGCAGGGTTTCCCGACGTCGTCGTCGAGGCGGCGGCGACCGGTGGTGGCGTGCGCCGGCGTCACGACGGGGATCGTCGGAGCGGTCGTGGCGGCGCCGGTCGGGTCGGCGGTCGTCGCGCCGCTGGTCGGGCGTCGTCGTCGCCGGCGCTCGTCGGCGGCGTTGTCGTCGCCGCGGTCGTCGTCGTGTCGGTGGTGGGCGGCGGCGTCGCCGGGTCGTCTCGGCGCGGTGGGCGGCGGCGTCGTCGCGGTCGGTCGTTGTCCCGTCGGTCGGGTCGACGGCGGCCGGCGATGCGCTGCCGTCGGCCGGCGATGTTGCTGCCGCGCGCGACGACGTTCCTCCGGTCGTGTCGTGGTCGAGCGCTGGTCGAAGCGGCCTGGCCGCTCGTGTCGGGCGGCGAGGCCGCCGCTGTCGAGCCACTCGATCCGGTCGAGTCGTCGGCGGCGGCCGGGCCTGCGATCGCGAGCGCCGCGACGACGCAGCAGAGCAACGCAAGCAGCAGCGCTGCGCTGTGCGGCCGACCGACCCTCGTCCCGACCTTCACTCCCACCGACACCCTCCGATTACCCGCTCCCACATCAGTATTTACCAGCCCGCGCGGCCGGACACAACCTCGCGCGCATCCCTGACGATCCGCGCGGAACTCTACGGGAGAGGGGGTGGGACCTTCCTCCGGGGAAAACTAGCCTGCAGTCGAGTCGAAAAGGGTGCAGTATGGGGCCAACGACCGGCGCAGGACGTGGTTGCGCCGTGATCCGCAGAGGGGGTTAGAGGGTCGGATGGGGGGGAAGTTCGGAATCGGGGGGCGCCTGGTTCTCGCAGCTCTGCTTGCAGGAACACTGCTCTTTGCCGCGACCGGCACGGTCAGCGCCGATCCGCAGGCCTGGACGATCTCGATCGGCAACGCGTCGCCGTCGACGTCTCCTGAAGGCGACTCGCAGGGCGCGAACTCGATGACGTTCCCGGTCACGGTGACCGGGCCGTCGGCGACGCCCGACGCGATCAACGTCTCGTACACGAGCTCGGAAGGTTCCACGCCTGCGTTCTCGATTCCTGCCAGCACAGCTTCGGGGACGACGCTCAACATGCCGGTGCCGATCAACGGCGACACGACGCCCGCCGACAACCGGACGATGACGGTCACCCTCACGGGCGGGACGTTTGCGACCGACACGACCGACTCGGTGGCGGTCGGCACAGCATCCGGTACGGGAACGATCATCGACGACGACTGGCGGATCACCGGTCTCGCGTCGAGCCCGGCGAACGCAACCGTGAGCGAGTCCGGCGGCGCGACGATCGACTTCCAGGTCACGCTCAACGCAAACGCCCCGGCGACGCACGCGATCAAGGTCGACTACGCCCTCACCGACGGATCGGGCGCCGCCGGCGCGAAGTTCGGCACCGACTACAAAGTGACCCAGCCCGCCGCCGGGAAGCAGAGCGACACGCTGACCTTTGCGCCGGGCACGAACGTCGTCGACGTGAAGGTTCAGGGGATCAACGACGGCGTCTACGGCTACGACAAGACGTTCACGATGACGATCTCGAACCCGCAGGGCGCCAGCTTCGCGGGGGGTGCGACCACGTCGGAGGCGGGAACGATCACGGAGTCGTCGACTCCGCCGGTCGTCGCGATCTCATCGTCGTGCGGCACTGTCAGTGCGGGGAACGTCGCGACCATTCCGCTCCGGACTTCGTACGCGAGCCCGATCCCCGCGACCGTGACCTGGACGACCGCGAACGGCACGGCGGTGGCGGGCGACTACAACGGGGGCACGGGCACCGCGACGGTGCCGGCAGGCTCGCGCGACGGGTCGATCACGATCCAGACGAACGAGCATCCGCCGCCCGGAAGCCGAACGTTCACGGTCACGCTCTCGAACCCGCAGCACACGACGATCCTCAGCGGTGGCGGCACGACGACCTGCACGATCATCCAGCCGCAGAACGCCGGCGCCGACACGCTGCCGTCGCTGCAGTTCAGCAACCCCGCGGCGATCCCACAGCCCGCGGCAGGCGGTTCGCCGGTCACGGTGCCGGTAACCGTCACGCTCAATCCGCCGGTCATCCAGCCGTCGTCGCCCGCTCCCGTGGACGTGCAGTGGCAGACGCAGCCCGGAACGGCGACGGCGCCGGCCGATTTCACCACCGCTTCGGGCACGTTGCACTGGGACGCCGGGAAATTCGGCGGCCAGACGATCAACGTCCAGGTCAACCCGGCAACCGGGACGGGCAACACACCGCTGACGTTCACGATCGCGTTCCAGACGACCACAGCCGTGTTCGTGAGCGCGGCAAGCACTGTCACGATCACCGTGGTTCCGCCGGCGAGCCCGCCGGCGCTCACGGTCGCGGATGCTTCGGCGCTCGAGTCGGCAGGCTCGATTCCGGCGGTCGTGTCGCTTGCACCGAGCCCCACGAGCTCCGTCACGGTGCAGTACGCGACTGCCGATGGAACGGCGAAGGCAGGGACCGACTACACGTCGGTCAGTGGCGCGCTCACCTTTGCCGCCGGCCAGACTTCGAAGACGGTGCTCGTTCCGATCAACAACGACACCAAGGTGAACGGGGCCAGGTCGTTCACGTTCACGCTCTCGAGCCCGACCAACGCGATCATCGGCGACGCGACCGCCACGCTGACGATCCGCGACGACGACGGTGCTCCTCCGCCGCCGCCGGTCGTCAGGCCGTCACCGCCGCAGAAGACGCCGACGGCGGTGCCGACGGCTCAGCCGCCGCCTCCGAAGAGCAACGGCGAGAACGGCAAGCAGCACGTCGTGCTCGTGCAGGTGCTGACCGGGCAGAGCACGGTCGACCCCAAGGGGTACGCGCACTTCAAGCTCAGCTGCCCCGCGCCGGCCGTACAGACGTGCCAGGGGACGATTTTGCTCCAGGTGCGGATCCAGCCGAAGAAGGCCAAGGGCGCGAAGAAGAAGCCGCCGCTCCAGGCCGTGACCGTTGGGTCCGGCACGTTCAAGATCCGCGTCACGCAGTCGGCCATGGTCAAGGTCAAGATCACGAAGCAGGGGCTCAGCCTGCTCGAGGCTTACCGGCGCATCAAGGTGAAGGCGACGGTCTCGGCGAAGGACGCGCAGAACGTCAAGGGCATCACGGCCTGGTTCGTCACGGTCCAGGCGCCGGTACGGGCGATCACGATCAAGACGAAGTGACGACGTCGCGGAGGGCGCGCTCCGCGAGCTCGTCTCCGATCGCAAGCGACGCCGTCGCGGCCGGGCGACGGCGCGTTCAGGACGTGCATCATCCGCTCGGTTCCGACGATCAGGAAGTCGTCGACGAGATTGCCGTCGGGTGCGAGTGCCTGAGCACGGATCCCGGTCGGGCCGAACGTGACGTCGTCGGCGCGGACTCCCGGCACGTAGCGCTGCATGTCCCGGACGAATGCGCGCTTCGAGACGTCGCGATGCAACTCGGCTGCGCCCGTGCGGAGGTGGCGGACGATGAACCGCCACGATCCCGCGTACGCAAGCGCGCTCGCCGCGTCGCGCAGATCGAGCGCGGCGCGCCGGTAGCGCTCGCGCGCGAATGCCAGCACCGCGTTCGGCCCGGCGACGACCGATCCGTCGAGGCGCTTCGTGAAGTGGACGCCGAGAAACGGGAACGCAGGATCCGGGACCGGGTAGACGAGCCCGCGCACGAGCCCTTCGGTCTTCTGTCCAAGCGTGTAGTAGTCGCCGCGAAACGGGACGATTCGCACGGGTGGCCGCGCCCCGGCAAGGCGCGCGACACGATCGGCCTGGAGGCCGGCGCACCCGATCACCGCGCGTGCCTGAAGCGGGCCTTCGTCCGTCGTCGATCCGCACCTCACGGGCGTTCAGCTCGAACCCCCGGACCGCGCGACCGGTCAGGATCCTCCCGCCTGCTCCCTGGACGTCGTCTGCGTACGCGCGCGTGACTGCCCCGTAGTCGATGATCCCCGTGCGCGGTGCGTGCAGCGCACGCGAGCCCACTGCGTGCGGCTCGACCTCGCGCAGCTCGTCGCCGTCGAGGACGCGTAGCCCTTCGACACCGTTTGCGACGGCGCGCCGGTGCAGCTCGTCGAGCCGGGGCAGCTCGGTCGGGTCGAGCGCGACGATCAGCTTCCCGCACGCGACGAACGGGATCTCCCGCTCCGTTGCGTACTGCTCGAGCTTCTGCTTCCCCTCGATGCAGAGTCGAGCCTTCAGCGAGCCCGGCTTGTAGTAGATGCCCGAGTGGAGGACGCCCGAGTTGTGGCCGGTCTGGTGGGTGCCCGGCAGAGGCTCCTTCTCGATCACGGCGAGCCGGAGCTTCGGTCGCTTGACGAGCAGCGCCCGAGCCGTGGCGAGCCCGACGATTCCGGCGCCGATGACGACCACGTCGAAGGTCTCGTCGCCGCCGCCACTGCGCTGACCGTAGTGGAGTCAGCTTGCTAGGGCACGGCGGGTGCTGCATGATCGCGCAATGCGTGTGCGGAAGGACCGGAAACGCGAGCTGATCAAGGCCGTTCCGCTCTTCGCGCATTGCTCGAAGAAGGAGCTCGACCGCCTCGCGTCGGAGCTCGACGAGATCGAGATGCCGAAGGGCCGAGTGCTCACGCGCGAGGGCGAGCTCGGGCGCGAGTTCGTCGTCCTCGTCGACGGGAGCGCAGAGGTGACGAGGGACGGCCGCCGCGTCAATCTTCTCGGAGCCGGCGACTTCCTCGGAGAGATCGCCCTCATCTCCGGCGGTCCCCGGCACGGCGACGGTGACGACGACCTCGGATTCGGACCTCCTCATCCTGACTGCGCGCTCGTTCGCGCGTGTGACGAAGGAGATGCCGTCCGTTCAGGAGAGCGTCCTCAAGGCTCTCTCCGAGCGCCTCGCCGCCGACGCCCTGTGAAAGCCCGGTAAGCCGCCCTGCTCGGGGCCGGAGTCGGGCACTATTCCCCGGTGAAGCTGACCGTCGCAGGGTGCTCGCCGGCGTGGCCGAATCCGGGTGGCGCGCAGTCGGGGTACCTCGTCGAAAGTGGCGGCGGGCGGTTGCTGCTCGACTGCGGGCCCGGCGTCCTTCCGCGACTGCGAGCTGCAGAAGGATGGCCGCGTGTCGACGCGATCGTGATCTCGCACTTCCATCTCGATCACTGGGGCGACGTCGTGCCTTGGGTCTGGGGGCTCAAGTTCGGCCCGGCGAGCGGGGAACCGCATCCGGAGCTGTGGCTTCCGCCGGGCGGAGGCGAGACGCTCGCGCGCTTCGGCGTCGAGCTCGGCCAGCCGAGCATGTTCGAGGAGACGTTCGAGATCCACGAGTACGAGGACCAGAAGCCGTTCGAGGCGGCCGGGCAGCGCGTCGTCGCGCACCGTGTCCTGCACTACGAGATGCTCGCCTTCGGGTTCCGCGTCTCGGCGAACGGGTCGACGCTCGCGTATTCGGCCGACAGCGGGCCGACCGACGCACTGGTCTCGCTCGCCCGTGACGCCGATCTCTTCCTCTGTGAGGCGACGCTGCTCCAGCCGAACCCGGAGGGTGGGATCCGCGGGCACCTGTCGGCAGCCGAGGCGAACGAGGCCTTCCAGGCCTCGGGTGCCGATCGGCTCCTGCTGACGCACCGCCCGGCCGAGCGTCCGCTCGAGGACTCCTTCGAGCAGGTGTTCGACGGGCTCGAGCTCGAGCTCTAGTTTCTAGTGAGCTTCGATCTGGCGGATGCGAGCCGCCAGTGCTTCGAGAAGCGGCCAGGCGATCGTCGTGTGCTCCTCGACGAGCGGCCTGAACTGCCACGCGGTCAGCCCGTAGGCCTTCCCGTCGGACGTCGCCGTGATCGTCGCCGTCCGGAGCCCTCCGTCGACGAGGGCGATCTCGCCGTAGTAGTCGCCCGGCCCGAGTGAGCGGCGCTCGGCGCCGTCGACGGTCACGAGGGCCGTGCCCGACTCGATCACGAAGAACCCGGCTGCGCCCTGCCCCTCGGTGGTGAGCTGAGTGCCCTCCTTGAAGGAACGCTCCGTGAACGTCGCTGCGAGCAGCTTCAGCGCGCGGTCGTCGACCCGCGCGAACAACGGCACGTGCTTCAGGAGATCGACCGGCGCGGGCACGTTCGCCATCGTAGAGGACTCGCGATGCGAGGTGAACCTACGCGGTTCCTGGAACGACGCCCAGGCGGGCGGCGATCACGTCCTGCGCGACTCCGGTGCTCCCTGCGTGGCCGCTCACCGCGGCGAGGAAGTCGCCGCGCTCGAGTGCCCAGAGCTCGCAGGCGGTCGCCGGCTTCGACCGTCGCGGTCCTCGGAACGTCGCGAAGCAGGGCGATCTCGCCGACGTACCCGGGTGCGTCCTCCCGCTTGGCACCCTCTGGCAACGCGATCTCGAGCGTGCCGCTCGTGAGGATGTAGAAGCGGTCGCCCTCGTCGCCGCGCCGGAACAGCGTGCTCCCGGCGGCGAGCTCGACGCCAGTGACGCGGGCCCCGAGGAACTCGAGCGTCGCGAGCGGGAGCGGCGCCAGGAAGGGCACGCCGCGCAGCGCCGTGATGATCTCCTCGTCGACCCCCGCGCCGTCGTCGACTCTGCGCAGCTGCGCGAACGTGAGCAGGACGAGGATCGGCAGGACGCTGCCGGTGACGATCAGGGCGGCACGCGGGCCGGCGAGACCGACGAGCACCGGTGCGAGCAGGGCTCCGAGCGCCATCCCCGCGACCACCATGCTCTCGACGACGCCGAAGACGCGGGCCGCGACCGCGGTCGGAGCCGTTCGCTGGAGGAGCGTGATCGCCGACACGTCGACCAACGTGTTGCCGAGCCCGACGAGCCCGAAGGCGAGCACCGCGACGGCGGTGTTCACGACGAGCCCGAGCACGACCAGCGGCGCCCCCCAGAGGAAGATGCCGATCGCCAGATCCTCACCGAGTCGCTTCCTGACGAGCAGCGCCAGCATCACCCCGGCCCCGACGATCGAGCCGATGCCACTTGCCGCCTCGAGGATGCCGACGCCGGCCGAGCCGAGATCGAGCAGGCGAAGCGCGGTGACGACGACGAGCACGCCGAGGGCCCCCGCGACGAACGCCTGGGCGCCGTAGAGGCCGATCAGCAGGCGCAGTCGAGGCTCCTGGCGGATCGCGCGCACACCGCCGAGCAGTCCGTGGCGGTCCTCCGCAACCTCGTCCCCGGCTGCGGCCTGCGGTCTCGACGACCGCACGCGGGCGATCAGAGATGCGCTCCAGGCGAACGTCGCCGCCGTGAACGCGAAGACAAGTGCCGGGCTCGAGAGCGCAAGGAGCAACGCGCCGAGGGCCGGGCCGATGAACGAGCCGACGCTGTCGATGGTGCTCGACGACACATTGGCTGCAGTCAGCTCTTCGGGCGAGTTCGCGATGGTGGGGAGGAGTGCCGCCTCCGCGGGGCGGAAGACCGTGCCGGACACGGTCGTCAGCAGGGCGGTCGCCGTAGACGACGAACGCCGACCAGTGCTGCTGCGCGGCCACTGCCGCGGTCCCGACGGTGGCGACGCGCGCGAGATCGGACACGAGCATCACGTGCTCGCGGCGGTGGCGGTCGGCGAACGACGCAGCGAAGGGAGCCACCGCCGAGGCCGTGGCGAGGCGGACGGCCGTCAGCGCTCCGACCGCCGTCACCCCGCCCGCCTTGTAGGCGAAGACGGCGATCGCGATCCCGTAGGCGTACGTTCCCGTCACGGAGCCGGCGAAGGCGAGCTGTACCTTCCGGATGTCCGGATTCGCGAAGACCCCCCGGAAGGCCCCGAGCGACTGACCGATCCGGGCGCTGAGCGAGAGGCGTCACACGGCCGAGAATCTCAGCATTTGACGTGGAGGTGAAGTGGCAGGGAAGATTTGTCGGCGCTCGGCCGTCTTGTGGGCGTCCCTGGTTTATGTGATCGCGAGGAGGTAGCTCAAGTGTCGGACGAACGGAAGAACGAGGAAGAGCTCGAGTCGGAGGACGACGTCGAGGCTCATACCAAGCTCAAGCAGGCCACCAGCGAGGGCTCGGACGACGACGGCGACGACGTCGAGGCGCACACCAAGCTCAAGCAGTAAGACCGCCGTTCTGGCGGGCGAAGGGATTTCGGGGCCCGGGCGACCGGGCCCTACGTTTGTCTGAGAACCCGCTCGAGATCGCGCAGCAGGGCGACGCCGTCGGCCCGCCGTGAGCCTTCGAGCCCGTCGAGCACACTTGCGACTCCGGCTACGACCGCGACGTCGCCGTCGCCGTCGAGCGCGGCCCGGGCACGCTGCGCCGACCTGAGCAGCCCGAGTGCGATCGCGGCCTGCCCGGCGAACAGTCCGAGCAGCTCCATCTCCTGCAGCGTGAAACGCGACCGCTGCGGGCGGTCGAGAACCTGGAGGACGCCGAGGGCCAGTTCCTCGTCGAGCAACGGCACGGCCATCAGGCCTTTCGGCACGTAGCCGGTCTTCTCGGCGACGTCGCGCGCGAAGCGCGGGTCGCTCTGCACGTCCTCGAGCACGAGCGGTGTCCTGGACGAGAGCACCCAGCCGGCGACCCCGGTCGAAGCGGGCATGCGGCGGCCGACGAGCTCGCTTTCGCCCTCTCCCGACACGGCCGCGAACACGAGCTCCTCGCTCTCCGGGTCGAACAGCATGATCGAGGACGCCTTGGCGCCGAAGATCGCACGCGCCACGTCGACGATCGAGCGCAGCAGCCGGGCGAACTGCTCGTCGGCGGCGAGCACGCCCGCGGCCACGGCCGCCCGCAGTTCGTCAGTTCTGTCGGTCACCGGTTCCCTCCCACGTTGGACGAGATCTGGTACAGGACGCTCTTCAGCTGAAACGGCGTCAGCTGCGGATGCTTGCTCAGGATGAGTGCGGCGATCCCCGAGATGCACGGGGTCGCGAAGCTGTTGCCCGTCGCTCGCATCGTCGTCCCGCCGGTCCAGGCGACGTCGACGTCGACGCCGCGGGCGAAGAACTCGACGGGCGGGTTCGGGTTCGCGTAGAAGACCAGCGAGTCGTCCTCTTCGTGGCTTCCCACCGAGATGACGGAAGAGAACCGCCACGGAAAAGACTCGACCGGCATGTTGTGCGCGGAGGCGACGAGCACGGTCCGCTTGAAGTACGCCGAGTCGGCGAGCTCGTGGAGCGCTTCGCCCAACCTGCGCTTCGTCGTCGAGAGGCTCATGTTGACGACGTCGTACCCCTGTTCGACCGCCCAGCGCAGGCCGGCGACCAGGACGTCGCCCGATCCGGTGAAGCCGCTGCCGAGGACACGGACGGAGTAGATCTCTGCGTCGGGCGCGATGCCGCGGATCACACCGGCGCAGGCCGTGCCGTGGCCGCAGAGGTCGCCTTCGCCATCTTGCTCCGCGACCGTGTTCCCGTCCTCGTCCAGGTGGATCGCGACGGCTCCGGCCACGCTGCCGACCCGCGGGTGGTCGGGCTCGACCCCGCTGTCGAGGACGCAGACCTTGACGTTCTTGCCCGTCGAGCCGCCGAGAGCCCACTCGCGGTCGACGGGGCCGGCGAGCGGGTCCTCGAGCGCGATCGCGCCGACCGCATCGAGGGGCAACGACCACGCCGGAAGGTCGTCCTCCTCCTCTTCGATCGGGTCCGCCGGGTCCTGGTCAGCCATCGTGGCCGCCCAGTCCCGTGACCGCTGCAGCAGCCGCTGCGACGGCATCGTGCGCGCGGAGGTGGCGCTCGTCGCCGGATCGCGATGCGAGGTTGATGTCGACGAGGTGCGCTGCCGCTCGGGCGGCCCCTTCGGCGATGAGCGCCGCGCCGACGAGGTCGGCGCGCTGCCCGGCCGGTGCGACCTCGGCGATCGCGCTCGCGAGCAACGCCACGTCGCCCGCCCCCTCGGCGATCTGGAGCGGGACGTCGGCGGCGCGCCGCAGCATCGTGCCGAGCAGGAAGTCGTGGGTCTCGGAGCCGTCGCCGGGCTGTTCGAGGGCGCGTAGCGCTGCCTCGTATGCGTCGGCGTCCTCGGCGGCCATCGCCGTGAGCCGGGCTGCCAGGGCGTCGGCCTGAGCTGCCGTGCCGGGATCGGCCGCCGAGTGCGCGACGTTCGCGACCAACGCTGCCGCGAGCGCGGCCGCGGCCGCTGCGGCGGAGCCGGACGCGGGCGTCTCGGTAGGCGACGACAGCGACTCGACGAACGCGGCGAGCCCGAACCGGTCGCCGAACCGGCTTGTCCCGGTGGTCGACGGGAAGGACGCCGGGGTCACATCGCTTCGAGGCGGGCGCGCGCCGTGGCGAGGAGCCGCGGAGTCGGGGCGATGCCCGACTCCGCGAGCGCCGATTCGAGATTCGCGACGATCCTGGCCCGAAGCTCGGCGTCGGCTGCCGCCCGCTCACAGAGCAGGTCGAGCGCCGTCCGCGCGTGCGGCAGCTCCTGCGCCGCCTCGACCCACCCCACTGGAGCGGGCGGCAGAGCCGCGAGCAGACGAGCAATGTGGCCGATGTCGCTATCCAACTCGAATCACCCGGCTACATGACGGAGTGGAGCGTCGGATTCTTCCAATGTGGCCTTCAACCTGTCCAGGCAGCGGGAAATCCGGCTCGCGATCGTGCCCGACGGCAGAGAAAGGGCCTCCGAGATCGTCCGGTAGCTCTCGTCGCGCGTGAAGAACCGGTCGAGGATCTCGCGGCAGTCGGGCGGCAGCAGCTCGAGGGCGGCGCGAACCGTCAACGCGTCGTCGAGGGTGCTGACGAGGTCGTCGATACCCGCCGGCTCGACCTCGTCGACCGCAACCTCGCGGGAAGTCGCACGAAGCCGGTCGATGCACGTCCGGCGCGTCAGCTGCGCGAGCCAGGGCCTGATCGCGCCGTCGTCGCGGAGGCGATCGAGCTGCTCGTACACCTTGCTGAAGACGTCCTGGAACACGTCCTCGGCGTCGGCGGGCGCCAGCCGGAACCCCTGGACGCAGATCGCGTAGACGTAGCGGGAGAAGCGCTCGACGAGCAGATTCCAGGCGTCGCGGTTGCCCTCGCGGCATCCGGCGACGAGCTCTGCGTCCGAGCGCGGCTGAGCTGACCCCTCCATGCGCAGAATCTACAGCCGTCTTGATCCAATTGATTCGATGCCGCGCCAGAACCGGGTGACGCCGTTCGGCGACCTCGTCGCCGTTCCGGGTCGCGGGCTCGTCTACGGCAACCGCGGTTGCCTCCACGACGAGCGCGGCCGGATCCGCCGCCGCTTCGCGGGGCGGCGGTGGATCGCGTGCCGGCTCGAGTTCCGCGGATGGAGGCGCTCACCCTTGCTCCAGCCGGGGCGTTTCACCGAGCTCTTCTTCCTGGACGAGGCGACCGCGCTCGCCGCCGGTCACCGGCCGTGCGCGCTGTGTCGGCGGGAGGACTACGTGCGCTTCGGCGAGCTGTGGCGGCGCGATCATCCCGGGCAGTCGGGTGCGGACGCCATCGATCTACAGCTCCACCGCGAACGCGTGGACGAACGCACGCGCGGGCAGCGCCACCACGACGCGTCGTTCGACGAGCTGCCGGACGGGGCGTTCGTCGTGTGCGACGGGACGGCGTGGCTGGTCGTGGGCCGGGAGCTCCTGCGCTGGACTCCGGGCGGCTACACGGAGCGGCGGGCGCGCCCGTCGACCGAGGCCTGCGTGATCACGCCGCCCTCGCTGCTGGCCATCCTCCGCGCGGGCTGGGAGCCCGTCGTGCCGCTGCTCCATCCCTCGGCGGGCGAGAAGGAATCGAGGGTCGGGTAGTCGATGTAGATCAGCCCGAAGCGCTTCTTCTCGTTCGGCCCGCATGCCTGGCGCGGGCCGAACGAGCTTGGCGTGCACGGCCTGCTCGGTTCGATCGCGCCGGCGTAGACGCCGAGAAGCCGGCGCCTGGCGGCGCCGGCTTCTTTTCCCTGGCTGGACGTGCGAGTCAGTGTGCGAGGACGCGTCCGTGCTGGCGGCGGCTCAGCGCCACCGCAGCGGCGACGATGAGCAGGACGCCGAGCAGAGCGCCTCCGGCCATGAAGACCGTGTTCCAGTCGCTGCTCGAGGTCGAGCCGTTGGACTGGGCGACGGAGACCGTGCCGATCCCGCGGAAGCCCCAGCCTGCGCGCTCGTCGGGCCGCACTGCAGTCGACTGCGACCGCGGGACGATGTCGCTGGCGGTGATCCCGCGGATGCCCGCCCGGTCGTCAGGCCGCACGGCCGTCGGCTGCGACGCGGCCGTCGACCCGATGCCGAGGGTGCCGCCCCGGTTGTCGGGCCGGGCCGGGGCCGTCGCGTTCATCGCGTTGACGAACGCGATGTGCCGTTCGACCGCACGCGTGAACACGTCCGACGGCTGCGTGGCCAAGCTCTGCGTTGTGCCCATCGTGTGGCTCAGGGCCGCGCCCTGGCCGCCGTACTGGCTCTTGCCCACGCCGACGCCGTGGCTCAGGTACGGAATCACGAGCGGCGTGCTCGGCGAGCTCTGGCCGCTGTACTGGCTCCGGTCGACGCCGACGCCGTGGCTCAGGTACGGAATCACGAGCGGTGCCTTCGCAGCGGCGTAGCTCTCGTCCTGAGCACGCGCGAACGCGGCTGCGGACTGAACGACGAAACCTGCGAGCACGACGGCCAGGAGACCCGTGAGCATCCTCTTCGGTTTGCAGACGTGGTGCATCTTGTCCCTCCTCTTTCCGACTTGGGCCCGTCGGGCCCGACACCGAGGAGAGCGCCGAGGGTGGCGCGAGATACATCTGCTTGTTGCGGGATTCAGCCGACGCCGAGGCAGAGAAACCCGGCGAGCGCGCTTCGGTCCGCCCGCAATCCGGCCTGGGCGCCTGCGAGCGCCGCGGCCGGTGACTCGCCGGCGGCGAGCCGGCGATGGAAGGCGAGCATCAGCCTGCGCGCCGCCGCGTCGGGAACGGGAACGACGCTGGCGACGATCGTGCGCGTCCCCGATGCGAGCAGCGCCGCCGAGAGCCCGAGCAGCTCGTCTCCTGGATGGCGTTCGGACAGCGCGACGTCGCACGCCGAGAGCACGAGCACGTCCGGCGCGCGACGCAGGCCCTGGATGTCGAGCGCGGTCAGCGGCCCGTCCGCGAGCTCGAGCGACGAGAAGAGAGGGCTGTCGGCGCGGAAGCGGCCGTGGCAGGCGACGTGTGCGAGCGTCGCGCCGTCGAGCGCGGCGAGCGTCGCTTCGACGGTCGCTGCTTTGCCCGTCAGGACCTGCGCGCCGGGCAGGAGGCCTTCGATCTCCTTGACCTCGGCGCGTGCGTGGCGCAGGTGCGGGCCGGCGACGAGCGTTGCCGTGCGATCGCCGGTGACCGGTGCGCGTGGCGAGATCGAGCCACGTCGACAGCGAGGGCGCGACCGAGATCGGCCGGCCGCGCAGCGACGGGAGCGCGCCCCATGGAACGGCGTGCAGCGGTCCGGTCGGGACGATCACGAGTGGCGACGTCGCCGATCGCGTCGCGAAGAGGTGCGATCAGTTGACGGTCGAGCGCGTCGGCCGCGGCGCGGGCGTTCGCGAGCGTCGTCGTTCGCGCCGCACCGTCGAGACCGCCGCGTGCCAACCGCCGGAGCGCGAAGCGAAGCCACTCGAGGTCGGTCGAGACGTCGACTTCTCCGAGGTCGTGCAGCTCGAGCCGGCCGTCGGCGAGGGTCAGCGTGTGGTGCTCGCCGTCCAGCTCGACGTATTCGACGAGCACGCGCGCTCCCAACGCACGCGCGGCCGCACGAACGCCCGGTGTCATCGAGCGAGCCGCGCCGTCTGCCCGTCACGAGACGGGAGCGACTGCGGACGGTCTCCTCGAGCTCCGCCTGGTGGGCCGCGAGCGCGCGGCGGGTCGTCCGCGACCTTCCGCGTCGCGAATCCGGCGAGCGAGGGCTCGGAGCTCGGCCTGTGCGG
Organism: uncultured Thermoleophilia bacterium; assembly: GCA_963713155.1. Lineage (GTDB taxonomy): Bacteria > Actinomycetota > Thermoleophilia > Gaiellales > Gaiellaceae > PALSA-600. The sequence continues at coordinate 55,853 of CAVQKS010000006.1, forward strand.
TCCGGAGCTGTGCATCGGCCGGCGGCCTGACGGCCGGGAAGCGGAGCGCACTTGCGCGGAGTCGCTCCGCCCACGCGAGGATGCGCACCGGGTCACCGGCGGTCGAGTGCGATCTCGAGCCCCGCGCGCGCCAGGTCGACACCCAGCGCGCCGGTCGTCGCACGGACCTCGAGCGCGCCGAGGGCCGCCCGATAACTCCTCGAGCAGGTCGAGGCCGGCCCGAAGTCGACGCTCGGCGCGCCCCGCATCGCCCTCGCGGAGCAGCAGGAGCGCCTGCACGTGACGTAGCTCGACCCTGTCGGCGACCGTTCCTCTCCGCTCCAGCGGATCGCAGAGCGGAAGCTCGCGGCGGAGGATCGAGGTGGACCGGCTGACTGCCGCGGCCCGCGCGACGACGAGCTGACCGCGCAGCGCGTCGAAAGCCCGTCCGCGCCTCGCCAGCTCCTCGGACGCCGTGCGGCCCGCGCGGATGGCCGAAGGTGTGACACTGCCGCGTGCGATGTCGCCGCGAGCAGCGACCAGCCGTGCGGCCGCGGCGAAGGCGGGCTGTCGCCTTGCCGCGAACGATCGTCTGGCGGCTCGTCGCGATCGTCGTCGCCGCGTCGGATCGCCGGCGGCCAGCGCGAGGCGTGCGGCGTCCAGGCGTGACTTGTTGTCGCGAAGGCCGCTCCGCGCGACGAGATCTCCTCGAATCGCGCGAGGTCGGCGCGTGCTTCGGGAAGAAGCCGGAGTCGCGAGCAGCGCCTCCGCGCGATTCAGATTGAGCCAGCACGCGGAAGTCCGGCAGCGTCGCGGTGTCGATCGCTTCGAGCTCGACGAGCGACTGGAGCGGGTCGCCGCGCGAGCGACGGCAGCAGCGCCGAGCTCGATGCGGGCCTCGGCGGCCGCCGTGTCGTATCCGAGCGACGAATAGAGGTCACGTGCGCGCTCGAGCTCCGCGCGGGCGGCGTGGTGGTCGCCGATCTCGGCGAGCACGACGCCGCGGTTGAACGAGAGGCGCGCCTCCCAGGCCTTGTCGCCGTGCCTCCTCAGCGTGTGCAGCGCCCGTTCTGACGCCGGTAGCGCCTCGGCGGTCCTGTCGGCGAGGTGATAGATCGGCGACGCGGAAGACCTCGCTTCTCGCGCGGTCGATCCCACCCAGATGGGTTTGGGCCTCTCGATCTCGCGGATGGCCCGGCGGGGTTCCCGCGATACGCCATGTGCCGGGCGACGTTGCGTCGCGCCCGTGCAGCACGATCGACGTGCTTGTACCGCTCGCCGATCCGCACCGCTGGACCGCATCGTTTGCAGAGCTCGCGGGTCTCCCAGGCGCATAGCGGGCCCAGCCGAGCGCGTGAAGTGCGGCCGCGTGCGCCTCATGGTCGCGCTCCTCTCCGGGCGAGCTGCCAGTGCTTCCTCGGCCAGTCTCTGCGCCGCGAGCGGATTGGTCTGCACGAGCGCGTAGGCACGCTCGGCGAGCTTCAGCGCTTCCCGCCGGCGGCCGAGAGTCATATGCTCGCATTCGTATCAGGTCCTGGGGTCGACCACTCACCATCCCGGAGGAGACTACGGAAGGAGAGCGATTTCGATGGCGAACAGGCCGAGCCGCAATGAGTTCGTGGGGTTGGGTTTCACCGAGCGGTTGACCAGACATCCTCGGATCGGGTACTACATCTATCCGGACGCGCTCTGCGGTCTGAAGAGCGACTCTTCAGCAATGGTCGTTCGTCGTCGACCAGCTGCTCGTCGTGTCGCGGCTCGCTGAGCATCATGGAGTTCAACGGGGTGCTCTCGACGTACGCCGAGCCCGACGGGCGTGCACGTCTTCGATCCCGAGAAGAGCGGTGTCGCCGAAGAGGACAACGTTCAGATCTGGCGGCTCGAGGGCGATCACGCCGGGGAACACAGGACACGCGGACGTCGCTGAGGCCGTGTGGGATCTGCGCAAGCAACTGCCGAGCGGGATCGACCCGGGGATGCTGGCACCAAATCACGTTCTGGTTCCGCCGGGGAAGAACGCACGAATGCCCCTGGGGGCCACCCGAAGAACACGGCGCCGTCACTCTTCCGGCTCGGGTGTCGCCGGCGGTGGAGGTCGTCGTGATCGACTCGGGATTCATCATGGCGAGCCCCGTCTCCACGGTGGTCACGAAGGTGAGCTTCGGAGAGTGGCTCGTGCAAGTCCCGGGCATCGTTCCTGCGTACGATTGGCAGCCGGGAACAGAGGCGCCTCCCGGCGCTGCAAGCCCACTCGACCAGAACGGGAACGGAGTACTGGACGCACTTGCCGGCCACGCTAACTTCGTCGCCGGCGTCGTTGCGCAGGGTTGCGAGTACGCCGAGCTCACCGTCGAGAGTCTCAGTAGTTCTGTCATCGACAACGACACCAGCATTCCGGGGTTCGTGACGGAGGCTGAGGTAGCGCGGTGCTGGTGGGAACACCGGAATGCGCCGGTGGCCAACGTCGGCTTCGCCTTCGCCACGCTTCCCAATCAGCCGCTCTTCGTCGAGAGTGATCCGGGGGTCGTGAACGGCCCGCCCAGCTGGGCACTCCAGGCCGTAATGGACGCGGTCCTCGAGGATCACATCGTCGTGGCTCCCGCCGGCAACCAGAACTGCTCGGTGCGGCAGTATCCGGCGGCGTTCTCGTTGACCCACAAGAACGTGGCAGGCGTCGGGTCGGTCGATGCGAGCGGCGACCGGTCGACGTTCTCGAATCATGGCTCGTGGGTGAACTGCTGCACCACAGGGGAGAACGTCGCATCCGCTTTCGTCGACTATTGGCACGGTAAGACCGAGGACGGCGAGCCGACTCCCGGGGTTGAGCCGGCGGCCTGGCCCCATCCCGACAAGACCTTCTCAGGCTGGGCCTCCTGGAGTGGTACCTCGTTCGCGGCACCGAGGGTTGCCGCCGCGATCGCCGAGAGTGTCGCTTCAGGTGGTGCGGCCAACCCCGTCGACGCCTGGGAGCAGCTCAGGGCAGGCGGCCCGACAGCGGGTCTCGACATGGGAAAGCGACTCGACGGGTTGCCGCCGGTCTAGTGTCGTCGTCTGCGGCGTCACCGAGCGAGCTCCTCGAGAAAGCCGCCGCCGGCGACCAGTTCGCCTGGAACGCGATCGTCGACCGCTTCTCGGGGCTCGTCTGGGCGACCGCGCGGGCGCACCGGCTCTCGCGCGAGGACGCGGCCGACGTCGCGCAGACGACGTGGCTCAGGCTCGTCGAGCACCTCGACCGCATCCGCGAGCCGGAGCGGCTCGGGGCGTGGCTCGCGACGACGGCTCGCCACGAATCGCTCCGGATGATCCGTCGCGGCGGGCGCGAGCAGCCGACCGACGAGGCCGATCTGTTCGAGGTGCCCGACGACGACGCTGTCGACCGCCTGCTGCTCGACCAGGAGCGCGACGGGAAGCTGTGGCGGGCTTTCGCAGCGTTGTCGGAGCGCTGCAAGACGCTGCTGCGGATCCTGATGGCCGACGAGCCGCCGAGCTACGAAGAGATCGGCGCAGCACTCGACATGCCCGTCGGCGCCATCGGCCCGACACGCATGCGCTGCCTCGACCGGCTGCGCCGGACGGCCGGCGTGGCGGAGCTTGGCGCATGATGTATCAGGGGCCACCCCACGATGCTCTGTTCCACGAGGCCGCCCAGCGATGACCGACAACCCCACCAATTCAGAGGCCCAGGACGACCCGCTGCTCGCCGAGCTGAGACGGCTGGCGGGAGTGGTCGATCCAGTGCCGGAGCAGGTAACCGCCTACGCGAGGGCCGCGCTCGGCTGGCGTCGGATCGACGCGGAGCTGGCGGAGCTGCTGGTGGACTCGCAGCTCGAGTCGCCGTCGACTACGCGCTCGGTGTCCGAGTCGGAGCGCACGCTCACCTTCCGGTCGAGCAATCTCGACATCGACGTCGAGCTTCAGGTCGGCGACGAGAAGGTCCTGCTCCTGGGCCAGCTCGCACCTGCCGGTGCGATGAAGGTCGAGGCGCAGCGTGACGACGGATCGGTCGCGGCAACGGCACAGGCCGACGAGCTCGGCCGGTTCCGGCTCTCGCTCGAGCCCGGAGCGCGGATCAGGCTCGTCGTGCGCAGGGAGCCGCCGGCGGCTCCCGTCGAGACGAGCTGGATCGACGTCTGATCACGGACGATGGCCGTCCGCGACATGTCGTGGGGTCAGACCCGGGTCTGACCCCGGCGGTCGCGCGAGCGCCGGCTCGATCGAGGCGCGTGGTGTGTTGCGGGCGCTCCGGCCACACCGGCCCGAATCGCGCATCGAGCAGGGCAAACGCGTGCCCGCGCTTGTCACGAAAGGCATACGGGCGACACCCGCGGGGTCAGACCCGGGTCTGACCCGGGTCTGACCCCGCCGCTCTCCGCCCCCCCACGGTCTCCGTCCGCGTGGGCATGGCCGGCGAGGGGATCACACTTAGCTCTGTTACAGAGCTATTATGAGGACGATGAGCATCGCGGCTCCGACGATCGAGACCGAGCGCCGGGTTGCCGACGAGCTGCTGGCCGCCCTCTCGGCGATCAGACGTGCGACGCGGCGCCACAGCGGCAGGCCCGCCGAGCTCTCGACGCTGACGACCGCGCAGCTCGAGCTCGCCCGTGTCGTCCGGCGGAACCCCGGGATCTCGATTGCCGGGGCGGCCGAGGCGATGCGACTCGCGCCGAACACCGTGAGCACGCTCGTCGCCGACCTTGTGTCCGCCGGTCTCCTCGTTCGCCGCACCGATCCGTCCGACCGCCGGGTCGCGCAGCTCGAGCTGACCGCCGGATGGAAGCGCAAGATCGATGCGTGGCGCGATCGCCGGGTCGCGGCGGTCGACGACGCGATATGTCGCCTGCCTCCCGGCGAGCGCCGTCGCCTCGAGCGCGCGCTTCCGGCTCTCGCCCGCCTCGGAACGGAGCTCGAACCGTGAGCACGGTGCCGGCCGTCGACGTGCGCGGCCTCCGTCATCGCTTCGGCGATCACGTCGCGGTCGACGGGATCGACCTCCGTGTCATGCCCGGCGAGGTGTTCGGTCTGCTCGGCCCGAACGGCGCCGGCAAGACCACGACGATCCGCGTGCTCAACACGCTGCTGCCGGTCCAGGAGGGAACAGTCTCGGTATTCGGCTACGACGTGCGAACCGAGCAGACCGCGGTGCGTCGGCTGCTCGGCTACGTGCCGCAACAGCTCTCGATCGAAGCTGCGCTCACCGGGCGTGAGAACGTTGCGTGGTTCGCCCGCCTGTTCGACGTGCCCAGGCGCGAACGGAGGCACCGCGTCGACGACGCGCTCGAAGCGATGGGCCTCCTCGACGCCGCCGACCGGCTCGCCGGCACCTACTCGGGCGGCATGGTGCGGCGGCTCGAGCTCGCGCAGGCGCTGGTCAACCGGCCGGCGCTGCTCGTGCTCGACGAGCCGACCGTCGGCCTCGACCCCGTCGCCCGTGGCGGCGTCTGGGAACGCGTCGAGGAGATGCGACAGACGACCGGCATGACCGTGCTCGTCACGACGCACTACATGGAGGAGGCCGACGCGATGTGCGACCGCGTGGCGATGATGCACCTCGGAACGCTCCGCGTCGTCGGTCGGCCGGACGAGCTACGCCGCTCCCTGGGTCCGGGTGCGACGCTCGAGGACGTGTTCAGGCGTCAGACCGGCAACACGCTCGACGGTGAGGAGATCGGGAAGGGAGGGCTCCGTGAGATCCGCCGCACTCGCCGGACTGCCGGCCGCGTCGGCTGAGCGGCCGCCGCCGCCCGCGCTCTGGCGCACCTTCCCGAGCCGCACCCTGACCTTCTGCCTCGTCGAGCTGCAGAAGCTCAGCCACGACCGGACCGAGCTCTTCACCCGCGCCGTTCAGCCCGTGCTGTGGCTGCTCATCTTCGGCGAGACGTTCAACCGCATCCATGCGATCCCGACCGGCAGCAACTCGTACCTCGACTTCCTCGCGCCGGGGATCATCGCCCAGTCCGGTCTCTTCGTCGCGATCTTCTACGGGATCCAGATCATCTGGGAGCGCGACGCGGGCGTCCTCAACAAGCTGCTCGTGACGCCGACGCCGCGCGCCGCGCTGATCCTCGGCAAGTCGTTCTCGGCCGGCATCCGCGCGCTCGCCCAGGTCGTCGTCGTGCTCGTGCTGTCGGTGATCCTCGGCGTTGCGCTGACGCAGAACCCGCTCGACATCGCCGCGACGTTCGTCGTCGTCATGCTCGGGTCGGCGTTCTTCGCGTGCCTGTCGATGACGATCGCCGGCATCGTCCTGAAGCGCGACCGGCTGATGGGCATCGGCCAGATGATCACGATGCCGCTGTTCTTCGCCTCGAACGCGCTCTACCCGATCGCCGTCATGCCACCCGTGGCTGCGGGCGCTCGCGCTGGTCAATCCGCTGTCGTACGAGGTCGACGCGCTGCGCGGCCTGCTGATCGGCACGCCGTCGCATCTCGCGCTCGACTTCGCCGTGCTGCTCGTATCTCGTCGCTGTCGGAGTGACGGCCGCGTCGTCGCTCGTCGGCCGTCTCGCCCGTTAGCCGGCGAGCCCGCCGAAGACGGCGAACCGGTTGCTCGGAGTGAACTCCCAGGCGACGCCGCTCCCGGGCTCGGCGTGCACTACCGCGCCCGGCGGGAGCTCCTTCGCGAGTCGTGCCGCGAGCGCCTTCGCGTCGTCTTCGTCGTTCGACACCGATGAGGACGAACTTCCAGCGGCGAACAACCGGCCGTCCGTTGGCCTCCTCGCGGTCCGCGAACTCGACCGCCTCGTGATGCGTCCGGAACTCGACGCGCACGTCCCAGTCGGCGATTCCCGTCTCCTCCGAGTCCTCCGTCTCGTCGGCCTCACGGCGCTCGTGCTCCGCCTCGTGCTCGGTCTCGGTCGAGGGGAGCGCCGCGCGCGCGTCCTCCCACCGTTCCTCCTCCGGGTGCCAGCGGTCGAGCTGGAAGCCGACGTCGAGCCCGTTCTCGGCGGCGAGCTCCCCGACGAGCGTCTCGGCCGACTCCGCGCTCCAGCGCGTGTCGGCGTAGATGATGACCCTGTCGTCGGCAGCGCTCACGGCGACGCGTTCGCCGGCGGGGACTTCGAGCTCACGGTCTGCTCGGTGGTCGCGCAGCACTTGCAGCAGCGGCTCGACGCCGGATCGCGTCGGCAAGGGTCACGGTAACGCGCCAGTCCTCGGCCATTGCGGGAAGTCTGCCCGAACGAGACGGGGCCGAGTAGGTTGTCGCTACGCGAACACGAGGAGGAGCAGCATGGCCACGATCAGCGACCGTGAACAGCAGCAGGTCGAGAAGGCAAACGGCTCGGGACGCACACCGGCCGTCTTCATCCACGGCCTCTGGCTGCTTGCGAACAGTTGGGACGACTGGCTGCCCGTCTTCGAGGAGGCCGGCTATGCACCCGTGGCGGCGGAGTGGCCCGACGACCCGGCCACCGTCGAGGAGGCGAAGGCGAACCCCGAGGTCTTCGCAGGGAAGTCGGTGCCGCAGGTCGCCGACCACCATGCCGAGCTGATCCGTGAGCTGAGCAAGAAGCCCGTGGTCGTCGGCCACTCGTTCGGCGGGCTGCTGACGCAGATCGTCGCCGGGCGCGGGCTCGCCGCGGCCTCCGTCGCGATCGACCCGGCGCCGTTCCGCGGCGTTCTCTCGTTGCCCGTCTCGGCGCTCCGGTCGGCGTCTCCGGTGCTCATGAACCCGCTGAACCTGAACCGCGCGGTCGCGCTCAGCTTCGGCCAGTTCCGCTACGCGTTCGCGAACGCGGTCGGGGAGTTCGAGGCGAAGGAGCTCTACGAGAAGTACTCCGTTCCAGGCTCGGGCATGCCGCTCTTCGAAGCCGCATCCGCGAATCTCAATCCCTGGAGTGGCACGAAGGTCGACACGAAGAACCCCGACCGCGGCCCGTTGCTGATCCTCTCCGGCGAGCGCGACCACACCGTCCCCTGGGCGATCGCGCACGCGTCGTACAAGAAGCAGCGCGGCAACCCGGGAGTCACCGAGATCACCGAGATGAAGGGGCGCGGCCATTCGCTGACGATCGACAGCGGCTGGCGCGAGGTCGCCGACACGGCGTTGACCTTCCTGGCGCGGTTCAAGGAATAGGCCCGTCGTGCCCGATCCGACGGAGCTCGCGCGCACGATCGTCGAGGAGTGCTGGTCGGACGAGGCCGGGCTCGATCGCATGGCGACACTGGTCGGTCCGGGTTACGTCCATCACAGTGCATTCGGCGACGTGCCGTTCGCGGGCTTCCGGGAGGGGATCGCGTGGGTCGACGGCGTGTTCGCGGACCGTTCCTATCGGGTGCGGCAGACAGTCGTCGAAGGCGACCTGGTCGCCGTCTACCTGACGTGGTCGGCGACCCGGCGCGCGGACGGCGCGCCGGTCGAAGGTCGCGGCGCCTACCACTTTCGCATCGCCGACGGGAGGATCGCCGAGGACTGGGACGTCTTCTTCCCGATGAGCTGAGCCGACGCTCCGCGCAGCGTGCCAGCCTCCCACGCGAATCGGGATGCCAGCATCCCTCGAGAACGCCCTGGGGCCACCGTATGCGCGCGGCCGAAGCCGTCGTAGCCTCGAGGCGGAGTCGCGATCGAGCTACTCCGGGAGACGAAAGGAGCATTCGATGAGGAGAATGCTGCTCACGGTCCTCGTGACCGGCGCCCTCGCGGGGCTGGCAGGGGCGTCGGCACGGAATGCAGGCGCGGTCCTGCCGCCCGGCAACGCGGTCGAGCAATGGGACAAGATCGCCGAGGACACGGTTGTCGGCTCTGGTGCGTTCCAGAGCGAGGGCATGATCTACATGGCGTACGTGTCGGAAGCCATGTACCGGGCAACGAATCCCGCCCGGGGGTTCGGCGCCGGCTATGACGACGCGGCAGCCGTCCAGGCGGCGTCCGAGACGCTGTCGCACTACTTCCCGGCGCAGGCGGCAACGCTCGCCTCGCTGCGTCAGGAGGCGATGGCCGCAATTCCGAACAGCCTGTCGAAGTATCTCGGGACGTTCTTCGGATCGGTGGCCGCACGAGGTGTGATCCTCGGGCGGACGGGTGACGGGCTCGTGACGCCGATCGCCTCGACCTCGCCGTTCCCGACGCTGGCGCCGGGGCCCGGCGTCTGGCGCCTGACGCCGCCGGCATACCAGGCGCCGCAGACGCCGTGGGTCGGGTCGGTGACGCCGTTCATCATGCAGCGGCCCGACCAGTTCCTGCCGCCGCCTCCGCCGTCGCTGTCGAGCCCGTTGTGGGTTGCTGCCTTCAACGAGATCAAGGTGCACGGCTCGAGCACGAATCCGAACACGGTGGAGACGTCGACGGCCAAGTTCTGGACGGCCAACATCATCCGTCAGTACAACGGGCTCGCCCGTGACGTGGCGACAGCCGGAGGCCTCGACGACGCCGGGACCGCCCGGCTCGTCGCGATGGTCAACGTGGTCGGTGCCGACGCCGGAATCTCGTTCATGAACGCCAAGTACCACTACCTGTTCTGGCGGCCGGTGACCGCGATCGATCCGACGTCGGTGTCGTCGAGCGACGGATTCGGCCCGGCTCCGGGGTTCAGCGACGGGAACCCGGCGACGGTCGAGCAAACCGGGTGGCGGCCGCTCCTGCCGACGCCGAACCATCCCGAGTACCCGTCGGCCCACACCACGTTCTCCTCGGCCGAGGCCGAGGTGTTCGCGGACTTCCTGGGGACGGACAACATCAACGTCGACATTCACGGGTTCGATCCGGCCGGACCTGCCGGCAACCTGAACGCGGTACGTCACTTCGCGACGACCGCCGACCTGCGGACGGAGACCGTCAACGCCCGCGTATGGGGCGGCCTTCACTACCGGTTCTCCGGCGAGGCCGGCCTGACGCCTCGGGAAGCAGGTCGCGGACTACGACCTCAGCCACGCCTTCGGGGTGCTGGCTCCCTGGTGAGGCGGAGGTTCGGGGGCGCCGGAGACCGGCGCCCCCGAACCTCGATGGGCTGGCAGAGTGCGGGCGTGGCGACGATGGCCGACCTCGACGAGCTCGCGCTGGCGATGCCGCTCGTGACGAAGGAGGTCTCGGAGGACGGGCGACCCTCCTACCACGTGCACGGCAAGCTCATGTGCTTCCATCGCGGCCGCCGGCCCGACGCGGTCGACGCGGCGACGGGGGAGCGTCTCGACGACGTGCTGATGTTCCGGGTCGCCGGCCAGGAGGAGAAGGAGCTGCTGCTCGCCAGCCGGCCCGACGTCTTCTTCACGACGCCCCATTTCAACGGGTATCCGGCGGTGCTGACGCGGATCCCGCAGCTGGCGCTCCTCGACCGCGACGAGCTGCGCGACCTGGTCGTCGACGCCTGGCTCACGCGTGCGCAGAAGCGCGTTGCCAGGGCGTGGCTCGCCGAGCACGAGCCGGACGACGGCTGAGTCGGCTCGTCCGTCGTCTACCTTTCGCTCCGGTTTGGGCCGGAAGCTGCGGGTCGTGGTCGTCGCTGGGTCGACAGCGCTTGCGCTGTTCGCGCTGTGCTGCCTGACGGCGGCCGGTGCGGTGAAGCAGCCGTCGACCTGGGCGACGTTCGGCGCGAGCACCGCCCGGCTCGGCCAAGCTGCCGCGTCCGCGCCGGTCTCGAATGTCGCGCGTCGGTTCGTGCTGCCGCTGTCGGGCCGGTTCACGGCACAGGTGCTGTCTGCGGGCGGCGTGTTCGTCGCGGCGAGCACGGGCGGCGACGTCGTCGCCTTCGACCGGAACGGCTTCGTGCTCTGGCACGACCAGATCGGGCAACTCGCGTACAGCTGCCCCCAGCTCGACGGCTACGGCGTCGTCGGCACGGGCGTGATCGATCAGGCGTCGGGCACGTTCTACGTCGCGGACGCATTCGGGCGACTGCATGCCCTCGCGCTTGCGACCGGCGCCGAGCGGCCCGGCTGGCCGGTGCGTGTGTTCACGGACGTCGATGCCGAGCTGAATTGGGGCGCGCTCACGCTTGCCCGCGGGTCGGTGTACGTGCCGACTGCCGCCTATTGCGACGCTGCCGGAACACCTGGCGGTATCTACCGCGTCAGCCTCGCGACGCGGGCCGTGAGCCACTGGCTGGCGGTGCCGCTCGACCAGGGTGGCGGCGGCGGGCCGTGGGGCTGGGGCGGCCTCGCCTTCGACCCGGCTTCGGGGGGCCTCTTCGCCGGCTCGTCCGGAGCCTTCGCCGGAGGCTCGAACACGGGAGCGTCCTACACGGAGACCGCCGGGTACGGCGACCGGCTGATCGAGTTCGGGCCCGACCTGCAGGTTCGGGCGTCGAGTCATCCGGCAGGGCTGCCCGACCGTCAGGATCTCGACTTCGTCGGCTCGCCGCTGCTCGTTCCCGGCACCTCGTGCGGGCCACTCGTCGTTGCCGCGACGAAGAACGACGCCGTCTACGGCTGGAGCGAGGGCGACCTCGCGCAGGGGTGGGTCTGGAAGGTGGCGATCGAGCCGTACGCGATCGGGAACCCCTTCGTGTCCCAGCTGGCGTGGTCGTCGGCGACGTCGTCCGTCTACGCCGTGACCGGGACCGAGCTCGTCCGGATCAGGATCGGCGCCGGGTGCAAGCCCTCGGTCGCCTGGCGCAGGAAGCTCGGAACGCACACCGAGAACGGCTCGCCGACCGTTGCCGGGAACACGGTCTGGTTCGCAGACAACGGCAAGCAGACGCTCGACGCCTACGACGCGACCAGCGGCAAGCGGCTCATGGCGGCGCCGCTCGGGGGCACGACGCTGGAAGCGCCGACCGTCGTCGCGGGCCGCGTGATCGTGGGGACGTTCGACGGCATCGTCGAAGGGTTCAGCACGGCGCCGGAGCCCGCTCCGGCGTCCGCGACCGGCCGGCGGTCATCGACGAGCTGGGCCGATGCCGAGCACGGCTGGCAGGGACGAGCGAACGGCGTGTACGCGACGGACGATGGTGGCAGCCACTGGAAAAGGATCTTGTCGCAGCCGGCGCTCGCCGTGCTGCGCGTCTCCGCGACGTCGGGAGTGGTCTCGACGGGCTTCGCTCCCGGTGTCTGCATGTGCGCGACGAGGCAGTTGTGGACGACGGACGCCGGCCGCACCTGGCACGACACGCGGACGCTGAGCGAGGACTTCGTCGGCAGCGGCGGCCGCGTCTACTTCTGGCAGAAGGGCAGCCTGCGGCTGCTCGCGCAGCTGCCGGCGCAGGCGACCGACGCACGACTCGGGGCGCGCACGGTCGCATCGGTGGGCGACGGGGCGATCGTGTCCGCGATTCCGTTCCAGGGTGGTGTCGCCGCCCTCGTGTCGAATCGCGTCGACGGCGCGGGGTGGGACAACGCCCCGCGCGTGATCATCGCCCAGGGCGGCGCCGCCAAGACGGTCAACCTTCCCGGTCGGCCGGGTGATCCGCTCGTGCAGACGATCAGGGCATCCGGAAAGCGCCTCGTCGTGACCGCGGTCGACTACGTCCAGCAGCCGGCCCGCACGATCACGTGGACGTCGAGTGACGGCGGCTCGAGCTGGTCGGTGGGCTAGGATCGGCCGTCCACGGGATTCACGCTCCCCGCGTGTGACGCGATCGCGGTCTCGAGATCTCCCCTTGTCCAGGCAACGCTGGCGAGGCGATGATCGAGCCAGGCGAAGTCGTCGGCGAGTCGAAGGTCGTCCGCGATCAACCGGGCGTCTGACCAGAAGGCTTCGGCCTGGTCGACCTCGTCGGTCACGAAGAACGAGATCATCCCTGCGACCTCGAGCGCTTCCAGGCGGGTCTCGGCGGACGCTGTGTCCATCAGGGAAGCGGCTTCGTTGAGCCACGTCACAGCGTCGCGAAAGAGACCCTCACCCAGCCAGAAGCGGCAGCAGGCGACCCCGAGCCCGAGGGCGAGGTCGTTCTCACCGGCCATCCAGCACCACGCAAGCGAGCTGCGCGCGTTGTCGTACTCGAGTCGGAACGACCCAAGCTCGATCGGGCTTGCCGTGCGCTCGACGTTCGGGCCTGGCCTGCCGATGCGTTCGAGTGCCAATCCGCGAATCCACTCGGCGTGGCGACGGTGGTAGTCGTATGCGCATCGCCACGCAGATCGAGCTTCTCGGCTGCGTAACTCCTGATCGTCTCGAGCATCCAATATCGCGGCTCGAGTTCCGTGTCCCGTCGTCGGAGGAGGCTCTTGTCGAGCAGCGACTGGAGCGTGTCCGGATCCGCGTCGACGACCGCCTCTGCGGCTTCGAACGTGCAACCGCCTGCGAACACGCTAAGCGCGCAGAAGACTCGCTGCTCCTCGGCCGCGAGCAACTCGAACGACCAGTCGATCGCGGCCCGCAAGGTCTGCTGGCGCGGGTCGGCATCGCGTCCTCCCTTGAGCAAGTCGAGCCGCTGCGTCAAGCGCTCGAGCAGCTGTGCGGGGGAGAACAACACCGTTCGGGCGGCCGCGAGCTCGATCGCAAGCGGTAGCTCGTCGAGACGCGCGCACAGCTCGGTGATCTCTTCGTCTGCAGACAGCGTCACGCCGACCGAGCGTGCGCGCTCGCGAAACATCTGCTCTGCATCGCTCGCGTTCAGCGGCGGCACGGGCCAGATCGTCTCGGCCGCGACCTGGATCCGCTCCCTGCTCGTCACGAGCAACTTCAGCATCGGGCAACCGGCGACGAGCGCGACGAACTCGGCTGCGACGTCAGGAAGGAGATGCTCGGCGTTGTCGAGCACCAACAGCAGACGCTTGCCGTCCAGCCGGTTGCCGAGCGTTTCCGCGAGAGCTCTTCCTTGCTCCTCCATGACGCCGAGCGTCTGCGCGATCGACGGTAGGACGAGCGCCGCGTCGCGGAGCGCGGCGAGCGAGACCCACCACAAGCCGTCCGGGAACGCGTCCGACACCTCCGCAGCTGCCTGGAGCGCAAGCCGGCTCTTCCCGGTGCCAGCAGGCCCGGTCAGCGTCAGCAGGCGGATGTCCCCGCTTCGAAGCAAGCCGACGACTTCGGCGAGCTCGTGCGCTCGACCCAGGAACGGGGTCGACGGCACGGGCAGGTTCGTTTGGCCGAGGCTCATCAGCGGCGGAAAGTCCTCGTCGCCGAGCTGGTACAGCCGCTCGGCTGCTGAGAGGTCCTTCAATCGATGCTCGCCGACATCTCTCAGGGTCACGCCGCCAGACGCTTCGACGAGCGCTCGCGCCGTCGACGAGAGGACCGTCTGACCACCGTGGGCCGCCGCGGCGATGCGCGCGGCGCGATGCACGTCGATGCCGACGTACCCTGCCTCCGTGACGATCGGCGTGCCCGTGTGCACGCCGATTCGCACCTTCATCGATCCTTCTGCGTGAGCTTGATGAATCGTGCGGGCTGCGTTCATCGCACGCGGTGCAGATTGGAACGCGACGAAGAAGGCGTCTCCCTCGGTGTCGACGACCACACCGCCGTCGGCCGCGCATGCCTCCACGACGATGCGACGGTGCTCCGCGAGCGCGTTCGCGTACGCCTCGTCGCCGAGTTGGCTCAGGAGGAGTGTCGAGCCCTCCACGTCTGTGAACAGGAACGTCACCGTGCCCGTCGGAAGATCGGCCCGCATGGAACTATCAGCGACTGGAGCGCGCCGCGGCGAACGCAGCGATCGTCCGTTCGACGTCGGCCTCGTTCGTCTGCCAGTTCGACACCGAGATGCGGATGGCGCGACGATCGTCCCAGACGGTGCCGCCCATCCAGGCCTCGCCGCTCGCCTGCACTGCTTCGACCACGCGATCTGTCGTCTCGTCGTCCTCGAAGCGAAGCAACACCTGGTTGAGGACGACGTCGTTCAGGATTTCGCAGCCGGGAAGCTCCGACAGCCCGGCGGCAAGCGCCTGCGCGCTTCTGCAGCTGCGGTCGACGAGGTCGGCAACGCCGCTGCGGCCGAGCGCACGGAGCGCGGCGTAGATCGTGATCGCACGCGCGCGGCGGGAGTGCTCGGGGTTCCAGTCGACTGGGTCACGGGCCGCGTCGGGGTCGGCATGGATGAGGTACGCGGAGCGGATGCCGAGCGCGGCGCGATGCGCATCCGGATGGGCGCAGAACGCGATGCCGTTGTCGTAGGGAACGTTGAGCCACTTGTGGGCATCGGTCGCCCACGAGTCAGCGCGTTCGACGCCCGCCGCGAGGTGCCGGTACGACGGCGATGCAGCTGCCCAGAGCCCGAAGGCGCCGTCGACGTGGAGCCACGCGCCCGCCTCTGAGGTCGCATCGGCAATCGCATTCAGGTCGTCGCACGCTCCGGTGTTCACCTCGCCGAGCTGGGCCGAGACGATCGTCGGGCCTGTCTCGCGTGCGAGCTCCTCGCGCAGCGCGTCGACCACCATCCGGCCCTGGTCGTCCGAGTTGACGACGCGAACGGAACCGGTGCCGAGCCCGAGGAAGCGGAGTGCGCGGTCGATCGTCCCGTGACGCTTCGCTCCGGCGATGACACGAATCGGAGGTGCGCCGGCGAGCCCGTCCCGCTCGACGTCGTGACCGGCCTGCGCGAGAACGTGATTCCGTGCCGCCGCGAGGGCGGTCGAGTGTGCGACCTGGCAGCCGGTGACGAGCGCGAACGACGCATCGGCCGGGATCCCGAGCAGCTCCTTGAGCCAGCGCCCGGCGACCTCCTCGATCACGGTTGCCGCAGGAGTGGGAAGTGCCAGCCCGGCGTTCTGGTCCCATGCCGACGTGAGCCAGTCGGCCGCGAGGGCGACCGGAAGGACGCCGCCGATCACGAAGCCGAAGTAGCGCCCGCTTCCCATCTGCGCGAGCCCTGGGTCGGCGTTTCGCGCGAGCTCGTCGATCACCTGCTCGGCGTCCGTCGGACCGTCGGAGAGTGGAATGTCGAGCGTCGCCCTCAGTTGCTCGATCGTCGCGGCGGGCGCAACCGCTCGCTTCGGCACCGACTCGACGTACTCGATTCCGAGCGTCGCGGCATGCTCGAGAAGCCGGCGCTCATCCACGCAATCGAGTCTAGTCGGAGGACTCTTTCGTATGATCGCTTCGCGAATGACCTCGAGGCTCGGACGGGCGTGTCTGGCCGCGGCCGCCGGCGTGATCGCGCTTCTGTGTGCGGTCGGGGCCGGCTCCAGTTCGGCGCGCGCGCAGCTTGCGCCCTGCTCGTTCGACACGACCTGGCTCTGCGGTCACGTCCAGGAACCGCTCGACCGCGCACACCCGAACAGCGGCACGATTTCGATCGCGTTCTACGTGCTTCGGCATCGACCCGGAAAGACGGAGACACGTCCCGTCTTCGTGACACCGGGAGGTCCGGGCGACAGCGGGTGGGGGATCCACGGCTTCTACGAGGGCACGGCGCTCGCCGCCGGCCACGACATCGTCCTGATCGATCCGCGCGGGTCCGGGCGATCGCGGGCCATCGACTGCGCGGATCTCCAGAACGGCTGGCACAGCGTCGCTCAGTTCACGACCGCGGTCGATGCATGCGGCAAGCAACTCGGGGCCGCGGCGGATCGTTACGGGTCGGGTGACGTCGCGATGGACGTCGACGCCGTTCGGCAGGCGCTCGGCTACGACACGATCGACTACTACGCCTTCTCGTACGGAAGCGTTGCCGAGCAGGCATATGCCGCCCGCTTCCCGCAGCATCTCCACGCGCTCGCGATCGACGCCGGGATGCCGGCCACGGATCCCGGGCATGCGTGGACTTGGTCGCTCGGCGTTCCGCAGGCGTTGCCCCGGATCGGAGCGCTCCTCTGCAAGCGGGAGCACTGCACCGGGAACGTCCCGGCAGCGATCGCCTATCTCGCCGCCCAAGTCCGCGCGCATCCGATCGTCGCCCAGCTCGGAGCCACTCGACTGGTCGTCGACGAGCCCGAGCTGATCAACATCCTCCGCTTCGCCGGCGATCAGGATCGGATGCTCGAACCGCAGACGATCGTCGGCGCCGCCGCGGCGTTGCGACACGGCGACGCCGACCTGCTGCGTGAGCTGGCGCTCGCGCATCCGTACTGCTGCGGCAGCCAGGGCAGCTCGCAGGACTTCTCGCAGGGGGACAACCTCGCAGCGTTCTGCAACGACATGGACTTCGTGTGGAACCGGTCCGACGCAGTTCCAATTCGCGCGTTGAAGTTCAACGCCGCCGTCGCCGCGCTGCCGAAGGATGCGGCCGCTCCGTTCTGGATCGGCGCCTGGAACGCGTTCAACCAGACCGATCTTTGCCTCAACTGGCCCGCTCCGCGGCGCTTCGAGCCGGCCGTCCCGTCGGGTGCGAGCCTCGGGAAGGTTCCGACGATCATCTTCTCCGGTGATGTGGATGCGATCGTTCCCACCGAGATCACGCGGACGCTGCTGACCGTGTTCCCGAACGCGACGTTCGTCAGCGTTGCCGGAGCCGCTCACCCGACGATCGGCTGGCGCCGAGACTGCGTCCCGGGAATCGCACGCCGCTTCTTCGACACGCTCGACGCGGGCAACACGCGCTGCGCGGCCAAGCCCGAATAGAGTTCGTCCCATGACGCTCAAGCATCCGAAAGGCCCTGTCTCGCGGACCGACGATCTGGCGATCGCGCCCGTCTTCACACTCGAGAGTCAAAGGCTTCCCCGCCACGAGCTGCCGCCCGACGAGATGGCGGCCGACGTCGCCTACCAGATCGTCCACGACGAGCTGATGCTCGACGGCAACGCTCGTCTCAACCTGGCGACGTTCGTCAGCACGTGGATGGAGCCGCAGGCCGAGCGGCTGATGGCCGAGTGCTTCGACAAGAACATGATCGACAAGGATGAGTACCCGCAGACCGCGGATCTCGAGCTGCGGTGCGTCAACATCTTGAGCAGGCTGTGGCACGCGCCGGACGCGGGAGCTACCGCAGGATGCTCCACCACCGGGTCGAGCGAAGCCGCGATGTTGGGTGGCCTTGCGCTCAAACGCCGGTGGCAGGCAAGGCGGCAGGCCGACGGCAAGCCCGACGGACAAGCCGAACCTCGTCATGGGGATCAACGTCCAGATCTGCTGGGAGAAGTTCGCCAACTACTGGGACGTGGAGATGCGTCTCGTGCCGATGGAAGGCGACCGCTTCCACCTCTCGGCCGAGGAGGCGGTGGCGCTGTGCGACGAGAACACGATCGGCGTCGTGGCCATTCTCGGCTCGACGTTCGACGGCTCGTACGAACCTGTCGCCGAGATCTGCGCGGCGCTCGACGACCTGCAAGCGCGCACCGGGATCGACGTGCCCGTGCACGTCGACGGGGCGTCGGGGGCGTTCGTGGCGCCGTTCATCGACGAGGAGCTCGAGTGGGACTTTCGGCTCCCGCGGGTGGCGTCGATCAATGCGTCCGGCCACAAGTACGGGCTCGTCTACCCCGGCGTCGGTTGGATCGTCTGGCGCGACGCAGCGGCGCTTCCCGAGGATCTGATCTTCTGGGTGAACTACCTCGGCGACAACATGCCGACCTTCGCGCTCAATTTCTCGCGTCCCGGCGCTCAGATCGTCGCCCAGTACTACAACTTCATTCGCCTGGGCTTCGCGGGCTACCGGAAGGTGCAGTCCTATTCACGGGAAGTCGCCACGAGACTGTCGGCGCGAATCGCAGAGCTCGGCCACTTTGCGCTCATCACGAAGGGAGACGAGCTGCCCGTGTTCGCGTTCACCGTGGCGGACGGCGTCGACAACTTCAGCGTCTTCGACGTGTCGACGGCGCTGCGGGAGCGCGGGTGGCTTGTCCCCGCCTACACGTTCCCGGCAAACCGCGAGGACCTGGCCGCACTGCGCGTCGTCGTCAAGCAGGGCTTCTCGCACGACATGGCGGACATGCTCGTCGCCGACCTCCAGCGGCAGCTGCCGCGCCTGCAGGCACAGTCGCAGCCCGTCCACGACAGCACCACCGCCTCGAGCTTCCACCACTAGCGGTGGTGGTCGCCTCCGATCTCGCCGCGATCATCATCGTCGTCGCCATGACCGCGATCGTCGTGGTCGTCGTGATCGGTCTGCACGTCTGGGGAGCGATCCAGGACGGCCGGGAGGAGAAGGAGATGAAGGACTTCAGGCACCCTCGCCCGGATTCCACGACAAGACGAAGGAGATGACATGTGCCGCTGGCTCGCCTACTCGGGCTCGCCCGTTTTGATCGAGGACCTGCTCTACAAGCCGCAGCATTCGCTGATCGACCAGAGCCTGCACTCGCAGCTCGGTGCCGAGACGACGAACGGGGACGGTTTCGGGGTGGGGTGGTACGGCGTCGGTCAGACGGCCGGTGTCTTCCACAGCGTCGAGCCTGCCTGGAACGACCGCAACCTGCGTGAGCTGGCGGGTCACGTCAGATCACCGCTGGTCTTCGCGCACATCCGCGCCTCCTCGGGCTCGCCCGTCCAGCAGACGAACTGTCATCCGTTCCGGCACGGGCGCTGGCTGTGGATGCACAACGGCGTCATCCGTGACTTCCACACAGTGAAGCGTGACCTCGTGCTCGCCGTCGACCCGTCGCTCTATCCGTCGATCGAAGGCTCGACCGACTCGGAGGTCTTCTTCTTCCTGGCGCTGACACTGGGCCTCGAGGACGATCCGCCTGCCGCGGTCGAGGCAGCAGTCGGGCTGATCGAGGAGACCGGTCGGCGGCACGGTGTCGAGCATCCGATCCAGATGACCGTCGCGACCAGCGACGGCGAGAACGTGTGGGCGTTCAGGTATTCCAGCGAGCGCAAGTCGCGCTCGCTGTTCTACTCGACGGACGTCGCGACGGTGCGTCTGCTGCACCCGGAGCTCGAGGTGCTGCAGGGCCTGTCCGACGAGTCGCGGCTGATCGTCTCCGAGCCGCTTGCGCGATCTCCCGGGCCTCTGGAACGAGGTCCCCGAATCGAGTTGGGGCGTCATCCGCGCCGGGCAGGACGAGCTGCACTCGTTCACGCCCCGCCGTTAAGAAGCTCTCACACAATGAGCAGTTGAGTCGCCCGGCCGCGCTCGGCGGCACGCTGCTGCGTCCTCGGGAGCGTCCATATGCCTGCATATGGACGCTCCCTGCGTCCTTGCATCGCACTCGCCGATCGCACCCGGATCGACGAATCTCATTCTGTGAGAGCTTCTAAGCACGAAGACGACGAGCTCGCCGATCTCGCGAACCGGTTCTCCGCTCGTGTCCGCAACGGCTGCGCGCGCCATCGCCGCGAACCCGGCTTCGATCTCGTCCTCCGTTAGGAGCTCGAGTGTCGAGATGGCGCGGCAGCGCAACCGCTCGAGGTGGGCGGCGATGTTCGATGCCACCACGAACTCGACCTCCTCGAGCGCGACAACGTCGAAGCCCGCCCGCGCGAACGGTGTGATCGTCTCGTCGTACGTCGGGAACGTCGACCGCTCGATCTCGAGCGCACGCGGGAAGTAGCGCCGCCACGAGACGTCGCGCAGGCGATCGCCGAACTGGGTTCGAACGCAGGCGATACCTCGCGGCCTCAGAACCCGCGCCAGCTCGGAGGCGGCCGCGTCCCGATCGCCGAAGTGGTGGAGCACGAAGAACAGGAACGCGAGATCGCAGCTCCCGTCGGGGAGCGGGATCTGCTCGGCGCGGCCCTCGAGATACGTGACGTTCGCGTGCGTGCTCGACGCGAGGGCGATCTCGCGCATCTTCGTCGCGGGCTCGACTCCGTAGACCGGCCCGCCGAAGCGGTCGGCGAGGCTGGGTGTGAAGCGCCCGGTTCCCGAGCCGAGATCCAGCACGGCCAGCGGTCGGCGCGTGTCGGCGTGACGCTCGACCGCGTCCATCCAGGCATCCATCGCCTGCGCCGGAAGCGCCCGTCCTTCCCGGTAGCCCTGCCAGAGGCGGTCGTCGAAGTCGACGGGCATCTCTTCACACGGTGATGACGACCTTGCCCCTGGCATGGCCGGCCTCGATGTAGCGGAGTGCCTCCGGGACGTCGCGCAGCGGGTACGTGCGGTCGATCACCGGCCTGATCTTCCCGGCTTCGATCAGCTCAGCGAGGAAGAGAAGATCGTCCTTGCGGACATCGGCGAGGAACGAGATCAACCGCTGGCCCACGAATCGGGACAGGACAAGCGCTTCGAGCGGTTGCACCAGCGGGGAGATCAGTCCGCCGCCGGCTGGTTCGCGGCCGGTGCCTGCGCCGACGAGCACGACCGTTCCCTTCGCAACCGTCGCGCGTCGGACGTCCGACAACGAACGATTCCCCGCGACGTTGAGAACGAGGTCGTATCGCTGTCCGCCGCGAGTGAAGTCGTCGACCGTGTAGTCGATGACGTGATCGGCGCCGAGGGAGCGCGCGAGGTCGACATTCGCCGTGCTGCACACGGCGGTCACCTCGCCGCCGAGCGCCTTTGCGATCTGTACCGCGAACGTGCCGACTCCGCCGGCGGCACCGTTGACGAGGACACGCTGCCCCGGCTCGAGGCGGCCGTGGTCGCGGAGCGCCTGGAGGGCGGTGCAGCCGGCGATGGGGACGGCGGCAGCCTGCTCGAAGGTCACGTCCGGAGGCTTCACCGCGAAGTCCTCTTCCGTGCCGCGCACGTACTCGGCGAAGGCGCCCCCGCTGGAGCCGAACACGTCGTCACCGGGCCGAAGCTGCGTCACGTTGGCACCGACCTCCTCGACGCGCCCCGCGACGTCGAGGCCGGGAATGCTCCTCTTCGGGCGGCGAAGCCCGAACGAGAGACGAATCAAGTACGGCTCGCCGCGCACCAGGTGCCAGTCGACCGGATTGACCGACGCTGCGCTCACGCGCACGAGCACGCTGTTCGCCTCGATCGTCGGTAGCGAGACTTCGCGGAGCTCGAGGTCGTCGGGCGGCCCGTAGTCGTCGTTGACGATCGCCTTCATCGTTCGCCGATTCTGACAGTGGCTCGCTGCCGGATTGGCCGATCGCCGTTCGCGGGCCGGTAGCCGGCGAAGGTCGACTCGAGCACGCCCTCGCCGCCCGTCAACTCCGGCAGCTGTCGCTGGAGCTGCTGCGCGCGCAGCGCGGGAAGGATTGCGTCGATCGTCGCGACGTCATCGCGCTGCGCTGGGGCCTGCACGGAGGCGCCCAGTCGCGCCAACGCGGCTGAGACTGCGCCGATCGTCGCGGCCGGGATCTCGAGGCTGGAACGCACGACCGGCTCGCAGACGACCGTTCCCGCTCGTTCGAGCGCCTGCCTCAGCACCAGCGGTGTGAGCTTGCGGAAGTCGGCGGCCGTGCTCAGTGGCCCCCGCCTCGACGGAGGCCCGTCGGGCACGCTGTAGCTCGACCTGTTCATCGTCACGACGCAGTCGGTCACCTGCCAGCCGCAGAGGCCTTCCTGCAACGCGTGACGCACGTACTGGTCCATCGCTTCGACGAACTGTTCGCGTCTCTTGTAGACGTACAGCGGAATTCCGGTGTGGTCGACCTCGAGTCGGAAGTCGACGCCCGAGCCGGCAGGGGCCGGCTCGACACGGAGCCCGATCGTCGCATTGAACGGATTCGACTCCGCATGGAGGACTTCGACGGCCTCGCCGGTACCGCTCGGTCGCTCGACGTAGATCGGCGTCGTCTCGCGGAACGCGACTTCGATGCCGAAGTCGTCTGCGAGCGTCGCCTGGATCACCTCCTTCTGCACCTCGCCGTAGAGCGAGACGGAGATCTCCCCGCGGTCGTCGTCCTGCCGCACGTCGATCAGCGGATCCTGCTCGGCGAGCTGAGCGAGCGCGATGCGAAGTCGTGCGCCGTCGTCCGGCCGCGTCGGAGCGACGACGGATTCCAGCGTCGGTGGCGGGAACTGGTGGCCTGCTTCGTTGGTTGCGCTCTCGCCGATCGCATCGCCGATCTGGATCCCCGCGAGACCCCAGAGCCTCGCGACCGCGCCGGCAGAGACCGACGAACGCCGCACGGCGGGCCCGCGCTCGAAGACTGCGATCGCGGTCACCTTGTCCTCGAGCCCGCGACCGAAATGCAGCCGGTCGCGCACGTGGATCGTCCCCGAGAACATCCGGACATACGCGACCTTCTCGCCGGTCGGGCCGCGTTCGATCTTGAACACGGTCGCGGAGACGGGGTCGTGGGCATCACCTGTCGCAACCGGGAGCAGGTCGGCGATCGCCGTCATCAACGGTCCGACGCCCGCGCCGGTGATCGCGGCACCGAGGAAGACGGGGTGCACGACTGCGCGCCTCGTCTGAGCCGCGAGTGCGTCGCGCAGACGGCGATCCGCCAGATCCAGCTCGTCCTCGACGTAGGCCGCCATGATCGCGTCGTCGCGCTCCGCGAGCACTTCGGCGAGACGAGCGCGGAAACGGCGGTCTTCCGCGTCGGATTGCTTGAACTCGGCGGTGCGGGTCCCGAGCGCGTGTGCCGTTCCCATCGGGACGACTCGCGTCGTCAACCGCTCCGAGATCGCCTGCAGCACGCGCGCCTCGTCGGCGCCGGCGCGGTCGATCTTGTTCACGAACAGGAGCGTCGGGATGCGTAGCCGCTGCAGCGCGCGCATCAGGATGCGCGTCTGCGGCTGGACGCCCTCGACGGCGGAGATCACGAGCACGGCGCCGTCGAGCACGCTCAACACCCGTTCGACCTCGGCGATGAAGTCGGGATGTCCCGGCGTGTCGATCAGATTGACGTGGACGTTCCCGAGCGAGAACGACGTCACGGCGGACTTGATCGTGATCCCGCGCTTGCCGCTCCAGCGCCAGCGAGTCGGTCTGCGTCGTGCCGGCATCGACGCTCCCGATCTCGTCGATCACGCCGGCCTCGAACAGCAGCCGCTCGGTGAGAGTCGTCTTACCGGCGTCTACATGCGCCAGGATTCCAAGGTTCAGCTCTTGCTGCGACACGCGTCATACCCTCCGAGTAGGCCAAGGCAGGAAGCCAGAGGACGCGGGGGGACGGAAGCCGCTTGATTGCTGGGTTTCCGGGCGCCGGGTCTCCCCTCCGTTCCCCTCGGTTTGCCGAAAGAGGGGGCCACGAGGGTCACCGGCTCTAGAGGATCAGGACGCCGCGAACGGTCAGCGCGGACGCGAACAGACGGCGGCGGAAGTCCTCCCGCTGATGTATGCCGCTGTCTGCCCCATGGCCGGGAGTATATGGCAGGGTCTGCTCGGCCCGCCCCGGGCAAGGTTTGTAGCGTTGAACGGCTGTCGTGAGAGGATGGCGGTGTCGTGTCGTACGCCGAACTCGGTGCCGTGAGGCTGTACTACGAGCGGGCGGGCAGCGGGGAGCGCGAGCTCCTGTTCGTTCACGGCTGGTGCTGCGATCACACCGCGTTTCGGCCGCAGTTCGACCATTTCGCGCGAACACATGCCGTAACGGCACTCGACCTGCGCGGTTGCGGCCGGAGCGACAGGCCGGAGGATGGCTACACGATCCGCGATTTCGCGGACGACCTCGCACGGTTCTGCACAGCGGTTGGGATAGAGAAGCCGGTTGTCATCGGGCACAGCAGCGGTGGAATGATCGCCGTCGAGCTCGCGGCGCGGCACCCCTCAGTGCCGCGCGCGCTCGTCCTGGTCGACCCAGGGCCGATCGACCCACTCCCGGAGACCGTCAAACTGTTCAGCTCGTTCGCCGAGCAGCTCGAAGGCCCGAGCGGCGAGGATGTCCGCCGCCTCTATGTCCAGGACATGGGGGCTCGGGACGAGGACCTCGCGCGTTGGATCGTCGAGTTGATGTCCGCTACCCCTTTGCCGATCGCGGCCGCAGTGATCCGCGGCGTCGTTGCCTGGAACGGTGTCGGCGCGCTCAGGCTCTGCACCGTGCCCACGCTGTTGCTCCGTGCGGCACTCGGTGCGAACACCGACATTGTTCGGCTGCACGCACTCAAACCTGACCTGGAGGTTGGGATCACGGTCGGGGCCGGCCACTTCCACCAGCTCGAGGTTCCCGACCAGGTCAACGCCATGATCGAGCGCTTCCTCGCCATCGCGGTCTAATCCCGAGTCGACGCCGTGCGAAGTGCGTGCCATTGTTCTGATCGTCGGCTCCTCGGGCGAGATGCGCGAACGCCGGGCCTACTGGGCATAGCTCGCGCAACCGTTCTCGGCGGGCGGCGCCGTGTCGAGGCGCGTGAGCAGGAGTCGGACGTATCTTCCGCATGAAGGCGCATGGCAAATCAGCCGTCCGGAACCGTGACCTTCGTGTTCACCGACATCGAGGGCTCGACCAAGCTGCTCTCCGACTCTGGCGCCGAGAGGTACCGCGAGCTGCTAGCGGCGCATCATCGGATCGTTCGTGATGCGTTCGGCCGCTTCGACGGATACGAGGTCGACAATCAGGGCGACTCCTTCTTCTACTCCTTCGCGACTGCGGGCCAGGCGGTGGCTGCCGCTCGCGCGGCGACCGCGGAGCTCGAGGCGGCCGGCGCGGTTCGAATACGGGTCGGCATCCATACGGGAGAGCCTGTTCTGGACGGAGCGAGGTACGTCGGCATGGACGTACACCGGGCGGCGCGGATCATGGCAGCGTCGTACGGGGGCCAGGTCGTCCTCTCGCAGTCGACTCGTGATCTTCTCGCTGACACCGAGGGAATCCAGGATCTCGGCCGGCACCGGCTGAAGGACCTCGCCTCGGCCGAGCAGCTCTACCAGCTCGGCGACCAGGAGTTCCCGCCGCTCAAGAGCCTGTACCGGACGAACCTTCCGGTGCCGGCGACGACGTTCCTCGGGCGTGAGCGCGAATTGGCCGAGCTCGTGGCGCTACTGGAGCGGGAGGATGTGCGTCTCGTCACCCTGACCGGGCCGGGTGGGACGGGGAAGACCCGGCTTGCATTGCAGGCGTGCGCGGAGGTCGCCGACGAGTACCCGGACGGCGTCTGGTGGGTTCCCCTGGCCTCGCTCCAGGATCCCGCGCTCGTGCCGCTGTCGATCGCCGAGGCGCTCCAGCTTCGCGCCGAGCCGGATGTCGAGGTCCGCGACAGGCTGTCGGCGGGACTGCGCGGAAAGCAGCTCCTGCTTCTGCTCGACAATGCCGAGCACCTGCTCCCCGCGATCGCGGGGACGATCGCCGACCTGAGCGCGATCGAAGGGCCTGTCATCGCCGTGACGAGCAGAGAGAGGCTGCAGCTGCAGGGAGAGCACGTGTACCCCGTGCCGGCGATGGAGAGCGGCGACGGAGTCGAGCTCTTCGTCACGCGCGCGCGCCAGATCGATCCGAGCTTCGTGACGAGCGACGTCGTCGCCGATCTGTGCGACCGGCTCGACGAGCTGCCGCTCGCGCTCGAGCTCGCCGCCGCGCGAACGAGCCTCTTCACGCCGGAGCAACTGCTCGATCGGCTCGGGGACCGGCTCGACCTCCTCGAGGCGCCGCGCGACAGCGACCCGCGCCAGCACACGCTGCGCGCCACCATCGACTGGTCGTACGACCTCCTGGACGTGGAGGAGCAGCGCGTCTATCGGGCCCTCGGCGTCTTCGCGGGAGGCTGCACGCTCGAGGCTGCACTGGACGTCTGCGGGGCGCGTGCCGAGACGATCGCGTCGCTGATCGACAAGAGCCTGCTTCGCCGCCGCGCCGGGGCAGCCGATCCTCGCTACTGGATGCTCGACACGATCCGTGCGCACGCCGCCGAGCACGCTGCGTCGTGCTCGGAGACCGCGTCAGCTCGAGTCACGGCGCGCCGGGTTCTGTCTCGGCCTCGCAGACCAGGGCTGGCGCCACTTCACGACGCTGGGGGTCGACGAGCGCGTCTGGGTCGACCGGATCGTCGACGAACGGGACAACATGCGCGCGGCGCTCAGGTACTACCGCGACGGCGGTGACGCGCGCAATCTCGCCCACCTCTCCGCCGCGCTCTGGATCGTCTGGTTCTTCCGCGGCGATGCACGTGAGGGGAGGCAATGGCTGCAGGAGGCGGTTCGACTCGGTCCACCCGACGACCTTCTGCCGCGGGTCGAGAACGCGCTCGCCGCGCTGACCAGCCTCTCTTCGGGCGACGGGGCGGTGCCGATCGCCAGAGCCGCAGTGTCGCATGCGCGGGAGCGAGGGGATCGACTCGCCGAGGTGATGAGCCTGATCACGCTCGGGAACCTGCTCAGCCTTTCGCACGAGATCGAGGCGCACGAGGCTTATCTGACTGCGCGCGATCTCGCAGCACAGATCGGCGAGCCGTGGTGGGAGCTCACTGCGAACGTCATCCTCGCGGGAGACGCCGTCAGACGGCGCGACTGGCGGTTGGCGGAGACCGAGCTCGCGACGTGCAAGGAGCTGCTGCGGGAGCAGGAGCACGTGGCGGCGATTCATTCGGTGGAGGCGCTCGAGGCTGAACTCCACTGGGAGCTCGGTCGTCGCGAGCTCGCGCGCGAGCACGCTGCACGAGCGCTCGAGGAAGCGCGGTCGGCGCCGAAGGCGGCCGCGTACATCGAGCTCACGCTCGCAGCGCTGATTGCCGCTCATCAGGGAGACGTCGAGCGCGCCGCCGTCCTCGCAGCCTCGGCGCCGAAGCTGCTCGCCGACCTCGGCATCGTCGAGGACGAAGTCGACCAGGAACGGATGGCAGAGATCGACCGGCTGGTTCGCGGTCGGCTCGACGCGGAGGAACGGGCTTCGGCCCGCGAACGCGGTCGGCCCTGCAGCTCGACGAGGCGATCGTCTATGCACTCGAAGGATGCGGGCGTCTCCCGCGGGCTGAGATGCCGCTCGTCTCGATGCGCCAGGTGCTCGACGACCAGGCCGGGCACGCGGGCGACGTAGTCGAACGGGCGGCGCGATAGGCTCGGCTTCAGTGTCATCCTGGTTTTTCACGGACCGGCTCGTGACTGTGGTGCCGGTTAGGCTCGGAGCTGGCGGCGGGCTGACTCTTAGGCTCGGTGTCGGCCCTGCTGGCCTGACTTGCACGCGATCTGTCGCCCGCCGCCGTCCGAGGAGCGCCAGCGTGACCTGATAGGAGCGTGGCAAGACGCCCCCACTGAGGCCTGTCCGCTGGCGGTCCGTCCGTCGTGGCCACCTCAGTGAAAGGGGACCGGGAGTGATCGTAATCGGAGTTGACCCGCACAAGCAGACTCACACAGCGGCCATCGTCGATGCTGGCTCGGCGAGCTGTTGGGCGAGCGGACGGTGAAGGCGCGCCGGGCTGGGCATGAGCAGCTGCTCGCTTGGGCGCGCGGCTTTGCCGAGGAGCGGCTGTGGGCGCTTGAGGATTGCCGTCACGTCTCGGTCTCGCTGGAGCGTTTCCTGCTGGCAAGCGGTGAGCGGGTGGTGCGGGTGCCGCCGAAGCTGATGGCCGGGGCGCGCCGCTCGGCGCGGGAGCGCGGCAAGTCGGACGCGATCGACGCGCGCGCGGTCGCCGGCGCCTTCTGCGTGAGCCGTCGCTGCCGCAGGCTCGCTGGAGGGACCAGAGCGCGAGATCCGGCTCTTGCTCGACCACCGCGAGGATCTTGTCTGCGAGCGGACGCGGCGCGCAGCAGCGGCTGCGCTGGCATCTGCACGAACTCGCCCCGGAGCTGGAGCTGCCGCACGGCTGCCTCGACCGCCGCGTCTGGCTGGAGCGGCTCGCTCGCCGACTCGCTCGGCGCGAGCAGACGGCGCAGATTCGGATCGCGAGGGAGCTGCTCCGCCGGATCGGCGAGCTGACGAGGCGGGCAAGCGACCTTGAGCATGAGCTTGCCGCGCTCGTCAGCGTGCAGGCGCCGGCGCTGCTCGAACTCCCGGCTGCGGCGTCCTCACGGCGGCGAAGCTCCTCGGCGAGACCGCCGGCGTCGACCGCTTCGCCGGCGAGGCACAACTCGCGATGCACGCTGGCGCCGCTCCGCTTCCGGCCTCCAGCGGCAACGGCAGCGTCATCGCCTCAACCGCTCCGGCAACCGTCAGCTCAACTGCGCGCTGCACCGAATCGCGGTCAGCCAAGGACGCCACCACCCACCCGCACAGCGCCTACCTGGCCCGCAAAGAGGCCGAAGGAAAGAGCCGCAGAGAAGCCCTCCGCTGCCTAAAACGCCACCTCGCCCGCACCGTCTACCAGACGTTGAACGCACCCGACAACCAGACAACCCACCCACCAAACCGGCCCGCGGCAACGCCGGCCTTGACATAGGAGCATCGCGTGAACGTTTCCTCGCGGTTCGACGTTGCCGGGTTCGGCGTCGTCGTCACCGGTGGTGCCAGCGGGCTCGGGCTCGCATACGGCGAGGTGCTCGCGGCACACGGTGCCCGCGTCACGCTGATCGACGTCGACGCAGACGCGGTCGCCACCCAGGCCTCCCGACTCCGCAAGAAGGGCTCGACGTGCGTGGCGCCGTGGCCGACGTGACGGATCACGCCGCGCTCGATCGTGCAATCGACGAGGCGGCAGACGTGTGCGGCCGGCTCGACGTCGCCTTCGCGAACGCCGGCATCGACCCGGGCGCCGGTTTCGTCGGAGCATGGGCCGGTGGGCAGCGGCCGCGAGTGGAGGAGGGCGCGCTCGAACGCTACGCCGACGAACGCTGGAACCGCGTGATCGACATCAACCTCAACGGGATCTTCGCGACGGCGCGCGCCGCAGCACGTCACATGCGTCCGCGCCGGTTCGGGAGGATCATCGTGACGACGTCGCTCGCAGCGACGAAGGTCGAGCCTGCGATCGGCTCCGCCTATATGGCGGCGAAGGCCGGTGCCAGGCACCTGATGCACTCGATCGCGCTCGAGCTCGCGGCCTACGGCATCACGGCCAACGCGATCGCTCCCGGGTTCTTCGTCACGAACATCGGCGGCGGGCACGCGCACAACCCCGACGTGCAGGCGGCGCTCGCGAAGGACATCCCGATGCACCGCGTCGGTCAGCCGGACGACATCAAGGCGCTCGCCCTCTTCCTCGCATCACCGGCCTCCGAGTACATCACCGGGCAGGAGATCGTGATCGACGGTGGCTGGGGGCTCGGCGATCGCAGACTGACCGACGACTCAGCGTCTGACGGTGAGGTGCGCCGACACGCCGAGGTTGCCGCCGCCGCACCGCGCGGTGACGAGGTACGTGCCCGACGGGCGCATGGTGGGGATGCGGGTGGTCGCCGAGAAGCGCCCGGCGGCGCCCACCTGCGCGAGGACTGCCGGCACCCCGGCGAACGAGTGCGTCGCGGGGAAGGCACGGGACAGGATCGTCACCGTGTCGCCGGCCGTGCAGCCGCCTGCGACGCCGCGCACGAGGACGGACCCTCCACGTCGGACAGAAGAAGGAGTCACGGCGAGCGAGACGTTGAAGATGCTCGTGCGGCGGCTGACATCGAGCCCGCTCGCAACCACGATCGCAAGCCCGACGTCCCCGATCCTCCCACCGGCGGAGGCGCTGAGCACGAGTGGCCGTCCATGCCGATCGTTCACGCAGCGCCAGGCAGTGCCGCTGTTGCTGCCAGCCGACCAGAACACCTTGTTGCCGTCGACCTGCAACGTCTTGTCCCGCGCCTTCCAGTTCGGAGCACTGGACGGAAGCGGCGAGCGGTTGCACGCGCCAGACGAAGGTGTCCTTCGTCCAGCGCCAGAGGCCCTGGCGGATGCGCACCCGGTTGGTGAACGGAACGGTCAGCACTCCGTTGGCGACCGCGGCGCCCGACCGATAGCGGTAGAAGAGTGGAGCCCGAGCCGGCAGGAAGAGGCTGCCGCCACTTTGGGCGGCGAGCCGTGCTCTCAGGGGCGCTGAGAGGTACCCCCAGGAGGGGATGAACCCGGCGCGGGCCGCACTGCCGGCGACAGCGGCTGCGGCGACGAGCACCGTGAGGATCGCAACGCGGGCTCCGTATGGTTCTCACCGACGAGAACGTACGCCCGTCCTGTACGGGCGCCGTGAGGAGCCGGTAAATCTACGGCGTTCTTCTACGTCACTGCGCTCGCTCGGCTCCTGTCGGTTCGAGGTCGTCGTGCACGTGCTTCGAGAGCTTCTTGTCGGGCCGCGCCGCGAGGAAGTAGATCGCGCCGACGACCGCGATGATCGCCATCACGAGCAGCGTGATCCAGTCGATGTTGAAGTAGGCGCGCGGGCTGGAGAGCCCGGTCGGGACGACGACGTTGACGAAATCAGCCGAGGTAGAGCGCTGCGATGATCGAGACCGTCCATCCCCATTTCCCGAGCCGGAAGCTGCCCTCGGGGACCCAACCGCGGGCTCGCGCGATGATCGCGCCGAGCACCGTGAGCAGGAACGAGAGATAGATGCCGCTCACGCCGAACGACACGAGCGACACGAGGGCGTTCGTGTTCGCGGGGTACGTGATGAACCAGATGTGCACGTTGTGGTTCGGGCTGTAGTACTCGAGCAGCACGAACAGCAGCGTGATCACCGCACCGATCAGCAGCGCGTTGACCGGTGTCCTGAAGCGCTGGTGGATCCTGGAGATCCAGGACGAAGCGGGGAGGGCACCGTCGCGGCTGAACGAGAAGGCGAGGCGGCTGCCGGCTCCCTGAACCGACGTTCCGCAGGAGAAGAACGCGAAGATGATCAGCACGAGCAGGAAGTCCTGCATGCCGCTCGAGAGCTGGCCGAGCAGGAAGGGAACGCCTCCGCCCTTCACCGTCGCGTTGACCGGGTCGTGTGCCGGCATCGAGAGCAGGAGCCCTGCGGTCAGGAACAGCGACGCGATGCCGCCCCAGATCAGCGCGAGGCGCATGGCGCGCGGGACCTGGCGGCCGGCGTCCTTCGTCTCCTCGGAGATGTCGCCGGCCGACTCGAACCCGTAGAAGATGTAGACCGGCGCGAGCACCGCGATCAGCGCTGCACCGAGCCAGCTGCCGTTGAAGTTGAGCGCGAGTGGGTTCGACGCCGCGTGCTGGACGCCCTGTGTGGTGAAGAGGAAGCCGAGCCCGTGGTGGAAGCCGTGGACCGGCTCGTCCCGGAGGCTCGCGAGCCTCGCATGCCTCGCTGGCGATTGCGCTCGAGACGGAAGTGCCTGCCTCCTCCATCGAACTCTCCTCTCGTTTCCCTGTGACGGGGACGCGCAATCTATGAAGCCGGCGGGGAGCGATGTCAAGTGGGCTGTGCTGTTCAGGCGGGCATCAAGCTCGTCCGCGCAGGCGCGGCGACGTCGGCCGCAACCGGGCTCCGGACGATGTCGGACAGAGACAGCCCACAGCCGCAGGTCACGTCGTGCCTCCGCGAACTCGAATACGCTTGCCGTCGTGACCGTCGTCGGCGCAGGGAGCCCCGTTCCGATCACCGACCTCGCCGCCGGTCTCGGGCTCGAGGCGGACGAGGTCCAGCCGTACGGACGCGACGCGGCGAAGATCGAGCTTTCGGCTCTCGACCGTCTGCAGGACACTTCCGACGGCCGGCTGGTGAGCGTGACGGCGATGACGCCGACCAAAGCGGGAGAGGGGAAGACGACGACCGCGATCTCGCTGGTCCAGGCGCTCGCCCGAATCGGCGAGCGCTCACTGCTCTGTGTCCGTGAACCGTCGCTCGGTCCCGTCTTCGGCATCAAGGGCGGCGGCACGGGCGGCGGGCGCGCCCAGATCGTGCCGATGGAACGAGTCAACCTTCACTTCACGGGTGACATCCACGCGATCGGAGCCGCGAACAACCTGCTCGCGGCGATGATCGAGTCGCATCTGTTGCACGGGAACGAGCTCGGCATCGACCCGCAATCGATCAGCTGGCGCCGCTGCGTCGACATGGACGATCGCGCTCTGCGCCAGATCGTGATCGGCCTCGGCGGGCGTGCGAACGGCAGCCCGCGCGAGACGGGCTTCGACATCACCGCTGCCTCCGAGGTGATGGCGATCGTCGCGGTCGCGCGCGACCTCGCAGATCTGCGCGCTCGTCTCGCCGCGATCACGGTCGGATCGACCCGCGACGGTGCGCCCGTGACCGCTGGTGAGCTGGACGCCGCCGGCTCGATGACCGTCCTGCTCAAGGATGCCCTGAAGCCGAACCTCGTGCAGACGGGGGAAGGTCAGCCGGCACTCGTCCACTGCGGCCCGTTCGCGAACATCGCCCACGGCAACAACTCGCTCGTCTCCGACCGGCTCGGGTTGAAGCTCAGCGACTACGTCGTCACGGAGAGCGGCTTCGGAGCCGACATGGGCTTCGAGAAGTTCGTCGACATCGTCTGTCGATTGGGCGGCATCGCGCCGAGCGCCGTCGTGCTCGTCGCGACCGTTCAGGCGCTGAAGCATCACGGGGGCGATCCGAACGGCGGCGTCGCTGCGCTGGAACGTGGCATGGACAACCTGCGCGCGAACCTTCGCATCATCAACGAGTTCGGCTTGCCGTGTGTCGTCGCCGTCAACCGCTTCCCCGGAGACGCGAGAGCCGAGATCGACGCGGCGATCCGGCTCGCCCGCGAGCTCGACATCACCGGCGCCGCGATCAGCGACGGCTTCGAGCAAGGCGGCGCCGGCTCCGAGGAGCTCGCGGAGGCTGTGCTCGAGGCGGCAGTTGCTCCGGTCGGCGGCCGCTATCTCTACGAGCTCGAAGATCCGATCGAGCAGAAGATCGAGGCGATCGCGACCCGCGCGTACGGGGCGGGCGGCGTCGAGCTGTCACCGGTCGCGCGCAGGCAGAGCAGGCTGTTCGCAGAGGCCGGGCTCGGACACCTTCCGATCTGTATGGCGAAGACGCACCTCTCCCTCTCGCACGACTCCAAGCTGCGAGGAGCGCCGACAGGATTCACATTGCCCGTGCGGGAGCTTCGCGCCTACACGGGCGCAGGGTGGATCGTCGCAGTCTGCGGCGACATGCAGACGATGCCCGGGCTGCCGACGGACGCCGCGGCTCGTCGGATCGACGTCGATGCGGCCGGCGCCACCGTCGGTCTTCGCTAAGGACCCGACATCCGGCAGTAGGGTGTCGACGTGGCGGCGGAGGATCGCGGTGTAGTCGCAGCTGAGCTGCCTGGAAGTGAGCAGCCGATTCGCGCGGCCGAGGTGGTCGGTGCCCTGTCGCTCGCCACCGACCTCGGCACCGGGCAGCCGCTGGAGCACGCCCTGCGCACGGCCGTGCTGGCCGTCCGTCTGGGCGAGCTCGCCGAAGCGTCCGCACAGGAGCTCTTCGACACGTACTACGTCGCGCTTCTCCACGCGTCCGGGTGCACGTCGAACGGGCACGAGGCGGCGCAGCTCTTCGGCGACGACATCGCGCACCGAGCCGCGTTCTTCCTCATCGACCCGATCAACTCCGCTGAGGTGCTCGCGTTCTACCGGGCGAACGTGGGCGTCGGCCGCGAGCCTGAGATCCGCGACGCGCTCATCGAGGACGCCATCGCCAACGCCGCACCGAGGGCGCGTGAGTCGTTCGCCACGATGTGCGAGGTGGCGCAGCGGTTCGCCGGGTGGCTCGACCTCGGTTCGAGCATCCAGGCAGCGCTCGAGTACGTCTTCGCGCGCTGGGACGGACGCGGGTTCCCGAACGCCGGCGGCGACGAGATTCCGTTGCCGATGCGTCTCCTGCACGTCGGGCGGGACATCTCGCTCTTCCTCTCCGCCTCGGGCCCGGAGGAGGCGCGGGCCGTCATCGAAGGTCGAACAGGCGCCGCGTACGACCCTCGCCTCGCCGGCCTCGCGCTGGAGAATCTCGACGACCTTCTTGCCGACCTGGACGAGACGCGGATGTGGGAGCAGGCCCTCGAGGTCGAGCCGTTTCCGCAGGTGTGGATCGCAGGCGAGAAGCTCGACGCCGCCTTCACGGCCATCGCCGCGCTCACCGGGCTCAAGTCGCCTTGGCTCCGCGAGCACTCGACGGGTGTGGCCGAGCTCGCCGAAGCCGCCGCCTGGCGCATGGGTCTTCCGGCTGCTTCCGTGACACTCGTGCGGCGCGCCGCGCTCGCGCACGACCTCGGCCGGGTCGGCGTGTCGAACGCGATCTGGGAGAAGCCGGGGCCGCTCGGATTCGGCGAGTGGGAGCGAGTGCGCCTCCATCCTCATTTCACCGAGCGCGCCTTCGCCCAGTCCGCGGCGCTCGCTCCGATCGGGCTCCTCGCCGGCTCACACCACGAACGGCTCGACGGTTCCGGGTACCACCGCGGCACGCGGGGGCTGGCACTCGATCAGGCGGCTCGCATCCTCGCCGCCGCCGACTGCTACGGAGCGATGCGCGAGGCGCGGCCGTACCGGCCGGCACTCGACGCCCCGGCCGCAGAGGCGGAGTTGACGCGGGAGGCCGAGGAAGGGCGCCTCGATGCGGAGGCGGTCGACGCAGTGCTCAATGCCGCCGGTCACCGTGTGCAGGAGCGGCCTCGTGAGCTGCCTGGCGGGTTGACCGAGCGCGAGCTGCAAGTCCTGCTCGTGCTCGTGCGTGGCGAGTCGAACCAGGCGATCGCCGAAGATCTCGGCATCTCGCCCAAGACCGTCGGGCCACCACGTCCAGCACGTCTACCAGAAGGCCGGCGTCCGCAGCCGCGCCGCGGCGACGCTCTGGGCCTTCGAGCACAACCTCGTTCACGCCGGATAGGGCGTTCGCCCGATGCGTCGCGGGGCCGGCGGGCGCATGCTCGTCCGGTCAAGCGAACGAAGGAGGAGAACCGATGATCCTGGCAACGACCACGGTCGAGGATTACGACCGTTTCGAGAAGATCTTCTCGACCAAGGGCGCCGAGAAGCGGAAGCAGCACGGCTCCAAGGGTGCGACCGTCTTTCGCGACCCCAACGAGAGCGACCGGGTCTGGGTGCTGTTCGACTGGGACGGCGAGGGTTGGCAGAGCTTCGTCTCCGACCCCGAGGTCCCTCCGATCATGCAAGAGGCCGGGCACAAGGGCCGCCCGCAGGCGGCGGAGCTCGGCGGCAAGTACGACGCGTAGGTCGATCGAGCGACGAAGGAGAGGCTATGAGCACGGTCACCACCGAACATCCGAGCGCAGCACTTGTCCGGCGCGGGTACGAGGCCTTCAACACGGCCGACATCGGGGCGCTGACCGAGCTGTTCGACGAGAACGCCTCGTGGCACACGCCGGGGCGAAGCCCGATCGCCGGCGACCACAACGGCCGCGAGGCGGTCTTCGCGCAGTTCGTCCGCTACGGAGGTGAGACGGAAGGGACGTTCAAGGCCACGTTGCAGCGCGTGCTCACCGACGAAGATGGCCGCGTCATCGGCATCCATCACAACACCGCAGAGCGGAACGGCAGGAAGCTGGATGTCTACTGCTGCATCGTCTTCGAGATCAAGGACGGCCGGCTCATCGACGGTTGGGAGTACTTCGAGGATCTCTACGCCTGGGACGAGTTCTGGTCGTAACGGCGCGACGAAGCGATCTGGACGACCGGCGAAACCCCCACCTGCTGGGGGTTTCGTCTTTCTCCGGCGGTGCTCAGCAGCCCACCGGTCTCGCACGTTCGACGTAGTAGGGTCGCCGTCGTGATCGCGGCGCCCCAGAAGATCGTTTGCGTCGGCCTGAACTATCGGGATCACGCCGAGGAGCAGGGGGTCGCGCTGCCGGAGAAGCCGCTGCTCTTTGCCAAGTGGCCGAACACGCTGATCGCGTCGGGTGAGGCGATCCGGATTCCACCGATCTCTGCGAACGTCGACTACGAAGCCGAGCTCGGCGTCGTGATCGGTCGGCAGGCGCGGCGTGTGGAGGTCGACGACGCTCTCGGGTTCGTGAAGGGCTACGTGGTCGCGAACGACGTCTCCGGCCGCGACCTCCAGTTCTCGGACGGTCAGTGGGTGAGGGGGAAGTCGCTCGACACGTTTCTGCCGGTCGGCGACGTCGTCCCTGCATCCTCGGTTCCCGACGTTCAGTCGCTACCGATCCGCGCGATCTTGAACGGCACCGTGATGCAGGATTCGAACACCTCGAACATGATCTTCGGGGTCGCCGAGATCATCTCGTTCGTGTCGCAGGCGATCACGCTCGAGGCCGGCGATCTGATCATCACCGGCACTCCTGCCGGGGTCGGTGCGTTTCGCGAGCCGCCCGTGTGGATGAAGCCCGGTGACGAGATCACGATCGAGATCGACGGCATCGGCGCGATCACGAACCCCGTCGTCGCCGGTTGACGGTCCGACAACGCGTACGGCGGGAGCGGTGGCGCTCGTCGCTCGTCGATGCGACCGTCAGCCCGCGGCGGCTCGCAGCCGCTCGATCGTTTGCGCAACACCCGTCTCGAGCGGCGTCCAGCTGATCCCGCCGAGCGCTTCGTCGAGGGGTGCGCCGTCGAACTCGTCGGGGAAGGGCAGCCGGTTCGACTCGTCGACGTTCACCGACGTCCCGCTC
Source organism: uncultured Thermoleophilia bacterium (assembly GCA_963713155.1). GTDB lineage: Bacteria > Actinomycetota > Thermoleophilia > Gaiellales > Gaiellaceae > PALSA-600. The sequence goes on from CAVQKS010000006.1 coordinate 92,758, forward strand.
GCCGCCTCGATCGCAGCCGCGGCCTCGGCGATCGTCACTGCGGGACCTCCGAGATGGAAGACGCGCGCTCCGGCGTCGGCGGCGCGCGCCGCGGCGACGAACACGTTCGCCGTATCCGGTGCGAATTGCAGCTGCGTGCGGCCGCCGAACGCGATCTCGCTGTTCTCGCCGCGGGCCGCTTTCACCATCGCGATGCTCGGCGAGGCCGTGAGCCCGTTGTCGCGCCCCGGCCCGTAGACGACGAACGGCCGGATGCCGATCGAGGGGACGTGTTCCTCCTGCCAGAAGATCCGCGCGAGCCCTTCGCACGCCTGCTTGTGCACCCCGTAGAACGTCGCCGGGTGGCCGGTTGCCTCGTTCGGGACCGGCACGCCGGTGTCGTCGGCACTCGAGTAGACGGCTGCCGAGCTTGCGTACGCGACCCGAATGCCGCGCGTCTTCGCGGCGTCGAGCACGTTGACGGTGCCGCCGACGTTCACCGTGGTCCCGTAGGGCGGGTCAGCCTTGATCTGCGGGATCAGAAGTGCCGCGAGATGCACGACGTGCGTGATGCCGTGCTCGTCGAGCACGGCATCGAGTGCCGAGCGGTCCGTGATGTCGCCGCGCACGATTCGCACGCCGCCGGCGCCCGCGAGCGTGAGCCGGCGCTCGTCCGAGCCGAGGTCGAAGCCGACGACGTAAACGCCCTCGGCCGCGAGCACCGCACACGTCCACGCGCCGATGCAGCCGAGCGCGCCCGTGACGAGGAAGCGCTCGTCGCGGCTCAATACGTCGCCCGCCCGCCGGAGATGTCGAAGCAGGCTCCGGTCGAGAAGCTCATCTCCTCGCTCGCGAGCCAGCAGACGAGCGCGGCCACCTCTTCCGGCCGGCCCATCCGCGCCAACGGGATACGCGACGTCATGTACGAGACGTGCTCCTCGGTGATCTGACCGAGGAGTGGCGTGTCGATCACTGCGGGCGCGATGCAGTTCACGAGTACGCCCGAGCCGGCGACATCCTTTCCGATCGACTTCGTGAATCCGATCACCGCCGCCTTCGACGACGAGTACGGCGCGGCCATCGGATTGCCCTCCTTGCCGGCGATCGAAGCCACGTTGACGATCCGGCCGTATCCGTTCGCCTTCATCTTCGGCAGCGCCGCACGGTTGGCGTAGAAGACACCGTTGAGGTTGATCGCGTGGACACGCTCCCATTCCTCGTTCGAGATGTCCTCGACATGCAGTGAATCGCCTCCGACACCGGCGGCGCAGACGAGCACATCGAGGCGCTCGAGGTTGGTGACGGCGGCCTCTAGTTGCGCAGAGTCTCGAACGTCCTCGCCGTTCGCGAGGTCGAAGACGTGGACGTCCGCACCTCCAGCCCGAAGACGCTCCACCGTTGCAGCACCGATGCCGCTCGCTCCGCCCGTCACGAGCGCGACGCGACCTTCGAACTCGTAGTGGTTGGCCATCCGGCATTTCTATACGGTCAAGAGCGACCGCGACGTCGCCAGCCTCGAGGCCTCGGTACCGTTCTGCGCGAATGAAGGAGATCGTCGATGAGGTGAAGCGCTGGCGTGCCCGGGGCGAGCGGGTTGCGGTCGCGACCGTCGTGGCCACCCGCAAGTCGGCGCCCCGGCCGGTAGGCGCGAAGTTCGCCGTCTCCGAGAGCGGCGCGATGTGCGGGTCGGTCTCCGGGCGGTTGTGTCGAGAACGACGTTGCAGTGCAGGGGCTCGAGGTGATCGAGGGCGGCGCGCCGCGTCTGCTGACCTACGGCATCACCGACGACCAGGCGCTCGGCGTCGGCTTGCCCTGCGGCGGCGAGATCGACGTCTTCGTCGAGCTGCTCGAGTGACGCTCGCCGAGGCTCTGTTCGAAGTCGCGCAAGGCGACGAGCGCGCCGTGCTCTTCACCGTGGTCGAAGGGCCGGATGTCGGCAGAAAGCTGCTCGTGTGGCTCGATCGGGACGAGACGATCGGAGACGCCTCGCCGGCGATCGCCGCGCTTGCCGCCGAGGTCCGCCGGAGCGGGCTGATCGAGTTCGAGGGATCGCGCGTGTTCGCCGATGTCTACGGTCCGCCTCCGCGACTCGTCGTCGTCGGGGCCGTCGACACGGGCGAGGCGCTGTGCGCTGCGGCGCGCGCGCTCGGCTGGCACACGATCTGCATCGACGCGCGTGCGCGTTTCGCCACGCGCGAGCGTGTTCCGAGCGCCGAGGAGATCCTCACCGAATGGCCGGACGCGGCGCTCGCGCGCATCGGGGTGGACCGCGACACGGCAATCGTCGTGCTGACGCACGACGAGAAGTTCGACATTCCGGCGCTCACCACCGCGCTGCAGACCGACGCGTTCTACGTCGGAGCCCTCGGCAGCCGTGTCGCCCAGGCGCGCCGGCGGGAGAAGCTGCTCGAAGCCGGCGTGACCGCCGAACAGCTCGACCGCCTGCGTGGGCCTGCGGGCCTCGACGTCGGTGCGGAGAGCCCGGCGGAGACGGCGATCTCGATCCTTGCCGAGGCGCTGGCGCTTCGTGCTGGACGTCGCGGGAGTCCGCTGTGCGAATCGGACGAGCGCATCCACGTCGAGCGGTAGGCGCCTAGGAACGGGCGCGGCTGAGCACCTCGTCTGCGCTGAGACCGCGAATCGAGGCGTCGACGAGCTCGATCGGATGAAACGAGGGAAGCGGTCGACCGGTGCGGCGAAGGGCGGACGTCACCTGGATGAGGCAGCCGGGGTTGCCGCTCGCATAGGCATCGGGAGACGTCGCGAGCACGCGGGCGGCCTTCCGGTCGCCGAGCTCGCGCGCAGCGGTCGGTTGCACGATGTTGTAGACCCCGGCACTGCCGCAGCAGAGCTCCTGCTCGCCGGGCTCGACGAGCTCGAGACCCGGTATCGCGCGCAGCGCGTTCCGTGGTTCCGCGACGATGCGCTGCGCATGCCTGAGGTGGCACGAGTCCTGGAACGCGACGCGGAGGGCCAGCGGGTGGCGCGTCGCCGGAGCCGGAGCCGAGGCGATCAGCTCGCTGACGTCGACGAAGCGCGCGCCGCGGTGGTCCTTGAGGTGCGATCCACAGCCTGCGGCGTTGGTGACGATCGCGTCGTAGCCGGATAGGGATTCCTCGAGCAGGCGAGCCCGGATGATCCCTTCGGTCACCCGGCCCGCGTGCGCGTGCAGCGCACCACAGCAGCCCTGCGCGCGGGGGACGTGGACGTCGTACCCGTCGGCGGCAAGGACGCGCGCGGTCGCGGCGTTGACACTTCCGAAGAGGACACTCTGCACGCACCCCGTGACGACTGCGACGCGGGGCCCGTCGCCGGACAGGTGCGTCGGGCGGGGTTGCTGTGTCGATCCACGGTGGCGCGAGCTCGCGGAAGGGCCGCAGCAGCCCGGGTGCAGGGAGCTTTCTGAGCGCCATCGCCATCCGGAGGCGCCGGTGATAGGGGAAGACACCGAAGATCAGCGAACGCAGAATCCGGTCCCGGACACCACGGCTGTAGTTCCGCTCGATGTGCTGCCGGGTCGACTCGATCAGCCGGTCGTACTGGACGCCCGACGGGCACGACGTGACGCAGGCCATGCAGCCGAGGCAGCGGTCGAAGTGCTCGACGACCGTGTCCGTGAGCTCGACCGACCCGTCGGCGAGCGCGCTCATCAGGTGAATCCGCCCGCGCGGAGAGTCCATCTCCTCCCGCCACAGCGAGTACGTCGGGCAGGTCGGCAGGCAGAAGCCGCAGTGCACGCAGTCCGCGATCAGCTCGGTCTGCACAGAGCCTCGGCGACGCGTTCGGCGAGCGGGCTCCACGCCGGCTCGAATGCCTGCTCCACGTACGCGATACGCGGGCCGGGTCGCACCAGCGGTGCCTCGTCCCCGTCGTAGCGGATCTTTCCCGGCAAGCGCGCCTGGAGCGCGCGCAACTCGGACCACGGGTCGGCCTCCTCGCCCTCGAGCTCGGCGGCCTGCGCGGCAACCGAGCGCGGCGAGCCCTCGAACAGGACGTGCATGAGGCCGCCCGCCACGTCGACTGCACTCGGCACGAGGGAGGAGAAGTGGAGGTCCCGCCAACGCGACGCCTCCGTCACGATCGTGCGAGTCGCCGCGGGGAGCGGGTGCAACCGCAGCGCAACCTGTTCGATACGCCCAAGACGGCCGCGCGATCCGCAGAAGAGCTTGCCGAGGTCGTAACCGGCGACGTTCTTCACGACCTTGCCACCGGAGGTCGCGCGCGTTCCGTCGAGCAGGGTGACCGTGACGCCGAGCACGAGGTCGCGCATCGTCCCGAAGCGGTGGCGCAGCGGTCCGGAAAGGTCGTCGGCGATGCATTCCTCGATCGTCGGATCGCCCGGCGGGTCGAGAGACAGACGCTGTCCGTGCTCGGCCAGCGCTCCCTGCAGGCTCGTGATCCGCAACGCGCCGCCGACGACGCAGGTCAGGTCGCCGGGCTCGTGCTCGACGATCAGCTCAGAAGCGCTCGCCAAGGCCCGCCAGCTCGAGGGGATTGGCCCGGTACGGTCCGGGCACCTCGCCGCAGAGACGCGGCGTGGGGAAGACCTTGCCCGGGTTCGCGAGCCCATGCGGGTCGAAGGCCGAGCGAAGCCGCTGCATCGCCTCGAGGTCCGACTCGCCGAACATCAGCGGCATCGCGCACGCCTTGTCGGTGCCGACGCCGTGCTCGCCCGTGATCGAGCCGCCGGCCTCGACGCAGGCTTCGAGGATCTTCCCGGCCAGGAGCTCGGCCCGCTCCGCCTCGCCGTCCACGCGACCGTCGTAGAGGACGAGCGGGTGCAGGTTCCCGTCGCCGGCGTGGAAGACGTTGCCCACGCGCAGGTCGTGCTCGCGCGACAGCTGGTCGATCCGACGGAGCACCTCGGGCAGGCGCGTCCGCGGTACGACGCCGTCCTGGACGTAGTAGTTCGGACTGACGCGACCCATCGCGGCGAACGCGGCCTTGCGACCACGCCAGACGGCGGCGCGGTCCGCCGGATCGGACGCGATCCGGATCTCGCGTGCGCCGCACTCGCGACAGAGCGACTCGACGGCGGCGAGATCCTCCTCGACCTGAGCCTCGGGACCATCGAGCTCGACGATCAGGACCGCTCCGCAGCCCGGCGGGTAGTTCGCACCGACGGCTGCTTCCGCCGCCTCGATCGTGATCGCGTCCATCATCTCGATCGCGGCCGGGAGGATTCCGGCGGCGATCGTTCCGGACACGGCAGCGCCGGCGCCGTCGGTGTCGGCGAAACCCGCGAGCAGTGTGCAAACCGATGCAGGCGCCCGCAGGATTCGCAAGGTCAGTTTCGTCGCGATGCCGAGGGTCCCCTCGGAGCCGATGAAGGCGCCGAGCAGGTCGGGCCCCTCGTCCCAGATCGAGAGGTCGACGAGGTCCCCGGACGGCAGCACGACCTGCGCCGCGAGCACGTGGTTGACGGTGAATCCGTACTTGAGGCAGTGTGCGCCGCCCGAGTTCTCCGCCACGTTGCCGCCGATCGTGCAGACCTGCTGCGACGATGGGTCGGGAGCGTAGTAGAAGCCGGCGTCGGCAACGGCGCGCGTCACGTCGAGGTTCGCCACACCCGGCTCGACCTCGACCTCGCCTGCGTCGAGGTCGACGGCGAGCACGCGGTCCAAGCGGGCCAGCGAGATGACGATGCCGTCTGCAACCGGAAGGGCGCCGCCGGATAGACCGGTGCCGGCGCCCCGTGCGACGAACGGGATCCCTTCGTCGTTGCACAGGCGAACGACGTCCTGCACCTCGGCCGTCGAGCCGGGTAGCGCCACGAGCGCGGGGACGACGCGGCGGCCGGTGAGACCGTCGCACTCGTACGTCCGCAGCTGCTCCGGCTCCCGGATCGTCTGTGTCGCCGCCGCGAATCGATCGACGAGTGCCGGCGACAGCCCCATCGCCGCAACCTACCTCGTCGGAGAGTCGGCTGACTCGGGCCGATCAGCGAGCCGGAGCCGTGACTGCACGGCGCCGCAGATGCCAGCGTCTGAGCTCGTCGGCGCCCCAGACGATCAGCGGGAACGGAAGCAGGAAAGCGATCTCGGTGATCCCGAGCGCGGCGGTTCCGAACACCGTCTGCAACGCCGGCACGTAGACGAGGAGCGCGCCGAACGCGATCTCCGAGGCGATGCCCCAGAGCAGCAGACGGTTGGTGAAGAACCCGACCGAGCGTAACGACGCTCTCTCCGTGCGAGCGGCGACCGCGGTCCCGATCTGGCAGGCGACGATGCCGGCGAAGGTCATCGTCGTCGCCTGCAGGTAGGCGTGATGGAGGGGCGAGCCGCTCGAGACGTCGTCACCGGGGCTCCAGCCGGCTCGAAGGAGGACGAAGAAGAAGCCGGCGAGGACGAGTGCGGCCTCGATCAGGCCGAGGAAGATCCAGGCGCGGTAGAGCAGCGAGCGGTCGATCACACCCTCGGTGCGAGCACGCGGCGGCCGGTCCATCAAGCCCGGCTCGGCGGGCTCGCGTCCGAGCGCGAGCGCGGGCAGGATCTCCGTCCCCAGGTCGATGGCGAGGATCTGCAGGACCGTCAGCGGTAGGGGGATCCGGCCCCCCGAGAGGGCGAAGACGAGGAAGGGGACGACCTCGGGCGTGGCGTGGGTGAAGATGTAGAGGATGAACTTGCGGACGTTGTCGAAGACCTGACGTCCTGCCTCGACTGCTGCGACGATGGTCGCGAAGTTGTCGTCGGTGAGCACCATGGTCGCCGCCTCGCGGGCGACGTCCGTGCCGGTGAGGCCCATGGCGACGCCGATGTCGGCGCGCCGGAGCGCAGGTGCGTCGTTCACGCCGTCGCCGGTCATGGCCACGGTGTGCGCTTCGGCGCGGAGTGCGTCGGCGATCCGCATCTTCGCCTCCGGCGAGCTGCGGGCGAAGATCAGCTCCGTGCCCTCGCGCAGGAGCTCGTCCAGCTGGCGCTCGCTCAGCATCTCCAGCTCGGCGCCGGTCACGATCTGGCTTCCGTCACGAGCGATGCCGACCCGGCGCGCGATCTCCGCTGCGGTCGGCCCGTAGTCGCCCGTGATCACGATGATGCGAATCCCCGCCACGTGGCACTGGGCGACCGCGTCCGCGACCTCTGGCCGTGGCGGGTCGAAGAGCGCGACCAGGCCGAGCAGGCAGAGCTCCTGCTCGGCGTCCTCGCGACGAGCCGGGGCCGCTGCGCCTGTGGGCAGGCGCCGGCGGGCAACGGCGAGCACGCGCAGCCCTTGCGACGCGTAACGCTCGAACACGGCCAGCACCTCGCGACGGTCGGTCTCCTCCAGCGGACGGTGGTTCTCGAGACCGCCGATGCGCGTGGCGCGGCCGAGAATCTCTTCCGGCGCACCTTTCGCGTGGACGGTGAGCGTGCCGTCCTCGCGCGCATCGACGGTGGACATGAGCCGCAGCGTCGGGTCGAAGCGGTACAGCTTCTGCCGCCGGCGCTCTCGCCGCCGCGACGCGACGTCGATGCCGATCTCGCGGGCGGCCTCGAGGATCCCGATCTCGGTCGCTTCCCCGCGCGACTTGCTCCCTCGGGCCGGATCGACCTCGGCGCTGCTGCACGATGCGGCTGCGCGGCCGAGCAGCGCCAGCACCGGGTTCTCGGCTGCGGCCGCCGCGAGGTTGCCGTCGCCCTCGAGGTCGAGCTCTCCGAGCGGCGTCCAGAGTTTGACAGCCCGCATTCGGTTTTCCGTCAGCGTGCCGGTCTTGTCGGTGCAGATCACATCGGCCGAACCGAGCGTCTCGACCGCGCTCAGCCGCTTGACGAGTGCGCCGCGCCGGGCCAGCATCGCCACCCCGACGGCGAGCGCGAGCGTGATCGTCGGCAGCAACCCCTCGGGGACGTTGGCGACGATCAGGCCGATCGCGAAGTTGAACGCGTCCTCGAGCGGCAGGCCGGCGAGGAGCCAGCCGATCGGCAGGAACGCCAGTCCGACCAGGACGGCGACCAGGGCGATCAGCCACGCGACACGGCGTACCTGTCGTTCGAGCGGGCTCAGCTCGGTCTCGACCCGTTCCGTGAGGGCCGCGATCCGGCCGAGCTCCGTCTGCATTCCCGTCCTGACGACGAGCGCCGTCGCTTCGCCGCCGACACAGGACGAGCCGCTGAACACGAGATCTCGCGCCTCGATCATCGGTCCCGTCGTGTCGCGGAACTCGGCCGAGCGGTACACGGGCTGCGACTCGCCGGTCAGCGTCGAGAGATCGACGTCGAGCGCACCGTCGAGCAGCCGTGCATCGGCTGAGATGCCGTCACCCTCCGCGAGCAGCAGCACGTCGCCTGGGACGAGCGTGCTCGCATCGACGGTCACTCGGTGCCCGTCTCTGAGCACCAGCGCCTGCTGCGGCAGGAAGCGGCGTAACGCCTCGATCGCGCGCTCGGCCTGGCGCTCTTGCGCAAACGCGAAGACGGCGTTGAGGACGATCACCGCCAGGATCGCGACGCCGAGCACAGGGGCCCCACCGATGAAGGCGAGGCCGGCTGCAAGCCAGAGCAGAAGCGCCAGTGGGTGGGTGAACTGCTTCGCCAGCTGCCGCGGCCAGCGAACGCCGCCGCGCCGAACGAGCTCGTTGCGGCCGTAGGCGACGAGGCGGCGCTCGGCCTCGCGGCTCGAGAGCCCATCGGGATGCGCTCGAAGCTCGCGCAACAGGAGCTCGACCGCTTCCCGCGGATCGCCGACGCTGCTCGCTGCGTCCGGTGGAGAACTCACCCTCGACGGTCGCTCGACCGAGCGCGGCTCACCTCGGGACTAGAGGCTTGATGTGAAATGCCGAACGCCTGTGGATGGTGGCTGAGACACATCGCATCTCGGCCGGGCCGGGCTTGCCCGTAGCCACCGCTACGCGCCGCGCCCACCCCGTCCGACCTGCTCGGCCTCAGCCATCCCCACAGGCATCCAATTCCACATCAAGCCTCCAGCCGGTCACCATGGCCCGTAGATGTCGCTGTTGGCCTCTCGCATCGCGCCGACGTAGCCCGCTCGTTCGTGCACCGCCTCGTCGGCGCCGGGCGGCACGGCGAGCAGTCCACGCAGGTCGTCGACCGCTGCGAAGCCCTTGCGCGTCATCCAGTCGGACAGGCCGTCGAGCAGAACGGTCGCGTGGTCCGGGCCGTGCCGAAGGAGCGCCGAGGCGGTCATCACGATGTCGGCGCCGGCGAGCAGGTACTTGGCGACGTCGTCCGAGGTCTCGACGCCCGTGGTCGCCGCGAGCGAGGCGCGCACGCGCCCGTGCAGGAGTGCGATCCACGTGCGCGGCAACCTGGCCTCCGCCGGGGTCGAGAGGCCGACCTGCGGCACGACGGCGAGCCGGTCGGCGTCGATATCCGGTTGGAGGAAGCGGTTGAACAGCACGAGCGCGTCGGCGCCTGCGTCGTCGAGCCGGCGCGCCATCTCGCCGGTCGAGCTGAAGTACGGGCTCAACTTGACCGCGACCGGCACGCCGACGACGTCCTTGACCCGAGCGAAGACGTCGAGGTGCCGCTGTTCGACGTCGCGGCCGGCGATGCGGGAGTCGCCCGGCAGGTAGTAGATGTTCAGCTCGATCGCCGCGGCGCCGGCATCCTGGATCGCTCGTGCGTAGTCGACCCAGCCGTCGGGCGTCACACCGTTGAGGCTGCCGATCACCGGGATGTCGACGGCGGCAGCGGCGCGCTCGAGCAGGCTCACATAACGCCGCGGGCCCGTCTCCGCTTCGACCGCGGCAGGGAAGTAGGAGAGCGACTCCGCGAAGCTCTCGGTGCCGGCTTCGACGAGTTGCGCGTCGTGGGCCGCCTCTCGGCGCACCTGCTCCTCGAAGAGCGAGTAGAGGACGACCGCGCCGACGCCTGCGTCGGCGAGCCGCCGCACGCCTTCCACCGTCTGGGAGAGCGGGGACGCCGACGCGACGAGCGGGTTGCGTAGCTCGAGACCCATGTAGCGCGTCGAGAGATCCATCAGCGCTCCTTGCGTGCGTCCGCGGCGAAGTGCTGTGCGCCGCTGGTTGCCATCTGCTCGTAGACGTCCCACCGCTGCTCGACCGCCTGCTCGGCGAGCTCGTGCAGCCGTTCGGCTTCGGCCGGGTCGGTATTCGTGAGCGTGCGATAGCGCAGCTCCCGGTTCGTGTAGTCGGAGAGCGGGATCCGCGGCCGCGGTGAGTCGAGCAGGAACGGGTTGCCCCCGGCGGCGCGGATCACCGGGTCGTAGCGCACGAGCGGCCAGTAGCCGCTGGCCACAGCGCGGTACTGCTGGTCGAGGCCGTTGCGCATGTCGATCCCGTGCGCGATGCAGTGGCTGTACGCCAGCACGAGCGAGGGGCCGTCGTAGGCTTCGGCCTCGCGCAGCGCGGTCAATGTCTGCTGCGGGTCTGCGCCCATCGCGACGCGGGCGACGTAGACGCTGCCGTAGGCGATTGCCTGGAGGGCGATGTCCTTCTTGCCAACCGTCTTGCCGGCGGCGGCGAACTTGGCGACCGCCCCGAGCGGCGTCGACTTCGACATCTGCCCGCCCGTGTTCGAGTACACCTCGGTGTCGAGCACCAACACGTTGACGTTGCGTCCGCTGGCCAGGACGTGGTCGAGGCCGCCGGAGCCGATGTCGTAGGCCCAGCCGTCGCCGCCGACGATCCAGACGCTGCGCCGGACGAGGTGATCGACCACGCTCTGCAGATCGGCGACGGCAGCTCCTTCGAGCTGGTCGAGCCGCTGCTTCAGCTCGCCGACCCGCGCGCGCTGTGCTCGGAGCTCCGACTCCCGCAGCTGCGGCGCCTCGAGGATCGCGTCGACGAGCTCGGCGCCGATCGTGTCGCGCAGGTCGGCAAGGCGGCGGCGCGCGAGCTCCGTGTGTCGGTCCGCGGCGAGCCGGAAGCCGAGACCGAACTCGGCGTTGTCCTCGAAGAGGGAGTTCGACCAGGCCGGCCCCCGCCCGTCGGCGTCCGTCGTCCACGGCGTGGTCGGCAGGTTGCCGCCGTAGATCGACGAGCAGCCGGTTGCGTTCGCGACCATCAGCCGGTCGCCGAAGAGCTGTGAGATGAGCTTCAGATACGGCGTCTCGCCGCAGCCCGCGCAGGCGCCCGAGAACTCGAACAACGGTTCCAGGAACTGTGTGCCGCGCACGGTGCCGAAGTCGACGCGCGACCGGTCGCTGCCGGGAAGCGTCTCGAAGAAGGCGATGTTCTGGCGCTCGGTTGCGACCAGCGGCTCGAGCGGCGCGAGGTTGATCGCCTTTCGGACCGGGTCGCCCGGCGCGACGACCGGGCACGCCTCGACGCAGAGGGCACAGCCCGTGCAGTCCTCGACGTAGACCTGCAGCGTGTAGCGGGTGTCGGGGAGGCCGACCGCGTCCAGCGGGGCAGAAGCGAACCCGTCGGGCGCGGTCTCGAGGTTCGACTGGTCGTAGTACCGCGAGCGGATCACGCTGTGCGGGCAGACGAAGCTGCAGTTGCCGCACTGGATGCACAGGTCGGCATCCCAGACGGCAACGAGGTCCGAGATGTTGCGTTTCTCGTAGGCGGTCGTGCCGCTCGGATAGGTGCCGTCGACCGGGAGGACGCTCACGGGCAGCTCGTCGCCTCGGCCCGCCAGCATCGCGGCGGTGACGGTGCGGACGAACGCGGGCGCGCTGTCCGGGACGACCGGCGGCAACCCGCGCGTGGACGTCGCCGCCTCGGGCACCTCGATGCGGTGCAGACCTTCGAGCGCGCGGTCGACGGCCGCCTCGTTTCGCTTCACCACCTCGGCTCCGCGCCGCGCGTAGGTCTTCGCGACCGCTGCCTTGATCCGCTCGATGGCACGCTCCGCCGGCAGCACTCCCGAGACTGCGAAGAAGCAGGTCTGCAGGATGATGTTGATCCGTCCGGCAAGGCCGACGTCGCGAGCGATCCGGCCGGCGTCGATTGCATAGACATCGATGTGCTTGGCGATGATCTGCTCCTGCACCGGACGTGACAGTGCGTCCCACACCTCGTCCGGTGGGCGCGGACAGTTCAGGAGCAGGGTCGCTCCGTCCGCCGCGCGTCCGAGCACGTCGACCTGCTCGAGCAGGCGAAACTGGTGGCACCCGATGAAGCTCGCCTGCTGCACGAGGTAGGGCGCACGGATCGGCTGTGGGCCGAACCGGAGGTGCGAGACCGTCTGCGAGCCAGACTTCTTCGAGTCGTAGACGAAGTACCCCTGGGCGTGCAGGCTCTCCTCGTCTCCCAGGATCTTGATCGTGTTCTTGTTCGCGCCCACCGTCCCGTCGGAGCCCAGGCCGAAGAAGATCGCGCGGACGGTCTCGGGCGGCTCGATGTCCAGGCTCGCGTCGAACGGCAAGCTCGTTCCGGAGACGTCGTCCGTGATGCCGATCGTGAACCGCCGGCGGGGTCGTTCGAGCGCCAGCTCGTCGAAGATCCCCGCGACCATGCCCGGGGTGAACTCCTTCGAGGACAGGCCGTAACGGCCGCCGATGATTCGCGGCATCACGTCGCGCTCGCCGTCGGCGAACGACTCTGTCAAGGCGGCGACCGTATCGAGGAAGAGCGGCTCACCGATCGAACCAGGCTCCTTCGTCCGGTCGAGCACGGCGATCCTGCGCACGGCGCGAGGCAGCACGTCGACGAGGGCCTGCGCCGGGAAGGGCCGGTACAGCCGCACCTGCACGACGCCGACACGCTCGCCGCGCGCGTTGAGATGCGCGACGGTTTCGCGGATCGTCTCCCCGCCGGATCCCATCACGACGATCACGCGCTCGGCCTCGGGGTCGCCCGGTGTAGTCGACGATGTGCAGCCTGCGGCCGGTCCGTTCGGCGAGGCGCGCCATGGCGTTCTCGACTGCGTCAGGGACGCGCGCGTAGAACGGGTTCACCGTCTCGCGGGCCTGGAAGTAGACGTCCGGGTTCTGGGCCGTCCCTCGAATGAAGGGCCGCTCCGGCGAGAGTGCCCGGTCGCGATGCGCCCACACGAGCTCTTCGGGCACGAGCGCGCGCAGGTCGTCGTCGGACAGCAGCTCGATCGTGTTCAGCTCGTGCGACGTCCGAAAGCCGTCGAAGAAGTGCACGAACGGAATGCGCGTCTCGAGCGTCGCGGCCTGCGCCACGAGCGCGAGGTCGTGCGCTTCCTGGACCGATGCCGACGCGAGCAGTGCGAAGCCCGTCTGGCGGACCGCCATCACGTCCGAGTGGTCACCGAAGATCGACAGCCCCTGCGCCGCGAGCGAGCGGGCGGCCACATGCAGCACGGCCGGTGTGAGCTCGCCGGCGATCTTGTACATGTTCGGGATCATCAGCAGCAGGCCCTGCGAGGCCGTGAACGTCGTTGCGAGCGCTCCGCTCTGCAGCGCACCGTGGAGCGCACCGGCTGCGCCTCCCTCGCTCTGCATCTCGACCACCGCCGGCACCGTGCCCCAGACGTTCTGCCGTCCCTGGCTCGACCACTCGTCGGCAAGCTCGGCCATCGTCGACGACGGTGTGATCGGGTAGATGCAGCAAACCTCGTTGAGCCGGTAGGCGACCGAGGCCGTTGCTTCGTTGCCGTCGATCGTGGCGCGCGTGTCGGTCACCGCTCGGGGACCATCTCGATGGCGTGCACCGGGCATTGCTCGAAGCACACACCGCAGCCGGTGCAACGGTCGTAGTCGAACCGGTAGCGGTGCCCTTCGCCCAGCTTGATCACCGCCTCTTCAGGGCAGGCACCCAGGCAGCCGTCGCATTCGAAGCAGTTGCCGCACGACAGGCAGCGACCGGCCTCGTAGACCGCCTCGGCGGCCGAGAGCCCGCCGACCACCTCGCCGAAGCCCGCGATCCGCTCCTCGGGCGGGGCCTCGGGCTGCTGCCGGCGCGCGTTGTCGCCGAAGTACCACAGATGCAGCTTGTCGAACGAGGCCTCGACGTGCTTCGGGGCGGTGACGGCCGCGGCGCTTCGCAGCCAGGCGTCGATGTGGCGAGCCGCCTTCTTGCCGTGGCCCACACCGATCGTCACGGTCTGGTCGCTCGGCACCATGTCCCCGCCGGCGAACACACCGGGACAGCCGGTCTGGAGCGAAGGGGACACCTGCACGGTGCCGTCGCGCGCGATCTCCACCCCCGGCACCCGGCGCAGGAACGCGGTGTCGGACTCCTGCCCCAGCGCGAGGATCACCGTGTCTGCAGCGAGTGTCTCGAACCGCCCCGTCGGCTGCGGATACCCGGTCTCGTCGAGCTCCATCAACTCGACCTGGAGCTCCGGGCCGTCGAAGGTCGTGATCGTGCGCAGCCAGTGGATCTGCACGCCCTCGCGCTCGGCATCTTCGGCCTCGTCGAGATGGGCGGGCATCTGCTCGCGCGTCCGCCGGTAGACGATCAACGCCTCGTCCGCACCCATTCGGCGGGCGACGCGCGCGGCGTCCATCGCGGTGTTGCCGCCGCCGTAGACGGCAACGCGCCGGCCGATCACCGGTCGCTCGCCGGAGGCGACGCTGCGGAGGAACGAGACTGCGTCGACGATGCGGCCGGCATCGCGGGCGGGGATGTCGACGCGTTTGGAGAGGTGCGCACCCACCGCGACGAAGACGGCATCGAACGCGCCCTCGTCGCGCTCGGCGACCAGATCCTCGACCTTGTGCGCGGAGGTCACCCGCACACCCATCTCCGCGATTCGGTCGAGCTCGCCGGTGAGGACGTCGCGGGGGAGCCGGTAGGCCGGGATGCCGTACCGCATCATCCCACCCGTCTCGTCGCCGGAGTCTCGCATCTCGACCTCGTGGCCGAGCCGCGTCAGGTGGTATGCAGCCGAGAGACCGCATGGGCCGCCGCCGATCACGAGCACGCGCTTGCCGGTGCGCGCTGCGGGACGATCGAAGAGCCAGCCCTGCTCGAGTGCGAGGTCGCCGAGGAACCGTTCGACCGAATGGATCGAGACGGCGCTGTCGAGGTTGGCGCGGTTGCAGACGCTCTCGCACGGGTGGTAGCAGACTCGCCCGTGGATCGCCGGCAGCGGATTGTCGGCGACGAGCTGACGCCACGCCTGCTCGTGTCGGCCTTCCTGAGTGTGCGCGAGCCAGGCCTGGATGTTCTCGCCGGCCGGGCACCCGGCATTGCACGGTGGCAGGAGGTCGACGTAGACAGGTCGACGCTCGCGGACCGGCCCTGTGTGCGACCTTCCGTGCAGGAGATCCGGCAGCGGCGTGACATCACGTGTGGAGTCGTTCATGCCGGTGCCCGTCGGCGGAACGCCCATGCTTCGCAGACTAATGGGCGATCACTCCGCCGTGCCGGGATTTCCAGGCAGCCCGTGTGCGCGTGACTACTGATGCTCCGCGGTTGCGCCGGCCCGCTCGTCACGAAGTTGCAGTTCGCTGCGTGCTCGAACGCTCTGCAAGTCGGCCGTGAACGAACTGCACGGCCATCGCGCCTTCGCCGACCGCGGTCGCGCAGCGCTTGGTCGAGCCCGAGCGCACGTCGCCTGCGGCAAAGACCCCCGGCATGCTCGTCTCGAGCAGCGCGTCCGCGTCGGCCGCGCCGCCCGTGAGGATGAAGCCGTTGTCGTCTCGTGCGACCACGTCGCCGAGCCAATCCGTGCAGGGCAGCGCCCCGAGGAAGAGGAACAGGAACGAGAACGCGAGGTGCTCGCCGCTCTCGAGCGTGACCGCCTCGAGCCGGCCCTCGTCGCCGTGGAGGGCGGCGACCTCGCTGCGATCGCGGACGGCAACGCCGTAGCGCTCGAGCTCTCGCACGAGGTAGTCCGACATCGTCTCGCGCAGGTCGGCGCGGCGGTGGAGCAATGTCACCAGTGCGCCGCCGCGAGCCAGCCAGACGGCGGCCTGCCCCGCGGAGTTTCCGCCGCCGACCACGCCGACACGGGAGGCGCCGCAGAGCTGCGCCTCCGGGGGCCCGGCCGCGTAGAACACGCTCGTCCCTTCGAAATCGGAGAGCCCGTCGACCGGGAGGCGCCGGTACTCCGCCCCGGTCGCGAGCAGGACGGTGCGTGCGGCGATCTCGTGATCCTCTTCCAGGCTCACCCGGTAGCGGCCGTTGCCCGGTTCGAGTGACAGGGCCCGGTAGGGCGTCGCGGTCCGCGCTCCGAACTTGCGCGCCTGGGCGACGGCGCGGCTGGTCAGCTCCGAGCCCGTGATCCCAGCCGGGAACCCGAGGTAGTTCTCGATCCGCCGGGACGACCCCGCCTGCCCCCCGAGTGCGGTGCTCTCGACGACGAGGGTCTCGAGACCCTCGGACGCGGCGTAGACCGCGGCACCCAGGCCCGCGGGGCCGCCGCCGATCACGACCAGGTCGACCTCCTCACGGGCGGCGAGCTCGCGGCCGATCCCCAGCGCACGGGAGACCTGACCGGTCGACGGGCCGCGCAGCTCGAGGCCGCCCGGCAATCGCACGAGCGGCAGGTTCGCGCTGTCGAGCCCTTCGACGAGCTCGGCCGCAGCCTGGTCGTCCGCTCGCCCCGAATCGCGCCAGCTGAAGGGCAGGCGGTTGCTGCGCGAGAACTCGACCATCCGCATCGTTGCTTCGGACGAATGCGGCCCGACGATCTCGAGGCCGATGCCCTGAACCTGCTGGAGCGCTTCGCGCCGTGCGATGAAGGTCGACAGCAGGAGGTCGCTCAAGGGCCCGTCCTCGAACAGCAGCGGACGCAGCGCGTCCCGGTCGACGGCGATGTAGCGCAGCGTCTGCGTGACGACTGCGGTGAGGAAGACGGTCTGTCCGGACAGGAGGTTCATCTCGCCCAGGAAGCCCGACTTGTCGTGGCGGATGATCTCGTTGCCGGCCTCATCGAGAATCGCGACCTCGCCGTCGATGATCGCGATGAACGGGTAGCGGGAGTCGCCGACACGAAACAGGACGTCACCGACGCCGGCAGTGCGTTCTTCGCCGAGCTGAGCGAGCGTCTGGAGCTGGGACGCCGACAACATCGGACTGGCAGGGCGCGGCACAGAGCGAGCCTAGCGGCCGTTCCCGGCTACGCGTCCTCGGGCGGCTCAGTAGAAAGCAACACGGCGAACCGCGGGGTTCCCCGATGCTCGACCAAGACAGCTCGTCACGATGCGCTGTAAGCGAGAGAGGAGGAGCCGTGAAGGGTTCACTTTGGCGACATGGTCAGAAGGAAGCCTGCATCGAACCGGGTGAATGGCCGACCCGCACCGGCCGTGCACGTGTCCTGATCGAGCATCCTGACCCGGCAACGCTCTGGGCCGAAGCCGAGGCGATGCGGGATGCGGGGTACGACGTGGCGGTCTGCACCGGGCCCACGAAGACGTTCGAGCGCACGCGGTCCGTCGGTGTTCGGCTCCGCACGTTCGCCGACGAGGAGGCTCCGGTGCATGAGCCGAGGCAGACATGTCCGCTCCTCGCCCACGGGCGCTGCGCGCTCGTCGAGCAGGCGGACGTCGTCGTCTCGACGACCGATCTCGGCGAGAGCCACGGTGTCCTCGCAGCGCTGAGCGACAAGGGTGCGTCTCGGCTCGTCGTCGAGTCGTCGAAATCCGTCCTCGATCGTGGCGCCTACGAGATCGGCGACGCGACCGTCGTCGACGTTCCGGTGACGGAGGAGAGGCTCCTCGAGGCTGTCTCCGAGGCGTTGAGCTCACGCTGACCGCCTGAGCCGAAGCCGCGTGGGGAGGGCGGCCTTGCCATCCGGCGATCCTGGTGGGAAGGTGACTGGTCGGAATCGGCGCGGACCGGGAGGGAAGAAAGGTCGGCCGATCGGCGTCATGTGATTGCTGCAACGAGGCAGCGCATCGGCGGAGGAGGTTGGCAGTGGAAACACTTGGTGCTGCAAGGCTCTCCAAGGGGATCCCGGCACAGCGCGCAGTCGCCACGATCGTCCCTCGCGAGGAGATCGCGGCCGTCGTGGACGATCCCGAAGGGAGCCCTGAGCTCTTTCTTCGAATCGTCAGCGAGGGCCACGAGAGCGGTGACGCGCCGAGCGTGATCGCGATGGCGTGGTCGCGGGACGAGCTTGCACAGATTCTCGAAGAAGCGACGGGCGCGAATGTCGTCCTGACGTTCGATCGCGACGAGCTCTCCCAGGCGATCGACGATGTCGAGGCACACGGCATGCGGGAGCGTGCGCTCGTGTTCGCGGTCGCGGCAACCGGCGTACTCGGAACCGGCGCAAGCATCGCGAACGCGATGCCCGCGACCGACGTGGGAGGTGCTGTCGTCACGTCGACTGCGCCGGCGGCGACGGACGTGTCGTCCGCAGGTGGCTACAACACGGTCGGGGCAGCGACGAGCGCGGCCGACACCATGGTCAGCGACGCCGCGTCGGGCACGGGCTACACCGCCCCGGCGGCCGGAACGGGAGCCACCGCAGCGGGCCCTGGCGTCACGGACGTGTCGTCGGCCAGCGGCTACACGGCTCCGGTGGCCGGTACGGGAGACTCGACGGCGGCCGCAACGGTCACCGACGCGTCGTCGGCAGGAGGCTACGGCACCGTCGAGGCGACGACGTCGTCTCCCGAGGTCATCTCCATCTCCCGGTCGGACGCCGTAACCGACGGGCTGATCGCCGGCGGGGTCCTGCTCGCGATTGCGGGCGCGACGTTCGCCTCACGCCGCACGGGGACGACCCGGCCGGCCTGACCCGCCCGAGAAGTAACGAACGCGTGAGGGCGGCGCGCGCCGCCCTCACGTCGTGTTGGTGATGATCGAGGCAGGTGTGCACGTAGTGTTGCCGCATGGTCGAGATCACTCCGTGCGCGGACGAGTCGGACGAGCGGATCTCGCTGGAGATCTACAACGCCGTCTGGCCGCACGACGCTCTCACGATGGACGACGTGCGGTCGTTCAAGGCGAGCGTTCGCGACCACGTCGACTACCTGGCACGCACGGATCGCTCCGCCGTCGGCTCTGCGGTCGGCGTCATCTTTCCGCACCGTGCCGACCGCGTCTTCACGATCGTCACCGTGCTCGACGAGCAGCGAGGTCGTGGCGCCGGCTCCGCGCTCTACGAGGCGATCTCCGCCTGGACTGCCGAGCGGGGCCTGAACGAGCTCGAGGTCCCGGTCCTCGACAACGATCCTGAGAGCCTGTCCTTTGCACAGCGTCGCGGTTTCGTCGAAGAGCGACACGAGGTGGGCGTCGTGCTCCACCTCGCCGAAATCGCGCCGCCGGCGGTCGAGCCACCCGACGGTGTCGAGATCGTCACCTGGGCGGAGCGTCCCGAGCTCGCAGGCGGCATGTACGAGGTCTCGCTCGAGGCGCTACCCGATATCCCCGGTTTCGAGGACGACGACATCGAACCGTTCGACGACTGGCTGGCGCACGACATGCAAGGCCCCGGCGACCGTCCGGAGGCGACGTTCGTCGCGCTCGCCGGAGAAGAGGTCGTCGGCTACGCGAAGTTCTCGCTGACCGCGGCACAGCCGACGAACGCGCACCACGACCTGTCCGCCGTCAAGCGATCCTGGCGCGGCCGCGGCGTCGCGCGAGCGCTGAAAGCGGCGCAGATCAACTGGGCGCTCGCCAACGGCTACAAGGAGCTCCACACCCGGAACGAGCAGCGGAACGAGCCGATTCGACGGCTGAACGCCCGGTTCGGCTATCGACCGGGAATCGGCCGCATCTACCTCGTCGGGCCGATCTCAGGCTGGCAGTCGCCCACCTCGCGGGCTCCTGCACCGTCGAGCTAGAGGCTTGATGTGGAATTGGATGCCTGTGGGGATGGCTGAGGCCGAGCAGGTCGGACGGGGCGGGCGCAGCGCGTAGCGGTGGCTACGGGCAAGCCCGACCCGGCCGAGATGCGATGTGTCTCAGCCACCATCCACGGGCGTTCGGCATTTCACATCAAGCCTCTAGTAGGGCAGATAGTTGTTGTTCACCCAGAGGCGCCCGGTCGCCGGGTCCGCGGCGATCCCGGTCGCGTGCACGCCGTTCGGGAGCGGGATCGACGTCCGTTCGTGGCCCCGAAGTTTGATCCGGTCGACGAACGTTCCGGCGGCCACCCAGATCGAGTCGCCGAGTTGCACCGCCTGCGTCGGATGACCGTTGAGCCCGAGCGGCTGCTTCGGCTTCCCCGTCCGGGGGTCGATCTGCGTGAGCGTCGCGCCCTGCTGGTCCATCAGCCAGAGCGTCGGGCCGCGTGGCGTTTTGATCTCGACGAGGTGCCACGGCTGCTCGTCGAAGTGGAACGTCGTCCCGTGCCGCGTGCGCGTGTCGTACCGCAGTACCTCGTGGTACTCGCATTCGCAGATCCAGACGTTGCCCCCCGTCGGCAGCACGATCGACGTCTCAAACGCACCCGGTGGCGAAGCGGCCGGTGACGCGGTTCGTCGCCGGGTCGATCCGGTCGAGCGTCCCGTCCGGCTGGAGAACCCAGACGGCGCCGTCGCCGACCACGATCGTGCCGGTCTCGATGTCGCCCTTGAGCCGAATCCGAGCGACGGTCCGCCCGCTCAGCTCGTCGAGACGCTGAACGCCGTTGATCACCGGCACGCCGTACGAACCTTTCGCGACCACGACGCTCCGGAGCAGCCAGATCGACCCGAATCCCACTGCGCCGTCGATCGACCCGACCGGCGCTTTGGTCACACGCTGCACGCGTCCGCTCGACATGTCGCGAACCACGATCTGGTCGCCGTTCATACCGCCGCGCTCCCAGAGCGTCCCGTTGACCGCGAACAGGTTGGCGCCGCAGGGGCACCCGAGCGTTCCGTCGCGGACGGTCCGAACGACGTCGCCGCTGCGAGGATCGAGTTGGAGGAGCGTGATCTTCCCTGTCGGCGTCGACGATCCGCGGGTGGCGAAGATGCCGCCGGCCACCGCGGCCGCGGCGAGCAGCACGGCTGCGGCTGCGACGAGAACCCAACGGCGTCGCCGGGTGCCCGGCGCGAGGCCGGCGAGGCGCTCTGCTGCGACCTCGCGGGCCAGCGGCGGCGGCAGCTCGATGTCGATCGACCTCAGCCGGTGCATGCGCCACCGGCCCTCGACGCCTTTCAGCTCGTGCTCGCCGGCGTCGTCGAACCTGGCGTGCGACCCGGCGACGAGCTCTTTCACGGTGCTCGTCACGATCACCTCTGCGGGGCCGGCGAGCGCCATCGCACGCGCGCCGATGTGAACCCCGATCCCGCCGAGCGTTCCGTCGACCTCCTCGACCTCGCCGGTGTGGATGCCGATGCGGACGTCGAGGCCGATCTGCTGCACCGCTGCGGCGATCGCCGCTGCGCCGCGCAATGCCTGCACCGGCTCTGCGAACGTCGCGAAGAAGCCGTCGCCCGACGTGTCCTGCTCCCGCCCGCCGTGCCGCTTCAGCTCCTGGCGCACCGCCGCGCGGAAGCTCGTCAGCACGACCCGCCAACGCATGTCTCCGAGCTCGGTGGCGAGGGCCGTCGAGCCGACGACGTCGAGGAAGAGCACCGTCACCAGCCGGCGGTGCACATTCGAGCGAGCCATCGCTCGATTATCTGCCGCAGCGCGTCCGGTTACCAGCGGACGAGAGGCCCGTGGGGCCTCGTCCTTTCGCGGGTTGGGTGTGGCTAGAGGCTGATGTGAAATGCCGAACGCCCGTGGATGTGCCTGACACATCGCATCTCGGCCTCAGATTCACGGCATCCATTACCACATCAACCCTCTAGCTTGCGGTCGCCCGGTCGTAGAGCGTGACCGCCGCGCGGGTCAGACGGTTGCGGAGGGTGGCCGCGTCGGCACGGCCTGCACCGGTGATCTCGAGCCGGTACTGGAAACGCCCTGCCGTGAAGGAGATCGCGATCTGCATCGTCGATCCGTTCGGCAGCGAGTAGCCGTGGCTGCCGGGGATCTCGTCTACCGTGAACCGAGAGAAGGCGCCGCCGAGCGTGCGTGCCCGGTCGAGCTCCGAGTCGGTCTCGCGCCGAGCACCTGCCGCCGACCGGTACTGGGCGACGATGCTCCAGCCCTGCGTTCCCGCACTGGACGAGCGGAGCGGCTCGCGCAGCCCGTTCAGGAACCCGTTGCCCGACAGCGCGGCGGCCGAGCTGGTGTGCATCGCCCACTGCGACGGTGTGGTCAGGGCGACGGGGCACGTCACCGACCAGAAGCCGCGAAGGTCGCCGAACTGGAGGACGCGGTTGTAGAGGGGCGCCACGGACGACGTCGCGTCGGGCTGGCTCGGTGTCCGGGCCAGGGCGCCGCCGCCGGCTGCCAGTGCGATCAGGCAGGTGGTTGCGATCAGGGCGAGCTTCGTCGAATGCCGTGCAGACATGACCTTCCTCCTTGTGTCGTGAGTCCCGTTTGCGTGCTTCGTGGTCATGTGAGCGACGGTAGGAGAGGGCGCTTGGCGCGTCGCTCGCCCGCACGACACAAGAAGTGTCAAATGGACGACACTCGGCGTAGACTCAGGCGATGGAGTGGCAGCTCCTCGCCGGCGTTCCGGCTGAGGATGCGCGACGGGTGCTCGCGATCGGGCGCCGTCGGACGTTCGCGCGCGGCGAGATCGTCTTCCACCAGCTCGACCCGGCCGACTCGCTGCATCTCGTTGCGGCGGGCCGGTTCGTGGTGCGGCGGACGACGCCGCTCGGTGAGGACTCGCTGCTCGCGATCCGCGGACCCGGCGACTTCTTCGGCGAGCTCGCGCTGGTGTCGGACGGCTCGCGGTCGGCGACGGTGCAGGCGCTCGAGCCGGCCGAGACGATGGCCGTGTACCGGACGGACTTCGACGACCTCCGGCGCCGGCATCCCCAGGTCGACCAAGTGCTCGTCCTCATGCTCGCCCGTGAGCTGCGACGCATGGACGAGCTGCTCAGCGAGTCGTACTACGTGACCGCCGAGCGGCGCGTCCTTCGCCGACTGCTCGAGGTCTCCGACGCCTACGGGGGAGCCTCGCCAGGCGTCGAGATCCCCCTGACCCAGGAGCAGCTCGCCGCGCTTGCCGGAACATCGCGGGCCACCGTCAACGCCGTTCTCTCGGCGGAGCGGGAGCGAGGCACGCTGAGCCTGCGGCGCGGGCGAACAACGCTCAACGATCCGGCAGCGCTCGCCCAACGCGCCGGGATCGCCTCGGAGCGACGCTGACCGCCGTTCGCCCGTCCTTCCCTGCGTTGCTCGAGCGCCGGCTTGCGGTAGCGCGAGGAGACGAGCCTGCCGATCTCGTCGTGCGCGCCGGCCGCGTGTTCTCGGCGTTCACGCGTGAGTGGCTCGACGTCGACGTCGCGGTAGCGGACGGTTTCGTCGCGGGGCTCGGGGAGTACGAGGGCAACGAGATGTTGGATGCCTCCGGCAGGTTCGTCGTTCCGGGCTTCGTCGACGCGCACGTGCACATCGAGTCGTCGAAGCTGATGGTCGACGAGTTCGCCCGTCTCGTCCTCCCGTTCGGAACGACCACAGTCGTTGCAGACCCTCACGAGATCGCGAACGTGCTCGGAACGGACGGGGTTCACTGGCTGCTCGATGCCTCCGCGGACCTGCCGCTCGACGTCTACTTCATGGCGCCCTCGTGCGTTCCCGCCTCACGCTTCGAGTCTCCCCGTCGCGAACTGACGATCGGCGATCTCGAAGGGCTCCTCCGGCGCACGCACGTGCTCGGCGTCGCCGAGATGATGAATTTCCCCGGCGTCGTGTCGGGCGACCCCGCCGAGCTCGCGAAGGTCTGCCTCGCACAGCACGTCGACGGTCACGCTCCCGGGCTCGTCGGAAAGAGGCTGAACGCGTACGCCGCGGCCGGGATCTCGTCCGATCACGAGGCCGCGTCGATCGAGGAGGGGCGCGAGCGGCTTCGCGCCGGGATGTGGCTCCTCATCCGCGAGGCGTCTGCGGCCCGCAACCTCGAAGCGCTGCTTCCGCTGGCTCGCGAGTACGGCCCTTCGCGCATCGCCTTCTGCACCGACGACCGCGAACCGGAGCACATCGCCGGCGAGGGGCACATCAACTCGATGGTGCGCTCGGCGGTCGCGCTCGGCGTCCCGCCGGAGGACGCGCTCGTCATGGCGTCGCTGAACGGCGCGTTCTACCACCGGTTGCTCCATCTCGGCGCGATTGCTCCCGGCTACCAGGCCGACTTGCTCCTGCTCCCGGACCTCGTGTCCTTCGTCCCCGAGCTCGTGCTGAAGGCAGGGCTGCCGGTGGCGGCGATCGAGCGCGTGGCCGTGCCCGACTGGGTCCGGAACACGGTGCGGGTCGGTCCCGTCGCCGCCGGCGACTTCCAGATCGCCTGGCCGGGAGGGCCTGCGCGCGTGATCGGCCTGGTGCCCGGCCAGATCGTGACCCAGGCGCTCGTCGACGAGCCGACCGTTGCGGGCGGTTGGGCGGTTGCGGATCCCGACCGCGACCTCGCAAAGATCGCGGTGCTCGAGCGACACCTCGGCACCGGCCGGATCGGGCTCGGATTCGTCCGCGGCTTCGGCCTGCGGGAAGGAGCCTTCGGTGCGACGTTCGCGCACGATGCGCACAACGTCATCGTCGTTGGAGCCGACGACGAAGCGATGGCACTCGTCGTCACGCGACTCGCCGAGCGTGGGGGAGGCATTGTCGTGGTCGACGGCGACGCGGTGCTGGCGGAGCTGCCGCTACCGGTGGCCGGGTTGCTCTCCGACCAGCCGCTCGCCGACGTGCTCGCCGCGAGTCGCGCCGTCACGGTCGCGACCGAGCGCCTCGGCGTCCACCTGCCGCATGCGGTCCAGGTGCTCGCGTTCCTCGCGCTCTCGGTGATTCCGTCGCTGAAGATCACCGACCGCGGCCTCGTCGACGTCGACCGCTTCGAGCTCGTTTCGCTCGCGACCGGGGCCACGCGGGACCCTGCGGTAAACCACTGACGCTGAACCCGTCCCCGCCCCGATGGGGGTTTTGCCGCAACGCCGCAAGGTTCGGGTTGTCCACATGGAGGAGGTTGCACGTGCTGACCGAGCGCGTCGCCACAGCGGTAGGTGCGGTTGACGAAAAGGTGCTCGAGCGGACGGTTTCACGATTTCGCGAGGAGCACATCGTGTTGCCGACGTTCGCTCAGCTCGCCGATCCCGGCCTGATCCCGGCGCCGGCCGTTCGCCAGCTGGCCGAGGTCGGCCCCGACGACGCCCATCCGCTGAACCTCTTCCGCGTTCACTGGTTCAACGACGCATCGCGGCAGAAGATCTCCGCCGTCCCCGAGCACGTCGTCCTGACGAAGGAGCTCACCGGCGTCGATTCGCCGATCGTCGTTGCGCTCGGCGACCGCTTCCCGATGATCCGCGCGCACAAGGTGCTCGCCGCCTACGGCTGTCTCGCGCCGCGTCTCGTCACCGGGCAGTTCGACCCGACGCGCGACCGTGCAGTCTGGCCGTCAACCGGGAACTATTGCCGTGGCGGTGTCGCCATCTCCCGGCTGATGGGCTGCCGCGGGGTTGCGGTCCTGCCGGAAGGAATGAGCCGCGAACGGTTCGCGTGGCTCGAGCAGTGGGTCACCGAGCCCGCGGACATCATCCGCACGCCGGGCACCGAGAGCAACGTCAAGGAGATCTACGACCGCTGCCACGAGCTCGCGCTCGACCCGCAGAACGTGATCTTCAACCAGTTCGCCGAGTTCGGAAACTACGTCGCGCACTACCTCGCGACCGGGTCCGCGCTCGACCGCCTCTTCACGTCCTTGCAGGCCGACGACCCGTCGCTGCGGCTCCGTGCGTTCGTCTCCGCGACCGGCTCGGCCGGCACGATCGCAGCCGGCGACTACCTGAAAGAACGCCACGGCTCGCTGATCGTCGCCTGCGAGGCGCTCGAATGTCCGACCATGCTCTACAACGGCTTCGGCGAGCACAACATCCAGGGGATCGGCGACAAGCACATCCCCCTGATTCACAACGTGTTGAACACCGACGTCGCGCTTGCCGTCTCCGACCGTGCGACCGACCGCCTCGGCATGTTGTTCGGGACCGACACGGGCCGGGCGTACCTGGCCGCTCGACGGGGCGTGCCGGCGACAACGATCGAGCAGCTCCCGTCGCTCGGGCTGTCGAGCATCTGCAACGTCCTCGGTGCGATCAAGACGGCCAAGCACTACGGGCTCGGCCCGGAGGACGTCGTCGTCACTGTCGCAACCGACGGGGCTGCGATGTACGGCAGCGAGCGAGAGCTCGCGCTCGGCAAGTACTTCCCCGAGGGGTTCGGTGAGCTCGCGGCTGCAGAGGTGTTCGGCGAGCACCTGCTCGGCGCCGCGACCGACAACCTGCGGGAGCTGACGCACGCGGAGCGGGAGCGGATCTTCAACCTCGGCTACTACACGTGGGTCGAGCAGCAGGGCGTGTCGATCGACGACTTCCAGGCGCGCCGCGCGCCCGCCTTCTGGGAGCACACCCGCGCCGCGGCCGCCGAGTGGGACGAGCTGATCGACGACTTCAACGCGAGAACAGGCGTTCTGGAGAGTCCGTGAGCGGTGCCGTCACCCGGCTCGTCTGCGCCGGCTGCGGAGCGGAGCCCGAGCCCGACGACCCGTATCCGTTCGCCTGCACGCGCGCCGTTCCCGGCGACGACGTCGACCACGTGTTGCGCCGCGAGCTCGACGTCTCGCGCGTCCGCTTCCCGTGGGACGACACGGAGCCGAACCCGTTCGTCCGCTATCGAGAACTGCTCCACGCCTACCACGTCGGGCGGGACGGCGGCATGAGCGATGCCGACTTCTGCGCGCTCGTGCGCACCCTCGACGAGCGGATCGCCGCCGTCGACGGCCACGGCTTCGCCGTCACGCCGTTTGCGCGGAGCGACGAGCTCAGCGGCGTGCTCGGCTTCTCGGAGGACGGTGGCGTGTTCGTGAAGGACGAGACCGGGAACGTCTCGGGCTCGCACAAGGCCCGCCACCTGTTCGGCGTGCTGCTCTTCCTCGAGGTCGTCGAGCGGCTCGGTCGCGCCACTGCGGGAGACCGGCCCGATCTTGCGATCGCGAGCTGCGGCAACGCGGCGCTCGCAGCCGCCGTGGTCGCCGCCGCAGGGGGCCGACGGCTTCGCGTCTTCGTGCCGGTCGACGCGGACCCGCCTGTGCTCGAGCGGCTCGAGGAGCTCGGCGCCGCGGTCGAGATCTGCGTGCGCCGGCAGGGCGTTCCCGGCGACCCGACCGTGCACCGGCTCCGTGAGGTGCTGGGCGAGGGTGCGATCCCCTTCACCTGCCAGGGCAACCTCAACGGCCTGGCCGTCGAGGGCGGCGAGACGCTCGGCTGGGAGCTGGCGTCCGCGGGCATTCCGCTCGACCGGCTGATCGTCCAGGTCGGCGGCGGTGCGCTCGCGAGCGCATGCGGGTACGGCCTGAGCGAGGCCGCCCGGCTCGGCGCACCCGGTGGGGCTCCGCGGCTCGACACCGTGCAGACCGAGTCGGCGTGGCCGTTGCGGCGCGCCTTCGACAACGTGCTCGCGCACGGGGGCAGGCCGGCGATCGCGTATGCGGCCCGTCACCGGTCCGAGTTCATGTGGCCGTGGGAGAGCGAGCCGCACAGCGTCGCCCACGGCATCCTCGACGACGAGACCTACGACTGGCTCGCCGTCGTCGAGGCGATGCTCGCGACGGGCGGCAAGCCGTACGTCGTCGGCGAGGGAGCGCTCGTGCGGGCGCACGAGGTCGCGGTCGACGCGACGGGCATCGACGTCGACCCAACGGGCTCGTCGGGTCTCGCGGGCCTCCTCGAGCTGCGTGCGGCGGGCGAGGTCGACGACGACGAACGCGTCGGAGTGCTGTTCACAGGGATTGACCGCACACACATGACCGAAGGGAAGGGAGCGGGAGATGAGGAGCTTTCTCGGACGGGACATCCTGTCGCTCAAGGACTTCGAGCGATCTGACTTCGAGCGTGTCTTCGAGGTGTGCGACGAGCTCGCGCCGATCGCACGCGGGCGTCGCAACACCGACCTGCTCGCGCACAAGACGCTGCTCACCGCGTTCTACCAGCCGTCGACGCGCACCAGGATGTCGACCGAGGCGGCGATGCACAGGCTCGGCGGCCACGTGCTCGGCTTCGCCGACGTCAAGAACACGCGGGCCGGCGACTTCTACCAGGAGTCGATGAAGGACACCGTGCACATGCTCGAGTTCTACGCCGACGTGATCGCGATGCGGCACTTCGAGCAGGGTGCGCCGGCCGAGGCCGCGCACTGGGCCTCGGTGCCGGTGATCAACTGCGGCGACGGCTGGGGCGAGCACCCGACGCAGGTTCTCACCGACCTGTACACGATCCAGACCGAGCTCGGGACGCTCGACGGGCTCACGTACCTGCTCGTCGGCGACATGCGCATGCGCACGATGCACTCGATCCTCTACGCGCTCTCGCAGTTCGACGCGAAGGCGTTCGTCGTCGGGCCGCCCGAGATGTCGCTCCGCGATGACTTCAAGCTGGAGCTCGACGCGCGGAACGTGCGTTACGAGGAGGCCGACTCGACCGAGGACGTGATCGGCGACTGCGACGTCATCTACATGGAGCCGGTCGTGCAGGCCGACTACGAGAAGTCGCGGGTCGAGCGGGACTCCGGTTCCGTGGCGACGACTCCGCGGACGTATCAGGTGACGCGCGAGTTGCTGCGCGAGAGGGCGAAGTCCAGCGCCATCATCCTGCACAGCCTGCCGCGGATGGACGAGCTGGCGTCGGATGTCGACGAGACGCGCCACGCTCGCTACTGGCAGGAGGCGTTCTACGGCGTCGTCCTGCGCATGGCCCTGCTGTCGCTCGTACTCGGAGCCACGGAGTGACTGCGGATGGAGTTCACCCTCAACGGCGAGCACGTCACCGCGACACCGGAGGCCGACGAGAGCCTGCTCGAGCTCCTGCGTGAGCGCTTCGGGCTGTGCACCGTCAAGGACGGCTGCGCGCCCGAGGGCTCGTGCGGCGCATGCACGGTGATCGTCGACGGCCGCGCAGTCGTCTCGTGTGCACAGAAGGCGGCGCGGGTCGAGGGCAAGCAGGTGGTCACGCACGAGGGGCTCACGGACGAGACCCGGCGCCTCTGGGCCGACAGCTTCGTCGTCGCCGGCGCATCGCAGTGCGGGTTCTGCTCGCCGGGGATCGTGCTCAAGGGCGAGGCGCTCCTCGCGAAGAACCCGAGCCCCTCGCGCGACGAGGTCGAACACGCTCTGCTCGGCAACCTCTGCCGGTGCACCGGCTACATCAAGATCGTCGACGCGGTACAGCATGTGGGTGCCGCTCGGCGCGGCGAGCCGCTTCCTCTCCCGGATCCGAGCGGCCGGGTCGGCGCGCGGAGCGCCCGCTACGAAGGCTCGGAGCTCGCGCTGGGCGACAAGCCGTTCGTCGGCGACATGACCGCGCCGGGAATGCTCTACGGCGCCCTCCGCTTCTCCGACCATCCACGGGCGCGTGTCCTGCGCATCGACACCGCACGGGCGCGAGCCCATCCGGGCGTGGTCGCGGTGCTCACTGCAGCCGACGTGCCCGGCGAGCGGACGCAGGGGTCGTTGACGCGCGACTGGCGGCAACTCGTGGCCGAAGGTGAGGTCACGGCATATGTCGGAGACGTGCTCGCGGCGGTGGCCGCCGAGACGCGGCACGCCGCGCGCGAGGCGGCCGCGCTGGTCGACGTGGAGTACGAGGTGCTCGAGCCCGTCTGCGATCCGTTCGACGCGCTCGTCGAAGGGGCCCCGATGCTCCACGAGGGGGAAACGTCCTCTCCGTCTCCCGCATCGCGCGGGGGGACGTCGACGAAGCGCTCGCGGCGTCCGCGCATGTCGTCTCCGAGTCGTTCCGCACACAGTTCATCGAGCACGCGTTCCTCGAGCCGGAGGCGGCCCTGGTCGTCCCGGAGGCGGACGGGTCGCTCCGCGTCTACTCGCAGGGCCAGGGCATCTGGGACGACCGCCGCCAGATCGCGTCGTTCCTCGCCCTGCCCGAGGAGCGAGTGCGCGTGACGCAGGTGTCGGCCGGGGGCGCCTTCGGCGCCAAGGAAGACCTGAACGTGCAGGCGCACGCCGCACTCCTCGCGACCGCGAGCGGGCGCCCCGTCCGCCTGACGCTCACGCGGAAGGAGAGCCTCGGCTTCCACGCCAAGCGTCACGCGATGTGGCTCGACTACACCGTCGGATGCGACGCCGACGGCCGGCTGACCGCCGTCCGTGCGCGCATCGTCGGCGATACCGGCGCCTACGCGAGCGTCGGCGACAAGGTGCTCGAGCGCGCCGCCGGCCACGCGTGCGGCGCCTATCGCGTGCCGAACATCCACGTCGAGGCAACGGCGGTCTACACCAACAACCCGCCGTGCGGCGCGATGCGCGGCTTCGGCGTCAACCAGGCCGTGTTCGCCCTCGAGGGCATGCTCGACCTCCTGGCGGAGCGCGTCGGGATCGACGGCTGGGAGATCCGCTGGCGCAACGCGCTCGACGTGGGCGACCGCTTCGGAACCGGTCAGAAGCTGGGGCCGGGCGTCGGCGTCAAGGCGACGTTGCTCGCGGTGCGCGACGCGTATCGGAACGCCCGCTACGCCGGCATCGCGTGCGGTGCGAAGAACACGGGCATCGGCAACGGCGTTCCCGAGTTCGGGCGCGCGATCCTTCGGCCCGAGCCCGACGGGCGGATCAAGCTGTTCCACTCCTGGACGGAGATGGGGCAGGGCGTGCACACCGTCCTGCGCCAGATCGCGTGCGAGGTGCTGGGCGTGCCGCCCGAGACGATCGTCGTCGCCGTCGACACCGCGCACGAGCTCGAGACCGGCCAGACGACCGCGTCGCGCGGCACCGTGCTCGGCGGCAATGCGGTGATCGCGGCCGCGCAGAAGCTCAAGGCGGCCGCCGACGGCCGCCCGTTCTCCGAGCTCGCCGGACAGGAGTTCTTCGGCGAGTTCGCGGTCGACTGGACGACGCCGAACGACGCCGACGAGCCGGTGACGCATCTGGCGTACGCCTGGGCGACGCAGGTCGTCATCCTCGACGACGACGGCCGGCTCGAGAAGGTGATCGCGGCGCACGATGTCGGCAGGGCGATCAACCCCACGCTCGTCGAGGGCCAGATCGAGGGCGCCGTGCACATGGGCCTCGGCCAGGCCCTCTCCGAGGAGTTCGTCGTCGAGCGCGGCGTTCCGGTCACGACCACCCTGAAGTCGCTGCACATCATCCCGCCGGCCGGCATGCCCGAGGTCGAATGCATCCTCGTCGAGGTGCCGCAGCCCGAGGGGCCGTTCGGGGCCAAGGGCGTGGGCGAGGCCGGGCTCGTCCCGACCGCCGGGGCGGTCGCCGGCGCGCTCTACGCGTTCGACGGCATCCGCCGCACTCGGCTCCCGATGAAGGACTCCCCGGCTGCACGCACAGCCGTGCCCCACCTCGTGAAAGCGCATGCATGATCGTCACGTCGCTCGATCCGGTCCGCGTCGTCGACGACGACCTCTGGGTCGCGGACGGTCGTATCGCCGCCGCGGGGGAGGGGACGAGGATCGCCTCGGCGGGGCTGCTCGTCATTCCCGGCAACGTCTGCGCCCACACGCATCTCTACTCGGCGCTGGCACGTGGGATGCCGTACGCACTCGTACCCCCTCGGAGCTTCGTCGAGATCCTCCAACGCGTCTGGTGGCGGCTCGACCGCGCGCTCGACGAGGATTCGGTGCGCGCGTCGGCACTCGTCGGAGGCCTCGAGGCGCTCCTCTGCGGCACCACGACTCTCGTCGACCACCATGCGTCGCCGAACGCGATCGACGGCTCGCTCGACGTGATCGCCGCCGCCCTCGGATCGCTCGGCATACGCGCGATCCTCTGCTACGAGACGAGCGATCGCGACGGCCCCGAGCGGGCGCGAGACGGCCTCGCCGAGAACCGGCGCTTCCTCGACCGGATCGGCCGCGAGCAGCCGCCGCTCGTCCGCGGCTTCGTCGGCGCACACGCGTCCTTCACGCTCTCGGACGAGACGCTCGCCGGCTGCGCGGAGATCGCCTCGGGGCATTCGGTCGGGCTCCACGTCCACGCGGCCGAGGACGGCGCCGACGAGCGCGATGCGCTCGCCCGCAGCGGTGCCCGCGTCGTCGGCCGGCTCGCGCGCGCGGGCGTGCTCGACGAGCGTGCGCTGCTCGCGCACGGCGTCTGCTTCGACGACGCCGAGATCGCCGCCGTCTCGGAGGCGCACGCGACGGTCGCGCACAACGCGCGCTCGAACATGAACAACTCGGTCGGCCGTGCCCGGGTGGACCAGCTCGGCGGCAGGCTCGCGCTCGGCACGGACGGGATCGGCTCCGACATGTTCGAGGAGTCCCGGACCGCGTTCTTCCGCCGGCGCGAGGACGGCCTGGACGCTCCGGCCGGCTGGCCGCTCACGGGCCTGGCGGAATCGGCGCGGCTCGCGGGGCGCAGCTTCGGCGAGCCGCTGCTCGGCACGCTGGAGGCCGGCGCACCCGCCGATCTCGTCGTGCTCGACTATCCGCCGCCCGCGCCGCTCGACGAGGACAGCTTCGCCGGCCACTGGATCTTCGGCATCTCGTCCCGCCACGTCCGCGACGTGATGGTCGCCGGCGAGTGGGTCGTCGAGGATCGCCGCCTGACGCGAGCCGACGACCGGCAGGTCGTCGCCGACGCGCTCGTGCAGGCCGCGCGCCTGTGGCAGCGGCTGGACGAGTTCGGCCCCCACCCGTTCGAGCCAAAGGGAGGCTTCTGATGGACCGCGTCGCGCTGTACCTCCAGGACAAGCATCCGATTCGCGACGGCATGCACTACGCGCAGCTCGCCGAGCAGGCAGGCTTCGAGGCCGTCTGGCAGGCGGAGAGCCGGCTCGTGCGCGAGGCGACGGTGCCGATGGCGGCCTACGCGGCGGTGACGGAGCGGATCGGCATCGGGAGCGGCGTCGTCAACACCTGGACACGGAACGTCGGCCTGCTCGCAGCGACCTTCTCGACGCTCGACGACCTGGCGCCGGGCAGGATCAAGCTCGGGATCGGCGCGTGGTGGGATCCGCTCGCGACGAAGGTGGGCATCACGCGCCGCCACACGCTCGGTTGCATGCGTGAGACGGTCGAGGCGACTCGCCGCCTGCTCGCCATGGAGCGCGTCACCTATCACGGCGAGTTCGTGCACCTCGACGATGTCGAGATCGACATCGTCCACGGCGATCGATCGCCGAAGCACGTGCCGATCTACATCGGTGCGACGGCGATGAAGATGATGGAGCTCGCCGGCGAGATCGGCGACGGCGTCGTCCTCAACTACCTCGTCGGGCCTGCGTACAACGACGAGGCGATGGAGCACCTCGCCATCGGCGCCGCGCGCGCCGGACGTACGCTGGACGACGTCGACCGGCCGCAGCTGATCGTCTGCTCGCTCGACGACGACCGGTCAATCGCGCTCGACCGGTCGCGCGAGCTCGTGGCGCAGTACCTCGGCCAGCAGCCGCACATCATGAAGGCGAGCGGCGTCGATGCGTCGCTGCTCGAGGAGATCGGCCGGATCCTGACGTGGCCGGCCACGCCGGAGCAGATCGAGCGCGCGATGGGGCTGGTGCCCGACGACGTCGTGCAGCTGATCACGGCCTCCGGGACCGCCGACGAATGCCGCGCCAAGGTGCAGGAGTACGCGGCCGCCGGCTGCACGTGCCCGATCCTCTACCCGCTCGGGGACGACGTGCCCGCGATGATCGACGCGTTCGCCGCAGTGGCTCGCATGACGAACGCCCTGCAGCCGCGCACGCTCGACGAGGCGCTCGAGATTCGCGCTGCGCGTCCCGACGCCGTGCCGGTCGCCGGCGGCACCGACCTGATGGTGACGCTCAACGCCGTCCACGAGCCCCCGCCTGCGTTGCTCGACCTCTCGCACGTCGCCGAACTGCAGGGCTGGCATCGTGACGGCGGCTCGGTCGTCGTCGGCGCCGGCATGACGTTCGCGCGGATCGGACGCGAGCTCGCCGCGTTCCGGCCGCTCGCGGAGGCGGCGCGCTCGGTCGGATCGCCGCAGATCCGGAACCGCGCGACGATCGGCGGCAACATCGTGACCGCCTCGCCGGCAGGCGACAGCCTGCCCGTCCTGGCCGTCTACGGGGCGACGATCGTGCTCGCGTCGACCGCCCGGGAGCGGCGCGTCGCTGTGGAGCGACTTCTTCGTCGGGCCGAAGCGCACGACGCTCGCTCCGGACGAGCTCGTCACCGGGGTCGAATGGCCGGTGGTCGACGCGCCCGGATCGTTCGCGAAGGTCGGTACGCGCAATGCGATGGTGATCGCGATCGCCGACGTGTGCGTGCAGCTCGACCCGGATGCGCGCGCCGTACGGGTCGCGCTCGGCTCGGTCGCGCCCACCGTCGTGCGCGCCCCCGCCGCCGAGGCGTTCGCTTCGGCGGCGCTCGGGTGGGACGACCCGGAGCGCCCGCTGGACTCGGACGTCTGCGTCGAGTTCGGCCGCCTCGCGGCCGCCGCCGCCCGGCCGATCGACGACATCCGCGGCTCGGCTGCCTATCGCAGACTCGCGGTCGACGTGCTCGCGCAGCGTGCCCTCCGGTGGACGTTCTCGGACCTGAGGGAGGCGGCGTGCTGATCCGGACGGTCGTGAACGGGGTGCTGCACGAGCTCGAGGTCGAGCCCGCGGCCACCCTGCTGGCGGTCCTGCGCGACGACCTCGGGCTCGCAGGTTCGAAGAACGCGTGCGAGCAGGGGGAGTGCGGCTCCTGCTCGGTCTGGCTCGACGGCGACGTCGTCTGCGCCTGTCTCGTTCCCGCCGTACAGGTCGACGGCCGCAACGTCCGCACCGTCGAGGGTCTCGGCGCCGGACCGGTTGCACGCGGTGCAGGAGGCGTTCCTCGACGCCGGCGCGGTGCAGTGCGGCTTCTGCACCCCGGGGCTGGTGGTCGCGGCGGTCGACCTGCTCGAGCGCGACTCGAGCCCCGACGACGAGACGATCCGCGAGGCTCTCGCCGGCAACCTCTGCCGCTGCACCGGCTACCAGAAGATCGTCGACGCCGTCCACCTCGCTGCAGGGGGCGTCTCGTGAGCTCGGCGACACGCACAGCGCCCGGCGTCGGCGAGAGCGCGCGGCGCGTCGACGGCGTACCGAAGGTGACCGGCACCTATGTCTACAGCAGCGATCTCTCGACGCAGGGCATGCTCTGGGGCGTCGCGCTGCGCAGCCCGTATGCCTCGGCGCGGATCCGGTCGGTCGACGTGTCGACTGCGCGGGCCGCTCCGGGCGTCGCAGCCGTGCTGACCGCGTCCGACCTGCCGGGTCGCACGACCTTCGGGCTCGAGTTCTGCGACCAGCCGGTGCTCGCCGACGACGTCGTCCGCTACGTCGGCGAGCCGGTCGCGCTCGTCGCCGCCGCGACGCTCGAGCAGGCCTGGAGCGCCGTTCGCACGATCGCGGTCGACTACGACCCCTTGCCTGCCGTGACCGACATGGAGGAGGCGCTCGACGAGGACGCGCCGCGCGTGCACGAGTTCGGGAACGTCCTGCGCCACGTGCACATCGCCCACGGCGATCTCGAGAACGCCGAGCCCGATGTCTGGGTCGAGGGGTACTACGAGACGGCGATGCAGGACCAGGCGGCCCTCGGCCCCGAGGGCGGCCTCGCCGTTCCGGCCGGCCGACGGCGGTGTCGACCTGTACGTCGCCACGCAGTGGCTCCACGTCGACCGGCAGCAGCTGGCGCAGTGCCTCGACCTCCCGGAGGAGCAGGTGCGGATCACGCTCTCCGGCGTCGGCGGCGCGTTCGGCTCGCGCGAGGATCTCCACATGCAGGCGCACGCCTGCCTGCTCGCGCTCGAGACCGGCAGCCCGGTGAAGATCGCCTACGGGCGTGACGAGTCGTTCCACGGTCACGTCCACCGGCATCCGTCGCGTGTGTGGATTCGCTACGGCGCGACACGCGACGGCCGTCTCGTCGCTGCGGACGTCCGTCTCCTGCTCGACGGCGGCGCGTACGCGTCGTCGTCGCCGGCCGTGCTCGGGAACGCGGCGACCTTCGCGGTCGGTCCCTACGAGGTGCCGAACGCCCGGATCGAGGCCACCGTCGTCTACACGAACAATCCGCCGTGCGGTGCGATGCGCGGCTTCGGCGCACCGCAGGTCTGCTTCGCGTACGAGTCCGCCCTCGACGCGCTCGCCGCGAAGCTCGAGATCGACCCGATCGAGCTACGGCTCCGGAACGCGGTTCACACCGGATCGGTCCTCCCGACCGGGCAGGTCCTCGCCGGAAGCGCGCCCGTGCGCGAGGTGATCGAGCGCTGCAGGGCGATCCCGCTCCCCGTGGAGCTCCCGGCCTGCGGACGTGATCCGATCGCCTACCCGGGCGGGGCCGGCAACGTCAGCCGCGGCGAGTCGCTCCGCCGCGGCGTCGGGTTCGCCGTCGGCTTCAAGAACGTCGCCTACAGCGAGGGATTCGACGACGCCGCTGAGGCGACGGTCACCTTGACTCCGACGATCGACGGGCCGGTCGCGACGATCCGGACGGCGGCGGTGGACTACGGCCAGGGGCTGTATACAGTGCTCGCCCAGATCGTCCGCACCGAGCTCGGCGTCGACGAGGTCGCGTTCGAGCCGGCGTCGACCGAGAGCGGGTCGGCCGGGTCGACCTCGGCCTCGCGGCAGACGACGATGACCGGCGGCGCGGTGCTCGGCGCGTGCCGCGAGCTGCGCGACGCGCTCGGCGGACAGGCTCCGAACGCGCCGATCTCGCGCACCTTCGTCTTCCATCACCGCCCGACGACCGGCTTCGACGAGGACGGGCAGGGAGACATCCACGTCGAGCTTCTCGTTCGCCGCCGAACGTGCGGTGGTCGAGGTGGACGAGGAGCTCGGGCTCGTCCGTGTCGTCCAGATCGCAGCGGTGCAGGACGCCGGGCGCGTGATCAACCCACACGGCGCCGAGGGCCAGGTCGAGGGGGGCACCGCCATGGGTCTCGGCCTGGCGCTCATGGAGCAGGTGCGGCTCGACGGCGGTGCGATCGGCAACGCCTCGTTCACCGACTATCTGATCCCGACGATCCTCGACGTCCCTCCGGTCGTGACCGAGTTCGTCGAGCAGCCGGAGCCGGGGGCGCCGTACGGCGTGAAGGGAATCGGAGAGCTCGCGACGGTCGTCGCGACGCCGGCGATCGTCGCCGCCCTGCGCGCTGCGACCGGCCGCAGCCTCAACCGCGTTCCTGTGACGCCGGACGACCTCGTCGGCATCCGGCCTCCCGCGGCGACCACCGGTGTGCCGCCGATTCCCGACGTGCCGGGCCAGCAGCCGATTCCCGAATACCTCGGGCTCGGCCTCGGACAGCAACAACTGATGAAAGCGAGGAAGCCATGAACAAGATGGTGGCAGTCGACCGGAAGACGCTTGCCGGCCGCGACTACATCGAGACGATCGACTGGACGACGGACGAGCTGGACGAGGTGCTGGCGGTCGCCGCCGAGCTCAAGGACGCGCGCCGCGCCGGGCAGTCCGCACCGCCTGCTCGTCGACAAGACGCTGTACATGCTCTTCCTCGACAAGTCGACGCGGACCCGGAACGCCTTCGAGACCGGGATGACCCAGCTGGGCGGTCACGCGATCTACCTCGACGCGGACCGGACACAGGTCTCTCACGGCGAGAGCCCGAAGGACACCGCAATGACCCTCTCGCGCTACGGGGAGGGGATCGCGATCCGGCACGATCTCGCGCCGTACGAGGGCAACGCATGGATGCGCGAGATCGCGACTGGGCCGACATCCCGCTGATCAACCTGCAGTGCGATATCGACCATCCGACGCAGACCCTCGCCGACCTGATGACGCTTCGTGAGCATCGCGGCGGCGACCTGCGCGGCCTCAAGGTCGCGATGACCTGGGCGTACGCGCCGTCGTATGCACGACCCCTCTCGGTGCCGCAGGGTGTCGCGACGCTCTTCCCGCGGTTCGGGATGGACGTCGTGCTCGCACACCCGCCGGGCTTCGAGCTCATGCCCGAGGTGATGGAGAAGGCACAGGAGCTTGCCGCGGAGAGCGGCTCGACCATCACGCATGCCGAGTCGATGGAGGAGGCGTTCGCGGGAGCGGATGTCGTGTATCCGAAGTCGTGGGGGAGGCTCGACGCCTTCATCGACGGATCGAAGGCGCTCGCAGAGTCAGGCGCCTACGCGGACTGGATCTGCGACGAGCGCAAGCTGGCGCTCGCCTCGGACGACGTCCTCTACCTGCACTGCCTCCCGGCCGACCGTGGCCGTGAGGTGACCGACGCCGTCATCGACGGCCCGCACTCGGTCGTCTGGGACGAGGCCGAGAACCGGATGCACATCGCGAAGGCGCTCCTGGCCCTGACGATGGGCGGGTTCGGAGCCGCGTGATGGCCTCCAGGCGTGCAGTGGTCGCGATCGGCGGCAACTCGCTGATCCGGGACAAGGAGCACCAGACGGTCCGCGACCAGTACATCGCGGCGGGGGAGACCTGCTGGCACATCGCCGCGATGATCCAGGACGGCTGGGACGTCGTCGTCGGACACGGCAACGGGCCGCAGGTCGGCTTCATCCTGCGCCGGTCCGAGCTCGCGGCTCACGAGCTGCACGAGGTGCCGCTGGACGTCTGCGGCGCCGACAGTCAAGGGGCGATCGGGTACGCGCTCGCCCAGAACCTCGAGAACGACTTCCGGCGGCTCGGGATCGACCGCCACGCCGTCGCTGTCGTCACGCAGATGGAGGTCGCCGCCGACGACCCGGCCTTCGCGCACCCGAGCAAGCCGATCGGCTCGTTCATGGACGAGGAGGCCGCGATGCGGCGGCGCGAGGACGACGGCTGGGACGTCCGGGAGGACGCCGGTCGGGGGTGGAGGCGCGTCGTCGCGTCTCCGGTGCCCGCTTCGAATCGTCGAGGAGGACGCCGTTCGGGCGCTGGTCGAGAACCGGATTCGTCGTCATCTCGGTCGGCGGGGGCGGCATTCCGGTCGTCGTCGACGCCGACGGCAACCTCACGGGCGTCGCGGCGGTGATCGACAAGGACCACGCCTGCTCGTTGCTCGCGACGTGCATCGGAGCCGAGCTCTTCCTGATCACGACCGCCGTCGAGAAGGTGGCGCTCGAGTTCGGTACGCCGGACGAGCGGTGGATCGACCGGCTGACGCTCGCGGAGGCGAAGGAGCGCCTCGCCGAGGGACGCCACTTCGCCGAGGGGAGCATGGCTCCGAAGATGCGAGCCGTGATCGAGTTCCTCGAGCGAGGCGGGCAGACGGCGGTCATCACGGACCCGGCGAACGTCGAGCGGGCATTGGCCGGCGAGACCGGGACCCGGATCGAGGTGGGCTAGGCATGCACCTCGGCTCGGTACTTTCCCTCCTGCGGCTCAGCCCTCGCCCCGATGGCGCGGACGCGGTCGAACGGCAGGCTTCCAACGTGCGGCGGCCAAGGCGTTACGGTTGCCGCACGACGTGCCCTACCCCCAAGGAGATGGAACCATGAACAACAGGATCAAGCTGGCTCTCGCGTTGCTCCTGACGGCCGCCGTTGCACTGGTGGGCGCGCTGCTCGAGCTCCGCGGGCCACAAGAGCACGCCGTACAAGGTCGCCTGGATCTACGTCGGCCCCCACAACGACGGCGGCTGGTCGCAGGCGCACGACGAGGGGCGGCTGTTCGTCCAGAAGACGCTCGGCAGCAAGGTTCAGACCACCTACAAGGAGAACATCGCCGTCGGTGCGCAGTTCGCCCAGACCGTCGCAGAGCCTCGTCGCGCAGGGCTACAAGCTGATCTTCGCGACGTCGTACGGGTATCGTGACCAAGGCGTTCGCTGCGAAGTACCCGAACGTGCTCTTCGAGCAGGCGACCGGAACCGACCAGGCGAAGAACCTGTCCGAGTACTTCGGCGCCGCCGAGGACACGGTCTTCCTCTCCGGCATGGCGGCAGGAGCGGCGAGCAAGACCGGCAAGATCGGCTTCGTCGTCGCGTTCCCGATCCCCGAGGTGATCCGCCACGCGAACGCGTTCGCGCTCGGCGCCCAGCTGACGCATCCGGGCGCGACGGTCAAGCTCGTCTGGACGAACTCCTGGTTCGACCCGGCCAAGGAGAAGAAGGCCGCCCAGAGCCTCGTACGCGGCGGGCGCCGACGTGCTCGGGCAGAACGTGGACAGCCCGGCGACCGGCCAGTACGCCGAGTCGGTGAAGGTCCCGTGGGTCGGCTACGACTCCGACTCGTCGAAGTTCGCGCCGAAGTCGTGGCTGACGGCGTCGGTCTACAACTGGGGCCCGTACTACCTGAAGCGCGTCAAGGCGGCGATGGCCGGCACGTGGAAGTCCGGCTTCTACTACGGGAGCATCAAGGACGGCTTCACGAAGCTCGCCCCGTACGGGCCGGGCGTGTCGGCCGGCGACGAAGGCGAAGATCGCCGCGTACGAGAAGGCGATCGAGAACGGGTCGTTCTACGAGTTCACCGGGCCCGCTCTACGACCAGAGCGGCAAGCTGCGCGTGCCGAAGGGCGTCAAGATGCAGGTGCTCAACGGCGGCACGAACAGCTCTACGCGATGAACTGGCTCGTCAAGGGCGTGATCGGCAGCGCGAAGGGCTAACGGCCGTACGGGAGGGGCGCCGGTCCGGCGCCCCTCTCCGGTCCTCCGACCCGAGATGACAGGACGCGATGCGCCTCAGCTTCGAGCGGAGGCTGCGCCAGCCGCGCTGGCTCACGGTCGCGGTGCCGGTCGGGCTCGGTCGTCTTCGCGTTCCTCGTGGCCGCGGCTCGTGCTCCTCGCGACCGGGCACAATCCGCTGTCGACGTACCGCCAGCTCTTCGACGCGGCGTTCCTCTCGACGGGCTCGCTCGACCAGACGCTGATCGCGGCGACACCGCTCGCGTTCACGGGGCTCGCCGCCGCCGCGGCGTTCCGGATGAGGCTCTTCAACATCGGCGCCGAGGGGCAGATGTACATGGGCGCGATCACCGGGCGCCGCGGCGGGCCTCTACTTCGGCGGCCGCGGCGGCCCGTCGGCGTTCGTGATCGCGGCGATGGTCGTGGCGGGCTGCATCGGCGGCACCGCTGTGGGCGCTGATCCCGGGCATCCTGCGCGCGTTCTTCAAGACGAACGAGATCCTCACCTCGCTGATGCTCAACTACGTCGCCGGCCTCGTCCTCACGTACCTGATCTTCGAGAGCGAGTCGTACTGGCGCCAGACGAAGGGCTTCAACGCGTCCGTCTTCCCGACCGGGAAGCCGCTGCCCCCGTCGGCGGTCTGGCCCGGGTGGACGATCGCATCTCCAGGGTGGCATCACCATGCCGCTCGGCGCCGGGCTCGCCGTGCTCGCGGCGGTCGTCCTCTGGGTGCTCTACTCGCGGACGCGCTTCGGGTTCGAGGCGCAGGTGCTCGGCGACTCGGAGCGGGCCGCGCGCTACGCGGGCGTGCGGGTCCGCCGCAAGATCCTCGCGGTGATGGCGCTGTCGGGCGCGATCGCCGGGCTCGGCGGCGCGAGCCAGGTCGGCGACTTCGCGCCACTCGCTCGACGGCGACCCGAACGGCCTGCAGAAGCTCGGCTACGGCTACACGGGGATCGTCGTCGCCGCGCTCGCGCGGTACAACCCGTTCGCGGTCGTGCTCGTCGCGTTCCTGATCGGCGGCCTCGAGAACGCCGGCAACACGCTGCAGGGGCCGAGCTTCCCGTCGGGGCTCGTCGGCGTGATCCAGGGGATCATCCTCTTCTCGGCGCTCGGCGGCGAGCTGCTCGTCCGCCACCGCGTGCGGATCGTCCGCGCACGGAAGCCGGCCGCTGCGCCGGCGCCGGAGCCGGCGGCGTGAACAACTCGCTGCTCGTCGTCCTGCTCGCCTCGGGCGTCGCCTACGGGACGCCGCTCCTCTACGCGCGCGCTCGGCGAGCTGCTCGCCGAGCGGTCCGGCGTGCTCAACCTCGGCGTCGAGGGGATGATGCTCGTCGGCGCGGTGATGGGGTTCTGGGCGGTCCAGCGCGTCCATGCGACGACCGCGGTCGCTGCTTGCTGCGCGGCGATCCTGGTCGCGGCGGTGGCGGGCGCGGCGATGGCGGCGATCCACGCCTTCCTCGTGATCACGCTGCGCGCGAGCCAGATCGTCTCCGGCCTCGCGCTGACGATCTTCGCGGGCGCGGTCGGGCTGTCGTCGTACCTCGGCAACGACCTGAACCTCGCCGACCTGCCGGCCGACGCACACGTTCCACGCGGTGTTCCCGGCGAGCATGCAGCGCTGGCCGATCGTCGGGCCGATCGTGTTCGGGCAGGACATCCTCGTCTACATCTCGTGGGTCTGCGTCGTCGCGATCTGGCTCTACCTGTCGCGCACGCGGCCGGGTCTCAACGTCCGCGCCGTCGGCGAGTCGCCGGCGGCCGCGGACACGATGGGGATCAACGTCACCGCGTACCGCTACGCCCACACGCTCGTCGGCGGCGCGTTCGCAGGCGTCGCGGGCGCGACGATCACGCTCGCGATCACGCCGCAGTGGGTCGAACGGGATCACGGGCGGCGCCGGGCTGGATCGCGATCGCGCTCGTCATCTTCGCGTTCTGGCGGCCCGAGCTCTGCCTGGTCGGCGCGTACTTCTTCGGCGCGCTGCAGGCACTCGCCCCGCAGCTGCAGGCGCGCAACATCAGCCTCGGGCCGACCGTGCTCTGGACGAACGCGCTGCCGTACGTGATGACGATCGTCGTGCTCGTCGTCGTCTCGTCCGGCACGGCCCGGAGCCGCCTCGGTGCCCCCGCCGCGCTCGGCAACGCCTACGCGCGAGAGGAACGCTAGTGGCGGCGCGCCGTCCGCCGTCTCCATGCAGGGCATCACGAAGCGGTTCCCGGGCGTCGTCGCGAACGACCACGTCGACTTCGAGGCCGCGT
Source organism: uncultured Thermoleophilia bacterium (assembly GCA_963713155.1). Lineage (GTDB taxonomy): Bacteria > Actinomycetota > Thermoleophilia > Gaiellales > Gaiellaceae > PALSA-600. The sequence continues at coordinate 135,282 of CAVQKS010000006.1, forward strand.
CCGGCGAAGTGCACGCGCTGCTCGGCGAGAACGGAGCGGGGAAGACGACGCTCTCGCACATCCTCACCGGCCTCTACCGCGCCGGACGAGGGCGAGATCTCCTCTACGGCGAGCAGGTCGACTTCGCGTCGCCACGCGACGCGATCGACGCCGGCGTCTGGATGGTCCACCAGCAGTTCCGTCTCGTCGCCCGCTTCACCGTCGCCGAGAACCTGATGCTCGGCGACCGTCGCGGCGTGGGTCGCCACTTCCGGATCCACCCGGGCGCCGTCGAGTCGCAGGTGCGCGAGCTCGGCGAGCGCTACAGCATCGGCGTCGACCCGCACGCCCGCATCTGGCAGCTCTCGGTCGGCGAGCAGCAGCGGGTCGAGATCCTGAAGGCGCTGTACCAGGAGGCGCGCATGCTCATCCTCGACGAGCCGACGGCGGTGCTGACGCCGGACGAGGCCGACTCGCTCTTCGTCACGCTGCGGCAGATCGCCGCCGAAGGGAGGACTGTCATCTTCATCTCGCACAAGCTGCACGAGGTGAAGGCGGTCTCGGATCGCGTCACCGTCCTGCGCGCGGGGAAGGCGCTCGACACCGTCCAGACGGTCGACGCGACGCCGCAGTCCCTCGCGGCGCTGATGGTGGGTCGCGAGATCACGCCCGTGACGCGCGAGGGGCATGCCAGGCCGGAGAGCCCGCCGGTGCTCGAGGTCGAGGATCTCTGGGCCGACGGCGACCGCGGCGCCGCCGCGGTCAAGGGCGTGTCGCTGATCGTCCGCGCGGGTGAGATCGTGGCGGTTGCGGGCGTCTCCGGCAACGGCCAGCGCGAGCTGGCGGAGGCGATCACCGGCCTGCGGGCGTGCACGAAGGGCCGGGTCCTGGTCAAGGGCCGGCCGGTCCGCACCGGCGACGCGCGGTCGGCGTTCGAGGCGGGTGTCGGCTACGTGCCCGAGGACAGGCTCGGCACCGGAGTCGCTCCGAGCCTCTCGATCGCGATGAACCTCGCGCTCAAGTCGTTTCGCAAGAGCTCGCTCGGACCGTTCCTGCAGCTTCGGTCGATGCGCGCGAATGCGGTGGACGCGATCGAGACGTTCGAGATCAAGGCGTCGGGCCCCGACCAGCAGACCGACTACCTCTCGGGCGGGAACCTGCAGAAGGTGGTGATCGCGCGCGAGTTCTCCGCGCGAGCTGAACGTGCTCGTCGCGGGCTCGCCGACGCGGGGTCTCGACGTCTCGGCGGTGGAGCAGGTGCATTCGTATCTCCTCCGCGCCGCCGAGAGCGGCACGGCCGTGCTGCTGATCAGCGAGGACCTCGACGAGATCCTCGCCCTGAACGACCGCATCCTCGTCATGTACGAGGGCACGCTCACCGAGGTGCCCCCCGGCGCGAGCGTGGCGGAGATCGGACTGCGGATGGCCGGCGAATCCTCCTCCTCGTCCTAGCGGGTGCGGGCTCCGCATTTTCCCGAAGTCGGCTCGGCCGCTCCCCGGATGCCGGCGACGCACGCCGGGCCGAGGATGATGAAGACTAAGGAGGTTGTCGTGGCAACGCTGATGCAGGATTCGCACCTCACCGAGAATCCGTACACGGTCGCGCAGTCGCAGCTCCACCGCGTGGCCGACACGTTCGGGATCGACGAGCGCATCGTGAACGTGCTCGAGAAATGCAAGAAGTCGGTGGCCGTTTCGATCCCCACGAAGATGGACGACGGCTCCGTCCGCGTCTTCGACGGCTACCGCGTCACCCACAACGTCGCGCGCGGGCCGTCGAAGGGCGGCATCCGCTACCACCCGGACGTGACGCTCGACGAGGTCCGCGCCCTGGCGATGTGGATGACCTGGAAGTGCGCGCTGATGGGCGTCCCGTTCGGCGGCGCAAAGGGCGGTGTCGCCTGCAACCCGAAGACGATGTCGCGCGACGAGCTCGAGCGGATGACGCGCCGTTACACGACCGAGATCGTCAACGAGATCGGCTCCGAGAAGGACATCCCGGCCCCGGACGTGGGCACGAACCCCGAGGTGATGTCCTGGATCTTCGACACCTATTCGATGAACAAGGGCTATTCGGTGCTCGGCGTCGTCACCGGCAAGCCGCTGACGATCGGCGGCTCGCTGGGGCGCGAGGAGGCGACCGCGCTCGGCGCGGTCTACTGCGTGCGCGAGGCGCTGAAGAAGCTCGACCGCCGCTTCGACGGCCTGACGTGCTCGGTTCAGGGCTTCGGCAACGTCGGCAGCTTCCTTGCGCGCTTCCTGCACGAGCGGGGTGCACGTGTGGTCGCGATCTCCGACTCCACCGTCGCGCTTCACAACCCCGCCGGCATCGACGTGCCTGCCGCCTTCGCCTGGAAGCGGGAGGAAGGAACGCTGGAGGGTCTCGCCGGCGCCGAGCCGATCGACCCCGACGAGCTGCTCCTGCTCGACTGCGACCTGATCGCACCGTGCGCGCTCGAGCAGGTCGTGACCGGCATGAACGCCGACCGGGTGAGGGCCCGCATCGTCTGCGAGGGCGCCAACGGCCCGCTCACGCCGGACGCCGACGCAATCCTCGAGGAGAAGGGCGTCCTGATCCTCCCGGACGTGCTCGCGAACGCGGGTGGCGTCGTCACCTCGTACTTCGAATGGGTCCAGGGCCTGCAGGAGTACTTCTGGAGTGAGCAGGAGATCTACGAGCGGCTGAACGGGATCGTCACCGCCGCGTTCGAGGAGACCTGGGAGCTTCAGCAGTCGCGGCAGGTGCCAATGCGGGTCGCCGCCTACGGGCTCGCCGTGCAGCGGGTCGCCGAGGCGACGCTCACCCGGGGGCTCTACCCGTAGAGAGCGCCCGCGCGCTCATGTGCTCCAGACCACTTCGATACGCCGGCCGGCGCCTGGAAGGGGCAGGGCGCCGGCCTCGGCCTCGATCGCGTCGCGCGTCCCACGCGACAGGCGTGCCCAGGCGTCGATCCGTACGGTGTGGTGCGTCCGCCTCCAGGTTCCGCGGATCTCGCCTTCGACGAGGAGCGCGCCCGGCCACACGCGGGGCGTCCAGAGCCGCTGCCGCTGATCCGCCCGCGGGACGAGGAGCTCCCGCTCTGCTCCGTCGAGCAGGAAGTAGGCATCGCCGCTCGGCAGCAGGCGCGCGGGCGCGGCGGCCGTCTCGGCGGCGCGCATGGCGGGCTCGTCGTCTGCGAGCAGCCACTCGTCGCCGAGTGGCGATCGGACCGGCAGCAGCGATCCTTCGAGCGCGGCGAACGTGTTGGCCGCGGAGCGCCCCGAGATCCCTGCCCAGCGGGCGAAGCCCTCAGCGGTGGTCGGCCCGAAGATGTGGAGGTAGCGTCGGGCGAGCTCGCGGCATGCGTCGGCCGGGTCGACGTCGGCAGCGGCGACCGTCCAGACGGTCGGCGCTCGCGCGCCCTCCCAGCGGATCGCGACCGTGCCCGTCGTCGCGGCGTACCTGAGCGTGTTGCCGACGCCGAGTGCGCTTGCAACCTCCCGGTCCGTCATTCGTCTGCCGTCGAGCTGGGCGTGCAGCTGCTCGGCGATGCGCTCGGCCCGCAGGCGGCTCTTGGCGTTCTCGGGATGCCTTCCCAGCGAGAACAGCGCGAAGTCGCGCTTGGCGACGACGTACGCGTGGTAGCGAGGCCCCCAGAGCTGGGCGAGGGAGGGATCCTCCCACGTCGACGGCGCGACCCCTTGCACGCGCGCGTGCAGCGAGAGCAGCGCGGCTCTCGGCATGCTGTCCTGCAAGCCGGCCCACGCCGCCCGCCGCAGCGACTTCGAGCCCGGCGGCAGCCGCTCGTCGAGCCCGCCGACCCGCCGTCGGAACGCCAGGATCTGCTTCCGCGTGAGCCCGATTCGGGTCACGCGTCAGCTCGGAGCTTCTTCTCGTACACCACCCAGCCGAGCGCGGGCGCCATCCCGGCGCGCTCGTAGAGGCGGAACGCGCCGGTGTCGTTCGCTGCGTCGACGCCGAGCCCGACGCTTCGCTCGCCGCGCTGCCAGAAGCGCCCGAACGCGTCGCCCAGGAGCGCCGCACCGACGCCCTGCTTGCGCCACGGGCGACGTGTGAAGAGCACGTGTATCCAGCCACCGCCGTACGTCGTCGCCGGTGCAGATCGTGCCGGCTGCGATCTCGTCTCCGGCGCGGACGACGCACCAGAGCGTCGGGTCGAAGCGCTCGCTCTCGAGGTGGCTCTTCGACCACGATTCGAAGTCGCGCGGCGTGTACTCCCAGTGATCCGCGAACGCCTCCTGGTGGGCGGCGTGGAACTCGAGCGCGTCGCGCTCCGGGTCGAACGGGACGATGCGCAGCCCGTCCGGCCACTCGGGTGCGCGCGGCGTGGCTTCGAGCTCGATGCGCAGCTCGCGGAAGACGCGTACGGCGTCGTAGCCGAGCGACTCGAGCAGCCTTCGAGCGGCGGAGTCGGCTTCGAAGACGCTGTTCTGGATCCTGCGTGCGCCGCCGCGTGCCGCGTCCTCCTCGAGCCTTGTCGCGATCAGCCTTCCCGATCCCGCGCCCGAAGACGTCGGGGTGGACGTACCCTTCGACGCGCCAGCGCTCGCCGCGCTCGCGAACCGCGCCGTAGCCGACGATGCGGCCGCCCTCGCGGACGACGTACGCGTCCTGCGCGAGGTCGAGCTCGGACCACTCGTCCTCCAGATCGTCTTGCGAGTACGTGCTCTCCCTGTACAGCGACGACTCCAGCGCACTGACGAGCTCGGTCACCGCCGTCGCGTCGGCTGCCTCCGGACGCGTGAAAACAGTGCTCGTCACGCCTTATCTGACGAGCAGCGCGGCGCCGATCGCGCCGCCGTCGTCGCCCAGCTCCGCAGGTCGGACAGCGGGGTCGCGCGTCGGGTTGAAGATGTGTGGGCGCATCTTGTCGTGGATCCGTTCGGCAGCGCTCGAGCCGAAGCGCGTCCCGAGCCCTCCGCCCAGGACGATGCCATCGATGTCGAGAAGGTTCACGACCGAGGCACAGGCGGCGCCAATCGCGTCGTACGCGTCTTCGATGAGCTCTCGCGCGAGCGGGTCGTCCTGATCGAGCGCGCGTTCCCAGACTCCGCTGGTGAGGCGATCGCGGTTCGCCTTGCGCATGAGCTCGAACAGCTTGGTGTGTTGTCCACGCTCGTGGAGGTTTCGCGCGCGCGTCTCCATCGCCGCTCTGCCCGCGTACGCCTCGGCGCAGCCACGGCGGCCGCAGGGGCAGAGACGGCCGCCGAGCTTGACCACGGTGTGCCCGAGCTCGCCGGAGGCGCCGTTGCCGTCCCATCGTCGACCATCGAGGACGACGCAGCCGCCGACGCCGGTCCCCCACCAGACCGCGAGAAACGACCGGAGACTGCGACCGGCGCCGAGTGCGAGCTCCGCGTCGACGGCGGCGGCGACGTCGTTCGCGACCCGCACCCACGTCCCGATGCGCCGAGCCAGCTCCTCGGCGAAGGGGTGCGGATCGCTCCAGCCGCCCGCGAGATTCGAGTTGAATCCGACGGTGCCTGCCGCCGTGTCGACTGCGCCGGGTGAACCGACTCCGACTCCTTCCAGCTGATCGACGCCAACCGCTGCGGCCTCGGCGGCGTCCTCGACGGTTCGAGCGATCGCCTCGACCACTGCGGCGGCGCCGCCCTCGGTCGGCGTCGGGCGACGCGCGCGGCCAAGGACGTCGCGGTCCTGCTCGAGTATCAGGACTTCGATCTTCGTGCCGCCCAGATCTACCCCGGCGCGCATCGATTTCGAGCCTACTTCGCGGCGCCCACTGTCCGTTGCCGGATCGCTCATCGGGCCTCTGCTACAGCGGCAGGCTGTCGGGTACCTGGGAGGCGAAGAGCCTGATCAGTTCGCCGCGCGAACGGACGTCCAACTTGCGAAAGACGCGGCTCAGATGGAACTCGATCGTCTTTGGGCTCAGAAAGAGCCGCGCGCCGACGTCGCGGTTCGTGAGGCCCTCGGCGACGAGGAGTGCAATCTGAAATTCCTGCGGCGTGAGTCGCTCGGCCGCCGTCGGGTCGCGGCGGTGGACGTGCTCGCCGGTCGCGCGGAGGTCGTTCCGCGCCCGTTCCGCCCACGGTCTCGCTCCGAGATCATCGAACGTCGCCACCGCCGAGCGTAGTTGCTCCCGTGCAAGCTTGCGTTGCCCCGCGCGACGAAGCCGCTCGCCGTAGCAGAGTTCGGTCCGGGCTCGCTCGAAGACGCTCGGTTCGCGCTCTTGGGACTCGAGCGCAAGCTCGAATGCCGGCTGCACGTCCGGATCCCGTGTGAGCAACGCCCTGCATCGTGCGGCCGCGGCGTGAGCCCAGACGCTTCCGGTCGATCCCGCTTGCTTCTCGAGCTTCGCGAGCTCCGCTTCGGCCTCGGCTGTTCTGCCGACCCGAACGAGCGCTTCGATCAGATCGGCATCGAGACGGAAGAAGTTCGGATGACCGACTCTGCCGTCGCGCGTCTTGGCAACAGCCGGTTGAAGCCACACCAGGGCATCTGTCGCATCTCCTCGCGCCAGCGCGTCGAGGCCGAGCGCACCGCGTGCGCGCACGACGTTGTACGCGTCATTCATCCGCTCACCGATCTTCAACGCGAGCTCGCCGTGAGAACGCGCCTCGGCGCGGCCCAGTATCGCCTCGACCTGAGCGAGCCAGGCGAGGCTCGCGGCAAGCGCGACATCATTCCCCAGCGGCTCAGTTAGCTGCAGGGACTCCAGCTCGAGAGCATATGCGCGCGTCAGGTTGGCAAGACGGGTCTCGAGCTTGGAGAGCTGGTCGAGGGCGTAGCTGAGCACGCCGAGAGCCTCCGTCGCACGGGCGACCTCGACGCTGCGCTCCAGCATCTCAGCCGCACGCGAGTAGTCCTCCAGATAGAGAAAGTCGGTCCCAAAGTTGACGGCGATCACCGTTCCCGCGTCGGCTCGTCCCGCGCTCGAGCGGACGAGCGCCGCCGCTTCGCCAACACGCCCGGTGAGGATCAGTGTCCGCGCGACGTTTTCGCAGACATTGAGATCCGCATGCGCAGCGGATCCTGCGAGCCGCCAAGCACGATCGGCGGTCGCTGCCGCGGCATCGATGTCGAGGCTGTGAGTGAGCGCCATGAGCGCACCGAGCGCGAGAACGAGCGCGGCATCCCGCGGCGCTGCGTGCTCGGCCGCATCGATGGCGAGCGCAAAGGCACGGTCGAGCTCGCCGCGATCAGCCAGGAGGTACGAGCGCCGCGCGACGACTTGAACTCGAAGCTCGGGATCGCGCGTCAGCTCGGCTGCATCGTTGAGATAGCCCTCCGCGCGCTCGAACCACCCGGCCGCCTCGGCCGCAAGCGCCGCCTTGAGCAGGCGCCGAGCACGTACCTCGTCGTCCGCAGTCAAGTGAGCGGCGCGTTCGAGCGCCTTCGCCTCTGCCGCGACGCCGCCGCGGGAACGGGCGGTCGCTGCGGCGGCCTCGAGGGCGGAGGCAACCGATTCGTCTGGGCCCTCGACAGCTGCCGAAAGCTGCCAGGCTTGTCTGTCGGACGCCCGCGTCGCAGCGGCGAGCGCCGTGTGGGCTGCGCGCCGATTACCAGGCGTCGCGAGCTGGTAGACGGCGGATCGCGCGAGGGGGTGACAGAATTCGAGTCGCTCCGGCATGAGGAGACCTGCGTCCTCCGACTCCGCGAGCGCCGGACGACCGATGCTTGCATTGGTGAGGGCTTGCGACAGCCCGTCGGGATCGCCCGGATCACCGGCTGCCACCAGGAGCAGGGCGTTGCGTGCCTGTTCGGAGAGCGCGCGGACGCGCTCGCCGTAGGCGCGCTCGATCTCCGCACCGACCGGCAGGGGCTCGCCGAGCGGCGCGCGTCCCGCGCGCTGGGCTTCCGTCAACGCGCGCGGTACCTCGAGGAGCGCGAGCGGATTACCGTTCGTGAGAGCGACGATCCCTTCCGCCGTCAGCGCGGAAAGGCCGGGAGCGCGCCGGTCGAGGAGTGTCCTGGCCGCGACGGGAGCCAGACCGGCAAGACGGAGCTCTGCAATCCCCGGTGCGAAGAACACGGCTCGCTCGGGGTCACGTACTGCGAAGAGCATGGCGATCCCCTCGGCGTGTAGCCGGCGAGCGACGAACGTGAGCGTATCCGCCGAGGCGTGGTCGAGCCAGTGTGCGTCGTCCACAACACAAAGGACAGGGCGGTCTTCAGCCGCGCTGGCGAGGACGCTGAGGGTCGCAGCCGAGACGACCAGCCTTTCCGGCACAGGGCCGTCTTCAATTCCAAGGGCCGTGGCCAGGGCGCGCGCCTGATGCCGCGGGATCTCCGCGAAGGCGTGAGCAACTGGGTGAAGCAACTGCTGCAGGCCGGCGAACGCGATCTCAGCTTCCGATTCGACGCCGAGCGCGCGGAGGACATAGAAGCCATCGGCATGCCGAATCGCGTAGTCGAGCAGCGCCGTCTTGCCGATGCCTGCCTCTCCGCGCAGAACGAGGACACCGCTCTCGCCTTTCCGACCGCGCTCGATGAGCGCATCGAGTTGCTTCTCCTCGTCTGTCCTGCCGACCAGCACCCCTCAGACGCTACGCCTGTTCGGACCAGGGATCTCCCCGAAGAGAGAGTGACTCGCAGCGGTTGACAATCGAGCGCACCTCGTCAGAAGGAGGACCACGATGCGCTCTTGGCCCACATTGACCGTGACGGTGGCAGGGGGTCTCACGGTGGTGCTGCTCGCTGCGACCGGCTTCTCCGGTCGGACGACAGTACGCGCGGCGAACGTCACACGTTCACGGCTCGTGGCCGGGGCGCCGGCTGTCGAGCCAAGCGAGCTGCACGCGAGCTACCTGTTGAGCGGGCTGCCTCCGCCCGCGCCGCGCATGACGGGCACGTTGACGCACCTGCGGGCGGGGGTCACGTATCAGGCGAGCCAGCTTCCGCTCGCCGTGCGTCTGACGCCACCTGACGGTAGCTGGGCGGGGGCGCAGTGGAAGTCGGCGCGTCTCGGATTCCGGGGAGGCGGACCTCCGTTCTTCGGTTGGGCCGCCGTTGGCGAAGGGGGCCGCGGAGGCAGCGGCTCTCTCGAGCCCCCGCGCGGTCTGATCGTGATCATGACCGCGTATGCGAGAACACCGTCGGTCGCGACGACGGTCGCACGCCTGCGCGCTCAAAGGCTGTCGGCGACCTACGAGGACCCCTCGCCCGTGAGGCTCGCCGGGTTCTCTGGTGTCGAGTTCGACGGCCAGGTTGCCGCTGGGGGGACGCACATCTTCGTGCCGTTCAGCGAGACGAACCACTTCGAGGACACCTTCTTCGTCGGAGGGTCCGAGGCCTTCCGGGTCATCGTCCTGAGCGTGCGGGGCAAGACGGTCGTCGTCTTCATCGACAGCGTCGCGCTTCCGCCGGACGAGTTTCCGTCCTTCCTCACCAAGGCGGCCAAGGTCCTGTCGTCGCTCCGGTTCCCGCTAGGAGGATGAGATGAGGCGTTTGACCTTCACACTCTTGCTTGCACTGGTCGCAGGGGGAGTGATCGCTGCCGCCGGGTACGCTGCGCACGGGGCCGGCACGCTGTGCGTCGGCAGCAAGCCGGGTTGCTTTTCGACGATCCAGGCCGCAGTCGACGCGGCCCAGGATGGCGACACGATCACGGTCGCGCCGGGAACCTTCGCCGGTGGCGTCACGATCCTCGTGAGCGTCAATCTGATCGGTGCCGGCTCGAACAAGACGATCATCAGCGGCGGCGGGCCCGTCCTCACGATTGGCGAGGACGAGGCACCGACCGAGCCGACGGTCTCCATCAGCGGAGTCACGCTCACCGGTGGCCTCAACAACTCCCACCCCGATCAGTCCTTCGGCACGGGCGGCGGCATGTGGATTCCGCCGCGAGCCGGCTTCACCACCGGCGGGACCGTGACGATCGCGGACAGCGTTATTAGCGGGAACAGAGTCACTCCGCAGGTGCTCTTCCCGCCGGGGGACCTCTGCGGCCCACTGCCGTGCGGATTCGCCGGGGGCGGAGGCATCGACAACGCCGGAACGCTGACCCTCACCAACTCGCGTGTCAGCGACAACGTCAGCGGCTCCACCTCGACTCTCTCGTCGGTCACCAATGCCGCCGGCGCCGGCGGCATCTTCAACGAAGGGCTCGGGACGCTCACTCTGAGACATAGCTTCGTGACCGGGAACCAGGCCGCCGTGACTGGACCGAACGGGCAAGTCGCGTTCTCCGGCGGAATCCATAACGCCGGCTCCGCCACGGTCGAGGACAGTGTCGTGAGCGGCAACAGTGTCGATGCCACCAACGTCAGCGGCGACATCGAAGCCTTCGCCGGCGGGCTCGACGACAACGGCTCGCTCGTCCTCCGCAACAGCACTGTCGACCACAACCGCGTCAGCGCCAGCGTCTCGTCTTCCGCAGGTGGCTTCGTGCTCACCGATGCGGGCGGGATCGAGGTCGACGGCGCCGCGACGATCGATAACACGAGCATCGTCGCCAACGGCGTCGGCGCCACTGCTCCGGACGGCACGGTGGTGGCAAACGGGGGTGGACTGCTCTCGGTCTCGGTCGGTGGAGTGACGGTGCGGAGCAGCCTCATCGCCCGCAACAGCATCACGGCGACCAGCGCGGCCGGCGCCGCATTCGTTCAAGGAGGCGGCGTCACGAACTTCGGTCTGATGACGCTGGAAAGGACGCTCGTGGTCGGCAACAGCGGAACCGCGTCGGCCGCAAGCGGCTTCGTGCAAGGCGGTGGGATCTGGAACAGCAACTTCGACGGCGGTCCTCCCACCACTCCTCAGCTGACGCTGACGGACACCGCGATCCTCAGCAACAAGCTCACCGCAAGCCCAGGGATCACGCCTCACGGGGGCGGACTCTTCACCACGTTCCCGGTGGCGCTGACGAGAACGCTGATCGCCGGCAACCAACCGGACCAATGCTTCGGCTGTTGAGCCGCTCGAGCAATGCCAGGAACTCGCCTGGGTAAACGCTTGCCCGGACAGCGTCAGGTGGCGGGCTGGATGGCTGGCCGGGGGGCGGGAGACTTTCTGGGAAGCAAGATTCGGGCGAGGCCGAGCCAGATGACGGGTCCTGCCGCTACCGCTGCGAGTACGGGTCCGCCGGCGCCTTTGAGATCGGTGCCGGTGGTGAGCGCATGGCCGAGCGCGAGTGCGAAGGCGGCGAAGCTGGCGTAGTGCAGCCGGCGCCAGCCGCGCTGCCCGATCCGCTTGCGCATGCGGAACGACGCGGCGAGCGCGAGCATCAGCCAGCCTGTGATGACGCCGGCGGCGACCGCGACGGGGCGCCAGGCGCTGGCGAACGGCGCGAGGACGGCGGCCAGTCCGAAGTGCATGGTGGGATCGAACAGCAGCGCTCCTGCGTGGAGCGCGAGCATCGAGAGTCCGGTCCAGGCAAGGGTCTGGTGCCAGCCGAAGAGGGACTTCTGTCGCTTCGGGCCGAGCAGGCGAGTGCTCATCGCCAGTCCGAGCCAGACCGACAGGGTGAGGACGCCGAAGGCGACGAGACCGGCGGCGCGGGCGACGTACCACGCGACCGGCGCCTGTGTGAGGAACGCGTTCATCGCACAGCTCCGATCGGCTGCGATCTCGCCTCCAGCGGGAGCACCCCGATCGCATGAGCGTCTCCGCTGGTGTCGACGAAGAGCGCGCCGAGCTGCGGGTGGAGGGCGAGGTGAGCTTTCGCGTCGGCGAGGATCGAGATCGCAAGAGCGGTCGCGTGGCCCTCGGCGTCGGTCGCGTCGGGGGCAACGACGGTCACGGCCAGTGGGCCGGCGGACGCCGGAGCGCCGGTGCCCGGGTCGATGAGGTGATGGAGAGAGCGTGATGGCCCGAAGCGTCTCGCGTTGCGGCCCGAGGTGGCGACGCCGCCTTCTTCGAGCAGGAGCGTTCCGAGTGTCTCTCCAGGCTCGCTGGGGTCGGCGATCGCGATGCGCCAGGGTCCGCGGTCGGGCGGCATCCCGCAGGCGGCGACGTCTCCTCCAAGGTCGACGATCGCGCCGGGCATGGACGGCCAGGCCGCGCGCATCGCCGCGAGCGTACGCGCGGCTGAGAAGCCCTTGCCGATACCACCGAGGTCGACTGCGGCTCCTCGCTCGATGCGCCCGCGGCCCGGGGCGACCTCGATCGTTGCTCCGGCCCGCCATCCTGCCGCGACGCGGGCGGGACGCTCCTGGAGCTGCTCGAAGCTGCGGTCGTAGCCGGCGGCGACCAGGGCGGGGAGGACTGTCGGGTCGAACCTGCCTTCGGTCGCTGTCCGGATCCGGAGGGCTGCTCGCAGCGCGCGTTCGAGTCGCTCATCGATCGCGACCCACTCTCCGGATGCCTGATTGAGGCGCGACAGGTCGCTGGCGGAATCGAAGCGGGAAAGCGCGCTCTCGCAAGCCTCGATCTCGGCAGAACCCGCACGAAGCGCCTGGAGCGCGGACAGGCGATCGGCCTCGCGTGCCGTCACCGAGACGGAGCAGGTCGTCCCCATTGCTTTGAAGGAGGAGTGGTGGAGACGCCCGATCATCCGACTGGAGGTGGGGAGGTCTGCGTGGTCGCATGCGGCGTGGCGGCGCTCGCGGTTCCGACCACGACGACTCGCTGCGTCGTGCCGTTCTTGCCCTTGATCAGCAGGGTCGTTGCGGCGGATTGCGCCAGCGGCCGCGGCGGGGGTTGGCGAGTCCAGGCGAGAGCCCCGAAGATCGCGAGTGTCGCCCAGACGCTGACCACGGTTGCCCAGACGCGGCGCATCAGTCGTCTGCCCAGGTCGATGCGCGCGGGGCCGACGGAGTCGCCATCTGGACTACCGCGGTCTTTGCGGTGCGGCCGGCGGGATGGTGGGAGACTCCGGCGACCGCGAACACGCCGGTGAACACCGTCGCGGTCAGTACGCCGGCGAGCGCAAGAGCTTGACGACGGCTCTTCATTGATGTTGTGCTTTCGTCGAGAGTTGACATGCCTCCGTTGTACGGGTGCGATGGCTAAGGGCGGCCCAACGGCCGGTAATGATTCGGCGCGACTTGGTAAACGCGGCCGGTGAGGGCAATTCTCATTCTTTGCCGAATCGGTCGAAGAGACCGGGCGACAAGCGGCGAGGAGCTTGATGCGGCGCCGGCGGGCCGCGCTCGTGGGTTGCCGCAACTCGATGGGACCCAGGCAGCTCAACTCACCAATTTGACTCTACAAGACCGTTTGTCGTCGCTCGCGCGGCAGAAACGGACTCGAACCGCCGACCCCCTGGGTGCGATGTAGGAGGTCGCCAGATCCAGCGTCTTGCGGCTCTCGAGGACCCGTCAGGACCGCCCCGTAGACTGACCCACCTCAATGGCCGCTGCCGCTTCGAGTCCTGCCGAGTTCGTCCACCTCCACGTCCACTCCGAGTACTCGATCCTGGACGGGGCGTGCCGCATCCCCGACCTCGTCGAGCGGGCCAGCGAGCTGCAGATGCCGGCGGTCAGCCTCACCGACCACGGCTCGATGGCGGGCGCCGTCCAGCTCTGGAAGGCGACGCGGGGCACCGGCGTCAAGCCGATCATCGGCTGCGAGGTCTACGTCGCCGACGACCGGCGCGCGCAGCAGAAGGGCTACGCGCACCTCACGCTGCTCGCCGCCGACAACGCCGGCTACTCGAACCTGATCAAGCTCTCCTCGCTCGGCTACCTCGAGGGCTACTACTACAAGCCGCGCGTCGACTGGGAGCTGCTCAGCAGCACAAGGCCGGCCTGATCGCGCTCTCGCGGCTGCCTGCGGGCCGCGTCTGCAAGGCGCTCGAGGAGAACCGCGCCCGACGACGCCCGCGCCGAGCTCGACCGGCTCGCAGCAGGTGTTCGGCGGCGACAACGTCTACGTCGAGCTGCAGAACGCCCACCTCGACGTGCAGCAGCGCATCCTGCCGCAGCTCGTCGAGCTCGCGGGCAAGGCGAGCATGCCGACCGTCGCGACCGGCGACGTCCACTACCTCCGCCACTCCGACGCGCGCGCCCACGAGGCGCTGCTCTGCATCCAGTCCGGCGACTCGCTGAAGAACCCGAACCACTGGAAGTTCGACACCGACCACTTCTACTTCAAGTCGCCCGAGGAGATGGCCCTCGACTTCCCCGGCCACGAGGACGCGATGCGCCGCACGCTCGAGGTCGCCGAGCGGTGCAACGTCGAGATCGAGCTCGGCCGGATCCTGCTGCCGCACTTCCCGGTGCCCGAGGGCCGCGAGGCGTTCGACTATCTCGTCGAGCTCTGCGAAAAAGGCCTGCAAAAGCGCTACGGCAAGTCGACCGCCGAGCTCACCGAGCGCCTGCAGCTTCGAGCTCAAGACGATCAAGGAGATGGGCTTCGCCGACTACTTCCTGATCGTCTGGGACTTCATCGACTTCGCCCGCGAGCACGCGATCGGCGTCGGCCCCGGCCGCGGCTCCGCCGCCGGCTCGCTCGTCGCCTACTGCCTCGAGATCACCAACCTCGACCCGATCCGCTACGACCTGCTGTTCGAGCGCTTCCTCAACCCGGGCCGCAAGTCGATGCCCGACATCGACATCGACTTCGCCGTCGCCGGCCGCGAGCGCGTCATCAACTACGTCACCGAGAAGTACGGCCGCGACCGCGTCGCGCAGATCATCACGTTCTCGACGATGGCCGCCCGCGCCGCCGTCCGCGACGCCGGCCGCGTGCTCGAGGTGCCCTACGGCGTCGTCGACAAGATCGCCAAGCTGATCCCGGAAGGCCCCGGCCAGACGCTCGACGAATGCCTCAAGCCGAACGGCGAGCTGCGCAAGGCGGTCGACGCCGATCCCGGTCGCGAAGGAGATCATCGAGCTCGCGCAGCCGCTCGAGGGCCTGACGCGCGCCGACTCGATCCACGCCGCCGGCGTCGTGATCGGCGCCCAGCCGCTGATCGACGATCGTGCCGCTGCAGCAGAAGGGCGCCGACCAGGAAGTCGTCACCCAGTTCAAGATGGGGGACATCGAGGCGCTCGGCCTGCTGAAGATGGACTTCCTCGGCCTGCGCAACCTCGACGTGATCGACAAGGCGTGCGAGCTGATCGGCGACCTCGACATCTAGGCGATCCCGATGGACGACAAGAAGACCTACGCCATGCTCGCGAAGGGCGAGGCGACCGGCGTCTTCCAGTTCGAGTCGTCGGGCATGCGCGAGGCGCTCCGGCAGGTCAAGCCGACCGAGTTCGAGGACCTGATCGCACTCGTCGCGCTCTACCGGCCGGGCCCGATGCAGTACATCCCGAGCTACGCGGCCCGCAAGGACGGCCGGGAGCCGATCAGCTACATCGACCCGCGCCTCAAGGCGATCACCGGCAACACGTTCGGGATCGCGATCTACCAGGAGCAGTCGATGGAGATCGCGAGCAGATCGCCGGCTTCTCGCTCTCCGAGGCCGACGACCTGCGCAAGGCGATCGGCAAGAAGGTCCACGCGCTGATGGCGTCGCTGAAGGACAAGTTCATCGAGGGCTGCATCGCGAACAACACCTCCGACCAGGTCGCGCGGCAGCTCTGGGACGACCTCGAGAAGTCGCAGGACTACTCGTTCAACAAGTCGCACGCCGCCTGTTACGCGCTGATCGCGTACCAGACCGCCTGGCTCCGGGCGAACCACGCGTGCGAGTACATGGCGGCGCTGATCAGCTCGGTCATGAACACGAAGGACCGCGTGCCGTTCTACGTCAACGCGTGCCACGAGCTCGGCATCGAGGTGCTGCCGCCCGACGTGAACGAGTCGCAGATCGACTTCGCCGTCGTCGGCGGCAAGATCCGCTTCGGCCTGAACGCCGTGAAGGGCGTGGGCGAGACCGCGTGCCGCGCGATCATCGCCGCGCGCGAGGAAGAAGGCCCGTTCGAGTCGATCTGGGACTTCGCCGAGCGCATCGACCCGGCGATCTCGAACCGGCGCGTGGTCGAGGCGCTCGTCAAGTGCGGCGCGCTGCCCGGCTCGCGCCGCGGGATGCTGGAGGTGCTCGACCGGGCGGCTGCGTGGGGCCGAAGCACCAGGCCGACCGGCTCGCCGGCCAGGGCTCGATCTTCGACCTCGACGCAGACCGACGAGAAGCCGCGCAAGCATCCCGCCGGTCGCGACGGAGGAGTTCGAGACGAGGCGAGCTGCTCGCGCTGGAGAAGGAGGTGCTCGGCCTCTACGTCTCCGAGCATCCGCTGTCGGGGATCCGCGAGCAGCTGCGGCGCAAGACCGACACGACGCTCGCCGAGCTCGACCGCCGCCGCGACGGCGAGGTCGTCACCGTCGGCGGCATCGTCGCCGCGATGCGCCAGATGACGACGAAGCGCGGCGAGCCTGATGGTCTTCCTGCGCCTCGAGGACGTCACCGGCGGCGTCGACGCCGTCGTCTTCAACTCGACCTACGCAAGGCGCGCGAGCTCTGCGTCACCGACCGGATCCTGATCGTGAAGGGCCGGATCGACCGCAAGGAGGGCGAGACGAAGCTCGTCGCGATCGAGGTTGCCGCCTTCGAGGCCGTCGCCGAGAAGCGCGAGGTGCGGCTCAAGATCGACGCCACCACGACCCGGGCTGGCATCATCCGCGAGCTCGCGAGCGTGATCCGCGACTTCCCCGGGGAGTCGCCGGTCTTCGTCGACTGCGTCACGTCGAAGGGCCGGAAGACCTCGCCTTCGGGCCGGAGTACAAGGTGCGGCCGGCGCCGGACTTCTACGCCGAGGTCAAGATGCTGCTCGGCGAGTCGGCGATCGCATAACGCAGCCCGGGGCCAAAAACCCGCTCGTTGCGTGTGAACGAGGGTGGAATTGCGTCCGAAGCGTTAGCGCTTCGTAAAGCTTGCGAATCCCCCACCGTAGGGAGAACCCATATCGTCGTTTAACCGAAGAGAATGAGCGAAACGAGAAATCGATGACGACTCCCACCGCAGACCCCACCACCCGCCCCTCCGAGCAAGAGCACGTGGAGCGCTGGCGCGCCGAGGAGCTCGAGCGGGCCGGGTTCGGGCCGCTCGACGCGGTTGCGATCGCGGCGCGCATGGACATCGATCTGCACGTCGCGATCGAGCTCATCCTCAAGGGCTGCTCGCCCGAGCTCGCCAAGCAGATCCTGCTCTAGGCGCTCCAGTTCGGCGAGCGGGACGACCGCTGCCGCCTTGGCGGACGTGCACGACCGCATCTAGCTCCGCAGGGTGAGCCATCGCCAGCGTCCGCCAGCGGGACGGCTTCCACGTCGCCGACGACGTAGAGCTCGAATCCAGCGGCTTCGAGCAGCCGGGCGAACGGAGCGAAGCGCGCGCCGGGCACCGCCACCTCGAGGTCGCTGTGCGCGCGCCGCTCCTCGCCGAGCCAGAGGTCGATGGCCCAGCCCGCGGCCACGTACCCGCGGCTCCTCGACCGCGGACAGGACACGGAACGCTTCGGAAGGATGCCAGCCTCCCTCAGGATCGACAGCGGGTCGATCGTCGCCACGGCTGAGTAACCTGTCACACCGTCGCCGTGCACTACCTCATCGCCTTCATCCCCTCGCCGCACACGGGCGTCGTCCATATCGGGCCGCTGACGCTGCACATGTACGGGCTGACGCTGCTCGTCGCGATCCTCGCGTGCGTCTGGCTGACCGGGAAGCGCTGGATCGCGATGGGCGGCGACTGGGACCTCGTCATGCGCGTCGCGGTCTGGGGGGTCGGCTTCGGGGTGATCGGAGCGCGCATCTACCACGACCTCACCTCGTGGAGCGAGGTGCCCGCGCCGAAGTGGAAGGGCGTCTTCGAGGTCTGGCAGGGCGGCCTCGGCGTCTGGGGCGGCATTCTCTTCGGCACGATCGCGGGCGCCGTCGTCGTCCACCGCTCGGGCAACAGCGTCGCCAAGTTCATGGACGCCGTGGCGCCCGGCCTGCTGCTCGCGCAGGGCATCGGACGGATCGGCAACTGGTGGAACCAGGAGCTCTTCGGCAAGCCGACGACCCTCCCGTGGGGCCTCAAGATCGACCCGGCGAACCGGCCGATCCAGTACTTCGACAAGGCGACGTTCCACCCGACGTTCCTCTACGAGCTGATCTGGGACCTGATCGGCGTCGTGCTCCTGATCTGGATCGGGAAGCGGTTCCGGATCCGGCCGCCCGGACTGTTCGCGCTCTACGTCTCCTACTACTGCTTCGGCCGCTTCTTCGAGGAGCTGCTGCGCGTCGACCCGTCGCACCACATCGCCGGGCTGCGCCTGAACGCCTGGGTGTCGATCGTCTTCTTCGTCGTCTCGACGACCTTCTTCATCTGGTGGCAGCGCGGCGATCCGGAGCGACCCGGCCGAGAGGTGCGAAAACGGCCCGAACGGCGGGAGGGGCCCGCGATGGCGATCCCGAAAAGGCGCGTCCGCTAGCACCGTTACGGTTCGCGCATGGCGGTTTCCGTCCACGAGCTCGAGCTGGACCTGGACGCGTTCGAGGGGCCGTTCGACCTGCTGCTGTCGCTCGTGCTGCGCGAGGAGCTGCCGCTCCGCGAGATCGACCTCGCGGACATGATCATCGCGTTCGTCGAGCACCTCGACCAGCGCGGAGAGCTCGACCTCGATGCGTGCGGCGAGTTCCTCGTCCTCATCTCGGCGCTGCTCGAGCTGAAGGCACGGGCGATGTTCCCCGAGGAGGACGCCGAGCTGGCCGAGCTCGAGCCCGAGGAGGCCGCCGAGGAGCTCGCCCGGCGGCTCGCCGAGTACCGGCGGGCGAAGGAGGCCGCGGAGTTTCTGCGGAAGCGGATCGCGTGAGCGGAGCAACCTCTACTTCCGGCTCGGACCGGCGCCGCTCGCCCCGACGATCGAGCGCAAGCTCGCGCCGCAGGACCCGGAGAAGCTCGCCGCCGCGCTCCGCGCGCTGGCGGTCGAGCCGCCTGCGCCCTCGCTCGCCCACATGGCGCTTCGCTTCCCGCCCGTCGCGCAGTTCCTCGAGCGCTGGCGCTCGCTGCTCCGGCGCCGCAGCCGCTTCGACTTCGACCAGGAAGTCGCCGGGCTGTCGCGGGTCGAGGTGGCCGTTGCGTTCCTGGCGCTGCTCGAGTTGCGCAAGCAGAACGAGATCGCGATCGCGCAGGCCGCGCCGTTCGCGCCGATAAGGATTTCCCGCGCCGACGCCGAAAGGAGTCTCTCTTGGACCGTCCGCTCCGCCTGATCCCGACCGAGACCACGCAGACCGCCGAGCTGGCGCGGACGATCGAGGCGCTGCTCGTCGTCGCATCGCAGCCGCTCACGATCGAGGACCTGCAGGCCGCGTGCGAGGCTGACGCGGAGGAGATCGGCGACGGCCTCGAGCTCCTGTGGAAGCGGTTCGCGGAGGGCTCAGCGGGATCGTGCTCGAGCACGTCGCCGGTGGGTTCGCGTTCCGTGCGTCGGCCGCGGCCGCCGAGGCCTGTGCGCGGCTGTTCGACCGGCCGGCCGAGAAGGGGCTCTCGCAGGCTGCGCTCGAGACGCTGGCGATCGTCGCCTACCTCGGGCCGGTGTCGCGGCCGGAGATCGCGCGGATCCGCGGCGTAAACGTCGACGGGGTCGTCGCAGGGCTTGCCGAGCGCGGACTGATCTCCGAAGGCGGGCGCGACGCCGAGTTCGGCGCGCTCCGTTATCGCACGACGCCGCTCTTCGAGCGCGTCTTCGGGCTCGAGTCGCTCGCCGCGCTCCCGCGCGTCGACGACCTCGGCGCCGACGTCACCGAGCTGCGCGAGCGGCTCGAGACGGTCGCCGAGAAGCGCCCGGCATAGAGCAGCGCCCGGCTACGTTGAGGGTGGCTATGGACGTCACCGACGACACGTTCGAGACCGAGGTGATCGCGCGTTCGGCCGACGAGCCGGTCGTCGTGGACTTCTGGGCGGAGTGGTGCGGGCCGTGCAAGCAGCTCGGGCCGGTGCTCGAGGAGGCGGCTGCCGAGCGCGGGGTGCGCATCGCGAAAGTCGACGTCGACACGAACCAGCAGCTGGCCCAGGAGTTCGAGATCCGCGGCATTCCGGCGGTGAAGGCCTTCCGGAACGGCCACGTCGTCGCGGAGTTCGTCGGCGCCCGGGCTCGGGCGGGGGTGGACGCGTTCCTCGACGAGCTGACGAAGCCGCCGATCGCCGACTCCGTCGACGACGAGGAGCTGGCGGAGCTGCTGCGTACGGGCGACTACGAGGGGGCGTTCCGGATGCTGCTCGGCGAGATCGAAAGCCGGCCTGAGTCGAAGGACGAGACGCGGGCGCTGATGGTGCAGCTCTTCGGCGAGCTCGGCCAGGAGCATCCGCTGGCGGTCGAGTACCGCCGCAAGCTCGCGACCGCGCTCTACTGATCGCTCACGAAGCGGCCGCCGACTCCCAGTAGCGGTTGAGCGCTCCCTGCACCTTCACGAACCAGACGATTGCGGGGATCACGAGGAAGCCGAAAGGGAACAGCCACAGACCCGTCCAGCCGGTGACCGGCGGCTGTCTGCCGTCCCGTGCGTACATGTGCCCGATCTCCGACGGGATCACGAAGGCGCTGACCGGGTTGATGATGATCCAGATCACGAGGCCGATGACTCCACCGAGGCCGTCGCCCGTGCGCTGCTTCAGCTCTTCCTGCGTCTTGAAGGCCCAGTACCAGCCGTACAGGCCGATGGTGATGATGAAGAGCAGGATCCCGAAGCCGACGCCGCGGGGGCGGCCGATCGGGGCTGTGTTGGCCGCTCCTGCCATGGGGACGCTCATCGCCCGCCGACACTAACCCAGACCCTCTCGGAACGGTGCCACGGTGCCTGGCACCCGGGTTGGCCGATTCCGCCCAGCCGTCGGCAGGCCGACGCCCAACAGTCCCGTTGCCGGCCATCCCGGCCGGCCTGCAGGGAAATCGTCGCCGCGGGCTGACCGCGTGGCAAGCCCCTGTGGAAGGAACGTTCCACTCTCGGCGCACATTCGTTGCTCTCTCGTAACGGTGCCTGGCACCAGAAGTTCCCCCGTGCGGCCGGGGAAGCCACGGACCAGACTTCGTGCATGCGGCTCAATGCCTGGATCGCGCGCGCCGGGGTGGCCTCGCGGCGGCGCGCCGACGCGCTGATCAAGGCCGGACGGGTGACCGTCAACGGCGAGCCGGGGCAGCTGAACACCTTCGTCGGTGACGGCGACGAGGTGCGCCTCGACGGGAAGCCGCTCGCCAAGCAAAAACTGGCCTACGTGCTCCTACACAAGCCGGCGGGCGTCGTCACCACCGCCCGCGATCCCGGCGGCCGCCCGACCGTAGTCGAGCTCGTCGACCACCCGAGCCGCGTCGTCCCCGTCGGCAGGCTCGACGCCGACACGACCGGCGCGCTGCTCCTGACGAACGACGGCTCGCTCGCGCACCGGCTGGCCCACCCGCGCTACGAGGTCGAGAAGGTCTACGTCGCCGTCGTCGAGGGCGAGCCGACCAACGCCACGCTCGCCCGGCTCGCCGCCGGGATCGAGCTCGACGACGGCCCGACCGCGCCCGCGCGCGTCGTCCGGCTCGCGCCCGGCACGGTCGAGTTGACGATCCACGAAGGCCGAAACCGGCAAGTGCGCCGCATGCTCGACGCCGTCGGCCACCCGGTTCTGAGCCTGCACCGCAGCCTCTACGGCCCCCTGAACGTCGACGGGCTCGCGCCCGGCGAAGCACGCGAGCTGACGAGCGGTCGAGGTCGAGGCGCTGCGGCGCGCCGCTCCACCAAGAGCCCGCTAGGGCGTGACGAAGCCCATGCGCTCGTAGATCTGCGCGAGCACCGGGTCGGAGACGGAGCGCGCCTTGTCGGCGCCGTACGCGAGGAGCCGCCCGAGCTCTGGCTCGTCGGCCCGCAGCTCGCGATAGCGCTGCTGGATCGGCTGGAGCAGCGACACAAGCGCCTCGCCCACGTCTGTCTTGAACTGCCCGTAGCCGGAGCCGTCGTAGCGGCTCTCGATCGCGTCGGGCGCCTCGCCGGTGGCGACCGAGAAGATGTCGATCAGGTTAGTGACGCCCGGCTTGTCGGCGCCGCGGCGCACCTCCGACCCCGAGTCGGTGACCGCCGTCTTCAGCTTGCGCCGGATCACATCGGGCTCGTCGAGGATGCGGATCGTCCCCTGCTCGCTCGAGCCCGTCTTGCCCATCTTCCCGAGCGGGTCCTGCAGATCCATGATCCGCGCCCCGATCTCGGGGTAGATCCCCTCGGGTACGACGAATGTCTCGCCGAAGCGCGCGTTGAACCGCTCTGCGATGTCGCGGGCGAGCTCGAGATGCTGCCGCTGGTCGTCGCCGATCGGCACGCCCTCGGCGCGGTAGAGCAGGATGTCCCCGGCCATCAGCACCGGATAGTTGAAGAGCGCCGCGGAGATGAACTCCTGCTTGCCGCCCTTCTCCTTGAACTGCGTCATTCGGCCGAGCTGCCCGTAGCTCGCCACTGCCGACAGCAGCCAAGACGCCTCGGCATGCGCCCTCACATGGCTCTGCGCGAAGACCGTCGAGCGGTCCGGGTCGAGCCCGGTCGCCAGCAGCATCGCGAACAGGTCGAGCGTCCGCGGGTAGAGCACGGCCGGGTCGTAGTCGACGGTGATGGCGTGGAGGTCGACGATGCAGAAGAAGCTCTCGCCCTGCTCCTGGGTCGCCGCGTACTGACGAAAGCCGCCGCTGTAGTTCCCGAACGTCGGGTCGCCGCTGGGCTGAATGCCGGAGAAGACACGCATCTAGGCATAGTGTGCCGATGGCTGTCACCGGATCTCCTGAGCTCTTGATCGTGATGGGTGCTTCGGCGACCGCCGATCAGACCGAGCACGTGCTCTCGCGGCTGGCCGAGCACGGCGTCGAGGCCCGCGTCCAGCGCGGCCGTGAGGCGACCGTGATCGGCGCGATCGGCGACCGCGAGCAACTGGCGCTCCTGCCGCTCGAGGGTTACCCGGGCGTCGACCAGGTGCTCCCGATCCTGAAGCCGTACAAGCTCGTCGGCCGCGAGATCGCGCCCGATCCGACCGTGATCGACGTCGAGGGCCGGCGGATCGGCGACGGCTACTTCGGCCTGATCGCAGGCCCGTGCACGGTCGAGTACCGCGAACAGACGCTCGAGACCGCGCGCGCGGTCGCGGCCGCCGGCGCCACCTGGCTCCGCGGCGGCGCTTTCAAGCCGCGCACGTCCCCGTACTCCTTCCAGGGCATCGGCTTCGACGCGCTCGAGATCCTGCGCGAGGCGAAGGAGGAGACCGGCCTGCCGATCGTCACCGAGCTGATGGACCCGCGACACGTCGAAGCGGTGCTCGACACGGCCGACGTGATCCAGATCGGCGCGCGCAACATGCAGAACTTCGTCCTGCTCGCCGAAGTCGGACGCGCCGAGAAGCCCGTGCTGATCAAGCGCGGCCCGTCGGCATCGGTCGAGGAGCTGCTGATGGCGGCCGAATACGTGGCGAAGGAGGGAAACCACCAGATCGTCCTCTGCGAGCGCGGGATCACCACGTTCGAGCGCTCGACGCGCTACACGCTCGACCTCGGCTCGGTCGCGGTCCTGAAGAAGGAGACGCACCTGCCGGTGATCGTCGATCCGTCGCATGCTGCCGGCCGGCGCGACCTCGTCCTGCCGCTCGCCCGTGCTGCGGTGGCGGTCGGTGCGGACGGGATCATCGTCGAGTCGCACCCGCGGCCCGAGGAGGCGCTCTGCGACGGGCCGCAGCAGATTCCCGCCGGCGAGTTCGCCGAGTTCGCCGCCGAGGTGCGCTCGTTCGTCACGCTGATGGGCAAGCAGGTCGGCTGAGCGACGGATGAAGATCGAGCCGGCTTCGGCGCTCGTTGGTGCCGCGGCCGTCCCGGGCGTCAAGGGCATCTCGCAACGCGCGGTGTTGCTCGCCGCGGTGGCCGACGGTGAGAGCAGCATCCGCGGCTTCGGCCGCGCCGCCGACACGGTGTCGGCGATCGACGTCGTGCGCGCCTGCGGCGTCGAGGTGACGGAGAGCGGCGACGACGACATCCGCGTGCAGGGCGTCGGCCTGCGGGGGCTGCGCGCCCCGGCGGTGCCGATCGACTGCGGCAACGCCGGCACCGTGCTGCGCCTCACGTGCGGCCTGCTCGCCGGCCAGCACGGCAGCTTCGAGCTCGTCGGCGACGAGTCGCTGACGATGCGACCGCACGAGCGCGTCGCCGAGCCGCTCCGCCGCATGGGCGCCGGGGTCGAGACGACCGACGGCCACGCGCCGGTGCGCATCACCGGTGGCGAGCTGAAGGCGATCTCGTACGAGCTGCCCGTGGCGAGCGCGCAGGTCAAGTCGGCGATCCTGATCGCCGGCCTCTACGCCAAGGACGGCCCGACCACGGTGATCGAGCCTCATCCGACGCGCGACCACACCGAGCGGATGTTCGCGGAGCTGGGCGTGCGCGTCCGCCGCACCGCGAAGTCGGTGTCGGTGTGGCCGGTCGACCGGCTTCCCGCACTCGATCTCGAGATCTCCGGCGAGATCTCCTCCGCCGCGCCGCTGATCGCGGCAGCAGTGCTGCTGAACGGCTCCGAGTTGATCCTGCGCGGCGTCAACGTCAATCCGCTGCGAACCGGGCTGCTCGACGTGCTCGACCGGATGGGCGCGCGGATCGGGACGTTCAACCGCCGCACCGTCGCCGGCGAGCCCGTCGCCGACCTCGAGGTGCGCTCGTCGCCGCTCGTCGCAACGACGATCGAGGCGGACGAGGTGCCGCGGCTCGTCGACGAGCTTCCGCTGGTCGCACTGCTCGGCGCGCTGGCGCACGGACGAACGGTCGTGCGCGGCGCCGCGGAACTGCGCACGAAGGAGACCGACCGCATCGAGACGGTCACGGACGGCCTCCGGGCCGCCGGCGTGCGGATCGAGGCGCGGCCGGACGGGTTCGAGGTCCGCGGCACGCCGGCGCGGCCGAAGGGCGGGCGGATGGACGCCCACGGCGACCACCGGATCGCGATGCTCGGCGCGATCACGGGGCTCGTCTCGCGCGAGGGCGTCGAACTCGAGGACCCCGACTGCGTGGCTATAAGCTTCCCCGGTTTCTTCGAGCTCGTCGACCAACTCGTGCAGCGATGATCGTGGCCATCGATGGACCCGCAGGTGCGGGCAAGAGCACCGTCGCCCGGCTTCTCGCCGAGCGTCTCGGCTTCGCCTACCTCGACACCGGAGCGATGTACCGCGCGATCACCTGGCTCGCGCTGCGGGAAGGGTTGCCGCTCGGCGACGCAGACCCCGTCGGCGAGCTCGCGCGGCGAAGCCCCGTCACCTTCGACGAGGACGGGCGCGTGCATATCGCCGGCGTCGACGTCACTTCGGCGATCCGGCAGTCGCGGATCGACAGGATGGTGTCGGTCGTCGCGCGGCACCCGACCGTGCGCGAGGTGATGCGCGAGCGGCAACGCGCCCTTGCCGGCCACGGGAACATCGTGATCGAGGGGCGCGACATCGGCACGATCGTCGCGCCGGCGGCCGAGGTGAAGATCTACCTCAAGGCGGATCCGGCGATCAGGACGAAGCGACGGCAGGCCGAACGGCCCGACATCGGCGCCGACGCTCTCGCCACCGACCTCCGCAGCCGCGACGAGTCCGACAAGGGGCGGATGCAGCCGGCGGCCGACGCGATGCTGATCGACACGACCGATCTCCAGGTCGAGGACGTCGTCGCACAGATCGAGGAGCTCGTCAGGTCGCGCCTCGTCGCAGCGCCGTGAACTCCGACACCGCCTGGCGCTACGGCCGGCCGACGCTCGGGACGCTGACGCGGCTCCTGACGCGGGTGGAGGCGTTCGGTCGCGACCGCGTGCCGGCCACCGGGGGCCTCGTCTACGCGATCAACCACGTGCACTGGGTCGACATCCCCGTCGTCGGGGTGGTCTCGCCGCGGAACGTCGACTTCGTGGCCAAGGTGGAGGCGATGAAGTACCCGGGCCTCGGTGAGTTCATCCGCCTCTTCGGCACGATCGCGGTGCGTCGCGGCGAATCCGACCGCGATGCCGTGCGCGCGATGCGCGAGGCGGCACGCAACGGGCACGTGGTCGGGCTCTTCGTCGAGGGCGCGCGGCAGCGCGACGGACGGCCGGGAGTCGCCCAGCCGGGCGCCGCGATGGTCGCCCTGCAGGAGGACGTGCCTCTCGTGCCGATCGCGATCTACGGCACGCATCTCTGGAAGCCCGGGAACTTCGCGCGCTGCTCGGTCGCGTTCGGAGAGCCGATCTCGTTCCCCGGGGTGCAGCGAAACGGCCGCGGCTACAAGGAGGCGACGGTCGAGATCCAGCGCCGCATCAACGTCCTGTTGGAATGGCTCGCCGACGAGCACCTGCGCGGGCGCGTGCCCGGCCGCGTGCCGCCGCTGTGAGCGCGTTTGGGACGACACGCCGGCGTAGGCTCGACCGAGGCGGCCCCGAGCGGAGGTGGCGGCTTTGCCGCAGCTAAAGGGAACGGTCGCGATCGTCGGCTTCCCGAACGTGGGCAAGTCGACGCTGATCAACCGGCTCACCGGCTCGCGCGCGGCCGTCGTGCACGCGACCCAGGGCACGACGCGCGACCGCAAGGAGCTTCTGTGCGAGTGGAACGGCGAGGAGTTCATGCTGATCGACACGGGCGGCATCGACCTCGCCGACCGCGACGACGTCACGTCGCAGATCGCGACGCAAGCCCAGGCGGCGATCGCGGACGCCGACCTCGTGCTATTCATCGTCGACGCGCGTGCCGGTGTGACGCCGGGCGACGAGGAGCTCGCCGAGTTGCTCCGCCGCTCGAAGAAGCCGGTGCTGCTGATCGCGAACAAGATCGACGACCCGTCGCAGGAGCATCTCGCGCTCGACCTGCACCGGCTCGGCTTCGGCGACCCGAGGCCGATCTCGGGCCAGCACGGCATGAACGTCGGCGACCTGCTCGACGAGATCCTCGAGCTGCTTCCGGGAACCGACCGGCAGCCGGTCGGCGACGAGGCGATCCGCGTGGCCATTCTCGGGCGGCCGAACGTGGGCAAGTCGTCGCTCTTCAACCGGCTGGTCGGCGAGGAGCGCACGATCGTCAGCGACATCCCCGGGACGACGCGCGACTCGATCGACACTGTCGTCGAGCGCGACGGACGCAAGTTCGTGCTCGTCGACACGGCCGGCCTGCGCCGCAAACGGCGGCAACGGCAGGGGATCGACTACTACTCGGAGCTGCGCGCGCTCGAAGCGGCCGAGCGCGCCGACGTCGCGCTGGTCCTGATCGACGCGAGCCAGGGGATCGTCGAGGGCGACATCACCGCGGTCGAGGTTGCGCGCAAGGCGCACTGCGCGACGCTCATCGTGCTCTCGAAGTGGGACGTCGGGCAGGTGACGATCGAGGAGATCCGCCCGGAGCTCCAGCGGCGCCTGCGCCAGCGCCCGCCCTTCATCACCGTCTCGGCAAACACGGGTCGCGGCGTGTCACGGCTGCTCGACCGGGTCGCCGAGCTGTTCGAGAAGTACGCGTACCGGATCCCGACGCCCGAGCTGAACCGGTTCCTCGGCGAGCTGCGGCAGGCGCGGCAGCCACCGTCGAAGGGCGTGCGCCGCCTGAACCTGCTCTACGGAGCGCAGGTCGAGACCCGCCCGCCGCGCTTCCGCTTCACCGTCAACGACCCGGGGCTGATCACCCGCGACTACGGCTACTGGGTCGAGAACCAGCTGCGCGAGCGGTACGAGCTGGAGGGGGTGCCGGTGGCGATCGACTTCCGGAAGCGCCCGTCGTGAACGTCGTCGTCGTCGGCGGAGGGGCGTGGGGCACCGCATTCTCAGCGCTGCTCGAGCGGCGCGGCCATGCCGTCACCCTCGCGACGCGCACGACGATCGACGAGGCGCCGTACGAGCAGGCGGAGCTCGTCGTGATGGCCGTCCCGAGCAGCTCGTTCGGTGCAGCGCTCGCCCACGTGCGCGGCGACGCGCCGGTCCTGAGCCTCGTGAAGGGCCTCGATCCGAGGACCGGAGCCCGGCTCTCGACGCTCGTCCGCGACCGCCCGGTGGCCGTCCTCTCCGGGCCGAACATGGCCGAGGAGGTCGCCGCAGGCCTGCCGGGCGCGACCGTGATCGCCTCCGAGGACGAAGAGCTGGCGCGGCGGCTGCAGGAGGCGATCAACTCGACGGTCTTCCGCGTCTACGTCAACACCGACCTCGTCGGCGTCGAGATCTGCGGGGCGGCGAAGAACGTGATCGGCCTCGCCGCCGGGGGCGTCGACGGGCTCGAGCTCGGCGACAACGCGAAGGCGGCGCTGATCACGCGCGGCCTGGCAGAGATGGCCCGGCTCGGGGAGGCGTGCGGTGCGGAGCCGGAGACGTTCTTCGGGCTGGCGGGCATGGGCGATCTGGTCGTCACCTGCTGGCATCCCTCGGGCCGTAACCGGCGGGCAGGCGCGCTGATCGCGCGTGGGCTCTCGGCCGAGCTCGCCCGGGCCGAGATCGGTCAGGTGGTCGAAGGGCTGACGACGGCGCCGGTCCTGCGCGACCTCTCGCGCCGCCTCGGGATCGAGCTGCCGATCACGGAGGGCGTCTGCTCCGTGCTCGAGGGGCTCCCGCTCGACGAGCTGCTGGCCTCGCTGATGGGCAGACGTCCCACGGACGAGTAGGGGGTCGCGGATGTCGACCGGCGCCGTTACTCTGAGGCGCATCATGGCGGCGCGCAGCTTTCTCTTCACGTCGGAGTCGGTGACCGAGGGTCACCCGGACAAGATCGCCGACCAGATCTCGGACGCCGTTCTCGACGCCGCGCTCGCGAACGACCCGAACAGCCGTGTCGCCTGCGAGACGCTGATCACGACGGGCCTGGTGGTGGTTGCGGGGGAGATGACGACGGAGACGTACATCGACATCCGCCAGCTCGTGCGCGAGACGATCAAGAACATCGGCTACACGCGCGCGAAGTATGGCTTCGACGCGGAGACCTGCGGCATCGTCGTGGCGATCGACGAGCAGTCGCCGGACATCGCGCTCGGCGTCGACAACGCGTACGAGGTGCAGCACGATCCGGGCGACGACGATCCGCTCGACCGGATCGGTGCCGGCGACCAGGGGATGATGTTCGGGTATGCGTCGAACGAGACGCGCGAGCTGATGCCGCTGCCGATCATGCTCGCCCACCGCATCACCAAGCGGCTGTCGGAGGTTCGGAAGGCGGACGTCCTTCCGTACCTGCGGCCGGACGGGAAGGCGCAGGTGTCGGTGCGGTACGAGGTCGACGCGGAGGGAAAGCAGCGCCCGGTCGCGATCGAGCGCGTGCTCATCTCGACGCAGCACCGGGAGGGCCTCGATGCGGACTCGCTGATCAAGCCGGATCTGATCGAGCAGGTGCTGCGGCCGATCCTTCCGAAGGAGCTGTACGACGAGAAGCAGCTCGCCGACCCCGACTTCGTCTACGTCAACCCGACGGGGAAGTTCGTGATCGGCGGCCCGATGGGCGACACCGGCCTGACCGGGCGCAAGATCATCGTCGACACGTACGGCGGCGCGGCACCGCACGGCGGCGGCGCGTTCTCCGGCAAGGATCCGACCAAGGTCGACCGCTCGGCCGCCTACGCCGCCCGGTACGTCGCGAAGAACGTCGTCGCAGCGGGGCTGTCCGACCGCTGCCAGGTTCAGGTCGCCTACGCGATCGGCGTCGCCAAGCCGTTCTCCGTGTTCGTCGAGACGTTCGGCACCGAGACGAAGGGGATCACGCGGCAGCGCATCGAGCAGCTCGTCTCGGAGCACTTCGACCTGCGCCCGGCCGCGATCCTGCGCGATCTCGACCTGCGCCGCCCGATCTACTCGAAGACGGCCGCCTACGGCCACTTCGGTCGCGACGACCGCGACTTCACGTGGGAGGGCACCGACAAGGCCGCCGCGCTCCGCGAGGCCGCCGGGCTCGGCGAGCGCGAGTCCGCGACCGCTTAGGGGAGCTCTAGGCGGGGCGGACGAACAGTCCGGCCGCGGCCTTCTCGCCGATCGACTGCTCGCCGCCGTCGACGGTGACGCGGAACTGGCCGGCCGCCGACTCGACGGCCCGCACCTCGAGCTTGGCGCCCGGCACGAGGCCGTGGTCGTAGAACCAGTGCAGCAGGTCGCCATCGTGCTCGGCCAGCCTGACGACGGTCGCCTTCCCGCCGGGGCCGAGCGCGGCGAGGGGTTGCAGCTCGCGGTTCTCGGCCTGCTCGAAGTCGGGATCGACCGGCCAGCCGTGCGGGCAGCGGTCGGGGTTACCGAGCTTCTCCGAGATGCGGTCGACCATGTCGTCGTTGAACGTCCCGCCGAGCTCGTCGGCGTGCACGTGGGCTTCGGCTGCTGTGTAGCCCATGAAGTCGGTGAGCAGCCGCTCGATGATCCGGTGCTTGCGCACCACGTGCTCGGCGCGCTCGCGGCCAGCCGGAGTGAGGATCGCCTCCTTGTGCTCGCCGCGCTCGACCAGCCCGTCGGCCTCGAGCCGCTTCAGCATCTCGCCCGCCGAGGCGCGCGAGACGCCGAGCATCTCGGCGACGCGCGAGGCGAGCGTGGGGGAGCCGGTCGTCGCGGGCCGATACTCGCCGATCGGGAACGCGAGGAAGTAGATCGTCTCGAGGTAGTCGTCGACGCCGTGGCTCGTCACGTGATCGATCGTAGACCACCCGGCCCGCGCGCCGGTGACACGGAGGTTCACGGCAGACCCCTGGCGTACCCTGGGCGCCCTGAACGCCTTCTGGCACGCAGTCACCGTCTTCTTCGATCATCTGACGGATGTCGGATGGACGGCGTTCGGCCTCGCGATCGCCTGTCACATCGTCAAGCTGCTGCTGCGCGCGCGCGCCTGGCAGAACATCGTCCGGGCCGCGTACCCCGAGAACCCGCCGCGCTACCGGAGCGCACTCGGCGCGTATGCGGCCGGCGTCGGCGTCAACTCGGTCGTCCCCGCGCGCGGCGGCGACGTCGTCAAGCTCTACCTGCTGAAGCAACGCGTCGCGGGCTCGACGTACGCCACGCTGACGCCGACCCTCATCGTCGAGACGCTTCTCGACTTCTTCGTCTCGGGGGCGATCCTGATCTGGGTGCTGTCGATCGGCGTCCTGCCGGCGCACGAGGTCTATTCGCGGATCCCGACCGTCGACTGGAAGTTCTTCGTCAGCCACGAACGCTTCACGATCGTCCTCATCGCCGGGCTCCTGGCCGCAGCGCTGATCGTCTTCGTGATCGCGCGACGGCACTACCGGCGCTTTCGCGCGCACGTCGCCCAGGGCTTTGCGATCATGCACGACGGCCGAAAGCTGTTTCTCGGCGTGGTCGTCCCCCAGGCGATCTCCTGGGTCTTCCGCATCGCCTGCGTCTTCTTCTTCCTGCAGGCGTTCCACGTTCACGCGACCCTCCGCAACGCGTTTCTCGCGCAGGCCGTCGAGTCGCTGGCGACCCTCTTCCCGGCAACGCCCGGCGGGGCCGGCACCAAGCAGGGGCTGATCGTCTACCTGTTCCGCGGCGAGGCGATCTCGCGCAGCTTGCTGCTCGCCTTCAGCGTCGGGATGAACCTCGCGCTCGTGGTCACGAACCTCGTCTGCGGGCTGATCGCGATCGTGCTGATGGCCCGGACCCTCTCCTTCAAGCGCCTGCGCGTCGCCGAGGCGGCCGACCGCGACAAGGCCGCGAAGCCGGTCTGACGGTGGGTTACGCGTCCGTCTATCCGCTGGTCGCGGCCCGCGCGGTGGCACGCGAGTTCACCTACGAGGTCGGCGACGACGTCGAGGTCGGCTCGATCGTCATGATCCCGTTCGGGCGCTCACGCGCCCGCGGGATCGTCGTCGAGCTGCAGGATGCGCCGCCGCCGGGAGTCGACGCGCGCCCGGCCGAATCGGTCGTCGGGTCGATCCCGCCGCAGCTCGTCGCGCTGGCGCGCTGGCTGGCCGACTACTACGGGTCGACACCCGCCCGCGCGCTCGCGCTGGTCGCGCCCCGGATGCCGAAGCGGCGCAAGGAGCAGTCGTCGCCGGGCGAGCGCCAGGCGCTCCAGGCTGACGAAACGGTCCTGGAGGCGTCGCCCGAGCAACGCGCGGCCGTCGAGCGGATCGTCGCCGCGATCGACGCCGGCGGCGGGAACTTCCTGCTGCACGGCGTCACGGGGTCCGGGAAGACCGAGGTCTACCTGCAGTCGTGCGCGGCGGCGCTCGAGCGTGGGCTCGGCGCGATCGTGCTCGTGCCCGAGATCGCGCTCGCTCCGCAGACGGTGGGCCGGTTCCGCGCGCGCTTCGGCGACCGTGTCGCCGTGATGCACTCCGCCCTCACCGACGCCGAACGGCGCGACGAGCGCGAGCGGATCATGAGCGGCGAGGCCCGGATCGTCGTCGGTGCGCGCTCGGCGGTGTTCGCGCCGGTTCGCGGTCTCGGGCTCGTCGTCGTCGACGAGGAGCACGACCAGTCGTACAAACAGGATTCGGACCCGCGCTACGACGCTCGCACCGTGGCGGTGAAGCGCGCGTCCCTCGAGGGCGCCGCCGCCGTGTTCGGCTCGGCGACGCCGCGGCCCGAGAGCTGGGCATCGCTCGAGCGCCTTTCCCTCGGCGGGCGGATCGGCGCCGAGCTGCCGCCGGTGCGGATCGTCGACCTGCGGCGGGAGGCGGGCTATCCGCTCTCGGCGCCGCTGCTCGCCGAGCTGCGCGGCGTGGCCGAGCACCGCTCGAAGGCGATTCTGCTGTTGAACCGGCGCGGCATCGCCCCTGCGCTGCATTGCCGCGCCTGCGGGACGACACTCCGCTGTCCGAACTGCGACGTCGCGCTCGTCCTGCATTCCGACTCGCAGCTCCGCTGCCACCACTGCGGGTACGCGGCCGGCTCGCCCGAAACGTGCCCGACGTGCGGCTCGCCCGATCTCGCGCGCCTCGGCGCCGGGACGCAGAAGCTCGAGCGGGAGCTCGCGCGCGAGGTGCCCGAGCTCGAGTTGATCAGGCTCGACGCGGATGCGATCGCGCGGCCCGACGAGCTCGCCGCCTCGCTGCGGCGGTTCGCGGCCGCCGAAGGAGCCGTCCTGCTCGGCACGCAGATGGTCGCCAAGGGTCATCACTTCGAAGGCGTCGAGCTCGCGGCGGTCGTCGACGCCGACACCGGTCTTGGCATGCCCGACTTCCGCGCCGAGGAGCGGACGTTCCAGCTGATCACTCAGCTCGCGGGTCGTAGCGGGCGCGACGCGCCGGGCCGGGTGATCGTGCAGACGTTCCAGCCCGACGCGCGACCGATCGTCTACGCCGCACGTCACGACGTCTCACGCTTCCTCACCGAGGAGCTCGCACGGCGTAAGGCACTCGCCTATCCGCCGTTCGCGCACATCGTTCGCATCGTCGTCTCCGGACCGGCGCAGGAGCCGGTGCTGCAAGTGCTGCAGGAGCTGCGCTCGGGCATCGACTCGGCCGAGCTGCTCGGGCCTGCGCCGCTCCTGCGCCTCCGCGGCCGCCATCGCGGTCAGCTCGTCGCGAAGACGGAGCAGCCGCGGAGGCTCGCGACACAGGCCGCGCGCCTGCTCTCGGCCGCGGCGCCGGCGATGCGCCGCGCCGGGCTGACCGCGGTCGTGGACGTCGATCCTCAGTCGATGTAGCGGTGGCACCATGGGGCCGTGGCAAGCAGGCGGCCCGAGGAGATCATCGGCGAGTGGGGCGTCCGCGACGTGACGCCACCGTCGCAGGCCGAGCGCGCCCGGCTCGAGCGCGACCAGGCGCTGAACCCGCTCACCGGCAAGCCGCTGCGCCGGCGGCTCCGTAACTTCCGCCCCGAGCCCGACAACTTCATCACGTCGGTCGGCGGGCCTCTGCCGTACATGCAACGGCTGCGGCAGATCGAGGAGGAGGTGGAGGCGCACCGCGCGCGTCTGCAGGAGGCGTATGCCGACGCCGATCTCGCTCGCTGGCGTGAGCTCGCCGAACGCTGGGACTTCGGCGAGGTGAACGAGCTGATCGAGCGGCACAACCGCTGGTATCCGGTCGAGGCGCGGCTCGCGATGAACCCGCGGACGCGCGACTTCGTGAAGGTCGGTGGGCGCGACTACCGGCGCGAGCCGCTCGGCGCCGCCTGGATCCTGGAGCAGTTTCCGGCCGTTCCGTAAACTGCTGGGCCGATGTCCGACCACGACCACACGCACGACCACGATCACGACCACGACGAGGAGCTCGACGAGGACGCCGCGCGCGAAGCCGAGCTCGAGGCGCGGCGGCAGTTTGCGCTCGCCCAGATCCGCCAGTACGGCGATCCCGTACTGCGCATGCAGGCCCAGGAGGTGGCGGACGTCGACGACGATGTTCGCCGGCTGCTCGAGCGGATGACGGCACTGATGGAGGACGCGCAAGGGGTCGGGCTGGCGGCGACGCAGGTCGGCGTCCTGCGGCGGCTGTTTGTCTTCGTCGACGGCGAGAACGGCCCGCAGGCGGTCGTCAACCCACGGCTGACCGAGCGATCCGACGACACCGAGCCCGACGACGAGGGCTGCCTCTCGCTTCAGGGAGTGAAGGTGCCGGTCGAGCGCTCGCTTCGCGTCGTCCTCGAGGGGCTCGATGCGAACGGCGAGCCGGTGCGATACGAGCTGGAGGGGTACCCGGCCCGCGTCGTCCAACACGAGCTCGACCACCTGGACGGCGCGTTGATCATCGATCGCACGGACGACGAGCACCGCAAGGAGGCGCTCAGCGTCCTGCGGCCACGCGTCGTCCTGCGGTGAAAGTCGCCTTCGCGGGCACGGCACCACTTGCCGCCGACGTCCTCGAGCGGCTCGCCGAGACGCAACCGATCGCATACCTGCTCACGCGCCCGGACGCACCGCGCGGTCGCGGTCGCGCGCCAGGCCCTCCGCCCGCCAAGGAGGCCGCGGAACGGCTCGGGATCGCCGTTCACCAGCCGGAGCGACCCGCGTTGCCCGAGCCCGTCGACCGCGTGGTCGTGTGCGCGTACGGCCTCTATATCCCGCCGCGGCTCCTCGCGCAGTCGCTCTGGGTGAACGTGCATCCGTCGCTGCTTCCACGCTGGCGCGGGGCGGCGCCGGTCGAGCGGGCGATCCTCGCCGGCGACGCCGAGACGGGCGTCACGATCCACCGGACGGTCGAGGAGCTCGACGCCGGCCCGATTGCGGCGCAGGAGGCGTTTCCGGTCGGCGAGCTCGACGCCGGGGGCGTGTATGAGCGTTCTGCCGAGCTCGCGGCACGACAGCTCGCCGCCGTGCTCGACGATCCCGTGTTCACGCCGCAGAGCGAGGACGGGGCGACGTACGCGGAGAAGATCACGCCCGACGATCGCCGGCTGGATCTGACCGACCCGCTGGACGCCTGGCGCCGGGTGCGCGCGCTGTCGCCGCACATCGGGGCTTGGACGACGATGCACGGGCGTCGCGTCACCGTGTGGCGGGCGCGACTCGACGACGGCGCGTTCGTCCCCGAGCTCGTGCAGCCCGAGGGGCGCAAACAGATGTCGTACGACGAGTACCTGCGCGGCGTCAGGTGATCGCGCCTGCGCGCCGCGCGGCGTTCGAGGTCGTTCGGCGCACGTTCGACGACGATGCATACGCCGACCGCGCGCTCGCGTCGGCAGTCGAAGGGCTCGACCCGCGCGACCGGGCGCTCGCCCAGCGGCTCGCATTCGGGACCGTGCAGCGCGCGAGGGTCCTCGACTTCGGCATCGAGCAGCTCGGGAAGCGACCCGTGCGCAAGCTCGATCCGCCGGTCAGGGCTTCATTGCGGCTCGGCGCCTACCAGCTCGCGTTCACCGACCAGCCGCAGTACGCCGTGGTCGACGACGCGGTCGAGCTCGTCCGAGTGGCCGGACGCGAGCGTGCGGTGCCGTTCACGAACGCCGTCATGCGACGGCTCGCGGGCGGCCTGCGCGGGCTGGTCGCGTCGCTGCCGGATGGGCCGGTCAAGGAGTCGTACCCGGACTGGATCGCGGAGGTATGGACGCGCGACCTCGGCGCCGAGACGGCGCTCGAGCTGATGCGCGCGCAGAACGAGCCTCCGGCGCTCGAGGTGCGGGCGAGCGCGCCGGTCGGGACGCCCACCGACGTGCCCGGCGCCTACACCGTCGACCGCGTCGATCCGCGGCGAATGCGGCCGATGAGCAGGGCTTCCCAGCTCGCGGCGCTCGTCGTGGGCGCGCGCGAGGGAGAGCAGATCCTGGACGCGTGCGCCGCGCCGGGTGGCAAGTCGTCGATCCTCGCCGAGCGTGCGAACGTGACGGCGGTCGAGATCCATCCGGGCCGCGCCGCGGCCCTTGCAAAGCAGCAGCTCGCGCGGGTTGAGGTGGTGAACGCCGACGTGCGCGAACTGGCGAGGGACGGGTTCGACCGGGCGCTGGTCGACGCGCCGTGCTCCGGGCTCGGCGTGCTCGCCAGACGGCCCGACCTGCGCTGGCGCGCCCAGCCGCTCCCGGAGCTGCAGAGGGAGCTGCTCGCCGCCGCTGCGGCACGAGTCAAGCCGGGCGGGCTCGTCGTCTATGCCGTCTGCACCTTGAATACAGACGAGAACGAGGCCGTCGTCGACGCATCGGGCCTCGAGATCGTGCCGGTCACGGAGTGGCCGCAGTACGCGCATCCGAGCCGGCCGGAGTTCGTGCTCACACTCCCGACCCGCGACCGCACGTCGGGCTTCTTCATCGCCCGCCTGCGGCGGCCCTTTTAGGATCGAGTCGATGGGCTGGTCGGAGTGGGTCCGCGGCGCCGAGGTCGAGCCGTCGCTCTATGCGTCGGATCTCGCGCGCCTGGGCGAGGAGGTCGACTCGATGTTGGAGGCGGGAGTGGGCGTCTTCCACTTCGACGTCGGCGACGGGCACTTCGTCGAGCCGATCACGATCGGGCCGATCGTGCTGCAGTCGATCTCGCAGCGCGTGCACGCTGCCGGTGCCGCGCTCGACGTGCACCTGATGGTCGAGAACCCGTCGAAGTACTTCGCGCCGTTCGCCGCGGCCGGTGGCGACAGCGTCACCTTTCACTACGAGGCCGTGAACGACGTCCCGGCGACGATCGAGCTGGCGCGGGAGCACCGGTTGCAGGCCGGAGTTGCGTTCAACCCGGCGACGGACCCCGCCGCGGTCGCGGCGGTCGCGGCAGAGGCGGACATCGTGCTCTGCATGGCGATTCATCCCGGTTACTCGGGGCAACCGTTCCAGGACAGCGCATTCGCCCGCGTGCGAGAGGTGCGGCAGCTGCTGCCGCCCGAGGTGCTGATTCAGGTCGATGGCGGCGTCGACCTTGCCAACATCGCGCGGCTGCACGACGAGGGTGCGTTTCTGTTCATCGCCGGGTCGGCGATCTTCGGCAGCGGCGATCCGGTGAGCGCCTACCGCAGGCTGGCGCAGGCGGTGCAGTGAGCCTCGAGCGGGCGGTCGAGATCGCGAGCGCGGCAGAGCAGCGGGCGCACCCGAAGCCGACGGTCGGAGCCGTGCTCGTCCGCGACGGCGAGACGGTCGGCGAGGGGGTGACGGAGGCCGAAGGTCGGCACGCGGAGATCGTCGCACTCGCCGCGGCGGGCGATCGTGCGCGCGATGCGTCGATGTACGTCACGCTCGAGCCGTGCGCGCATCACGGAACGACGCCGCCGTGTGCCGATGCGATCGTCGCCGCCGGAGTCACGCGTGTCGTTGTCGGCGTGCGCGACCCGAACCCGGAGGCGGCGGGCGGCAGCGACCGGCTGCGCGCCGGCGGCGTCGAGGTCGAGGAGGCGGACGACGCAGGCTCGCGCGCACTGCACGAGGCCTGGCTCACGTGGGTCGCCAAGGGGCGGCCGTTCGTCGTCTACAAGGCGGCGGTGACGCTCGACGGGGTCGTGGTCGTCCCCGGGCGACGGTGGGTGTCGGGCGAGGAGAGCCGCCGGCTCGTCCACGAGTTGCGTGCGCGAGTCGACGCGGTTGCGGTCGGCGGCGGAACGGCGCGGGCCGATCGGCCGAGGCTCGACGCACGAGACGTCGACACGCCGCGGGGGCAGCCCCGGCGGCTCGTCTTCTCGCGCGGCCCGTTGCCGGAGGGGGCCGATCTCGAGCTGAGGCCGGGCGCGCTCGCGGACGAGCTGCGCTCCCTCGCGGCCGAGGGCGTCCAGTCGCTCCTGCTGGAAGGGGGCCCGACGCTCGCCGCGGCGTTCCTCGAGGCCGGCCTGGTCGACAAGCTGATGCTGTTCGCGGCGCCGGTGCTGGCGGGCGGCGGGCCGCGGTTCGTCGCTTCGCTACCCTCCGCGCGGACGCTCTCGCACCTGACGGCGCGGCCGGTGGGCGGGGACGTTCTTCTCGAAGCCTATGTCGACGAATGCTGACTCCACGGGCCGCTCCGACGACGAGATCGTCACGCTCCTCTCGCACTGGCTGACGCGGCAGCTCGGGAACGACGAGCTGCGCCGGAAGGTCGAGGAGATCGGCACGGACGAGCTCGCACCCGCGCAGCGCGAGGCCGTGAACGAGCTGCTCGCCGAGCTGCGGAACGCGGCGCCGGGCGAGCGCGGGACCCTCGAGGCCGTCGTCCGGGAGACGGTCGAGACCCTCGTCTACGGGGACTAGCCCCTCCCCGCCGCGGTGCCCTCGCACCGGCGGGTCGCCCGTTTCGTGACGCTTTCGTATCGGGTGCCTGGCACCGTGACCGCTTGCGCGCCGTGCGGCGGCCGGACGATCCGCCGCGCCCCCGTTGTCGACCGTCCCGGCCGATCTGCAGGGAAATCGTCGCAGCCGGGGCGTCGAGCCGCCACTGTCCGTGGGCGATTTGTTGCACATTCGGCGCACTTTCAAAACGGTGCCTGGCACCAGGGGTACCTTTCGGCGACGTGTTCACGGGGCTGATCCGCGAGGTGGGGCGCGTTGCCGCGGTCGACGGCGGCGCCGACGGCGTGCGGCTCACGATCGACGCGCCCTCGACTGCCCGCGACGCCCAGCTCGGCGACTCGATCGCGCTCAGCGGCGTCTGCCTCACCGTCGTCGAGCGTGCGGGCGACCGCCTCGCCTTCGACGCCGTCCCCGAGACTCTCGCACGCTCGTCCCTGCAAACCCTCGAGCCGGGGTCGAGGGTCAATGTCGAGCCGGCCCTCAGGGCCGGCGAGCCGCTCGGCGGCCACTACGTCCAGGGCCACGTCGACGGCGTCGGCGAGATCCGCTCGGTCGAGCCCGAGGGCGACGGCCGCCGGATCTGGATCGACGCGCCGCCCGAGCTGATGCGCTACGTGGTCGAGAAGGGCTCGGTCGCCGTCGAGGGCACGAGCCTGACCGTCGCCGAGCTGGACGACGCCGGCTTCGCCGTTGCGCTGATCCCACACACGCTCGAAGAGACCACGCTCGGCGACCTGGAGCCCGCCGACCCGGTCAACCTCGAGGCCGACGTGCTCGCGAAGTACGTCGAGAAGCTGCTCGCGCGCGAGCCGGCTCGCTAGCCTTCGCCCATGGCCGTGACCACACCGTTCGCGACCGTCGAGGAGGCGATCGAAGACATCCGCGAGGGACGGGTGATCGTCGTCGTCGACGACCCGGATCGCGAGAACGAGGGCGACCTGGTCGTCGCCGCGCAGTTCGCCACGCCCGAGACGATCAACTTCATGGCGACGCACGCGCGCGGCCTCATCTGCCTCTGCCTGACCGAGGAGCGCGCCGACTACCTCGGGCTGCGCCCGATGACCGACCACAACGAGGCTCCGCTCGGCACCGCGTTCACCGTGTCGATCGAGGCGCGCGAGGGCGTGACGACGGGGATCTCCGCCGCCGACCGGAGCCGCACGATCCAGGTCGCCATCCATCCGGATTCGACCCACCACGACCTCGTGCAGCCGGGTCACGTCTTTCCGCTGCGCGCCCGACCGGGCGGAGTCCTCGAGCGGATCGGGCAGACCGAAGCCGCCGTCGATCTTGCGCGGCTGGCCGGACTGACCGCTGCAGGCGTCGTCTGCGAGGTGATGAACGACGACGGGACGATGGCACGCGTGCCCGACCTGATCCCGTACTGCGAACGGCACGGGCTGAAGATGATCACCGTCGCCGACCTCGTCGAGTACCGGCGCCGCCACGAACAGCTGGTCGAGCGCGGCGCTTCCGTGCGGCTGCCCACCGACTACGGCGAGTTCACGGCGGTCGCGTTCCGCGAGAAGCTGAACGGCAAGACGCACGTCGCCCTCGTCCGCGGCGAGGTCGACGGCGCGGAGGACGTGCTCGTGCGCGTCCACTCGGAGTGCCTGACCGGCGACGTCTTCCACTCGCTCCGCTGCGATTGCGGCGAACAACTCGAGCAGGCGCTCACGCAGATCGATGCAGAGGGTCGCGGCGTTCTGCTGTACATGGCGCAGGAAGGACGCGGGATCGGCCTGCTCAACAAGCTGCGCGCCTACGAGCTGCAGGAGCAGGGTCTCGACACCGTCGAGGCGAACCTCGAGCTCGGCTTCCCGGCGGACGCGCGCGACTACGGCATCGGCAACCAGATCCTCTCCGACCTCGGCCTGACCACGATTCGCATCCTCACGAACAACCCCAAGAAGCTCACCGGCATCGACGGCTTCGGTCTGACCGTCGTCGAGCAGGTTCCGATCGAGGTCCCGCCGAACGACGAGAACCGCCGGTATCTGGCCGCCAAGCGGACTAAGCTCGGACACCGCCTGCACCACCAGGACCTGAAGAACCTCGACTACGAAGGGGAGCCCGAGTGAGCGACGGGATCGACGAGCAGCGCGAGACGGTTGTACCGAGCGGGCTCGACGACGAGCCGAGCAGCGAGCACGGATTGGAGCCCGACGCGGCCCCGGAGCCGGACGTCGCGGTCCCCGACGCGCTCGAGGAGACGCAGATCGCGCCGCCAGAGACGCTGCCCGACGCCGAGCCCGAGCTGGCGCCCATTCCGATCGAGCACGACGCGGAGGCGTTCGAGGGCTGGCCGGCCGCGCAGTCCTCGGCCGTGATCGAGGAGCTGCCGGCCGAGGTGAGCGTCGAGCACGTCCGCGGCGAGATCGACGTTCCCGACGGGTTCGTCGTCCTCGAGGGGGCCCCGCTCGGCAAGCGCCGCTCGGTCGGCGTGGTCGTGTCGCGCTTCAACGGCGGCGTGACGACCCGGATGCTGGAGACCGCGCTCGAGGCGCTCGAGGCCGCCGGCGTCGCGAAGGACGCGATCACGATCCTCCCGGTGCCCGGCGCGTTCGAGCTCCCGCTGGCGGCGATGGCGCTCGCGAAGACGCGCCGCTACGCGTGCATCGTCGCGCTCGGCGCGATCGTCCGCGGCGAGACGCCGCACTTCGACTTCGTCGCGTCCGAGTGCGCTTCCGGGCTGCAGCTCGCAGCGATCGAGACGGGGATTCCCGTGTCGTTCGGCGTGTTGACGGTCGACACGGTCGAGCAGGCGGAGGCGCGGATTCACAAGGCCGCCGAGGCCGTCCGCTCGGCACTCGAGATGGCGGATCTGTTCGCGCGGCTTCGTGCAAGCGCCCGTCAATAGCTACACTGCCGCCCGCGATGTCGAAGGTCTGCGCAATCTGCGGGAAGAAGCCCGGGTTCGGGAATCACCGCTCGCACTCGATGGTTGCGACCAAGCGCCGGTTCGATCCGAACCTGCAGCGCGTCCGGGTGATCCTGAAGGGCTCACCGACGCGCGCCTACGTCTGCACGCGCTGCCTCAAGGGCGGCAAGGTCACCAAGGCCGTCTAGCCGCCGGGCAACCGCGGCGGGCTCGGCGAGGGTCTAACGTCACGCTGTGGCGGAAGACCTGACGCTGGAGCTCGAGCACGGGCGCCTGACGATCTCGCGCGACGCGGTCGCGGAGATCGTGGGCGAGACGACGCTCGCCTGCTACGGCGTGGTCGGCCTGTCGGCGGGTACGCGCATCGGCCGAGTGCTGCGGCGCGACGGCGTCACCGTCGACGGTGGCGCGAGCGCGCTCCGGATCGAGATCCATGTCGTCGTGGAGCACGGCCTGAACCTCGCCGAGGTCGCCTCGACGATCCGCTCGCAGGTCGCATACGAGGTCGAGCGCCTGACCGGGCTTACGGTCGCGGCGGTCGAAGTCGTGATCCAGCGCGTGAGGCAGAGCGCATGAGCCGTAGGCTCGACGGAGGCTCCAAGAGCGAAGGTGCCGGCTCCGCCGGCGCCGGAGCGGGTATGAGCCGCAGGCGCGTGCGCGAGCTCGTCGCGGGCGCGCAAGCCGCGATCGAGGCGAGCCGGACCCGTATCGACGACCTGAACGTCTACCCGGTGCCCGACGGCGACACCGGCACGAACCTGACTCTGACCGTGCGGGCGATCGCCGATGTGCTTGCAGGCGACGGCCCGGACGAGCGGGCGGCGCTGGCCAAGGAGGTGTCGCGCGCGGCCCTGATGGGGGCCCGCGGCAACTCGGGCGTGATCCTGTCGCAGGTCGTGCGCGGCGCGACCGAGGCGCTCGCCGAGACGGACGATCTCGCTCGTGTCTTCCGCTCGGCATCCGATGCCGCCTACCGCGCCGTCAAGAAGCCGGTCGAGGGGACGATGCTGACCGCGATCGCCGCGATGGCCGACACCGCCGAACACGGCGGCGACCTCCGGACGATCATCGCGCGCGGCGACGACACCGTCGAGCGGACGCGCGACATGCTGCCCGTGCTGCGCGACGCCGGAGTCGTCGACGCGGGCGCGGCCGGCCTCGTCGAGATCGTTCGCGGCCTCGCCGCGGCGCTCGACGGCGCTCCGCTGCCCGAAGCGCCCGAGCACGATCGCGAGCTGGGCCGCGGCGCGATCCACCAGGAGCTCTCCCGCTATCGCTACTGCACGGTCTTCGTCGTCGAGGGGGAGGGGCTCGACGCAGAGGCGCTGGAAGCGGAGCTGGCACGCATCGGCGACTCGCTGCTCGTGGTCGGCGATCCGAGTGCGCTGAAGGTGCACGTGCACACCGACGACCCGGGCCGGGCGCTCTCGCTGGGCGTCGCCCGCGGCATCGTCGGGGGCATCGAGGTTGCGAACATGCACGAGCAGACGCTCGAGCGTGAGGACCGCCTGCTGCACGCCGTTCCGGAGGCTCCCCTGCAGCCGAGTGCGGTGGTCGCGGTCGTCGCGGGAGCGGGCAACCGCCTGCTCGCGGAGAGCTTCGGCGCCGTCGTCGTCGACGGGGGCCAGACGATGAACCCCTCGACGGCGGATCTGCTGGCCGCGATCGAGACCGCGGGCGGGGAGGAGGTGGTCGTGCTCCCCAACAACGGCAACGTGATCATGAGCGCCGAGCAGGCCGCCGACCATGCGTCGAAGCGTGTCCGGGTCGTGCCGACGAGGTCGGTGCAGGCCGGGCTCGCCGCTCTCGTGGCGTTCGATCCCGCCGTCGACGCCGAGGAGAACGCCGCGGCGATGGCCGAGGTCGTCGCGGCCGTTGCGACCGGCGCGATCACGATCGCGTCGCGGGACGTCGTGCTGGACGGCGTCGAAGTGCGCAAGGGTGAATGGCTCGGCCTGACCGACGACGATCCCATCGCGGGCGGCGAGGTGTTCGACGAGGTTGCACGAACGGTGCTCTCCCGCCTGCTCGACGAGCCGCGCGGCGTGCTCACGCTGCTGACCGGGGAGGCACTGCCGCCGTTGAACGGGCTCCTCGACGAGGTGCGCGCCGATCATCCCGACCTCGAGGTCGAGGTGCACGAAGGCGGACAGCCCCACTACCCGCTGCTCCTGTCGGCCGAGTGACGGCCCGCCCGGCCCGCGTCGTCCTCGTCGAGGACAACGACATCTTTCGCGAGACGCTCGAGCTGCTCCTGGCGCTCAGGACCGAGGTGACGGTCGTCGGCAGCGCTGCCAGCGGTCTCGAGGCGGTCGAGCTCTGCGCGCGGCTCGAGCCCGACGTCGTGCTCGTCGACTACCGGATGCCGGGCATGAACGGCGCCGAGACGACACGCGCCGTGCTGAGCGCCACGCCCGGCACGAGCGTCATCTGCCTCACTGCCTCGGTCGCCGCGGACGAGATCGACGAGCTGCTCGCAGCCGGCGCCGTCGCGTGCAT
Source organism: uncultured Thermoleophilia bacterium (assembly GCA_963713155.1). Taxonomy (GTDB): domain Bacteria; phylum Actinomycetota; class Thermoleophilia; order Gaiellales; family Gaiellaceae; genus PALSA-600. The sequence continues at coordinate 178,964 of CAVQKS010000006.1, forward strand.
CACGAAGGATCAGGCGTTCGACATGATCGTGCGCGCCGTGTGCGAGGCTGCAGTCGCGTGAAGCTGACGGTCGACAACACCGCGATCGTGCTCGACTCCACCGCCGACTTTCCCGACGCTCAGGAGCGCTTCCCGAACTTCCGTGTGGTGCCGTTGTACGTCCGCTTCGGAGACGAGAGCTACCGCGACTACGTCGAGATCACGCCCGACGAGTTCTACGAGCGGCTCGCGACGGCGCCGGAGCTGCCGACGACCTCGCAGCCGACTCCCGCCGACTTTCTCGCCGTCTACGAGGAGCTCGCGCCGCACTACGAGCGGATCCTGTCGGTGCAGATCTCCTCGACGTTGTCCGGTACGTTCGCAAGCGCCGAGGCGGCCGCGGAGCTGCTCGGCGGCGACGCGGTGCGCGTGATCGACTCGCGCACGGTGTCGGCGTCGCTGGCGCTCGTCGGGATCGGCATCCAGCACATGCTCGAGCGGGGCACGACCGACGAGGAGGTCGACGCGTTCGTCGCCCGCTACCGCGCCGGGCACCGGCTGCTCTTCACGGTGAACACGCTCGAGTATCTCGCCAAGGGCGGTCGCATCGGTCGCGCGGCGGCGTTCGCCGGCAACCTGCTCAACGTGAAGCCGATCCTTACGATCCGTGACGGCGAGGTCGTTCCCCTGAAGCGGGTCCGCGGCAACGCGAAGGCGTACGCCGAGTTTCGCGACCTGTTCGAGGCGACGTCGACGGACTCGCCGCGCCTCGAGATCGGCATCGCGCACGCTGCGGCTCCGGAGCGGATGCAGGCGCTGCGCGAGCTCGTTCAGCACGTTCGCCCGCACGCGCAGATCGAGATCGCGACGACGCTCGGCGCGGTCGTCGGAACGCATGCGGGTCCCGGGACCGTCGGCTTCTTCTGGTTCGAGGACGATCAGCCGGCTGCGACGCGCTCGTAGAGCGCAACCGTCCGCTCGGCGACCGCGCGCCAGCTGAACTCCTCGACGGCGCGCCGGCGTCCCGCCTCACCCATCCGCGGGCACGCTCCGGGTCGGCGAGCAGCTCGTTCACGCGCCGGGCGAAGTCGGACGCGAATCTCGCCGGGTCGGCCGGGTTGCCGTCGGCGCCGAGCGCGATCGGAACGAGCAGCCCGGTTTCTCCGTCGACCACGACCTCGGGAATGCCGCCGACCGCCGAGGCGACCACCGGAGCGCCGCAGGCCATCGCCTCGAGATTGACGATTCCGAGCGGTTCGTAGATCGACGGCACGCAGAAGACGGCGGCGTGCGAGAGCAGCTGGATCACATCCGCCTTCGGCAGCATCTCCTCGATCCAGACGACGCCGTCACGCTGCGCCCGAAGCCGCTCGACGCGCTCGCGGGTCGCCCGCTCGATCTCGGGCTCGTCCGGTGCGCCGGCGCAGAAGACGAGCTGCGCGCCGTCGTCGATCTCCAGCGCCGCGTCGAGGAGGTGGACGATGCCCTTCTGGCGCGTGATCCGGCCGACGAAGAGGACGACGGGCACGTCGGCGGCGACGCCGTGCCGCTCGAGAGCGTCGGTCCGCGCGTCGAAGCGGTATTCGTCCGTGTCGATCCCGTTGTAGATCACCTCGATCCGGGCCGGGTCGACGTGCGGGTACGCGCTGCGGACGTCCTCTCGCATCGCGCTCGACACGGCGACGATCGCGTCGGCCGCTTCGACCGCCGTGCGCTCGCAGAACGACGAGACTGCATAGCCGCCGGCTCCGAGCTGCTCGGCCTTCCAAGGGCGCATCGGCTCGAGGCTGTGCGTCGTGACGACGTGCGGCACCTCATGCAGGAGCTTGGCCATGTGGCCACCGAAGTTCGCGTACCAGGTGTGCGAGTGCACGACGTCGGTGCCGTCGAGCTCGGCCGCCATCGCGAGGTCGACCGACATCGTCTGCAGCGCCGGGCTGGCGCCACCGAGGGCGTCCCACGGGGCGAAGGCGAGCGCACCGGCGCGCGGCGCGCCGAAGCAGCGGACCTCGAGGTCGATCAGCTGCGCGAGCTCGCGCGCCAGGTACTCGACGTGCACCCCGGCGCCGCCGTACACGTCCGGCGGGTATTCGCGCGTGAGGAGCACGGCCTTCACGGCAGGACACCGTACCCGCCGGTCCGGGACCTATACTCGGTGGCGGGTGTTGACGATGACCCGGCACGCGGGTTTTGCAGGCGTGGACCAGGACCGCTTCGAGCGGCCGCGAGGCTTCCGTGACCCGGGCGAGCTCGGCGCCGGGGTCGAGACGCTGCCGGGGGTCGGACGGGCGGTGTCGAAGCGCCTGGACGCGCTCGGCATCTCGACCGTCGGCGACGTGCTGCTGCATGCGCCGCGCCGCTACGAGCGCGCGGCGGACGAGGTGTCGATCGCAGAGCTCTGGGGCCCGGACGAGGTGGCGATCGCGGGTGTCGTGCGAGACGTGCGCACACGGCGCCTCGGCGGCCGGAGGACGATCGTGACCGCGCGGATCGAGGACGGCACCGGGTCGATCTCGGCGTCGTGGTTCAACCAGCCGTGGCTCGTCGACCGGCTCACGCCGGGAACGCACATCCGCCTGCGTGGGAAGCTCGGGCGTCACGGCTTCGACGTGCGGACGTACGACGTCGGCGAGGCGCGGGCGACCGCGGATTTCGCCCCGGTGTACCCCGCGAGCGAGCAGATCCCGTCCTGGCGGTTGCGCGAGCTCGCCCGCGCGGCCCTCGACGGTCACGTGGACGCGGTCCACGAGTCGCTGCCGGCGACGCTCGAGCTGCCGCTCCGCCGCGACGCACTGGCGGCGATCCACTTTCCCGCCGACGAGGCGGAGGCGGCGCGGGCCAGGCGCCGGCTGGCGCTGGACGAGCTCGTGACGTTGCAGCTCGCGGTCGCCCGCTCGCGCGACGACGACGCCGTCGCGGCCGCGCTGTCACCGCCCGGCGAGCTGGTCGCGCGCTACCGGGCGGCGCTGCCGTTCGTCCTCACCGAGCACCAGGAGCGCGCGATCGCTCAGATCGACGCCGACCTCGCCCGCTCGATCCCGATGCAGCGGCTGTTGCAGGGCGACGTGGGCTCGGGGAAGACCGTCGTCGCGCTGTACGCGCTGCTGCGAGCGGTCGAGACGGGGCGTCAGGGCGCGCTGATGGCGCCGACCGAAACGCTCGCGGAGCAGCATTTCCTGACGGTCGAGTCGCTGTGCGCCGAGCTCGGCGTGTCGTGCGTGCTGCTGACGGGCTCGGTCGGGTCGAAGCGCGTGCGTGAGGCGATCGCCGCCGGTGAGGCGCAGATTGCGGTCGGGACGCACGCGCTGATCCAGCGCGAGGTCGAGTTCAGGACCTCGCTGTCGCGGTCGTCGACGAGCAGCACCGGTTCGGTGTCGAGCAGCGCAAGGCGCTCGCGGAGGGTCGCGCGCCGCACGTCTTGCACATGACGGCGACGCCGATCCCTCGCACACTGGCGCTCACGATCTACGGCGATCTTGCGGTCAGCGAGATCGCCAAGCCGCCTGCCGACCGGAAGCCGATCGTGACGGCGTGGGTCGGCGCCGAGCGGTCGTCCGAGGCGTACGAGCGTCTTCGCCGCCACCTCGACGCCGGTCGCCAGGCGTACGTCGTCTGCCCGTTGATCGAGCGGTCGGAGACGCGGCTTGCGCGCGCCGCCGAGGTCGAGGCCGAGCGGTTGCGGAACGCCGAGCTGCGTGGATACCGCGTCGGCCTGCTGCACGGGCGGCTGAAGCCGGCCGAGCGTCGGGAAGTGATGCGGCAATTCAAGGACGGTGCGCTCGACGTGCTCGTCGCGACGACCGTGATCGAGGTCGGCGTCGACGTTCCGAACGCGACGATCATGATCGTGCAGGAGGCAGACCGTTTCGGGCTCGCGCAGCTCCATCAGCTCCGCGGTCGCGTCGGCCGCGGGAGTGAGCAGAGCTATTGCCTGCTCGTCTCGCGGGCGAAGATCGAGTTGACCGACACGGCGCAGTCGCGTCTGCAGGCGCTGGTCGACTCGACCGACGGCTTCGCGCTCGCCGAGGCCGATCTCGAGCTGAGAGGGGAGGGACAGCTGCTCGGAACGCGCCAGTCGGGCTGGAGCGACCTGCGGTTCACGCGGCTGCGCGAGGATCGCGACCTGCTCGAGCAGGCGCGTGAGCTGGCGCGCGAGCTGCACGACGTCGACGGCCCGTGGCATGACGAGGTCGACCGCCTGCACGGCGCGCCGGAAGCGTGATCGCCTCCGGCGCCCAGCTCGCCTCTAGCTGACGACCAGCTTCAGGTGGTTGTCGTCGGGCGCCTGTCCGACCATCGTGATGTGGTAGACGCCGCGCGCGAGCGCGATCTGCTTGCCCACTGCGTCGAGCTTCGTCCCGGCCGGCCCGGCGACCTTGAGCGTCGCCTCGTCGAGATTCCGGAGCTTGACGGGTCCCTTGACGGCAAGGTTCGTCTTGTAGGCGCTGCCAACCGAGAACCAGTGGCAACCGGGGTCGTGCATGGCGACGGTGACGGTCTTCATGGCGGCAGCATGCGAGGGCCGGGCGAGTGCCTGGGTTGCGCCGAGCGTGAGGAGCGCGGCTGCGGCAAGAGAAATCGTGAGCGCCTTCATCGGAGTGCCTCCATTCCTCGTGTTTCATGGATGGTGGCCGTGCGCCGGCGCCGCGTCGTCGGCAGTCGGGTGCACATCGGTTGCGGGAAAGGTGCGGCGTGGCATCAGTAGGAATCCGCGGGAGGCAGCCGACCTCAGCGCGATAGTGATTGCTCGTGTCGGGCCTCGGGACGCCCCTGCTCGTCATCGTCTTCGTCGCCGCCGCGGCAGCGACGTGGCTCGCTGGGAAGACCCTCTCGAAGACGACCGACGTGCTCGACATGCGGCTCAATCTCGGCGAGGAGCTCGGCGGGCTGTTGCTCCTCTCGGTCGCGGGCAGCCTCCCCGAGCTCGCGATCACCGTCTCCGCCGCGGCCTCGGGGCATCTGGGGCTTGCGGCGGGCAACCTGATCGGCGGCATCGCCATGCAGACGATGGTGCTCGTGATCTGTGACTTCGTCGTCGGTCAGCAGCGGCCGCTCACGTTCCTCGTCGGCGCGCTGAGCCCGGTGCTCGAGGGACTGCTGGTCGTGCTCGTCGTCTCCGGCGTGCTGATGGGCTCGTTGCTGAAGCCGTCGACGGCGATCGGCGGAGTCGTGAGCCCGGCGTCGGTCGGCATCGTCGTCGTTTGGCTGTTCGGCGTCTACGTCATCAACAAGGTGCGGAAGAGCCCGCGCTGGAGCATCACGATGGAGGGCTCGCACCGCGGGCGGCGGCATCGGCGCGAGATGGTGCCCGATCAGCCGCATCCCTTTGCGTCGCGGTCGACGGCCCAGGTGGCGGGGCTCTTCGGGATCGCCTGCGCGGTGACGCTCGCGATGGGAGTTCTGCTCGAGACGAGCGGCAACACGATCGCGGATCGCGCCGGCGTCAACGGGGTCGTTTTCGGCGCCACGGTGCTGGCCGCGGCGACGGCGCTGCCAGAGATCAGCTCGGGGATCACGGCGGTCCGCCTCGGCGACAACGCCCTCGCGCTGGGCGACATCTTCGGGGGCAATGCGTTCCAGCTCTGCCTCTTCCTGGTCGCGGACCTCGTGGCGGGGACGCCGGTGCTGCCCGAGGCCGGGAACCTGAATGCCTGGCTTGCCTCGCTGGGCGTGGGGCTGACGGCGATCTACGCGATGGGGGTGATCATCCGGCCGCTCCGCTGCAGGGCGAGGCTCGGCCCGGACTCGATCCTCGCGATCGTGCTCTTCACCGTCGGCATCGCGGGGCTCTTCGTCGTCCCGCACACGTAGCCCCGTGCCAGGCACCGTTACGAAAGTGCAACAAACGATCCACAGGCACTGGCGGCCGCCGCGCGGAATCGGCATGGTTGAGCGCGGCGCAGGCGGGATGCCACTGCCGGAGAAGGGGTCGCCCGCGGTCCCTGCTCGTGCCAGGCGCCAGCTCTGACACGGCCCGAAACGGCACCATCCACCGACGTGCGGATCATCGCCGGCACCCACCGCGGACAGCGCATCGTCTCCCCGAAGGGGATGGCGACCCGACCCACTTCCGACCGCGTCCGCGAGAACGCGTTCAACCTGATCGGCCCCGTCGACGGCGCCGAGGTGCTCGACCTCTTCGCCGGTTCGGGCGCCCTCGGCCTCGAGGCGCTCTCCCGCGGCGCGGACCGTGCCGTCTTCGTCGAATCCGACCGAGAGGCGTGTCGCACGATCAACGCCAACCTCGACAAGCTGAAGCTTCGCGGCACCGTGCTCTGCCAGGACGTCCTGCGCGCGGTCGCCTCCGAGCGGCGCGCCTACGACCTCGTCCTCTGCGACCCGCCCTACGACTTCGACCGCGCCCGCCTCGCACCGCTGCTCGCCAAGCTGGTCCAGCCCGACGGCCTGCTGGTCTACGAGAGCTCGGGCCGCGAGCCGCCTCCCGAGTTGCCTCTGCTCGCGGAGACGACGTCGCGCAAGTACGGTTCCGCCCGGCTGACGCTCTTCCGACGATGATTACCGCGATCTACCCAGGCACCTACGATCCCGTGACCAACGGGCACGTCGACGTGATCTCGCGCGCCACGCGCATCTTCGACCGCGTCGTCGTGGGCGTCGTCGGCAATCCGCACCACAAGGAGCCGATGTTCCCGGTCGAGGAACGCGTCGAATTCCTCGTCGAGGCGCTCGCCGGCATCCCGAACGTCGAGGTCGACGTCTTCCGCGAGCTCGTGGTCGACTTCGCCCGTCGCTGGGACGCGCGCGCGATCGTCAAAGGCCTGCGCGTCGTCTCCGACTTCGAGTACGAGTTCCAGATGAACCAGCTGAACCGCCATCTGGCCCCCGATATCGAGACGGTCTACGTGATGGCTAGCTCTCAGGTCAGCTTTGTTTCCTCGAGCGGAGTCAAGGAGATCGCGTCGTTCGGCGGCAATGTCGAAGAGCTCGTGCCGCCGATCGTCGCCCGCCGCCTGAAGGAACTGTTCCCGAACGGCCGGGGCGGAGCCCCGCTGTCCGACCAGGAGTAATACTCTTCCAGCGATGGACGTACTCGTTTTGATCGACAAGCTCGACGACCTCGTGCACAACGCGAAGGCCGTTCCCCTCACCGACCAGGTGCGAATCGACCGCGAGGAGATCTACGACATCCTCGACCAGATGCGCGCCACGATCCCCGAGGAGATCAAGCAGGCCCGCTGGATCGTCAAGGAGCGGCAGGAGATGCTCGGCGAGGCCAAGCGTGAGCAGGATCGCCTGCTGGGTGAGGCACGGGAGCAGGCGGTGCGTGAGGCGTCGCAGACCGAGATCGTCAAGCTGGCCGAGCGCCAGGCGCAGGAGATCATCGACGAGGCGAAACGGCAGGCCCGCGAGATGCGGCTCGAGATGGAGGACTGGGCCGACGGGATGCTGGCGACGCTCGAGACGAATCTCGACCGCTTCCTGACTGCGGTCCGCCGCGGCCGCGAGCGGCTGCACGAACGCTCGCAGGAGTCGGTCGTCGCCGGAATCGGGCCGGTCGACCTCTCCGAAGACGGCTCGGCCTACTAGCGACAGGAGCGCGTTCGCTACGCTCGTCGCATGACGAGCTTCAGCCTGCGTCAGGTGAAGCTCCGTCCGGGTGAGGCGTCCCGCGACGAGCTCGAGCTCGAGCTGCAGGCATTCGACTTCGGCGGCCAGCGCTACGTGCCGGTGCCGGAGAAGGTGCCGGCGCTGTTCGAGATCTCGCGTGCCAACACCGGAACGGTCTTCACGCTCTCCTTCACGGCCCGCCTGTTCGGGCCCTGTTACCGCTGCCTCGAGGACGCCGTGCTCGAGCTGCGCATCTCGGGCCGCGAGTACCAGGCGGAGTCGCCCGACGACGAGCAGCTGACGACGCCCTATCTGCACGGCACGAACATCGATCTCTCCGCCTGGGCGCACGATGCGATCGCCCTCGCGCTCCCGGAGAAGATCCTCTGCCGTGCCGACTGCGCCGGCCTCTGCCCGGTCTGCGGCAAGAACCTGACGAACGAGCCGCATGTCCACGAGGAGCAGGAGGCAGATCCGCGCTGGGCTGCGCTCGAGGCGCTACGGAACGAGCTCTGAGCGGCGCTCCCTGAGCGCGACGACCGCTACACTGCGCCGCCGATGGCAGTCCCGAAGAGAAAAACGTCGAAGGCCCGTCGCGACCAGCGCCGTGCGCAGCACTCGATCGAGGCTCCGCGGGTCAACACCTGCCCGCAGTGCGGCTCGCCGAAGCGTCCGCACCGCATCTGCCCGACCTGCGGCACCTATAAGGGCCGCGAGGTCGAGCCGCTCCGCCTCGAGCATCCGTAGACTTCGCCGCTGTGCCGCGGATCGCCGTCGACGCACTCGGGGGCGACAACGCGCCGCGGGAAGTGATCCTCGGGGCCCTCGACGCGGCCGCCGACGGGATCGACGTGACCCTCTACGGGCCCGCGTCGCTCGACACCCAGGGGCTCCCGCACGTCGTGGCAGCCGATCGCATCGACATGGCGGACAAGCCGGCCGAGGCCGTTCGGGCCAAGCCCGACTCGAGCCTCGTCGCCGCCGTGCGGGCGGTCGACGCCGGCGACGCCGACGCGGCCGTCTCAGCAGGGAACACCGGCGCCGTCCTCGCCGCCGGCCTGCTCCACCTGCGACGTCTGCCGGGCGTGATGCGGCCGGCGATCGCCGTGCCGATACCCGCCCGCAACGGGGTGTCGGTGCTGCTCGACGCCGGCGCGAACGCGGACGCGCGCCCGGAGCACCTGCTGCAGTTCGCGCACATGGGAGCGGTCTTCTGCGAGGAGCTGCTCGACGTGAAGCGGCCCGAGGTGAGGCTGCTCTCGATCGGCGAGGAGGACGAGAAAGGCAACCAGCTGACGCTCGAAGCGAACCGGCTGCTGCGCGAGGAGGGCGACCGCCTCAACTTCGCCGGCAACGCAGAGAGCCGGGATCTGCTGCTCGGCGTCGCCGACGTGATCGTCGCCGACGGGTTCACGGGCAACGTCGTGCTGAAGCTGCTCGAGGGAACGATCAAGGATCTGCTCGACGTGTTCCGCGCCGAGATCACCGCGACGCTGATCGGAAAGCTGGGCGGCCTCCTCATCCAGCCCTCCGCCCGCCGGCTCCGGACGCGGTACGACCCTGACACGTACGGTGGTGCGTACCTGCTCGGGTTGCGCGGCCTCGCGGTGATCGCGCACGGCAACTCCCACCGCCGCGCGATGGCGAACGCGATCAGGCTTGCTGCGCGCGGCGTCGACCACGGCGTCGTCGACCGGCTCGCAGACCGTCTACCCCAGCGCGTCCGTGTATGATCGCCCGGATTTTCAGCCCCCGATCAGCATCGAGGTGACATGGCAGCGTCGCGTGAAGAGGTCTTCGAGCGAGTCAAGGAAGTTCTGAAGGAGCAGCTCGGAGTCGAGGATGACCAGATCACGGAGGAGGCGTCGTTCCAGAACGACCTCGACGCCGACTCGCTCGACCTCGTCGAGCTGATCATGGAGCTCGAGGATCAGTTCGGGATCAAGATCTCCGACGAGGATGCGCAGAAGATCACGACCGTCGGCCAGGCAGTCGACTACGTCACCTCGCACCAGTAGCACTACCCGACTCAGGGAGCTGATCGACGCGCTCCCCCCGGACCGCGCGGCGGCGGTCTTCACGCACACCTCGTGGGCGGCCGACCGCAGCTCGTCGTATGAACGGCTCGAGTTCCTGGGCGACTCGGTGCTCGAGCTCGCGGTCGCACGGACGCTGTACGACCGCTTCCCCGACTTCGCCGAGGGGCGGATGGCGAAGGTGCGATCGCACGTCGTCTCCCGGGCGAGCTGCGCGGTCGTGTCGCGCGAGCTCGAGCTCGGCGAACGCCTGCGCGAGGCCGCCGTCGGGTTGACGTCCGACGAGGCGGCACGGCTGGCGCAGAACCGCAACGTGCTCGCAGCGGTGCTCGAAGCGGCTCTCGCCGCGCTCTTCCTCGAGCACGGCTTCGAGCAGATCGAGCCCGCGATCGTCGCGGCGTTCGATCCGCGCATCGAATACGCCGTCAACACACACGTCGACCACAAGACCGAGCTCCAGGAGCGGCTGGCGCGCACCGGAAGGGCGGTGTCCTACGTCGTCGTCGACGTCGAGGGCCCTCCACACGACCGCAACTTCACGGCCGCGGCGGTGATCGACGAGCGGACGCTCGGTACCGGCCAGGGAACGTCCAAGAAGGACGCGGAGCAAGCGGCAGCCGCGCAGGCGCTCGAGGTGCTGAGCGCCGAGGCCGCCGACAGCGCGAGGTGACGTGCCTCATCCGGGGTGGCCGCTAGCCTCTTCTCGGCGTGCACCTGAAGGCGATCACCCTGCGCGGCTTCAAGTCGTTCGTCGACCCTGTCGAGATTCGGCTCGAACCGGGGGTTGCGGTGGTGGTCGGGCCGAACGGCTCCGGCAAGTCGAACGTCTCCGACTCGATCCTCTGGGCGACCGGCTCGATGAGCCCGGGCGAGCTGCGCGCCGAGAAGCCCGACGACGTCCTGTTCGCCGGTTCCGGCGGCCGCGAGGCCGTCGACACCTGCGAGGTCGACCTCCTATTCGACAACGCCGACGGCGCGTGGCCCGATCTCCCGTTCGCCGAGGTCTCGGTCGCCCGGCGGCTGCACCGCGGCGGCGAAGGGCAATACCTCGTCAACCGCGCCGCGGTCCGCCGGATCGACCTCGTCGAGCTCCTCTCGGACGTCGGGCTGGGCGGCGGCCTGCGCTCGGTCATCTCGCAGGGGCGCGTGGAGACGGTGCTCAACTCGAAGCCTGTCGAGCGCCGCGAGCTCGTCGAGGAGGCGGCAGGGCTGGGCCGGTTCAAGCGCCGGCGCCATCGCGCGGAGCTCAAGCTTGCGCGCGTCGCCGTCCAGGTCGACCGCGCGCGCGATCTCGAGGACGAGGTGAAGAAGCGACTGCGCCCGCTCGCCTTGCAGGCGACGGCGGCCGAACGGGCCGAGAAGCTCGGCGTTCGAGATCGCACGCCTCCAGGCCGCGATCGCGACGCTCGACCTCGCGGGGCTCGGCGAGCGCCGGTCCGGCGCCGATGCGCGCCGGACCCAGGCGGCCGAGCAGCGCCGGGTGCTCGACGGCGCAGATCTCCGAGCTGGTGGCCGCTCGCGAACGTGCGGAGGTCGAGCTGACCGACGCCGCAGGCGCCCGCGAAGGAACGACGGCCGCGCTCTACCGGCTCGCGTCGAGCAGCGAGCGGATTGCGGTTCGCCGCGAGGCCGCCACGCTGCTCGCGGCGAGCCTGCAGGCGGAGCTCGAGGCCGCGCGCAACCACGATCCGCGCGCGTCGGCGGGCCTCGAAGACGCTGCGCGCATCGCCGCCGGGGCCGCACAGCGGGCCGCTGCGGAGCTCGCACGGGCCGAGCTCGGGGCCGAGGAACAGTGGGCCCGGGTCGCCGCCGGAGAGCGCTCCGCACAGGCGGTGCTGGCCGGCGAGCTCGACGAGCTGCTCGGCCGGCGCGCCGAGGCCGAGAGGCTGTTGACGGGCAAGGGCCGAGACGCGCTCCTCGCTCTCCACGGCGCCACCGAGCGTCTCGGGATGCGCCACGAGTCCGCCCAGCGCCTTCGCGTCGAGCTCGAGGCCGAGCTCGCGGAGGCCAGGCGTCACGGTGGTGGCCCGTCGCCGCTCGAGCTCGAGCGCGCCGCCGACGAGGCGGACGCCGCTGCTCGCGCCGCCCACCGTGAGCACGAAGATCTGGAGGCCCGCACGGTGCTCGCCCGCGAGCGCCTCGCCGCGGTCGAGCTGTCGCTCGCCGAGCGAGAGGGTCTGCCGCCCGCCGCGCGCGCCCTCGCCGAGCAGGGAGAGGAGCTCGCGCTCCAGCGGGTCGAGATCGTCGCCGGCCGTGAGCGCGCAGTCGCGGCGGCCCTCGGTCATCTCGCTTCGGCGGTGCTCGCCGCCGATCCCGAACGGGGGCTCGAGCTGGTCGAGCGCGCACGCGCCGCCGGCCTCGGCTCCGTCCGCGTGCTCGTCGGCCGCGACCCGGCCGCGCTCGCCGGGCTGCCGGTCGTCCGACGCGACGCACTGCTCGCCTCGACCGTTCCCGTGGTCACGGAAGACGGGCTCGGCTGGGATCCGGCCCGAGGGGAGCTGTGGTTCGCGGGCGAAGCGGCCGAGGCCGTGCTGCTCGAGCTCGACACACGACGCCGCGAGCTTGCTGCAGAGGCCGACGAGCTCGCCGCACGAGCCGGGCGCGCGTCGGCGTTCGCCACCGAGGCCGATGAACGGGCGGCAGCCGCCGCGCGGGCGTTCGCCCCCGTCGCGCACCTGCGCGGCGTCCGGCACGCCCGGCCGGCGCTGCTCGAGCGGCTGCTCGCGGGGGCCGGGCGGCTCGACGAGACGCTGCGCATCGCCGCGTCGGCTGCAGCCCGCCTGGAGACGCCGCTCGCCGAGCGCGCATCGCGGCTGGCGGACGATCTCGGCGGGATCGCGGCACGCGAGGCCGAGCTGCGGACCGCAGTGACCGCGCACGACGAACGACGGCTCGCGGCCGAGCGGAAAGCCAACGGCCGCGTCGCGCACGACGCCTCGGGCGATGTCGCGGGTGTCGGCCGCGCAGAGGAGCTCCAGCTGCATGTCGAGGGCGCAGCCCGCGCTGCCGACGAGGCCGCCGAGCGGGCGCGGCTCGCCGCGCGGGCCCTCGCGGAGACCGATGGTGCCCGCTCGCGCCGTCCGGGCACGCTCGTGCTCGAGCGACTGCTCTCCGGCGCCCAGCGCCTCGATGCGGCACTCGCCGTCGAGGTCGAGCGCTTCGACACGCCGTTGCGTGCCCGGGTCGAGGCCCAGGTGACACGCACCGGCGAGCTCGGGGCGGAGCTGCGCCGCCTCGGCGCCGAAGAGGTCGAGCTGCGCCAGAACGCAGCGCAGGCGGGCGAGCGGCTCTCGGGGATCGACGTCGAGCTCGCCCGCATCGACGCCGAGCACGACGAGGCGGAGCGACGCCTGTCCGCAGCCGCCGCCGAGCCGGCCGAGGGCACCGACCGCGACGAGCTCGCCGAGCGCCTGGCGCGCGGGGAGCGGCGCCGCGAGTCGCTCGGTCAGGTCAACCCGCTCGCCAAGGAGGAGTACGAGGCCGAGAAGGCTCGCCTGGTCGAGCTGACCGAACAGCGTGCCGATCTCGAGCGGAGCCTCGAGGAGCTCGAGCGGTTGCGCGACGACCTCACGCGCACCGTCGAGACGCGCTTCGCCGAGACGTTCGACGCCGTCCAGCGTCACTTCGACGAGGTCGCAGGCACGCTCTTCCCCGGAGGCGCCGGGCGCCTGCTCCTGACGGAGCCCGAGGACGAGGGCGAGGAGCCGGGCATCGAAGTCGAGCTGCGACCGGCCGGGAAGAAGGTACAACGGCTGAGCCTGCTCTCGGGTGGCGAGAAGGCCCTCGGCGCGATCGCGTTCCTCTTCTCGTTGTTCCTCTCGCGGCCGAGCCCGTTCTACTTGCTCGACGAGGTCGAGGCGGCACTCGACGACACCAACATCGGCCGCTTCACCGAGCTGCTCCGGCGCTACGCCGATCGCGCGCAGTTCATCGTCATCACCCACCAGAAGCGCACCATGGAGGCCGCGGACGTGCTCTACGGCGTCACGATGGGATCGGACGGCGTCTCGCAGATCGTGTCGCGTCGGCTTCCGCGCGACGAGGAGATCGCGGCGACGGCGTGAACGACCTGCCCTTCGTGCTTCGCGCCTTCGACCTGCTGAAGTCCCACGGCGTGCGGACGTGGCTCTGCGGCAGCTGGGCGGAGGACCTGCGCGGGCTGCGTCCACCTGGTCGGCACGGCGACCTCGACCTGCTCTACCCCGCGCGCGACTGGGGCCGGGTCGACGCGCTCCGCCTCGACTGGATGGACGGAAGAACGCTCGCATGGATGCGTGCGTTCGTGCTCGAAGGGACGATGGTCGAGCTGTTCCTCGTCGAGCGGGACAAGCGCGGCTGGTTCACGAAGTTCGAGCGGCGGCGCCACGACTGGCCCGACGACGTGTTCGCGACGAACGGCCGGGTCGGGGTTGCGAGTGCGTCAGCGCTCGCCGGCTTCCGCGCTGCCTACCAGCGGGCAGCCTGAAGAACTCCGGCTAACGTCCGGCGGCATGGCGCGTAGCTGGAGCGAGCTCCTCGGCGACTCTGGAGCAGCGGAGGAGACCCCCGAGGACGCACGCGGGTTCTTCGGCCGACTGCGCGACTCGCTCGGCAAGTCACGCCGCGCGCTGACCGAGCAGCTCCAGGTCGCTGCCTTCGACCCGGGCGACGACGCCTCGTGGGAGCGGCTCGAAGAGGCGCTGCTTTTCGCCGACGTCGGCGTGAGCGCGACCGCCGAACTGGTGCGCCGGCTCGAGGCACGCCAGGATCTCACCGAGCTGAACGCCGCCCTCGCAGAGGAGATCGCGGCGCTCTTCGGCGAGCCGCCGACGCTCGCGGTCGACCATCGGCCTGCCGTGATCCTCGTCGTCGGCGTCAACGGCACCGGCAAGACGACGACGATCGGAAAGCTCGCGAGCAAGCTCCACGAGCACGGGCGCTCCGTCACGCTCGGCGCGGCCGATACCTTCCGCGCGGCCGCGGAGGAGCAGCTCGAGATCTGGGCCGAGCGCGCCGAGGCGCGGTTCGTCGGCGGAGAGCGGGGCGCCGATCCGGCCGCGGTTGCCTATGACGCGATCGGTGCGGGCGGCGACGTGGTGATCGTCGACACGGCGGGACGCCTGCATACGCAGTCGAACCTGATGGACGAGCTGCGCAAGGTGCGGCGCGTGATCGCCGGGCGGCTCGAAGGCGCGCCGCACGAGACGTTGCTCGTCGTCGACGCGACCACCGGGCAGAACGGCGTGCAGCAGGCACGTCTGTTCGCCGAGGCGGTCGAGGTCACCGGCGTCGCGCTGACGAAGCTCGACGGCTCCGCCAAGGGAGGCGTCGCCGTCGCGATCGCCTACGAGCTCGGCCTGCCGGTGAAGCTCGTCGGCGTCGGCGAAGGGCTCGACGATCTGCGCCCGTTCGACGCGGACGACTTCGCACGTGCGTTGGTGGCGACATGAGCCGTAGCCTCGGCGGAGGCGACCCAGTAGCGGAGATGCCGGCTCTGCCGGCGTCGGAGCGGATATGAGCCGTGGGCTCGACGGAGGCGACCGACGATGAGGCTCGAACGGGCATCGGGGTTCGACTCCACGTTCCTCGCCGACCTCTTCACGCGGGGGTACGAGGGCTACTTCGTGCCGGTCCACCTCGATGCGGAAGCGCTGGAGACGGTCGTCGACCGGTGGGACATCGACCCGCACCGGTCGCGAGTGGCGTTCGACGGCGACGAGGCCGTCGGTCTGGCGAACCTCGCCGTGCGCGGCGACCGAGGGTGGATCGGGGGCATCGGTGTCATCCCTTCGGCCCGCCGCCGTGGCGTCGGCCGGGCCCTGATGGAGGCGGTGCTCGCAGAGGCGCCGCCGCACGTGACGCTCGAGGTGCTCGAGCAGAACGACACGGCGCGCCGCCTGTACGAGCAGCTCGGATTCGAGGCACGGCGGGTGCTCGAGATCTGGTCGCTCTCCGCCGACGTCGGCGCGGGTGCGGTGCGCGAGGTCGACCCGGCGCCGATCGGCCAGCAGGATCTGCCGTGGCAGCGCGCCGACGCTTCGCTCCCGGACGGCTGCGAGCGGATCGAGGTGGACGGTGGCGCGGCGCTCTTCCGCGTGACCGACGGCACCGTAGGTGTCGCCCAACTCGCCGCTCGCGACGAACGGGTCGCGCGCGAGCTCGTATGCGCGATGCGTGTGCGCGGGGTCTCGCCTCAGCTACGTGAACGTGCCGGAGGGCGACCCGGCATCGATCGCGCTCCGCGAGCTCGGCGGAACGCTCGACCTGCGTCAGCTCGAGATGGAGCTCGAGCGCGACCAGAGGTTGATGCCGCTGTCCTCCGCATAGCGGTCGATCTCCGCCAGCTCATCCTTCGAGAAGTCGAGTTTCGAGAGCGCCGACAGCGTGTCTTCGAGTTGAGCCACGCTCGAGGCGCCGACGAGCGTCGACGTCATCCGCGGATCGCGCAGCGTCCAGGCGACGGCGAGCTGCGCGAGGGTCTGGCCGCGGCGCTTCGCGATCTCGTTCAGTGCACGAATTCGCGCGAGCGTCTCGTCGGTCGAGCATGTCGGGCGACAGCGACGTGTTCGCTGCAGCGCGTGAGCCGGCCGGAATGCCGTCGAGGTACTTGTCGGTCAGCATCCCCTGCGCGAGAGGCGAGAAGCCGATGCAGCCGACGCCGAGCTCGCCGAGCGCGTCGAGCAGGTCCGGCTCGATCCAGCGGTTCAGCAGCGAGTACGACGGTTGGTGGATGAGGAGCGGCGTCCCGAGCTCGTCGAGGATCGCCGCCGCCTCACGCGTCTTCTCGGCGGAGTACGACGAGATGCCGGCGTAGAGCGCCTTGCCCTGCCGGACGGCCGTGTCGAGCGCTCCGAGCGTCTCCTCCAGCGGCGTGTCGGGGTCGAGGCGGTGCGAGTAGAAGATGTCGACGTAGTCGAGCCCCATCCGCGCGAGCGACTGATCGAGCGACGCGAGCAGATACTTCCTCGAGCCCCATTCGCCGTACGGGCCGGGCCACATGTCGTAGCCCGCCTTCGTCGAGATCACGAGCTCGTCCCGGTAGGGGCGGAGGTCGTCCCGGAGGATGCGACCGAAGGTCTCCTCGGCCGAGCCGTACGGGGGGCCGTAGTTGTTCGCGAGGTCGATGTGGGTGACCCCGAGGTCGAAGGCCCGCCGGATGATCGCGCGACTCGTCTCGAGCGGCCGGTCGCCGCCGAAGTTGTGCCAGAGGCCGAGCGAGATCGCGGGCAGCTGCAGGCCCGAGCGGCCGCAACGGCGGTAGCGCATCCGGTCGTAGCGGTCCTCGGCGGCCGTGTACGGCATTCGGCAGATCCTAGAGAAGCTCCCGAGGGGGACGGCGGCTACCATGCGCGCTCGTGTTCGACAGCCTCTCGGACCGCCTTCAGGGCGCGCTCGGCGACCTTCGCAAGAAGGGCCGGCTGGACGAAGAGTCGATCTCCCGCGCGATGCGCGAGATCCGCCTCGCGCTGCTCGAAGCCGACGTCAACCTGACGATCGTTCGCGACTTCGTCGCTCGGGTGCGCGAGCGGGCGCTCGGCGAGGAGGTCCTGAAGAGCCTCACACCGGGACAGCAGGTCGTGAAGGCGGTGCACGACGAGCTGACCGAGCTGATGGGCTCGGGCGCCTCGGGTCTCGCCTACGGCAAGTTCACGGTGATCCTGCTCGCCGGCCTGCAGGGCTCGGGCAAGACCACCACGGCGGCCAAGCTCGCGCTGTACCTGCGCAAGGAGGGGCACAAGCCCGGTTTGATCGCCGCCGACCTGCAGCGCCCGGCCGCGATCGACCAGCTCGAGCAGCTCGGCGCACAGCTCGACATCCCTGTCTTCCGCACCGACACGAAGGACGCCGTCGAGGCGACGCGCAGCGGGCTCGAGCGGGCGCGGTCGGCGGGCCTCGATGCCGTGATCGTCGACACTGCCGGCCGGCTTCAGATCGACGAGGAGCTGATGGACGAGCTCGCTCGCGTGCGCGATGTGGCGAAGCCGCTCAACGTGCTGCTCGTGCTGGACGCGATGACCGGCCAGGAGGCCGTTGCCGTCGCGCAGGCGTTCGACGAGCGCATCGCGTTCGACGGCGTGATCCTCACGAAGCTCGACGGGGACGCGCGCGGCGGCGCCGCGCTGAGCGTGAAGGCGATCACCGGGAAGCCGATCAAGTTCGCCGCGACGGGCGAAAAGCCCGACGCGCTCGAGGTGTTCCATCCCGACCGGATGGCGTCGCGCATCCTCGGGATGGGCGACGTGCTCACGCTGATCGAGCGTGCCGAGGCCGCGGTTGCCGACGACGAGCAGGCGGAGATGGAGAAGCGGCTGCGGCAGGGCCAGTTCACGTTCGACGACTTCCTGCGTGCCTACAAGATGCTGCGGCGGATGGGACCGCTCGGCGGGATCCTGAAGCTGATCCCGGGCATGAAGGAGCAGGTCGGCGATGTGGACGTCGACGAGCAGCAGCTGAAGCGCGTCGAGGGGATCGTGCTCTCGATGACGCCCCATGAGCGCTCGACGCCGCACGTGATCGACGGCAAGCGTCGCCTGCGCATCGCCCGCGGGTCGGGCACCCAGGTCGAGCAGGTCAACCAGCTGCTCGAGGCGCGCAAGCAGATGGAGCGCATGATGAAGCAGATGGGTCGCGGCAAGATGCCTGCGGCACTCGCCCCGCCCGGAACGGCGGGGGGCACCGTACGCTCTGCGACGAGGAAATCGTCCTCGAAGCGCAAGAAACGGAAGTCCGGACGGAGATAAAGGAGACATATGGCAGTCAAGTTGAGGCTCACCCGCGTGGGCTCGAAGAAGAACCCGATCTACCGGGTGGTGGCCGCCGACTCGCGCTCGCCGCGTGACGGCAAGTTCCTCGAGATCGTCGGCCGCTACAACCCGCAGACCGATCCGTCGACGATCGAGCTCGACGAGGCGAGGATCAAGGACTGGCTCGGCAAGGGCGCGCAGCCGACGGATGCGGTCGCAAAGCTGATCAAGACGCAAGGGATCGATCCGACATCCGGGAGCCCGGCGTAGGCTTGGCCGCCGCCGGAGCGAGTTAGATGGCTGAATTGCTCGCGTACCTGGCACGCGAGCTCGTCGACGAGCCGGATCAGGTTCGTGTCGAGACGGAGGACCGCGACGGGGCGCTCGTGCTGGTGCTGCACGTCGCGCCCGACGACGTCGGCAAGGTGATCGGCAGGCAGGGCAGGATCGTGCGCGCGCTTCGCGCGCTGGTGCGAGCGAGTGCCGTCCGCGAAGGGCGGCGCGTGCTCGTCGAGATCGCTGATTGACGGCGTAGGCTTGACGGAGCCGTTCGAGAGCGGGGGCGACGGCTGGGCCGTCGCCGGAGCGCAGCGATGAGAATTGCGGCGCTCTACGACGTGCACGGCATGCCTTGGGCGCTGGAGTCGGTGCTGGCCGAGCTCCGGGACGAGCACGTCGACGCCGTCGTCTTCGGGGGAGACCTCGTCGCGGGCCCGTTCCCGTCGGAGACGCTCGCGCTCGCGCACGGCGTGCCCGGCGCCCGCTTCGTGCGCGGCAACGCCGAGCGCGACCCGGACGAGCGGGTCGTCTCGATCCTCGGCGCCCGGGAGGTGGAGGAGCAGCGCGGCTGGCCCGCGCAAGTCATCCTCGACGGCATCCTCTTCTGCCACGCGACGCCCGGCAGCGACATGGAGATCATCACCGACGCCAGTACCGACGAGAAGATCGCCGCCGCGCTCGACGGCGTCGAGGCGCGACTCGTCGTCGGCGGTCACACGCACATGCAGCAGCGTCGCGGCGCCTACGTCAACGCAGGCTCGGTCGGGATGCCGTACGAGGGCGAGGTGGCCGCGTTCTGGCTCCTCGTCGAAGACGGCGAGCCGTCGTTCCGCCGGACGGCGTTCGACGTCGACGCGGCGATCGACGCCCTCATGGTCAGCGACTGGCCCGACGCTCAGGCGTTTGCCGAGGACAACCTCCGGCGGAGCGTCTCGCGCAACGAGGCGATAGCGGTCTTCGGCGGATGAGCGATCGCGTCGTCATCGGCCGGGTCGGCAAGCCGCACGGGCTCGACGGGTCGTTCGTCGTCGAACGGCCCAGCGACGACGCACGCTGGTTCGCGGTCGGATCGACGCTGATCGTCGGCGGCGAGCCGGCCGTCGTCGCCGCCACGAAGATCGCGGGCGGGCGCCGGGTGATCCGGCTCGACCGGGCCGTTGCACGGGCGGCGTCGATCGAGGTGGAGCGCGCAGCGCTGCCCGAGACGGATGAGGGCGAGTTCTACGTCTTCGAGCTGGTCGGGCTCGAGGTGGTGGAGGAGACCGGCCGTTCGCTCGGAAAGGTCGTCAACGTGACTCCCGGTGTCGCCAACGACGCGCTCGAGCTCGAGGGTGGGGCGATGCTTCCGCTCGTCGAGGACTGCGTACGTGACGTCGATCTCGCCGCACGACGTATCCTGGTCGCTCCCGGGTTCTCCGATCCCCTGTGATCCGCCTTTGCAGCTCGATGTCTTCACCCTCGTTCCGCATGCATTCGCCTGGCTCACCGAGCAACGTCCCGTCGCCACCGTTCTCGGCGACGAGCTCGACCTTCGCCTCTTTTCCTATCGAGACTCGACGCCGCTTCGAAACGGGCAGGTGGACGACGAGCCGTACGGCGGAGGCGCGGGGATGGTCCTCCGCGTCGACGTCGTCGCCGCGGCGCTCGATGCGGCCTACGGCGGCGATCCCGGCCGCAGGGTGGTCGCGCTGACGCCGAAGGGACGTCCGCTCGACCAGCGCGTGGTCGAGGAGCTCGCCGAGGAGTCGCAGCTGGCGCTGCTGTCGGCGCGGTTCGAGGGGTTCGACGAGCGCGTCGTCGAGCATCTCGCGACCGATGCGATCTCGATCGGCCCGTACGTGCTCTCGAACGGCGACCTGCCGGCGATGGTGCTCGTCGATGCGATCGCCCGGCGGCTGCCCGGTGCGCTGGCGGCGGGCTCGGGCGAGCTCGAGTCGTTCTCCGAGGAGCTGGGCGGGGGTCTCGAGTATCCGCACTACACGCGGCCGGCCGAGTTCCGGGGCTGGGGCGTGCCGGAGATTCTGCTCTCCGGCGATCACGGCCGGATCGAGCGCTGGCGCAGGGAGCAGGTGCGGTGAGAAACCCGGTCGACAGGCTCACCGAGGGGCTTCCGCGCGGCTGGCGCGTGACGATCGACTGGCTCGTCACGATCGTCGGCGCGATCGCGATCGTGCTCGCGATCAAGGCCTGGGTCGTGAATCCGTACCGGATCCCGTCGAGCTCGATGGAGCCGACGCTGCACTGTGCGCGTCCGGGGGCCGGATGCGAGGCCCGGTTCTCCGACCGCGTGCTCGCCTGTCGCTTCTGCTTCCACTTCTGGTCGCCGAAGCGCGGCGACATCATCGTCTTCAAGACGCCGCCGCTCGCAGCGATTCGCTGCGGTGAGGGCGGAACCTTCGTCAAGCGGCTGATCGGGCTGCCGGGCGAGACCTTCTCGGAGAAGAACGGTTACGTCTACATCAACGGGAAGAAGCTGAACGAGCCCTATATCCAGTCGTCGAGACGCGACACGCGAACGATCGCGCCGATCAAGATCCCCAAAGGCCGCTATTTCATGATGGGCGACAACCGTGCCTCCTCCTGCGACTCGCGCTCGTGGGGGACGGTCCCGCGCCATGATCTGATCGGCGTCGTGTTCGCGACGTACTGGCCGCCGAACCGGATCTCGATTCGCTAGATGCTACGATTGCGCGCGGCCTTCGGGCCGTCCTTCCCATGAGCACGACGATCCAGGACATCGAGCGCCGTCAGCTGCGCGAGGTTCCGCAGTTCAAGGCGGGCGATACCGTGCGCGTCCATTTCCGCGTGATCGAGGGCACCCGCCAGCGCATCCAGGTCTTCGAGGGCCTCGTGATCAAGCGCCAGGGCGCCGGCGCGCGCGAGACGTTCACCGTGCGCAAGAACTCGTTCGGCGTCGGCGTCGAGCGGACGTTCCCGCTGCATTCGCCGAAGATCGACAAGATCGAGGTCGGGGCGATCGGCGACGTGAACCGCGCGAAGCTCTACTACCTGCGCGGCAAGGTCGGCAAGAAGGCTCGCGTCCGCGAGCTCCGCTCTTCGTAACGTTTCCGTGCCAGTTTGCGGCGCCGCGCCGGCTCGCGCCGGGGGCGGGGCTATGCTCGCCGGGTGGCCGCGAAGCGACCCGGCTCGAGGCTGCTCCAGTTCGATCGGCGGCTCGGCGCCCGCTTCGTCGCCGGTGCGGACGAGGCCGGGCGGGGGCCGCTCGCAGGGCCGCTCGTGATCGCCGGCGTCCTCCTCGACTACGACACTGCTCCGCGATCATCGGGTGCGGCCGCTCGCACTCCTGAACGACTCCAAGCAAGTCGACCCGGCGACGCGTGCCGAGCTGTACCGGGCTGTGCTCGGATGCGCCGAACGTGTCTCGGTGCACGTCTTCCCGCCGCACGTGATCGACCGCGACGGGCTGCATCGGTCGAACCTCGCCGGGCTGCGTGCCGCGCTCTGGGCCTGCGGGCCGGCGGAGGTCTCGCTGGTCGACGGGTTCAAGCTCGGCCCGACGGCGCCTCCGCATCGCGCCGTGGTCGACGGCGACACGAAGAGCGCGGCGATCGCCGCGGCTTCGATCGTCGCGAAGGTGACGCGCGACCGCTACATGCACGCGGCCGATGCGCTCTATCCCGGCTACGGCTTCGGATCGCACGTCGGGTACATCACTCCGACGCACACGCGCCTCGTGCGCGAACGGGGGCCGTGCGAGATCCATCGCCGCTCGTGGCGGTCGCGTGCCTATCTCAGCGAAGAAGAGCTCGCGCTCCAGGCCGCCGCCGGTTAGGCACCCCGCGGAGCGACGCGCGGCACGCTGGTACCGGCTGCGCGGCTACCGGATCCTGGACACGAACCGCTGGCTCGCCGGCTACGAGCTCGACCTCGTCGCCCGCCGCGGGCGCACGCTCGTCTTCTGCGAGGTGAAGTCCAAGCAGGGTGACGAGTTCGGCGACCCGCTCGAGATGGTGACCGCCGAGAAGGCGCGGCGCGTTCGGCGCGCCGCCGAGCAATGGCTCGCGGCCAACCCGCGTCTCGCCCGCCTCCACGTTCGCTTCGACGTGATCGCCGAGCGGGCGGGCCGCATCGAGCACGTTCCCGACGCATTCTGAGGAGTGGACGCGAGGGCGTCGAATCCCTCCGGGGATGAGCGCGACCCAGGACTCCCTCTACGACGGCCTCGAGTACGACGCCGGGTTGTCGTGGTCCGAGCGTGAGCTGCCGCAGCGCCTGCGCACGAAGCACGTCCACAGCCTGCATCCCTACCTCGGGAAGTACGTGCCCCAGCTGGTCGAAGAGCTCCTTCGTCGCCACGTCCGTCGAGGTGGTCGCGTGCTCGATCCCTTCGCGGGCTCCGGGACGACGCTCGTCCAGGCGCTGGAGAGCGGCCACGACTCGGTCGGTGTCGACATCGCGGCGTTCAACTGCCTGCTCATGCGCGTGAAGACCGAAGAGCACAACCCGTTCGTGCTCGAGCGCGAGTTGCGCGATGCGCTTGCGCGCTTCGAGGCAGGAGAGGGGGAACCGGGTCGCGCGAGCGCGTACGTGCGCCAATGGCTCGCGCCGAGATCACGCGCGGAGCTCCTGCGCTTTCGCTCGCTGATCGACGACTACGAAAGCGCGGACGTCCTGCGCGTCGTGCTTGCGCGCGCGGCGCGGTCGGCGCGACTGACGACGCACTTCGACCTCGACTTTCCGAGGACGCCCCAGCTCGACCCGTACTGGTGCCACAAGCACCGCCGCGAGTGCCGTCCCGTGGAGCGTGCCGATCACTTTCTGCGCCGGTACGTGATGGACACGCTCGCACGGCTGAAGCAGTTCGCTCAGGTGCGCGGCCGGCTGGCCGCCGAGGTGATTCACGGCGACGCGCGAGAGGTGACGTTGCCCGGTGAATTCGCGGCCGTCGTCACATCGCCGCCGTATCCCGGGTTGATCGACTACCACGAGCAGCATCGCTATGCCTACGAGCTGCTCGGGCTCGACGACCGGCGCGACCGCGAGCTCGGCGCCGCCGCGAACGGAACGACGCGCGCGTCGATCAGGGAGTACATCGACGGCGTCGGCGACGTGCTGGGCGCGGCGTCGGCGACGTTGGACGAGCACGCGGTCGCGTGGTGATCGTCGTCAACGACAGGCGCTCGCTCTATCCCGAGATCCTCGAGCGCGCTGGGCTCGAGCTCGAGACGAGGTATCGCCGGCACGTCAACCGGCGGACGGGACGTCGTGCGGGTGAGTACTTCGAAGAGGTGCTGGTCGCGCGGCGCCGGTAGGGGTCTTGTGGACTGTCGACAATCGACTGTCGACTGTCTGTGCGATGCCCGCGTTGCGCTTTTCCACTGATTCGACACAGACACGTCACACCTCGTCGCCTAGGGTGGCAACGTGCTCGCCCGCACGGTCACTCACGCACTGGTCGGCCTCTATCCGCGGCGCGTCGAGGTCGAAGCCCACCTCCAGCGCGGCGCTCCGGCGTTCACGATCGTCGGACTGGCGGATCGCGCGTGCCAGGAGGCGAAGCATCGTGTTCGAAGCGGCATCGCCTCGGCCGAGCTCGAGTGGCCGCGCAGCCGGCTGACCGTCAACCTGGCTCCCGCCGGGCTGCGCAAGGAGGGCTCCGGTTTCGACGTTCCGATCGCCCTGGCCGTCCTGGCGGCGTCGGGCCAGCTGCCGCCCGGAGCGCTCGCCGGCCATGCCGCGATCGGAGAGCTGGCGCTCGATGGGCGGCTCCGTCCCGTTCCCGGGGCGCTCGTCGCCGCCGAGGGCGCGCGCCGGGCCGGGATCGATCGGGTCGTCTGCGCCGGCCGAGTCGGGCGCCGAAGTGGCGCTCGCCGGGGTCGAGCCGGTGCCCGTGCCGCATCTCGCCGAGGCGGTTGCGTACCTGCGGGGGCTCCGCGATCCGCCCCCAGCCCACGCGCCTCCCGAGGGAGACGAGCAGGCCTGCGTCCTCGAGGCGCCAGACCTGCGCGACCTTCGCGGCCAGGAGCGCGCGCGGCGTGCGCTCGAGATCGCGGCTGCGGGAGGTCACAACCTGCTGCTCGCCGGGCCTCCCGGCACCGGCAAGACGATGCTCGCCCGCCGTCTGCCGGGAGTCCTGCCGCTGCTCGACGACGAGGGAGCGCTCGAGGTCACGCGCATCCACTCGGTCGCCGGGGTCCTGCACCCCGGCGCAGGCCTCGTCCGCCTACGCGCCGTTCCGGGCGCCGCACCACTCGGCGTCCACCGCAGCGGTCGTCGGTGGGGGAGGTGGCAGCGGCGGCCCTCGCGTCGGTGAGGCGACGCTCGCGCATCGTGGTGTGCTCTTCCTGGACGAGCTGCCGGAGTTCGCGCGGGCCGTGCTCGAGTCCCTGCGGCAGCCGCTCGAAGACGGGGTGGTGACGATCGTGCGCGTCGCCGGCCGGGCGACGTTCCCCGCGCGGTTCCAGCTCGTGGCCACGATGAACCTCTGTCCCTGTGGGGCGCGCGGCGTGCCCGGCGCGACGTGCGCCTGCACGGCGCAGCGGTTGCAGCATCATCGCGAGCGGCTTTCGAGAGCGTTGCTCGACCGCTTCGATCTCGCGCTCACGATGCCGCGGGCGCGCGGCGGAGGAGCTCGCGGCGCCGCCGGGCGAGGGCTCGGCGCCGGTGCGCGACCGCGTCGCTCGCTGCGCGGGAGCGCCTGGCGGTCGCAGCGCCGACGCTGTCCGACCCGGCCGCCGAGCTGCTCACCCGCGCCGTCGAGCGGCTGCCGCTCTCCGGCCGCGGACGTGCCCGCGTCGCGACCGTCGCAGGGACGATCGCCGCTCTCGCCGGTGCCGACCTCGTCGGAGTCGAGCACCTCGCCGAGGCGCTCTCCTATCGCTCGCCGCAGGAGCTGACGGCGTGACCTCGGCGCTTCGGGCGTGAGCGACCTGGCGGTCGCGATGTTCGCCGCCGAGACCGGGTCGCATCTCCTGTCGGCACCGCGCAACCGCCGCGTTCGACGCGTTTCCGCGGGGCTTCGACGAGGCCGCGTGCCTGCAGCGGCTGGCGGGGCTCGGTGTCCGCTGGGTCGCGCCGACGGGACGACGGCTATCCGCATCGCCTCCGCGTGATCCACGACCCGCCGATCGGGCTCTTCGTGCGCGGGAGCGCTCCGCTCGAACTCCTGGCGGGGCCGTGCGTCGCCATCGTCGGCGCGCGAGCGTGCTCCAGTACGGCGCCGAGGTCGCGACGATCGCTCGGGCGCGAGCTCGCCCGCGCGGGCGTGGTCGTCGTCTCCGGGCTCGCGCGCGGGCATCGACGGCGCGGCGCACAGAGGCGCGCTTGCGCGAAGGCCGCACGGTCGCCGTCCTCGGGTGCGGGATCGACCGCGACTATCCGCGCGCCCACGCCGCGCTGGCGTCGCGAGATCGCCGCGACCGGGCTGATCGTCTCCGAGTACGCGCCCGGCGTCGAACCGGCTCCGTGGCGTTTCCCGGCGCGCAACAGGATCGTCGCCGGGCTCGCCGATGCGACCGTCGTGGTCGAGGCGCGCGAGCGCAGCGGGGCGCTGATCACCGCCGACCTGGCGCTCGAAGAGGGCCGCGAGGTGCTCGCGGTGCCGGGCGAGATCACGTCGCGCCTCTCGGCGGGGACGAACGCACTGCTGCGCCTGGGCGCGACGCCTGCGACGCTGCGTCCGACGTGCTCGAGGCGCTCGGCATCTGCCGCGTCGTGCCGGCGCCGCGATCGCCGATCGCGCTCTCGGACGCGGGGCAGCGGTCCGTGCGGTCGTCTCGGACGCCGCCACGGCGTTCGACGAGATCGTGCGCC
This sequence comes from uncultured Thermoleophilia bacterium, assembly GCA_963713155.1. GTDB lineage: Bacteria > Actinomycetota > Thermoleophilia > Gaiellales > Gaiellaceae > PALSA-600. The sequence goes on from CAVQKS010000006.1 coordinate 205,323, forward strand.
GTACCGGCCTCGAGCGCCGCGGAGGTCTCGGCCGCGCTCGTCGAGCTGGAGCTGCTCGGGCTCGCGACCGAGGCCGCACGGCGTGTACCGGGGGGTGATGCCGCCGACATAGGATCGACGGTCGTGCCGACAACTTCATACTGGCTCGAGGACGACGCCGAGCCGCTCCCTGCATCGCGTCCGCTCGCGGGCGCGCCGGAGGTGGTCGTGATCGGCGGCGGCGTGACCGGGTGCGCCTGCGCGCTGACGCTGGCCGAGCGTGGGGTCGCCGTGCGGCTGCACGACGCGCGCGAGATCGCCGGCGGTGCGAGCGGCCGGAACGGCGGGTTCGCGCTGCGTGGAGCGGCGACACCCTACGACGTCGCCCGGGATCAGCTCGGCCGCGACAAAGCCCGGCTGCTGATGGAGCTCACCGAGCGGACGCTCGACCGCCTCGCAGAGCTCGCGGGCGACGCGTTCCGCCGCGTCGGGAGCCTACGGCTCGCGTTCGGCGCCGGCGAATGCGACGCGCTCCGCCGCGAGCACGACGCGCTCCGCGAGGACGGCTTCGAGGTCGACTGGCTCGACCAGCTGCCGGCGCCGCTCGACCGGCTGTACGCCGGTGCGCTGCTGCATCCGCCGGACGGTGTCCTGCACCCGGCGCGCTGGGTGCGCGGGCTCGCAGGCCGTGCGGCCGAGGCCGGAGCGGAGCTCCGCGTCGGCGAGCGCGTCGAGCTCGCAGACCTCGCTGCGCCGGCCGTCGTCGTCGCGGCCGACGGCTTCACCGAGAGCCTACTCCCCGAGCTCGCCGGGATCGTCAAACCGACGCGCGGACAGGTGCTGATCACCGCGCCGCTCGCCGAGCTGCGCTACGAGCGGCCGCACTACGCGCGCGACGGATACGACTACTGGCACCAGCGTCCGGACGGTCGCCTGGTGATCGGCGGCAACCGCGACGCGGCGTTCGCCGACGAGCAGACCGCCGTCGAAGAGACGACGCCGGTCGTCCAGAAGCGCATCGAGGAGCTGGCGGCGCAGCTGGCGGGAGAATCGCCGCGCGTCGAGCGCCGCTGGGCCGGGATCTGGGGCACGACGCCGGACGGCTCACCGCTCGTCGGGCCGGTCCCCGGACGCGACGGTGTCTGGATCGCCGGCGGCTACTCGGGGCACGGCAACGTCCTCGGCCTCGCGTGCGGCGACCTCGTCGCGCGCGCGATCCTGGGCGAGCGACCGCTCGAGCTCGAGCTCTTCGATCCCGGTCGGCTCTCGGCCTCGTCCGCGGCTTGAGCTTCGTCCCGCGCCCGACATCCGGCCGCTCGGTCGCCGTGCGTCGCACCGTACGTCTCGCCGACATGGACGCCCACGGACGGCTCCGGCTCGACGCGGTTGCGCGCTACCTGCAAGACTCGGCGATCGAGGACGTGCTCGAGAGCGGGTGGGGCATGCCCGATCACCTGTGGTTCATCCGCCGCATCGAGCTCGAGATCCTCGCGCCGTTCCTCGACGACCGGTCGGTCGAGGTCGTGACATGGTGTAGCGGCGTCGCCGCGATCGCCGCGGGGAGGCGCTGGTCGCTCGCAGGCGACGCAGGCGGCAGGATCGAGGTCGAGTCGGTGTGGATCCACCTCGATGCGGATGCCCGGCCGTCACGGATCGCCGACTTCGACGTGTACCGCGCCGCCGCCGCTGGGCGACGGGTCTCGACGAGGATCGACCTGCCCGATCCGCCGGCGGCCGCGGGAAGGTTTCCGTGGCCGTTGCGCTCGACCGACGTCGATGTGCACGGCCATGTCAACAACGCGGTCCACTGGCAGGCGGTCGAGCATCGGCTGGCGACTCGCGGGGTCGACCTCCGGCGACCGCTGCGTGCTCGGCTCGACTATGGCGACCCGCTCACGCCGGGGGACGAGGTCGAGCTCGCCGAATGGACCGAGGGCGGCCCGTACTCGCTTGCGTTCGTCGTCGACGGCCGCACGAGGGCGTTCGCACGCGTCGGCTGAATGCCTCGGTCAGTGCACGGCGAAGAAGACCTGCTGCACCGGCTTGGATTGCCCGCCGGCGACGAGCACGAGCGACGATGCGTCCGCGGTCGCCACCTGGAAGCAGATGTACCCGCTCACGGTCTGGTTCTGCCCGACCGGTGAGTTGTCGATCACCTTCGGCTGGATGTCGTGCGACGGGAGCACCGACCTGCCTGGTCCGCAGCCGTTGCCGGACGTGAATTGGTACGTGGTTCCGTGACCATCCACGACGGAGAGCTCCTGAGCGAAGTCGCCGAAGCCGGCAGTCCCGCTTCCCTTGTACGTCGCCGAGACGTCGAGGAGCAAGAACTGCGTGCCCGAAGGCGCCTGCAGCGTCGTCCCGTCCGCAGCCTGCACCTGTCCGTTCGCGTTCGCGGTCACGCCGTTCACCTGGAGGAGCCAGTTGCCCGGCACGAACCAGGCCGAACCGACCGCGATCGGGTTCGCCTCGGTGCCCGGCGAAGCGAACTTCACCGAGACGTGCTGCGCCTTCGTCATGTGCACGGTGCACGTTGGAGCCGACCCCTTGCACGCGCCTGCCCACGCACCGACCCGCCACATCGTGCTGGGCTTTGGCAGCACGACGACCTTGCTGCCGAACTTGACGCGAAACGTCGCATGGCAGGTTCCGCTGCAACGCAGGAGCGGCTCGTTCGAGACCTTCACCGTCCCGGCCCCGGAGACGGAGAGGGTGAGCACCACGGTCGGTGTCGCGGCGCTCGCGCCGGACACCGCCAGGGTGGCCAGGCCAAGGCTGAGCAGGAAGCGACGTCCCACCGACACGAAATAGCAGATGCCCTCGCGGCCCGGCCGAGGCGATCGGGCGGCACGCGACTGGCCGGAGGTCGAGTGTCGCGAGCCGAAAGGCGCTCGGGGTTAGCCTGGCCGCCGTGCGCAGGATCCTGATCACCGGGATGTCGGGCACCGGCAAGTCGAGCGCCCTGGTCGAGCTCGAGCGGCGCGGCTACGAGATCGTGGACACCGACGAGGGCGGCTGGAGCGAGTGGTCGGAGGCTGCCGGCGGCTACATCTGGCGCGAGGAGCGAATCGGGGAGCTGCTCGCACGGGAGCTCGGCTCGACGCTGTTCGTGTCCGGGACGGTCTCGAACCAGGCGATGTTCTACTCCTGGTTCGACGCCGTCGTGCTGCTCAGTGCGCCTGCGACGGTGCTCCTGCGCCGGATCGGCGCCAGAACGACGAACGACTACGGAAAGAGCAACGAGGAACGCGATCTGATCATGCGCGATCTTGTCGAGGTCGAACCGCTGCTGCGCGCGACCTGTACCCATGAGCTCGACGCAACGCAGCCGCTCGACGTCGTGGTGGATCAGTTGGTGGCGATCGGCGAAGGCCGCCGGCGGAGGGACTAGCGCGTCACCGCTCGGTCTGCAGCTCCCACGCGCCGATGATCGCGTCCTCGACGGCATCGGCGTTGCCGTGCTCGAGGTCGGCGACGATCATCATGTGCTTGGCGAAGCGCGGCGGCACCGAGAACGTCTCCGGGAACGACTGCAGGAGAAGATCGCGGAAGTCGAACGACGCGCGGATGACAACGTGCGTCTCGTCGAGCTCCCGGGCGACAAGGCGCCCGTGGTAGCGCCAGTCGAGCCGGCCGTCCCGAGTGTGCTCGGCGACGCCGTCGAGCTGATTGGCAAGGCGGCTGACGTCGACGAGCCGCACCGCCGAATGGTTGCAGGTGCTAGAGCTCGAGCGCCGGCAGGTCGAGCTCGCCGCGGCGTTCGTATGCTGTCACCGCGATCGCGAGGTCCTGGATCGCGAGCCCGGTCGAATCGAACACGGTGATGTCGTCGTCGTCCCGGCGGCCCTGGCTCGTGCCTGCGAGCACGTCGCCGAGGCGAGTGACGTCGGCTTCCTCGATCAACCCGGCCCCGACCACAGCTGCCAGCTCGCCGCCGTGGCTCGCCTGCTCCCAGTCATCGCAGAAGAGGTGAGCCCGCGCGAGCTCTCCGGGCGCGATCTCCGCCTTCCCTGGACCGTCGGCGCCCATGAGAGAGACGTGCTGCCCGCGGCGAAGCGCACCGTCGGCGAGCAGCACCTCGTGGCCCGGCGTCACGGTGACCAGCAGGTCCACCGCCAGCGCTTCTTCGAGGGACGGCGCGACCGAAGCCCCGACGGCCTCGGCGGCCCGCCGTGCACGTTCGCCGTCGACGTCCCACAGGGCGACGGCTCGCCCCTGGGCGGCGAAGCTCGCAGCGGCCGCGGTGCCGTTCACGCCTGCCCCGACGACGGCCGCCGTCCGGGCGTCGGAACGGCCCAGCGTCTCCGCCCCCAGAACGGCCGCGGCTCCGGTGCGAAGCGCGGTCACCGAAGCGGCGTCGAGCACCGCCTCGAGCTCGCCCGTCTCCGCGTTCGACAGCAATACGACCCCCGTGACGGTGGGGAGGTTCCTCACCGGGTTGCCGGGGAACGACGTTACCCACTTGAGCAGCGCATGTCCGCCCCCGAGCGCCGGCATCGCCCGGAAGTCGCCGGCGGGATAGTTCGTCACGTAGACCTTGGGCTGCATCGTCCACTCGCCACGGGCGTGCGCGACGAACGCGGCCCGAACTGCCTCGAGCGCCTCGGCCGGCGACACCGCTTGCTCGACGTGACGGCCGGTGAAGACGGGAACCGGTGTCAAAGAGCCTTGACCGCCGCGGTCAGGCGCGCAACGGATTCCTTGGCGTCACCGAAGAGCATCAGCGTCTTCGGATCGAGGAAGAGGGGGTTCTCGATCCCGGCGAACCCAGGATTCATCGACCGCTTCAACACCACCGTCGCGTTCGACGCGTCGACGTTGAGGATGGGCATCCCGTAAATCGGACTGCCTGCGTTGTTCCGCGCGTCCGGGTTCACGACGTCGTTCGCGCCGATCACGAGCGACACGTCGGTGCGCGCAAACTCGTCGTTCGCCTCGTCCATCTCCTTCAGCGCGGGGTACGGGACGTTCGCCTCGGCGAGCAGGACGTTCATGTGACCCGGCATGCGTCCCGCGACCGGATGGATCGCGTACGTGACCTCGACACCGCGCGACTCGAGCAGATCGGCGAGGCTGCGGACGTCGTGCTGGGCCTGGGCGACAGCCATCCCGTACCCCGGGACGATCACGACCTTGTGCGCGTAGGCGAGCATCACGGCGACGTCGTCGACGGTCGTCGAGCGCACGGAGCCGGTGCCGGCCGACGCGACGGCCTCGGCACCGGCGCTGACCTGCCCGAAGGCGCCGAAGAGCACATTCGCGATCGACCGGTTCATGGCGCGCCCCATCATCAGTGTCAGCAGCGTTCCGGACGCGCCGACGAGCATTCCCGCGACGATCAGGACGTTGTTCTCGAGCTCGAACCCGGTCGCCGCGGCGGCGAGGCCGGTGAACGCGTTCAGCAGCGAGATCACGACGGGCATGTCGGCGCCGCCGATCGGCAGGACGAAGAGCACCCCGAACAGCGCCGCGCCGGCCGCGAGCGCCCAGAGCAGCCACTGCTGCTCCGCGCCGGCGACGATCGCGACCCCCGCGGCGACGCAGGCGGCGAGCAGCACCGCATTGCCGACCCGCTGCCCCGGATATGTGATCGGGCGCCCCCGGATCAGCTCCTGCAGCTTTGCGAACGCAACGAGCGAGCCCGCGAACGACACAGAACCGATCAGCGTGGACAGGACGATCGCCGTGCTGATGTCGCGTCGCAAGTCGCCGGCCGCGGGCGCGAGGTTGTGGAACTCCGCCAGCGAGATGAGCGCCGCAGCTCCGCCGCCGACGCCGTTGAACAGCGCCACCATCTGCGGCATAGCCGTCATCTTCACGCGCCTCGCAGCGACCAGCCCGAAGCCGCCGCCGATCACCATCCCGACCGCGATCTCCCAGTAGCTGACGACGCTCGACTGCGCGAGCGTGACGACGATCGCGAGCAGCATCCCGGCTGCTCCGATCTGGTTGCCGCGCCGCGCGCGCGCCGGATCCGACAGGAACCGCAACGCGACGATGAAGGTCACGATCGTGACCAGATAGGCGAGCCTAGTTGCGTTCTCGCCCATCGTCCTTCGGCGGCTCCCGCTTCTTGAACATCTCCAGCATGCGATCGGTGACGACGAAGCCGCCCACGACGTTCGCAGAGGCCAGGATCACCGCGATCAGTCCGATCACGGTCGTCAGCGTGTCCTTGTGCCCGGCGCCGGCGACGAGGATCGCGCCGACGATCACGATCCCGTGGATCGCATTCGTGCCGGACATCAGCGGCGTGTGCAGCAGTGCCGGCACCTTCGAGATCACCTCGAACCCCAGGAAGATCGCCAGCACCAGGATCGTGAGCTCGAAGGTCAGGAGCGCGCCATGGCTCATTTCCGCTCCACCGCCGGCGAAGCCGGCGCCTCCGCTCCTGGTGAGCCTCCGTCGAGCCTACGGCTCATTTCCGCTCCACCGCCGGCGAAGCCGGCGCCTCCGCTCCTTGTGAGCCTCCGTCGAGCCTACGGCTCATTTCCGCTCCACCGCCGGCGAAGCCGGCGCCTCCGCTCCTTGTGAGCTTCCGTCGAGCCTACGCCTCATGCCGCCACAACCTCCCGGGTGACGCAGGCGCCCGCCACGATCTCGTCGTTCCAGTCGGGCTTGAGCTCGGCGTCGGCGACCAGCAGCGCTGCGAGCGCTGCGACGTTCCTCGACAGCAGCTGGCTCGCGTGCGTCGGCATCAGCGACGGGACGTTCGTCAGCCCGACGATCGTCACGCCGCCGACGACCACCTCGCGGCCTCGTTCGGTCAGCTCGCAGTTGCCGCCGGTCTCGGCCGCGAGATCGACGATCACCGCACCCTGGTGCATCGCACGCACGGCATCGGCCGTCACCAGCTTGGGGGCGGGGCGGCCGGGAATGGCGGCCGTCGTGATGAGCACGTCGAACTGCGGGATCCGCTCCTGCAGCGCAGCCTGCTGCTCTGCCTGCTGCTCGGGCGTCAGCTCCCTCGCGTAGCCGCCCTCCGTCTCCTCGCCCTCGACGCCGAGGTCGAGGAAGGTCCCGCCGAGCGATCGCACCTGCTCCGCGACCGCAGGCCTGACGTCGAACGACGAGACGACGGCGCCCAGCCGCCGTGCCGTCGCGATCGCCTGCAGCCCGGCGACGCCGGCGCCGATCACGAGCACCTTCGCCGGTGCGACCGTGCCCGCAGCGGTGGTCAGCATCGGGAAGAACCGAGGCAGACGGTCGGCGGCCAGCAGCACCGCCTTGTAGCCGGCGACCGTCGCCTGTGATGAAAGAGCGTCGAGCGGTTGCGCTCGCGTGATGCGGGGAATCGACTCCATCGCGAAGGCGTCCACGCCCGCCGCTTGGAGCGTCGGCAGGCTGTCGGCGCCCGACGGCGCCGAGAAAACCGATCAGCGCCTGGCCCGAGCGGAGCCGCTGGATCTCCTCGGCGCTCGGCCACGCGACCTTTGCGACGATCTCGGCAGCTCCACGGATCGCCGACAGTCGCGCCCGCCGCCCGGTACGCGTCGTCGTCGAACGACGACTCGTCGCCGGCGCCGCTCTCGATCACGACGTCGACGCCGTCGGGAAGCCTCCCGACCGTCTCCGGGACGAGTGCGACGCGGCGCTCCCGGGGCGCCGTCTCCTTCGGAACGCCGAGACGCATGGGCGCCGACGCTACCAGTCGTGATGGGCAGCGCGAACGCGCGCGCCTAGACTCCGCGCACGGTGACCGGGTGACCCAAGAGCTCGTCCACTACGGGCTCGCACTCCTCTTCCTGCTGGTTGCGGTCGAGTCCGCGGGCGTGCCGCTGCCCGGTGAGACGGCGCTGATCGCGGCTGCGTTGCTCGCGCAGCCGAGCCAGGAGCACCACTTCTCGATCGTCGCCGTGATCGCTGTCGCGGCACTGGCCGCGATCGTCGGCGACAACGTGGGGTACGTCCTCGGCCGGTACGGCGGACGCGCACTTCTCGAGCGCTGGGGCCCGATCGCACGCTACGCCGACCGCTCGCTGCCCCCGGCCGAGCGCTTCTTCACACGCCACGGTGGGAAGTCGGTCTTCTTCGGCCGCTTCGTCGCGGTGCTGCGCGTGACGGTCGCCTGGCTCGCCGGGATCACGCGCATGCCTTGGTGGCGCTTCTTCCTCTACAACGCGGCCGGCGGGATCCTCTGGGCGACGACGATCGGGCTGCTCGCCTATTGGGCCGGCAGGACGGTGGCGGATGCGGTGAGCCGCTACGGGCTCTACGCCGTGCTCGTGCTCGCCGTGCTTGCCGTTGTCGCGTTCTTCGGACGCCGCCGGTGGCGCCGCCGGCGCGGGGCCGAGGCTACGGCCGACCTCGAGGCTTAAAGAGCCCTCCAGACCTCGAGCTTCGTTCGCGTGCGGGCGATCACCTCGTCCGTGTACTCGCTTGTGGACGCGTTGCCGCCGAGGTCGGCTGTGCGCACGCCCTGTGCGACGGCCTCGAGTGCCGATTCGCGAATGGCGCGACCCGCTGATGCACCCGCCTCGGTCTGGGAGAGCAGCGCGGCGGCGGCGAGGATCATGGCCATCGGGTTCGCCACATTCTTCCCTTCGAGCGACGGCGCGGTCCCGTGCGCCGCCTCGGCCATCAGCGCGGTCGGATTCAGGTCGTCTCCTTCGAACGCAACGACCATCGACTCCGAGCCCGCGATCGAGCCGAACAGCGGGAGGACGAGGTCGGAGAGGATGTCGCCGTCGCGATTGAGCGCCGGGATCACGAGCGGGTCGCCCGTCGATGCGACCAGGAGCGCAAAGGTTGCGTCGATCAGTTGCGGCTCGTACTGAACCGACGGATGCCGCGTCGCCGCCGCGTCCATCTCCTCCTTGAGCATCCCCTCGTACGTGGGTGAGACGGTGAACTTCGGTCCGCCGAACACCGTCGCTCCGGCACGGGCAGCTTCGCGAAATGCGAACTCGGCGACTGCGCGGCAGACAGAGCGCTCGATCCGCTCGGTACGGAAGGCCACCTCGGCATCGCCCGATCCCTCGCGCCACTCCTTCGCGCCGTACGCATCCCCGACCGCCATCCGCACGACCGAGATCGGAGCGTGAACGCCGCCGAACGGCACGACGCCGGGAATACGGCGGCCCGTACGAACGATCACCTTCCCCCCGATCTCCTCGCGGAGGATCCGGTTCGGGGAACCGACGTCGCCGCGCGCCTCTGGCGTGACCGTGGCCGCCTTGAGGCCGAGGCCGGCCTCCCTGATCGCCCGGGCCGCGTCGTGGACGACGCCGTTCCCCGACGCTCGCCGGCCCTCGAGGGAGAGGTCATAGCGTGGCAGCGCGAGCTCGATCCCGATCACGTCGGTGTTGAGCACCCGCAGCGCCTCCTCGAGCAGCTCCTGGCCGGTCTGGTCGCCCTCGAGCACGACGATCGTCTTCAACTCCATCGGCGCACGATTGTAGGTTCACGGGATGGGCGTGGCGCTCGCATCGGGATTCGGTCTCGGCTTCCTCGTGGCCGCGGAAGTCGGGCCGATCTGGCTCCTGTGCGTGCGGACGAGTGTCCGCTTCGGCGCTCGACCCGGACTTGCCGTCGGCGCGGCGGCGGCGACCGTCGACACGATCTACGCAGCACTCGGAATCGCCGGCGCGACGGCCTTGCTCCGCATCGACGCCCTCCGGATCACCCTGGGCCTGCTGGGTGCAGTCGTGCTCGGACTGGTCGCCGCACGCACGCTCTGGAGCGCTTTCCGCGTGCGAAACGGCGGCGAGGCGGTGGAGGAGGTCGCCACTCCCGGCCGGGCCTATGCGACAGCCTTCGTCGCGACGGCGTCAAACCCGTTGACGATCGCCTCCTGGGCGGCGATCTTCTCGGCCGCCTCCGTCGCCGGCCTGGCGTCATTGCCGCTGCTCGCCGGCGTCGGGGCCGGATCTGCCGCGTGGTTCGCGATCCTGGCCGCGACGTCCGCCGCGCTGGGGCGGCGTGCCTCGCCGCGCGCGCTGCGCGCGGTCGACATCGTCGCCGGCGTCGGGCTCGCGGGTTTTGCCGGTGTGCTGGCGGTACGCACACTTCGGAGCTAATCGGGAAAAATATCACAGACAATTCTGGCCGAGTCGCAGGGCCACTGTTTTTCGAGTATTATGATGGCTCCAACCCACGAAGGAGCCGATAAATGGCACGGAAAACCGTTCTGGTCTGCGACAGCTGCGGCACGGAAGTCGACGAGACGCGCGGCGCGGCGATGCGCGTCACCTATGCCGACGCCCGTCGCGGCTCGAAAGTCGCCGACCTGTGCGACACGTGCGCCGGGAAGCTGCCCGGTCGCGCGGCCGCCCGTCGTGGGCGGCGCCCGAAGGCGCAGACCGCCTAGCCCGATTGCCGTTCTTTGCGGGGTTTGCGGCCCCCGCCGGCGGCGGGCCCCGTCCGCAGCCGTATCTACCATCGGAAGGTGGGGCTAACCCTCGTCGCAGGGCCTGCGAACGCGGGCAAGGTCGCGCGGCTGCTCGAGCGTTATCTGGCGCGCCTCGACGACGAGCCGACTTTGATCGTGCCGAATCGGTCGGATGTCGACCGGGTCGAGCGCGACCTGCTCGCCCGGTGCGGCTGCCTCTTCGCCGGGTCGATCGGGACCTTCGACGATCTCTTCGGCCGGCTTGCGGGCGACGAGCGGCGGACGGTCGCGACCGACGTCCAGCGGGCACTCGTGCTCCGGAACGTGCTGCAGGGCGCGTCGCTGAACGGGCTCGAGCGCTCGGCCCGGACGCGGGGCTTCGCCGACACGCTCCTCGCCACGCTCGGCGAGCTCGAATCGGGGCTCCTCGACCCCGGCGATCTGGACGGCGATCTCGCGCGGCTGTACGCCGCCTACCGTCTCGAGCTCGACCGTCTGGCCCTCTGGGACCGTGACCTGCTCCGCCGGCGGGCGGCGGAACGGCTCGCCTCCGACCTCGACGCCTGGTCGGGCGAGCCGGTGTTCGCCTACGGGTTCGAAGACCTGACCGGGGCCGAGTGGCAGCTGCTCGAGGCGCTTGCCGGACGCGCCGACGTCGAGGTCTCGCTGCCGTACGAGCCGGGGCGCGTCGCGTTCGCGTCCCTGCAACGGACCGCAGAGGATCTCGCCGGGCTCGCCGACGGACGGATCGAGGAGCTCGGCCCACGCTCCGCCGACTACGCGCATCCCGCACTTGCGCACCTCGAGCGCGCGCTCTTCGAGGAATCCCCGCCGCCGCCCCCCGAGCTCGACGCGGCCGTCCGGTTTCTCGAGGGCGCAGGCCTGCGCGGGACGCTCGAGCTCGTCGCCGACGAGGTGATGGCGTTGTTGCGGTCGGGAACGCCGGCCGAGCGAATCGCGATCGTCGCGGCGTCGCCCGAGCGCTCGAGACGGCCGCTCGAGACGGCGCTCGGCATCCTCGAGATCCCCTACGCGATCGACGCGCGCGTCCGGCTGGGTGCGACGCCGTTCGGCCACGCGCTGCTGCAGCTCCTGCGCTTCGCCTGGCAGGACGGGGGTCGTCGCGAGCTCTTCGCCTACCTGCGCTCACCCTACTCGGGCATCGGCCGGGGGTCGGTCGACTTCGTCGAGGGCCGCCTGCGCGGTCGTGCCGTCCATCTGCCCGAACGGGTCGAGGAGGAGACCGAGCGGCTGCGTGAGGCGCCCGTGCCCGCGCTGGCCGAGCTCCGCGAGGCAGACGGCGACGCCGTCGCGGCGGTGCGCGACCTGGTGCGCGGGATGATCCGCTCGGCCTACGGTGTCGACGCGCCGCCCACCGGGGAGAGCTCACGGCTCGATCTGCGCGCCGACGCTGCGGTCCTCCGGACGCTCGACGAGCTCGACGCGTTCGCGGCTCTCGGCGAGCCGGTGACGCGTGACGTCGTGCTCTCGGCGCTGGACGGCACCGAGCTGCGCCTCGACGCGGCTGGAGAGCCCGGTCGCGTGGCGGTGCTCGACCTGATGCGCGCGCGAACGCCGCGCTTCGATGCCGTCTTCGTGCTGGGCCTCGAGGAGGGCACGCTACCGCGGCGCTCGCGGACGTCGCCGTTCCTCGGTGAAGACGCACGCCGGGAGCTCGGCTCGCGGCTCGAGCGACCCGATCAGGTCAGTCGCGATCGCTACCTCTTCTACACAGCCTGCACGCGGGCCACGCGGCGCCTGTACCTCGTGCGCGAGGCCGTGACCGACGAGGGCGCCGCACGGGAGGCAAGCCCGTTCTGGGAGGAGGTCGCGTCGGTCTTCGATCCCACCGATGTTGCACGCGCCACGACGCGACGCTCGCTCGCCGCACTCACGCGTCCGCTCGAGTCCGCGCCGAGCGAGCGCGAGCGGCTGCGGGCGGTCGCCGTCCTCGCCGCGGACGACGCCGACGAAGCCCAGGCCGTGGCGTCGGCCAACGACTGGGGGCGGCGACTCGACCGGGCGCGTTCGGCATGGCTTCGCCCGACGCGCCTGACCGGGCCGGTGCTCTCGGAGTTCGCGAAGAAAGCGACGTTCGGCGTCACCGAGCTCGAACGATTCGCGGACTGCTCGTCCGCCTGGCTGCACGAGCGCATCGTCGACCCACGCAAGATCGACGCCGAGGTCGACGCGCTTCTCCGCGGCTCGATCGCCCATCAGACGCTGTTCAAGTTCTACGCCGGGCTTCCGAAGGAGCTGGGCGCCGACGCGGTTACGCCGGAGAACGTCGAACGGGCGATGGGCTTCCTGCGCACGTGCCTCGAGGATGCGCGGCGCGGCGGCGTGCGGCTCGAGCTCACCGACCTCCAGGAGGCCGAGCTGATGGGGACGCTCTGGCGCGATCTCGAAGGCTTCGTACGCGACGAGGCGGCCTCGCCGCAACCGCTCGTGCCACGGCGTTTCGAGGTGGCGTTCGGGTCGGATCGCTCGGCGCCCGAGCTGCAACGTGGCCTCCGGCTCGCCGAGAACACGCAGCTGAGCGGCAAGATCGACCGGATCGACGTCGATCCGTTCAGCGCGCGCGGGATCGTGCACGACTACAAGTCGGGACGAGCGCACTCCGCGAAGCAGATCGACGAGGAGCTGAAGCTCCAGATCCCGCTCTATCTCCTCGTGCTGCGCGATCTCGTCGGCATCGAGCCGCTCGGCGGCCTCTACCGCTCGCTCTCGGGCGCCCGTGTCTCCCGCGGGCTCCTGCGCCAGGACGCCGCCGAGGAGGCTGACCGGCTATCGCCGGAACGACTACCTGCCGGAGGACGAGTTCGGTGCGCTCGTCGAGACCGCGCGTGAGCGGGCAGCCGGTTTCGCCGATCGGATTCGCAAGGGTGACGTACGACACGACCCGAAGGGCGGCGACTGCCCGACGTGGTGCGACGTCTGGCCGATCTGCCGTGTCGAGCGAGCGTGACGCGATGAACACGGAACAGCGCGACGCCGTGACGGCCCGGGGCGAGGTCTTCGTCTCTGCGGGAGCAGGGACCGGGAAGACGACGGTGCTCGTCGAGCGCTTCGTGGGCGCGGTCTGCGAGCAGGGCATCGACGTCGAGTCGATCCTCGTCATCACCTACACGCGGAAGGCCGCGGGCGAGCTTCGGGCCCGCATCCGGAAGGCGCTGCGCGAACGCGGTCGTCCAGACCTCGCGCGCCGCCTGGACGGCGCATGGGTCTCGACCATCCACGGGTTCTGCGCGCGGCTGCTGCGCGCCCATCCGTTCGCCGTCGGGATCGACCCGCGCTTCCGTGAGCTCGCGGACGACCAGGCGCCGGGGCTGGTCGCGGGAGGCCTTCGAGAAGGCGCTCGCCGACTTCTGCGCCGACCACGATCCCGAGCGCCTCCGGCTGCTCGCCACGTACGGCTCGAGCGGTCTGCGCCGGAAGCTCACCGGCGTCTACGAGACGCTGCGCTCCGCCGGGCGCGAGTTGACGCTCGAGCTCGGCACCTGGGCGACCGTCGACGAGCGGCTCGCGGAGCTGCAGGAAGCGGCTCGAGAGCTCCTGGCCGACCCGGGTGCGACCGAGAAGCAGCACGCGGCCGCCGCCGCCGCGCTCGCGCTCGATCCGAACCCCGAGCGCCTGCTCGATCTCGCGCACCTCGCCACCGTCGGTGAGCGCACCAGTGCATTCCGCGCTGCCCGAGACCGCTTGCGCCAGGCTGCGCTCGACGAGCTCGCGGCACGCGACAGCGAGCTCCTGCAGACGCTGCTCGACCTCTTCGCGGTCGAGTACGCGGAGGCGAAGAGACGGGAATCGGTGCTCGACTTCGAAGACCTTCAGCTGCTCGTCCGCGACCTCCTGCGCGACGATGCCTCGGTCAGGGAGCTCGAACAGCTGCGCTTCCGTCAGATCATGGTCGACGAGTTCCAGGACACGAACAGCCTCCAGTGCGACATCGTCGACCTGCTCCGCGGTGACCGCGAGGAGACCGACGTCTTCTACGTCGGCGACGAGTTCCAGTCGATCTACGGCTTTCGGCATGCGGACGTCGCAGTGTTCCGGGCACGCCGGCAGGCGTCCGCGCAACGACTACCGCTCGCACGGAACTACCGCTCGCGACCCGAGGTGCTCGGAGCGATCAACCATCTGTTCGCCGACGAGTTCGACGGCTACCAGCCGCTCGCCTGCGGCGGTGACTTCGACGATCCGGTCTTCGGCCATCCGGTCGAGCTTCTCGTCACCGACAAGCGAAGCTTCCGCGAGGCTGGGGTCGGCTGGCGCGAGGCCGAAGCCGAGGCGATCGCGCGCCGCGTCGCCGACCTGGTCGAGCTGGGGGCAGCCGAGCCGGGCGAGATCGTCCTGCTGTTCGCGGCGGGCACCGATGCAGAGGTGCTATGAACGCGCGCTGCGCGCGCAGGGGCTGCCGACCTATCGGGCGACCGGCCGCGGCTACTTCGGGCAGCAGCAGGTTGTCGATCTGCTCTCGTACCTGCGCCTGCTCTGGAACCGGTACGACGACAGAGCTCTGGCGACGGTGCTGCGCTCGCCGTTCGTCGGCATCTCGAACGACGCGCTCGTCGCGATTCGCAGGCATGCGGGCCGCCGGCCGCTCTACAGCGGCATCGAGCGCTCGCTGCCAGACACGCTGGCGGCGGAGGACGAGCGGCTCGTACGTGCGTTCAAGCAACGCTACGAACGCCTCGTTGCCGTGTCGGCCCGAGTCGGACTCGAGCGCCTGTGCGAGGAGGTCGTCTCTGCACACGACTACGACCTCGCCGTCCTCACTCGCTGGGACGGCAAGCGCCGCTACGCGAACCTGCGCAAGCTGATGCGCCTCGCGCGGAGCTACGAAGAGCTACGCGACCGCGACATCGAGGGCTTCATCTCGTTCATCCGCGACCAGGAGGCCGTGGGTGCGACGCAGCTCGAAGCCGTGTCGGAGGAGGAGGGAGCGGGCGCCGTCCGCCTGCTGACGATTCACTCTGCCAAGGGGCTCGAGTTCAAGGTGGTCGTCGTGGCCGACGCCGGTCGCGATACCGGAGGGGCCCCGTCGGCCGACGAGATCCTCGTCGGCGCCGACGGGCGTTTCGGCTTCCGTGTCGTCGACCCGACGTCCGGCCAGCGCACCGGTGTCTTCGGCTACGACGACGTCCGCGCGGCCGAGGAGCGCGAGGACCGTGCCGAGCGGCTCCGCCTCTACTACGTGGCGATGACGCGGGCGATCGACCGCCTGATCGTCTCCGGAGCGATCGATCCTGACACGCAGCGCGACCGCGACACGCCGATCGGCTGGGTGCTGGCGCGGCTCGGCACCAACGAGCTCGAGGCCGCGCGCGCGGCCGGGGAGCCGGTGGAGCTCGAACGAGGCGACGCACGTTTCGTGCTCCGCGTCGAGACGCACAGTGTGACGCCCGAGCCCGAGCCCGCCGTCGACGTCGACGGTCAGCTGGCCCTCTTCGCCGAGCTCCCTACCGCGCCGCCGAAGCGGGGATATCGACTGCCCGAGCTCGTGCCGCCGCCGGCGCCGCCGCTGCACCGGGTACGCAGGCTCTCCTACTCGGCCTTGTCGCTCTTCGAGCGCTGCTCGTACCGGTACTACGCCGAGCGGGTCGCGGGCCTGCGCGAGGTGCGTCCGGTTCGTGCGGGCGAGGGAGACGGCGGCCTCGCGGCGACCGAGGTCGGCGATGCGGCGCACCGGCTGCTCGAGCTCGTCGACCTGCGCGCGCCGAAGGTGACTGACCTGGAGCAGGTTCGGGCCTGGTACCCGCGGGTCACGGACGAGGAGCTCGAGCGGATCAGCGAGTTCGTCGCCAACTACTGCCGCTCGGAGGTCGCGTTCCGGGTCTCGGCAATGCGCCGGAGCCGGTGCCGAGCGCCCGTTCGCGTTCGAGCACGACGGCGTCCTCTTGCACGGACGGATCGACGTGCTCTGGCGGGAAGGTGCACGCGCGTTCGTGCTCGACTACAAGACGAACGCGCTCGGCGAAAGCACGCCAGACGAGATCGTCGAGGAGGACTACCGCCTGCAGCGCCTCGTCTATGCGCTGGCGTGCTTCCGCGCCGGAGCCGACCAGGTCGAGGTCGTCTACCACTTCGTCGAGCGACCCGACGCCGTCGTCGAAACGACGTTCCACCGTGACGAGCTTCCGGTGCTCGAGGCGGAGCTGTCCGAGGCGATCGCGCGAATCAACCTCGGTGAGTTCACGCCGACGCCGAGCGACTTTGCCTGTGCGGGCTGCCCCGCGCTCGACCTGGTGTGCGCAGGCCCGCGCCTGCGCCAGCCGCCGACGCTCGTCGCCGGTGCCGCGTAGCTACATCCGCGAGGCGCGGCTGCGCGTCGGGCCGAAGAAGGAGCGCATCGGTCCCATCATCGAACGGCTGGCCGTGCTTTACGCGGATGCGCGCACCGCACTGCGCTTCGAGGATCCGCTCCAGCTGCTCGTCAGCGTCATGCTCTCCGCGCAGACGACGGACGTGAACGTGAACCGCGTCACCGAGCAGCTCTTCAAGAAGTACCGCCGGCCCGGAGGACTATCTCGCGGTGCCGCAGGAGGAGCTCGAGCGGGACATCTTCGCCACGGGCTTCTACCGGCAGAAGGCGAAGGCGCTCCGAGGGACGATGGCGATGCTGCTCGGAGAGCACGACGGGCAGGTTCCCGAGGACTTCGACGAGCTGTTGCGGCTGCCGGGAGTCGCCCGCAAGACCGCGAACGTCGTCACCGCCGAGCGCGGCCAACCCTCAGGGGATCGTCGTCGACACGCACGTGCGCCGCCTCTCCCAGCGGCTCGGGCTCACCCGGCAGGAGGATCCCGTCAAGATCGAGCGCGACCTGATCCGCCTCGTGCCGCGGCCGGACTGGGGGAGATTCCCGCACCTGCTGATCTGGCACGGCCGGCGGATCTGCGACGCGCGGCGGCCCCTGTGCGAGGAGTGCCCGCTCGCTGCGGACCTGTGCCCGGCTAGCCGCGTACCGGGGTGAGTGCCACGAGCAGCCCGCCGTCGTCGTCGTAGGCGGGGAACACATCGGCGATGACCGCCTTCTGGACGCCTGCGCGCGTTCGGATCGACAGCGGCTCGCCGAGCCGGCGCACGCCCCATTCGCGCGCGAGCTCGACCGGCTTGCTCGTCGAGAACTGCAGCGCCTCGACCACGTCGCGGCCCATCAGGTCGGGCTCGGGAAAGCCGGTGAGCTCGAAGACGCCCCGACCCGTGGCGAGCACACGCCGATCGCGGTCGGTCACGACGAGGCCCGTGTCGGGCGCAGGGTAGTAGTCGTCGAGGATCTCGAAGAGGAATCCGAAGCCGCAGTGATGGCACGCCGGCGCCTGGTCCGAGAACCCTTCCTTGGCGTCGACGTCGACCGACCGTTCCTTGCACCGTGGGCAGATGAAGTGCGGCACGGCGAGCCAGGGTAGCCGCGCAGGTGGACGTGACCCGGCCACATTGTGCGGCTGTTAACGGGTGGTTGTCGTTCGACGGAGCAGCGTCGACGCGCGTGGTCGCGAACGTAGCCTGCGGCTCGCCGATGGCGGCGAGCCCGCGTCCCGGTGGGCATGCGGTCGCCGTTGCCGGCGTCGCTCTCGTCGCGGGCGCGATCCGCCTCCCGGGCACGTTCTCCCAGGCCCTGTCGCAGGACGAGGTCGCGTCGGCTCGGATCCTGCGCGAGCCGACCGTCCTGTCGATGATCGGGCGCGTCGCGCGAACGGAATCGACGCCCCCGTTCTGGTACTCGCTCGCCTGGCTGGTCCACCGGCTCGGCGCGCCGATCGTCGACGTGCGCCTGTTGTCGGTGCTCGCGGGCGCCGGTGTGGCTGCGTGCGTCGTCGCGATCGCCGGTCGCGTCCTGCCGTTGTCCGCCGCAGTCCTCGCCGGGCTGCTGGTCGCGGTCGGCGGTGAGTTCGTCGCGCACGGGCACGAGCTGCGCGCCTACGAGCTCCTGGCGCTGGTCACGACGGTCTTCGCGCTCCTCCTGCTGCGCGAGCTCGAGGAGCCGCGCCGTCGAACGGAGGTCGCGATCGGTGTCATCGTCGCGATCGGCGGTCTGACGCACTATTTCTTCGCCTTCGTCGTCGTCGTCGCGCTCGCATGGCTCTGGATCGATCCCGGCGCGAGCCGGATTCGTCGGCCGGCGACGATCGCCGTCGGCGTCGGTGGGATCGTCGCCGCCGCATGGGCGCCCGTGCTGCTCGTTCAGTATCACCGTGACCGGTTCTGGTGGATCGGCGCCTTCCAGCTGCGCCAGGTCGTCGCGGTGCCGTTGCGGCTGTTCACGACGGCGTACGCCAACCAGACCCTCGGCCGTGCGCTCTCTCGCTGTTCGTCCTCGTCGCCGGCGCGGGCTGCCTCCGCCTTGCACGTACCGGCCCGGCCGGGCGCCTCGTCGCCGCGCTGGCCTTCGGGCCGCTGCTCGTGGCCGGTGCACTGTGGGCCGGCGGCGTCCAGATCTTTGCGCTGCGCAACCTGATCGAGGTCGGTCCGGCGGTGGCAATCGCCGTCGCCGCGCTCGCGGCGGCCGTTCCTGCCCGCGGCCGCCTCGCGGTGGGGCTCGCGCTCATCTCGCGCTCTCGGGATCTCCGTCCTGCAGCAGGAAGGAGCGTCCTCGCCGCCATTCGCGGCGATCGCACACGCGCTCGTCCGCGAGGGCTGGCGCCCGTCCGATCCGGTTGCGGTCCTCGGGAACCTGTTCGTCTTCCGCGCGCCGCTCGAGTGGTACCTCCCGCACGCGTCGGTGCTCGACGCGGGTCGGCCGATGCGTCGCGTGTGCCGCACCGTGTTCGTCGTCTCACCGCGCCGGAGCGGCAAGCTCACCTTCGGTCGGGTCACCGACCGTGACAGGGCGGGGCGCTACTTCGTCAGTCGCATCGCCCTCGGGGTCCCGCTCGGCGCGGACCGCGCCCTCCACGACGCGGCCATCCTCGTGGATCCTCTGGGCCCGCCCCAGTGCGTACGGGCGATCCGTACCGGCAGGCTGGCTCCGATCACGTAGCGGCCGAACGGTCCAGTCGGCTCCCTCGTGTTCGCGGTCGCCCTGGTGTCGGTCGGTGCTTCCAGCCTGTGGCTTGTCAGAGCGACCGCGCGGCGGCCGGCTCGGCACTCGGTACGAGTGACGCGAGGTAGCGCTCCGCGTCGAGCGCCGCCATACAGCCGGAGCCTGCGGCGGTGACAGCCTGCCGGTAGACGTGGTCCTGCACGTCGCCCGCCGCGAAGACGCCGGGAACGTTCGTCGCGGTGGAGCCCGGCTCCGTCACCAGGTAACCCGCCTCGTCGTGGTCGAGCTGGTCGATAAAGAGCGCCGTGTTCGGGTCGTGGCCGATGGCGACGAACAGCCCGTCCGCGGAAACGTCCCAGATCTCCCCGGTGACCGTGCTACGTAGCCGCAGTCCTTCCAGGCTCTCCTGCCCGAGCACCTCGTCGACCACGGTGTTGAGCACGAAGTCGAGCTTCTCGTTGGCGAGCGCGCGATCGACCATGATGCGGGACGCGCGGAACTGGTCGCGACGGTGCACCAGGTGCACCCGCGTCGCGAACTTCGTGAGGAAGAGCGCCTCCTCGAACGCCGAGTCGCCGCCGCCGACGACGTAGACGTCCTTCTGCCGGAAGAAGGCCGCATCGCACGTCGCACAGGCCGACACCCCACGTCCCTTGTGCTTCTCCTCGGACTCGATGTCGAGCCAGCGCGCGCTCGCGCCTGTCGCGACGATCACGGCGCGCGCGAGGTGCACGTCGCTGCCGACGCTCACCCGGAGCGGCCGCTGCGAGAAGTCGACGGTCGTGACGTCGTCGGTCAGGAACTCGGCCCCGAAGCGCTCGGCCTGCCGCCTGAAGTCGGCCATCATCTCCGGCCCCATGATCCCGTCCGCGTAGCCGGGGTAGTTCTCGACGTCACTCGTGATCATCAGCTGGCCGCCCCAGGCGAAGCCCTCGATCACGAGCGGTTCGAGGTCGGCGCGCGCGGCGTAGAGAGCTGCCGTGTAACCGGCCGGGCCGCCGCCGATGATGATCAGGTCACGTACGTTCGTATCGCTCAAAGCACTCTCCTCGGGATTCTCGTCCACCCGAAGTATTCAACGCTAGGCGGGGGCGGAACGTTCCCGCTCAAGCCGCGTCGGCGTTCGCCCGCGGCAGCGTCAGCGACGTCGTCCACCGGCGCCAATTCGGGCGCCGCGGGGACGACCGGGACGCGTTCGA
This sequence comes from uncultured Thermoleophilia bacterium, assembly GCA_963713155.1. Lineage (GTDB taxonomy): Bacteria > Actinomycetota > Thermoleophilia > Gaiellales > Gaiellaceae > PALSA-600. The sequence continues at coordinate 225,815 of CAVQKS010000006.1, forward strand.
GCTGCGGGAGCTCGGGCGGGTCGTCGCCGGCGATCCCGTGCTCGGGGAACTTCCGTGCCGTCACGAGCAGCCTCGACTCGAAGGAGCCGACGGCCTGGTTGTACGCCCCCACCGCGGTGTCGAGGCTGCGGCCGACCTTGGAGAGGTGCGTCGCGAAGACCCCGATCCGCTCGTAGAGCTCGCGCCCGAGGCGCGAGACCGCCCGTGCGCTCTCGGCGACCGTCTCCTGCTGCCACCCGTAAGCGACCGTGCGCAGCAGTCCGATCAGGGTCGCGGGCGAGGCGACGATCACTCCCGCCTCGGCGCCGGCCTCGAAGAGCGAGCCGTCCTGATCGAGCGCCGCCCGGTAGAGCCCCTCGTCGACGAACATGACCACGAACTCTGGAGTGGGGTCGAACTGGCGCCAGTAGCGCTTCTGTCCGAGCTTGCCGATGTGGTCGCGGAGCTGGGCCGCATGACGGGCCAGGTGCACCTTCTTGGCCTCGGCGTCGTCGCAGTTGACGGCGTCGAGATAGGCGTCGATCGGCACCTTGGAGTCGACGACGATGCTCTTGCCGCCCGGGAGCCTCACGACGAGGTCCGGGCGGAGGAGCCTGCCCTCGTCGTCCCGCTCGCTCTGCTGGGTGCGAAAGTCGCAGTACTCGACCATGCCCGCAAGCTCGACGACGCGCTTGAGCTGCATCTCGCCCCAGCTGCCGCGCACGTGCGGCGCCCGCAGCGCGGTGACGAGGTTCCCGGTCTCGGTGCGCAGGCGCTCCTGCCCCTCGGAGACGGCCCGGAGCTGCTCGCTGACGGTCGAAACCGCGCGGAGGCGCTGCTGCTCGAGCTCCTTGGCCTGGCTTTCGAAGCGCTGCAGCGTCTCCTTGATCGGCGCGAGCTTGGCCTCGGCCGCCTGCAGCAGCGAGCTCTGGCTCCGCGACAGCGCGTCGCCGGCGGCGGCCTTGAACCGCTCCTCCCATTGCTCCTGTGTCCGTTCGAGCAGGTCGACCTGCTCGCCGGCAGCGGTTCGTTCCTGCCGAAGCAGGGCGTCGCGGGCGGCGAGAGAGGTCCGCGCCCAGAGGTAGACCGCGGCGCCGCCGATTGCGATCCCGAGGAGCAGAAGCATGGCTGCCATGAGCCCGCGAACGCTAGAGAGTGGATCGGACGACACGGCGCTGCCGACGGCCGCGAACAGCCTGCGCACAAAAAATCAGCCCCGGCGAGTCCGAAGACCTACCGGAGCTGATATGCCGGATCGAGCGACTCCGAAGAGCTACCCGATCCGACGGGGGGAACCTAGTCGCGTCCCCGAGGAGCCGTCAACGCCCCCGCCGGGCCGGTGTCGCAATTTGCGAACAAATTCGCGTCGAACCCGTGACGGCCCGGGAGAACGTCCGTTCGCACCCGTAGGCTTGCCGCTGTCGATGGACGACGTGTTCGGCCCCGGCGGCACCCTCGCCCGCGCGCTGCCGGGCTACGAACCGCGCTCCGAGCAGGCCGCGCTCGCGGCCGCGGTCGAGCGCGCCCTGCAGCGCGGCGAGCATCTCGTCGCCGAGGCGGGGACAGGCGTCGGGAAAAGCCTGGCCTACCTGATCCCGGCCCTCGCTTCGGGGCAACGAGTCGTCGTCGCGACCGCCACGAAAGCGCTGCAGGAACAGTTGCTTCGCTCCGATGTCCCGATCGCGGCGGCGGTCTGCGACCGGCGAGTGCGCGTCGAGGTGCTCAAGGGCCGCCAGAACTACCTCTGCCGCCGCCAGCTGCAGGGGTTCCAGCCCTCGCTGGACTCCGCGGGACGTGACGGCATCGCCTTCGAGTCGATGCACGGCTGGCTCGCGTCCACCGAGACCGGCGACCGCGCGGAGCTCGCGATCGAGCCGTCCCCGGCGCTCTGGGCGGAGCTCGCGGTCGGCGCCGACAGGTGCTCAGGTCGCCGGTGCGCGTTCTTCGGCGCCTGCTTCGCCGAAGCGGCGCGCGGCCGCGCCGCCGAGGCCGAGCTCGTGATCGTCAACCACGCGCTCTACTTCGCCGACCTCGCCTCGGGCGGCGGTGTCCTCCCCGAGCACGATGCGGTCGTCTTCGACGAGGCCCACCGCCTCGAGGAGTCCGCGGCCGGTTGGCTCGGAGGGCGCGTCTCGCGTGCCGGGTTGCGCCGGCTCGTCCTGGACGTCGAACGGGCGGCCCGCGACGCACACGTCGTGCCGCCCGACCGCCAGCTGGAACGGGTGATCAGAAGCGGCGAGCGGCTGCTCGAGACGGTGGCGCCCGCGAGCGGCCGCCGGCGCGTTCGCGCGACCCCCGTCGAGCCGGCGCTCGTCCTCATCGACGCGCTCGGGGAGCTCGCCGGCTGCCTGCAGGGCGCAGGCGAGGAGCAGGACGCGCTCGCGCGGCGCTCGCTCGCCCAGGCGGCGGAGATCGAGGCGATCCTCGACGCCGAGCCGCAGGGTCGGGTGGTGTGGGCGGAGCCCGATGCGGTCGCGTGGGCGCCGGTCGACGTCGCGGAAGAGCTGAACGAACGGCTCTGGGACGAAGGGCCGACGGCGATCCTCGTCTCGGCGACGCTCGCGGTCGGCGACGACGCCGGCTTCGTCCGCCGACGGCTGGGCCTCTCGAGCGCCCGCGAGGCGATCGTCGGCTCACCATACGACTATCGCGAGCAGGCTCTGCTCTACGTCCCGCAGGCCATGCCCGACCCACGCGACGCTGCGTTCCTCGAGCGTGCCGCAGACGAGATCGTCGCCCTGCTCTCGCTCTCGGAGGGCCGAGCGCTCGTGCTCACTTCGAGTTACCGCGCGCTCGACTCCTATCGCGAGCGCGTCCGGGGGCGCGTTCCGTACGACGTGCTCGTCCAGGGGGAGGCGCCGCGCGAGCGGCTGCTCGAGCGTTTCCGCGACGACGTGGCGTCGGTCCTGCTGGCGACGTCGACGTTCTGGCAGGGCGTCGACATCCCGGGCGAGTCGCTCTCGCTGCTCGTGATCGACAAGCTCCCATTCTCGGCGCCCGGCGATCCGCTGCACGAGGCGCGCTGCGAGGCGGTGGAAAAGGAGGGTGGCGACTGGTTCTCGGGCTACGCGTTGCCGACCGCGGTGCTCCAGCTGCGCCAGGGCTTCGGGCGGCTGATTCGCGGCCACTCCGATCGCGGCGTAGTGGCGATCCTCGATCCTCGCCTCCGCAGCCGGGGCTACGGCCGGGCCTTCCTCGAAGCGCTGCCGCGCTGCCCCGTCGCCGACGATCGCGCCGCGGTTGCCGCATTTTTCGGCGAACGGGTCGCCGTATCCGCTTGAATGGTCGGCTCGCCCGATGGCCAAGAAGAAGCCCAGGACCCCGCCGGCACCCCGCAAGGTGCAGGCGCCGAAGCAGCGGACCACCACCGCGTCTCGCGGCGGCGGAGCGCAGAACCGGACCGCGCTCTACGTCGTCGCGGGCGTCGCTGCGGCCGCGGTGATCGCCGTCGGGCTCTACTTCGCCTTCGGCAGCGGTGGCAGCAGTGGCGACAAGCAGGTCGCCTCGCTGATGACGGCCGCCGGCTGCAGCTACAAGACCGTCAAGGCCTACGTCCCGCCGGGGCAGGGCGTCCACGTCCCCAGCCTCACGAAGAAGTTCCCGTGGAACACCGATCCGCCGTCGAACGGCCAGCACTATCCGCTCTGGGCGGTCTGGGGCTTCTACACGTCCCCCGTCAACCCGCGCATGGTCGTGCACAACGAAGAGCACGGCGGCGTGATCCTCTGGTGGGGACCGAAGGTGCCCGGCTCGACGGTCGAGCAGCTTCGCGCCTTCTACAACGAGCAGCCGGACGGCACGTTCGGCACGCCGTACACGAAGCTCGGCAGCAAGGTCGCGATCAGTGCCTGGACGGGCGACCCCGCCCGGTACACGACCAACAACTACTACGGACAGGGCCACCTCGGGATCTGCCCGCGGTTCGACTCCGCGACGCTGAAGGCGTTCGAGGCGTTCCGCAACGCCTATCGCGGCCACGGCCCGGAGGGGATCCCGCTCTCACTCGACGAGCCCGGGATGGGCCCGCAGTAGAGCTCCGGATCTCTCGGCCGGCTACGAGACGTCCTGGCATCCGGCCCCGGGCCGGTTAGCGCCTAGCTCGCGGGTGGGATGTTCTGGTTGGTGTGGAAGAAGTTTTCGGGGTCGTAGTGGGACTTGACGGTGGCGAGGCGGTCGTAGTTGTTGCCGTACATCGCGCGCACCTTGTCGCCTGTCTCGTGCATTTGGAAGTTGACGTAGCCGGTTCCGAGTGTGTGTGGGCGGATGGCGTCGGAGTAGTCGATCGCCCATGATTTGATCGTGTTTGCGTTGGCAGGGTCGGGGTCGACGCCGGCGATCACCTGCGCCCAGACGGCGTTGCGGTAGGCCCAGGCGGTCTCGTCGCTACCGACGCTCGCCGGTGCGCCGTCGATCGGGTAGAGGTGCATGGTCGACTTCCACGTCGGCAGCTCGCTGCCGAACGCGACGTGCTGCTCGATTGCGGCATCGGGGATCTCGCTGACGAACTCGCCGCGCCAGTACCACTGGTCGCCGGCCGGATAGACGCCGTCGAAAGCTGAGTTCCAGGCCGGGAGCGGCACCGGCGCGATCCCGTCGAGCAGCGGCGTCCCGAAGGAACGGGCCTCTTTCAGCGCGGCCGAGTCCTCTTCGCCTGCGTAACACCAGACGATCCCGCACACCTTCCGCAAATGCAGCTCCTCCGGGAAAGGAGGGCCCGGTGGGATCGACAGAAACGCGAAGAAGCCGCTCAGCTGCTGGGGCTGCGCCGGCAGGAAGTCGCGGTACCAGCGAAGCAACTCGGCCGCATCGCCGATGTCGTAGAGCACAGGGCCGGCCTGCACGACCCCCACCGGATGGCAGCGAAAGGTGAACGAGGTGACGATCCCAAAGTTCCCGCCGCCGCCGCGGAGCGCCCAATAGAGATCGGGCTCGCGCTCGGCGTCGGTCTCGACGGTCGATCCATCGGCGAGCACGACCTCGGCAGAGAGCAGGTTGTCGATCGTCAGCCCGCAACCACGCGTCAGATGACCGACACCGCCGCCGAGCGTCAGCCCACCGACACCTGTCGTCGAAATGATGCCCGCGGGCACGGCAAGGCCGTGCTCGTGCGTAGCTCGATCGAGCGCGCCCAGTGTCGCGCCGCCCTGCGTCGTCACCGTGCGCTCAGCGGCGTCGACCCGAATCTCGTGCATCTCCGACAGGTCGATCACCAGACCGTCGTCGACGCTGCCAAGGCCCGCACCGTTGTGGCCGCCGCCACGGACCGCGAGCGCCAGCCCACGCTCGCGCGCGTACCCGACCGCTGCCGCGACATCCGCTGCATCCACGCAGTAGACGACAGCCGCCGGACGCTTGTCGATCATCGCGTTGTAGAGCGCCCGAGCCTCGTCGTACCCCGGCTCTCCCCGCTCGACCAACCGTCCTCTCACAGCCGCAGTGGACGCCATCCCGACCGCCTCCATGTCTCGATACCGCCAGCGAGTCTACGCCTGTCCGTCGGCGATGAAAACCCGGCGACTTGCCCTGGGCACGGACGTGTTTCCCCGGGTTGATTGCGGTGAGGCGGCGCGTGCCGCCGCCTCACCGCACCGGTCGGTTCGTCAGGTGACGACGATCCCGGAGGGCGTTGCCCCTGCCGGGCCGGCAGCTGCGGACAAGGGCGTGAGAGTGCCCAGGCTGACCGAGAAGCCGGTAACGGCGTTCGTCCCCGATTCGACGACCCAGAGCGTCGAGCCGTCGGGGGAGAGCCGCGCGTCCTCCGCGCCGGCGCCGATCTCGCCGGGTGGCGTGCTGTGGAGGAAGGTCAGTGCGCCGCCGCTTCCGATCGAGTAGCTCGAGATGGTCGCCGAGCCCGTGTTGACGACGAACAGGTAGGCGCCGTCATGACTGATCTCGACCCAGCAGGACGCGACGCCGTCGTTCTTGACCGGCGAGGGGCCGATCGGGGCGAGGGTCCCGTCGGCAGCGTCGGTGAAACTGGAGACGAGGCCCGGGGCACCTGCGCCTGAGGCGTCATGAGCGTCGGAGACGAACAGCTGGTCGGGGCTGGTCGGGCTGAACTCGCTCCCCAGCTGGCCGAAACCCTGCGTCGGAGTGAATGCCTGAGCGTCGAACGGCGAGCCGGGCGCCGGTGTCAACAGGCCGTCGCCGCCGACGGTGAAGCTGTCGATCGCAGAGCTGCCGATGCGTGTGCCGGCGAGCTTGCTGCCGTCGCTGTTGAAGAGGACGTCGCCGGGCTTGGAGCTGCTCGGCAGCGGGACTGTCGATCCCGGAACCGCCCTGAGATGGCCGCCCGAGTTGAGCCTGAAGCCCGTGTAGTTGGTGTCGCCGGGGCTGACGTCGGGACCCTGGTTCGCGACGTAGACGAGCCCGCCGTTCACCGCGATGCTCACCGGATCGACCCCGTTCGAGGCGACCGGCGACCCTCCTGCGACCTGAAGCGACCCGTCAGGCTTGATCCGGAGCACCGAAATCTGATTGCTGCCGGCGTCGACCGCGAGGAGGTAGCGCCCGTCCGAGCTCAGCTCGAGCGAGCCCTGCGACGCGTCCGGATGACCTGTCCCCGAACCACCGACCACGAACGGCGACCCGGGGACGGGGGTCAGCGTCCCGTCGGCGAGCCGGTCGAATGCGGCGACCGTGTTCACGGGCGCAGTGTTGTCGTTGACATAGACCTGTCCGACGATGCGAGGCCGCGGCGGGCCACCATGCGGAGTCGCGATCGGAGCCGCGGTTGCGGAGAGCGCGGCAATCAGCGCACCAATCGCCGCGAGCAGGATCGTTGCGATCTTCGTTCTGGGCACGATCTGAACCTCCCTCGTAGCGGCCCGGCGGCGGATCCGCAGGCCTCCCTGGCTCAGTCGCGCAGGCGGAACATTCGTTACACCGCGGAAACACACCTCGGTTCCGATCGGTGGGGAACGGTCGAGCGCCGTCTAGACTCGCGGCGTCGCCGGGGTGGCGAAACGGGTAAACGCGCCCGGCTTAAAACCGGGTGTCCCTCGAGGACATGGGGGTTCGACTCCCTCCCCCGGCATCGGCGGATCAGATCCGCCCGGTTCGAACGGTCAGCTCGCGCAGCCGGGCGGCCAGGTCCGGCGTGAGCGCACCCGGCTCGAGCCGCCAGCGCCAGTTGCCGTGCTCGGTCCCAGGCGTGTTCATGCGCGCCTCGGAGCCGAGGCCGAGCACGTCCTGCACCGGAGCGATCGCGAGCGCGGCGACCGATGTCCAGGCGAGCGAGAGCAGCTCCCACGACGGATCGTCGCCGCGGAGAGCGGTCGAGGCACGGTCGGCGTCGGACAGGCCCGCCCACCAGCCGGCAGCCGTGTCGTTGTCGTGCGTGCCCGTGTAGACGACCGACTGCTCGACGTGGTTTTCGTGCAGGTGCGGGCTGCCCGGGTCGCCCCCGACCGCGAACTGCAGCACGACCATGCCCGGGAACCCGAGTTCTGCACGGAGTCGTTTGACCGGTTCCGTGATCACCCCGAGGTCCTCCGCGATCACGTCGAGTGAGCCGAGCACCGCCTCGGCTGCGCGGAACACCGCTGCCCCGGGGCCACGCCGCCAACGCCCGGTCGCAGCGGTCGCGCTCCCGGACGGCACGGCCCAGTACGACACGAAGCCGCGGAAGTGGTCGATCCGCGTCAGGTCGACGAGCCGGAAGGCGCGCCGCAGCCGCTCGGTCCACCACCGGTAGCCGTCGCGTCGCAGGGCGCTCCAGTCGTAGAGCGGGTTCCGCCAGAGCTGGCCCGCCGCAGCGAAGGCATCCGGGGGCACGCCCGCGATCAGCCCGCGCAAGAAGAGCTCGGGATGAGCGCGATGATCCGCGCCGTCCCAACCGGCGTAGATCGGGATGTCGCCGACGATCCTCACCCCTCGGGCGGCCGCGTACGCCCGCAGGGATCGCCATTCGCGCTCGAACCGCACCTGGTCGTCGAGCTCGCCGCCGTAGGCGAGCCAGTCGTCGATCCAGTAGGCGTTCTGGGCGCGGAACGCCTCGCGCTCGGGCTCGGAGACGACGCCTTCGCGGTCGGCGACGAGCTCGGGCGATCCGGCGAAGACGGACGGCGACATGTAGGGGGAGCCGGTGCGGTCGGTGGGGCCGAGGGGGAGCACCTGCCACCATCGCTGGCCGGCCGCCTGCAGCCAGTCGACGAAGCGGTACGCGTGGGCGTCTGGTACCCCGTTCGGCAGCGACGTCGGATGCAGGAGGATGCCTGAGCTACGTTCGAGTCGCATTCACGCGAGAATCTCACGCCTGGTGGCCCTCCCGAAGACAACGAAGCGCCCGCCGAGGATCCAGATCCAGGCCGTCGAGCCCATGGTCGACTGCGGACGCTTCCCGTTCAAGCACACGGTCGGCGAGCGCGTCGACGTCTACGCGACGATCTTCGCCGACGGTCACGACGTGATCGGCGCGGCGGTGCGCGCGCGGCCGCCGAAAGGGCAGGCCCGTGAGGAGCCACTCGAGGATCTCGGCAACGATCGCTTCGGCGGCTCGTTCGTCGTCGACCGGCCGGGCCGGTGGACGTTCACGATCGTCGCCTGGGCCGACCGGCTCGGCACGTGGCAGTACGAGCTGCAGCGGAAGCTCGACGCGGGACAGGAGGACTTCCAGGGCGAGCTGGCCGAAGGCGCGGCGCTGCTCGGGGTGCCGGCTCTGACTGTCGAGGAAGGGCTCGCGCGCGAGCTCGGACGATCGACACGGCGAGGTCGTCTCCGGCTCACTCGGTGTGGACGTCGACCGCGAGCTCGGCCGCTTCGGCGCGTGGTACGAGCTCTTCCCGCGGTCGTTCGGCGGCTTCAACGGGGTCGCCACGGTGCTGCCGCGGCTGGCCGAGCTCGGCTTCGACGTCGTCTACCTGCCGCCGATCCACCCGATCGGCGTCACGAACCGCAAGGGCGCAAACAACACGCTCGTCGCCGGCCCGAAGGACCCGGGCTCGCCGTGGGCGATCGGCTCGAAGCTCGGCGGCCACGATGCGATCGATCCGGCGCTCGGCACGTGGGCCGACTTCGACGCGATGCTCACGACCGCCGAGCAGGCGGGCATCGAGATCGCGCTCGATTTCGCGATCCAATGCTCGCCGGACCACCCGTGGCTGACGGAGCATCCGGAGTGGTTCAATCGCCGGCCGGACGGCACCCTGAAGTACGCCGAGAATCCGCCCAAGCGCTACCAGGACATCTACAACGTCAACTTCGAGTCGGAGGACTGGCGCGCCCTCTGGCAGGCGTTGCTCGACGTCGTGCTGTTCTGGGTCGGTCGCGGCGTCCGCGCGTTCCGGGTCGACAACCCACACACGAAGCCGGTGGCGTTCTGGGAGTGGCTGATCGCCGAGGTGCGGCGCGCGAACCCGGACGTGATCTTCCTGTCCGAGGCGTTCACGCGACCCGCGAAGATGACGACGCTCGCGAAGCTCGGCTTCTCGCAGAGCTACACCTATTTCACCTGGAAGAACACGAAGTACGAGCTGCAGGAGTACGTCCAGGAGCTGATCGACTGGACTCCGTTCTACCGTTCGAACGCCTTCGTCAACACCCCCGACATCCTGCACGAGTACCTACAGCGGGGCGGCCCGCCTGCGTTCTACGCGCGACTCGTGCTCGCCGCCACGCTCTCCCCGTCGTACGGGATGTACTCCGGATTCGAGAGCTATGAGAACGTGCCGGTTGCGCCGGGCTCCGAGGAGTACCTCGACTCGGAGAAGTACGAGGTGAAGAAGCGAAAGCTCGACGGTCCGATGCTCCCGTTCGTCGCGAAGCTGAACGCCGCCAGGCGCGCGCATCCGGCCTTCCAGCGCGTCGACAACGTTCGGTGGCTCGAGACGGAGAACGACCAGTTGATCGGCTACGCGAAAGGCGAGCTCGCGATCTGCGTCGTCAATCTCGATCCGTTCCTCGCGCGCGAGGGCGTCTGCACGATCCCCGTCTCGCTCGGCCTGCCGCCCGCGTTCGAGGTTCGCGACCTGCTGACAGAAGAGACGTTCGTGTGGCGCGCCGGTCGCAACTACGTCGGTCTCGCACCCGGCCAGAGCCACGTGCTCGAGGTGCATGGTCCGACAGAGCGGGCGCCGGGCACTGGTTCGAGCGGGATCCGTTGTGGTTCAAGACGGCCGTCTTCTACGAGATCCATCTGCGCGGGTTCTTCGACGCCAACGACGACGGCTCCGGCGACTTTCGCGGGCTCGCCGACAAGCTCGACTACCTGCAGTGGCTGGGTGTGGACTGCATCTGGCTGCTGCCCGCGTATCCAAGCCCGCTCCGCGACGGCGGCTATGACATCGCCGACTTCTTCGACGTCCATCCCGACTACGGCACGATCGACGACTTCCGGAACTTCGTCGATCAGGCGCACCAGCGCGGGCTGCGGGTGATCGCGGACCTGGTGATGAACCACACCTCTGCGGACCACCCCTGGTTCCAGGCGAGCCGCACCGATCCGACCGGCCCGTACGGCGACTGGTACGTGTGGGCGGACGACGATTCGCGCTGGAGCGAGGCGCGGGTGATCTTCATCGACACCGAGCCGTCGAACTGGACGTGGGATGCCGTGCGCGGGCAGTACTACTGGCACCGGTTCTTCACGCACCAGCCGGACCTGAACTACGACAACCCCGAGGTGCAGGCGCAGATGCTCGACGTCCTGCGCTTCTGGCTCGATCTCGGCCTCGACGGCTTCCGCCTGGATGCGGTGCCGTACCTGTACGAGCGCGACGGGACGAACGGCGAGAACCTCCCGGAGACGCATGAGTTCCTCAAGCGCGTCCGAGCGGAGATCGACGCCAACTATGCCGACAGGGTGCTGCTCGCCGAGGCGAACCAGTGGCCCGACGACGTCGTCGAGTACTTCGGGAACGGCGACGGGGACGAATGCCACATGGCGTTCCACTTCCCCGTGATGCCGCGCATGTTCATGGCCGTCCGGCGGGAGGACGCTCTGCCTATCGTGGAGGTGCTCGAGAACACGCCGTCGATCCCCGGGAACGCCCAGTGGGGGCTCTTCCTGCGCAACCACGACGAGCTGACGCTCGAGATGGTGACGGACGAGGAGCGCGACTACATGTATGCCGAGTACGCGAAGGATCCACGAATGAAGCTGAACCTCGGGATTCGCCGGCGTCTCGCACCTCTGCTCGACAACGGGCGCGACGAGATCGAGCTGCTGCACGCGATGTTGTTCTCGCTGCCAGGGTCGCCGGTCCTCTACTACGGCGACGAGATCGGAATGGGCGACAACATCTTCCTCGGCGACCGCGACGGCGTCCGCACCCCGATGCAGTGGACGGGCGACCGCAACGCCGGATTCAGCCGCGCCGACTTCGCGCAGCTCTACCTCCCGCCGCTGATGGACCCGGTCTACGGCTTTCAAGCCGTAAACGTCGAGGCGCAACTGCGCCAGCCGAACTCGATGCTGCGCTGGATCCACCGACTGATCGCGCTGCGCAAGGACCATCCGGTGTTCGGGATCGGGACGTACGAGGCGCTGCGGCCCGACAACCCGCGGATCTTCGCCCACGTTCGCCAGTACGAGGACGACACGATCATCTGCGTGCACAACCTCGCCCGCTCGGCCCAGGCGGCTCAGCTCGACCTCTCGCGCTGGCAAGGGATGATTCCCGAGGAGATGTTCGGACGGACCCGCTTCCCGCCGATCGGCGAGCTGCCGTACCTGCTGACGTTCGCGCCGCGAGGGTTTTTCTGGTTCCAGTTGAGGAAGGAGCGAGTCATGACGTCCGAAGAGCAGGCACTCGTCGAGTTCGTGACCGAACAGCGATGGTTCGGATCGAAGGCGCGCGATGTCGTTCACGCGAGCGTCGTCGACCGCGCGACGCTCAGCACCCCGGATCCTGCAATCGAGCTCTTGCTGGTCGAGATCCGATTCGACACCGGGACGCATGAGACGTACCAGCTGCTCGGTGGGGCCGGGCTGGACGTCCTGTCCGAGCCGGATGCGGCGAGGGAGCTCGTGCGGCTGATCCGGCGCGGAACCGACATTCGAGGCGGGCGAGGGAACGATCGAGCTGATCCCGGTTCAGGCCTCGTTCGAGGGCGCCGCCGACGACGTGACCGTGATCCGGCAGATCGACGCCGAGCAGTCGAACTCGTCGGTCGTGCTCGACGACCGTCTGATCCTGAAGGTCTTCCGCCGGCTCGAGCCGGGCGTCAACCCCGAGCTCGAGCTGCTCCGGTTCCTGACCGAGCACGGCTTCGAGCACATCGCACGACTCGCGGGCTGGTACCAGTACGTCGGGCGCCCGATGGAATCGACGCTGGGCATCCTCCAGCAGTTCGTGCCCGACGGCCGCGACGGCTGGGACCTGGCGCTCGACTCGCTGACGACGCGTACCGAGTGGTTCCTGTACGAGCTCGAGCGACTCGGCGAGGTGACCGGTGAGCTGCACACGGTGCTCGGGTCCGACTCGACCGATCCGAGCTTCGCACCGGAGCAGACGTCGAGCGAATCGCTCGCTCTGCTCACGGCGACGGTCGACGAGGAGATCGAGGCGATCTTCCTCGACCTTCCCGACGACGACCCCGAGCTCGAGCCGCTGCTCGGCCGCGGGGAGGAGGTCCGCGAGCGGCTGCGCCTGCTGACGAACCTGGGCGGAGTCGGGCGCGTGATCCGCCATCACGGCGACTTCCATCTCGGCCAGGCGCTGCACACACCGAACGGCTGGGTCCTGATCGACTTCGAGGGCGAGCCCGCGAGATCGCTTCCCGAGCGTCGCCGCAAGCGCAGCCCGCTGCGCGACGTCGCCGGGATGCTGCGGTCGTTCGCGTACGTCGCATCCGCCGCGCCGCTGCTCAAGGGAATCGTGCCGCCGCCGGACTGGGAGGGGCGCGCGCGCACGGTCTTCCTGGAGGCCTACCGGGCGAGCGTCGATCCCTCGCTGCTCCCGTCGGGCGCGGCGATGGACAAGTTGCTGCAGGTCTTCGAGCTCGAGAAGGCCGTCTACGAGCTGCGCTACGAGCTGAACAACCGCCCCGACTGGCTTCCGATCCCCGTCGCCGGCATCGTGCGCCTGCTCGACGCAGAGGTGCCCGTGTGACGCAGTCCCGGGCTTCTGCGTTCGGCGAGCTCGACGTGTGGCTGGCGAAGGCGGGACGCCACGAGCAGCTCTGGGAGAAGCTGGGCGCGCACGTGGTCGAGAGCGGCGTTCGCTTCGCGGTGTGGGCGCCGAACGCCCGCCGCGTCAGCGTCGTCGGCGACTTCAACGACTGGGATGCCGGGGCCGACGTGCTCGTGCCCGTCGAGGAGACCGGGATCTGGGAAGGCGTCGTCTCCGGGGCCGCGCCCGGGCAGCGCTACAAGTACGACGTCGACGGTCACCAGAAAGCCGACCCGGTCGCGTTTTGTGCGGAAGAGCCGCCGCGGACGGCTTCGGTGGTGTTCGAGTCCGCGTACGAATGGGGCGACGCGGCGTGGGTCGATGCGCGGCGCGCCGCAGAGCCGCTCGACGGACCGGTGTCGATCTACGAGCTGCACGCGCCGTCGTGGCGGCACGGGCTCGGCTGGCGCGAGCTTGCCGACCAGCTCGCACCTTACGTGCGCGATCTCGGCTTCACGCACGTCGAGCTGATGCCGGTGATGCACCACCCGTTCTCGGGCTCGTGGGGATATCAGGTCACCGGGTACTACGCGCCGTTGTCGTCGATGGGATCGCCCGACGACTTTCGCTACTTCGTCGACCGCATGCATGCCGACGGGATCGGGGTGATCCTCGACTGGGTCCCGGCGCACTTCCCTCGCGACGAATGGGCACTGGTGCGGTTCGACGGCACGGCGCTGTACGAGCACGCCGATCCGCGGCGCGGCGAGCACCCGGATTGGGGAACGCTCGTGTTCAACCTTGGGCGTTCCGAGGTCCAGAACTTCTTGCTCGCGAACGCGCTCTTCTGGTTGCGCGAGTACCACGCCGACGGTCTGCGCGTCGACGCGGTCGCATCGATGCTCTACCTCGACTACTCGAGGCCGGCCGGTGGGTGGGTGCCGAACCGCTTCGGCGGTCGAGAGGACCTCGAGGCGGTCGCATTCTTGAAGGACCTGAACGAGCTCGTGCATGCGCGCGAGCCCGGCGTGATCTCGGTTGCCGAGGAGTCCACCGCGTGGCCGGGGGTCTCGCGGCCGACGTACGTCGGAGGGCTTGGGTTCGGCTTCAAGTGGAACCTGGGCTGGATGAACGACACGCTCGGGTACTTCGCCCACGATCCGATCCACCGTCGCTATCACCACCACGAGCTCACGTTCTCACTCGTCTACGCGTGGAACGAGAACTTCGTGCTGCCGCTGTCCCACGACGAAGTGGTGCACGGGAAAGGCTCGCTGCTCGGGAAGATGCCGGGCGATCGCTGGCAACAGCTCGCCAATTTGCGCGCGCTGTACGCGTACATGTGGGCGCACCCGGGCAAGCAGCTCTTGTTCATGGGCGGCGAGCTCGCTGCGCCATGGGAATGGAGCGAGCAGGCGGAGCTGCCGTGGGGGCTGCTCGACCATCGCGAGCATGCGGGGGTGCGTGACCTCGTCCGCGACCTGAATCGCATCTACCGCGACGAGCCGGCTCTCTGGTCGGTCGACTTCTCACCCGAAGGCTTCCGCTGGCTCGAGCCCAACGACGCGGCGAACAACGTCTTCGCGTTCATGCGGATCTCCGTCGACGGCGCACGCACGCTCGTCTGCGCCGCCAACCTCTCGCCGGTGCCGCGCGAGCGTTACCGCGTCGGCGTTCCGAAGCGCCGGCCCGTGGCTCGAGGTGCTGAACACCGATTCGGTGTACTACGGCGGCGGCGGCATCGGCAACCTGGGCGCGGTCGAGGCGGAGGAGCGAGGCTGGCATGGTCAGCCGTACTCGGCCGAGGTCACCTTGCCGCCGCTCGGCGTCGTCTGGCTGCGTCCGGCGGAATAGCAGCGCGGAGTGCAAGCGGGTCGTTGGTCTCCGCCGCGCGGGTACGGTGATTTGGGATGAGCCGCGTGGTCTGGCCGGGAGACCCGTTTCCGCTCGGTCCAAGTTGGGATGGACAGGGCACCAACTTCTCGCTCTTCTCCGAGAACGCCGAGCGCGTCGAGCTGTGCCTGTTCGACGACGACGAGCACGAGGAACGCATCGCCGTCGAAGAGCGGACGGCGTTCAACTGGCACTGCTACCTGCCGGGCGTCGGCCCCGGACAACGGTACGGCTATCGCGTCCACGGCCCGTACGATCCCGACAACGGCCTGCGCTTCAACCCGGCGAAGCTCCTGATCGACCCGTACGCGAAGGCGATCGACGGGGCGGTCGACTGGGACGCCGCCAACACCTTGCCGTACGTCCCGAGCGGCGATCCCGATGCCGACCTCGTGATCGACGACTCGGACAGCGCGCCCGCGATCCCGAAGGCGGTCGTCGTCGATCCGACCTTCGACTGGGAGGACGACGACTGGGTGAGGCCGCGGACGCCCTGGCAGGACACGGTGATCTACGAAACGCACGTGCGCGGCTTCACCAGGCTGCGTGAGGACGTGCGTGACGACCTGCGGGGAACGTACGGAGGGCTCGCGAGCCAGGGTGCGGTCGCATACATGAAGGGGCTCGGCGTGACTGCGGTCGAACTGCTGCCGGTGCACCACATCGCCGACGAGAGCTTTCTGCACGAACGCGGTTTGACGAACTACTGGGGCTACTCGACGATCGGGTACTTCGCACCGCATTCGCTGTACGCGGCTACGAGCGACCAGGTGCGCGAGTTCAAGGGGATGGTCAAGGCGCTCCATCGCGCCGGGATCGAGGTGATCCTCGACGTGGTCTACAACCACACGGCGGAGGGGAACCACCTCGGCCCGATGCTCAGCCTACGCGGGGTCGACAACAGGAGCTACTACCGCTTGATCCCCGAAGACCCTCGCTACTACATGGACTACACGGGCACCGGCAACACGCTCAACCCGTTGCACCCGAGCGTGCTGCGCCTGATCATGGACTCGCTCCGTTACTTCGTGACCGAGTGCCACGTCGACGGCTTCAGATTCGATCTTGCGGCTGCGCTCGCACGGGAGTTGTACGACGTCGACCGCCTGTCGGCGTTCTTCGACATCATCCACCAGGACCCGGTCCTGTCCCAGGTGAAGCTGATCGCCGAGCCGTGGGACGTCGGCCCCGGCGGGTACCAGGTCGGCAACTTCCCGATCCTCTGGTCGGAGTGGAACGGCATCTACCGGGACGTGATGCGTGACTTCTGGCGCGGCGGTGCGTCCCTCGCGGCGTTCGCCTCGCGGTTCGGCGGTTCCGCCGATCTGTACCAGCGCGACGGTCGGCGCCCGTTTGCCTCGATCAACTTCGTCACTGCTCATGACGGCTTCACGTTGCGCGATCTCGTCTCGTACAACGAGAAGCACAACGAGGCCAACGGGGAGCAGGGTCACGACGGATCCGACGACAACCGCTCGTGGAACTGCGGCGTCGAAGGCCCGACCGACGATCGAGCGGTGCTCGCCCTCCGTGCCCGCCAGCAGCGGAACTTCCTGGCGACACTACTCCTGTCGCAGGGCGTTCCGATGCTGCTCGGCGGCGACGAGATCGGACGCACGCAGAACGGCAACAACAACGCCTGGTGTCAGGACAACGCGATGTCGTGGTTCGACTGGGAGTCGGCCGATGACGATCTCCTCACCTTCACGCGGCACGTGATCGAGCTTCGCCGGGCGCATCCCGTGTTCCGTCGGACGAAGTTCTTCGACGGCCGCGGCGCCCAGCTGCCCGACGTCTGGTGGATGCGTCCCGACGGGCGCCGGATGACGCGGCGCGACTGGGACAACGCGGATTCACGCGCGATCGGCGTCTTCCTGAACGGCGACGAGCTGCAGGCGGAGACGCGATCGGGCGAGGAGGTCCGCGACGACTCGTTCCTGGTCCTGTTCAACGCCTACTTCGACGACATCACGTTCCGCCTGCCGGCCCGCCGGCTCGGCCTGCGCTGGAGGCTCGAGCTCAAGACCGGGCGTTTCGACGCCGACCGGTTGGCGCCCGGGGCTGAAGTGGTCGTCGAGGCCCGCTCGCTCGTCGTGCTGCGACGCGACTAGATCGGCGTCGACGAGCTCAGCTCGGCTCGCCCGGCTGCACGGTGCCGGACTCGTAGGCGAGCACGACCGCCTGGACGCGGTCGCGGAGGTTGAGCTTCATCAGGATGCGGGCGACGTGGGTCTTCACGGTGGTCTCCGAGACGAAGAGCGTCTTCGCGATCTCCGCGTTCGAGAGCCCTCGCGCGATGAGCATCAGCACCTCGTGCTCGCGCGGAGTCAGGTCGTCGAGCCGCGGGAACTGCGCCTGCGGCTTGGGCCCGGTCCCTTTCACGAACTCCGAGATCACGCGGCGCGTGATCGTGGGCGAGAGGAGCGCGTCGCCCTGCGAGATCACCTCGATCGCCGACACGAGCTGCTCCGGCGGCGTGTCCTTCAGCAGGAACCCGCTGGCGCCCGCGCGCAGTGCTTCGTAGACGTACTCGTCGAGGTCGAACGTGGTCAACATGAGGATCTTCGGGCCGTCGTCACCGCTTTCGAGGATCCGCCGCGTCGCCTCGAGGCCGTCGAGCTCCGGCATGCGGATGTCCATCAGCACGACGTCGGGCGAGAGCACCCGCACCTGGTCGATCGCCTCCCGGCCGTCGCCGGCCTCGCCGACGACCTCCATCTCCGGCTCGGCGTCGAGAATCATCCGGAAGCCCGCCCGGACGAGCGCCTGGTCGTCGACGAGCAGGATCCGAATCACGCGCGCGTCACCTCGACGGGGAGCTCGGCGCGCAGGACGTACCCGCCACCTTCGCGGGGGCCCGCCTCGAGCGTCCCGCCGTAGAGAGCGACTCGCTCGCGCATGCCGACGAGGCCGTGCCCGAGCCCGTCCTCGACGGTCACCTCCTTGCCGTCGTCGGCGATCTCCAGGTTGAGCTTGTTGTCGAGGAAGCGGATGACGACCTCGGCATGCGACCCGGGCGCGTGCTTGAGCGCGTTCGTCAGCCCTTCCTGCACGATGCGGTAGGCCGAGAGGTCGACGCCCGGTGGGAGCGAGGTCGGCTCGCCTTCGACGCGCAGCGTCACCGGCAGCCCGGCCTCGACGACCTGCTCGATCAGATGGTCGAGGTGCTGCAGGCCCGGCTGTGGGGTGAGCGATGCTGGTGCGACGTCGCCGGGACGCATGACGCCCAACATACGGCGCATCTCGGTCAGAGCCTGCCGGCCGATCTGTTCCACCGAGAGCAGCGCATCGCGCTCGCGATGCTGGTCGTCCCTGAGCAGCCTGCGCACGCCCGATGATTGCACGACCATCACCGACACGGAGTGCGCGACGACGTCGTGCAGCTCGCTGGCGATCCGCGCGCGTTCTTCGGCTGCAGCGCGCTCCGCGGCGATCGCGCGGGCGTGCTCGGCCTCGGCGACACGGGCACGGAGGATGCGTGTCTGCTCCGCGCGCACCGCGAGCGCCCTGCCGGCGAACCACGCGCCTGCGTAGAAGATCGCCGCGCCGACGAAATCGCTGGTGGTCGTGTCCGGGAACCGGTACTGGACGTAGATCCCGGTCGTCACCCCCAGGGCGAGCCCGACGACGGCCTCGTCCCGGTCGCGGATCGCCCCGAGCGAGATCATGACGGCGATCCCTGCAAGCGCGGCGGTGTCGATCTGCTCGAGCCCGGAGGGATCGAACGTTCCGCACAGCGTGAAGGCGACGAGGGCCACGCCGGGTGCGACGAGCGGGAAGCGCCGCCGGAAGAGCAGCGGCAACACGAAGAACAGGGACGCCGGTCCGATGATCGCGAGGTTGACGTCGTTGTGCCTGGCGACGACCTCGATCTCGACCGCGACTGCGAGCGCGACGATCAGGGCGTCGACGGCATCGCGACGAAGCCGGGCCCACGCGCGCTGCCAGGTCACAGGCTGAAGGTAACCCGCCCGGCCCACGAGCGGCGTCGTCCCCTCAGGCGACGTCGAAATCATCCTGCAGAACGACGCCGCAGCCGTTGCGAGGGGCTTGTGTTTTGCAGACCGTCACCTAGAAGCTCTCGCAGAATGAGCAGTTGTATCGTCCGGCCGCGCTCGGCAGCAGCGCAATTCGCCGATAGCACCCGGAACGACGAATGTCATTCTGCGAGAACTTCTAAGCTTCGCCGGTGGACCTTGTCCGCGATGCGATGGTTGCGGATCCGCTCGCGCTCGGAGCCGACCAGACCGCCCGCGACGCCGGGGAGGCATTGCTCCGCCCGGAGGTGCGGGCGGTGTTCGTCTGCGACGACGACGGCCGGCTTGTCGGTGTCGTGACGCGGAAGACGCTGGTGCGCGAGGTCGTGGCCACCGGTCGCGATCCCGGCTCGACGAAGCTCGGCACGATCGCCGAGGCGCCCAACGCGACGATCGAGTCGACGATGCCGCTGGGGGACGCGTTCTCGTTCGTCGAGGAGCACGATTTCGAGCGCGTACCGGTGGTCGAGTCCGGGCGCCTCGTGGGTGTTCTCGCGCGGGCCGTCGTGCAGCGGCGGCTGGCCGAGGACGAGCCGCCGGCCGACGGCGTCTAAAGAAAGAAACTCAGGCGGCTGCGAGGTTGGGCGCGGTCTCGGCGACGACCCCTGAGAGCACCTCGCCAAGCCCTTGCCGGACGTCGACGTCGAGCAGGTTGCCGTCGTCGTCGAACTTCTCGCCCGCGTGGCCGACCGCGAGCTCGACGGGCGCGACGCGGGAGCCCATCGCGGCCAGCACCTTGCGCAACTCGGCGGCTGCCCAGACGCCGCCGAACGCGCCTACGCTCGACCCGATCACGGCCACGGGCTTGTTGCGGAACGCGTTCGTCGCGAGCGGGCGGGATCCCCAGTCGAGTGCGTTCTTCAGCGCTCCGGGGATCGACGAGTTGTACTCCGGCGTCGCGAAGACGACGGCGTCGGCTTCGCGGACGAGCCGGCGGAACTCCTCGACGGCGGGCGGTCCGGGGACGCCGTCGTCATCGGCGTCGTACGGTGGGATCTCCTTGAGCCCGTCCCAGAGCGTGATCTCGACGCCCTCGGGCGCCTCCTCGCGCAGAGCGCGAAGGAGGCGCGTGTTGTTCGAGTGGCGGCGGAGCGACCCGCTGACAGCGAGCAGGTGCACTACGCGTCCTGGCTCACCAGGGTGAGATCGGCCTTGAGGGTGACCTCGTTGGCGAGAGCGGGCTCTCCGTTCGGGAGCGGCATGTTCCAGTTCATGTCGAAAGCCGTTCGGTCGATCGTCGTCTCGAGGCTGAGTCCGACGCGATTCTTGCCGAAATGATCGACGGTAGGGCCGACGATCGTCCCGTGGAGCGTTGCGGGCTTCGTGATGCCCTTGATCGTGATCTGTCCTTCGACCTCGACCTGGTCGCCGTTGCGGCGGATCGTCTCGGTCGTGAAGCGGACCTCGGGATGGCGCTCGGCGTCGAAGAACTCGGGGGACAGCAGGTGCGCCTCGAGGTTCTCGTCCTTCACGCTGATGCTGGCGATGCGTGCGACGCCCGTGAGACGGCCGTCGGCCAGGGTTGCCTCGAAGTCGCTGACGGCGCCGCTGAAGGTCGCGACGGCGTAGGGAACCTCGAAGGTC
Source organism: uncultured Thermoleophilia bacterium (assembly GCA_963713155.1). Classification (GTDB taxonomy): domain Bacteria; phylum Actinomycetota; class Thermoleophilia; order Gaiellales; family Gaiellaceae; genus PALSA-600. Next base: position 246,360 of record CAVQKS010000006.1, read on the forward strand.
ACGCTCGAGTGCACGGTGTCCGCCTGCCACGTCCCACTGGGGATGGTCACGGACTCTGCGGTAGTGCTCATCTGTTTCCTCCTAGAAACTTGATTGCGCAACGATGCTAGCAGTAACGCTTGCGTCCACAAGTTTCTTCCCGGCGGCGCGCAGTTTCGAACATCGGCTCAGCAGCAGGTGTACGCGCCTGCGGGCGCGTCGCCTTCCGGCCGGGGCCGTAGGCCGGCTGCCTCCAGGGCGGCGCCGTTCAGGATGTCGCGCTCACCGGCCACGACGCGCCCGGCCCCGAGCCCCCGCTGGAGCTCACGCAGGATGAGCGCGCCCATCACGATCACTCCGCTGCGGTCGGGCTCGAAGAGCAGGCTCCGGAGCTCGTTGTCGGAGCACGCCGCCAGGCGCGCGAGCTCCACGTCGAGGTCGCCCGGGCCGAGCGCCCCGCCGCCGCGCAGCTCGACGAGCTCCGCCGTCGTCCCGTCGACACCGACCAGCGTGTGCACGTCGAACGGCGGTGCGGGGAGGACCGCGCGAACCACGGCCGCGGCTGCGTCGAGGTCTGCGCCGAAGCGCTCCGTCAGCCGGACGCACCCGATCTGCAGGCTGTGCCGGAAACCGTCGCAGGCAATCTCGGTCGACCCGCCACCGATGTCCGTCACGAGCGTTCCGGCGTCGAGCCGGCCCACGCCGCGGAGCGTCATCGCTGCTTCCTCGTCGCCCGAGAGCAGGCGGGTCGCGAACCCATACGACCACTCGACCTCGCCGAGGAACGCCTCGCCGTTGTCGGCGTCGCGGACCGCACTCGTCGCGATCGCGAGGATCCGTTCCGCGCCGAGCGACTCCGCCTCGCGCCGGTAGTCGGCAAGGACGTTTCGCACGCGCGCGACTGGCAGCGGCAGCAGGAGCCGCCGCTCGTCGACGCCTTCGCCGAGTCGCGTGATCCGCGTGCGGCGCACGATCTCCATGGTCTCGCCGCCTGCGACATCGGCGACCAGGAGCCGCGTCGCATTGCTGCCGAGATCGATCGCGGCGACGCGCGTCACTTGGTCGGCACCAGTGCGAGGAACGGGGAGACCTTCGCCTGGAGCCGGCGGAGCTCCGTGACGAGGACGTTCAGCGTGTCGAGGTCGGTCTGCAGCGCGGCAGCTGCTTCCCGGACCTCTGTCGACCGTTGCTGAGCCCGTTCCGCAGTTGCCTGGGCCACCTCGATGCGTGCGGTGACGACCGCAAGCTCGGCCGCGAGCGCGTCGCTGACCGTGCGCGCATCACGCCATGCGCGGAGGCCCCGAGCCGTCGCGAGGGAACCGGCGCCGGCGATCAGGACGACGAACATTCCAAGGGCGATCCAGAGCGGGATCGGCATGGCATCGATGGTATGCTCGTCGTGCGACGCGGGGTGGAGCAGTCAGGTAGCTCGCCGGGCTCATAACCCGGAGGTCGCAGGTTCAAATCCTGCCCCCGCTATCGAGACGGCCGCCTGCAGGCGGCCGTTTGGCGTTCGTGGCCGCGCCGTTCTCGGGCGGCAACCGCGGCCGGACAGCTAGCTTCTCCGCCGTGAGCGACGACAGCCGGCGCGAGGAGTACCAGCCGCCTGCCGGGGCCGAGACGAGCAGCACGTGGACGGGCGGCGAGGCGCCGCTCGGCTATACGGCGAGCGCGCAATGGGTCGTGCTGCGAAAGAAGGAGAAGCCGTCCGCCGAGATCTTCTCCGTCTCCTACGTCGCCGACGGCGAAGACGCCGAGCGGCCGGTGATGTTCGTCTTCAACGGCGGCCCCGGCGCGTCGTCGGCGTTTCTCCACCTCGGCGCGGTCGGCCCGCAGCGCGTCGCGTTCCCGGCGGACGGGACGCTGCCCGAGATGCCGCCGCGGCTCGTCCAGAACGAGTCGTCGTGGCTCGCGTTCTCCGATCTCGTGTTCGTCGACCCCGTGGGAACAGGCTTCAGCCGGGTCGTCGACAACGAGCCGACCGACGACGCCAAGGACGAGAACAAGAAGAAGCCGGACGACGCGACCGATCCCAAGGAGTACTTCGGCCAGAAGCGCGATCTCGAGTCGCTGTGCGAGTTCATGGGCCGGTGGCTCTCGGCGCACGGGCGCTGGGGCTCACCTGTCTTCATCGCCGGCGAGAGCTACGGCGGCTACCGCGTTGGCCGCCTCGTGCGGGTGCTGCAGGAGACCGCCGGGATCGGGCTCAACGGCGCGATCCTGATCTCGCCGGCACTCGAGCTGTCGTCGCTCGTTCCGAGCGACTACGACGTCCTTGCATGGATCGACACCCTGCCGACGATGGCCGCCGCTGCCGTACACCATGGACGATCGCGGGCCTTCGCCGCCGGCGCCTCGCTCGACGACGTGGCGCGCGAAGCCGAGACGTTCGCGACGGGCGATTTTGCGTCGTTCCTCACCCGCGGCGCTTCGATCGCCGCGCCGGAGCGCGAACGGATCCTCGGACGGCTGGCTGATCTCATCGGCCTGCCGTTCGACTTCGTCGCCCGCGCCGAGGGACGGATCTCGATCCGCGCGTTCACGCGCGAGCTGCTCCGCGACCGGAGAAAGGTGCTCGGCCTCTACGACGCGACGATCACCGTCACGGATCCGTTTCCGGACAGCGATTCGTTCGTCGGCCCCGATCCCACGCTCTCGGGCATCAGCCCGGCCTACACGATGGCGGTCAATCGCCAGCTCCGCTCCGGGATCGGCCTCGAGACCGACCGCGAGTACTTGCTGCTGAGCGACGAGGTCAACCGAAGCTGGAGAGAGGACACCGAGCGGCACTTCTTCACACCGCCGACCGGTGCGACCGACGACTTCCGGTACGGCATGTCGCTCAATCCGCACATGAAGGCGTTCATCACGCACGGGCGGTACGACCTCGTGACGCCGTACTACGCGACCGATCGGCTGCGGAACCTGATGCGGCTCGACCCGGAGATGGCGGACCGGTTGACGGTCCGGCATTTCGGGGGAGGCCACATGTTCTACGCGTGGGAAGCGAGCCGGCTGTCCTTCACCGAGGCGATCGCGTCATTCGTCGAAACTGCGACGGGCCCGTAGCGGGCCCGTCGCAGTCGGTCAGACATGCGTCGTCGCGTTACTTCAGGTACAGGGTGCCGAGATCCATGGCGCCGTACGCCGGCACGAAGAGGTAGCCGGCGGTCTTCGGTCCGACGAAGTCGCGGATGTTCCGGTTGTCCATCGGCGCCCACGGTGCGTAGTTCGACATGGTGTAGTTGTCGAGCTTGCCCCATGACTGGGCGCGGGTCGGGCCGGATTCCGGTTGGCCGCGTCGATCTTCGCGTTGACGGTCGACTCGTTGAAGTAGGCCAGGTTGTTGTTGTTCGAGCCGGTGATCGCGCGGCCGTCGAGCAGGATGTGGAAGAAGTCGTAGCCGTCCGCGTAGTCCTGGTACCAGCCCGGCGAGCGCCGCGTCGAGGGGCGCCCTTGACGCCCGCTGCGGTGAACAGTCGCATAGCCCTGGAACGGCTTGGTCGTGACGGTGCACCCGATCTGCTTCAGGTCGTACGAGAGGATCCCGGACTGCGGGGTGCCGACCGGCCCGGTGCTGTACCAAAGCTGGACGTTGCCGCACTTGCTTCCGGCAAGCGCCTTCGCCTTCGCCAGGTTCGGCGCGGAGAGCGGGAAGGGGTTCGTGGTGGGCTCGATCCGCCCGTCAGCGACGGAGGCAGGATCGCCGTCGTCGTCTTGCCGCCCCGAAGCCGAACACGCGCAGCAGTGCCGGGCGGTCGATCGCGTAGTTGGCCGCCTTCCTGACTGCGAGCGAGCCGAACGCGGGCCGGGTCGTGTTGAGCGCCAGGTAATCCGTCTCGGGCGTCGGGTGGATGAAGAAGCGGCTCTTGTTGATGCCGTACTGCTTCGCAAGCTGGCTGGCAGCTGCGGGGTTGTCGAGCCCGTTCGGGTCAGTTGCGTACGTGCCCTTCGAGACCTGGAGGTACGTCTGCTGCGGATCGGTGTTCATGGTGAACACGATCGTTCCGGCCCGATGCGGTCGGTTGCCCTTGTAGTACGGGTTCACCTTCATCACGAGCTGCTTGCCGACGGTGCGTGAGGCGATGTAGTAGGGCCCTGCGCCGGGGAGCGTCTTGACGCCTTGCGGGTCGACCGGCGTCTTCGCGGGGTCGATCGCGCAGAAGAACGGCATCGCCAGTTTGTCGATCAGGCCGCCGTCCTTCTGCGTCAGCTTGATCGTCAGCTTGTTGCCGTTCGCGGTCACGCCGCTGATCTTCGTCGCCTTCTTGTTCACGACGTCGTTCCAGCCGACGATGTCAGCGACAAATGCGTTGACCGGCGAGTTCATCTTCGGATTGGCGTCGCGGTTCATCGCCGCGACGAAGCTCTGCGCGGTCAGCGGTGCACCGTCGCTGAACTTGATCCCGAGCGGATGGTGAATGTGTACGTCTTGCCGTCCTTCGAGATGACGGGTAGTCCCTCGGCTGCAGCATCGGCGTGAGCTCGTTGCTCGCCGACGCCGCCGGCGTCGCTGTAGTCGACGAGCTTCGCAGCACGTGTCGTACTCGACCTCCCACGACAGCACGCCGTATGCGAGCGCCGGGTCGCTGTAGTCGACGTCGGTCGACGCGCTCGCCAGCTGCAACACCTGGTTCGTCGTCGTCGGTGCGCTCGTCGTGGTAGTCGAAGCGGTGGTCGTCGACCCACTCGCCTTCTTGCTGCTCCCGCAGGCCGTTGCTGCGAGGACGATTCCCAGTGCGAGAGCTGCGAACAGGCTCCAGCGAGCCGCGGACCACACTCGTCTATGCATGAGTTGCTTCCTTTCGAAGATCGATGCTCCATCGTAACCGGGGGTTGGCTGATCAACTTGCGCTATATGAGTGGGCTCCCGTGCCGGCGAGCTGCCCGCCGTCGACGATCAGGTATTCGTCGCGGATCGGACGTTCGTCGAACCAGCATTCGAGGATCTCGCGCGTGCCCGCCGCGTAACGCGCCTGTGCAGAGAGGCTCGAGCCCGAGACGTGCGGTGTCATGCCGTGGTGCGGCATCGTCCGCCACGGGTGATCGGCCGGCGCGGGTTGCGGGAACCACACGTCCCCCGCGTAACCGGCGAGCCGGCCCGATTCGAGGGCGCGGACCACGGCGTCGCGGTCGCAGATCTTTCCGCGAGCGGTGTTCACGAGGTACGCCCCGCGCTTCATCTTCCCGATCAGTACGTCGTCGAACAGGTGCTCGGTTTCCGGGTGCAGCGGCGCGTTGATCGTGACGACGTCGCAGACCGAGACCAGCGACTGGACGGATTCGTGGAACGTCACGCCGAGCTCTCGCTCGACGTCGGCCGATAGGCGGTGGCGATCGGTGTAGTGGAGCCCGACCTCGAACGGCTTCAGCCGCCGGAGGACGGCGGAGCCGATACGGCCGGCGGCGACGGTCCCGACCTGCATGGCCTCCAGGTCGTACGACCGGGACACACAGTCGGCGATGTTCCAGCCGCCCTCGACGACCCACTGGTACGACGGGATGTAGTTTCGGACGAGGCTCAGGATCATCATCACGACATGCTCGGAGACGCTGATCGAGTTGGAGTACGTGACCTCGGCGACCGTGACGCCCCGCTCGATCGCGGCCTGAAGGTCGACATGGTCCGACCCGATCCCGGCGGTGATCGCCAGCTTGAGGTTCGGAGCTCGCGCGATCCGTTCGGCCGTGAGGTACGCGGGCCAGAACGGCTGCGAGATGACGATGTCCGCGTTCGGCAGCTCCTGTTCGAAGACGGACTCCGGCCCGTCCTTGTCGGAGGTCACGATCAGGCGGTGGCCTCGTCCCTCGACGAAGGTTCGCAGGCCGAGCTCGCCCGAGACGCTGCCGAGGAGCTCGCCCGGCGTGAAGTCGATCGCTTGCGGCGATGGCGTCGTCTGGCCGTCGAAGTACCGGTCGATGACCGGGAGATCGTCGCGCGCGTACGAGGTGGGGTAGCCGTCGACGGGATCGTCGTACAGCACACAGAGAATGGTTGCCATGCGCCATTCTCGGCTACCGCACCCACCGAGTCCAATCAGTCCGGTAGCAGCGGCATCGTCAGGTCGCGCCGGCCGAGCAGCACCGCCCGTGTGATCGACGCCGCGCCGTAGCGCTCCCTGATGCGGTCGACCGCGTCGTCGATCGCCTCACGGTCGTTGCCGTCCAGCGGCAGCGCGAGCTGAATCGAGCGCGCGTCGCCGAGGTTCGCGACGGAGATGCCGATCAGCGTCAGGCCCCGGTGCTCGATCATCGGAGTCGCTGCCGCGAGCAGCTCCCGCGCCGTCCTGAGGACGGTCTCCGTGCTCGCCGTCGCCTGCGGGAGCGTCTGCGATCGCGTTGCCCGCTGGAAGTCGTCGAAGCGCAGCCGCAGCACGATCGTTCGTCCCACGCGGCGCGCCGTCCGCATTCGCCGGGTGACGCGGTCGACGAGCGCGAGCAGGTCGGCGTCGGCGGCGGTGGGCGACCACGGCCGGCGCCCACATGCGCGTTGAGAGCCGATCGAGCCGCGCCGGCGTCCCGGCTGCACCGCCCGCGGGTCGCGGTTGTGCGCGAGCGCGTGGAGCTTCCGCCCCGACGCCGTGCCGAGCATCTCCACGAGGCTCGCCTCGGGGACAGCGGCGACCGCGCCGACGGTCGATATCCCGTGTCGGCGCAACTTCTCGGCTGTCACGCTGCCGACGCCCCACAGACGCTCGATCGGGAGCGGATGCAGGAACGCGAGCTCCGCCTCGGGGGCCACGACGAGGAGCCCGTCGGGCTTCGCGACCCCGCTCGCCACCTTGGCGAGGAACTTCGTTCGCGCTACGCCCACCGTGATTGGAAGTCCGATCTGGTCGAAGACGTCCTGCTTGAGGCGGCGGGCGATCTCGATCGGCGTGCCGACGCTCCGCTCCATCCCCGAGACGTCGAGGAACGCCTCGTCGATCGAAAGGCCCTCGACGACGGGCGCAGCATCCTCGAAGAGGCGGAACACGTCCTCGCTCGCCCGGGAGTAGGCCGACATGCGAGGCGGGACGACGATCGCCGACGGGCAGAGGCGACGCGCGCGCACGTGCCCCATCGCAGTACGCACCCCGAACGCCTTCGCCTCGTAGCTTGCGGCGAGCACGACACCGAGCCCCACAATCACGGGTCGACCGCGCAGACGGGGATCGTCGCGCTGTTCGACGGACGCGAAGAAGGAGTCGAGGTCGGCGTGGAGGATGCTCGCCTTCACACGAACACATGTTCGCACAGCTGCGGTCGCTGGAACAGTCCGGAGTTGACGGTCCGGGCGCCGAGCACGTAGGTATCGGTACGTGCAGATCGGCAAGGCCGGAGAGCCCGTCACGCGCATCAGTCATGCGAACGCCGACCGGATCGAGGTTCGCGGCCGCGATCTGACGGGTGACCTCATGGGGCGGATCGGCTTCACCGAGTACTTCCACCTGCTCGTCACCGGTCGTGAGCCGACGGACGACGAGCGCTTCTTCCTCGACCTGCTGCTCGTGGCGATCGCCGAGCATGGGCTCGTGCCGAGCAACGTGGCCGCCCGCATGACGCTGGCGGCAGACCCGGCGTTCCTTCAAGGTGCGGTGGCTGCCGGCATCCTCGGAGCAGGCACGGTGATCCTCGGGGCCGCAGAGGAGTGCGCGCGCCTGCTGGAGTCGGCGCAGCTCGAGGTCGGCGCGGGCGAGCAGCCCCTCACGGTCGCCCGCGCTGTCGCGCGCCGGTATCGGGAGGCGGGCGAGAGGATCCCGGGGTTCGGCCACCCCTTGCACCGGCCGGTCGATCCGCGTGCCGAACGCATCCTGGAGCTCGCCGACACCCGCGGGCTCGACGGGCCCTATCTGGCGCTGACGCGTTCGCTGCGCGACGCCGTCGCAGAGACGTGGGACCGCCCGCTCACGCTGAACGTGTCGCTTCCGATCGCCGCGGTCATGCTCGAGCTCGGTTACGCCGCCGCGATCGTCAAGGCGGTGCCGATCCTCGCCCGCACCGCGAGCCTGCTTGCTCATCTCGCCGAGGAGGGAGAGCGCCCGGTCGGGTTCCTGATGGCGGCGACGGCCGAGGAGGCCGTCGAGTACAGGGATGAGTGAGCTCCGGTGGCCGTCGTCGTGGGACGCGCAGCGTGCAGTCGACGACGCGAGCTACCGCGAGCAGCTCGCATACCTCGTCGACCGCTCTCCCTTCTACCGCGAGAAGCTCGGCGGCGTCGACACCCGCGGGGGCCTCGACGAGATCGCGAGCCTGCCGCTCACCGACAAGCGCGAGGTCAAAGAGACGTGCACCGCCGAGAATCCGATCGGCGCCCATCTCTGCGTCCCCATGTCGGATGTCGTGCGCGTGTACTCGACCAGCGGGACCACGGGCGCTCCCAGTTACATCCCGCTGACCGCCGGCGATCTCGCCAACTGGGTCACTGGTTCCGCTCGCAGCTATTCGGCATCCGGAGTCGCGGCGGGCGATCGGGTGATCACGACGTACAACGCCGGCCCGTTCGTCGCGGGAGCGGCCCTCGACGCGTTCGCGCTGATCGGCGTCAACCACATCCCGGTCGGCACCGGCTCGAGCGAACGGTTGCTGCTCGCGATCGACCAGTTGCGGCCGGATGCACTGGTTCTCACTCCCTCGTACGCGGAGTACCTCCTCGAGTTGCGCGACTTGCGTCATTCCAGCGTCCGGCGAATCCTGGTCGCAGGCGAGCCCGGGGGTGGCGAGCCCGCCTTCCGGGCAAAGCTCGAGGACGGCTTCGGAGCGCGCGTGACCGAGGCGATGGGGATCGGCGACATCGGGCCGTCGCTTTGGGGCGAGTGCGAGGAGCAGGCCGGGATGCATCTCGGCGCGTTCGGCTTCGTCCACGCCGAGCTGATCGACCCCGAAACGGGTGCCGCCCGCGCTCTCGCCGACGGTGCAACCGGTGAGCTCGTCCTCACGCATCTGCGCCACCGCGCTGCGCCGCTGCTCCGGTTCCGGACGCGTGACCACGTGGAGGTGTCGACCGGCACGTGCCCGTGCGGTCGCGCGACGCCGCGCGTTCGTTGCCTCGGTCGGACCGACGACATGCTCATCGTCCGTGGCGTCAACATCTTCCCGTCGGCGTTGCGCGAGGTCGTCAGCACATTCGCGCCACGTGTGAGCGGCCGAGTGCTGGTGCGCCCGGCGTCTCGGGGCGTGAAGCAGGAGCCGCCGCTCCCCGTCGCGATCGAGCTCGCCGAGGGAGCGACCGCGCACGCCGAGCTCGCCGAGGCAATCCGGAACCGGCTGCGCGACGTACTCGTCGTTCAGACCGCCGTCGAGCTCGTGCCGTGGGGCAGCTTGCAACGAAGTGACTACAAGTCCAGACTCGTAGATCGGTGACCCGGAAGCTGCAGAGCCAGGGCGTCCACCACATCACGATCGTGGGCGCCGACCGGGAGACGTCGATCGACTTCTGGGAAGGCGTGCTCGGGATGCCGTTCGTCTTCGAGCAGCCCAACCTCGACAACCCCTCGGAGAGCCATCTCTACTTCGATCCGGGCGACGGACGGCTGATCACAGTCTTCACGAACGAGGAGCGCGAGCCCGACCCGGCCCGGACGTCGACGGACCAGGGCTGTGTCCACCATCTCGCCTTCTCCCTTTCGCAGGCGACATTCCGGCAGGCAGTCGAACGGCTGGACGAGCGCGGCGTCCGGCACAGCGGTGTCAAGGACCGGGGGTTCATGGATTCGATCTACTTCGAAGATCCGCTCGGCCTGCTGATCGAGCTCGCGTCCTACCGCTTCGAGCCGCCGCAGGGGCATACGCACGCCGACGTGCTGTTCGAGGCGCACATGATCCGCGTCGAACGCGGCGACAACAACATCGCCGAGGAACATCTCGCCGACGCGATCGAGGTCCTGGTCGGCAGATCGCGCGCGTCGCTGTCGCCGGATCGGTCGTCGAAGAGTCCGTACTAACCCACGAGGAGGTCAACCATGGCTGCGAACACGCTCAGCATCCTCAGGCCCAGCGTCAACAACCTGACCGCCCGGATCTTCGTACGCGCCGCAGGGCTCGACTTCGAGGAGGTCGACGTCTGGGGGAAGAAGAGCACCGTCGAGTTCCTGTCGAAGGATCCCGCCGACCTCACACCGCTGCTCGAGTGCGACGGACTGCCCAGGGGCGTCCTCTGGGAGAGCTGCGCGATCATGCAGTACCTGTGCAACAAGCACGGGCTCGACGACCTTTACCCGACCGAGCCGGGTGAGCGCGCCATGGTCGACAGCGCGATGTTCTATCTGATCGGGACGCTCTATCCGCTCGTCGCCCGGGCGACCTACCCGGTGCTCAACTTTCCGCAGTATCCGGGCGAGGTCGGCGCCTCCGACGCGGACGAGGATGTGAAGGCACGCGCCCAGGTCGCCGCAATGGAGGCCGTGGCAGGCCCGCTCGAGGTGTACAAACGGTTCTTCCTCGACGGCAGGACCTTCATCGGTGGTGATTCCCCTTCGATCGCCGACATCCGGCTCGCGGCCACGCTCGAGTTCCTGCGTTCGATCGACTACGAGCTTCCGGCCTGGGTCGAGGACTACTTCGAGGCGATGGAGGGCGCGCTCGGCGACGCCTACACCGAGCCTGCTGCGGACGTGCGCGGCTACGTGCAGAGCGTCAAGCAGCCGGAGATCGCCCCGAGCTGACCGTCAGCGGGTCAACGTCAGAAGCACCGTCTCGCCGGCCGGCTTCGTTTCGGCGACGGTGAACCGCCTCGGCTCGGCGCCGTCCCCGAACAGCCGCTTGCCCGCGCCGAGGACGACGGGGAACACCATCAAGCGCAACTGGTCGACGAGGTCGTGCTCGAGGAGCGCACTCACGAGTCGGCAGCTGCCCGCGACGAGCAGGTCTCCTTGCAGGCCTGCCTTGACACTTGCCACGGACTCGGCGACGTCGCTCGCGATCACCGTCGTGTTGTTCCATTGCGGGTCGCTGAGCGTCGCCGAGACGACGTACTTCGGCATCGAGTTCATCTTGTCGGCGAAGCCGACTTCATCGGTGCGCTCGGGCCATGCAGCGGCGAACCCCTCGTACGTCACCCTCCCGAGCAGCATCGCCTCGGCCGCCACCACCTCGTCGAGCTTGAACGCGTCGCCTTCCGGGCCGCGTTCGAACGAGAACGCCCAGCCGCCGTGGGCGAAGCTCTCGGCTCCTCCGGGTCCTCCATCACGCCGTCGAGCGTCACGAACTCCGACACAACGAGCTTGCCCATGATCCCTCCGATCTCGTTGGTTTCCCAGGGTTCAGACCGGCTGCCGCACCGAACCTCATCGTCTCACTAGGATGACGGCCGTGGAGGGATCGGTCAGCACCGCTCCGGCCTTCGCTGAGGTCGAGCAGCACCGCCGGGCGCTCACGGCTTACTGCTACCGGATGCTCGGCTCCCCGTTCGAGGCCGAGGACGCCGTGCAGGACACGCTCCTCCGCGCGTGGAAGAACCTCGACCGCTTCGAGGGCCGTTCGGCGTTGCGATCGTGGCTGTACCGGATCGCGACGAACGTGTGCCTCGACATGCTCAGCGGCCGCGAGCGGCGTGCCAGGCCGATGGATCTCGGCCCGAGCTGTGAGCCCGTCGAGTCGAACCTGCACGTGCTTCCGGAGGTGACGTGGATCGCACCGGTCCCCGATGCGCTCGTGTCGCCCGAAGGCGACCCCGCCCTGGTGATCGAGGGGCGCGAGACGATCCGGCTCGCCTTCGTCGCCGCGCTGCAACATCTGCCGCCGCGCCAACGCGCGGTGCTGATCCTGTCCGAGGTGCTGCGCTGGCGCGCAACCGAGGTGGCAGAGCTTCTGGACACGACCGTCGCCTCCGTCAATAGCGCGCTGCAGCGTGCACGAGCGACGCTCGCGACCGCCGAGCTCGCCGACGGCGCACCCGTCGAGAACCTCGACGCATCGGACCGGGCGCTGCTCGAGCGCTACGTCGACGCGTTCCAGGATTACGACATCGACGCCCTGACTGCGCTGATCGAAGAGGACGCGCGGCAGTCGATGCCGCCGTTCGACATGTGGCTCAGCGGCCGCGACGACATCCTGAAGTGGTGGTTCGGTCCGGGAATCGGCTGCGAGGGGTCCCGGGTCGTTCCGGTCGGGTATGCGAACGGCTCTCCGGCATTCGGTCAGTACAAGCCGTCGCCGGGTGGCGGCCACGAACCGTGGGCGCTGCAGGTGCTGGAGCTTCGGGATGGGCGCATCGCCGAGTTCACGTTCTTCCTCGACACCGAGTCGCTGTTCCCGCTCTTCGGGTTGCCTCCGCGCCTCGACGGCTAGAGCACCAGGACGTCTCCGAGCCCCATGAACGCGACGAGCTCGCGGAGCTCCGCCGACGCGTTCAGGAGCTGCATCCGGCAACGACGACGCGCTGCGGCAAGGTGCAGCCTCGCCAGCGCGTCGACGGTCACCGCGTCCGGTTCGACGCCGCTCACGTCGCACGTCACCGTCTGGCCGGTCGTCTGACCGAGCACGTCGCAGACCCGGGCGCACAGTCCGGGGAGATCTGCCTCCGCGATCGGCCCGCGGATCGCGAAGGCAACAGGCGGGGCCATCTTACGAAGACTGCGTTTTGCTGACGAATTCATCGGCGTCGACGCGATGAGTTACGGCGTGAGCTCAGGTCGGACTGGTATGACCGATCAGGTGACAACGGACCGCCGGCGTTGGCTGGCACTCATCGTTCTCTGCCTCGGCGATCTGATGATCGTGCTCGACACGACGATCGTGAACGTCGCGCTGCCGTCGATCCAGTCGAGCCTGGGTTTCTCGCAGACGTCGCTTGCGTGGGTGGTGAACGCGTATCTGCTGACCTTCGGCGGCTTCCTGCTGCTCGGCGGGCGGCTCGGTGACCTGTTCGGCCACCGCCGGCTCTTCCTGGCGGGCGTCTCGCTCTTCACGCTGGCGTCGATCGCCTGCGGGCTCTCCACGACCAAGGGGATGCTGATCGCCGCGCGCGCGGTCCAGGGCCTCGGGGGCGCGGTCGTCTCAGCCGTGGCTCTGTCGCTGATCATGAGCCTCTTCGCCGAGCCGGCCGAACGCGCGAAGGCGATGGGCGTGTTCGGGTTCGTGATGGCCGGCGGAGGCAGCATCGGCGTGCTGCTCGGCGGGGTTCTGACCGACGTCCTCAACTGGCACTGGATCTTCCTCGTCAACGTGCCGATCGGCATCGCCGTCTACCTGCTGTCGGTGCGCATCGTTCCGGCGGAGCACGGTCACGCCGGGACAGGCCGACTCGACGTCGGCGGCGCGGTGACGGTCACCGCCGCCCTGATGCTCGCCGTCTACGCGATCGTCAACGGGAACGCGAACGGCTGGACCTCGGCGGAGACGCTCGGTCTGCTCGCGATCGCGGCCGTGCTGCTCGGCATCTTCCTCGTGATCGAGTCCCGTGTCTCCTCGCCGCTGATGCCCCTGCGGCTGTTCCGGCTGCGAAACGTCGCGACCGCGAACGTCGTGGGCGTGTTGTGGGCGGCTGCGATGTTCGCCTGGTTCTTCCTCTCGGCCCTCTACCTCCAACAGGTGCTTCGGTACACACCGCTCCAGGTCGGGCTCGCCTTCCTGCCCGCGAACATCATCATGGGCGCGTTCTCGCTCGGGCTCTCGGCGAAGCTCGTCATGCGCTTCGGCTTCAGGGTCCCGCTGGCGGGCGGGCTCGTGATCGCGGCGGGCGGTCTGGCGCTGTTCGCACGCGCGCCCGTCGGCGGAAGCTTCGCGGTCGACGTGCTGCCGAGCATGATCCTGCTCGCGATCGGCGCGGGCCTCGCGTTCAACCCGATGCTGCTGGCGGCGATGAGCGATGTGGCGCCTCAGGAGTCGGGGCTCGCTTCCGGCGTCGTCAACACGGCCTTCATGATGGGCGGGGCAGTGGGGCTCGCAGCACTTGCGAGCCTTGCCGCGTCACGGACCGATTCGCTTTCGGCGTCGGGTGCGGGCCATCTCGACGCTCTGGTGGGGGGCTACCACGCCGCGTTCATGGCCGGCGCGCTGTTCGCGCTCGCAGGGGCGGCCGTCGGCGGCACGTTCCTCCGCACACGCACCGTGGCCGCAGAGCAGGAGCTCGCGCCTGCCGTCAGCGAGGCGGCTTAGACGAGCGCTCGGCGCGCCGCAGGGCTTCGAGACGGCGTCGATCCTGCTTCGTCGGCCGCCCACCGAGGTCGGCGCCGAGCGGTACGGAGAGCCGGCGCTCGAGCGCCTGCTGCTCGCGGAGAGCGCGCGATTCTGCGGTCTCGTCGTACAGCGTCGCCGCGACCGAGGCCGGTCCGCGCTTGTCGGCCAGGCCGGCGACGACGACGGCGAACCTGACCGTCCCGACCTGGACGTCGACCCGGTCGAGCGGCTTGATCTCCTTCGACGGCTTCACCCGGCCACCGTTGACCTGGACCCTGCCGCCGAGCACCGCTTCGGTCGCCGCACCGCGGGTCTTGTAGAACCGCGCCGCCCAGAGCCATTTGTCGATCCGGACCTGATCCATGCTGCTCGGCATGATCGCAGCAGGGAGAACCGGTTCGCCCTGGCGCCCGTAGGCCAGGCAGAGGATCAGCCGACCAAAGGAGGCATTTCATGCGCTTCTCTCCTCTGACCCGGCTCGCGGCCTCGCTGGGCGCGATCGTGATCGCGCTCGCAGCGGCCGCCGCAGCCGAAGCTGGAGGGTTCGTCGTCACGCCGCTCGTCTCGAACAACGGCGTGCCGGGAACCGTGACCGACCCGAACCTCGTGAACTCCTGGGGCCTCGTCGCCGGACCGATGACGCCCTGGTGGGTGGCCGACAACGGCGCGAACGTGGCCACGCTCTATACCGGAGCCGGGGTTCGTAACAGCCTCGTGGTGAACGTCGGCGATGCGCCGACCGGAACCGTGTTCAACAACACCACGGGCTTCAGCCTGCCGACCGGCGGGCCCGCACGGTTCCTGTTCGACAGCGAGGCAGGTGTCATCTCCGGATGGAACGGTGGCACGAACGCGCAGACGTTCCGTGACCTTTCCAAGACGGGCGCGGTCTTCAAGGGGCTCGCAATCGCATCGACGAGTGCCGGCCCCCGTCTCTTCGCGACCGACTTCGGACATTCGCGGATCGACGTGTTCGACGGTTCGGGCAGGCTGCTGTCGGAGCCGTTCTACGCGTTCAACGACTTCCTGATCCCGCGCAACTTCGCGCCGTTCGGGATCCAGGCGATCGGCTCGCGCATCTACGTCACCTACGCGGAGCGCCAGCCCGGGAGCATCGACGAGGCGCACGGTCCGGGCCTCGGGATCGTCGATGCATACAACGCCTCGACCGGGTTCCTCGTCGCGCGCATCGCGACCGGCGGGGCGCTCAACGCACCGTGGGGGCTTGCCCTCGCTCCGCCGAGCTTCGGGAGCGCTGCCGGCGACTTGCTCGTCGGCAACTTCGGTGACGGTCGGATCAACGCGTACCACCTCACCGCAGGAGGCCTGTTCGGAGCCTTCCCGGCAGGACAGCTCGCCGGTCCGATGGGCGACCCGATCACGATCGACGGGCTGTGGGCCCTCGAGTTCGGCAACGGTTTCGCTGCCGGACCGACGAGCAGCCTCTTCTTCACGGCCGGTCCGGACGACGAGTCGAACGGCCTGTTCGGCTCGATCACCGCGTCGCCGTAGCCGTCGACCTCGGGGCGGCGCCGGCCTGTCCGGCGCCGCCTCCGAACCCGTGTCTGTCATCCTCGCCGCTGGTGAACGAGTCTCCGGAGCTGCTCGACGCACGCCTGATCGCGACGCTCGCCACCGTCGACGACGACGGGCTGCCGTACCTCTCGTCGGTGTGGTTCCTGCGCGACGGCGCCGACGTCCTGGTTGCCACGGGCGGCGGTACCCGCAAGGCACGAAACGCGGCTGCACGGCCGGTTGCGGCGATTCTCGTGCACGGGCGCGAGGAGGCGCCGCTGCGCGGCGTGGCGGCGTCCGGGCCGGTGGCAGTCGTGCGCGGCGCGGCGGCCCGGGTGCTCAACGAACGGGTCTGGGCGAAGTACCTGACTCCGGCCGGGCGCGCTCACCCCGACCTCGGCGGCCAGATCGCCGAGCACGACGACGTCACGCTCCGGATGACGCCGGGCCCGTGGCGCTCGTGGAGCACCGGTGCCGATTTCGGGGGCAGCTACGAGGTTTCCGGCCTGGTGCTGCCGCTCGATCCGACCGCGCGTTAGGCTCTCCCGTCGATGGAGGCACCAGAGCGCTTCGACGAGACCGCCTACCCACAGGGTCGGGAGGACCGCGAGCTGCAAGGCGTCTTCCGCTACTACGAGCTCGCCAAGCGGGCCGAATGGCAGGTGCGCGACCTGCCCTGGGGCGAGGTGCCTCCGATCCCCGAGTACTCAGGCTCGCCGCAGAAGCTCGCGCGACGCCGTGATCTCTGGCGATCGGTCGTCACCCAGCAGCTGCAGGCGGACGAGCTGGCCGTCGAGATGGCGGCGCAGCTGTTCTCGATCGCGCCCGACCAGGAAGCAAAGCTCTATTACACGACGATGGTGCAGGACGAGTCGCGGCACACGGAGGCGTGGCTCAAGCTGATCGACGAGGCGGGCGGCATGGCCGAGCGCGACCCGTATCTCGACCGGCTCGCGCACATGACCCTCGACGCCGAGACGCTCGAGGAGAAGGTCTTCCTGATGCAGGTCTTCTACGAGCGACTGATCATCCCGCGCTTCCGGATGATCGCCAGGTCCTCTCGCGGAACGGTGCTCGAGGATCTCTGCAACCGCCTTGCGATCGACGACGGCATCCACCACGGTGCCGGGATGGCCTATGAGCGCGTTCTGCTCGAGGGGGCGGGACGCGGTGTCCAGTCGAAGCTGATCGACGCGGCAAACAGAATGCTGCCGCTGTTCGCGCAGCACGCGATGTGGCGGCCGAAGGCGCGCGAGTTCGTCGGCAGCCTCATGCGCGAGACCGACATTCGCATGCTCAAGGAAGACCTCGAGCAGGGTGTCCGTCTGGCGCGCTCGCTGGGGATCGACGTCAGCGGCATCGAGTTGCCGTACTCGTGACGGGCGGCTGTCTCTGCGGCGGCGTCCGGTACGAAGTGACCGAGCCTCTCGTCTCGGCGTCGTACTGCCACTGCACCCGCTGCCAGCGGAGAACAGGCACGGCTGCGTCGGCGCAGGCGCGCACCGCGCCCGGCGCGCTACGGGTGACAAGCGGGGAGGAGCTCGTGCGCGAGTGGGTCCCGCCCGGGGCAGGCTGGCCGAAGTGCTTCTGCTCCGTATGCGGGAGCGCGCTCTGGAGCAGGAGCCGCGACGAGCCGACGATCTACAGCATCCGCCTCGGGACCTTCGACGCCGACCCGGGGATGCGCCCCGAGTACCGGCAGTTCGTCTCGTACGCGGCCCCCTGGGAGCCCGTCCCGGACGACGGGCTCCCGCGCTACGACGAAGGGCGGGTGTAGTCATGTGCTTCGACACCGATTCGGCGCCACCGATCCCGAAGATCGCCGGCGCAGCCGTCTCGCACGACCGGCTGACCCTGCAGTCCGGCGACGGCAACAGCTTCGCGGCCTTCGTCGCCGAGCCGGACATGCAGGCGACCGCGGGCGTCGTCGTTCTCCCCGATGTGCGCGGCCTCTATCACTTCTACGAGGAGCTCTGCCTCCGGTTCGCGGAACGCGGCTACGCCGCACTCGCGTTCGACTACTTCGGCCGCACGGCCGGAAGCGAGGCGCGCGACGACGCGTTCGAGTACATGCCGCACGTCGAACAGACGACGGACGCCGCCGTTCAGGCCGACACGCGCGCCGCGGTCGAGGAGCTGCGCCGTCGGGGGCCGGGTCGATCTTCACAGTCGGCTTCTGCTTCGGTGGGCGTGCATCGTGGCTGGCGGCCGCGTCGGGCCACGGGCTCGCCGGTGCGATCGGGTTTTACGGCCACCCGACCAGAGAGCGGGGAGGGCCGAGCGCAGCTGCGCGCGCTCCCGAGATGACCTGTCCGATCCTCGCGCTGCAGGCGGGAGACGACGCGAACATCACCGCCGAGGACAACGACGCATTCGACCGCGCGCTCACGGCGGCGGGCGTCGAGCACGAGATCGTTACCTACGACGGCGCGCCGCACAGCTTCTTCGACCGCAAGCAGGAGCAGTTCCAGGAAGCCTCCGACGATGCCTGGCGCCGTGCGCTCGGCCTCGTCGACCGGCTCGCGTGATCCTCGCGGTCGACCAGGGCACCACCGCCACGACGTGCCTCGTGGTCGACGAGGGGCTGCGCATCGCGGGCCGCGGCTCGCGCGAGCTGCCGCAGCACTTTCCCCACCCGGGCTGGATCGAGCACGACCCCGAGGAGATCTGGGAGAGCGTCGTCGACAGCGCCGCCGCCGCGCTCGCCGACGCCCGGCTCGAGCCGGGCGCGATCGACGTCGTCGCGATCGCGAACCAACGCGAGACGACGCTCCTCTGGGACCGCCGGACCGGCACGCCTGTCGCGCGCGCAATCGTCTGGCAGGACCGACGGACCGCCGAGCGCTGCGCCGAGCTCGACCGCGAGCTGATCCGGACCCGCACCGGGCTCGTACCGGATCCGTACTTCTCGGCGACGAAGCTCGAGTGGCTCCTGCAGCGACACGATCCGCGCGGCCTCGCTTTCGGGACCGTCGATAGCTGGCTCGCGTGGAGGCTGACACGCGGGACGCGCCACGTCACCGACGTCACGAACGCCTCGCGGACGATGCTCTGCTCTCTGCAGACCCGCGACTGGGACGACGAGCTCCTGGCGCTCTTCGGCGTCGACCGGTCGCTCCTTCCGGAGATCGTCGGGTCGGCCGACGAGGTGGGCGAGGGCGAGCTCCTCGGCACCGGGGTGGTCGTTCGCGCCATGGCCGGCGATCAACAAGCCTCGCTCTTCGGGCACGGCTGCCACGCCGCCGGCCAGGGCAAGGCGACGTACGGCACCGGCAGCTTCGTGCTGGTGCACGCCGGCGCCGACGCCTCACCGCCGCCGCACGGTCTCCTGCGCACCGTCGCGGCGGACGGCCTGGCGCTCGAGGGTGCGGTCCTCGTCGCGGGGGCCGCCCTGCAGTGGCTGCGCGACGGCCTGGGCGTGATCGCCGGCGCAGCGGAGAGCGAGGCGCTCGCCCGGAGCGTGGACGACACCGGCGGCGTCGTCTTCGTCCCGGCTCTCGCGGGCCTCGGCTCTCCGTGGTGGGATGCAGGCGCTCGCGGTCTGATCACGGGCCTGACCCGTGGTACGACCAGGGCCCATCTCGTGCGCGCGGCGCTCGAGGCGATCGCGCACCAGGTCGCCGACGTCGTCGAAGCACTGCCGGAGCCGATGCGCGTCCTGCGGGCCGACGGCGGTGCGACTCAGAACGCGTTCCTGATGCAGCTGCAGTCGGATCTGCTCGGTCTTCCGGTGCACGTGGCCGCCGAGCAGGAGACGACCGCCCTGGGCGTCGCCGCGCTCGCCGGGGGCGGCGAGTCCCGGGTGCCGGTCGGAGCCGTCTACGAGCCCCGACTCTCACCCGAGCGGGCCGCCGAGCAGCGGTCGCGCTGGCAGACGGCCCTTGCGCGGGCAAGATCCGATTTCGAGCCTTGAGGAGAAGTTCTTAGGTCCAGAAGGCATGCTTTGGGCATCTCAGGGCGATAACCGCGAGCGAGGAGGACGAGGTGGCAGACGACGTGGGCGACAAGCTCGAGCAGGCGCTGTTCGAGATTCGCCGGGTGATCGCGGGGCAGGAAGGGATGCTCGAGCGCGTGCTCGTGTGCCTGCTCGCGCGGGGGCACCTGCTGATCGAAGGCGTGCCCGGACTGGCGAAGACCTTGACGATCAAGACGACTGCCGCGGTGCTCGGAGGCACGTTCAACCGCGTCCAGTTCACACCGGATCTTGTCCCGTCGGATCTCGTCGGGACTCGCATCTACCGGCCGGACAAGACCGAGTTCGAGACCGACCTCGGTCCCGTGTTCTGCAACTTCCTGCTCGCCGACGAGATCAACCGCGCGCCGGCGAAGGTGCAGTCGGCGCTGCTCGAGGTGATGCAGGAGCACCAGGTCACGATCGGGCACACGACCTTCCCGGTCCCGGACCCGTTTCTCGTCCTCGCGACGCAGAACCCGATCGAGTCGGAGGGGACCTACCCATTGCCTGAGGCCCAGATCGACCGCTTCATGCTCAAGGTGCTCGTCGACTACCCGACGCACGACGAGGAGTTGACCGTCGTCGCCCGTTCGCTCGTCGACACGCCCGAGCTCGACCGTGTCCTCACGATCGAGGAGCTGACCGAGCTGCAGCGGCGCGTCGGCGAGATCTACGTCGACCCGGCCCTGATCTCGTGGGCCGTCGACGTCGCGACCGCGACTCGTCGTCCGCGTGAGCATGGCCTCGATGCGATCGCCGACTACATCTCGTACGGCGCCAGCCCGCGTGGCCCGATCAGCCTGATCGCCGCGTCGCAGGCGCTCGCCTTGATTCGCGGGCGTGACTATGTCGTTCCCGCCGACCTCCAGGCGCTCGTCGCCGACGCGTTTCGCCATCGCCTCGTCCTCTCGTATCGCGCGCTCGCCGAGGAGGTCGAGGCGGACGCGTTGCTCGGGACGGTGATCGCAGCGGTGCCCATGCCGCAGATCGATCTTGGCCATCGCGAAGCCGCAGCGTCGTGACGACTGCCGTCGACCCGCTTGCTCCGACACGCACGCCCGCCCATCCTGGGCCGGGCCCGCTCTCCGCCGCCTCGCTGCGCGCGCTCGAGCTCGCGGTCGGGCGACGGGTCGACGGGATGCTCGCCGGTGACTACCGCTCGGCGTTCGCCGGGGTCGGCACCGAGCTCCTGCAGCTGCGGCCCTACGAGCCCGGCGACGACGTTCGCCGGATCGAGTGGAACGTCACCGCCCGAACCGGCAAGCCGCACGTTCGCATCGAGCTGGCCGAGCGCGTGCTCGTCACGTGGCTCGTCCTCGACGCCTCGGCGTCGATGGCTTTCGGCACCGGGGAGCGGCGCAAGGCCGACGTCGCGGAGGGCGTCGCGGTCGCGGTCGGGTGGGCTGCGACGAGGCGCGGCAACCGCCTCGGGACGATCGCGTTCGGTGGCCGGCAACAGGTCGAACGGCCTCGCCAGGGCAGGCGGGCGCTGCTCGACACGCTCCAGGTGCTACGCGAGCTCCCGCCCGAGGGGACCGGCTCGCTGCGGGACGCGCTCGAGCTCGCCGATCGCGTCTCGCGTCAGCGCGCGTTGCTCGTCGTCGTCTCCGACTTCCGCGGCAAGCCCGACTGGCGCGCGCCGCTGCTGCGGCTCGCGGGGCGCCATACGGTGCTCGCGGTCGAGGTGCGGGACCCGCGCGAGCAGGAGCTGGCCGACGTCGGCGAGCTCCGTCTGGTCGACCCCGAGACCGGCCGTCAGCTGCGTGTCGACACCGGCGACCGTGGTCTTCGACAGCGATTCGCCGCTGCGGCCGCCGACGAACGGCGGGCGCTGGTCACGATGCTCGCGTCGGCGGGAGTCCGCCACGTCGCCCTGTCGACGGAAGGCGACTGGCTGCGGCCGCTCGCGGGGTTCCTGCGCAGAGGGCGGTCGGGCCATTGAGATTCGAGGCGCCGGGACTGCTGGTCTTCCTGCTCGTCGTTCCGGTCGCGATCTGGGCGGTGATCTGGCTCGAACGGCGCCGCGCGACGCGCGCCGCGTCGTGGGCGCCTCCCGGGCTGCTCGCGAACATGGTCCCGCAGCCGGGCCGCTGGCATCGTTTTCTCCCCATCGGCTTGCTGCTCGCCGGGCTGACATTTCTGCTGGTCGGGTTCGCGCGCCCGCAGGCGACGGTTCACGTGAAGCGGCAGGACGCGACGGTCGTGCTCGTCATCGACGTCTCGGGCTCGATGGCCGCGAAGGATGCGCCGCCGACGCGGCTCGGTGCGGTGCGGAGGGCGGCCGACCGCCTCGTCGACGAGCTCCCGAGTGGCTATCGCATGTCGGTGGTGACCTTCTCCGACCATGCTGCGGTGGTGCAGGCGCCGACCGACAACAAGGACACGATCCGCGCCGCAATCGCGCGTACCCGGAGCGCTGACCAGGGAACCGCGCTCGCCGAGGGGGTCGTGCGTGGCGTCGCCGTTGCCCGCACCGTTCGTGGGCAGGTCGGCCAGCGACACCCGCCCGCGATCGTGGTCCTCTTCTCCGACGGGGGCCAGACCACCGGCAACGTGACGCCCCAGCAGGCGGCTGCCGCCGCGCGCAAGGCGCACGTCCCGGTCTCCGCGGTGTCGGTCGGGACCCCGGACGGGATCGTCTTTCAGAAGCTCAAGGGCGGCTTCACCGAGCAGTTCCAAGTGCCCGCGCAGCCGGCCGTGCTGCAGTCGATCGCGCAGGGAAGCGGCGGGCACTTCTACCCTCACGTGCTGGCCTTTCAGCCGTCGGCGACGTACGCCGAGCTCGGATCACGGGTCGGGAAGCAGCCGAAGCGGGTCGAGGTGACAGCCGTCGCTGCGGCGGGCGGTCTCGCGTTCATGCTCGTGGGCGGGCTTGCTGTCGGGGGTCTGGTTCCGGAGGGTGCCGTGAGCGCGCGCGTCGGCGTCCTCCTTGCGACGGTCGTCGCGGCGTCCACGGCCGCGCTCACCGTCGCGCCCGCCGGGAACGCGACGAACGAATGCCGCGGCATCACCGCATGCGTCCGAGTCGCCGGGCCATGGGTCGTGGTGCCTCCGAAGCGAACGGTGCACTACCTGCTCAGTTGCCCGAACGGCCGCGGGGTGGTCGGCGGCCTGGACGCGCAGGCGACGTCGCGCGCCGTCCGGGTCTCCTTCGAGGGCCGCATCGGCGCACCGGTGTCACCCGGCGTGACGACGACGCGCTATGCACTGTTCAGCGCGGTCTCGACCTCTCCGCGCACCGAGGCGTTCCGTCCGTTGCTCGGGTGCATACCGGCGCAGGGCGGCGGCGGGCGTACGACCGTCTCGGCACGTGTGACGCCTGCGGGCCCCGCGCTCGAACTGCGGTCGCGGATCGTCGTCATCGGTCCGGGCACGGTGCAGTTCGGCCGCACCGCGTGCTTGCCCGAGGAGGAGCTGGTGGGATCGTGGAGCGCGATCGCCTTCAGGACGAAGACCCCTCCGAACCTCGCGAACGCCGCGCTCGTCTCGGCGAGAGCGATCGTGGTCGGACGGAAGGTGGTCGTGACGGCGTCTGCGACCGACCGGCTCTCGATCGACGCCCACGCCATCGTCCAGGTCGGCGCGGAGTGCGCGCCATGAGCCGTAGGCTCGACGGAGGCTCAGTGGGAGCGGAGGCGGCGGCTTTGCCGGCGCCGGAGCGGGAATGAGCTTCTCGTCGCCGTACATGCTGGCGTTTCTGGTGGTCGTGCCGGTGGCTGCGGTGTTTGCGGTCTGGATCGACCGGCGCCGTGCGAAGTACGCGGTCGCCTTCACCAACCTCGACGTCCTGGCATCCGTCGCCTCGCCACGCCGCCGCCCGCTGCGCTGGCTGCCGCTCCTGCTCTTCCTGGTCGCGCTCGCCGCTGCCTCGACGGCCCTTGCACGCCCGCGGGCGAGCGTCAGCGAGCCCGCTCAGCGGGCGACGCTCGTGCTGCTCGTCGACGTGTCGGGGTCGATGCGCGCATCCGATGTCAAGCCGTCCCGCCTCGGGGCCGCGCAGGAGGCAATGACGCTGTTCGCAGCCAAGGTGCCGAAGCAGGTGAAGGTCGGGCTCGTCTCCTTCAGCACGAGCCCCAACGTGCTCGTGATCCCGACCACCGACCGCAACGTCCTGCAGCAGGGGATCGACCTGCTCTCGCCGGAGGCCGGCACGGCGATCGGCGACGGGCTCGGCGTCGCCGTCCAGGTGGCACAGTCGGCTGTCGGCTCGACGCGGCGTGGCAACCGCGGCAAGGTGCCGGCCGCAATCGTCCTGCTCTCGGACGGTGCGCAGACCCGGGGCGTGCTGACGCCCCAACAGGGCGCGGAGCGTGCCCGGAGCGCCGGGATCCGCGTCTACACGGTCGCGCTCGGGACCGACCACGGGACGCTGTCCGTCCCGGGATTCGGCTTCGGCTTCGGCGGCGGTGGCAATTTCCCGGTGCGGCCGGATCCCGCAGTGCTGGCGATGATCTCCGAAGTCACCGGCGGGAAGACGTTTCGGGCTAAGTCGGCGTCGAGCGTCAAGACGATCTACCGGCAGCTCGGCTCTAGCATCGTGGAGCGCCATTCGACGCGCGAGGTCACATCCTGGTTCGTCGGCGGGGCGGCGGTCCTGCTGCTGGCATCGCTCGCGGCCGTCGGGCTGACCGGCGAGCGGCTCCCGTAGACCTAGAGGCTTGATGTGAAACTCACGCACCCACGGCTGGTGCGTCAGACACGGCACGGCTCGGCCGGTCGGGCTCGCCCGTAGCCACCGCTACGAACAGCACCCGCCCCGTCCAATCCGCTTGGTCTGACGCATCCCCGTGGGCACCCCATCTCACATGAAGCCTCTAGCCAAAGAGCCGCCGGACCTGCGGCGGAAACATCGCCGTTCCTTCGTTTAGTTGGCAAAACCTCTCGGGAGCGGCACACTTTGCCTGAAGCCCGCGCCTGGGATGCGTGGGAAGCCAACGGGAAGGGTCGAAACCTTGAAGAGGATCATCTTCGTCGCCGGGGCGGCTTTCCTCGCGAGCGCGGTCGTTGCGCTCGCCGCCGGGAGCGTCCCAGGCGTCAAGAAGGGGGTCGTCACCGCCTGTGTCGCAAACGGGGTCTTGAAGCTGTCCGGATGCCCAAGGGGCGCGAAGACGATCACTTGGAACATGCAAGGCCAGCCGGGCCCGGTCGGTGCCGCAGGCGCCGCGGGCGTGGGTGTTGCAGGCCCAGCAGGCCCAGCCGGCCCAGCGGGACCGCGGGGCGAGGCCGGCCAGCAGGGGCTGCAGGGCGACCCCGGACCGGCCGGCTCGAGCACGGGGATCCCGGGGCCGATCGGGCCGCAAGGGCAGCAGGGCCCGCAGGGCCCGCAAGGGGCAACCGGCGCGACCGGGGCTCCTGGCCAGACGGGCCTCACCGGGTCGGCCGGCCCGCAGGGGCCGAAGGGCGATCCCGGCCCGCAGGGGCCACAAGGCGTGAAGGGCGACACCGGTGTCGTCGGGCCTGCCGGCCTGACCGGACCGCAGGGCGCGACCGGGCCGCAGGGGCCGAAGGGCGACACCGGTACGACCGGCGCAGTCGGCTCGACGGGCCCGCAGGGGCAGAAGGGTGACACCGGAGCCACGGGCGCCGCCGGACCGGCCGGTCCGACCGGCCCGAAGGGCGACATCGGTGCGACCGGCGCCACGGGCCTGACCGGAGCCACCGGGCTGACCGGAGCCACGGGGTCGCAAGGCCCGAAGGGCGATACGGGCGCGACCGGGCCCGCCGGGCCGACAGGCCCGAAGGGCGACGCCGGTGCAACCGGGGCGCAAGGGCCGGCTTGGCAACCCGACTACGGCGTGGCGAACGTCCTCGTCGACCGGGGCGGCGGGCCGAGCGTCTGGGCGACGTACTCGACGACGATCGGCTCTCCGGTCGGCGACACCACGGGGGGCACGTTCAGGTTCACCTGCACCGCTGCGCAGGCCCCGTGCAAGGTGTCGGCGTCGGCGGCGGTGCTGTCGAACTCGACGGGAAGCGCCTTCGTCTACCCGCGCATCCTGATCCAGACGGAGAGCATCGACGGTGGCCCGCAGACCTACTGTGAGTACGCAGACGGGGCCGACAACTCGAACGATCCGGCGTCGATCAGCCGGAAGCCGACGAGCACCAACCCCTCGACGTTCCCGACGATCGACCTGGGCATCGGCGCCTCACTCGACTGTGGAGCGGGCCAGCCGTACCCGACGGGCGGTGTCGTCCAGGAGATCTGGGTGCCGGCCGGCTACTACGACGTCTTCTCGACGTTCGTCTTCGGTTCGAGCTAGTGCTGCTCCGGTGGGGGCGGGAGGGATCTGCGATCCCTCCCGCCCGGCCGGAGACTCCACATGGGAACGACGATCTGGGGGCGTCGACCCTAGAGCAGGCCGTTGGCCTGCAGGAACGCCTTCGCGATCTGCGCGGCCGATTGCTTGTCGACGTAGAACGCCTTGTTCATCGCGATGATCGCGGGCGTCGTCAGCTTGGCCGACACCGCGTTCACGGTTTTCGTGAACGTCGGCCCGGCCGCCTTCAGCACCGACGTCGTCACGAGCGGCGTCACGTTCTGGAACCCCGTGACGTGCTTCGGGTCGGCGAGCACGGTGTACTTCGAGGGCTTGCCGAGCGGCGGGTCGGTGGAGAAGACGTCGGCCGCGAGGACGTCACTCTTGTCGAGCGCGACGTATGCGGAGATCGACCCCAGTGACACGAAGCTCGCCTTCGTCAGCCCGTACTGCTTCGTGTAGCCGACGAAACACGTATTGCGGGTCTTGCACTCCGGGAATCCGCCCAGTTTGAACGAACCCACCTTTTTCAGGTCGCCGATCGACTTGAGGCCGTACTTCTTGGCCGTTGCGTTCGTCACCGCGAGGACGTCGGTGTCGTAGAACGGCGTCGGCGGAAGGGCGGTGATGCCCTTCTTCGCCTCGAGCGATTTGGCGAGCTGGTACGTCGCCTGCCCCGTCTTGGGCGAGTTCTTGTGCCCGTAGACGTCCTGGACGATGACCCCGGTGTACTCGGGGTAGAAGTTGATCTTGTGGCTCGTCAACGCGGTGTGAATGATCTCGGTCGAGCCGATGTTCTCCTTGTAGGAGATGGTGAAGCCCTTCGCCTCGAGCGCCTGCTTGTACAGCTCCCCGAGGACGTATTCCTCACCGAAGTTCTTGGTGCCGATCACGATCGTCGGGCCGGCGGCCGATTTCGCGTGGGCTGGTGCTGCGACGACTGCAGCCAGTAGGCCGATGACGATCGCGACCGCCAAAGAGATCGCGAACGCCGCCTTGGCAGCCCGCCGCGTGTGCTTCCTGATCACCTCGACTCCTTCCCTCGTTGGATTTCCGGCACCATAGTCACGCGGAGGCCCCTGGGCGTTACGGCGCGCTGAAGCAGGACGAGCCCGAGATAGACGGACGACGAGAGCACCATCACGCAGATCGAGGCGCCGAGGACACCTGCCAGCCGGTAGCTCGCCTGGTTGACGATGATGTCTCCGAGGCCGCCGCCGCCGGCGACGGCCGCGATCGTTGCCGTTGCGACGACGGTGACCGCCGAGATCTGGATGCCGGTGAAGATGAGGGGGAGCGCGAGAGGCAGCTCGACCTTCCGCAGGATCTGGCTGCCGGTCATTCCCATTCCGCGCGCGGCCGCGACGACGTCCTGGTCGACGCGTTCGACGCCCTCGAAGGCGTTCGTCAGCATCGGGCCGGTCGCCAGCACCGCGAGCGCGGCCATGTTGTTCACGAAGCCGATGCCGAGGACGGTGAGGAAGACGCCGATCAGCACGAGGCTCGGCAACGCCCGTCCTACGATCGACGTCCCGATCGCGACCGTGGATCCGCGGTGCAGGTGGCCGAGTGCGATGCCGACCGGCAGGGCGACAACGGCGGCGAGCAGGAGCGCGGCGCCGGCGAGCTCGAGCTGCTCGATCGCCTTGTGCGCGAGCAGCCCCGGGTTGTGCGCGATGAAGCTGAACGCGCCGGTGAATGCCCCCGCGACGATCATGCGAACCGGAATCGCGCCCAGGGCACGAGGAGGCGTCGGAGCAGGAGAAGCGCGACATCGCACACGAGCGCAAGTGCGATCGCCAGCGCGCCGGCCGCGTAGATCTCGGTCTTGAACGGCGTCGGCGCGCCGAGGGCGATGAAGATCGGATAGCCGAGCCCCTTCGGGAGGAGGAAGGCTGCGATCGTCGCGATCGAGATCGTCGACACGACCGCGATGCGAAGCCCGGCGATGATCGCGGGCACGGCGAGAGGTAGCTCGACGCGCCACAGCACCTGGCGCGGTGTCAACCCCATCCCACGCGCCGCCTCGAGCACGTCTGGCGACGGACTGCGTAGGCCGGCCGAGATGTTCGGGTAGAGGACGACGAGCGTGTACGCAACGAGGGCTACCTCCACGGTCGTCGTCGTGATGCCGGTGAGTGGGACGAGCAGCTGGAAGAGCGCCAGGCTCGGGATCGTGTAGAGGAGAGCCGAGAACGCTCCTACCGGCCGGTCGAGCGCACGCGCGCGATGGGTGAGCAGTGCCAGCGTGATCGCGATCGTGAAGCCGATACCCACGGCGATCGCTGTCAGCTCGAGATGCTGGACCAACGCGGGCTCGAGCGTGTCGTGCCAGTGCGCCTGCACCCAGCCCCAGCAGAACGTGTGGTCGCCGCGCACGCACGAGCTGCCCTGCCCGAAGTTCGGGATGATCGGGCCCGACGCGAGTGGGCTCACAGCAGCTCCGCCGCGTCGTGCCAGCGGAAGAATCCGCGGACCGTGCCGTCGTCGTTCTCGACGACGAGGTGATCGGCGTCCGTCTCGAGGAGCAGGCTGACCGCGTTGCGGACCGTCGTGCGGCTCGGAACGCGCGGGGCCGCCTCGGAGCCGGCAGCGGCCTCGAGCGGGACGTCGGCGAGCGTTCGCAGTGCGAGCCGTCGCAGCGCCCGGTCCTCGCCGATGAACTGGGTCACGAAGTCGTCGGCCGGGTGCGCGAGGATCGCGTCGGGCGTGTCGTACTGCGCGAGCACGCCGCCTTGACGGAGGATGGCGATCCGGTCGCCCATCGTGATCGCCTCGTCGATGTCGTGCGTGACGAAGATCACCGTCTTGCCGACCTCGCGGTGCAGGCGGCGAAGCTCGGACTGCAGTCGTGATCGCGTGATCGGGTCGAGCGCGCCGAACGGCTCGTCCATCAGCAGGAGCGGGGGATCGGCCGCGAGCGCACGCGCGAGACCGACCCGCTGCCGTTGCCCGCCCGAGAGCTGTGCCGGGTACCGTCCCGCGTCGGCGTGGTCGAGGCCGACGAGCTCGAGCAGCTCGGCGGTACGCGCCGCGGTACGAG
Source organism: uncultured Thermoleophilia bacterium (assembly GCA_963713155.1). Classification (GTDB taxonomy): domain Bacteria; phylum Actinomycetota; class Thermoleophilia; order Gaiellales; family Gaiellaceae; genus PALSA-600. The sequence goes on from CAVQKS010000006.1 coordinate 275,209, forward strand.
CGCGATGCCAGCCGAGGAGCTTCGGGACGACGGCGACGTTCTCGCCGACGGTCATGTGCGGGAAGAGCCCGATCTGCTGGATCACGTACCCGATCCCGCGCCGTAGCTCCGCGGCCGGCAGCTCACGCACGCTCCGGCCGTCGATCCGGATGTCGCCCTCATCGAACGGGATCAGGCGATTGACCATCTTGAGAGCGGTCGTCTTGCCGCCGCCCGACGGCCCGACCAGAACGCAGAAGGTCCCGGCCGGGATCTCGAGCGTGAGCGACGAGAGGGCAGCCACGTCACGGCCGGCGTAGCGCTTGCTCACGTGGTCGAACACGAGCTCTGCCGCGGAACCGACCGTCATGGCGTGTTCCGGATTCCGGCGAGGCCGACGACGCCTCCTGCTGCGACGAGCGCCGCGGTGATCCGCATCGCGAGCCGGAAGCCGCTCAGATCGAGGCTGTTGGTGGAGCCGGCGACGGCCGCGCCGACGACGGCGATACCGAGTAGTCCCGCGACGCGCGCGGCCGCGTTGTTCACGCCGCTCGCGACGCCGGCGTCGCTCGGGCCGGCGTCGGAGAGCACCGTCGAGGTGAGCGGCGCGACGATCAGCGACAAGCCGAGCGAGAACACGATCAGTGGCAGGAACAGCTGGGTCGAGTACGCGAAGTCGGGACCGAGTTGCGCGATCGCCGCCACCCCGACTGCGGCGATGAGTGGCCCGACACCCATGAAGAGGCGCGGCCCATACCGCATCGACAGCCTCCCGGCCCAGCGCGACAGCAGGAACATCATCGCGGTCACCGGCAGCAGCGCAAGCCCGCTCTCGACCGGGGTGTACCCCGCGATCTGCTGCAGGAAGAGCACCAGGAAGAAGGTGAGCGTCGACAGGCCTGCATACACGAACAACGTCTCCCCATTGGCGACCGAGAAGTTACGCAGGCGGAAGAGCCGAAGTGGGAGCATCGGCGCGGAGTAGCGGCGCTCCCAGAGCACGAACAGGACGAGCAGGACCACGCCGCCGACCAGCGACGCGATGATCAGCGGGTCGCCGAAGTGGCGGGTCGGCGCCTCGATCAGCGCGAACACGGGCCCGGCGAGACCGAACGCACAGAGACACGCGCCGATCACGTCGATGCGCGGACGGGGGCCGCCCCTGACGCGGCTCGGCACCGCGTACGCGACCAGCGCGAGCGTCGCCGCGACGAACGGCACATTGACGAGGAACACCCAGCGCCACGACGCGTGAGTCACGATCCAGCCGCCGGCGAGCGGGCCGATCACGAACGCGATCCCGGTCCACGCGGTCCAGGTGCCGACCGCGGCGCCTCGCTCCTCTCCCTCGAAGGTCCCGGTGATCACCGCGAGGCCGGCCGGGGTCAGGACAGCGCCGGTCGCGCCCTGGATGCGCGCGGGCGCCGATCAGGAAGTTCCCGGTGGGCGCTGCAGCGCAGAGCAGCGAGGCCAGGCCGAACGCCGCGAGGCCGATGATGAAGAGCCGACGTGGGCCGAACAGGTCGCCCAGCGAGCCGCCGACAAGCAGCAGCGAGCCGAGCGTCAGCAGATAGGCATCGACGACCCACTGCTGCAGTGCGAGCCCGCCGCCGAGGTCGTGCTGGATCGACGGCAAGGCGACGTTGACGACCGTCGAGTCGACGAACACGATCACCGACCCGAGGATGCTCGCGACGAGCACCAGGCGGTTGCGAGTCGGCGCCGGCAAGTGTTCGATACTCGCAGACCAAAGGAGGTTGACCATGAGCGATTACCAGGTCGTGAAGCTCGAGGACGTCGACGACTGGCTGGGCGACTACCCCGGCGAGATGCGAGGCATCACGTACGCGATCGGCGCCGAGCAGGTCGCGATCACGCACCGGCGGATGCCGCAGCACACCGGCAGCAAGGGCTCATACGGACACCGCCACAAGACCCAGGAGGAGATCGTGCTCGTCCTCTCGGGACGGCTGCAGTTCAAGCTCAACGACGAGATCGTCGAGCTCGGCAAGCACGAGGCGATCCGCATCCCGCCCGGGACCTGGCGCGGGATCTGGAACGACGAGCCCGAGGATGCCGAGATCGTGATCGTCTCGAAGCGCATCGACGACCCGATGGGGGACACCGAGAACATCGAGGACTTCTGGCCCGCCTGACCCTCCGGTGCCTGGCATCCGTCCAGGCACCGGTTGATCGCGGTCAGTTCGGGCGCGGCGACTGCGGCCGTGGCCGCCGACGGCCCACGGCGCGGAGCTCTTTCAGGTGCTCGATGTGGGCGTCGTGCAGGATCTTCACGTGATCGGGCAGCCAAGGTCTCATGCTCATGGCGAATCCCCCTCATCCCTCGACTTCGAGTATCTTTATATCGAGAGAATAGCTATGAAGAGTCTTGACGTCAAGAGAAAAAGCGCGAATACTCCGCCCGTGGCGGAAGATCACATCGATCGCTTCCTCAAGCGGCTCGCCACGGAGCCCGGCACCGAGGCGATCGATCTCGAGGTCGAGGGCATCGTCGACCGCGTCGGAGGGATCAACCGCCGCATCAAGCGCGCGATGGAGACGACGCTCGGCGAGCATGGGCTGACGCTGCAGGACTGGGAGGTGCTGTGCGCGCTCAAGCTTCGGCGCGTCGCGAACCGGAGCTCACCCGGTTCGCTCGCGACCGAGCTCGAGCTGTCGACGGGCGCGATGACGAGCCGGCTCGACCGGCTCGAGCGCGAGGGCTACGTCGGGCGGCTGCCGGACCCGGAGGACCGGCGCAGCGTGGTCGTCGAGCTCACGCCCGAGGGACACGCGGCCTGGGACCGCACGGTCGGTATCCAGGCCCGACGCGAGGCGTTCTTCGCCTCGGCGCTCACGAAGGACGAGCAGCAGCAGCTGAACGCGCTCCTGCGCAAGCTTTTGCTCGCGCTCGAGGCCGCCGTCGAGCCCGGCCGCGAGGACTACCGGCCCAGCGCGGGCTAGCCTCTAGCTCGTCGCCGACGAGCGCAGGCCGGCCTGGGTCGTGCGCGGCCCGAGTGCATGGAAGGACTCGGGCGCACGGATTCCCTCGACGCAGTCGGCGACGTACTCGCCGAGCGCCGGCCCGTGCTTGAACCCGTGCCCCGAGCCGCCGCCGATCAGCCACCAGTTCGGATTGGCGGGGTGCGGCGCCACGATGAAGTGCGTGTCAGGCGTGAGGCTGTACTGGCAGACGCGAGAGCCGATCACGGGCGCGTCGGCGAGCGCGGGGAAGCGCCGCGCCGCGAACGCATGCGCTTCTCGGCGCAGCGCGTCGGACGGGACGCGCTCGAGCGAATCAGGGTCGACTTCCTCGCCGGGGCCGTCCGGTGCGATCTTCACACCGAGGCCGCCGATGTCGCCGTGCCCGTAGAAGGGGGCGTCGTATTCGCAGAAACCGGGCGTCCCGCGCCAGCCGGGGCCGCCGCCGAGGAAGAAGACCTCTCGGCGCGAGATCACGAGCTCGACGTCGCCGGGGAACAACTTCGGCAGCCACGCGCCGCACGCCCAGATCACGACGTCGGCGCCCGGCGCGTCGCTCGGTGCTGCGCGACGTGACTCGAGCCGGACGCCCAGCCGCGCCCCGTCCTCGACGAGGAGCTGGGTCGCTCGGCGGGCGTGCAGCGCCCCGGCATCGGGCTCGAACAGGACGCCGTGGAGATCGTCGGTCCCGAGCGACGGGTACAGATCGGTCGCCGACTCGGGAGCGAGCCATTCGTGCGCGATGCCGAGCCGCGCGAGCGTCTCGCGGCTACGCGCCTCGAAGCCGTCCGCGCGCCGCGCGAACCACGCGACGCCGACCGGCTCCCAGATCCGGACCCCGGTCGACTCCTCGAGCTCGAGCCACAGCGTGCGCGCGCGCCGCGCCAGCTCGCAGTACCAGTCGGCGTCGCCGTGCGCCATCCGCAGGAGCCGTGTGTCGCCTCCCGACGCGGACCGCACCGTGCCCGGCGAGTACTGCTCGACGAGCGTCACCTCCCAGCCGCGGGCGGCGAGCGCCCGCGCGGTCGACGCCCCGAAGACGCCGGCTCCCACAACCACAGCCGTGCTCATTGATTGGGTGTAACGGTGAGCGAGAGGACGTCGGGGCGGTGGTAGTGACCGGCCGGGTCGAAGCGCTGGCGCGCCGTGTAGAGCACGGTCGGGTCGAGGTCGGCGTAGAGGATCCCCTCCTCGTCCCAGAGCGGCCCGGCGAGGTAGGCGCCGTCCGGTGCGACGATCGCAGAACCACCGCGCCCGAGCAGCTCGCCGCCCTCGGCGAGCGGGATGTCTGCCGGGTAGCTCGGATGCCCGCTGGAAGACGCAGCAGGAGAGCACGAACGCTCGCGACTCGCGGGCGATGTGGCGGATCGAGTCGTGCCAGCCTTCGCTGTCGTCGGCGGTCGGTGCGAGGTACACCTCCAAGCCGCTCTCGTAGAGCGCGAAGCGGGCGAGCGGCATCAGGTTCTCCCAGCAGATCAGCCCGCCGGTGCGGGCGAATCCCGTGTCGACGGTTTCGAGCCCTCGGCCGTCGCCCTGTCCCCAGACCAGGCGCTCGTGGTTCGTCGGCACGAGCTTACGGTGATGCAGTGCCAGCCCTCCGTCGGGCGCATAGAGCAGCAGCGAGTTGTAGAGCGTTCCGCGCTCGAGCTCGTTCACGCCGACGGCGAGCCAGATCCCCGCCTCGCGGGCAGCGTCGCCGATCGCTGCGGCTGCCGGTCCGGGGACCTCGACCGACTGCGCCGCCAAGCGGGCCCAGAGGGCAGCGCCCTCCGATCCATGCGCGAGCTCCCTCGCCCAGCGGTTCGACGGGTACGCGGGGACGAACGTCTCCGGGAGCAGGGCGAGTCGTGCGCCGCCGGCGGCCGCGTCCCGCGCCAGCCCCGCGAGTTTCGCGATCGTGGCGTCGCGGTCGAAGATCACCGGCTCCGCCTGGACGCACGCGACGCGGACCGACTCTTTCATGGCGACTTCACGGCGACGAGGCTATGCGACCGCCGGCGTCGCGTCGAGCGCCTCGCGCAGCGAGCGGACGAACGCGTGCAGCTCGTCCGGCGCCGCCCTCCGCGGCCTGGACCGCGCGCGAGCCGACGACGACTCCGTCGACGAGCTCGGCTGCGTCGCGCGCGTGCTCGGGCGTCGCGATGCCGAACCCGGCATAGAGGGGTGCGTCGGTGACGGCTCGGGCGCGTGCCGCGAGCGGGCCGAGCGTCGGCGCGAGCTCGGTCGCGCGCGCCCGTCGTTCCGGTCACGGTGACGAGGTACAGCCAGCCGTCGGTCGAGGCGGCAGCGAGCCGCAGCCGCTCGTCGGTCGAGGTGGGGGCGACGAGCTGGACACGTCGCAGCTCCGGACGGACGTCGGCGGGCAGGTCTGCGACGATCAGCGACGTCGCGCCCGCTTCTCGTTGCCTCGCGCTCGAACCGCTCGTATCCGTACGCGTCGAGCAGCGACGAGTAGGTCATCGGCACGAGCGGCACGTCGACGAGCGCACGCGTCTCGGCGAGACACTCGAGACAGCGCGCGGTGCGCATGCCTGCCGCCAACGCCCGCTCGCCGGCGCGGCGGACCACGGGACCGTCTGCGAGTGGATCGGAGAACGGGAAGCCGAGCTCGACGATGTCGGCTCCCGCGTCGACCGCCGCCGCAGCGAGGCCGGGCGTCTCCGGCATCGCCATCAGGTAGACGACGAGCGTCTTCACTGCGCCAGCACCTCGGCCAGGTCCTTGTCGCCCCGTCCGGAGAGGCACACCAGCACGAGCTGGTCCTCGAGCTCGAGCCCGCGTGCCAGTGCGTGTGACGACTCGAGCGCCGGCACGATCCCCTCGGTCTCGCAGAGGCGGTGAAAAGCGGCGAGCGCGTCGTCGTCGGTCGCCGTCACGTACTCGGCGCGGCCCGTGTCGCGGAGGTATGCGTGCTCGGGCCCGACGCCGGGATAGTCGAGCCCGGCCGAGATCGAGTGCGCGTCGAGGATCTGTCCGTCCTCGTCGGCGAGCAGCGACGATCTCGCACCGTGGAGCACGCCTGCGCGGCCGGCGCCGAGCGACGCAGCGCCCGCCGCCTCGACCCCGATCAGGCGCACGCCGTCGTCGTCGACGAAGTCGGAGAAGATGCCGATCGCGTTCGAGCCGCCGCCGACGCAGGCGACGACCGCGGCGGGCAGTTGTCCCTCGACGGCGAGCACCTGCTCGCGCGCCTCCCGCCCGATCACCCGCTGCAGCTCGCGGACGAGCTCCGGATAGGGAGCGGGGCCGACACACGATCCGATGAGGTAGTAGGTCGTATCGACGTTCGCGATCCAGTCGCGGATGGCTTCGCTCGTTGCCTCCTTCAGCGTCCGGGTGCCGAACTCGACCGGCTCGACGCGCGCGCCGAGCAGCTTCATCCGCGCAACGTTGGGCGCTTGCCGGCGGATGTCCTCGCTGCCCATGTACACGACGCACTCGAGACCGAACCGCGCGCACACCGTCGCCGTCGCTACACCGTGTTGGCCGGCGCCCGTCTCGGCGACGATGCGCTGCTTGCCGAGCCGGCGCGCGACCACGGCCTGGCCGAGCGCATTGTTCAGCTTGTGCGCGCCGGTATGGAGCAGGTCCTCGCGCTTGAGGTACATCCGCGACGCCGGAGCGAATCGCTCGACGCGCGTCAGCGGCGTGGGGCGCCCGGCGTAGGTGGCGAGCAGCGCGTCGAGCTCGGCGTGGAACGCCTCGTCGTGCGCGAGCTCGCGCCACGCGGACTCGAGCTCGTCGAGCGCCGGGATCAGCGTCTCAGGCACGTAACGGCCCCCATACACACCGAACAGCCCCGCTCCGGCGCCGGCGGAGCCGTCACCTCCGCTCCTGGGCGGCTCCGTCGAGCCACGCCGCTCATCTGGCCGCCGCCACCCAGGCGCGCAGGGTCGTGGTCCTTGACGCCCGGCGAGACCTCCGTCGAGCGCGCCGAGTCGACCGCCCAGGGGTGGACGGCGTCGATCGCCGCACGCACGTTCTCGGGGCCGAGCCCGCCCGCGAGCATCACGCGGCCCGGTGTCGCACGCGCGCGCTCGAGGTGCGCCGGGTCGGACTGTTGCCACGGCAGGTCGACCACCGATGCCACCCGTTCGTCGCGCTGGAGCAGCGCCGCATCGCGTGAGCGATGACCGTCCTCTCTTGCATAGAACTGGACGAGGTCGGCGTCCGTCTCCGCCTGCTCGCCGACGAAGACGGCGACGCGCAACACCGTCGGCGGTGCGTCGAGGAGCGCCTCGGCGCGGCGCGGGCTTTCGTCGGCAAGGATGAATCCGACGAGGTCGGCACCTGCCTCGACCGCGGCGTCGACGTCTTCCTGCCTGGTCAGCCCACACACCTTGACGAGCGGGCGCGCGACGAGCTCAGCGAGCTTCGTTCCCGGCTCGGGCGCGCGCATCAGCGTCGAGCCGATCAGCACGGCATTCGCACCGCTCAGCTCGGCTGCCGCAGCCTGCGCGCGCGTGTCGATGCCGCTCTCTGCGATCACCACGCGATCGCGCGGGGCTCGTGCGACGAGCTCGAGTTGCGTGCGACGGTCGATCGAGAAGTCGGCGAGGTTCCGCGCGTTGATCCCGATCACCGGTGCGTCGAGGCTCACCGCGCGCTGCAGCTCGGTCGTGTCGTGCGCCTCGACCAGCGTGTCGAGGCCGAGCTCCGTCGCTGCGCCGATCAGCATCCGGCAGGCTGCGTCGTCGAGGTCGCGGAGGAGGAGCAGGACGGCATCGGCGCCTGCTTCGAGCGACGCCTCGAGGTGCGCGCGTGTGCTGAAGAAACCCTTGGCGAGCAACGGCAGGGACGTCGCGGCGCGTGCGGCGCGCAGGTCGTCGAAGGAGCCGGCGAAGCGCTCGTCGACGAGGATTGACATCGCGCGCGCGCCCGCCGTCGCGTAGGCGCGCGCGACGATCGCGGGATCGCCGTCAGGCCGCAGGTTCCCGGCGGACGGCGAACGGCGCTTGAACTCGGCGACCGCGCCGAAGCCCGGAGCGGCGAGTGCGTCGTTGAACCTCATGTGCCGGCCGCCAGTCGTGAAAAGGCGGCAAGCTCCTCGAGCCGCGTCGCTGCCGCGCCCGAGTCGAGCGTCTCGTTCGCCACGGCGAGCCCTTCACGGAGATCGTCGGCGTGGCCGGCCGCAGCGATCGCGCCTGCGGCGTTGAGGGCGATCGCCGACCTCGCGGCCGCATCGCCTTCGCCGGCGAAGACGGCGCGGATGCGTTCGGCGTTCTGTGCCGGCGTGCCGCCGCGCAGCTCGTCCGGAGCGCAGCGCGGCACGCCGAGGTCGAGCGGATCGAGCTCGCGCCGGCGGACCACGCCGTCAACGACCTCGCAGACGAGGTTCGGCCCGGCCGGGGAAAGCTCGTCGATGCCCGCCGCGCCGTGCACCACGAAAGCTCGATGCGAACCGAGCTGTGCAAGTACGTCGGCGATCACCGGGACGAGGCCGGCGGCGTAGACGCCGACGACCTGGCTGCGGGCGCCGGCGGGGTTGGTCAGGGGACCGAGCACGTTGAAGACGGTACGTGCCGCGAGCTCGCGGCGGACCGAAGCAGCATGACGCATGGCCGGGTGGTGGAAGGGCGCGAACATGAACCCGAAGCCGAGCTCGTCGATCGAACGGGCGATCGCGTCGGCGGGGAGCTCGAGGTCGAAACCGAGCGCTTCGAGCACGTCGGCCGAGCCCGACTCGGACGAGACGGAGCGATTGCCGTGCTTGGCGACCCCGGCACCGGCGGCCGCCGCGACGAGCGCTGCGGCCGTCGAGATGTTGAACGTGTCGACCTCCGTCGCCGCCCGTGCCTGCAGTGTCGACGAGGTCGGCGCGCTCGGGGTGGACGGCGATCACGTGATCGCGCATCGCCTCCGCAGCGCCGGCGATCTCGTCGGCGGTCTCGCCCTTGAGCCGGAGCGCGACGAGGAACCCGCCGATCTGTGCCGGAGTCGCGCCCCCGGTCATGATCGTGTCCATCACGCGTCGCGACTCCGCACGCGTGAGGTCGGTCCCGTCCAGGAGCTGCGCGAGCGCGGACTCGATCATCGGGCCGCTTCCGCGACGAAGTTCCGGGCGAGGTCGGCGCCGCACGGCGTGAGCACCGACTCGGGATGGAACTGGACTCCGTACACCGGGAGCTCACGGTGCCGCACAGCCATCACCTCGCCGTCGGCTGCCCGGGCGGTCACATCGAGGCAATCCGGGAGCGCCGTCGCGGCGAGCGAGTGGTAGCGACACGCCTCGAACTCCGTCGGGATCCCGGCGAAGAGGTCGCTGCCGTCATGATGGACGATCGTCGCCTTGCCGTGCACGAGCTCGTGCGCGTAGCCGACCTCGCCGCCAAAGCACGCCACGATCGCCTGGTGGCCGAGGCAGACGCCGAGGGTCGGGGTGGACGGAGCGAGCCGGCGCACCAGCTCCACCGACGCCCCGGCGTCCTCGGGGCGGCCGGCCCTGGTGACACGACCAGGTGCGACGGCTCGAGCGCCGCCGCTTCGTCCGGGGTGATCGCGTCGTTGCGGTGCACGGCGACCTCGGCGCCGAGCGCGCCGAAGAGGTGGGCGAGGTTGTACGTGAACGAGTCGTAGTTGTCGACGAGCAGGATCACGTGCGCGCCTCTGCGAGGTCGATCGCTGTCTCGAGTGCGGCGAGCTTGCGCAGGCATTCCTCGTGCTCGGCCTGCGGGTTGGAGTCGGCGACGATCCCGGCGCCGGCCTGCAGGAGCGCGACGCCGTCGTGCATCACGATCGTCCTGATCGTGATGCACGCGTCGAGCGGACCGCCCGGGAGCGCGTAGAGCACAGCTCCGCCGTACGGGCCACGGCGGTACCCCTCGAGCTCCGAGATGATCTGCATCGCTCGCACCTTGGGAGCGCCCGAAACCGTTCCGGCGGGGAAGCATGCGCGCAGGACGTCGAACGACGGTGTGCCGGGGCTCGAGCTCGCCCACGACCTCGGAGACCAGATGGGTGATGTGCGAGAAGCGCTCCGGCTCGAGGAACCGCTCGACGTGGACCGTGCCGGGGCGGCAGACGCGGAGAGATCGTTGCGGCCGAGGTCGACGAGCATCACGTGTTCGGCCCGGTCCTTCTCCGACGCCAGCAGTCGTTCGG
>CAVQKS010000007.1:0-11275 GCA_963713155.1 uncultured Thermoleophilia bacterium
AGCCAGCGCCTGCTCGGGGGTCGAGCCGTACGTCGACTCGCCGAGCAGCGACGAGGCAAGCTCGTTCGCCTCGAGGATCGTGCGCTCGCGACGCGCGTCGACGTCGCTGGACGCGACGAACAGCGCCGCGCGAGCTCGTGACGTCCAGTCGACCAGATCGTCGCTCTCACCGATCGTGGTCTCGCCCGGGATCGCATCCGCAAGCTCGCGCGCACGTTGCTCGAGCCGAGGCAGCTCTGCCGGCGAGTTCGGCCGCCTCCAGCTCCAACGCCGCGCGGGCCTCGGCCGCGCGCTCGGCGGCGAGCATGGCGACCCGGCGGTGATCGCGCGCACGCGTCAGCCGCTGCTCGGCCAACGTTTGCTCGGTCTCGTTCGCCGAGCGCGCGAGCTCGTCCTCGGCGGTCGTGACCTCGGCGGTGCGGCGCTCGACCTCGGCACCCGCCTCCTCCTCGGCGAGCCGAAGCCGGTTCTCCTCGTCTCGCTCGGCGGCGAAGAAGTCCGCGATCTCCTCGGCTCGCCGGCGCAGCTCTGTGACCTCGGCGTCGAGCCGACGCAGGCGCTCCGACTCCTTCGCCTGCTCGTGTTCGCGGTGTACGAGTTCCTTCAGCTCGTCGACCATCGAGTGGGGGCGGGAGGATTCGAACCTCCGTAGGCTGAGCCGACGGGTTTACAGCCCGTTCCCTTTGGCCGCTCGGGCACACCCCCTTGAAGCCGCGCATTGTAGCCTCAGGTCGTGCAGCGCTTCGACGTGCTGGTGGTCGGTGCCGGGCCTGCGGGCTCGGCGACCGCACACGGCCTCGCAACGGCAGGCCTCCGCGTGCTCGTCGCCGACCGCGCGCGGTTTCCGCGCGACAAGCCGTGCGGCGGAGGGCTCACGACACGGGCGTTCCGCCGCTGCCCGGTCGATCCCACGGAGGTGGTGGAGGAGCGCGTCGACCTCGTCGAGCTTCGCTTCCGCTACGGCGACTCGGTCGTGCGCAAGGCAGCCGCGCCGGTGATCTGGATGACGCAACGGCGACGGCTCGATGCCTTCCTGCTCGACGCCGCGCGTGCGGCCGGTGCCGACGTGCGCGAGGGCGTCCACGTCTCGCATGACGACGGCGTCGTCAGCCTCGACGGCGAGCGCGTCACCGCGGACGTCGTTGTCGGCGCCGACGGGGCGAACGGCCAAACCGCAAAGTCGCTCTCGCTCGGCGGCGCGATCGTGCACGGCGTCGCGCTCGAGGGGAACGTGCCCTACAGCGCCCTGCCGGCCGACCGCTACCGGCATCGTGCGGTGGTCGAGCTTGCGGACATCCCCGGTGGGTACGGCTGGGTGTTCCCGAAGGGCGATCACGTGAACGTCGGTGTGGGGGCGTGGGCCGACGAAGGGCCGCGGCTGCGTGATCACCTCGCGGCCGTCTGCGCGGCCCACGGTCTCGTCCCCGAGCAGCTCGAGAACGTGCGCGGCCATCGTCTTCCCCTCCGCCGCCCGGGAACGCGCGTGGCTGGAGAGCGCGCGCTGCTCGTTGGTGACGCCGCGGGGCTGATCGATCCGGTCTCGGGCGACGGGATGTACGAATGCTTCGTCTCTGCCGGCCTGGCAACGACCGCGATCGAAGACCTGCTCGCGGGGCGCGCCGACTCGCTGGAGCCGTACGGCGTGGTGCTCGACGCCGAGCTCGCGCCGCTCCATCGCGCTTCGTGGAAGCTGAAGCGCGCGCTCGACCGCTGGCCGCGCGCCAGCTGGCAAGTGGCGCGCACGCGCCTGCTGTGGCGGTCTGTCGAACGGCTGCTGCTCGGCGAGATCGGCTCGCCCGGTGAGCAGCACGGTCTGGCACGGCTGCCCTTGCGCCTGCTCGACGGCCTCGGTTCCTAACGAAGCGGTCCTGAGGCGACGGTGATCCGCGGCGGAGCGGAGAGGAAGCTGACGGGAGTGCCGTTGCGATAGCCGAAGCGGTCGCAGAACCACCGCACCGTCCAGGGATGCGTGCCGGCGGGAATCAGGAACGTGATCGTCCGCGCCTGGGTCGGCTGCACCACGAGCGAGGCAGTCGCGGCGCCGGTGAAGTGGATCGTGTCAGTTGCAGCGCGCGGGTCGGGAAGCTTGACGCGGAGGCTGAGACGACGACGGACCGTCGCCGGCCAGACGGTGATCGACCCCGACCGCGCGAGCCAGTTGTCCCCGTGCAGCCCGACCGCCTCCGCCACGACACGAGCGCGCCCGGCCGTGGGGGCCCACAGGTCGAAGGCAGCGGCGTTCGTGCCGACGGTCGTCCGTACGAGGTGCGCGCCGGACAGCGACATCCACGTTCCGACCCGGTCGACGAGTACCGCTCCGTTCACAGGTCCGTCCGGCGTGACCAGCGAGCCGTCCGCGCTCACATGGGCCTCGGACACCTTGCCCGGATCGAAACGCTTCGCGCCGGGCAGGCGTACGACATTCACGATCGAGCTGTTCCACAGCACCTCTTCGACGCCCGCGCCGGCATTGTTTCCGGGCAGGCCGACGAGGGTGACGTCACCTACGCGTGCGTGATCGACCCAGCGAGCGTCGGCCGGAAGTGCGCTCCGGGCCAACTGGCTGACGGCGACCGCCGACGATGTCGCGGCGACGGCGACGGCGGACTGCGCGACAATCGCCACCGCGAGCGCCACCGTGGCCCGCCGCTGCGGCAGCCATCCCGACCCAGACTGCGAGCACGGCGAGCATGATCGCGCCGATGCCCGCGATCAGCGCGCCCTCGGTCGTACCGGTCCATGTCTCGAGGCGGCCGACCGCCCAGAGCAGCGTCGAGTCCGAGCTGTGCGGCGTGTAGTGCGATAGCGGGAATCGCATCGCGAGAACCACGAGCAGCGCCGCGAGTCCACAGACCCACGCGCGGGCGCCGCCTCGACGCGCGTACAGGCCGAACGCAACGGCGAGCAGCGGGAAGAAGACGAAGAGGTAGCGCTCGCCGAAGTTCCCAGAGATCGTGGCCGCGATCAAGACCGCCTGCGCTGTGACACCGAGCGCGAGGAGGACGGTGATCGCGGCGAAGGCGCTCTCGGCTCTCGACGCAGGACGAAGGACCCCGCGAGCGAGCCCCACGAGTGCGCCCGGGACGAGCACGATGCCGGCGGCGAACGGGACGAGCAGCGCATGGACTGCGAGTTGATGCGCGAACGTCCCGATGGAGGCGTGCAAGTGAAACACCGAGTCGTAGGTTCCGAGGACGCGGTGCGGGCCCGAGGCGATCGCCAGCACTCCCAGGACCGCGAAGGCGAGCGTCGCCAGGCCGAAGCTGTGACGTGAACGCCGGAAGCTGCCGCGCTCCACGACCAGCGCCGCAGCGATCAGCACCGGGACGAGCAGCACGTACTGGACACGGGAGAAGACCGCGAGCCCCACGAGCGCTACGACCGCGAGCTGGGCGCGGCGTGAATGCGTCTCGAGCGCAACGATCGCTGCGTACACGGCGGTCAGCACGAGCGGGAACGCGATTGGCTCGGCAACGACGAGCGAGCCGAGGACGATGTTCGGTGAGGCGAGCACGAGCAGCGCGATCCCCAGCGAAAAGCGGGACGTCAATCCGACGCGGCGGCCGATCAGATACGCCGGCACCGCCCCGAGTGAGATCGCCAGCGCGTGTTCCGCCTGTGTCAGCCGGAACGCGAGTTCGGCGTTGCCAAGAAGCCAGAACGGCGCTGCGAGCAGCGGCTCGAGCAGCGCCGGGAAGTGGGCGGGCGCGGTGCGGATCACCGGGTGCCCGGTCTCCGCGATGCCACGGGCAAGGGCCGTATACGTGTACTCGTCGGGGAGATAGAACGGCGTCTGCAGCGGTAGTGCGGACAGGCAGAAACGGATGAACGCGCTCAGCGCGACCAGCCCACCGAGGATCCAGCCGTCGGACAGCGCGACGAGGTGCGTGGCGGTGCGGGTGCGAACGGCGGCGGCGGCGGGGACTCCATCCCCATCACCTATCGGCGTCCGCCTGCCCTACCTTGAACGGCGAGCGGCGGCCCGAGGCCGCCGCGTCGCTTCCGTCTGAGGCTTCAGTCCTGGGGTTAGTGCACGAGCTTCAGCATCTTGAACATCGGCATGTACATGCTGATGACGATCAGGCCGACCATGGCACCGACGCCGATCATCATGATCGGCTCGATGATCGAGGTGAGTGCCGCGACGGCGGTGTCGACCTCGTCCTCGTAGAAGTCGGCGACCTTCGAGAGCATGTGGTCGAGCTCGCCCGTCTCCTCGCCGATCTTCACCATCTGGCTGACCATCGGCGGGAAGACGGCGTTCTCGGTGAGCGTCTGCGCGATGCGGGCGCCCTCGTTGACCGGCGCCGGATGTCGACGAGCGCCTCTTCGAGCACGGTGTTCCCCGCCGTCGACCCGGTGATCTCGAGCGCCTTGACGATGTCGACGCCGGCGGAGACGAGCGTCGCAAGCGTGCGCGAGAATCGCGCCATCGCGACCTTCAGGACGACGTCGCCGATCTTCATCGGCAGACGAAGCTTCGTCCGGTCCCAGAGCGCACGGCCCTGGGGCGTCTTCTTGTAACGAAGCAGTGAGAAGATGGCGAGTCCGATGACCGGGAAGATGATGAACCAGTAGTCACGGAGCGCGTTCGACGCGTTCACGACGATCTGCGTGATCGTGGGCAGTTGCCCGTTCAGCTGCTGGAAGATCCCCACGAAGATCGGGACGAGGAACATCAGCATGCCGATCAGGACGATCGTCGCGAACGTGAGCACCACGGACGGGTAGAGCATCGCGCTCTTCACGCGGCGCTTGAGCTTCGTCTCCTTCTCGATCTGGATCGCGACGCGATCGAGCACGATGTCGAGTGTTCCCGATGCTTCTCCCGCCTCGATCATCGCGACGTAGAGGCGGTTGAACACCTTCGGATGCCGCGACATCGCGCGCGAAAGCACGACGCCGCTCTCGACGTCCTCGCGGATCTCGGCGGTCACCACGGCGAGCTTCTTGTCGTCGGTCTGCTCCTCGAGGATGAGCAGCGCCTGGACGATGCTGACGCCGGCCTGGATGAGCGTCGCGAACTGGCGCGAGAAGATCTGGAGTGACTTCGGCTTGATCTTCGCGAAGCGCGCGCTGCCGGCCGAAGTCGTCTTCTGCTCGGACAACGAGCGGGCGAGCAGACCCTGCTGGCGAAGCTGGTCTTTGGCCGACACGGGATCGGCGGCGTGAAGAACGCCCTTGGTGACGAGCCCCTGGGCGTTGATTGCGGTGTAGGCGAAGGCGGTCATTCGTACCTCACTTCTTGATCGGCCGACGGTAGGCTGATGCGTATCCGTTGGCGCGCGCGAGCTGGAGCCCCGAGTTCGCAGCCGCCATCGACGAATACTTGCTCAGGTAGACGACCCAGTAGCCGCGCCGGAGCGACGTGTACTTCGACGAGTACAGGATCGAGGCACCGGCCAGCCCTTGTGCGTGCGCCTTCTTGACCTCTTGTTCCGCCGATGCCCGGCTGTCGAGCGAGCGCAGGATCACGATGTATCCGAGCCGGTGCCTTCGAAGCCGAAGACGAGTGCTGGCTCGCGCTGGCCGGCGTCACGTGAGGTGGTGTTGCGAGAGGTGCAGCAACGGCGGTTTGGGCCGGCGCACCGAGCTGGGCCTTGAACGGGTTCTTGGTCACGAAGTGTTTTGCACGCACGGCAGGTCCGTGGGCGAACTTCGGCCCTGCGCTCGACGCCGCGGAGTTCGGAACGAGCTGGGGCCGGAACGGATCCTTCGTCGAGAGCCTTGCGATTCGACGTAGGTCGGCCGTGATCGTGGCCGGCGTGACCACGCTCCCGGCGACAGCTGCAGCAGGCGCGGGGGTGGACAGGGCGGTCGCGGCCGGGGGCGGGGTGCTGCTGCCCTTCGTGAGCATCGGGAGCACCTCGACGGCGAACACGCCGACGAGCACGACGCCGCCAACGGCGAGGATGATCTTGTCGCGTTTCGACTTCGCGGCAGCCTTCGAATCCTCCCGCTTGCGGCGGCTGAGCGTCCCAGCGGCGACCGCCATCAGCCCGTGCTCCCGGCTGGAGCGGCGGCGGAGGCGGCGGTAGTCGGAGTCGTCGGGCTGAAGGTGGACGCGTCCACCGTGACCGTCGCCGCGAGCTGTCCGGTTGCCCCGCCCATTGCGATATTCAGGGATTGGACGTCGTAGAGCCTGCCTGTCGCGACGATCCGGCCGTTCTTGCCTACCTGGACCTGCTTGCGGAGCTTGTTCAGGAAGTTGCGGATCTGGAAGTACGTTCCGTCGACCGTTACGGACAGCGGAACGACGTTGACCGCGGTGGACGACGCCGTCGGCGCCACCGTCGCAACCACGACTCCCGTCTTGTGTCCGAGCTGGTTCAGCTGATCGAGGATGCCCGGCTGGTCGGGCTCGTTCGGTGCCGCGAGAGCCGCAGCCGCAGCCGCCTTGTGATTCGCCACGGCCGCCACCTGCGTCGCCGAGGCGAGCTGCGCCTGCGCCGCCACGACATCGCTCTTCAACTGGGACACGTGCGAGCGCTTGGGCGACACCACGCCGAGCCACGCCGCTGCGGCCACGAGCAGGATCAGTACGCCGACGACGATCGCCGACGTGCGACGTGAGCCTCGGACCCGGCTGACGATGCCGTTCACGTTGCCTCCTTTGCGGGGAGCGAGTTGACTGCGCCGACGATCGTGAACTGATACACGGAGTGCGTCCCGACAGTGGTGACATTGCTGTTCGTGAGGCTGACGTCGGAGAGCCACGGAAGCAGCGACAGGCGTCGCATCAGTCGTGCGACGGACGCCTGCGAGTAGGTGAAGCCGGTGATCGTGAACCCCGTGGGCAGCACGCCCGGCGTGGGAGCTGCCGGCGTCGGTGTCGTCGTCGAGCCGGGGGCGGCGGGCGGCGTCTCCTGCACCTGCAAGGTGCTCAGCCAGACGTCCTCGGGGAGCACTCGCGAGAAGTTGGTCATGAAGCCGTCCCACGACATGCGCGCCGCGTCGGCGCTCGTGACCTGCTCGATGCGGTCACGGACGCTCTGGCTTGCAGCGTTCAGCGGATGCGAGACGGAGGCGATCTGGGCGTTGACCGCATCGAGCCGACCCTGCTGGGAGCTCGAGTCGTTCGACGCAGAGTGATACGCGGCGCCGAGCAGCGCGGCGATCGCGAGTGCCGCCGCAGTTCCGCCGACGGCGACGGAGTGCTTGTGCAGCGAGGTTCCGAGACCAGCCTGACGGATGGCTTTGTGATCCGGAGGTAGGAGGTTGACGGCTTTCATCGCTAGTCCTCGATTCCAAGTCCGATTGCAACGGCGTACGATCCGACCTGCGCAGGCGTCTCGTCCGACCAGGTGATGCGAGCGAGCGGGTCCGGGACGGTCATCTTCACGCCGAGCTCGTTCTGCAGTTCGGTGACGAGCCCTGGAATGCTCGTCGTTCCGCCGGTGACGAGAATCTCGCCGATGTCGAGCGAAGAAGGCTGCGACTGGTAGAAGCGCAGCGAGGAGAGAAGCTCACGCACGAGCGACTGCAGCTCCGACTTCACGGCCCGGACGGCCTCGGCGAGCTGATCGGGCTCGAGATCCGCAGGCGCTTCCGCGCCTGCTTCGAGCGACAGCTTTCGCTTGATGTCCTCGGCCTCCGCCGGTGCAAGCTTGAGCGCCCGAGAGAGAACGTTCGTCAAGTTGAATCCACCCCAGTCGATCACGCGGGCGAACGAGCAGGTGCGGCCGTCAGAGACGGCCAGCGTGGTGCGCTCGTGCCCGATGCACACGGCGACGATCGCTGCCTTCGCGGTCTCGGCCTCGGGGCGGGGCTCGGTGAGCGCGCGCAGCATGGCGAAAGCCTCGAGGTCGACCGCGGCGACGTTGAGCCCGGCTGCGTCGGTTGCCGTCAGGAAACGGTCGAGGGATTCCCGGTACGCGATCGCGACGACGATGGAGCGGTTCACTGTTCCGTCGGCGTCTCGCTCCTCGCTCACGACGTGGAAGTCCATACGGCCTCGTCGATCGGGATCGAGAGAAGCTCGTTCGCCCGAAACCCGATCGCATTTGCAAGCTGCTCGTCGTCGTCGACGCCGGCGATCTCGATCAGACGGACGCCGACGCGGGTATTCGCAAGGCCGAGGCGGACGTTCTTTTTCGGCAGGTCGTACTTCTCGAAGAAGCTTGCCAGCGCGGCGCCAAGAGCGACCGGGTCGCGCACTTCACCGCCGGACATGATTCCGGACGGCAGATGCTCCCGATGCAGCTGAAGCAGCTTCTTGTCGCCGTTGTTCGTGATGTGCGCCGCTGCGATCTGCGACGAGCCGACCTCGAGCCCGACGTATTCCTTCGGGCCGCTGCTTACGACCTTCTTCTTCGACGGCTTGGTCTTCGGCGCCGACAGCTTCGTCGAGCCACCACCCTTGCGGCCGAAGAGATCCGACAGCTTGATCTCCTGTTTCAGGTCCATGGTCTAGGCCTCCGCCAGTCTCAGTCCGGGCTCGGAAGATTGCGTTGCGACGAGGGTCACTCCGCGCTCGATCAGTCCGACGAGCATGTCGGGGCGGCTCGAGCGGTTCAGAGCCTCCTCGCGCGTGATCACGTGCCGCAGCACGAGGCTCGCGAGGGACTGTTCCATCGTCTGCATCCCGTTGGCCGTTCCGGTCTGCATGCCGGAGTAGATCTGCTCGATCTTTCCCTGCCGGATCAGGTTCCGGACGGCGTCGTCGGGGATCAGGATTTCGAGGGCGGCGACGCGTCCGCGCCCGTCGGCGGTTGGTACCAGCGTCTGTGTGACGATGCCCTGGAGCGTCCCCGAGAGCTGGACGCGAACCTGGTCCTGCTGCTCGGCCGGAAAGACGTCGATCACGCGGTCGATGGTCTGCGGTGCACTCTGCGTGTGCAGCGTCGCGAACACGAGGTGGCCGGTCTCGGCCGCAGTCAATGCCGTGCCGATCGTCTCGAGGTCGCGCATCTCGCCGACGAGGATCACGTCCGGGTCCTGGCGTAGCGCTGCGCGGAGGGCTTCGGCGAACGTCGTCGCATCTCCGCCGATCTCGCGCTGGTTGACAACACAACTGCGGTGCCAGTGCAAGAACTCGATCGGGTCCTCGATGGTGAGGATGTGCTCGCTGCGCGTGCGGTTGATCATGTCGAGCATCGCTGCGAGCGTCGTCGACTTACCCGAACCGGTCGGCCCGGTGACGAGGACGAGACCGCGCGGCTTCCCCGCCAGGTCGGCGAGCTGGGCGGGCAGTCCGAGCTCCGAGAGCGATTTGATCTCGCTCGGGATCATGCGGAACGCAGCACCGATTGCCTGGCGCTGGAAGAAGGCATTGACGCGGAAGCGAGCGACTCCCGGGAGCGAGTAGGCGAGGTCGACGTTGCGCTTCGTCTCGAGCGTCTTCTGTTGCTCGTGGAGAGGATCCGGTAGACCAGCTCGCGCGTTACGTCGGCGTCAGCTTCTCGAACTCGTCGAGCCGCTCGAGTGTCCCGCGAACGCGCATGACGGTGCTGTGCCGGCGTGACGTCGAGTTCGGAAGCCTCCAGCTCGTGCACGCGGCGCAGCAGATCGTCGATCAGTACTCGGTGATGGCATCCATGTCGCGTCTCCTATCGGCAGCCGAGTGGCGATTGAGGGGGTTTCACGACTACCGTTGCACTTCGCACGAAAGGTCCCACGCAAAGCGCAGCGTCGTTCGCGCGCAGAAGAGCTTCCGGAAGTCCGGCAGGAACGCCGCTTCGCCGTGGAACAACGCCTCCCACTCGTCAGCGCTCTCGATGCAGAACGAGATCTTCCTGGACTTGTGCAGGGCGATCGACCACCTCTTGTCGGCCGAACATCACCCGTTGGCCGGAAAATCGGGTGGGAGGGACAAGGCGAAGCAACGATCCCATGTAGCCGCCGGACCGGGCCTGGCCAGAACGCCAGGTACCCGCCGGCCGCTAGCCGCCGTCCTGGTATCTCCCGGTCTCTGGCATCCTCAGTTCGGCGACCCCGTTCGGTTTCCACAGTTGGAAGCTCCGAGTCGGAGGTTATGAGCGGCGTGGCGCGAAAAAGCCGTCGCACCGTAGCGCTCGAAAAGCACCCCCCGCGTACGGGTCCTGTTGGCGTCTCGAGGGCGCCATGGCGAGTGATCGATACCTGCGACGTAGCAAAGGCGTGCGTCGGCAACGCTCCGTCCAGGAGCACCTCGCGGTCGATCGTGCCATTCCAGAAGAGCTCCTCCGTCAGCAGGCCCGTCGGAGCCGGACTGGTTGCGATCGCGGTCACGCCGCCGCTCCATGTGGGTGGCGTCGACCCAGGTCAGGTTCGCGGGCGCGAATTCGCTCCTGGAGAGGCGAGCGGTGTGGACGTCGGCAGCCGTCGCTGCGATCGATGCGGCCGCGAGGAACGCGAGCGGCCGAGGACGGCCATACGGCGCGTAGGCCCACTGCGACCAGAACGGCGACTAGCGCGGCCAGCCCGATGTAAACGGCGACCAGCAACGAACTCGTCCCGGTCCCGACCAGCGAATTGAGTCGACCACTGCCCAGAGGAGCGGATTCCGTCGATCGGAACTCACTGCGAACCCGAGAGCGGGACACGGGCACGACGACGAGCGAGTGCTGCCAGCGCGATCACGGCAAGTCGGCCGGGCCGCCCTTCCGAAGGTAGATGCGAACACGATCGGGACGAGCGGGAACAGGGAGAACAGGTATCGGCCCTGGAAACGTTCCGTGCCGTTAGACGCGTAAAGGCCGGCCGCGATCAGCAGGGCGAGCGCCTGGAAGGTGACGAGCGCCGCGAAGCTAACGTCGCGCCGACCGCGCGGGTCGCCAGGCCGACGAGAGCCCCCGGTACAGCATGACGCCGTCGGAGGGCGAGCAGGAAGAGGTCGTTCGCAATCCAGTGGAACGTCCCAATCCCGGCCCGGAGGTCGACGACGACGGAGTAGTAGCCGGAGTGCGCGAGGGGCCGAGGCGATCGCGGCCGCGGTGCCAGCGAGGAGGACGCCGAGCGAGAGGCGATGGCTCCTGAGCGCCGCGCGTCGGCGCGTCAAGAGCAGTGCGCCGACGTATGACAGGATGACCACCGCGTACTCGACTCACGCGAGCGTCGCGAGCACGGCAAAGACGAGGAACGTCAGCTGACTGCGGCGGTCGGGCGCTCCAGTGCGACCTGCGCCGTATAGACGGCGCCGAGCACGAGCGATACCCGATCGACTCTGCGAGCGTCCGGCGGCATAGGCGAGGTCGGGAAAAGCGACCGCGAATACCGCGCACGCGAGGGAGTACATGGTCCCGAGCTCGAGTCGTCGCGAGAGCAGATAGACAGGAATCGCGGCAAGGGACATAAA
>CAVQKS010000008.1:0-45920 GCA_963713155.1 uncultured Thermoleophilia bacterium
GCCTCGCCCGCGAGGCGGTCGAGCTCGCCTCAGGCACCGACTACCTCGAGAACGACGCGCTCGCGCGAGCCGACCTGGCCGAGGTGCTCGAGCTCGCAGGGCGGCCGGACGAGGCCCGCGCCGAACTGGAGCACGCGCTCCGGGCCTACGAACAGAAAGGGATCACGGTGCAGGCCGCGCGCATCCGTGCGCGGCTGGCCGGGTAGAGCCGGTGCCAGGCACCGAAGTGCCTGGCACCGGCCATAGCCTGCTACTTGAGCTCGACGCTGGCGCCGGCCTCTTCGAGCTGGCCCTTGATCTGGTCGGCCTCCTCCTGGTTCACGCCCTCCTTGACCGCCTGGGGCGCCGAGTCGACCAGGTCCTTGGCCTCCTTGAGGCCGAGGCCGGTGACCGCACGGACGACCTTGATCACCTGGATCTTCTGGCCGCCGGCGGCGGTGAGGACGACGTCGAAGGCGGTCTTCTCCTCCGCCGCGGCGGCGCCGTCACCGGCAGCGACACCGGCCGCGACTGCGACCGGAGCGGCGGCGGTGATGCCCCACTCGTCCTCGATCTTCTTCTTCAGCTCGACCAGCTCGAGCACGGTCATGCTCCCGAGCTGCTCGAACACGGTGTCGACTGCTGCCATCGTCATGCCTCCTGGTCTTCGGTGGATTCGGATTCTTGGGGTTCCTCGGCTTCGGTCTCGGCCGCGGGCTCCGCGGCGGCCTCCGTCACTGCTTCAGGCTCTGCCTCGGCCACTGCTTCTGGCTCTGTCTCCGTCTCGGGCTCGGTACGTTCGCCGCCACCCTGCGCCTCGAGCTGTTCGACGCGAGCGTCGATGAGCCCGACGAGGTCCTGCAGCGGCGCGTTCACCAGTGCGAGCAGGCTCGTCAGGGGCGCGATCACCGCGGCCAGCACCTGGCCGCGGAGCACGTCAAGCGACGGGAGCTTCGCGAGTTCCTCGACGTCGGCCGACGAGATCGTCCGGCCCTGCATGATGCCGCCGCGAATCTCGAGGACCTTGGTGTCGCGAGCCGAGTCGGCCAGCGCTTTCGCGACCGCGGCGGGGTCGCCGTCCGACTCGACGAAGGCGATCGCCGACGGGCCGTCGAGCAGCGCGAGCAGCTGGTCTGCCCCGGCGGCCTCGGCGGCGCGGCGGGTGAGCGTGTTCTTGACCACCGAGAACCGCGCACCGTGCTCGAGCAGCCTGCCGCGCAGGGCGTCGATCTGGGGCATGGTCAGGCCGCGGTAGTCGGCCACGATCAGCGTGTCCGCGCCACGGAGCTTTTCCGTCAGCTCGGTAACCACGCGTTCCTTGTCGTCTCTGTGCATCTCCCTCCTTCTTCGGATCGGGCCCGCCTGTAGGGCGGGCCGACGTCGCTGGAGGGATCCAGTGAGCTCTCGTACCGCCTCGGCCGGGCTTCTGCCGCTTTCGCGGCTGCCGGCTGTCTTGGGCGCGGGCGTGTGACGAGGCTCAGGCCGTCGCGGCAACCTCGCCGGCCGGCTGGGCGTCGAGCTCCTCGGCGATCCCGCGCGTGACGGAGGGATCGACGTGGATGCCCGGGCCCATGGTGGACGTGACGGTGATCTTCTTGATGTACCGGCCCTTCGCAGCCGCCGGCTTCGCGCGCACGATCTCCTCGACCAGGGCCGCGTAGTTCTCGACGAGCTGACGTTCGCCGAAGCTGCGCTTGCCGATCGGGATGTGCACGTTCGCTCCGCGGTCGGTCCGGTACTCGAGCTTGCCCGCCTTCGCGTCTCTGACCGCCTTCGCGACGTCGAACGTCACGGTGCCCGTCTTCGGGTTCGGCATCAGGCCGCGCGGGCCGAGCACGCGCCCGAGCCGGCCGACGACGCCCATCTGGTCCGGGGTCGCGATCGCGACGTCGAACTCGGTGAAGCCTTCCTCGACGCGCTTCGCGAGATCGGCGGCACCGATGACGTCGGCGCCTGCCTCCTCGGCCTCACGGGCCTTCTCGCCCTCGGCGAAGACGGCCACACGCGTCTCACGGCCCGTGCCGTGCGGCAGCATCATCGTGCCGCGGAGCTGCTCGTCGGCGTGGCGGACATTGAGGCCCAGGTTCATGTGCACCTCGACCGTCTCGTCGAACTTGGCCGCCGGAGCGCCCTGGAGGAGGCGGATCGCCTCGACCGGCGAGTACTGCTGCTCGCGGTCGATCGCGTTCCGCGCCGCTCGTGTAGCGCTTCCCATGCGTATGACATCAGGCCGTCCACCTCCACGCCCATCGATCGCGCCGTGCCGGCGATCACCAGCATCGCGTGCTCGACGTCGCGGGCATTCAGATCGGGCATCTTCGCCTCGGCGATCGAGCGCAGCTGCGCGCGGGTCAGTTTCCCGACCTTCGCGCGGTTCGGCTCCGCCGAGCCTTTCTCGAGCCGCAGCGCCTCTTTGATCAGGACGGCCGCCGGCGGCGTCTTGGTGATGAAGTCGAAGCTGCGGTCTTCGTAGACCGTGATCTCGACCGGGATGATGCGGCCGTTCTCCTGCGCGGTCTGCGCATTGAACGCCTTGCAGAACTCCATGATGTTGACGCCGTGCTGGCCGAGCGCAGGGCCGACCGGCGGAGCCGGATTTGCCTGCCCGCCCGGGATCTGCAGCTTGATCATGGTGAGGACTTTCTTCGCCATCTGCTTCCTTTAGTCCAGTTTCTTGACCTGGTCGAACGAGAGCTCGGCCGGGACCTCGCGCTCGAAAATGCTGACGAGCACCTTGAGCTTCTGCTGGTCCGGGTTGACGTCGACGATCTCACCGTCGAAGTCGGTGAGGGGGCCACTCGTGACCTTGACCGACTCGCCGAGTGAGAACTCGACCTGGGCGCGGGGACGATCGCCGCCGGCGGAGGCCCCCGTCTTCAGGATCCTGTCGACCTCGGGCTGCGAGAGCGGAACCGGCTTCGAGCCGGCGCCGACGAAACCGGTGACTCCCGGCGTGTTCTTCACGACGGTCCAGGCGTCGTCGTTCAAATCCATGTTGACGAGCACGTAACCGGGGAGCACACGCTTGTCCGTCTGCACCTTCTGCCCGTCCTTGGTCTCGATCACCTGCTCGGTCGGCACGACGACTCGACGGAAGCGCGGACGCTGCCCCATCGACTCGATGCGGTGCTCGAGGTTGGCCTTGACCTTGTTCTCATGGCCGGAGTAGGTGTTGACGACGTACCAGCGAAACATTGCTCTCTTTTCCTATTGGCCCAGCAGGAACTTGGACACGACGTGCTTCCAGACCGTGTCGTTGATGTAGAGGAACAGGCCGACGACGAAGCACGCGACGAGCACGACCACGGTGCCCTGGATCACCTGATTCTGACCCGGCCACTCGACCTTCTTCAGCTCGGCGTAGGACTCGGCGATGAAGTTCGACCGCCGCTTCTTCTCCTCCGGCTGCGCCGCGCCCTTGGGCTGCGGCTGGCGCGAGCTCACATTGCGTTGCTCGCGCTCCGCGCGCCTGGCTGCACGACGATCGGACGATTCGAGCTCCGACATCTAGCGGGTCTCACGGTGCGCAGTGTGCGTACCGCACCAGCGGCAGTACTTCCGGAACTCGACCCGGTCCGGCGTGTTGCGCTTCGACTTCATGGTCTGATAATTCCGACGTTTGCAGTCGGTGCAGGCGAGCGTGATCGCCACTCTGACTCCGGTCTTGGCCATTTCTCTCTCAGAGGTCGTGGAGCCCAGGCATGCTGACGCACTGCCGTTCGGGCCGCGGAAGTGTAGCGGGACCCGCTCAGGAGGCGGCCGTGATGCGGATCTCTTCCCGCTCGAGCGCGGTCACGTTCTCCGAGTCGGTGGCACGCAGCATGAACTGTCCCTGACCGGGCCTCAGCGGCGTGCCGTCGATCCGGCCGTTCGGCCGCAGATGGAGGCCGCGAGGCAGCGGCCCGGTGAGCGACCGCCAGGTGTACGGCGGACGTCCACCGGTCACGCGCACCTGCGCGGAGTAGGGACGGCCGACCCGAGCCGGCGGCAGCGGCCGTGCGACCGCGACGAGCGGCGGCGCGAGCGCCTTCCAGACCGCGGCGTGGATGAACGTCGCGAGACCGACGCCCCCGTTGGTGGTGAGGTGGATCAGATCGGTCTGGAACCAGTCGTTGTGGCCGTCTGCATACGTGTTCCAGTCGAGGAGGCTGACCTGCGGGTGTTCCGCCGCCACGAGCGTGAGCACCTTGTTCATCGCGGTGAACTGGGGCGCCGCCTCATGGAGGTTGACCCAGAGGATCTTCGTCGCCCCGGCCTCGAGGAGCGCGTCGATCGAGCTCTCGACGTCCTGCGCGAAGGTGCCCTCGGGGTCGTTGTAGCCGCACTCGACGACCACCGTCTTGCCGAGACTCTCGCCGTCGCTCTCGACGACCTGGACGAGCGTCGGAGGCCGTTCACCGTCGAAGGGGCAGCTCGTCCCTGTGAGCGTGCGGCAGACGGCGACCTCCCAGTCCACCTGAAGGCCTTTCTGCATCACCGCGCGCGCGTTCGAGTGCCAGGTCACGGCCGTCATCACCGAGTCGGCGATCACCGTCACGTCCGGGACCGGCGGCGTACCCGGCGTCGCCGAAGACGCCGAGGCGCCGACCAGAACGACGGCACCCAAGAGGCTCGCCGCCCAAACCCGCATGACCTAACTATCCAACTGCTTCTTAACGAATCTTGCAAGAACCTGTGAGCCTCGTGTGAGGTCGCACCGGCGATCTAGCATCGCGCGATGCAGGCGATCAGGCCGCTCGCCGAGCGCGACGCGCGCGCGCTCCTTCGGCTCCGGGTCGAGAACAGAGCCTTCCTCGCCCCGTTCGACCCGGTTCGGCCCGAATCGTTCTTCACGCTCGAGACGCAGAGGGTGATCGCGCGCAACCCTCACGGGCTGCGGTTCGCGATCCTCGACGGCCGGGCGCTCGTGGGGACAATCACGTTGTCCAACGTGTCCCTGGGGCCGTTTCTCAGCGCGAACGTCGGCTACTGGGTGAGCGCCGACCGGAACGGGCGGGGACTGGCATCGCGCGCCGTCGGCGAGCTCTCGGAGCACGCGTTCGGCGAGCTCGGCCTCCACCGTCTCGAGGCCGGGACACTGGTCGACAACCTCGCCTCACAACGTGTGCTCGAGAAGAGCGGCTTCGAGCTGATCGGCCTCGCACGCAAGTACCTGCACATCAACGGCGACTGGCGCGACCACCTGCTCTTCCAGCGGACGGCCGAGGTCAAGGGCTCGAGCCGGGAGTGACGAGACCGCTCTTGGGGTCAATGAGGTGTCCACCGGCCATCGACGAGACATGTCCAGCAAGCGCCAAAGATGTCGCGCGTGTGGCCGTGGACGCAAAGCCGGGCGCGGTACGGCGAAGGGGACGGTGCCGTCGCCGGGGGCCCCTCGCAGCCGGTGTTCGAACAGTGACCTTCGAACAGCGAGCGCTCGATCTGCTTCGTCCCGCCGATCGCCGCCCAGCCGCACTCGAGACAGGCGATCACGTACCGACCTTCGGGGTCTGGCGAATTGTCGACGCGGCGTCCAATGCGCACCCACTTGCGAGTCGTTGATAGCGGCGGGTGGGCTCGAACCACCGACCTTCGGGTTATGAGTCCGACGCTCTAACCAGCTGAGCTACGCCGCCACGCGTGGCCGCATTTTACCAACGTCCTCCCGCGCCCCTAGCCTGGGGCGATGGACGCGGAACGGTGTTGGCGCTGCGCTGCCGAGATGGAGTGGCGGCACGGCACGTGGCAGTGCTCGCGCTGCAGATTCAAGCTCGGCTGCTGCGAAGGAGAGCCGCAGAGCTCGTGCGAGGCCCCGGCTAGCCTTGCCTCGTGGCAGGCCCCGCAGTCATCGAAGTCCGCGAGCTGAGACGCACCTACCGCACGACGACCGGCGTGATCCGACGGCGCCGGCTCGAGGTCGAAGCGGTCCGCGGCATCTCGTTCTCGGTCGGTGACGGCGAGCTGTTCGGGCTGCTCGGGCCGAACGGGGCGGGCAAGACGACGACGATCAAGATGCTGATCACCCTCCTCCTCCCGACGAGCGGCGAGGCTCGTGTGCTCGGCCGCGACGTCGTCGCCGACGCGCGCGAGGTGCGCAAGCGGATCGGATACGTCTTCGGCGGCGACCGCGGGCTGTACGAGCGCCTCTCGGCCTACGACAACCTGCGCTACTTCGGTGAGCTCTACGGCGTCTCCGGTGCCAGGCAGCGGAAGCGCATCGACGAGGTCCTGGAGCTGGTCGGCCTCCGCGGCCGCGAGTCCGAGCGGGTCGAAGGCTACTCGCGCGGGATGCGGCAGCGCCTGCACATCGCACGCGGGATCCTCCACGACCCCGAGGTCGTCTTCCTCGACGAGCCGACGATCGGCGTCGATCCCGTCGGCGCGCGCGAGCTGCGCGAGACCATCGCGGGCCTCGTCGCCGGCGGCAAGACGGTTCTCCTCACCACCCACTACATGTTCGAGGCGGATGCGCTCTGCGACCGGATCGCCGTCATCGCCAAGGGACGGATCGTCGGCGAGGGAACGCCGGCCGCGCTCAAGGCGGCCGTCAGCGAGGGTCACGTGACGGAGGTGGAGGTGTTCGGTGTCGCCGACGAGACGGTCCGCCGCGTGCGCGCGATCGACGGCGTCAACGCGGTGACCGTCGAGGAGCGCGATCAGGCGCAGCTCCTCGTCGTGCAGACGCAGGCCGATCGTGAGCTGACGGCACCGATCCTCGCCGAGCTCGGCGAGGTCGAGGTGGGTCGCGTCTCGTCGCGCGAGCCGACGCTCGAGGACGCATACGTCTCGCTCGTCACGGCGGCCGAGTGACGCGGACGATCCGTCTGCTCGCGTTCGGATGGCTGCTGCACTTCCGGATGCTGTCGCAGTCGGCGTTCGACGGGCTCCTCGCGATCCTCTGGCCGATCTTCTTCGCGACCGTCGCCTTCTTCATGTTCAAGTCGGGCAGCGCCTCGACCGCGCTGGCCTCGGTCGCGCTCGGAGCGGCCGTGATGGGCGTCTGGACTGCGACCAGCGTCTCGGCGTCATCGGCGCTGCAGCGGGAGCGACGGCTCGGGACGCTCGAGCTGCTCGTCGCGTCGCCCACCAACCTCGCGATCGTGCTGCTGCCGATGACGCTGGCCACTTCGACGATCGGCCTCTACTGCATCGTCGCGACGCTGATCTGGGCCCGCGTGCTCTTCGGGATCCATGTGCCGATCATGCATCCACTGCCGTTCGCGTTCGGAATCCTCGGCATCGTCGTCACGATCGGGGCGCTCGGCTTCCTGATGGCGGTGGCGTTCGTCCGCTCACGGCGTGCCTGGGCGATCGGCGCGGTCTCGGAGTACCCGGTGTGGCTGGTCTGCGGCTTTCTCGTCCCGATCTCGCTGTTGCCGCACTGGGTGCGGCCGATCTCGTGGGTGCTCGGACCAACCTGGGGGATGCGCGCGATCAACGACGGCGCGTTCGGCGGCAACGCGCTTCCCGACATCGCGATGTGCTTCGGCCTCGCCGCCGTCTACGTCGCCGCCGGGATGCTCGTCCTCAACACGGTGCTCGACTCGGCGCGCAGGCAGGCGACGCTGTCGCTCACGTGAACGGGCTCCGCATCTTCACCGTCGGCGGCCTGATCAGCTACCGGGCGCTGTTCGGCTGGCTGAGCCCCGGCGTCTACATCCCGGCGCTCCTCGTGACGCCGATCTTCCAGATCCTGCTGTTCGCCTACATCGGCCGGGCCGCCGGAGCACAATCGGACCAGTTCTACGTGATCGGCAACGCGATCCAGTACGCGGCGGTGCCGTGCATCTTCGTGATGACCCAGACGATCTCCGACGAGCGCTACTTCCAGACGCTCGGGCCGATCCTGATCTCTCCGGCCGGCCGCCTGCCGCTCTTCCTCGGTCGCGCCGTGCCCGTGATCCTGAACGCGCTGTTCGTCGCCGCGTTCGCACTGTTCGTCGGTGGGCTCCTGCTCGGCGTGACACTGGGCGCCGAAACCTGGGTGCGCCTTGCACCGGTTCTCGCCGTGGCGATGTTCTCGTGCACCGGGCTCGGCCTGATCACCGGCGCGATCGGGCTCCGCCTGCGCGAGACGGCGGTGATGGGAAACGTCGTGATCGGGCTGCTCCTGATCTTCTGCGGCGCGAACGTGCCGCTCTCGGTGCTCCCGGGCTGGATGGCGACGATCGGTCGCGGCCTGCCGCTCACGCACGCGATCGAGGCCGCCCGTTCGGTCGCAGGCGGCGCCTCGCTCGGCGACGTCGGAGGCCTGCTCGCGCGGGAGGCGCTGATCGGGATCGTCTACGGCGCGATCGGCTTCGGGCTCATCCGCTTCTTCGAGCTCCAGAGCCGGCGGCTCGCGACCCTCGAACGCGTCTGATCGCACGTCCGGCCCCGTGCCGATGATGAGTTCGTGATGACCGGTGACCCGCTCGCCCTCTTCCACGAATGGGTCGAAGGCCCCGAGGTCGCGCTGGCAACGGCGACAGCCGACGGCCGCCCCTCGGTGCGCATGGTGCTGTTGAAGAGCGCAGACGAGCGCGGCTTCAGCTTCTTCAGCAACTACGAATCGCGAAAGGGGCGGGAGCTCGAGGCGAATCCGCAGGCGGCGCTCCTGTTCCACCGCCCCGGGATCCAGGTGCGCGTCGAGGGGCCCGTCGGCCGGATCTCGCCACAGGAGTCCGACGCGTACTGGGCGACCCGGCCGGCGGCGTCCCGGCGCAGCGCCGCCGCGTCGCACCAGTCGGAGCCGATCGCCTCGCGCGAGGCCCTCGAGGCGGCAGTCGCGGAGCAACCGCCCGAGCCGCCCCGCCCCGAGCGCTGGGGTGGCTACCGCCTGATCCCCGATGCCTACGAGTTCTGGCGACACCGCGACGACCGACTCCACGACCGTCACTCGTTCAGGCGAAGCGGCGGCGAATGGGAGGTGCTACTCCTGCAGCCATGAAGGTTCTCGCCGCCGCCGGAGCCGCACTCGCACTCGCCACCGCCGCACTCGGCGGAAGCGCGCCGAAGTCCCCGATGCTGGGCGGCTGCCCCGTCTTCCCGGCGACGAGCGTCTGGAACCAACGGGTCGACAAGCTTCCCGTCGCGTCCAACTCCGCGACGCTGATCGCATCGATCGGTCTCGACTCACCCGTCCACGCCGACTTCGGCTCCGGACTGTGGGACGGCTCGCGGATCGGCATCCCGTACGTCGTCGTCGACGGCAGGAAGACGCCAAAGTCGCACGTGACGTTCGACTACGCCGACGAGAGCGACAAGGGCCCCTATCCGATCCCAGCGAACGTGCCGATCGAGGGCCAGCCGGCCGCCACCGACGGCGACCGGCACGCGATCGTCGTCGACCGCAACACCTGCAAGCTGTACGAGCTGTACGCCCTGCATCGGCAAGCGGCAGGCTGGGCCGCCGGCTCGGGAGCGATCTGGAACCTCCGCTCGAACGCGCTGCGCCCGGCGGGCTGGACGTCGGCGGACGCGGCCGGCCTGCCGATCCTGCCCGGGCTCGCACGCTGGGACGGCGACGCCTCGACCGGCGCGATCGACCATGCGCTCCGCTTCACCGCCGAGCGGACGCGCAACACGTTCATCTATCCGGCGCGACACGAAGCCTCGAGCGCCGGCGACCCGTCGCTGCCGCCGATGGGGTTGCGCGTCCGGCTGAAGGCGAACGTCGACATCAGCCATCTGCCGCCGCAGGCGCGCATCGTCGCGACGGCGATGAAGCGCTACGGGATGATCCTGGCCGACAACGGCTCGAGCTGGTACGTCAGCGGCGCTCCCAGCCCGCACTGGTCGAACGACCAGCTGCACGCCCTCGGTCAGCTGACGGGCGCCGACTTCGAGGTGGTCGACACCTCGAAGCTGCGGCCGTAGGCAGGCCGCAGCGACACGACGAACGTCGCGCCACGGCCGAGCTCGCTCTCGACACGCACGTCTCCGCCCATCGCCACGACGAGCTGCCGGACGATGGCCAGTCCGAGCCCGCTGCCGACGGGCCGGTCCTTGCCGATCTTGTCGTACAGATAGAAGCGCTCGAAGACGCGCGGCAGGTCCTCGGTTGCGATTCCCGGGCCCGCGTCGACGACGAGCAGGGTCGCGCGCTCGGCGCGAACCGTCACGGTGCTTCCCGCCGGGGACTCCCGCAACGCGTTCTCGACGAGATTCGACGCGACCTGGAGCAGGCGGTCGTAGTCGGCCTCCACACAGACCGGCTCGTCGCCTTCGGCAACGAGCCCGACGCCGAACTGCAACGCCGCGGCCTCGTGCCGCCGGGCAGCCTCCCGTGCGATCTCGACGAGGTCGACCGGCTCCGTGCGCACCGCGAACTCGCTGCGGTTCATGCGCGCAAGATCGAGCAGGTCCTTGACGAGCCGCTCGAGGCGCCGGGACTCGAGCGTGATCGTCCGTGCCGCCTCCTCGGGCTCGAAGGCGCCGTCGGCAAGCCCCTCCGCATAGCCGCGGATCGCGGTCAGCGGTGTCTTCAGCTCGTGGCTCACCGAGAGCAGGAAGTTGCGCTCGGCCTCGCGTGAGGCATCGAGCTGCTCCGTCATAGCGTTGAAGGCATCCGCGAGCGACGCCAGCTCCTCCGTGCCCTCGCGTGGCAGGGGCTCGTGGCTCGTGTCGGCGGCGATCGCCCGCGTGGCATCCCCGATGCGGCGGATCGGCCGCACGATCGAGCGGGCGACGAGCAGCGACAGCACTGCGGCGAGGCCGACGCCTGCCAGCGCGGCGAGGAGCAGGTCGCCGAGGAACGGCCGCCACGCACCCGAGCTCTGCGGCCGGATCAGCAGGAGACCTCGATGCGGCAAGGTGCGATAGGAGTACAGCTCGCGCTTTCCGGCGTACGTCGTCCGGCCGTTCGAGTCGCGATTCACGTTCGGGACGTAGCGGGCGAGGCTCGCGCGGGTGTCCACGATCACGCGCACACTCGCCGAGACTCTGTTCTGGTTCGCGTAGCTGACGTTCCGGCGCCGCTGGGCGGCGAGGTCGTCGGCGCGCGAGGCGAGCGCGGCAGCCTGCACCTTGTCGACCTGCCGTCGGGTCAGCGTGGCGCCGATCCCGACGGTCAGCGTGAGCGAGAGCGCGAGCGACGCGAGCGTCACCCCGAACAGCCGCCCACGCAGCGTTCTCACGGCGCGACGGCCTTGTAACCCGCCCCGCGGAGCGTTCGGATCAGGTCCGGCCGCCCGAGCTTCCGGCGCAGCTGGGCGACGTGCACGTCCACGGTGCGGGTACCGCCGGGGTACTCCACGCCCCACACGCGGTCGAGCAGCGTGTCACGGGAGACGACGATCCCCGTGTTGGCCATGAAGAACGCGAGCAGGTCGAACTCCTTGGCGGTCAGCTCGACGGACGCTCCCGCAACACTGACGTCGCGTGACTGGCGATCGAGGACGACGTCGGCGAGTGTCATCGACTCGTGGCGATCCTGCGGCTCCGACCGGCGGAGCACTGCTTTCATCCGCGCCACCAGCTCGCGTGGGGAGAACGGCTTCGTGACGTAGTCGTCGGCGCCGACTTCGAGGCCGACGATCCGATCGGGCTCCTCGTCGCGGGCGGTCAACATCACGATCGGGACCTGAGAGCGTGCGCGGATGTCGCGGCAGACGTCGAAGCCGTCCTTGCCGGGCAGCCCGATGTCGAGCAGCACGAGTCGAACCTGGTGTCGTTCGAGCTCGACGAGGGCGTCGTCGCCCGAGCGCACCCAGATGACGCGGTAGCCGTCGCGCGTCAGGTAGCCGCGGACGAGCTCACCGACGGAAGGCTCGTCCTCGACCAGGAGAACAGTCCCGGCCATTGTGTTTCGAAAGGGTACGTCAGCCCCGCGACGTCACCCGGATACGCACGGCGGGCCCGCCGTCGATGCGCATCGTCTCGACCTGCTCCTTCTTGCGGAGGTCGTAGAGGGTGCCGGGCCGGCCGAGGATCTTCACGATCGCGGTCGGCGTCAGCGGAATCACCGGGGTGGTTCCGTCCCGCTCGCGCAGGGTCAACTGGGTCGTCGTCACCTGGATGATCTTGCCGCGGTCGAGGGTGATCGTGTGCGGCTGGTGCTTGATCGTGAGGTTGATGTCGACATGCGACCAGGCGCCCGGGACCGCCGGAAAGTTCGGCACACCCGGCTGCGCCGCAGGCAGCCGGGTTGCCGCGGCTGCTGCACCCGCGAGCGAGAGAACCAACGCAACCACCGCGAGCAGCCTCATGGAGGAACTATCGGGCGGCCCGGTCAGTTGCGGGTTGCCGCTGTGTAAGCGTGACGTAAAACGAGGCGCCGCCGGCTTCAGACCGGCCGGCAGCGCAAAGGATCGTTCCTTGGACCCGGCGCACGTGCGGTCGGTGGGTCAGTTGGCACCTCGTCCCGACGCCACCCGTCAATGTGCCTTCGACCTGCGCCTTGTCGTCTCAATTCGTTCGGGGAAGGAGGTTCGCCAAGCGGACGCTCCCTCCTGCCGAATCATGCCGCAGGCGTCGGTCGTCGGACAAGACCAGGGTTGGCGGGGTTCGACTGGCTATTCGTCCTGAACGAGCCCGCTCAGGCGCTCGGCGAGATCGGCCTTCGTCTGGTCGAGCCGGGCGACATCTTCGGCGAGACTCGCAGCGACGGACTTGATGCGCGCGCGATCCTGGTCGGCTTTCGCCGCCGCGGCGGCGAGCTGTTCCTTCTGCTCGCGGAGCTCCTGCCGGGTCTGTTCGAACTGCGCTGCGATCCCCTGCACCTGCCGCTGAAGCGCGATCAGCGTGTCCGCGGCCTGCGCGAGCTGCTGCGCGAGCTGCTCGACGTTCGCCGCGTCGAACAGCTCGGTGGGAATCGCTGCCGCCGCGGCAGCTGCGGCCTGCACGGCGGCGGCAACCTGGACGGCCGGAGGCACCGGAGCGACCGTGGAAGACGGCTCGACGGGAGCGGGCGCAATGGCCGGCGCCTGCTCGAGGCCGAGAGCAGGAACCTCGACCACCGGCACGGGTGCCGGCAGAGGCTCGGCGTCGGCCGTCATCGAGAGCTTCTGCTCGACCGGAGGCGGGCCGGGCTCGCCGTCGGCGCTCTCGCTGAAGATGCGGCTCTTCAGCAACGCATCGAGCGACTCGGGCGCCACGAGCACGAACCTGGGCTCACCCGCGACGAGGTCGCGGATCGCCGCAAGTCGCTTCTCGCTCGGGTCGGCGACCGCCACGACGGGACGTCCCGACTCGATACCGAGCGGGACGGCGCGCATCTCGCGCGCGTATTTCGGATCGAGGAGCGTGTGCGCCTGCGCGTCGATCGTCAGTTGGTGCCTGGCGCGAAACTCGAGCTGCCGCTCATCAGCGAGTGCCTGCGCAGCGACGTCTTCCGCGGAGTCTGCGGCGCCATCGGGAACTGCGGCGGGTGAGGTCGGGGCCATAAGGCTTGATCGCTGCTTTCGAAGTTGCATCGTCGGTGACTTCGACCTCCTCTCCCCTCGAACGAGTGATTACGAAACCGGGCGAGCTTCAAGCGTCGGTCGCGGGCCCGAACTCGTGGAGGAAGATCGCGGTGAGCTCGGGGTCGAGCTGGGCCCCGCCGAGCCGCCCCATCTCCTCCAGTGCGTGCTCCTCCGACAAGGGGGCGCCACGGCTGCTCGTGGGTCATCGTGTCGAAGGTGTCCGCAATCGCGAAGACGCGCGCGGCGAGCGGGATGTCGCCGCCGTGCTGGCCCCGCGGATACCCCCGGCCGTCCCAACGCTCGTGGTGCGACCCGATCACCTGCCGACAAAGCCCGTCCAGCCCCGGCACGTTCGCCACGATCCGCTCGCCGAGCCACGGATGCTCGCGAATCTCGTCGAGCTCAGCGGGCGTCAACGCTGTGCGCTTCAACATCACAGCGTCGGGCACCGCGAGCATCCCGATGTCGTGCAGCCGGCAACCGTGTTCGAAACGAGCGTCCTGAAGCAACTCGGGTGCGACCCTCGAAGCGAGGGTCACCGCAAGCGATGTCACTCGCTCGGCGTGCTCGCGCGTCTCCGCAAACTTGCCACGACGATAGTCCCGGAGCTCGAGCGTGCGCATCAGAGCATCCACAACGGCAACGGCGACCATCGTCTCGGAGACGATCGAGTCGGCAACGTCGCCGACACCAGCGATTCTCGCGCTCGGCGTCACGACTGTTTGTTTCGGCTCGGATGACCAAGTCCTTGAGTCCCGGCGACAAACGCGCTAAAGCAGCGACCGGCTGCCGCCGATAGCAGGCGCATGAACCTCGACGAGATGCTGGCACGTGCGGTCGATGCGGGCGCCAGCGACATCCACCTCAAGACCGGCCAGCCGCCGATGCTTCGCGTCGATGGCGCGATTGGTCCGATGACGGGCGCTCCGACCCTTTCGACCGACGATCTGACAGCGCTGCTCCAGGTCGCAGGATCCTCGGCCCCGCACCGCCTCGCCACGTTTCGCGAGACCGGCGAGCTCGACGCGTCGTACGAGACCGCCCAGGACACGCGCTTCCGTGTGAATGCCTTCCGCCAGCGCGGCTCGATCTCGATCGCGCTCCGTTTCATCCCACGCAGCATCCCGAGCTTCGAAGACCTCCACATGCCGCCGGGCATCCGCCGCCTCTCAGAGATGCGGCACGGCCTCGTCCTCGTCACCGGCGCCACCGGCGCGGGCAAGTCGACGACGTTGGCCGCGATGGTTCGCCACATCAACAAGACGCGCCAGGAGCACATCGTCACGATCGAGGATCCGATCGAGGTGATCCACCCGGACGAGAGCTGCATTGTCAACCAGCGCGAGGTCGGCATCGACACCGGCTCGTTCAGCGAAGCACTACGGCGCGCGCTGCGACAGGATCCGGACACGATCCTGATCGGAGAGCTCCGCGACGCGGAGACTGCGACGACGGCACTCCAGGCGGCCGAGTCCGGCCACCTCGTCTTCTCGACGATGCACACGATCGACGCGGCCGAGACGATCGGACGCCTGGTCGAGTTCTTCCCCGCCGAGAAGCAGCAGATGATCCGCTCGATCCTCGCCGGCGTCCTTCGCGGCGTGATCTCGCAGCGCCTCCTCCCACGCAAGGGAGGCGGCCGGATCGCCGCGGTCGAGGTGATGGTGACCAACGAGCGCATCGCCGACCTGATCCGCGAGGCGGAAGCCGAGGAGATCCCGACGGCGATCGGAGAGGGCTCCTTCTACGAGATGCAAACGCTTTCGAAGGCGCTGATCGACCTCGTCCTCGCCGGAATGGTCGATCGCGACACGGCAGCCGGCGTCGCACCGAACAAGCACGACTTCATGATCGCGCTGACGCAAGCTGAGAAGTCACGCGCCGCTCGCGCCGTCAACCCGGCGCAGAGCAACAACCCCGATCAACCGAACCGCAAGGAGCCGCTCGCGGACGACGAGGAGGCACCACCTCTGCGCCTGCTCTCCGAGGCTGGTTGACGTGGCGGCCATGCTCGCGGCGGTCGGTTTCGTGCCGGGGCTGGCCATCGGCAGTTTCCTGAACGTCGTCGTCGCACGCGTTCCCGAACACCGGTCGATCGTCAAGCCGCGTTCGGCGTGCGGCTCATGCGGCACGACAATCGCCTCGTACGACAACATCCCGTTACTGTCGTACGCCGTCCTGCGAGGCAAGTGCCGCTCGTGCGGCACGAAGATCGGGATCGTGTACCCGGCGGTCGAACTGACGGCCGCCGCTCTGATCGCCGGCTGTCTCCTCAAGTTCGGTCCGACGCTGCATGCGCTGGTCGCCGCATTCTTCTGCGCGACCCTCGTCACTGTCTCGGCGACGGACATCGAGCGTCGCGTGATTCCCAACCGAATCGTGCTGCCGGCGGCGGCGATCGTGCTCGCCGGGATGACGCTCGTCCACCCGTCGCCCGTCTGGGCGATCGGCGCAGTCGGCGCTGCAGGCTTCCTGCTCATCGCCGCGCTTGCGTATCCGGCGGGCATGGGGATGGGCGACGTGAAGCTCGCGCTCTTGATCGGCGCCGGCCTCGGGATCGTCACCCCCGTCGGCCTGATGATCGGAATGCTCTCGGCACTGATCCCCTCGGCGGTCCTGCTCGCAAAACACGGAGCCGCGGCACGCAAGATGTCGATCCCGTTCGGCCCGTTCCTGGCGTTCGGCGCAGTGGTCGCACTGTTCGCGGGCCCGGCGATCCTGCACTGGTGGCTGTCGCTCGGCCGCTGAGCGGCTCGAGCGGCACAACTTTCAAGGCGCAGCGGGCGCGCGCCGATAAGCAACTGATGTCGGTCGACGCAGAACGCACCGAGTCCGACGAAGCACCTGCACCCGCCAAGAACGGGAGCGGCGCTACGCCGACGGCGGTCACGCCTGCGGACATCACGGCCGCGCGCGAGCTTGCGACACGGTTCCGGATGCCGCTCGTCGACCTCGCCGTCGTCGGGATCAATCCCGAAGCGACGAAGGAGATCCCGCTGAAGGTGCTCGAACGAGTGAGCGCGATCCCGTTCGCATTCGAGGAAGGCGTTCTGTCGGTCGCGATCACCGATCCCGAGAACGTGCACTCGATCGACGAGTTGCGACTCGCAACGCGTTACCCGGTGCAGTTCGCGATCGCGCCGGAGGAAGACGTCCTGCTCGAGATCCGGCGCCTCTCGCGGGCCAACGAGGCATTCAGCTCCGTCCTCGACGACGACCTCGTACCGGTCGACGACACGGCCGACGACCTCGAGGCGGAGGACGGCATCACCGACGGCCCGATGGTGCGCCTGGTGAACTCGATCATCTTCCAGGCCGCCGAGGAGGGCGCCAGCGACGTCCACTTCGAGCCGCAGGAGGATGCGGTGATCGTTCGCTTTCGCGTGGACGGCGTTCTCCGCGTAGCCCAGCGGGTCCCGCGCAAGTTTCTCTCGGGCATGGTGACGCGCCTGAAGGTGCTCGCCAAGCTCGACATCGCCGAGCGCCGCAAGCCGCAGGACGGCCGCATCTCGCTCGACGCCGCCGCTGCGGGCCGCTTGCTCGACGTGCGTGTCGCGACGCTTCCGACGGTCGAGGGCGAGTCGGTGACGATGCGCCTCCTCGACAAGTCGCGCACGCCACCGACGCTCGAAGAGCTCGGGTTGACCGAGGCAATGCGCGCAGAGTTCCATGACATCGTCTCCAAGCCGACCGGCGCGCTCTTCGTCACGGGCCCGACCGGATCCGGCAAGTCGACCTCGCTGTACGCCGCGCTCTCCGAGCTGAACAGGCCGGAGATCAACGTGATCACGGTCGAGGACCCGGTCGAGTACCGGCTTGCCGGCATCGAGCAGGTGCAGATCAACCCGCGCGCCGGACTGACCTTCTCGAACGCGTTGCGCTCGATCCTGCGCTCCGACCCCGACGTCGTGATGGTCGGCGAGATCCGCGACGTCGAGACCGCCAAGATCTCGATCGAATCCGCGCTGACCGGCCACTTCGTGCTCTCGACGATGCACACGAACGACGCGCCTGGAACGATCACACGGTTGAACGAGATGGGGGTCGAGCCGTTCCTCACGGCATCCGCCATCTCCGCCGTGCTCGCCCAGCGGCTGGCGCGCAAGCTCTGCACGAGCTGTTGCGAGGAGTATCAGCCGGGCGAGGCCGACCTTCGGGCCGCGCGCGTTCCGGAACACGAAATGCAGGACTACATCGACAACTCGTCCTTCCGCCGCGCCGCCGGCTGCCCGCGCTGCTCCAACACCGGGTATCGCGGCCGCGTCGGGATCTTCCAGCTCCTGCGCATGACCGACAACCTCGAATCCCTGGTCGCATCGGGCGCAAGCCGCGACGTGCTCGAGCAAGCGGCGTACGAGGCCGGGATGCGTCCGCTCTGGGAAGACGGCCTCGCGAAGGTGCGCGAGGGCGTCACGTCGGTCGAAGAGCTCGCGCGCGTTCTCGTCTAGGACGCCGACCGCATCCCTCAAAGTGGGTGACTCGGAAACGTGATCGTGGCGCGTTTTGCAAACAAGATCACCCATTGTGGGGTGGGCGACGTCGCCGAATACCGGCGATATCGAGCAGGCAATGTCGTCTCCCAAGGAGAACCAAATGAACCGTTTGCGGCGTCGCCTCGCATCGAGCGAAGGCTTTACGCTGATCGAACTCTTGGTCGTCATCGTGATCATCGGCATCCTGCTCGCGATCGCGATTCCGTCCTACCTCGGTTTCCGCAAGCAGGCGCAGGACACCGCCGGCGAGTCGAACGTCCGCGAGGCCATTCCCTCCGCCGAGTCGTACTACGCGTCGAACAGCACGTACGTGGGCATGGGTACGACGCAGCTGAAGGCGATCGACAGCGGCCTCTCGCCGAGCGTCGCGGTCGATACCACGCCGACGGCCACGGACTACTGCCTCTCGGCGCCGGGCCAGGGCAGCGTCGTTGGTACTACTCCGGCCCTGGCGGCACGATCACCAGCGTCAAGCCTGGCGCCCCGACACCTGCTAGTCACGCGAGGCTCCAAGAGCGAGGTCTGTAGCGGCGGGCCACGAGCCCGCCGCTTCGCGTTTCGGGACACACTCAAGACGGCAGTCGACGCGTGTCGATAGACGAGACGGGATGGCGGTCGACAGCACCACGCGGATCGGCCTCAGCCGGCAAGGACCTCTTCAGCCTGTCACGCGCGGTCCCGACCGTGCGCAGCGCTCCGCTTCGTACTCGGCTCGATCGTCGCCGTCTCGACAGTGCTCCGCGCGTTCGGGGCGCTGCGACACCCGGTGCCGACGCTCTTTCCTGACGAGTACATCTACACGGCGCTCGCGCGCTCGCTCGGGTCGTCCGGGCTCCCGGTGATTCGCGGTTCGCTCGCCCACTTTCCGGCCCTTCTCGCTCCCCTCGCCGCGGCGCCGATCTGGGCGCTCGCACCGACACAGCTCGCGTACCACCTCGTCCAGGTCGAGAACGCGCTCTTCATGTCCCTCGCTGCGATCCCCGCCTACCTGCTCGCACGGGCGGCCGGGCTCGGAACGCGGTACTCACTCGTCTGCTCGGTCTTCGTCGTTGCAGGACCCGGCCTTGCGTATCTCAGCGCGCACGCTCGCCGATCCCTCGGGCTATCCGCTCGCTCTGGGCGCCCTCTACCTGGCGCTCGTTGCGCTCACGCGTCCGTCGAGGTGGACAGAGGTGGCGTTCTTCGCTGTCGCGTCACTCGCAGCGTTCGCACGCGTCCAGTACGTGGTTCTGTTCGCCGCATATCTCGGCGCGGTCGCCGTCACGCGGCGCCGTGCGGCGCTCCGGACGCATCGGCTGTCGCTCGGCGTCGCCGTCGCAGGGCTTCTCGCGGTGCGTCGCGATCGGCCCCACGCGCCTGCTCGGCTACTACTCGGCCGTCGTTCATCTGCACCTGGGGCTCGACACGTTGCACTGGATCGGCGACCGACCTCTTCTTGATCGCCCTCGGGCAGCGGCGTCGTGCTCGTGCCGGGAGCGGTCGTCGGGCTCGCGGGCATGCGCGAGTCGGCCGAGGCCAGTTTCACCGTCCTCATGTTGTTCTATGCCGGGGCCATCCTCTTCGAGGCCGGCCTCTACGCCTCGAACGGCTCCGATCGCTTCCAGGGAGCGATACCTCCTCTCACTGATCCCGCTGATCCCCATCGCCTTCGGGCTCTACCTGCGAAATGGACGCAGGATGCGAGGCGTCGTCTGGGTGATTGCCGCACTGATATTCATCGTCGCTGCACGAGTCCCGGTATCGGGCTACGCCGTCAGTTCGGGCTCGACCGATTCGCCGCTTCCTCTGGGCGGTCGTCCGGCTGCAGGCGCTGCTCGGTCTCGGCTCGAGCCTCGCTGCTCGTCGCCGTGTACGCGGGCGCGGCCGCGCTGCTCGCTGTGCTCGTCGCCTACGGGTTGCGCGCGCGTGTCGCAGTCCTTGCGCCCTCGTCATTCCTCGGCGTCGCATCGGTCGCCGGCAACGGCGGCGGACATTCGCGCGGCGCGCCTGGCCCGTGCCGAATACGTGTCCGCACACCCGACCTGGGTGGACGCGAGCGGCGCCCGAGACGTGACCGCCGTCGCGACGGGCCGGTGCACCGCAAGGCCTGCTCACCGAGCAGCTCTACTGGAATCCCTCGATCACCCGCGAGCTGCTCCTCGGCGCAGCGCAGCCGACCGACGCGTTCACTCATCCGGCGGCCCGAATCGCCGCCGACGGGTCGCTCGTCACCGCGGCCGGGCCGGTCTCCTCGCCGATCCTGTTCGAAAAGTACGGCGTCACGGCGACGTTCCAGAACGCCACGCCTGGTCGCCCAGACCTCGAGCTTCGCGCTCTGGAAACCGCACGGCGTCGTCCGGTTCGGCCTGCTCGACGCCGGCCGCTACAGCGACGGCTGGCTCGCGCCCACCAGCCGGATCACCATCTGGCCGAGGCCGGGCGAGCGGCGCCTGCGCGGATCGGTGAGCTTCTCCGTGTCGCTCCCGGTCGGGTTCAAGGCAACGAAGATCTCGATCGGCGGAACCGACGCCACAATCCGGCCGGGAATGCACAGGCGCTTCACGTTCTGCGTCGACTCGACGCGGAAGTGGCAGCTCTCACTTTCAGCCGGCCGAAGGTTCCTTCCCGACTTCAGGCTGGTGTCCATCCGGCAGACCCGACCGCGTGTTCGTACGCACGACCTGCGAATCGCCGCACAGCAACTGAATCGCCTCTCAAGTCACGTCGCAGGGCTGCCGATAGGAGACGCGACATGGATGCCATCACCGAGTACTCGATCGACGATCTGCTGCGCCGCGCGCACGAGCTGGAGGCTTCCGACCTCCACGTCACGCCGGGCACAGCACCCGTCGTGCGCGTTCGCGGGAAACTTCAGCGGCTCGACGAGTTCGAGAAGCTGACGCCCGACGTCACGCGCGAGCTGGTCTATCGGATCCTCTCCACCCAACAGCAGAAGACGCTCGAGACGAAGCGCAACGTCGACCTCGCCTACTCGCTCCCGGGAGTCGCTCGCTTCCGCGTCAATGCCTTCTTCCAGCGCCAGGCAATCGGTGCTGCGTTCCGCATGATCCCGAGCGAGATCAAATCGCTCTCGGAGCTCGGACTGCCCGGCCAGCTCGCCGACCTGGCGGGGAAGCCGCGCGGTCTCGTCCTCGTCACC
This sequence comes from uncultured Thermoleophilia bacterium, assembly GCA_963713155.1. Taxonomy (GTDB): domain Bacteria; phylum Actinomycetota; class Thermoleophilia; order Gaiellales; family Gaiellaceae; genus PALSA-600. Next base: position 20,976 of record CAVQKS010000008.1, read on the forward strand.
GGGCCGACCGGTTCGGGTAAGTCGACGACGCTCGCAGCGATGCTCGACATGATCAACCGCACGCGCAGCGAGCACATCCTCACCATCGAGGACCCGATCGAGTTCCTGCACTGGCACCGCAGTTGCGTCGTCAATCAGCGCGAGATCGGCGGCGATGCGACTACGTTCGCCGAAGCCCTCCGCGCAGCGCTGCGCCAGGACCCGGACGTGATCCTCGTCGGCGAGATGCGCGACCTCGAGACGATCGGCACGGCATTGACCGCGGCCGAGACCGGCCACCTCGTCTTCGCGACGCTGCACACGCAGAGTGCACCGCAGACGATCGACCGCGTGATCGACGTCTTTCCGGCCGAGCAGCAGGACCAGGTTCGCGTCCAGCTCTCGGGGACGCTCCAGGGCATCGTCACACAGACGCTCGTACCGACCGCCGACGGGCGCGGACGCGTCGCCGCCCTCGAGATCCTGATCCCCGACGACGCCGTCCGGAACCTGATCCGGCAGGGAAAGATCGAGCAGATCTACTCCGGCATGCAGACCGGAACGGCGAACGGGATGCAGACGATGGAACAGTCCCTCGCGAGCCTCGTGCTCCGGCACGTGATCACGCGCGAGGAGGCTTTGAACCGCTCGAGCCGCCCCGACATGCTCGTCGGACTGATCGAGCGCGGAGTGACCCTCGTCGCGACGCAATCTTCCGAGCCCGGACTGAGACTGGCGGAGGCCTAGACCATGGACCTGAAACAGGAGATCAAGCTGTCGGATCTCTTCGGCCGCAAGGGCGGTGGCTCGACGAAGCAGTCGGCGCCGAAGACCAAGCCGTCGAAGAAGAAGGTGCGTGAGCAGCGGCCCGAAGGAGTACGTCGGGCTCGAGGTCGGCTCGTCGCAGATCGCAGCGGCGCACATCACGAACAACGGCGACAAGAAGCTGCTTCAGCTGCATCGGGAGCATCTGCCGTCCGGAATCATGTCCGGCGGTGAAGTGCGCGACCCGGTCGCTCTTGGCGCCGCGCTGGCGAGCTTCTTCGAGAAGCACGACCTGCCGACGAAAGAACGTCCGCCTCGGCCTTGCGAATACGCGCGTCGGCGTCCGTCTGATCGAGATCGCCGGCGTCGACGACGACGAGCAGCTTGCGAATGCGATCGGTTTTCGCGCGAACGAGCTTCTCTCGATCCCGATCGACGAGGCCGTCATGGACTTCCACGTCGTCAGCGAGGAGCGAGACGACGAGGGAACGGTGAACCGCTCCATCGTCGTCGCGATCGCGTATCGGGAGTCCCTCGACCGTTTCCTGACGGCAACCGACGCAGCCGGGCTCAACGTCGCCGGCGTCGACCTCGAGGCGTTCGCGATGCTGCGCGCGCTGACCGAGCCCCGCCCGGAGGCCGAGACCGCGAAGGCAGCGATCGTCGCCATGTGCATCGGGCACGAACGCACCACGCTGGCCGTCTCTGACGGCCGCACCTGCTCCTTCGCCCGCGTGATCGACTGGGGTGGATTCAACTTGACGAACGTTCTCTCTCGGGCACTCAAGCTTGCACCGGCGGAGGCCGAGGACGTCAAGCGAAAGCTGTCGCTCGAAGCAGGCGCGGAAGCGCCCGCGGATCTCGAGCCCGATCAGCTCGCCGAGGCCGTCCGGGCCGTGAAGTCGGAGCTCCAGTCGCTCGTGCGTGAGCTTCTCTCCTCACTGCGCTTCTACCAGTCGCAGCCTTCTTCGCTCGACATCGGCGAGATTCTCGTCACCGGCGGGACGACGAGCATTCCAGGGCTCGTCACCGAACTGCAGAACGAGCTCGGCGTGAAGATGATCGTCCCGGACCCGCTCGCTCGCGTCACCTGGTCGGACGAGACGCCTGCGCAGGTCGGATCGTTCGCCGTTGCAATCGGACTTGGAATCGAGGACTAGCGATGAAAGCGGTCAACCTCCTACCTCCGGATCACAAGGCCGTCCGTCAGGCCGGTCTCGGAACCTCGCTGCACAAGCACTCCGTCGCCATCGGCGGAACTGCGGCAGCGCTCGCGGTCGCCGCGCTGCTCGGCGCCGCGTATCAGTCTGCGTCGAACGACGCGAGCTCGCAGCAGGGTCGGCTCGATGCGGTCAACGCCCAGATCGCCTCCGTTTCGCATCCGCTGAACGCCGCGAGCCAGAGCGTCCGTGACCGCATCGAGCAGGTCACGAGCGCCGACGCGGCGCGCATGTCGTGGGACGGCTTCATGACCAACTTTTCGCGAGTGCTCCCCGAGGACGTCTGGCTGAGCACCATGCAGGTGCAGGAGACGGCACCCGCCGCCGCCGCTCGACGACGACAACGACGCCGCCGGCTGCTCCCACGCCGGGCGTGCTGCCCACGGGGTTCACGATCACAGGCTTCACCTACTCGCAGGCGTCCGTCGCACGACTGATGCGACGCCTGTCGCTGCTTCCGTGGCTCTCCGACGTCAGCCTCACGAACAGCAATGTCACCACTGTCGGGACGCACTCCGTGTTCCAGTTCACGATCGTCGGCGCAGTCAACTCGCTCCCCGCAAAGGAGGCAACGTGAACGGCATCGTCAGCCGGGTCCGAGGCTCACGTCGCACGTCGGCGATCGTCGTCGGCGTACTGATCCTGCTCGTGGCGGCAGCGGCGTGGCTCGGCGTGGTGTCGCCCAAGCGCTCGCACGTGTCCCAGTTGAAGAGCGACGTCGTCGCGGCGCAGGCGCAGCTCGCGTCGGCGACGCAGGTGGCGGCCGTGGCGAATCACAAGGCGGCGGCTGCTGCGGCTCTCGCGGCACCGAACGAGCCCGACCAGCCGGGCATCCTCGATCAACTGAACCAGCTCGGACACAAGACGGGAGTCGTGGTCGCGACGGTGGCGCCGACGGCGTCGTCCACCGCGGTCAATGTCGTTCCGCTGTCCGTAACGGTCGACGGAACGTACTTCCAGATCCGCAACTTCCTGAACAAGCTCCGCAAGCAGGTTCAGGTGGGCAAGAACGGCCGGATCGTCGCGACCGGCAGGCTCTACGACGTCCAATCCCTGAACATCGCGATGGGCGGCGCAACCGGACAGCTCGCGGCGACGGTCACGGTGAACGCGTCCACCTTCAGCCCGACGACTCCGACCGCCGCGACGTCTGCCGCCGCCGCCCCAGCCGGGAGCACGGGCTGATGGCGGTCGCCGCTGGGACGCTCAGCCGCCGCAAGCGAGGAGGAATCGAAGGCTGCTGCGAAGTCGAAACGCGACAAGATCATCCTCGCGGTTGGCGGCGTCGTGCTCGTCGGCGTGTTCGCCGTCGAGGTGCTCCCGATGCTCACGAAGGGCAGCAGCAGCCCGCCCCCGGCTGCGCACCCGCCCTGTCCACGCCCGCGCCTGCCGCAGCTGTCGCCGGGAGCGTGGTCACGCCGGCGACGATCACGGCCGACCTACGTCGAATCGCAAAGCTCTCGACGAAGGATCCGTTCCGGCCCCAGCTCGTTCACGAACGCCGCGGCGTCGAGCGCAGGGCTGAAGTTCGCCCACGGACCTGCCGTGCGTGCGAAACACTTCGTGACCAAGAACCCGTTCAAGGCCCAGCTCGGTGCGCCGGCGCAAACCGCCGCTGCAGCACCTCTCGCAACACCACCTCACGTGACGCCGGCCAGTTCGAGCCAGCACACGTCTTCGGCTACGAAGGCACCGGCTCGGATACATCGTGATCCTGCGCTCGCTCGACAGCCGGGCATCCGCGGAACAGGAGGTCAAGAAGGCGCACGCACAAGGGCTGACCGGTGCCTCGATCCTGTACTCGTCGAAGTACACGTCGCTCCGGCGCGGCTACTGGGTCCTCTACCTGAGCAAGTATTCGTCGATGGCGGCTGCGAACTCGGGGCTCCAGCTCGCACGCGCCAACGGATACGCATCAGCCTACCGTCGGCCGATCAAGAAGTGAGGTACGAATGACCGCCTTCGCCTACACCGCAATCAACGCCCAGGGGCTCGTCACCAAGGGCGTTCTTCACGCCGCCGATCCCGTGTCGGCCAAGGACCAGCTTCGCCAGCAGGGACTGCTCGCCCGCTCGCTGTCCGAGCAGAAGACAGCTTCGGCCGGCAGCGCGCGCTTCGCGAAGATCAAGCCGAAGTCGCTCCAGATCTTCTCGCGCCAGTTCGCGACGCTCATCCAGGCCGGCGTCAGCATCGTCCAGGCGCTGCTCATCCTCGAGGAGCAGACCGACGACAAGAAGCTCTCCGTGGTGATCGCCGAGATCCGCGAGGACGTCGAGAGCGGCGTCGTGCTCTCGACGCGCAATGTCTCGGCACCCGAAGGTGTTCAACCGCCTCTACGTCGCGATGATCGAGGCGGGCGAGGCATCGGGAACACTCGACATCGTCCTCGACCGCATCGCGATCCAGATCGAGAAGGAGACGAAGCTCAAGCGGCGGGTGAAGAGCGCGATGATCTACCCGAGCGTCGTGCTCACGTTCGCGACGCTCGTCCTGATCGGGATGCTGATGTTCCTCGTCCCGATCTTCGTGGGGATCTTCCAGCAGCTGAACGGGCAACTGCCCACGATCACGCAGATCGTCGTGAACGCGTCGAACGCGCTCCGTGACTACTGGTTCATCATCTTCCCGGTCATCGGACTCGCCATCTTCTCACTGCTTCGTTACAAGAAGACGCCCCAGGGCCGTGCGCTCTGGGACCGGACGAAGCTTCGTCTGCCGATGAAGATCGGTGACGTCGTCCTGAAGGTCGCGATGGCGCGGTTCTCGCGGACGCTTGCGACGCTCGTCTCCGCCGGCGTCGACATCGTCAAGGCGCTCGAGATCACCGGAACGACGGCGGGTAACACCGTGCTCGAGGAGGCGCTCGTCAACGTGCGGCAGCGGCTCAACGAGGGCGCCCGGATCGCGCAGACGATGACCGAGAACGAATGTGTTCCCGCCGATGGTCAGCCAGATGGTCAAGATCGGCGAGGAGACCGGCGAGCTCGACCACATGCTCTCGAAGATCGCCGACTTCTACGAGGACGAGGTCGAGACCGCCGTCGCGGCGCTCACCTCGATCATCGAGCCGATCATGATGATCGGCGTCGGCGCCATGGTCGGCCTGATCGTCATCAGCATGTACATGCCGATGTTCAAGATGCTCAAGCTCGTCCATTAGGCGCGGACACAACCTGCTCCACATCCGACGCGGCGGCCTCTCGAGGCCGCCGTCGCCGTTCAAGGGACGGCGTTCCGGCGCCGATAGTGGAACGGGATGGAATCCGCCGCCGCCGCCGTTCGCACGCGCACGACCTGCGCCCTCGCCGACGTCTCCGCCGGCTGGCTGCTCGGCGGGCTCGTCGCGCTGAGCGCCGTCGTCCGCTTCCTCTTCTCGGCGCTTCCGCTCCAGACGCCGTTCTACCTTCCGGACGAGTACACGTACTCCGCGCTCGCCCGCGGCATCGCCGAGACCGGGCGGCCGGTGATCCGCGGCGTTCCCGCCCACTTCCCGGCGCTGCTCGAGCCGCTGCTCGCGGCGCCGTTCTGGCTCTTCGGCGACCCGCAGCTCGCGTTCCGGCTGACGCAGGCGGAGCACGCGCATCGGCGATCTCGCTCGGCGCGCGGTGCCCGTGTATCTGATCTGCCGGCGCGTCGGGCTTGACTCGCGCTTCTCGCTCGGGGTCGCCGCTGCTCGTGCTCGTCTCGCCGAACCTCATCCTCGGCTCGCTCGTCGTCGCCGAGCCAATCGCGTACCCGCTCGTGCTCACCGCCGTCTACGCAGCGATCGTTGCGCTCGAACGCCTTCGCGCCGCGCCCAGCTCGCGGTCGTCGGCGCTCGTCGGGCTCGCGGCCTTCGCCCGCGTCCAGTACGTCCTGCTCGTCCCGGTGCTGATCGTCGCGGCGCTGGTCGTCGAGCGCGGCAGACTTCCGTCGCGTTCATGTCAGAGCTTCGGGCTGGCGACGCTCGTCTTCGCGGTCCTCGGCGTCGTCGGCGTCGCCTCGGGCCCGCACCGCGTCCTCGGCGCGTACGACGTCGGTGTTCAGCCTGCACGCGCTCGTCGGGACGTTCGCGCTATCAGCTCGGCGATCCATGCGCTGCTCGTCCCGTTCGCCGCCGGCATCGTGCTCGTTCCCGGCGCGACTCGTGGGACTCGCGCGCGGGCTGCCTGCGTCCCGCGTCGAGAGCCGAGAGCGCCTTCGCCGCGATCACCGTCCTCCTCGCCCTCGGCCTGATCGCGCAGGCGGTCTTCATCGGCGCGACGATCTCTGGCAACTTCGGCGAGCGCTACCTCTTCTTCTTCTTCCCGCTGCTCGCCGTCGCGTTCGGGCTGTACGCCCGTCGCGGAGGCGCCCGCAGTGCTGGGTCTGCGGCACTCGCCGGCGTTGCTCGCGGTCCTCGCGATGCGGTTCCCGCTCTCGCACTACTCGCCGCGAAGCTCGGACTCGACGATGCTCTGGGCGGTCGGCCGCCTCGAGTCGTGGATCGGCACCGACCGACGGCGCGCTGATCGCGAGCGTCGGCGCGATCGTGCTCGCCGCCGTCGCAGTCTAGGTCGGCTGGCGGCCGCAGCGGCGGGCCGCGGTGGCGCTCGCGGTGGCGATCGTCGCGCAGGCGCGGCGTCGCCGTGGCGGCGACCTCGTGGGCGGTCGGCGTGCAGCCAGGTCGCCCGAGAGCGCGCTCCCGGCCGACGCACGCTGGGTCGATCACGCCGGGCTCGGTAGCGTGACCCTGGTCGGCCGCCCGGCAACAATGCCGGCGCCGGCGATCGAGCAGCTGCTCTGGAACACGTTCGATCGTCGAGCGTCGACGCTGCTGCCCGGCGCGACGCGTGTCGATCGCACGCCAACGTCTCGCTGCACGTGTCGCCGACGGCACGCTCGTCTCGCCGGCGGGCCCGTCGACGGGCCGGTCCTCGTCGACCGGGTCGGCACCTGGATGTCGTTCGCCGATGCCCGGCTCGTGCGCACCACGATGGGCAGCGAACGCCGCCGCGTTCGACCTCTGGGTGCCGACCGGCTCGCATGTGCGCCTCACCGCCGAAGCGGTCGGGCTCCGATCGGACAACTGGCTGATGCGCACGGGGTGGATCACCGTCTGGCCGGTCGCGACCGCCACGGCGACTCTCGCTCCGCGTCGGCCTTCCGGATCCCGCGCGCTGCAACCGACACGATCCACTTCACCGGCGCCGCGAACGCCTCGTTCACGGTGCACCCGATGCAGACGCGGACGATCTCGTTCCTGATTCCGGCCGGCAGCAGGCCGTGGACGGTGCGGTGGTGCTCCGACCGCTACGGCTATCGCAACGGCGCCGCGGTCAGCTTCCTCTCCGCTCCGCCGCGGATCACTGCGACGGCCGGGCCGCTTCGCTAGGAACCGAGGCCGTCGAGCAGGCGCAGGGGCAGCCGGGCGAGACCGCGCTGCTCGCCGGGCGAGCCGATCTCGCCGAGCAGCAGCCGTTCGACAGACCGCCACAGCAGGCGCGTGCGCGCCACTTGCCAGCTGGCGCGCGGCCAGCGGTCGAGCGCGCGCTTCAGCTTCCACGAAGCGCGATGGAGCGGCGCGAGCTCGGCGTCGAGCGCCACGCCGTACGGCTCGAGCGACGCGGCGCGCCCCGCGAGCAGGTCTTCGATCGCGGTCGTTGCCAGGCCGGCAGAGACGAAGCATTCGTACATCCCGTCGCCCGAGACCGGATCGATCAGCCCCGCGGCGTCACCGACGAGCAGCGCGCGCTCTCCGGCGACGCGCGTTCCCGGGCGGCGGAGGGGAAGACGATGGCCGCGCACGTTCTCGAGCTGCTCGGGGACGAGACCGTGGGCCGCGCAGACGGCCGCGAGATGATCACGCAGCCGCGGCCCTTCGTCGGCCCACGCCCCCACACCGACGTTCACGTGATCGCCCTTCGGGAACACCCAGCCGTACCCACCGGGAATGTCCGCAAGCTCGACGACCGCACGATGCCGATAGCGATCGGCCGGCAGGGCGCTGTAGGGCACGTTCCCCTCGAGCGCGACGCCGTGCACGATCGCGCCGCCGAGCGAGAGCGACTTCGCGGTCTGGCCGTTCGCCCCGTCGGCGCCGACAACGACGTCCGCGGTGACGCGCTCGCCGTCGAGGCTGACGACGCCGTCGTCGTGCGAGACGTGGACGCCCTCGCGCACGTCGGCACCGGCCGCGCGCGCGGCGTCGAGCAGGAAGGCGTCGAGCCGTCGCCGTTGCGTCATCCAGATCACCGGCGCGGCCGCCTTGCGCACGACCGAGTCGCCGTAGCGGAAGCGGAGCTCGACGAGGTCGACGCGCTCCTCGACCACCTCCGTGGGATCGACCGGGCAGCGGCGGAACGCACGTGTCGTGAGCCCTCCGCCGCACGGCTTGTCGCGCGGAAACCGCGCGCGGTCGGCGACGAGCACGAGGCCCGCCGTCGCGAGGCCGTGTGCGGTCGCCGAGCCCGCGGGCCCGGCACCGACCACCAGCACGTCGAAGCGCTGCACGACCTGAGGCTACAATGCGCCGGCTTCAAGGGGGTGTGCCCGAGCGGCCAAAGGGAACGGGCTGTAAACCCGTCGGCTCAGCCTACGGAGGTTCGAATCCTCCCGCCCCCATAGACGACCCGCTCGCGACGCGTCGAGACAAGGCATCCGTCAACGACGGCTCGCAGCGACTGCAGGATGCGCTCGCCAACTCATAGGAGTGGCTGCACGAGCGCGAGTACGTGGGTCGCCGGCTGGACGCCGTAGACATTCTTGATGCTGCATCGCTTCCTCGACGGCGCGTGGAAGGACGCGTGGCTGCATCCGTCAGTCGAACTGATTGTCGGCTGCATGGGTGGTTGCACCACCCGATAGGTCTCCTACTGGTGAGACCTCCGTGAACGTAACGCCGATCCCGCGTCACCTACGAATCTGGCGAGTCCTCGCTCTACTCGATTCGCCCGTATTCGTAGTCGGCGCTCTTGCCGCGGTCACTGGGCATCGTTGGGGTGCATACCTGCTCATCCTGAATGTGGTCGTGCAGATCGGCTTCCACCTCGTCGTCGGATGGTGGGCGTATCGCGACGTGATGAGCCGTCCTTGGCCGAAGGTTGCGCCGTTGGGTGAGGACGACTGGGACGACTGAATCTGCGCGTCGAGATCCTGCTCGTGGTACCGGCGTCGTTCTGGACAAGCCCAGACGCAGACGCGATCTGGGACGTTCACCATTTGGGCACGAATCTCGGCGCGGTCATCGGCCGTGGCTCGTCTATTGCGCGTGGCGACGAAGGCACGAGGTCGACGACGAGCTTGACGACTGAGACGCACGACGCGCGTGCTCGGCGTCGAGTTTCGGGACGCAGATCGCTGACGTCAGGTGTCGAGTTGCGGCCGCTAGACGAGTCGCGTAGCTCGAAGAGCAGCTCTTCGACGTCGTTCTTCGGCGAACCGACGCGGACGAACCCGCACTTCTCGAGCACGCGGATCGAGGCGACGTTGCTCGTCGCGACCCACGCGTGCAATGGTCGCTGGGTCACCTCGCCGGTGAGCTCCTGAAGCGCGTGTGTCGCAAGGCCCTTGCCCCAGAACCCCGTCCGATCCAGTAGCCGACGAGACGCCGCCCCTCCTGCTCCCAGCACCGACGTTGCCGGCCGCCTCGCCCTCGTAGACGATCGTCTTCTTCGTCAACGATCGTCGGCAAGGAGCCGCCGCCAGTGCGCGTCGAAGGCTCGCGGTCGCGGGCCGGGAAGGCCGCCATCCGGTTCGCCTCGGGATCGCGCTGCTGCTCGAAGAACGCTCGAGGTCGCGTCGACCACTTCCCGCAGAATCGTACACGAGGAGTGCGCGATTGAATCGACACGTGATGCTCGAGTCGCTCGACGAGCGCGATGATGTGGCGCGTCGGTGTGCGCGTACTCGGCGCGGTGATGGAGCACGGCGTGTTCGGTCGAGCGTTGATGAGGTCGACGAGGGTCACGACGGTGCGCACGCACGCGACGAGCGACCGACCCGCGGCGGTAGCACGCGGCATCGCAAGGTGATGAGCAGCTAGCTGAAGGAATGCGTGAGATTGTGTTCGCGATTTCTCGTGCAGCTACGCTCACCCCCCCCCCCCCCCCCCCCCCCCCCCCCCCCCGGATCGATCCGTATCGACGCCCCGCTCGTGCTCGCGCTGCTCGATTCTGAGCACGCGACGTACGCTTCCATCATGTCGACGACGATAGGTCACTGCGAGGGCTGCGGGGCTGAACGTAGAGATATCCACAGGTTCCCACGGAGCCTCACGGCGCCCTGTAAAATCGATAGCGCTGATGACCGTCGACGGTTCGTCCTCGCAGTAGTGGCAGTCCCGGTCGGTTCGGCCGAGACGAGGCGTCAGAGCACGACGCGCGTGACGTTGCGCCTGATGCGGTCGAACGTACGGCTGCGCGACTATACGCTCGTCGAGCGGTTCGTCCTCGACTACGCGCGCTACCCGGAGTTGCCGGGTGACGGACGGGCGCACTGGGCGTTGCTACACGCGCGGGTGGCGAACCTCGCTGCGCGGGCGCGGACGGTGCGTCAGCCGTGGGGGTCGGAGACGGTGGAAGCTTGGCGGCGGCGCACGGCGGCCGATGCGCTCGTCCGCATCGCGAAGTTGTCGAGTGCCGCCCAGCAGATCTTGGGCCAGGCAGTCTCGAAGGTCGAGCGGTAGTGGCTATGTCGGTCGCGCCGGTCGACCCAACAGCGATTGTTACATCGCCCCCACTCGATGGTCGACGAGCTGAAGGAACTCGTACACCGCGAACACGAGCAGGCGAAGGAGTCGGAGCGCCTGCGCCGGCTCGACGCCGAGGTCACAGAGCTGCGCCGGCGAGCCGAGGAGATCGCGGACTTCTTCGCCGCCGAGCGAGACGAGGCGAACCGGCTTCGGCTCGCCGAGGAGGAGTCGCGTGCCGAGTTCGAGCGCCGCACCGCTGAGGTCACGACCGCCGAGGACGAGCTCGCGCGCTCGGCGAACGAGACCGAGCGAACGTTGGCCGAGCAGCGGCTGACGCGTGCGCGCGATCACCGCCGGGTCGCCATGCTCGCCGCCGAGCGCGCGGCCGAGGCCCGCTCGGCGTTGGAGCTGGAGGCGGCCGAACTCGCCGGAGAGTTGCCACGGCTCGAAGAACGTGCGCGCGAGCTTGCGGATGCGATCCCGGGCGAGACCACGATCGGTGAGAGCGACGATCTGGTCGACTGGACGTCACGAGCGCGCGCGGCGCTGTTCGTCGCGTCAAGCGACGTCGACGCGCGTCGCGAGCGCACGATCCTCGAGGCGAACGAGCTTGCCTCGTCGCTGCTCGGCGAGTCGACGTACGGCTCGACCCCCGAGCAGGCGCTGGCTCGGGTCAACCGCTACTGGACGTCGACGCCCGGCCACGTGTCCGAGAGCAGGTAGCCCTCGGGGAACGGGTCGTTCGGGTCGACGACGACCTGCGTGATGCCCGTGATGAAGGCGCTGCCGCGGATCGCGGGCACGATCGCGGGTCGCCCACCGACGGACGTCTCGGCCACGATCCGCCCGTCGAACATCGAGCCGATCGGCGACGCGTGCGTCATCGAGTCGCCGACTCCCAGCAGCCCGCGCGCGTGCAGCGCCGCCATGCGCGCCGAGAGGCCGGTGCCGGTGGCGGAGCGGTCGAGGCGGCCCGGAGCGACGACGACCGCATTCCGCGACACGGCACCGATGCCGCGCCACGGCTCTGCGAGCTCGACGATGCTGACTCCGGCGATCTCCGGGTTCTCCGGGTGCACGCAGCTGAGCTGGTCACGGGCCGCATCGCGGATCAACTCGCCGACGCGGCTGAGCTCACGGGCCTCGTGCGCCTCGAGCTCGAAGCCGAGCGCGGCGGCATCTGCGATCGCGTACCACATGCCGCCGTAGGCGACGTCGACCGTCACCACGCCGAGTCCGGGCACGTCGAGCCTCGCGTCCAATTGGTCGGCGAACGACGGGACGTTCGTCAGCTCGACGCTCTCGACCCGGCCGTCGTGGCAGACAGCCCGGATCTCCACCGGTCCCGCGGGCGCCTCGAGCCGAAGCGTCGTCTCGGGCTCGCGCAGTTCGACCATCCCGGTCTCGAGCAGCACCGTGGCGACGCAGATCGTGTTCGAGCCCGACATGGGCGGGTACTCGGTCGGCTCCATGATGATGAAGCCGGCATCGCAGTCGCCCCTTGTCGCGGGCACGACGAGGTTGGCGTGCACGGCGACGCTACCGCGCGGCTCACGCAGGAGCAGCCGGCGCAGCGAGTCGTCCGCACGCAGAGCCTGCATCTGCTCGAACACGGTCTTGCCCGGCGGCGGCAGCACGCCGCCCACGACGACGTTGCCGATCTCACCGCCGGCGTGACAGCCGACGACCGTGATCGTCCGACGGGAGCGCACTACATTCGTGCGGGGGCGGCGGCCGGGGCGGCGCGACGGCGAGGACGCCGGACGCGGATCTCCTCCGCGAGGAAGTACGAGCCGACGACGAGCGCCGCAGCGAGCAGCTGGGCGACGACTCCCTCGACCGTCGGGAAGAGAGCGAGCCACAAACCCATCCACCCGGGGAACGAGACGCCGAGGGAATGGGTCGGCAGCCAGCCGGCGAGCTGGAGCTCCTGAACGCTTTCGCCGACCATCACCAGCAGGACGAATCCGAGCAGCACCCCGGTCGCGACGAGCATGCGCTTGTACGGGAGCCGGTGCTGGAAGAAAAAGGTCATCGCGCCGACCGCGGCGGTCAACACGACCCCGAGCGCGACGCCTTCGAGGACGGTCGTCGAGCCGGCCGTCAGACGCAGGTTCTGCAGGAAGAGCACGATCTCGAAGCCCTCGCGGTAGACGGCGGTGAAGCCCAGGAACGCGAGACCGAGAAGCAGCCGCCGCTCCGCGCCCGGCTTGCCCTGCAGCTCGCGCCGGCGACGGTTGTGCGCCGCTATCCAGCCCGTCCAGTAGACCTTATGAAAGAACCAGTTCATGACGACGAGTAGAACAGCCACCGCCAGCAACCCCGTCGCCGCCTGGAGGTCGAGGCCCGGTCCGCCGAGCGCGCCGATGACCCAGATCGCGATGAACCAGGTCACGACGGACGCTCCGAGCGCGACGGATGCGCCGGTCGCGACGGGCTTGCGCAGCGCCCGGTTGGCCCCGACGAAGCTGGCCGTGAAGGCCGCGAGCACGAGGACGGCCTCGAGCCCTTCGCGAAAGACCAGGAGCGCGCTGTCGACGACAACGGCCCCGTGGCTCAGGTGTGCGCCGGGAGCGGTCGGATCGGGAACGCCGTCCGGCGCGGTGGTCGCCTTCCAGGCCAACGCGGCGATCGCGGCAGCCGCCACGAGCGACCAGGCGGCACGTCGCAGCAGCAGCTTCCGCTGGGCGATCTCCTCGACTGTCGTGCAGCGCAGCCGCATCTGTAAGGCGCACCTTACACGCCTCGCGCTAGGCTGGCCGTTCGAATGAGCTGGTCCGGTACTCGTCGGCGCCTGCTCGCCCTCGCCGGCCTGGGAGCGCTCGGATCGCTCGGTCGCCTCCCGGCTGCGCTCGGCGCGGGACCGCTGCTGTCTCGCTTCAGCGTCGGCAACGGCGGCCATCCGTTCGCGGGCGACACCGTCAACCTGACGACGCTCGGGCCGAGCTCGGGCCGAACGGCGGCGCGTCTGCGCTTCGCACTTTCGCGACCGTCGACGGTCACGCTCGAGGTGCTCCAGACCGGCCAAGGCGTGGCGTCGGAGAAGCCCGTCGCGGTCGGGCAGGCGGAGCTCTCGACGGAACGCGCGATCTTCGGCGCCGGTGAGCACGAGCTCGAATGGCAGCCGCCCGCCACCCTTCCCGCACGCACCTACATCCTTCGCGTGACTGCCCAGGCGCGACACGGTCACGCGGCTCCGGCGGTAACGCACGCGGTCGCGCGTGTGCTCGGTGTCGACGCCGCCTTCTCGACTCGAACGGCCAAAGCCGGCGACACGGTCGACCTCTTCCTGCGTACCGACGCGGCGCAAGTGACGCTGCAGATGATGCGGAGCGGAACCGAGACGGTACCGACGTATTCGAACACCGACCTCAACGGCGTGCCGGTCGGGAACCCGATGCAGATCGACTGGCAGGCGTACCGCAACCAGCCCGGTTCGGTTCCCGTTCAGCTCGATCCGAGCTGGGGAACCGGCATCTACTTCGCCCGGCTCCAGGCCGACGACGGCCGCGTCGGATTCGCGCCGATCATCCTCCATCCGGCGGCGCCTTCACAGCGCGTCGCGGTCGTCATGCCAACCTCGACGTGGGAGGCCTACAACTTCTACGACGCGAACGGCGACGGTTGGGGTGACACGTGGTATGCGCGCTGGAAGACGAGCTTCGTCGACGTGACCCGCCCGCATCCGAACCGCGGCATCCCATACCGCTACCGCAGCTACGACCTCCAGTTCCAACACTGGCTCGCGCAGACCGGCAAGAACGTGGACACCTACGGCGACGAGGACATCGAGACGTTCGCGAGCCCGGACGCACTGCGCGCCGCGTACGACCTGATCGTGTTCCCGGGTCACACGGAGTACGTGACCGGTCGCATCTACAACCTGATCCAGGGCTATCGCGACCTCGGCGGCAACCTGCTCTTCCTCTCGGCCAACAACTTCTTCCGGCGGATCGACCGCAGCGGCGTCCGTCTGAAGCTGATCGACGAGTGGCGCGACCTCGGCCGGCCGGAGGAGGCGCTGCTCGGCGTGCACTACATCGCGAGCGACCGCGGCCAGCGCCACGCGCCGTTCACCGTCGTCGGCGCCGATGTCGCGCCCTGGGCGTTTGCGAACACGGGCCTCGGCAACGGCACGCAGTTCGGGATGTACGGGATCGAGATCGACGCGCGCGGCCCCGCCTCACCGCCGAACGTGCAGGTGTTGGCGACGATCCCGGACCTGTTCGGCGCCGGGCGCTCGGCCGAGATGACCTACTACGAGCACTCGAGCGGCGCGAAGGTCTTCTCCGCGGGCGCGCTCAACTTCGGCGGCCAGATCATGCTCTGGCCTGCAACACAGCAGTTGCTTGCGAACGTGTGGCAGCAGCTGGCCTAGACGCGCCGTTTGAGCGCGGGTACCCTATGCACGCTGCCCTCTTAGCTCAGTTGGTAGAGCACCTCCATGGTAAGGAGGGGGTCGACGGTTCGAGTCCGTCAGAGGGCTCTGCAAAAACGCTGCACGTCGGCGACTTCGCGTTCAGGTCGACTTGCAGAGTTGGCAGCGTGCGGTGAGTATGGAGCCGTTTATGGAGCTCTCGCGCTCGCGGGGCCGTGGACGCCGTCGGCGATCTCATCGCTGACGCTGCGCCCGAAGCCCACGCTCCTCGGTTCCTGACCGTTACCTCCGAGGCGATCTGCACCATCACGTAGGCGAGAACACTGACCAGGCGGCCGCAAGGGCTGCCAGAAAAGGGGACAGGATGGCTGAGTTCGAGGTCACATTCGTCGATGTTGGGCACGGCGATTCGACGCTGATCAAGATGCCCGGCGAGCGTTACATGCTCGTGGACGTCTACCGCTGCCCCGACCAGGGGATCGACCTCTTCAAGCTGCTAGACGACGTCCTCCCTGAGGGCGACGACGGCCGAAAGCGCCTCGACGTGCTCGTGATCACGCACGCGCATGACGACCACATCAGGGGCATCGGCGATCTCTACGATCGCTACCAGGTCGTCGAGCTGTGGCTGCCGCAGCATGCGAAGAAGCTCCCAGCAGGTCGCCGGGCACTACGCCGACTTTGAGCGCGTCGTTCGATGAGCATCCCGAGGAGCAGAGGAGCCGGTCGTCAAGGGGGTCGCTAGCGCTCGGTGTTCCGCACTCTGTCGGCGACGACGACGACGTGTCGTGTTGCGCTGCTTCTCGCCGCCCGGGTACATCGACCCGACCGAGGACCCCTGGACGAGGAGGAGGATGAAGCGGCGTCGTCCACGAGAACTGCATCGTCTTGAAGGTCTCCTACGCCGGCTACTCGGTGATATTGACCGGCGACTCGAATAAGCCCTGCTGGGAGCGGATCGTCGGCTACTACAAGGGCCGCGAGGACGAGCATCGGGCGTCGAGGCGTGAAGGCACAGAACCTGCACGCCCGCCACCATGGCTCGCGCACGTTCGTCAAGGATTCGAAAGACGACGCCGAGCCGTACCTCGAGGCACTCGAGCTGATCGACCCCGAGGACGTGATCATCTCGGTCGGGCCCGACTCGAAGCACGACCACCCGCACGAGGACATGCTCGAGATCTACAACGACCAGATCGGCGCCGACAACGTGCTGCAGACCTGCATCGAGGGGACGATGCGTCTCGAGGTCGAGACCGATGGGACCGCACGCCTGATCACCGACGACGCGCTGACCTACGACCGCTACCGCTGGGACGATGACGACGATGGCGGCGCCGGCGGTAAGCGCAGCATCCCGCCGGCGGCGCCGCCGCCGGGGCACCACGCGACGCCGCGGAGAGCGCCGCGTGAGCGCTACGGCTAAACCCTGGTTCGAGCGCGACCCGGAGCGCCTGCAGTGGGAGCTCGACGAGTTCGCTCGGCACGCCCTCGAGATCGAGGTCGACTCGGACGACGACCGGCGGCTCGTCGTCCGAGTCGTCGCCGGGCTCGTCTTCCGCGGCGGGCCCGTCACAGCGACGGTTGGCGCCGGTGATCATGAGCAGCCGCTTTCGGTCGGCGGCGATGTCGTTGCCGATCACCGGCCCGTCGAGGTGGAAGACGAGCGAGGCGTCGTAGAGGCCTTCTGCGTTGAATGTGTCGGTGCCCGCCCTGACGGGGTCGGGGAAGCAGGTGGGCTGCTGTTTTGCTCGCAGCTGTTCGTGCAGGTTGAGGCAGGCAAGGTAGAAGCCGAGTTCTGCGCGCAGAGTTGCGAAGAAGCCGAGGATGTGGTCGACGGACTGCGCGAGAGCGTCGGCGGCCTGGTTGACGCCGCGGTTGCGGATCATTGCGAGGGTTTCCATGCCGTGTTCGTCGCGGGCCGGCAGGGTGAAGCTGTGGCTTGGCGGGCCGGTTGGGTGAGAGCAGCCGGTCGAGCAGCCGCTGCTCGTTGGGCTTTCGCAGCATGTAGTCGGTGCCACGGTTGCCGCGTCCGAGCTTGGCGCTATCAGGGTGCCGCGGCGGAAGGAGAGCTCGCGCAGGTGGGCCTCGATCGAGCTGAGGTAGGGCTCGTCGAGCTGGTCTTCGAGCATCGCGAACAGTCGGGTGAAGCCTTCGGAGCTGAAGCTTGGCCTTTGCGTCTCGGCGAGCTGGCGGAGCTGCCGGAGGTTTTCGGTGAGGTACTCGAGGATGCGCACGGATTTCGCGACCAGCTGTTCGGGGCTGTCGCGGAACCAGAAGTGGCGTGTTTTCTGTTTGCTGTCGAGAGCGTCGATCGCAATCGCGTAGAGCGCCCTGGCCGCGTCGGCGTTGTCGAGGCAGTCGCGCAGCACCTCTTGGCGGTAGCGGATCTCGGCCGGGTCGGTCAGGCTTCCGAGCAGGCCGTGTTCGGCCTGCTCGCGCAGGAAGGGATCGTCGCTCGCCATCACGTCGAGCAGGGTGTCGAGTTCCAGGTCCTGCTTGAGGTCGTCTGCGTTGGCGGGCAGCGGCTGCTCGGGGTCGGTGGCGCGGTCGCGGAAGAGGAGCTGCACCTTCACTGCTCGAGTCTCGCTTTCAGCCGTTCATAGGAGATGCCGTATTTGTCGGCGATCGCCCAGGCGTACGCGCGCCCGTCGGCAGGCCGGGGCACGATCTTGAAGGTGCGGCGCGTGGGGTCGTCGGCTTCGACGGTGGCAACCATGCTCACCGTCTCCGGAGCGAGCGTGGCGAGCTCGTCGATGAACGTGACGCAGACGGCGAGGCAGTCGCGATCGATGATCTGCTGCAGCATCCGTTCGCCGAGCGTGATCGGCATCGGCGAGGGTCGTAGAGGCGAAGATCTCGTTGATCACGACGACGCTGTCTGCGGTTGCGTGCTCGAGGATCTCGCGCATGCGCACGAGCTCGTCGTCGAGCTTGCCGCGCAGCGTCGCGATGTCTTCCTCCTTCTCGAAGTGGGCGAAGACACGGTCGGGCAGGAACAGGCGCGCGCTGCGTGCAGGGACAGGGACGCCGAGCGCGGCCAGGTAGTCCAGCTGACCGAACATCCGTGCGAATGTCGTCTTGCCGCCCTGGTTGGGGCCGGTGACGACGAGGATCCGTTCGCCGCCGGTGAGGCTGAAGTCGTTGGTGACGACCGCGGCAGCCTCGGGAACGAGCTTGCCGGCGAGCGCGATGTCGAAGCCGCCCTCGACGGTGCTGTCCTTGCTGGTTTTGGAGACCGCCGGGTAGCAGAACGCGAGTCCGTTCCGGGTCAGGCGTGCTTGGTGTTCGAGGTAGGCGAAGTAGAACTGCGCTTCGCGGTCGAAGCGGGCGACGCGCTCGTCGATGAAACCGCCGTGCCCGGCACAGAACTCCTCGAGGGCGCGGAACGGCGCTGGGTCAAGACGGGCGAGCAGCCCGGCGATCCGCGCCTCGACGTGATCCATCGATCCCGGGTCGAGCGACCTTCATCAGGTGGCTCTCCGCCGTCGCGTTCGCGGAAGCGGGCGAAGGTGTCCTCGACCTCGAGCGGTGTAGTCGGCTTCGTCGTGGTAGCCGCTGACGGTGACGCGGCCGCCCTTGATCCGAAGCGTGTACCGCACCTGATCGAGCGCATGCGAGGACCGCATCGATGTCGTCGGCGAGCTGCGCGGAAACGGTTCGGACCAGTGTGGGCGGTGAGGTAGCCGCGCAGCGAGCGCATGCCGGGCGAGCCGAGCTCCAGCTGTTCGAGCGCGAGCGTGAGCGTGACGAGACTGCGTGGCGGTAGGTCGTCAGCGGCGTCGAGGAACCAGCGTTCCGTCTCGGGCTTGTAGTGCTGCTTGTGCGCGAGCGTCAGGTAGTTGCGGGTGTGCTTCATCTCCTCCGCGAACGCGCGCACCGCTCCTGCAGCCGCCTGCTCTTCGAGATCGCCGAAGACCTGCTGCCGGTAGACGACCGTGTCGGTGTCGCGCAACGGCGCGTAGAAGAACGGGGTCAGGTCGTACTCGTCGCGGCCGGCGACGATCGCCTCGACGGCCTGATCGAGGTTGAAGTCGCGGAAGAACTCTGGCTCTACCGCAGCATCTCGCAGAGTCGGCTCCCGTCCGGAAAGAGGAGGCTCTCAAAGCCGCCGTCGGACGGGGTGGCGTTGCGTGCAGCTCAGGTTGAAGGCGTTCGGTGCTGGTCATCGGCTTCCATCGGTCGTGTACGTCGATAGAAGCCATCAGCCCCGGAGAGGCGGTTTAGGCGGGCCTCATCGCCTCGATACAAGCTTTACCCCGCGCCGCGGTCCGGGAACCTCCCGGTTCGATCGCGCCGGCGGCCGTTGAGAGGAGCATGATCATCCAGCCGGCGGCATAGCGGGAACGCGACGGTCTGCGAGACGGCGGCCCGAGCAGCCCGACAACTGCCGGATGAGGGCGAAGTCTCCGAGCGATTGCACGCCGCCGAGCAGTCCGAAGCCGACTGCCGCGCAGCCGGTCGGGAAGGGGGCCGCGTCCGATCAGCGCCGACTCGGCCGTCTCCGCGAATCGCGATCCCGCTCCTCGGGCAAGCGCGAACGCGCCGATGATCGGCCTGAGCGAGCGGGTCGGCGAGCGCGATCGACCGGGCGTAGCCGCGATGTAGTGCGACGGCGCCGCAAGCGAAGACGACGCGCGCGGGCCGGCGCGGTCGAGCCAGTGGCCGCCACCGTAGGCGACGACGGTCGGCGACGAGTGATTGTGACCGGCGTAGATCACACTGCGAGCGTTCGCGGCCGTCACCGAGCGGCCGTCGTGGTGCAGAAGCGTGGTAGCGCGCAGGATCAGCAGACCGTCGCGATCGTTGCCGAGCTCGAGGCGCTCGATCGGCAGCAGCGGCCGTAGCACACCCGCCGGGCGCAGGTCCGTGCAGCTCGAGACGCGCCGTCGCCGCGTTGCGGTCTTGACGGCTGGAGCGATCTGCGGCGCCGCTTCCTCGGGCGGCGAGTCGTGACGCAAGCCGCCTCGAGCAGACCCCGGGAACCGCGGAGAGGTAGAGCGTGTGCCGGATCCCGATCAGGTGACAAGGCCGGCAGCGAGGAGCGGCCCGGCGACCGCGCCGAGCGTCGTCGCCGGCGCGCTCGAGGCGTAGGCGCGGCCGTACGCCTCCGTGGGGCGAGTTGAGCGAGCATCGCATCGGCGGCGGGCGAGCGGACGCCGCGCGCCAGCCAGGCCGTGGCGCGAGCAGGCGACCTGCAGACGCTCGTCGCGAGCCCGATCGCCCGCGCAGCGGTACGAGCGAGCCGCCGGTGGCCATCCGCAGCCGCCGCGACTTGTCGTTGTGCGTCGGTCGTCCTGCGTCGACCAGCTTCGCAACCGCCGGTCGAGCGCGTCCCTGTCCCGCTCGATCAGCCGGAGCGCGCCCGCCGCACGACGCGCGTCACCGTCACGAAGCGGTCAGACCGACGCTGCGCGATCCCGTGGCCGGCGTAGCTGAAGAACCCGCGAGGCGATCGCTGCGCGACGCCAGGCGCCCAGCGAGCGTGCGAGGTGCGGCCCGATCGTGGGAGTGCCGTGCGAGTCGGGCTCCTACGCGTCTACCTCGATGGTGCGGATCATAGTTCGACTCCATCTGCTCGGACCAGGTGGTCGAGCGCGATCCGAATCGGGAAGCAGGTGTGCGCACCGGAGCATTGCGAAGCAGCGCGCAGAGGTTACGATCGCTTCTGGCGATGGGGCTCGCCTGAACCGCGGCTTCGGCCGCTGATGGCCTCTTCGAGAGCACCAGCGCTCCCGGAGGAGCCTGCTTGCTCGACACGACCCCGGCCACCACCATGCACGACAAGCCCGAGCGACGGCGGCCGGCCCGGCACCGGACGCGGCTGCAGCTTGCGATCTTCGCCGGCGGCGTCGTCGGCGCGCTCGCGCGGGCCGGCCTCGCGCGGGCGCTGCCCTGGTCGGGCACGGCTGGCCGTGGGCGACCTTCGCGGTCAACGTCGTCGGGACGCTTCTGCTCGGGTACTTCGTGACCCGTCTGCAGGAGCGGCTTCCGCCCTCGACGTTCCGGCGGCCGCTTGCTCGGCACCGGCTTCTGCGGCGCGCTGACGACGTTCTCGACGCTGCAGATCGAGCTGATCGAGCTCGCCCGCCACGGCGAGGTGGCCTCGGCGGCGGCCTATCTGGGCGCGAGCGTCGTCGCGGGCCTCGGCGGGCATGTACCTCGCGAGCGTTCTCACTCGGCGGGTGCCGCGGTGACGCGCGCTCGTCTGGGTCGGCGCGGCGCTGCTCGGCGGCGTCGGCGCGCTGGCGCGCTTCCAGCTCGACGCGTTCGTCGAGCTTCCCGCCGGCGGCGAGTTCCCGCTCGGGACGCTCGCCGTCAACCTGCTCGGCTCGTTCTGCCTCGGCCTGCTCACCGGCCTCTCGATTACCGGCGACGCGCTGCTGCTCGCGGGGACGGCGACGCTGGGCTCGTTCACGACGTTCTCGACCGTGATGCTGGAGACAGAGCGGCTCGGCGAGGAAGGCGAGCGCCGGCTCGCGCTCGCCAACCTGTCCATCTCCTTTGCGGGCGGGCTCGTCGCGGCAGCGCTCGGTGGATACTGGGGGCAGCGCTGTGAACGACGACTGCCTGAAGCTCACCGTCCATTTCGGCGAGTCGGACCGTGTCGAGCGACCGGCTCCTCTCCGACGCGCTGATGGATCTCTTCGAGCGGCACGGCTCCACGCGGCGGTGCTCATGCGCGCGGTCGAGGGCTTCGGGATCAAGCACCAGCTGCGCACCGATCGGCTCCTCACGCTCTCGGAGGATCTGCCGCTGGTCGCGGTCGCGGTCGACGAGCGGCAGCTGATCGAGGCCGTGCTGCCGCAGGTGACCGAGCTGCTCGGCGGCGGCCTGATCACGCTCGAGCGCGCGCGGCTCCTGCACGACGGGCTCGACGTCGTCGAGCTGCCGGAGGAGCTGCACGAGGCGACCAAGCTCACGATCTATCTCGGCCGCGACGAGCGAGTCGGCGGCCGGCCGGCGTTCGCTCGCGGTCGTCGACTACCTCCACGAGCGCGGCCTCGCCGGCGCGACGGTGCTGCTCGGCGTCGACGGGATGGCGCACCGGCGCCGGCAGCGCGCGCGGTTCTTCTCCCGCAACGAGGCGGTGCCGGTGATGGTCATCAGCGTCGGCGGCGGCGACACGATCGCGCGAGGCCCTGCCAGGGCTCGACGCGATGCTGAGGGATCCGATCGTGACGCTCGAGCGGGTCCGCGTCTGCAAGCGCGACGGCGAGCTCTCGCAGAGCCGGCGCACCTTCCCGAGCAGGACGACGCGGGCCTCGGCATCTGGCAGAAACTCATGGTCTACGCCGGCGAGCAGGCGCGGCACGCCGGGCATCCGCTCTACATCGAGCTGATCCGGCGCCTGCGCGAGGCAGGGCGCGAGCGGCGCCACCAGCGTGCGCGGCATCTGGGGCTTCTCGGGCGACCACCCGCCGCACGGCGACCGGCTCTTCCGCGTGCGCCGCCACGTCCCGGTGCGTGACGACGATCGTCGACCGGCCGGAGCGAGATCCGCCGCTGGTTCCGGATCGTCGACGAGTGCACCGACGAAGCCGGGCTCGTGACGAGCGAGATGGTCCCGGCGTTCCACGCGGTCGCGCCCGAGCGCCGTATCGGCGGGACGCGAGTTGGCCCGGCTTCGCTACTGAGTCCGGGCTCGGCACTCCCTCCATCGCTGCCGGAGATGGCCGATCGCCCGCTCGGGAACGGTCGTGATTCCGAAGAGGAGCAGGAACGCCCACAGGTAGATCAGGTCGCGCGCGAAGATCAGCCCGAGGATCGCGACTACCGCAGCGATCCCGCCGACAATGTCGAGGATGCGGCGGGCCCGCTTCGGTTCAGTCGGCATCGCGCCGTCGCTCCCGCTGCTGTTCCCGGCGGAGCGCGAGCCACGCCTGAGGCACGCTCGCCGCCCCAAGGAGCAGAAGCACGATCCAGATCGTTCGCATCGATGGCGCGTAGTCAGCCCGGCCAGCGCGATCGCCGCCAGGACCACGCCCGACCAGCCGGCCGCCGCGAGCGTGGCTGAGTTGCTGGAAGGCTTCTCGGGAACGGGCATGGCGTCCACCTCCTGATCGTGCTTGGCAGGTAGACGCCATCGGTTGCGGCGGTCAAGGGCGAGCGTCATCGCCCACCCCGATCATAGAAACCGGTACGGATCGCGCGCAACAGTCGCGGCCCGGGTGATGAAGTAGACTGGGAAGACGCCAATGAAGCTTGGCGGGAGGCCTTGGCCTCCGAACCGCCGTCCCGACGGCTGATGGCTTCTACCCACGCCGAACCGAACGACGAGGGGAGACCGTCGGGACGATGCCACAGCTGAGTGATGGCCTGATCCAAGTTCTGCAAGTGGGGACGATCCTCGTCCTCTCGCCGCTCCTCACCGGCGTGATCGCCCGCGCGGAGGCGATCGTGCAGGATGCGTCACGGGCCGCGCGCTGCTGCAGCCCTACTACGACATCGCCAAGCTCTTCCGCAAGGAGACGGTGCTTCCGGACGGAGCGGGGCCGGTGTTCCGGGCGGCCCCGTACGTCGCCTTCGCCTGTTACTGCATCGTGCCGCTGCTGATCCCGGTGCTGACGAGCTTCCCGCCGCAGGCCTCCTACATGGGCGACATCCTCGGCGGCGGCTTCATCCTCGCACTGGCCAGCTAGGCGGTCTCGCTTGCGGCGATCGACAGCGGCAGCCCCTACGCCCAGCTCGGGTCGAGCCGGCTGCGGACGTTCGGCGCACTCGGCGAGCCGACGATCCTGTTCGTGATCTTCACGGTGGCGCTGATCACGCAGACCGACCTGCCGTACGTGTTCGCGGCGACGCTCGAGGCGTCGGCTGCCGAGATCGTCCGGCCTGCGCACCTGCTCGCAGCGGCCGCGTTCTTCATGGTCGTGCTCGCCGAGACCGGCCGGGTCCCGTTGGAGAACCACGGCTCGACGCTCGAGTTCGGGATGATCGAGGAGGGCCGCACGCTCGAGCACTCCGGCCCCGGGTTCGCGCTGCTGCGCTGGGGCTCCTCGATGAAGCAGATGATCCTCTACGTCATCCTCGCCGACGTGCTGATCGTCCCCTGGGGGCTGGCCGGAACGCACCGCTCGACGACGTCGCTGTTCGCAATCGCGCTGCTGTTCGCGAAGGCGCTCGGCGATCGGCGCTCGTCGTGGTGGTGATCGAGTCGTCGTTCGCCAAGCTGCGCCTCTACAAGATCCCCGAGTTCACGGTCGCGAGCTTCCTGCTCGCGGTGCTCGCGGTGATCAGTTCGTCCTGCAGCGCGACTACGGCGATGCGACGCTGACCGTGTTCGGCGCCGTGGCGACGGTCGTCGCGATCGCGGTTCTGCTGTTGGAGCTCGGAATGCTGCGCTCCCAGGAGATCTGGGAGCAGCTGCGCCTGCTACTCGCTGGGCTCCCTCGCGTCGCCGGGCTGGCGGTCGCCACCGCCGCCAAGGGCACGGCGGCAGCGACCTCTACGCGATGGCGCGGTGACGATCGCGTTCAAGGCGCTGATCTTCCCGCTCGGGGTCGGCGCGTCATCCGCAACCTCGAGGCCGACCCGCGTGCCCTCGGCGGTCCGGGCGCCGACCTCGATCCTGTCGCGATCGTGCTCTCGGGCTTCGCTTCATCGCCTTTCGCAACCTCGATGTCGGCGGCCTCTCGGCGCTGCCGCTCCCGGCGCTGCCGATCGCGGTCGCCGGCGTCCTCGTCGCCTCCTGCTGATGGTGGTCGCCCTACGCCCCCTCGCAGCTGCTCGGCTTCCTCGTGCTGAGAACGCGGTCTCGGTCGCCAGCCTGGTGATCGCGCCGGGCCTGCCGCTGATTCTCGCCCTGCTGCTGCTCTTCGACGTCCTGATCGGGGTCCTCGTCTTCGTCGTCTTGGTCCAGTACTTGGCGATCGAGAGGACCGCAGTCCGCACCGACATCCTCAACAGGCTGCGCGGCGACCCGATGAACGCCCTCCTCGTCGTCCTGCTCT
>CAVQKS010000009.1:0-196611 GCA_963713155.1 uncultured Thermoleophilia bacterium
CCAGCTGCGCGACCTGATCGTCACCGCACCTGAGCCGCTGCGCAGCGAGCTGCGGCCTCTCAGCCGCAGCCAGTTGCTGAAGCGGTTGGCATCCGTCCAGGCCGACGCTCCACCACGACCTCGAGCTGCGCGGAACACTGCACGCGCTCCGCAGCCTCGCCCGTCGGCTCAGGCAACTCACGAGCGAGGAACGCGAACTGACGAGAGAGATCGAAATGCTGCGCCCTGAAACGAAAGCTCGCACCACAACTCCTCAACGAGCCCGGAGTCGGACCGCTCGCAGCCGCCCAGCTGCTGCTCTCCTGGTCGCATCCTGGCCGTGTCCGCAGTGAAGCCGCCTTCGCACGACTCGCCGGCTGCGCACCGATCCCCGCATCCTCAGGCCAAACGATCCGCTACCGATCCGACCGCAGCGGCGACCGTCAACTCAACCGCGCCCTGCACATGATCCTCGTCAACCGCCGCCGCTGGCACCAACCAACAATCGACTACATCGCCCGTCGACGCCGCGACGGCAAGACGACGCGCGAGGCGAACCGCTGCCTCAAGCGCTACCTCGCCCGCAACCTCTACCGGCTACTCGAACACCCGCCAATGACCGCTTGACTTTCATAGAAGCGTCGCTGGCGCAGCCGAGGGCAGTTGGGTTCATGCATCGAGTCGGAGCACGACCTCGTCCGTTTCCTCATTACGCCCATGAGCGAACCCGCGCCCCTCGCCCACGATGAAGAAACCGCACTTCGTCAACACACGAATCGACGCGGCGTTGTCGCTCGCGGCGCCAGCGTAAAGCGGACGGGCTGCCTCCAGCTGTAAGAACTCTCGTAGGGCACGCGTGGCGAACCCGCGGCCCCAATCTTCGCGGCCGATCCAATACGTGACCTCGCGGTGACCCTCCAAGTCGAAGCTCGCAATGTGACCCACGACTCGACCGTCGACCTCGAGGACCCTGTTCGTGGTAGACGCATCGCTCCTCAGCCGCGCCCACCGTCGGTCGAAGCTAGGTCGATCATCGGGATCCGGCGGAGTGAACGCGGCCATCCGTATGGCGTCGTGGTCCGTCCAGTGCTCGAACAGCACGTCGAGATCACGATCTTCGATCTCGCGAAGTACAAGCTGTCCCGAAGCCTCCCGCACGGCCGTTGACGCTAACAGCAGTTGAACGTAACTCCGCAAACTCGGGTGACCACTGGCGCATGGGGAGGCGCTGTCTCGGGATCCGGTCCTTAGACGGACAAATCCCCGGTCGGGCGTCACTCCGGAGCGCTCGCCCACTCGAACGTGCGGCGCGTGCGACCATGTGCGCGTGATCGTCAGACCACAGGAGCCGCGCGACTACGAAGCTGCGAAGGTTGTACTCACGAGAAGCGTTCAAGCGACAAGATCACGGCGATCGTGTGCCAATCGAGGTGGCAATCTTTGCCGCACTTTGGGAGGCGAAGGACGTGATTGATGAGCTGTCGTTTACTGCGCTGGCTGACGAACGCCGGTTGTCGGTCATGTGACCGCAAGTCGTGCGAAGGTCGGTTTCGACTCCGTGGTCGCAGTAGGTCCAATCAGGCGTCCTTCCCGACCACCAAGCGAAAGGGATCGGAAGCGCCCTGATGAACGCGCTTCTCAGCGCCGCGGACGCGCAGGATGTCCCCTTGGTTGTCCTGCTTGGGTCTCCCCGGTACTACGGCCGCTTCGGGTTCCGTCCAGCCGTGGAACTCGGTGTGATGTCGCCGGAGCCGAAGTGGGGCCCGCCTTCCAAGCTCGATCTCTACGCGCGTACACACCTTCACTCGCCGGACGATTCGAGTATGCACCCGCCTTCTCGTCCTAGATCACGCCAGGGTTATTCACTAGCAACTGGCCTAGGCGACTTCGGTATCTCCTAGGTCGGGGCCGGGATCACGCCGAGCTGTCGGAGCATGCTGATGTCGTCGCGCAGAGCCCAGTGCTCCCTGATTTTCCCGTCCGCTACCCGATAGATGTGGACGTGATGCACGGTGTACGACTGACCTCGCCCCTCGACGGCAAAGCCAAAGATGGTCGTGTTCGAGCGAACGGTACGAGTGACAGTCATGAAGGCGACAACGAGATCGCCCTCGGCGACCATGAACTCGATAACGTTCGACGCCTCAGGCGCCCCACTGAGTTCAGCAGCAAGACGCCTGAAGTCCTCGGTTCCTGACCGGCCGGTCACGTGATTGACGAAGTCCGGTGCCAGGTAGCGATCCACGGCAGCGACGTCCCCCTTGTCGAACACGTCCCTGGTGTACGCGCGAACGAGTTCCTTATTTGCCTGTTCCATGATCCGGATCGTGCCAACGATCGTCGATCGGTTCGGGCGTCATTGCGGAACACTAAGGCAAGCCACGTTCGGCTTACGCGTCGAAATTCACCTCGAGGAGACATCCGAGGCGCGCTGACGCTACTCGCCGGTCTGCGCGACGATCCGGCCTGACTTGGCGGCAGCCGCGAGGGCGTCGTAGTCGCGTTCGTTCTGATCCGCGTACGCCACGGCGAAATCCGCGATCGCACGGTCGAACACGTCGCTCTGCCGAGGTAGGAGGCGACCGCCAGCCGGTCGCCCCAGCGCGCGTCGCGCGCGCGAGGGTCGCGCCGCACAGGCGCCCATAGAGCCGCGCCCCAGCCACACGGAAGGTCTCCACCTCGGCGCCTCCTTTCCAGTCGTGCAACTGGCGGATGTAGTAGTCGCGGCTGCGGCCGTCGAGGTCGTCGACGCGGATCCAGCCGAGGAAGATGTCGCTGGCCGCCTGCATCAGCCGCTGGCCGACCACGACCCGCTGGCCGTGGTTCGAGTGCTCGCTGACCCCGACGAACCGCTCCAGGACGGACGCCTGTGCCTCCTTCGCCTGTAAGAACAGCACGTCGCTGTCGTCGCGGCCGACCATCAGAAGGATCATCGCGTGCGTACCGACGCTGCCGACGCCGACCACCTTCCGCGCCGCCTGCACGTACTCGAACTCCTCGATCGGGTGATGATGACCGCGAGGGTGCGCCGGTACGACTGAATCAGCTTGCGCATCGAACGGTCGATCTGTTCGCGCGTCGTTCCGGGGACGGCGAGATCCTCGATCGGAACGATCAAGGGCGGGTCGCCGACGATCCTGAGCTCACCGTCGATCTTCTCCGCTCGCTTCCTGAGCACGCGCAGGTGATCCCGTGCTCGCGCCCGCTCGACGTCCTCGGCCGCCTCCTTCGCCTCCTGCTTGCCGAGACGCTTCGCGCTCACCTCGCCTTTTATCCATTCCATGATTTGGTCGACGTCCAGGTGGTCGTACCAAGCGTCGAGGGTGCTCATCTCCGCGGCCGTACGCATCTGCCCGCGGTACTCGGCAACACAGGCCTTCACGACCTCACGCCGGTCGTCCGCCGCGAAGCCGAGATCGCGGCCGGCGACCTCCAAGCTCGCGGCGAGGCGCTTCACGTCCCACTCCCACGGGCCAGGCAGCGTCTCGTCGAAGTCGTTGATGTCGAACAGCATCTTTCGCTCAGGCGAGCCGAACACGCCGAAGTTCGACAGGTGCGCGTCGCCACAGAGCTGCACGTTGACTCCGGACCGCGGCGTTGCCGCCAGATCGGACGCCATGATTAGCGCCGCACCACGGAAGAACGTGAACGGTGACTCGAGCATCCGGCCGTAGCGGATCGGAACCAGGCCGGGAACCCGAACATCAGCCTGTTCATCAAGCAGCGCGACCGGGTCCGGCCGGTCCGCCACCGGCTCCCACGACCCATGGCTCGACCTCGGCGCCACGGAGCGCGCCGCCCTCCCTCGCGCAACCCGCTCCTCCACCGTAAGCTGCGCGTGCCGCCTCGCCTGCGCCTTCGCAGCGGACGGCACGCCAACGCGAGTGCCGTGACCAACGCTCGTCGATTCAAACGAGTGCATGCCATCGCTCCGCGGTGACATGGACGGCGGCCGCCACTGCACCAGTTCCCTTCCCCATCATTCCTCCGCGATGGTACGCCGAGGAAGCTCAGGGACGGAAACGCGAGAACGCAGAATCATGCAGTTCGTCGAAATGCTGGCCCGCGGCGAGACCATCCACCCACAGAAACGCAGCTGATCAACGATCAGGCGTCAGGTTTCATGCCTGCGCCAGTGCTCGCAAATTCCACTTGATCGCGAGCGCTTTCGGCTCGGCGGCCAGTGCAGCGCCGAGATCGTCGGGCACCTCGATGCTGATGCGTCCTCCACATCCCATTCTGGCAATCGATGGATCGATCAGGAACGCGACTGAGTTAGGGTCCGCGCGAACACTCGCGCAACCGAGTCTCGCCTGGAGCGAAGCTCGGATGCGCCGGGATAGGGTTGTATCTTCCGTCGGTGGTCGAGGCCGCGATCGATATCTATTGCGACGCCGTCGCGCGTCACCGTCATGAGTTGGACAGACCTGTCGTGCGAATCGCGCCGGGTGTACGTGGTGTCGCGCACATCCGTCTGCTCGTCACCGACGACTCTGGTTACGGCCGACTGGTTGCTGAGGTCGCAAGTGCCCAGCCGGGGTCGTGTGTGTGTGTGTGTGTGTGTTCGATCGAGCTTCGCGTTGTAACCGCTTCTTAGGCGGCCAGCCCGGCTGGAACGCAGACGGAACGGAGTTGGCCATGGTCCTCCGCGACATCCAGGCCGTTACGGGTACTGCGCTTCCTGACGGTCTCGAGTTCCGAGCCGTGGATCTGGTCGGTTCCGGAGCGCAGGACGCCGTCCCGCTCAAGGACGCGGTTGCTGCCGCGATTGCGTCCGACCCCGGCATCACCGACTCGGCTGAGCGCATGGCCGGATACCTGAGCGGTTTGCCGTCGTCTGTTCGACTGTTTGCCGCCGTTGACGAGATCGGGGTTGCGCGAGCGACGTCGGCCTGCCACGTCTTCGGCGAGTACGCGCAGGTCTTCTTCGTCAGCACCGAACCGACCTGGCGTCGCCGAGGCATCGGCGGCGCAATGATCAGGGGCGCACTGCGGAGCGCTGCCTCTTTGGGAGCACGCCGGGCCTTTCTGCACTCGACAGCCGACGGTGCTTCTCTCTACGAGAGCCTCGGCTTCGAGCCGGCCGGGTTGCTCACGCGATACTCGTACGCCGATTAATCCATTACTCGCGTCGAACTCCTCTGGCGAGGCGCCAAAGCAGCGCGCGCCGCATCACCGACACCAGTAACGTGCGCTGAACAGGATGCGAGTAGCTGGGATGACAGCGCTCGGCGAGCCCGTCGAGATCTTCGAGGTGGACGAACTGGCGACGCCTGCCGCAGGCGAGGTCCTCATCGACGTCGTTTCCGCGGGCATTGGCAACTGGGACGACCTTGTCAGGATCGGCAGCTGGCAGATCGGCGGCCCGGCTCCGATGGCGCTCGGAACGGAGGCGGCCGGGACGGTCGTAGCAGCTGGCTCCGGCGTAGCCGAGCTGCGCGAGGGTGACGAGGTGCTGACACATCCGCTGCCGCTCCGACGTCACGGGACGTGGGCGGGGAGGGTGGTCGCGCCGGCGGCGACCGTCGCGGCCCGGCCGCCAGAGGTGTCATGGGAAGCCGTCGGGGCGTTCCCCATCCCGGCGCTCACTGCCGCCCAGGCACTCGAAGAGGCTCTCGGCGACGAGAGTGGTGGCTGGGTCGTCGTCAACGGCGCTGGCGGAGTTACCGGTGGCCTGCTCGTCCAACTCGCGGTCGCTAGGGGTGCCCAGGTGATCGCGACCGCGAGCCCGACGAAGGCCGAGCGCATCCGCGGCTATGGAGCGTCGGAGGTGCTCGACTATCACGGCGACTGGCCTGCGCTCGTTCGCGAGGTCACCGGCGGCGGCGCGCCGAAGGCCGTCAACGCTGCCCGCGGGCAGGCAGCCACCACGTTGAAGGCGGTTGCTGACGGCGGCCATCTAGCCACTATCACGGGCGACCCGCCGCCCCAGGAACGGGGCATCGCCGTATCTGACGTCTACGTCCGGCCCGATGGTCGACAGCTCTCGGCGCTATCGGAGCTGCTGGCCAACGGCACACTCAACGTGCCAATCGCGTCCGTCCGTCCGCTCGAACAGGCGGCACAAGCGCTGCGTGAGGTAGTCGCGGGAGCGGACGGCGCGATCGTCCTATCACTCCGAATCTAGCCTGACCCGCTGATCGGCGCGCCCAGGCTGAGCAGCTTCAGGAGCTCCACCGCGCGGATTCTGGCAGGGCGATCTGGCGGCATTGCGGAACGCCGCCCCAACCGGGAGTGCACGGCCTCTACAGCGGGAGTGCGAACTTGTCGTTGATCACACTTGGGGCACGAACGACGAGCACTTCGGCGTCGTCATCAGTCTCGATGTCGCTGACGACGGACTCCGGCCAGACGATGTAGAAGTCTCCTTTGCCGAGATTGTGCTTCATGTCGTCGATCGTCAGGTGTACCGAGCCGCTCAGGATGACGTTGATCTCGACGGTTCGCCTGTGTTCATGTCGCTGATTGGGCGAGGGCGTCACATTGGGGAGCGTCTGCCATGCGACCTCGACCAGCTCGGATTGGAGCAGCGGCTCGTCCATGAAGTGCCCGAAGAACCATCCGCGCTCCCTGGCGTAGGAGCTGACTGTTCCAACGACCGAGCGGCCGCGCTTGGCGTCCAACTGCCGCAACCTCCTCTTGTTCACCCGACCGGACCGATCCTAGTCGACCCTCCTTTCGTGGGCCCTCATCACCGGCGGTCGGCGGCGCTCAGGCTTCACTCCTGAACACGGCCCAAACGAGGGGTCAGCCGGGCGGTGTCGGCTTCATGCGATCAGCAGGCGAAGCCCAAGCTCGGCCGCGTCGAGATCGAGGAGTTCGTGGTTGCGCTCGTCCCAACGACCACATGCGAGGTCATCACGGAGGCTGCGCACCCGACGAGGTCGTGGTTGCGTTCGGCCCATCGACCAGATACGAGGTCATCGCGGAGGCTGCGCACTGCCCTCTGCTCGGCGTCCGGCCCGACGCTGGCCCACATCGAAATCCCGCGACGGACGTTCTCGTCCAGGTACGCCTCGGGCCGGCGCCAATAGGCCTCGAAGAAGCCGTCGGCGCAGTCCCACGGAATGAGCACCGGCTCCATCCGAGCTCGGATCGCGCGGGCCAGTCTGGTCGCGAGGCCGACGTGGGAGGCCCCGATTTCGGGGAGGTAGTCACGAGTCAGCCAGAACCGCCGCCGCCAGCCCCGGTCAGTGGTGTCACACGTGAACACCACGACGCGGCGAGCCACGCGCCGCATCTCGAGCAGGCCGGCGATCGGGTCCTGCCAGTGATGGACGGTGGCAAAAGCCATCGCGGCGTCGAAGGACTGGTCCTCGAACGGAAGGCACTCCGCGGTGGCAGCCACGCAACGCGCTGCACCTTCCGGACGCTGAGCACGCATGACCGCCGACGGCTCCACCGCAGTGACGTCACGGTCGGGGGGTTCATACGAGCCGGTTCCAGCCCCGACATTGAGCACGGTCCGCGCATCGCCGAGCGCAGCCCAGACCTGCGCGGCGATCCGCGGCTCGGTACGTCGCGTCACGCTGTAGGTGACTCCGATGGTGTCATACAACTGCCCGCTGGACATGACACCGACCTCCTAGGCTGGTACCGCAGCTGATCACCAGACCCTGACGCGACGGCTCCGTCAACACAAGCTTCGCGTCGACAGGCGGCACCATGCGCTCGATGAGCGGCACACGGTCCAGGTGGCGCGAGCCGAAGCGAGGACGAGTAATCGTTCTGGCGTCATTGCGCCGTACGGCACTTACGTTGTCGAGGGACGGGGCGTTCGACACCTAGGCGACGGTGTTTCAGGCCGTAACTGGCTCAGGCTCCGAGCGCCTCGCACAGCTTGTTCCTGATCAGCTGCTCATCGCTCGGGAGCATGACGGGCGCTCGTGGGCTTGGGTACCAGCCGGGTACCACGCCGCCCCCAGCGTTGTCGTCGCTGGCGACGGCGTGTGGCGCGGGGCCGCGTCGGTCTTGATGCCGAAGGTGGGAATCGAACCCACACTCCCCGAAGGGAACCGGATTTTGAGTCCGGCGCGTCTGCCAATTCCGCCACTTCGGCTTCGGCGTCGATCGTAGCGCCGGGCTGAAGCAGGGGCGTGTGGCGGAACCAGGTTCCCCCACGGTGAGAGGCCGGATTGTTGCGAGACCATGGTTCGCTGTGATGCCGCGCGACTTTTTCGCGTACGCCCGTTAAAGTCGCCTCGACTGTGGCCGCCGACGCCTCCGCCCCGACGCTCGCACGACGGATTCCACGGCCGGGGCTCATCTCGACGATCGGGCTGATCTTCGTCGCGCTGCTCCTGTTCTGGCTCGGCGTCAACCTCGTCAAGACCCCCAGCGACTTCTTCCAGATCTTCCTGATCGGCATCACGACCGGCTGCGTCTACGCCCTCGTCGCGCTCGGGTACACGCTCGTCTACGGCATCCTCGAGCTGATCAACTTCGCGAACGGCGACGTGTTCATGCTCGGCGGCATGTTCGCGATCACGTACTCGACGTAGATCTTCGGGTTGCACGCTCGGACAGGGATGGGTGATCGCGCCGATCATCATCGCGACCCTCGTGCTCGTGATGGCCACCTGTGGGCTGATCAACGCGACGATCGAACGGATTGCCTACCGGCCGCTTCGGAACGCGCCGAGGCTCGCGCCCCTGATCACGGCGATCGGAGCGAGCTTCATCATCCAGGACATCGGCCTTGCCTGGAAGGGGCCGAACTACATCACCGCTCCCAGCGTGCTCCCGACCTCGAACGTGTTCTCGATCGGCGGAGTCGACTACACGTGGGACAAGATCATCGTCGTCCTCTTCACGGTTCCGGTCCTCCTCGTGCTGCTCTATCTGGTGCAGCGCACACGGCAGGGGAAGGCGATGCGCGCGACCGCGCAGGACATGGACGCCAGCGCGATGATGGGCATCGACGTCAACCGCACGATCTCGTTCACGTTCCTGATCGCCGGCGCCCTCGCGGGCGCCGCCGGCGTCCTCTACGCGTTCTATGCCACGACCGTTCGCTTCGACCAGGGCTTCCAGCTCGGGCTGATCGCGTTCACGGCCGCGGTGCTCGGCGGCATCGGCAACCTGCCCGGCGCGGTGCTCGGCGCGATCCTCATCGGCCTCATTCAGGCGTTCAACGAAGGGCTGAACTGGCACGCACCGGGCTCCGACTGGACGGAGTCGATCGTGTTCACGATCCTGATCTTGATCCTCGTGTTCCGGCCCGAAGGCCTCCTCGGTGAGCGGACGCCCGAGGGCGGATGACCGACACGGGCGCCACCTCGTCGGCCGGCTCGACCGCCCAGGAGATCGGGGTCAGGAATCGCCTCCGCAGCCGGTGGCGCGCGCTCCCGATGACGCAGCGCGCAGCCTTCTCGATCGCCGGGATCGTCGTGCTCGCGATCGGCCTCTACTTCATCGACAACTCGCTCGCGTACGGCGCCCTCACCATCGGGGCGCTCTACTGGATTCGCTTCCTTCCACCGCTCCCGTATCGGCTCGCGGCGGAGGCCGCACTCGTCGTCGTCTTCCTGGCCGCCGGGCCGAGGTCGCTGGCCGCGCTGCTGGCGATCGGATTCGCGCTCAGCTGGGTGCCGTCGAAATACCGCCCGCCGGCGTACGCGGCCGCGGCGTTCTTCCTCACCGTCCTCTATCCCTTCTACCAGGACAAGATGTTCACGGTGCCGGTGTTCGGCGTGTGGCCGGACGTCCCGACCGGCGTCTACATGCTCGTCTTCATCATGATGGCCGTCGGCCTGAACATCGTCGTCGGCTACGCCGGGCTGCTCGATCTCGGCTACGTCGCCTTCTACGCGATGGGCGCCTACACGGCTGCCTGGTTCGCCTCCGAGCAGTTCGCCACCACGACGTGGCACTTCGGATCGGTCGGGATCGATCCGCACCTGCCCGGGCTCCACGTGACGATCTGGCTGCTGCTGCCCGCTCGCCGGGATCGTCGCGGCGGTCACCGGGATCGCGATCGGCCTGCCCACCCTGCGCCTGCGCGGCGACTACCTCGCGATCGTGACACTCGGGTTCGGCGAGATCCTGCCCCAGATCGCGCGCAACGGCGACAGCCTCTTCGGCTTCAACCTGACCAACGGGCCGAACGGGATCACGCCGCTCGATTCGCCCGGCTTCGGGCATCGGCTCTCGACGGTGACCGGCGGCTTTCTGCCGGCCAACTACCTGCAGTGCTGCACCGCAAAGGTCCTGGGTCACCAGCTCCAGTCGACGGACGTCTTCTTCTGGACTGCCGTCGGACTGCTCGTGTTCACCGTCTTCTGTTCGCTGCGGCTGCAGTACTCACGCCTCGGTCGCGCGTGGATCGCGATTCGCGAGGACGAGACCGCTGCCGCCGCGATGGGCATCCCGCTCATGCGCACGAAGACCTGGGCGTATGCGAGCGGCGCCTTCTTCGGCGGCGTCGCCGGCGCGTACTACGGGGTCTACAAGAGCGCGACCTTCCCGGGCGACTTCTTCTTCAACATCTCGGTCTTCATCCTCTGCATGGTCATCCTCGGAGGCATGGGCAACGTCTGGGGGGTGATCGTCGGCGCCGCGTTCCT
This sequence comes from uncultured Thermoleophilia bacterium, assembly GCA_963713155.1. Lineage (GTDB taxonomy): Bacteria > Actinomycetota > Thermoleophilia > Gaiellales > Gaiellaceae > PALSA-600. The sequence continues at coordinate 10,545 of CAVQKS010000009.1, forward strand.
GGCGTATCTCAACCAGGAGGGCCTGGCCAACACCGGCGCGTGGATCAACTCGAACATCCACGTCGGAGGCTGGCGCCCGAACATCGACGTGCCGCTGTACGCGTCGGGAATCTACGGCGTGATCCTGATCGTCGTCATGCTGTTCCGTCCTGAAGGGCTGATTCCGTCACGACGTCGTGCGGCCGAGTTCCACGAAGGCGTTCACGACCAGCCGCTGTACGACGTCATGCACGACGAGGCGCACTACGACCCGCAGGGAGCCGAGACGTGAGCGACGCTGCTGCCGCTGTTGATGTCGGCGCTGCCGGCGACGTCCTCGTTGCGTCGGAGGTGCGCAAGGAGTTCGGTGGACTGATCGCGGTCAACGACGTCGACTTCTCGGTCCCGCGCGGAAAGGTCATCTCGCTGATCGGCCCGAACGGCGCCGGCAAGACGACGTTCTTCAACATGCTGACCGGGGTCTACAAGCCGACGTCGGGAACGATCACGTTCCTCGGCGAGGACGTCACCGGCAAGCCGCCGCACGCGATCACCGAGCGCGGGATGGGCCGGACGTTCCAGAACATCCGTCTCTTCCAGAACATGACGGCGCTCGAGAACGTGATGGTCGGCCGGCACGCACGGATGAAGGCGAACCTCTTCAATTCGGTCATCCGAACACCGTTCGTGCGCCGCGAGGAGAAGGCGGCGCGCGAGCGAGCGCGCGAGTTGCTGGCCTTCACCGGGCTTGCCCGCAAGTCGGAGGAGGTGGCACGCAACCTGCCGTACGGCGACCAGCGCCGGCTCGAGGTTGCGCGCGCTCTTGCGACCGATCCCCAGCTCTTGCTCCTCGACGAGCCCACCGCCGGGATGAACCCGCAGGAGTCGGCCGAGTTCACGGCATTCGTCAGCAAGTTGCGTGACGAGGAGAATCTGACCGTGCTCATGATCGAGCACGACATGCGGGTCGTGATGGGCGTGTCGGACCGCGTGTCGGTGCTCGACTACGGCGAGAAGATCGCCGAGGGCAGCCCGCGCGAGGTGCAGCAGGACGAGCGCGTGATCGAGGCGTACCTCGGGAAGGCGGCAGTCGAGGACATGAAACGGCGAGGTCTGTCGTGACGAGCCCGAACGGCGGCGGGCCGATCCTCGAGGTGAACGACGTCCACACGTACTACGGCTCGATCCACGCGCTCAAAGGAATCTCGCTCGAGGTTCGCGAGGGCGAGATCGTGACACTGCTCGGATCGAACGGCGCCGGCAAGTCGACGACGCTGCGTTCGATCAACGGCCTCAACCGTCCGCGCCAGGGATCGATCCGGTTCAACGGCCGAGACATCACGACGGTCCCGGCACACGAGATCGTGAAGCGGGGAATCGCCCAGTCGCCGGAGGGCCGGCGCCTGTTCCCACGCATGAGCGTGACCGAGAACCTCGAGATGGGCGCCTTCCAGCGGTCGAACCGTGCCGAGATCCGGGAGGACATGGATCGCGTCTTCGAGCTGTTCCCGCGCTTGCGCGAGCGGCGCAGCCAGCATGCCGGGACGATGTCGGGGGGCGAGCAACAGATGTGCGCCATCGGGCGCGCCCTGATGGCCCGGCCGAAGCTGCTGCTGCTCGACGAGCCGTCGCTCGGCCTCGCGCCGATCTTCGTCGAGCGCATCTTCGAGATCATCAAGACGATCAACGACCAGGGCACGTCGATCCTGCTCGTCGAGCAGAACGCCCTGATGGCCCTCGAGGCGGCGACCCGCGGCTACGTGCTCGAGACGGGGCGCATCGTGCTCGCCGACCGGGCCGAATCCCTGAAGACGAACGAGCAGGTCCGCAAGACGTACCTCGGCGAAACCTAGATGGTTGATGCCACGATCTAAGCGCCGACGACGAGCGGAAAGTAGGGCGGGGTCACGAGATAGGCGATGCGCCGCGCACCGCGGCCTTTTGCCATCTCGACCGCCGCGCCGAGGCCGTGCACGCCGACGAAGCCGAGCTGCCGTGCAGCCTGCGCGTCCCGGCAGCCGGCGATCGAGAACCGCACCGAGCCCTTCAGCCGTCGTCGCGCACGCCCGCCATTCGGCGAACGGCTGCAGCGGGTGCGCGGCCTGTCCGGCCCGATAGCTCTCGATCGCCGGTGCATCCGCGACAGCAGCGCGCTCGGCCTCGGCGAGGAGCCCGGCGTCGCCGGCGGGCCGCGGCTCGAAGAAGAGGGCGCGGTACGGAGTCTGGGTCGGCCGGGGAAAGCGCCGATAGAACGGATGCACGAGGATCGCGGTCCCGTCGGCGACCACCGGAGGCGCGTTGCGCCAGAGGCGGAGGGCGAGCCCCAGCCCGAGGTACGCGGCGCTGACGGGGTTCGGGCGTTCACGCGGCAGGAACGGTGTGGTCGGCGGCACACCGATCACCACCGCGTCGACGGGCTCGGACAGCTCGACTCCCTTGAAGAGCGTCCCGCGCAGCAGCGCCTCCGCATGCGCGACGGACGGCGGGCCGCCGAACACAGCAGCTGCCGTGATCGCACGCGGAATGCGCTCGAGGCCGGCCTGGCGGAGACCACCAGGTGCTCGTTGCAGGACGCGCCGGAGGCGCGAGCCGAGTAGCCGGTCGATCGCTTTCTGGTCGAAGGGGTAACCGGCCAGAGGCCCCGAAAGCTGCGGCGTGTCCAACACCAGTGACACGCCGAAGACACCGACTCGCTCGGCGAGCCGTCGCTCGAGCTCGCGCGCGATGCGCCAGCCCGACGACGTGCTCGGCTCGAGCAACGAGCGCGCCTCCGCCGCGAGCAGCGACTCGCGCGCCGAGGCTGCGACGAGCGCCGCCGGGCCGCCGTGGAGGACGGTTTCGGCGGCGGTCACCGTGACCACGACATCGGTCTCGACGAGCGCGCGGTTGACGCGTAGCGGCAGATCGTCGAGCTCGCCGAGCGAGACGAGATCGTCCGCCTCGACATCGTGCACGATCACGCGGCCGCGAAAACGGCGCCGGAAGGCCGGCGTGACGAGGGAGGCGATGTCGCGCGGCGTCGTCCGCCGCAACAACCCGCCGGCGACGAGGATCGTCACCTGCCGGACGCCGAGCCGTGACAGCTCGTCGGCGATCGCGGCAATCGCCGCGGGGCGCGGGCCTCCTGCCGCGCCGGGAATCGGCAGGACAGGCTGCTCGATCACGATCGTCGCCGAACCCCCGGGCCGGACGAGCTCGGCGAGAGGGGTGCCGGCGAGCGGGAACGCCAGTGCCTCGCGGGCGGCGGCCGGGACGTCGCGGAGCGGCGCCGCCGGCCGCGGTGCGCGAAGCACGACGTCGTCGGGGCCCGCGTCGGCGACGACCAGCCGCGAGTCCGCGAGCAGCGGAACGCGCGTCAAGAAACGATCTCGAACAGGAGCCGCTCGATCACGGGCGTCGGACGATAGCGTTGAACCGTCCCATGCCGAAGACGCTGACAGGAGCGGAGCTCGACCTCGACGACGCGCCCGCGCGCGCCTGCGACCTGTTCCTCGTCGACGGCAACAACCTCGCCTATCGCGCGTTCTTTGCGCTCCCCGAGGAACTGCAGACGACCGACGGGCAACCGACGAACGCGCTCCTCGGCTTCACGAACATGCTGTTCAAGCTGCTCGCTGACTACCGGCCGAAAGGTGTCGCGGTCGCCTGGGACTCGAGGCCCGTTCACCGTGCGGCGGTCGCGGAGGCTGCGGACGTCGTCTACAAGGAAGGCCGCCGGCCGATGCTGGACCTGCTGCGCGAGCAGTTCGGGTTCTTCCGCCCGATCGTCGAAGCCTTCGGCTACCGCAACCTCGAGTTCGAGGGCTGGGAGGCCGACGACGTGATCGCCACGATCGCGACGCGGGCGGACGCGGAAGGGATCAAGACGTGCGTCGTGTCGACCGATCGCGACGCGTTCCAGCTGTGCAGTCCGAACGTGTGCCTGATGATGACCCCGCGGGGCGTCGCGGACGTCAACGTCTACACGCCGGAGCGCGTGGAGGCACGCTACGGCGTCACGCCCGAGCAGGTGCCGGACTTCATCGGGCTGAAGGGCGACTCGAGCGACAACATCCCCGGCGTTCCCGGCATCGGCGACAAGACCGCCGGGCAGCTGATCGCCCAGTACGGCTCCGTGGAGGACGTGATCGAGCACGCCGAGGAGCTGTCGCCGGCCCGCCGGAAGAACGTCCTCGAGTTCGCTGGACAGGCGCGGCTCTCGAAGGAGCTCGCGACGATGCGTCGCGACCTCGACATCGACTGCGACCCGGCCCAGCTCGTGCTCGCGCCGCCCGACCGCTCGCAGCTCAAGGAGATCTTTCGCCGCTTCGAGTTCCGCGCGCTGCTGAACCGCGTGGACGAGCTCGACGCGGCGGTCCCGTCGGCCCCGCTCGAGGTAACCGGTATCGAAGTGCCGTGGCGCGAGGGCGAGCTCGACTTCCGCGGCCTCGTCGGCTACGCGGCGATCGGCGATCGCGCCGCAGTCGCCGCCGGCGTCGATGTCGTGATCGGCCCGCGCCCGGCCGGTGATCTGCACGACGCGGAGCTGGTCGTGCACGACGCGAAGGCGAGCGGCGTCTCGGCGCGCGACGACACGCTCCTCGCCGCGTACCTGATCGACCCGGGCCGGGCGTCGTACGAGCTCGCCGACCTGGCGGCCGAATACGGCGTCGAGCTGACGCCCGTACCGCAGACGGAGGATGAGACCGCCGAGCTCGTCCGGGCCGCCGAGACGCCCCGACGGCTCCGCGATCCGCTGCTCGAGCGCCTGGAGGAGCGCGGCCTCACCGATCTCTACCGCACGATCGAGCTGCCGCTCTCAGCGGTGCTGGCCCAGATGGAAGCGTCCGGCGTGAAGATCGACACGTACCGCATGGGCGAGATCACCGCGCGGCTGGCCGAGCGGGCGGAGGAGCTCGAGTCGACCGCGTACGAGCTGGCGGGCGAGGAGTTCGTCCTCGGCTCGCCGCAGCAGCTCGGGCGAATCCTGTTCGAGAAGCTCGAGCTCACCGCCGGCCGCAAAGGGAAGACGGGCTACTCGACCGACGCCAAGGTGCTGCGATCGATCCGCGACGACCATGGGCTCGTCCCGGTGGTCGAGGAGTGGCGCGAGCTCACCAAGCTCCTGAACACGTACCTGCGGCCGCTTCCGTCGTTGATCTCGGAGCACGACGGGCGGCTGCACACGCACTTCAACCAGACGGTCGCAGCGACCGGCAGGCTCTCGACGTCGGACCCGAACCTCCAGGCGATTCCGGTCCGCACCGAGCTCGGGCGCGAGATCCGCTCCGCCTTCGTGGCGGAGGAAGGCCGCCGGCTGCTCTCCGCGGACTACTCGCAGATCGAGCTGCGCATCCTGGCGCACGTCTCCGGGGAGCCCAAGCTGCGTGCCGCCTTCGAGCGCGGCGAGGACATCCACACCGCGACCGCATCGGAGGTCCTCGGCGTCGATCCCGCCGCACTGACGTCGACCCAACGGTCGATCGCGAAGATGATCAACTTCGGGATCGTCTATGGCATCTCCGCGTTCGGGCTGTCCGAGAACCTGGAGATCCCGCGCGACGACGCCCAGCGCTACATCGATGCGTACCTGGCTCGCTTCCCGCACGTTCAGGACTTCATCGCGCGGACGATCGAGCAGGCCGCCCGCGACGGGTACGTCACCTCGCTGCTCGGGCGGCGTCGCCCCGTCCCCGAGCTGCGGGCCTCGAACCGGCAGACGCGGGGCTTCGGCGAGCGGGTAGCGGTCAACTTCGTCATGCAGGGCTCGAACGCCGACATCATCAAGGTGGCGATGATCCGCATCGCGCGGCGGCTTACCGAGGAGGGGAGGGGCGCGCGCCTCGTGCTGCAGGTGCACGACGAGCTCCTGCTCGAAGTGCCGGAGACCGAGGTGTCGAAGGTGCGTGAGCTCGTCAGAGCCGAGATGGTCGGCGCCTACGACCTCGACCCGGTGCTCGCCGTCGACGTGGGCGTCGGCGACAACTGGGCCGAGGCCAAGTCGTAGCCCGCAAAACGGTGCCTGGCGCCTCCGTGCCAGGCACGGCTCGGGGGCGTCCGCGCATACCTGGCTATACTTCGCGGCCGCTTTGGCTAGCCACGATCTCATGCAGCAGGAGCCGGGCGTCTGGGTCGAAGGACCTGACGGCGAGCTGATTCCGGACTACGAGTCGACCTTCCCCGAGATCAACGAGGGACAGGTCGTCCACGGCACGGTCGTCCGCGTCGACAAGGACGAGGTGCTCGTCGACATCGGCTACAAGTCCGAGGGCGTCATCCCGGTCTCCGAGCTCTCGATCCGCAGGTCGATCAACCCCTCGGACGAGGTCGCGCTCGGCGACGAGATCGACGCGCTCGTGCTCACGAAGGAGGACGCCGAGGGCCGGCTCATCCTGTCGAAGAAGCGCGCGCGCTTCGAGCTCGCCTGGAAGAACATCGAGGGCGCCGCGGAATCGGGCGAGCCGGTGAACGGGCGGGTGATCGAGGTCGTCAAGGGCGGCCTGATCCTCGACCTCGGGGTGCGCGGGTTCCTGCCTGCGTCGCTCGTCGACATTCGCCGAGTTCAGGACCTGGACGAGTTCCTCGGCCAGGAGCTGCGCGCGAAGGTGATCGAGCTCAACCGTTCACGCAACAATGTCGTTCTCTCGCGCCGCGCCGTGCTCGAAGAGGAGCGCAAGGAGCAGCGGCAGCAGATCCTCGACAAGCTGCAGCCGGGCGACGTCGTCGAGGGCCAGATCTCCAACATCGTCGACTTCGGCGCGTTCGTCGATCTCGACGGCATGGACGGCCTGATCCACATCTCCGAGCTCTCGTGGTCGCACGTGAACCATCCGTCGGAGGTGCTCGAGATCGGCCAGGACGTGCAGGTCAAGGTGCTCGACATCGATCGCGATCGCCAACGCATCTCGCTCGGCCTCAAGCAGACGCAGAGCGATCCGTGGCAGCAGGTGCTCTCGAGCTACAAGGAGGGCGACGTCGTCGAGGGCCGGGTCACCAAGGTGGTCACGTTCGGGGCGTTCGTCGAGATCCTTCCGGGCGTCGAGGGCCTCGTGCACATCTCGGAGCTCGCGCAGCACCACGTCGAGAACCCCCGCGAGGTCGTCTCGCAGGGGCAACCGGTGAATGTGAAGATCATCGAGGTCGACGGTGACCGCCGCCGGCTCTCGCTGTCGCTGAAGCGCGTCGAGGACACCGATCCCGTTCAGCCGCGGGCCGACGGCGCCGAGTCGGTCCACACACGCCCGAACCTCGATCTGTCCGAGGACGTGTTTGCCGACGCGCCCGGTGCGGAGGCCGCAGCCGGCGACGATGCAGCCGCCGACGATGTCGTCGACGAGGCCGCCGCCGACGAGGAAGTCGTCGAGGACGCGCCCGTGGCGGTCGTCGACGAAGCGGTCGAGGTCGAGGATGCGCCGGTCGTCGAGGTCGACGACGAGGCGGTCGTCTCGGACGAGAGCGTCGACGAGGCGGTCGAGACCGAGCCCGAGGCCGCGGCCGTTCCCGAGGCCGAGGCCGTCGTCGAGGAGTGACCCGCCCGGTCGCCGTCGCGATCACCGGCGGCATCGGGAGCGGAAAGAGCGAGGCCCTGAAGGCGTTCGCGCGCCACGGCGCGGCGACGGTCTCGAGCGACGAGATCGTCCATCACCTGCTCCGGCATCACGACGTCAGGGAGAAGATCGTCGCGCGGGTCGGGAACGGCGTCATCGGACCGGACGGTGAGATCGACCGGACCGCGCTCGGGACCACGGTGTTCAACGACCCGGACGCACTCGCCTTCCTGGAACAGCTCCTCCACCCGCTCGTCTCTGCCGAGTATCTGAAGTGGCGCGAGGATCTGGCGCGGCTGCCGAATCCCCCTGGCGTCTGCGTCACCGAGGTTCCGCTGCTCTACGAGGTCGGCGGCGAGACCCGCTTCGACAAGGTCGTCGTGATCACCGCACCCACCAAGCTGCGGCGCGCGCGGTCGGAGCTGGCCGTGGACGAGCGCGACAGCCGGTTCTTGCCGGAGCGGGAGAAGGCGTCGCGCGCCGATTACACGTTTTCGAACACGGGCACGCTGGAAGAGCTCGACGCATTCGTGGACACCGTGATGCAAGAGCTGACGCAAGAGCTGCAGCCGGGGTGAGACGGAACCTCGTCCTCTCACTCGCGGTCCTCGTCGCGGCCGTGTCCGGCTTTGCGCTCTACGTCGTGCGGACGAATCCGACGTGGTACGAGCGTATTCGCTACCCGCTGCGTTACTCGCAGTTCGTACGCGTCCACGCCGCCGAGCACGGCCTCGACCCGGCGTTGGTCGCTGCCGTCATCTACCAGGAGTCGAAGTTCCGGTCGAGTGTCGTGTCGTCGTCGGGAGCGATCGGGCTCATGCAGCTGACGCCGGCGACGGCCCGCGGCATCGCTATCCGCACGGGCGGCACCCGGTTCAGGACGCAGGATCTCTTCGACCCCGAGCTCAACATTCGTTACGGCTCCTGGTACCTCGACAACCTCTTCAAGAAGTACGGCAGCGAGCGGCTCGTCCTGGCCGCGTACAACGCCGGCCAGGGAAACGTCGACCGCTGGCGTGCGCGCGGCGAAGGGATTCAGTTCCCCGAGACGCGCGCCTATATCGAGCGTGTGGAGCACCTGACGTCGATCTACCGCCGCGCGTGGCACTCGAAGCTCTACCCCACGAAACAGTCGAGCGGTGGCGGCGACGCGGTTAGATTGGCCGAGTGACAGACCTGCTCGAGCTGGCCGAGAACGCAAACACGTACACGCCGCTCGGTCCTTCCGACGAGCGCGACGACACGGGGCGGTACGTGCTGTGGATGGGGCGCGGCGACGAGCCCGGATGGAACGTCGCTCAGCGCTTCCGGCTCGGAGAGAACGAGATCGACGACGCCCGCGGGGAGATCCACGCCCGGCTACGGGCCAAGGGACGCACGGCCTGCACCTGGGAGGTCGGGACGCATGCGAAGCCGAACGACCTCGTCGACCGCCTCCTCGCACGGGGCCTCGTCGACGACTCGACGCCGCTTGCCGTCGGGATGGTGCTGACCGAGCCGCCCGCCGGCGTGCCGACCGACGTCGAGGTGCGTCGCGCGGTCACCTCCGAGGATCGGCTCGCCGCCGCCCGGATCGCGGCCGTTGCGTTCGGGATGCCTGAGCCGGTCGCCGTCCAGGACGAAGGTGGGGACGACGACAACGTCGTCTACATCGCCCTCGTCGACGGCAAGCCGGTCGCCCGTGGCACGGCGTCCTTCTCGGCGCACGGAGCGACGCTGTTCGGCGGCGCGACGCTTCCGGAGGCCCGCGGTCGCGGCGCCTACCGCGCGCTCGTCGCTGCGCGCTGGGCCGATGCCGTGCGCCGCGACACCCCGGCGCTCGTCACCCAGGCGAGCCCGATGTCGCGCCCGATCCTCGCGCGTCTCGGTTTTCGTGAGGTGTGCGAGATCAGGATCCTCCTCGACGAGTTCGACCGGCCTGCATGAGGGTCTCGGCGAAGGCCGACTATGCGATCCGGGCGACGGTGGAGCTTGCTGCGGCCGGCGCCGGCCCGGTGAAGGGCGACCGTCTCGCACAGGCGCAGGAGATCCCGCCGAACTTCCTCGAGAACATCCTCGTCGACCTGAGGAACGCCGGGCTCGTGGCGAGCAAGCGTGGTGCGGACGGCGGCTACTGGCTCGCTCGACCGGCGGACGAGATCTCACTCGCCGACGTGATTCGTGCCGTCGACGGGCCTCTTGCAAATGTGCGCGGCGTCCGGTCGGAGCTCGTGGCGTACCACGGCAGCGCCGAGCGGCTGCGAGACGTGTGGGTCGCGGTGCGCGCGAGCCTGCGCGCGGTGCTCGAGCAGGTGACGGTGGCCGACGTCGCGCGCGGGGAGCTTCCGGCGTCGGTCGAGGCGCTGAGCGCCGATCCCGACGCCTGGGCGCCGCATTAGGCGCCGTCTATCGTGCGGGCGTGCCGGACCCTGCGGGAGAGGCGCCCGACCCCGCGCCGCCCGTTGAACGTCGCGGGCCGGGCGGGGGCGGAGTCGCGCCGGTCGCCCTCGGCGGCGGCGCGCTCGGTGTGCTCGGGATCGTCGTGTACCTGGCGATCGTGCTGGCCGGAGGGACGGCACAACGCCCGCGTCTTCGACGCGCTCGAGGGGGTCACGATCTCATCGCCCCGACAGTCTGCGTCGGCCATCCTCGACACCGACTGCGCGACTGGAGCTACGACGGCCGTACGGCGGGACTGCAAGATCGTCGCCGAGGTCGACTCGGTCCAGTCGTACTGGCAGGGCTGGTTCAGGGCGCACGGGAAGCCCTACCGTCAGGCGGACACCGTCTTCTTCAGCGGGCTCACGGGCACCGGCTGCGGGCCGGCGAGCAGCGACGTCGGGCCGTTCTACTGCCCGTCGGACGGCAAGGTCTACATCGACCTCGGTTTCATCCAGGCGCTCGAGAGCAAGTTCGGGGCCAAGGGCGCGCCGTTCGCGGAGGCCTACGTGCTCGCACACGAATACGGGCACCACGTCCAGGATCTGCTCGGCGAGTTGAAGGCCGGCAGGCACGAGCCGAACGGAGCGGTGCGGATCGAGCTCCAGGCCGGCTGCTACGCAGGGGTCTGGACGCATCGCGCGGTCACGACCGGCGTGATCCGCCGCGTGACGCTGCGGGAGATCGCAGACGGGCTCGCGGCCGTGGCGGCGGTCGGGGCCGGCCGGATCCAGTCCGAGGCCGAGGGCCAGCTGGACGCGGAGACCTGGACGCAGGGCTCGAGTGCGGAGCGCCAGGAGTGGTTCCTGCGCGGCTACGACAGCGGAGATCCCGGGGACTGCGACACGTCGACCGCCGCGCTGTAGGCTCTCGGCTGCAAGCGACGAGGGAGGCGCTGTGAGCGCGACCGACGTTGCTGCGGCAGCGAAGCCCGGGCGCAGGGCAGTGGCCGAGGCGGTCCGGCACGTCGGCGTCCGCGAGAGCCCGCCGGGCTCGAACCGGACGATGTTCGGACGTTGGTTTGGCATCGACGGCGTGCCGTGGTGCGCGATCTTCGTCTCGTACTGCTTCTCGGTCGGGGCCGGGATCACGCTCTGCCGGGGCTGGCGCGGGGCCGGCGTGACGCCCCGCGGAGTCGCCTACGTGCCGACCCTCGAGGCGTGGTTGCGGGCGACCGGCAGGAGCCTCGACGACGGCGTCGCACCGGCGCCCGGCGACCTGGCCGTCTTCGACTGGGACGGCGGCCTGCCGGATCACGTCGGCATCGTGATCGCCGCCCACCCTGGCGGGCAGCTCGAGACCGTCGAGGGGAACACCGCCGTCGGCAACGACTCCGACGGCGGCGCGGTGATGCGCCGGAGGCGCCGGGTCGAACAGGTTTCGACCTTCGGGCGCCTCGGCCCGTAGTTCGCTCCGGGTGCACCAGCGGCTACACTTGAGGGCGCAACTATGGCGACCACCGACGCAACGAAGACCGATCTCGCCGCCTGGGTCACGTTTCTCCGCGCTCACGCGGAGATCACGCGCGAGATGTCGGCCCAGCTCCAGCGTGAGCACGGGCTGACGCTCCACGACTACGAGGTGCTGCTGCACCTCTCGCACGCCGAGGGTTGCATGATGCGTCGGGTCGACCTCGCGCAGAGCGTGCTGCTCACTGCGTCCGGGATCACGCGGCTGCTCGAAGGGCTCGAGCGGGCCGGTTTCGTCGAAAAGGCGACGTGCAACTCTGACGCTCGCGTGTCCTACGCCAAGCTGACCGACACGGGCCGCGCGAAGCTGCGTGCCGCCGCGGTCACGCACTACCGCGGCGTCGACGAGCTCTTCAACCGCCGCTATTCCGGCTCGGAGCTCGAGACCCTCGCCCAGCTGCTCGCTCGGCTGCCCCTCGCCGAGTCGTCCGGCTCCGGCTGCGGGTAGTCGACCGCCGCGCCTTCGAGGTCGCGCGCCAGCCGGCGGAACGGCCCGTCGGTCGCGAGGAGCTCGTCGAACCGTCCACGCTGGGTGATGCGGCCGTGCTCGACGACGAGGATCTCGTCGGCACGCCGGACCGTCGCGAGGCGGTGGGCGATGATGATCGACGTGCGACCGCGCAGGAGCCGGTCGAGCGCCTGCTCGATCAGGATCTCGGTCGGACGGTCGATGTTCGACGTCGCCTCGTCGAAGATCAGGATGCGCGGGTCGGCGAGCAGCGCGCGCGCGATCGAGATCAGCTGACGCTCCCCGGCCGACAGTCCCGATCCGCCCTCGCGGACCGGGTGGAGGAGCCCTTCGTCGAACCGGCGCGCGATGCGATCGATGCCGACGGCCCGGGCGACCTCTTCGACTTGGGCGTCGGTCGCGTCCGGCTGTGCGAAGCGGATGTTGTCGGCGATCGTGCCGGCGAAGAGGAACGGGTCCTGGAGCACCACCCCGAGCTGACGCCGGTACGAACGGAGGTCGAGCTGGCGCAGGTCGTGACCGTCGATCAGGATGGCGCCCTCGTCGGGATCGTAGAAACGCCCGACGAGCTTCGCGGTCGTCGACTTGCCGCCGCCTGACTCGCCGACGAGCGCGAGGCAACCGCCCGCCGGAACGTGGATGTCGATCGAGTGGAGCACGGGCTCGCCGCCGTACGCGAACGTCACGTGATCGATGCGCAGGTCGCCGTCGATCTCACGCTTCACCGCGCCCGGCACATCGCGGATCTCGGGCTCGGTGTCGAGCACCAACGAGACCTTCTCCATTGCTGCACCGGCCGACTGCACCTGCCCGTAGAGATCGGACAGCTCCTGGAGCGGCTGGAAGATGAGGTTGAGCAGGAAGACCGCCGAGACGAGCGTGCCGATCAGCAGGGTGCCGTCCGAGATCATCCGGCCGCCGACCCAGAGGATCGCAGCCATCGCGACGGCGCCGAGCAACTCGATCCCCGGGAAGAAGAGTGAGTTCAGGTACTGGGCGTGCGTGTTCGTGCCTCGGTTCGCCGCGTTCGACTTGTCGAACTCGTCGAGGAAGGCGCGCTCGCGGTTGAATGCCTGGATCACCGCCATGCCCGAGACCGACTCCGCGATCTGCGCCGTCATCGCAGCGATCGTCTCGCGGACGCGCAGGAACGCCGCGTGCGATCTCACCTGGAACCACCGCGTCAGCACGAGCGTGGGCGGGAGGATCACGAGCGCGACGAGGCCGAGTCGCCAGTCGAGGATGAACAGCCCGATCGTGGCCGCGATCAGGGTGAGCGTGTTGACGACGAGCGTCGTCAGCCCCTGCGAGAGCACGTCCGACAGGGCATCGACGTCCGACGTCAAGCGGGCGATGATCCAGCCGGCTTTCTGCCCGCTGAAATAGCGCAACGAGAGCCTGGTCAGATGCTGGAAGAGGTCGCGCCGGAGTCCGAGCACGACGTCCTGTCCGACGCGCGCGAGTCCGCGCACCAGCGTCGTCTGCAGGATCCACGCGGCGGCGTTGATGCAGAGGTAGAGCACGACGTCGCGGGTCAGGCGGGCGCTGTCGTGCTCGAGCATGCCCTGGTTGATCGCGTCCTGGACGACGAAGAGGGCGGCAACCGGCGCGGCAGCGCTGCCCACGCCGACGATCGCGAGCAGGCCGACGCGGACGCGGTGGCCACGCAGGTAACGGGTGAGACGCGACAGGCCGAGGCGGGGCTTGCGCTCGTTGGTCACGCGGCGAGCACCTCCTCCCCGAACAGGCTCGAGAACGGCCCGTCGGCGTCGAGCAGCTCGAGCGGCTTGCCCTGCTCGACGATCGCGCCGTCGTCGATCACGACGACCCGGTCGGCGATCAGGACCGTGCTGAGGCGCTGCGTCGCAACCAGCACGGTGCGACCGGCGAGCGCGGGGCGGAGGTTCAGGATCAGGTGCCGCTCGGTCTGCGTGTCGACCGCCGACATCGGGTCGTCGAGCACGACGGCGCGCGCGCCTGCGATCAGCGCACGAGCGAGTGCCACCCGCTGGCGCTGTCCGCCCGAGAGGTTGACGCCGCGCTCGCCGATGAGCGTGTCGTACCCGTCGGGCAGGTCGGCGGCGAAGTGCGCGACGCCCGCGGCCTCGCACGCCGCAACGACTTCGTCCCAGGGCGCGTCCGGCCGCGCCGCCGTCAGGTTGTCGCGCAGCGGGATCGAGAAGAGGATCGGCCGCTGCGTCACGATCGCGACTGCGGTCCGGAGGTCCGCCAGTGAGAGCTCGCGCAGGTCGACGCCGCCGAGCAGGATTCGACCGGCCGTCGGGTCGTAGAACCGCGGCACGAGGTTGAGCAGCGATGACTTCCCCGCGCCCGTCGGGCCGCAGACGGCCACGACCTCGCCCGGTGCGAGGGCCAGGTCGATGCCGGCGAGCACCTCGCTGCCCGTCCCGTAGGAGAAGTGGACCGCTTCGAAGCTCAAGGCGAGGCCGCCGGCGGGCAGCGACCGAGGCTGCTCGGGCTCGGGGATCGTCTCGACGCCCTGGAGCCAGGCGAAGCTACGCGAGGCCGAGGCGGTCGCGCGCTGGGCCAGCGAGAGGATCCAGCCGAGCGCCTCGAGCGGCCACACCATCTGCAGCAGCAGTTGGTAGAAGAGGTAGAACTCGCCGTAGGTCAGCGTGCCGCCGATCACGTCGCGGCCGCCGAACAGGACGACGGCGCCGATCGAGATCGTCGGCAGGAAGAGCAGCCCGGGCAGGAACGCCGCCTCGACACGTGCCTGGCGCAGGACGCCGTTTCGCACCGCCTCTGCCTTGGTCGTGAACCGGGCCTGGACGTCGTCCTCGCGGCCGAATGCCTGCACCATCTCGATCCCGACGACCGCCTCGTCGGCGGCTTCGGTGACGTCTGCCTTCAGCTGCTGGACTTGGCGGGAAATCGGCATCACGCGCCGCGCGAACATGAACGCGAGGAGGCCCACCGCCGGCATGGCGACGAGCGCGATGGCGGCCAGCTTCACGTTGACGAAGAAGAGAACGGCCGCGATCCCGACGATCATCATCACGGACTGGATTCCCTGGGTCATCCCCCAGCCGATGAAGTAGCGGATCGGATACAGGTCGTTCGTCGCGCGGGAGACGACCTGGCCGGTGGCGTGGCGGTCGTAGAACGCCCGTGGATAGCGCAGGTACGCCTGGTAGAGAAGCTCGCGCATCCGCCATTCGACACGGATGCCCTGGCGCGAGGTCGCATAGCGGCGCGTGAAGTTGATGAAGAAGCGGATGACCGCGAGGCCGATCACGGCCACCAGGTAGGGCCAGAGCGGATCGTGGTGGCCGTTGGTCGGCGCGATCGAGTTGTCGATCGCGCGCCGGACGACGATCGGGATCGCCAGCGAGAGCGCGCTGTAGATGAACGCGCAGACCAGACCGACGACGACGAGCCGCCCCTGCTCGCGCCAGAGGCGGGCCATCCGCTTCGCAGTAGCGACGGTCCCGAGGTCCGGGGGCTCGACAGAAAGGGGACGCCCGCTCACTCGGGCAAGCTACCAGGCGAATCGTTAACCAGGTTAAGCGGGTTGCGGCAGCGCCGGCCGGCGGCCGCCCGCCGTCAGCCAACGGGCGCCTTGCACCGTCCAGCCGGCGAGCGCGAGGACGATCAGGCCGGTGACGAGAAGAATCATGAGCACGCGCCGTTCCATGGTTGGGAGCCTACGAGGCGGGCCGGATCCGGACATCGGCCCCGGGGATGATTCGGGGTCGACCGGCGGGATGATCGCCCGGTCAGGGCGCGACGGGCGTTCCGGTGTTCTCGACGAGCTCTGCGACCTCGAGGAAGTCGATGCGCGGTGCCACGCCGTAGAGCCCGGTGACGCGCTCGCGCAGCTCGTCGCCGAAGAAGGACGCGGCGGCATCGTCGTCGTCCCAGAGGTACACGTTCACCGCCCGGTGGTTCTCCTCGTCGACCGTGAAGGCCTTGAGGCGGAGCCCGGGCAGCCCGTTGAAGGCGGGCCGAGCCCGCTCCGCGACGCCTTCGATGCGCCCGCGGTCGAAGGATCCCTCGTCGTACTGGAACGTCACGATCACGCCGACCATCTCGATCTCCTTCGTCGCCTGTGGATGATTTGTGCGTCTTTTGACACCCTGGTCAGGCAACCGTAACCGGATCGCGCCATTTCCGAAAACGGGTTGGCTCTGCGGTTTCTCGGCGCGCTTCGAGAGCCCGTTTCACTTCTGTCACCTTCGCCTGGCGACGGGACATGGCAGGCGCGGCCGCGTCCGTCTCGTGACAGATCGCTCGATTTACCACCGCTTTACACAGCCCACGCAAAAAGCCCCATCGGCGTGCGAGAAGGTTCACCGGTGATGGGCGCGTGACTCGGAGGACCGTGCACCTGGCTGCCGCATTGGCGCTGGTCGCCCTCGCGTGCGTACTCCCGGCAGGCGCCGCCGAGCAGGCCGCGCCGACCGCGATCACCGGCGCCGCGCAGCAGGTCGGGCCGACGAGCGCGCTCGTCAACGGCACGGTCAACCCCGGCGGCAAGTCGACGACCGCGCTGTTCGAATACGGCTCCGACCCGACGAAGCTCGTCAAGTCCGCGACCACGAGCGCCGGCTCCGGCACCGCCGACGTCGCCGTCTCGACGAAGCTGACCGGTCTCAGCCCGGGGACGACCTACACCTACCAGGTCGAGGCGACGAACAGCGACGGCACGGCCAAGGGGCTCGAGGGAACCTTCACGACCCTCTCGCCGCCGGGCGTCGTGACCGGCGCCGCCGCGAGCGTCAAGGCCACCTCGGCCACGCTGAACGGCTCGGTCGACGCCAACGGCCGCACGACCACCTGGTACTTCGAGTATGGAACGTCGACGAGCTACGGGTCGAAGACCTCCGCCAAGAGCACGTCGGGGACGAACGCCGCCTCCGTCTCCGCCTCCGTCACGGGGCTGCAAGCCGGCCACACCTACCACTTCAGGCTGGTCGCGACTTCCGACGGGGGGACGACGAACGGCTCCGACGCGACCTTCAGCACGAGCGGCGCGCCGTCGGTGTCGACCGGTGTGGCGTCGTCGATCGCCCCGACGACCGCGAAGCTCAACGGCACGGTCACCCCGAACGGCATCTCGACGAGCTGGTACTTCGAGTACGGCACGTCCACGAGCTACGGCACCCGAACGGCGACGAAGAGCGCTGGATCCAGCGGCACGCCGCAGAACGAGTCTGCCTCGCTGACGAAGCTGAAGGTCGCGACGATCTATCACTACCGGATCGTCGCCAGCAACAGCGCCGGGTCGACGCCTGGTGCCGATCGCACCTTCTCGACCTCCGTCCCGCCCGTAGTGCAGACAGGTGCCGCCCAGAGCGTCGGGATCACCACGGCCACCCTCACCGGGGCCGTCAACCCGAAGGGCAGGTCGACGACGCTACTGGTTCGAGTACGGCACGTCGACGTCGTACGGGTCGAAGACCACCTCCGCCGCCGCGGGCTCCGGTTCAGCTGCAAAGAACGTCTCCGCCGCCTTGAAGAGCCTCGTCGGCGGAGCGACGTACCACTATCGGCTCGTCGCGAAGAGCGACGCCGGCACCACGACCGGCAGCGATGCCACCTTCCAGACGGCCGGCGTGACCCTCGCCCCCGCGGCACGCGAGCTCGTCTTCGGCCGCGCCGTGCTCCTGAGCGGAACCGTGCCGATGCGCGCTGCGGGTCAACCGGTGACGGTCTTCGCCCAGCCCTACGGCACGCCGTCGTTCCAGTCGATTGCCGTCGTGCTCACGGCCGCAGACGGCTCATGGGCCTACCTTGCGAAGCCGAAGATCGCGACCGCGTACCGCGCCGTCTGGCAAGGAGTGACGAGCGCGGCGGAATCGGTCGGCGTCCATCCGGTCGTCGGCGTCACGCGCCGCGGACAGCACTTCATCGTGCGTGTCGGCGCCGGGCACGGCTTCCCGTATCGCGTCGTCCAGTTGCAACGGCGGGCCGCGACCGGCCGGTGGGTCACCGTGAAACGCGTGCGCCTCGGAGCCCGCTCACGCGTCGGCTTCACGGCGGTGCTCCCGCACGGAAGATCGGTCTTGCGCGTCGCGATCAGCGTCAACCAGGCCGGCGCCGGCTACCTCGGCGGTATCAGCCGCACGTTGGTCGTCTCGCGCCCGTAGGGCGACCTGCTATCAGTCCGAGCTCTGACTCGCCGTCCTGACGATCCGACGCCGGCGCGCGCGCAGCGCGGGGCTGCGCGTCGGCGCGCGGTGAGGCGGCGCCGGCTCGTCGCGCTCGCGTGCGCGGCTCTGGTCGGTACCGCAATCGCCGTTGCCCTCGCCCACGCGTTCGGAGCGGGCGCCGGGAGCGGGCCGCCGCCGGCCGCCGCGGCGGTGAACCCGGTCGTCCGCGTCGCGGCAGGGAAGCGAGCAGCTCCGAGCGGGAGCGTGACGATCGCCTGGGCCGGCGACACGGTCCTCGGCTCGACCTACGGCCTGCCCCCCGAGCAGGGTCGCCTGATGCTCGCGAATGTCGCACCCGTCTTCAAGGCGGCCGACGTCGGGTGGGTGAACCTGGAGGAGGCCCTCTCGAACGGGTCGACCTCGAAATGCGCTGGGGCAACGCCTGGAAACTGCTTCGCGTTCGGGGCGCCGATGAGCTACGCCCGGACGCTCCCGGCCTCGGGCATCCGCATCGTCAACCTCGCGAACAACCATGCCGACGACTACGGCGCCGCCGGTCAGGCCTCCACGCTCGCCGCGCTGCGCGCCGCGGGCGTCGCCTGGGACGGCAAGCCCGGCGAGATCGAAGTGATGCGCATCCATGGCGTCCGCGTCGCCTTCCTCGGCTTCGCGCCGTACAAGTGGGCCTCGCGTCTCGACGACATCCCGGCTGCAGTGAGGCTCGTCAAACGCGCAGCAGCCGAGGCCGACGTGGTCGTCGTGGCGATCCACGCCGGAGCCGAGGGATCGACGGCCGACCACGTCCCGCGGGGGACCGAGTTCTTCCTGGGCGAGAACCGCGGGAACAGCCGCGCCTTCGCGCACGCGGTGATCAACGCCGGGGCAGACCTCGTCGTCGGCTCCGGCCCGCATGTGATCCGCGGCGTCCAGTGGTACCACGGGAAGCTGATCGCCTATTCGCTCGGCAACCTCGCAGGCTGGCATACGTTCGGGATGGGCGGCACCCTCTCCGAGTCGGGGATCATCACGGTCTCACTCCGCGGCGACGGGAAGGTCGCGAGCGGGAAATGGACCTCCCTCCTGCTCGAGGATCCCGGCATCCCGGTGCTCGACTCGAGCGGTCGGAGCCTGCAGCTCGTGGAGCAGCTGTCGCGCGAGGACTTCGGCGCCTCGGCAGCTCACTTCGCGTCCGACGGGACGCTCGTCGTCCCGGGATGACGGTCGGCGTCGTCAAAACGACCATTCGAGCATCACGAACGGTTCGGGAGGCGCCGCCCCCGCAGCCCGGTACGTCGCGAGCGCGGCGTCGTTGTCGGCCTCGGTGCTGACCCACATCCCGTAGCAGCCGCGGGTGCGTGCAAGCTCCGCCAACGCCTGTACGAGCGCGGTGCCGATTCCGCGGCGACGATGGGCCTCGGCGACAGACAGCTCATAGAGCAGCATCTCGGTTCCTTTGTCGGGATGCGTCGTCTCGACGCCGCTGACAAAGCCGACCGGATCACCGGCGTCCCCGACGGCGACCAGCACGTGGTGGCCCTCGCTCGCCAGGAACCGCTCGGCCAGGGTCCTCGTCGGAGGAGCATCGAACAAGGCCGCGCCGACGAGCAAGAGAGGCTCGTCGCCCGGGCCGAGGCGCACGATCTCCATCGCCGAATCCTAGGGACGGCGAGCGGGGGCATCGCCCACAAGGGCAAAGCCAGAGTTGCTACGCAGGCTTGGATGGTCTCGCGCTAACGTCTTTGGCGCAAGCAAGGAGAGCTCGACCTGGCATGTACGGCCCCGGAGCGGACGCCCCTCCTCATCGGATTGGCGCCGGGGCCGTTTGGTTGGCAGTGCGAAGACCGCGTCCGACCGAATGCGGGAGGGTCGAGCCGCTGAACTAGGTCTTCTCGCAGGCGATGCCGTCATGGTCTCGATCGAGACCGCGGTTGTACGAGATCACAACCTCGTACAGCCAAGTGGAGTGGACGAAGTCGGTGACACGGACGCCTGTCGTCTTGTCATGGGCGCCGAACCGGCCGACTCCGTGCGGATAACGCTTGTTCAGCTCGCTGCAGCTGCTGAAGATCTTCGGGATCCTGGCAGGAGACGCTGCCGCAGTCCCCGGCGCGGCAACCAGGGCTGCAACTACCACCAGCAAGAAGAACCGCATGGTTGGGTTGATCGTAGGCGTCCAGGACCGTCAACGCGACTTCGTGGATGTGGCGGCCCTGCCCGGACGGGTGCGGCGCGGCCTCCGGCCGCCCGAGCCAGACCGACACCTGACCTGACCCGAGGGTCGTTAGTGTCCCGTTGGTGTTGACGAATCGTTCTGCGCCGCCTGCAACGGTGACTCCGGTGCTCGTCTATCCGGACGTTCGAGCGGCGGTCGCGTGGCTGGAGGCCGCGTTCGGGTTCGGGGAGCGGGTGCGCATCGGGGATTCGCATCGCGCCCAGCTACGCGTCGGATCAGACGGCGCCGTCGTGATCGCGGAAGTTGGTCGCGATCGAGTTGCGCCGAGTGGCGGCGTCACGACGCACCTGATCAAGGTGCGCGTGCCGGACGTCGATGCAGCCTTCGCTCGCGCACGCGACTCTGGTGCACGTGTGGTCGAAGAACTGAGGACGTACGAGTACGGTGAGCGTTCGGGCGTCCTCGAGGACGTAGCCGGTCACCGATGGGAACTCAGCCAGACTGTGCGCGACTGCGCGCCCGAAGACTGGGGTGGAGTGACGGTCGCTCCCTGGTGACGTCCGGGGTCGCCCGGCTGGTCTGCGCAATCGGTTGGCACCGGGCGATGTGGGCTGCTGACACCCACACCACGGTCCCGGCGTAGAACGCGTCGATCTCAAGCCGCGTGACCCACTCGAACATCCTCAAGGCGCGCCTCGCGCGCGTCGATGAAGACGCTTGTGTCGGAGGAGAAGCAGAACGCGTTGGTCGTGGTGCCCGGAAAAGACGCGCGGCGGGTGTTTCTTCGGCGTGACGGGAGCGGCCTTCCGTGGACCTGGAGTTGGGCGTTCCGCTGGGCCTTACCGCGCCTGCTCTCGATTTTCGTGATGGGAGCGCTTGCGTTTCGCAGGTACGGCCTCAGTTGGGCAGGTGTGGCCGTCGTGCTCGCCTGCAGCGTCGTAGGCGGGTTGCTCTTCGTCGGGTATGAACTCTGGCGCGGATGGAACCGCCCCATCGATCTTCTCTCCAGCCGGACGAAGTTCGTCGAGCAGGGGAATCAACATCACGAGTTCAGATGCCAGCGGTGCGGGTGGCACGGCTCGGTGTCCGCACTCGATCGCACCGTTGGCGATCAGGGGCTTCTCGAACTCGACTGTCCGGAATGCGGAAGCGCCGTAGCGCGAATGAAGAGCCTTGGTCACGCGACCTAGGTCCTTCGCCTGCAGCGGGTGAGGGGTACGCGACGAGGGCTGCCGGTGTCGCCGCGAAACGTCGCGCAGCGCGGCGTCGAGAAGGCGGCGACGAACGCCGCTCTCGGCCGCTCGCGATCGAGGCGGGCGGCCGAGACCCCCTGCAAAACGGAGGTGGAGCGTACCGGGATCGAACCGGTGACCTTCGGCTTGCAAAGCCGACGCTCTCCCAGCTGAGCTAACGCCCCGGGAGCCTGATCGTAGCGTGGCCTAACGCGGCGCGTAACAGCCGCCGGCCGGCGCCGTGCGCCGTAGCGGCAGCGCGGCGAGCGCCTCCTGCGGCGCCGCCGGGATGCAGTACGGCGGCCGCGCGATCAGGGTCCGCCAGCGCCCACGTCCCGTCAGACCCTGCAACGCCGGGCCGTGTAGACGAAACGACCAGTTGGCGAGTGTCACGACCGTCCCGTGCCGGGTTGCCGGCACGGGCGTGTGCTCCAGCACCTGGACCTCGGCGCCCGATGTCCGGCAGTCGAGCTCGTACGCGGCGTGGACGGCGCGCGAGCACACCCATGGTCCTGGTGCGTCGCGTTCGACGTCACGCACCGCAGCGCGCGCCCGCGGGCACGAGATCCCCTTGACAGCGCTGACCGGGTCGAAGCCGTTGGCGGTCAGGGCGAGCCCGCAGAACGCCGGCGGCGGAGGCGCGCACGCCGCGCCGCACGCTGCGAGCAGGTAGGGGCGGAGAAAGGTCGCGAGCCCGACCGCGCCGGCGTAATTGAGGTGGGCGAGGTCGTTGAACCAGGGCTGCCCGGCGGAGACCGGCGCCCAGTCGGCGACCGTCAGCTGCGGGCCAACGGGCGGGTGCCGCGCGGATCACCTGGTCGATCTCGGACCACGCCTGCTGCGCCTCATCGAGGGTGACCCAGACGACATGTTGGACCCCGGCGCCGACGAGGGCGGTCATCACCTCGTCGAGACCTGCTTGGTACGTCGGGGCGATGTCGTTGTAGCCCACGTCGACGACGACGATGGGGCCGAGCTGCGACCCGAGGGACTGCACGACGTCGAGCGCACTCGGCGGGGACCCCGAATAGCAGCCCGGGTCGACGAGCTTGCGACAGGCCTGGGTCTGCAGCTGCAGGTCGAAGCCCTGGGCGAGCATCTGCTCCGGCCCCGGGTTCTGGGCGAGTACCTCGGCGACCGAGTCGCCGATCACGGTCACCCGCTGCGGCGAGGATCGGCCGTCAGCCGCGCTCAGCAGCGTGAGCGCTGCGACGAGCGCGATCCAACAAGCGATACGCACCTCGGGTACGACCGTACCCGAGGTGCACCGCCCTTACGCGGCCCGCGAGAGCCGCTCTTCCTGCCGGGCGCGTTGGATGATCTGATCCCGCTCGCCGAAGCGAAGCGTCGCGCGGGCCTGGCGCTGCTCGTCCCACAGATCGGCGATCTGCTCTTCGAGTGCCTTGTGCTCCGCAGCCAGGGAGGCGTCATACCCCTCCGACAGCCGACGCATCACGCCCGAGCGGCGATCCGAAAGCCTGTCTATTTCTCTCTTGATCTCGGTCAGCGTGCGCATGTCTCGTGCAACGAGCCGTCCCCCATGTCTATTCCGAGCAAACCTCGCCTCGGTTCAGGGTGGTTCGCCCAGCAGGTCGCGCAGCCGCGAGAGCGCCGTGAACATGCGGCTCTTGACCGTGCCGAGGGGGACGCCGAGCTGCTCGGCGAGCTCGGACTGCGTCAAGCCGCCGTAGTAGGCGAGCTCGAGCGCCTGGCGCTGCTCGGGTGGCAGGCGGGTGAGCGCCTCCTGCACGGTCCGCCGCCGGTCGCGGATCACGGCATCCTCGTCGACGGCACCTCCGGTGCCGGCGTTGCCCTCGGCCAGCGGCTCGGTCCGCCGCCGCTGCTCGCGGCGGACGATGTCGACCGACCGCCGGTGAACGAGGGTCAGGAGCCAGGTGGCGGCGGTTCCCCGCGCAGGATCGAAGCCTGCGGCGGTCCTCCAGGCGGCCAGGAAGGCATCCTGGACGGCGTCCTGCGCCAGCTCCGAGTCGCGAACGACCCGGAGGGCGACGGCGTAGGCGATCCGCCCGAAGCGGTCGTACAGAGCGGCGAGGGCGTCGTCGTCGCCGCGCGCGACGAGCGCGAGCAGCGCCTCGTCCGAGGGGTTAGCGGGCGAGGCCGTCACGCACCCGCGCGCCGACCGATGCGAGCTCGAGCGTCGCTCCCGAGACGTCCTTGAGCAGCTCGTCGGCCGTGGGCCCCTGTCCGAGCGCCCACAGCTCTCGCAGGAGATCACCGGCCTGGCGGCGCGCGAACCAGTCGGTGCCGAACTCGCTGCGGAGGAAGTCGCGGAGCTGCGCCTCGAATGCCCACGAACGGAGGTAGCCGGTGACGTAGAAGCCGCCGTCGATGTCGTCGAGGTAGCTCTCCGGGTTGATCTGCAGCTTGAGCGCGTCGCCGAGCAGTTCGGCGTACCGTCCGCGCATCGCGGTGATGTCGTTCGACTGGCAGAACTCGATCTCGTACAGCAGCTTCGCGCTGTAGCGCCGCACGAAGTAGAGCAGCGACACGGCGCCCTCGTGGGCGAGCTCCGCCACCTTCGGCACGTCGAGCCGCCGGTTCAGCCATACGGGCTCGGTGACCAGGTGCTCGAACAGCATCGCCCACCCTTCGGTCACCGCCATGTCGCCCATCCGCCGCGCTTCGAAGGTCGCCCCGGCGTCCGTGTGCGCGAAGTGCTCGGTGTGACCGGCCTCGTGGAAGAGCGCCTCCCAGTCGTCCTTGCCGCCCATCGGCTGGATCACGAGCATGATCCGGCCTGGCACCTCGATCGGCGCGCAGAACGGCCGCGGCGATTTGTTCGGGCGCACGTCGACGTCCAGGTGGACGTTCGACTGGGAGCGCAGGTCGATGCCGAGGCCCTCGAGGGTCGCCTGGAGCGCGGGCACCATCGCGTCGTTGGGGTAGATCTGGTCGAGCTCGGGCGCCCGGAAGAGCCGCGGGACGTCCCACGGCCCCGCGTCGGTGAGGCCGATCCCGAGGCGCTCGCGGAACAGTCGGTCGCCCTCGGTCTCCCACAGCGACTCCGTGTCGTCGAGGAGCTCGCGGCACTCCGCCTGCAGCTCGTCCAGGCGGAAGCCGAAGCGTTTGTAGAGCTCGTAGAAGTTCGGCGAGCCGAGCCGGACCACGGCCTCGCGGTCGATTCCTTGCGCCTCCAGATAGACCGGGTTCAGGTGCTCGTCGAGGAGCCGGACGCGTTCTTCCTCGAGCCGTCGGCGCCGGTCGCGGTCGGGCTCGTTCGCGATCTCGACGCGCAACATCCGGTACGAGATCGTCCGACCGCTGTCTGCCGTCTCGAGCGACGCCTCGACGGCGGCTGAGCGCGCCTGATGCTCGCGGGTCAGGTTGCCGAGGAAGCCTTCGCAGGCGAAGCGCCAGAGCTCGGTCGGGGCCGAGGACAGGCGCTGGGCCGTATCGAGCCGCGTCAGCTCCTCGTGGCGCTCGTAGATCGGCTCGATGTCGAGCGTCTCCTTCAGGCCGGCGTAGTGGAGATAGAACTCCTCGTTGAGCTCGCCGACGAACCGGTCGGCATCGTCCCGGAGTGCGTCGAGCTCGCGGCTCGTGGGCGCTTCGGCGGACACGGGCCGTAGGATAAGCGGCCGTGCGGGAGCTGACCGTCACCACCGAACGACGGACGCAGCTCGTCGACATCACGGACGCCGTGCGCGAAGCCGTCGAGGGGGCAGGCGGAGCCGCGGTGCTCGTGTTCGTGCCGCACACCACTGCCGGCGTGACGATCAACGAGCATGCCGACCCGGCGGTCGCCCGCGACTTCGAGGCCGCGCTCGAGCGGATGGTCGGCGACGGGTGGGGCTGGCAGCACATCGAGGAGGGCGAGGAGAACGCGCCTTCGCACATTCGCGCCGCCCTGATGGGCCCGCAGGTCGTGATCCCGCTGCGGTCCGGGCGGCTCGCGCTCGGCACGTGGCAGGGGATCTTCTTCTGCGAGCTCGACGGCCCGCGGACTCGTTCGGTCTTCGTGACCGTCCTGACCTAGAGACGGTGCCGGGGACCGAGGTGCCTGGCACCGGGTCTCACGGCTAGCCTCCTCGCATGGCTGCCCCCGTCCAGCGCGACCAGGAGCTCGAGCTCACGATCGACTCGCTCGCCTTCGGCGGCAACGGCGTCGCGCGGCTCGACGGCTTCGTCGTCTTCGTCCGCCGTGGGCTGCCCGGCGACACGGTGCTCGCACGGGTGACGAAGGTCCAGCGCCGGCACGCGGAGGCGGTCGCAACGACGATCGTCACGCCGGGGCCGCTGCGAGTCGAGGCGCCGTGCCGCCACTACCCAGCCTGCGGCGGCTGCCGCTTCCAGGATCTTGCCTACGACGCGCAGCTCGCGACCAAGGAGCAGTGGGTGGCCGACTCGCTGCAGCGTCTCGCCGGGCTCACCGACCCGCCGCTCGAGCCGATCGTGCCCGCCGCGTCGCAGTTCCACTACCGCAACAAGATGGAGTACTCGTTCGCGCCCGGAGACGACGGCCCGACCCTCGGCCTCCACAAGGCCGGCCGCTGGGACGAAGTGCTCCCGATCGAGGAGTGCTGGCTGACGAGCGATGTCGGCAACGAGATCCGAAACCGCGCGGCGGCCTGGGCGCGCGAAGAGCGCCTCCAGGCGTACGACCAGGGGACGCAGGAGGGCTATCTCCGCCACCTCGTCGTGCGCGAGGGCCGCAACACGAACCAGGCGCTCGTGCAGCTCGTCACGGCGCGCGGCGAGCGCTTCGACCGCGAGCGCCTGATCGAGGTGCTCACCGAGCTCCCCGAGGTCCGATCGATCCACTGGTCGGTCAACCAGGGCGTCGCCGAGGTGACGAACCTCCCCACCGAGCTACTGTGGGGCGAGGACGCGATCGAGGAGCGGATCGGCGAGCTGCGGTTCCGCGTCCGTCCGAACGCGTTCCTGCAGACGAACACCGAGATGGCGGAGCGCCTCTACTCGATCGCGCTCGAGGCGGCCGGCCTCGGCGGCACCGAGACCGTCTACGACCTCTACTGCGGCATCGGCACGATCGGGCTCAGTGCGGCAGCCCACGCGATGACGGTCTGGGGCATCGAGATCAGCGAGGAGTCGGTTGCCTGCGCGATCGAGAACACGGAGCTGAACTCGATCGGCAACGCCGCCTTCTTCGCCGGCAACGTCGGAGACTCGCTCCGCGAGCTGCGTGAGCGGGCCGGCGACCCGGACCTCGTGATCGTCGACCCGCCTCGCGCCGGGCTCGCCGGCAAGGCCCTGCGCCGGCTCGGCGAGATCGGTGCTCCCAGGCTCGTCTACGTCTCGTGCAATCCGACGACGCTTGCGGGCGACGCCAAGCGGCTCGCCGACGACTTCGGCTACCGGCTCGTCAGTGCACGGCCCGTCGACATGTTCCCGCACACGCCGCACGTCGAGTGCGTCTCCGTGCTCGAGCGAACGTCGTCGTGACGAGTTGGCTGTGCAAGGCGTGCGGGACGCAGTACCCGGACGCGGACGCGCCCCCGGGCGCCTGCGCGATCTGCGAGGACCCGCGACAGTACGTCCCGGCCGACGAGGGCCAGGTGTGGCTGAACTGGGACGACGTGATCGCGGCGCACGAGGCGGATGTGCGGGACGACGGCGGCGTGCTCGGGATCGGGATGACGCCGTCGTTCGCGATCGGACAGCGTGCGCTGCTCGTGAAGAGCGCGGCCGGCAACGTCCTGTGGGACTGCGTGCCGTACCTCGACGACGACCTCATCCGACGGGTCGTCGCCGAGGGCGGGCTCGCCACGATCGCGATCTCGCATCCGCACTACTACTCGGCGATGGTCGAGTGGGCGCGTGCGTTCGGCTGTCCGATCCTGCTCCACGAGGCGGATGGGGTCCATGTCGCGCGACCCGATCCGGCCGTCCAGTTGTGGAGCGGAGAGACCCACGTGCTCGGCGGCGGCTTGACGCTGATCCGCTGCGGCGGGCATTTCGCGGGCGGGCAGGTCCTGCACTGGGCGGATCGGAGGACCCTCTTCACAGGGGACATCGTCCAGGTGATTCCCGACCGGCGGTTCGTGAGCTTCATGTACTCGTACCCCAACCTGATCCCGCTCCCGCCCTCGAAGGTCGAGGCGATCGCAGCAGCGCTGCAACCGTTCGCGTTCGACACGATCTTCGGAGCATGGTGGGGACGCATCGTCCCCGACGGCTCAGACGTCGTGCGCCGCTCCGCCGCTCGCTACGTCAGGGCCGTCACCGAGCCCGGGCTGCCGTCGTAGCCGGCGCCAGACCAGGTCGGCGTTCGGGAGGAGAAAGCCGAGTGCGATTCCCGGCAGTGCCGGCAGCCCCGAGAGCTCGAGCCAGACGGTCAGGGCGATCGTCGCGCCGAGCCCGGCGACGAGGGCGATCCACGTCGGCACGACACGCAGCCGGAACTCGGCGGCGGCGCCGAGAAAGAGGGCGAAGAAGAGCAGATCCGGTACGCCCAGGTTGGCAGCCGCGTGCTGGCCCGGCACCGGGAACGCGTACGACAGCACCGAGAACACGTGCTCGTGGTGGGTGACGATCTGCTTCGTCGGGCCGCGCCACACCGAGTACGCGTCGACCCATGGGATCACGCAGGCGACGAGCACGACCCACGAGAGCTCCTCGAAGTAGCGGAGGAACCACCAGCCGAGGAGGGTCGCTGCAGCGAGGCGTGCGAAGTTCGCGAGCACCTCGGCATCCACGGCGGTGAGCACCGCGGCGAGCACGGCGAACGCGAGCCCCGCCGGCAACAGGTGCGGCCACCGGCGCAGGGGCAGCGCCAGCAGGACGAGCGCGAACGTCGCCGGCATGAGCACGCAGGCGATCCACGCCACGTCCCACCACACGCCCGCGCTCCACAGATCGCTCGAGAGCTTGTCGTAGGCGAAGAGCGCCGCGAAGAGCGCGACCGCTAGTAGGGCGGTAGTGCGGCCCACCAGGGCCCGACTGGCTTGAAGGCGTTCCAAAAGGCTGTCTTCGACTTGGCCTCGTCGAGAGAGGAATCGATGTCGGGGGTGACGAGCGCCTGGATCGTCGGCGTGAACGACTGCAGCTCGCCGACCTCGCTGCGAAGCGGGCGGGCGA
Organism: uncultured Thermoleophilia bacterium; assembly: GCA_963713155.1. Classification (GTDB taxonomy): domain Bacteria; phylum Actinomycetota; class Thermoleophilia; order Gaiellales; family Gaiellaceae; genus PALSA-600. The sequence continues at coordinate 38,986 of CAVQKS010000009.1, forward strand.
ACGGGAACTCGAGGCGGTTCACGAACTCGAGCGCGTCGACGCCCATCACGACGACCAGCTTCGGCTCGACGATCCGCAGCTCTCGCCGCAGCCAATCCGCTGCGATCCCGAGATCGCAGCTCGCGAACTTGACGCAGTTCGTGCCGTAGACCTCGGACGCGTCGACGCCGAGCCGGCGAAGCGACTTGATGATCGCGTCGCCGGCGCGTCCCCGGAACGCGAGGCCCTCACGAAGCTCGGCGGTCTGGGCGCCGTACTTGAGCAGGAACATGTCGGCCAGAGGATGGCCGGTCGGCTGCGCCGCGAAGCCGCCGTCGGCCGCCTCCACGATCTCGTGATGGAGGCGGTTGATCTCGGTGATCGCCTTGTCGAGGTACCGCTGGTAGATGTCGTCGGTCGTCACGGCAGGCACGGCGGCAGGGGGGTCCTTCTCCTCTAACGAACCTTCTCCTTGACCTGGGCGACCCACTTCAGCGATTGGAGGTAGGCCAGCGACTTCGGCCGCCGCAGGACCTCGGCCGAGCGGAGCGACACGATGAACTCCTCGGCGTCGCGGAACGCCCGCATCCGCAGCGCGCCGGTTCCGACACCCTTGCAGGACGTGGGCGTCCGAGCCTGCTCCCATCGTCAGGTTGTACTTTCGGGCGAACCGGAGCGCCTCGTCGTTGTACGCCTCGAGCAGGAGCCTGGCGTTGTAGACCTCCAGCACGTCGATGTCCGCGAGATGGCGGTGCAGCGTCCGCGGATCGGGGATCGCGTGGAGCCGGTCGAACGGGTGGGGGACGTAGACGAGGCCGCCCTGCTCGCGAATCGCCGCGATCGTCTCCGCGAAGCCGAGGCCGCGAGGTATCTCGCGCTCCAGGAACAGGCCGATCACCTCGCCCTGGCCGTCGGTCTTCACCTCCTCGCCGGGAATCACGATCAGTTCGCGTCCCGACGCGTAGTCGATCGCCTCGAGGGCGCCTCCGAACACGTTGTGGTCGGTGACCGCGATCGCGCCGAGCCCTTGTGCCTCGGCGTAGTCGACCAGCTCGGCCGGATCGGTGGAGCAGTCGTGCGACCACGAGGTGTGCATGTGCAGGTCGGCGACGATCAGCGGCCGGTCGCCGAGCGGGTCGGCCTGCTGGCGGCGCCGGCGTCGCATCGGCAGGCTGCCGTACCACTCGGAGAGCTGTTCGGCGACGACGGCGAAGTCGTTCCCCTCGCCGTCTGCCCGGGCGCGCGCGCCCTCCCGCTCGCGCAGGGCGTCGTCCTCCGCCAGGCGCGCAGTGGCGGCGGCGGCGAGCTCGGGCTGCGAGTCGACGCCGTGCGGCCGGGCCAGGGCGCAGCCGGCGGCCTCCGCCTCGAGGGCGACGCGCGGCAGGCCGTCGACGCCCGGAACGAAGATCGACGCACCGGCGAACAGCGCGGCGCGTGCGGCCCCGTCGCGGAGCGTGCGCACCTGGACGCGTGCCTGCGAGCTCGCGCGGGATCGACGGCCTGCCGATCAGCGGTCGCGTCCGCAGCAGCACCAGGCTCCAGTCCGGGAGCTCACGCAGCGCGAGCAGGACGCCCCGCGCGACGATCCGCTCGTTCGGACGCAGCTCGACGACGATCGTCCGCTCCTTCGACCCCGGCGCGTGCAGGCGCGAATCGACTCCCGGCGAGAGGATGCGGTAGTCGCCCGGGAACCGCTCCTCCGCTGCGTCGCGGATCCCCGGCGTGAAGGCGATGAGCAGGTCGAGGCGCGCCAGGAGCTTCTCGCGCAGCGATCGCGCGGGCGGATAGCCGAGGCGGTTCGCGGAGGTGAACGTCGCCACGGCCAGCGAATCGGCGTCGCGGAGCGCGAGGTAGGAGAGAGACGGGAGGCCGGGGTCGAAGCCATGGACGACGTCGTAGCCGCCCTGTTCCAGCGCCTGGCGCAAGTTGGCTTGCACGCCGACCGGGACGCCGAGCTGCGATCTCGTCGAGACCGGGATCGCCGGCCCGACCGCAATCACGTCGGCGCGCTCGCCGTTCATCAGTGCGCGCCGACCGGCCAGCAAGTCGCCGGCGCGGGTCGACGGTGCGACGACCGTCACCTCGTGCCCGAGCGCCCGTAGCCCTCCTGCGACGCCCGCAACGTGCTCGTTCACGTCGTGCGGCTGCGACCACGCGAACGGCGTAACCAGGCAGATGCGCATCGCCCGGAGCTTAGCTCCGGGCAATGCGCATCTCGATCCTCAGACCTCGGCCGGGGCCGGCGCGGAGACTTCCCGCCGGTTGCGCTCGATGAACTCCTCGACGAGCTCCATGGCGTCGTCGTCGGCGATCTGGCGCGGTGGAGACTTCATCAGGTACGAGCTCGGGCCCTCCAGCGAGCCCGCGATGCCGTTGTTGAGCGCGAGCTTCGCGAGCCGAACGGCGTCGATCACGATGCCGGCGGAGTTCGGCGAGTCCCACACCTCGAGCTTCATCTCGACGTTCAGAGGGACGTCACCGAAGCTCGTCCCTTCGAGCCGGATGTAGGCCCACTTGCGGTCGGTCAGCCACGGCACGTAGTCCGAGGGGCCGACGTGGACGTTCTTCGCGCCCAGGTCGTAGTCGAGCATCGACGTGACCGCGTTGGTCTTCGAGATCTTCTTCGACTCGAGCCGCTCCCGCTCGAGCATGTTCAGGAAGTCGGAGTTGCCGCCGACGTTCAGCTGCATCGTCTTGTCGAGGTGGACGCCGCGCTGTCGGAAGAGCGTCGTCAGCACACGGTGAGTGATCGTTGCCCCGACCTGGGACTTGATGTCGTCGCCGATGATCGGCAGCCCCGCCTTGCGGAACCGCTCTCCCCAGTAGTCCTCGCGCGCGATGAACACGGGCATGCAGTTCACCATCGCGCAGCCTGCGCTCAGGATCTGCTCCGTGTACCAGCGCGTCGCGTCCTCGGACCCGACCGGGAGGTAGTTGACGACGACGTCGACCTGGCGCTCCTTGAGGATGCCGATCACGTCGTCCGTCGGGCCGGGCGCCTTTTCGACGATCTGCGACAGGTACTTGCCGATCCCGTCATGCGTCATGCCGCGCGAGACCTTGATGCCGGTCGGAGCGACGTCTGCGAACTTGATCGTGTCGTTCGGGGGGGCCCAGATCGCGTCGGCGAGGTCGACGCCGACCTTCCCTTTCACGACGTCGAACGCTGCCACGACCTCGACGTCGCGAATGTGGTACCCGCCGAGGTCGACGTGCATGAGCCCCGGGACGAACTCGTCGCGGTTGGCGTCGCGGTAGTACGTGAGACCTTGCAGGAACGAGTTCGCGCAGTTGCCCACGCCGATCAGGGCGATGCGCACCTTGTCCTGCGGACGGCCGTTGCCGTTCATCTCATTCACTTTGAATGTGCCTCCATCAGTTGCTTGCGGACGTGCAGGACGCGCTGGAGCACGGTGATCCATGCTGTCGCGGCCAGGAGGACGAGTGCCCAGCCGAGCAGGCCCCACGGCGCGAGCACCAGCCCTGCGGTGATGACGACGACGCGCTCGGCCCGGGAGCCGATGCCGACGTCGCCGCGCAGTCCGAGTGTCTCGGCCTTGGCGCGGGTGTAGGAAACGAGAAACGAGCCCAGCATCGCCGCCATCGCGACCGCCACGAACACCGGATGGTGGTTCGCAGCGAGCACATAGGCGATTGCCGTGAGCATGAAGCCTTCGCTGACGCGGTCGGTGGTCGAGTCCATGAACGCCCCGAACGGCGTCGTCTTGCCTCCGGCGCGCGCGAGCGCGCCGTCGAGGATGTCGAGGACCGAGCCGGCGACGAACACGACCGCGGCGAGCCAGTAGAAGAGGATCTCGCCGCGATCCTCGAAGACGACCAGGATCGAGGCGAGGCCGCAGAGGATGACGCCGCTCGCGGTGAGCGCATTCGGTGTCAGCCTGGTCCGGGTCAGCCCGACGACCGACCGCGACGCGAGCGTGCGAGCGCCCGTCGTATAGCCGTCTTTGATCGCGGCTGTTCTGCTCAAGGGCGGGACCGTATCACCGGGTGTGCCGGTTTCCTGGCGCGCGTCGGCGGGCGGTCGGTTAGGCCGGATGAGCGGCAAATGAGCCGCGTAGGCGCTTGTTGTAGACGATCGCCATCGCGAGCACGGCGACCGCGATCCCGGCGACGCAGTCGAGCCAGAAGTGGTTTCCGGTCGCCATCACGGAGAACCAGACCCAGAACGGCCAAGCGGCCCAGAACGCCTTCGCCCACCACGAGCGGCAGACGCCGAACAGCACGACGCCGACGATCAGCGCATCGCCGGCGTGGAGGCTGGGCATCGCCGCGTACGGGTTCGCGGCGAGTTGCACGAGGCCGTCACGGTGCTGGTTGACGAACCCGACGCCCAGAAGTCGCGGCGGCGCCGTGGGCATCGCGACGTAGCCGAGGAGGCCGATCGTGTTCGCGAGCAGGATCGAGTTGCGAAAGCCGACGAATGCGTCGTGCCGCCAGATGTAGACCCACAGGACGGTGAACCCGACGACCGTGAACTCGGAGTTCCAGTAGGTCCACGACACCGCCGTCTCGAGGAGATGCCGCTGGTCGACGAAGTGCTCGAAGGTCAGCTCGTAGAGCCGGTGGGCGACTTCCGTCTCGAAATCGAGCACGCGATAGCCGTTCGCGAACGCCTTCGCGGGGTTCCGGTCGGCCAGTCCGCGGGCGAGCTGGTAGAGCACTGCAAAGCCGAACCAGATCGCAAGCTGGCGACCCAGATCGCTCCAACCGCGCGGCAGATACCGGCGGCCCGCTGCAACCACCGTAGACACGACCTGTCGAATTCTAGTCGGGGGAGTCGTCGTTGCGGCCGTTAGGATCGAAAACCGCAGAAAGAAGCCGATTTGCAGCCAACAACCGTCCCGATCATCCTCTGCCCCGCGTGCGGCCAGGAGAACCCTCAGGTCGCCCGCTTCTGCCTGTCCTGCGGGGCGCCGATCTCGGCCGAGGGCCCGGCGGGCGACGAGCGCCGTGTCGTCTCGGTGATCTTCGTCGACCTCGTGGGCTTCACGGCGCGGGCCGAGAAGCTCGACCCGGAGGAGGTTCGGGCGGTGCTCGCGCCCTACCACGATCGCGTGCGGCGCGAGATCGAGTCCTTCGGGGGCGTCGTCGAGAAATTCATCGGCGACGCCGTGATGGGCGTGTTCGGCGCGCCCGTCGCCCACGGCGACGACGCGGAGCGGGCGGTGCGCGCGGCGCTGGTCGTCCGTGACTGTGCCGGTGAGCTCGCCGGCGGGGACCTCCAGATCCGGATCGCCGTCAACACCGGGGAGGCGATCGTCTCGCTCGGCGCTCGGCCGGCGCTCGGTGAGTCGATGGTCGCGGGCGACGTCGTCAACACGGCAGCGCGGCTCCAGACCGCCGCCCCGCTGAACGGCATCGTCGTTGGCGATGCGACCCACCGCGCGACACGAGACGCGATCGAGTACGTGCCGACTGCGCCGGTCGACGCCAAAGGGAAGGAGCAGCCCGTAGCCGCGTGGATCGCCGTGCGGGCGACGACCGAGGCGGGACTGCGCCCGGTTGCGAGTACGGGCATCGTCGGTCGCAGGCTGGAGCTCTCGATCCTGCATTCGCTGTGGGAGCGTTCGGCGGCGGAGTGCATGCCGCACCTCGTGTCGGTCTTCGGCCCGCCGGGCGTCGGCAAGTCGACGCTCGCGGCGGAGTTCGCACGCGCCGCCGGCTCGAGTGGTGCACGGGTGGTCGCGGGCCGATCGCTCCCGTATCGCGAGAGCAGCGCGTACGGAGCGCTCGCCGGGCAGGTGATGCAGCTCGGCGGTGGGTTCGAGAGCGATACGCCGGGCGTGGTCTCCGAGAAGCTGCACGCACGCTCGGCTGCGCTGCTTGCGCAGACCGAGACGGATCCGGTGGCCGTCGCCGGCCATCTCGGCGTGATCGTCGGGATCGACGCGGGGACCGAGGCGGCCGATCGCGATGCGCTCTTCTACTCGGTCCGGGCGTTCGTCGAGGCTGCTGCGCGCGAGCAGCCGACGATCATGGTCTTCGAGGACATCCACTGGGCGAACGCCAACATGCTCGACCTCGTCCACGCGCTCGTGCAACGCGCCCGGGGGCCGCTGCTCTTCGTGACCCTCTCGCGGCCGGAGCTCCTCGACGCGCGCGAAGGGTGGGGATCGGGACTGCCGGGCTACACGACGCTGACGCTCGGACCGCTCACCGAGGAAGACGCGCGTGAGCTCGCCACCCGCCGGCTCATCGACGATCGCCTGGCCGACGAGGTGGTGGGCATCGCCGAAGGGAATCCGCTCTTCATCGAGCAGCTGGCCGCCGGCATCGGCGAGGTCGCCACGGGCACGCTCCCGACGAACGTGCGTGAGATCGTCGCCGCGCGACTCGACGCGCTCCCGCGCGCGGAGCGGATGCTGCTGCTCGACGCGGCCGTGGTCGGCAAGGTGTTCTGGGTCGAGGCGCTCCGCGCCCTGAACGGCGGGAGCGGCGATTGTCTTCGTCTGCTGGACGAGCTCGAGCGGCGCGATCTGATTCGTCGCGAGACGGGATCGCTCATCGAGGGCCACCAGCAATTCGCATTCACGCACGCCCTGATACGCGACGTGGCATACGACCTCTTGTCGCGCGCCGATCGTGCGCGGCGGCACGCTGCCGCCGCCGAGTTCTTCGCGCAGACGACCGGCGGCTCAGGCGAGGCGGTCGGAGCGCTGGCGCGCCACTGGCGCGCCGCCGGCGACCACGAGCGGGCCGTGCAGCAGCTCCTTCGCGCCGGGGAGGTCGCAGAACGCGGCTGGGCCAAGGATCACGCGGTGCTGTTCTACCGCGAGGCGTTCGAGCTCATCCCGGCCGAGGAGACCGAGCAGCGCGACGCGGTGCGCCGGCGGCTGGCGCTCGCGAGCGCGGCCTCGTTCCACCTGCCGGACGTCAGACGGGGGGAAAATCGGCGGGCGTGACGTCGCCCGCGATCTCGTCGATCGAATCGATCTCGTGTTGGCCGAGCCTCGACGAATGCGCCTGGACGGTCGCGACGTCGGGTGCGTCGTAGACGCAGAACGAGCGCACCTTGCCGGTCTGATCGACGACGATGTGGCTGTGTTCCCAGACGATCCCCGGGAACTCATCGTCCACGAGCTGGCGCGACCGCCGGCCTACCGCAGGCATCTCCTGCTCGACGACGTCGAAGCTCCGTACGATCATGTAGCGCGGCATGGAGAGAGCGTAACGCGCGGGCGCGTGGCCGTCTAGTTGGCCGTGGTTACCCGCCGATGTAGCTCATCTCGACCTTGTCGAGCGCCTCGGTGGCCGACGAGCGCAGCTCCGAATAGCGGTCGGAGCGGCCGTTCCAGATCGTCGCGAGCGCCGCGGCGAGCTCCTCGTCGGACGCGCCGCTCCGGATCAGCGCGCGGAGGTCGTGACCGCGAACGGCGAACAGGCACGTGAACAGCCGGCCTTCGGCGGAAAGGCGGGCGCGGGTGCAGTCGCCGCAGAACGGCTGGGTCACCGACGCGATCACGCCGATCTCGCCACCGCCGTCGCGGTAGCGGTACCGCCGTGCAACCTCGCCCCTGTACCCGGGCTCGACCGGCTCGAGCTGCAGCTCCGCGTCGATCGCCGCGACGATGTCCGCCGCCGGGACGACCTCGTCGAGCCGCCAGCCGTTCGTGTGGCCGACGTCCATGTACTCGATGAAGCGGAGGACGTGAGGCGTTCCGTGGAAGTGCCGGGCAAGCGGGACGATCTCGCCGTCGTTCACGCCGCGCTTGACGACGCAGTTCACCTTGACGGGCAGGCCTGCGTCGGCCGCTGCGGCGATTCCCTCGAGCACACGGTCCGGCGAGACGTCGGCGTCGTTCAGCGCGCGGAATGTTGCGTCGTCCAGCGAGTCGAGGCTGACGGTGATCCGCTGCAGCCCGGCGTCGGCGAGCGCCTGAGCCTTCGCGGGCAGCAGCGCGCCGTTGGTGGTCAGCGTCAGATCGGCGTCGAGCGGAGCGAGCATGGCGATCAGGCGCTCCAGGTCGCGACGGACGAGAGGCTCGCCGCCGGTGATCCGCAGCTTCTGCACGCCCAGTTCGACGAACCGGCGCGCGACGCGGGTGATCTCCTCGAACGTGAGCAGCTCGCGCCGGTCGAGGAACGCGTAGTCGCGCCCGTAGACCTCTCGCGGCATGCAATAGACGCACCGGAAGTTGCAGCGGTCGGTGACCGAGATGCGAAGGTCGCGCAGCGGCCGCTGAAGCATGTCGAGCGTCACGACTGCCCCACGGTACCCGGGGCGAGCGTGTTGAATCGCCCGGGTGCCTGCGCTCGTCGTGCTCGTCGCCGTCACCGCCGTCTGGGGGATCACGTTCGTGCAGGTGAAGGACGCCGTCGCGATCTACCCACTGTTCGCCTTTCTCGCGCTTCGCTTCGCGATCGCCGGGTTCGCGCTGGCCGTGCCGGGGGCGACGCGCCTGCGCTCGCTCGGCCTGCGTGGGGCAGGGGCAGGTTTCGTCGCCGGGGCTCTGCTGGGCGCCGGCTATGCGCTCCAGACCGCGGGCCTCGAGCGCACGTCGGTTTCCTCGACCGGTTTCGTGACGGGGATGTACGTCGTGCTGACGCCGATCCTCGTCGCTCGCCCTCTACGGCGGCCGGCTCGGTCGCGGCGCCGTGCTCGGCGTCGTGCTCGCGACGGCCGGTCTGGCGCTGCTGGCCGGAGTCCACGGCGGCTCGACGACGGGCGACCTGCTCGTGCTCGCGGGGGCGGCGGTCTACTCGCTCCAGATCGTGCTCATGGAGCGGTTCGCACCCGTCTACGACGCGATCGCGTTCACGCTCGTCGAGATGCTCGCTGCTTTCGCGGGGCTGGCGATCGTGGCGGTCGCAGCGGGGCAGGTGGGAGTTCCGCACGGCTCGACGGTGTGGGCTGCGCTCCTCGTCACAGGCGTGTTCGCGAGCGCACTCGCGTTCCTCGCGCAATCGTGGGCGCAACGGCGGACGAGCGCAACCCGTACGGCGCTCGCGTTCTCCCTCGAGCCCGTGTGGGCCGCGTTCTTCGGCTTCGTGATCGCCGGCGACCGGCTCGGCGTCGTCGGCTACCTCGGTTGCCTCGTGATCATGGCGGGGATCGTGGTCGCGGAGCCCGCCGCCGCGGCGACGCTCGCACGACTGGTTCGCCGGCCGAGGGTCGCCTCGTCGTGACCGCCGTGCTGCTGGCGGTCGCGTCCGCGGCGCTCTTCGGTGCGATGACGGTGGCGATCCGGCTTGCCCTGCGCGACGGGGACTCGGCCGCCGCGCTCGCGACGATCCTCCCGGCGCTCGTGGTCGCGCTCGTCGCTGCGCTCTTCCGGCCGGCGCTGGACGGTGCGTGGCCCTTTCTCCTGGCCGGCCTGCTGGCTCCCGGCGCATCGCAGATCCTGTTCACGCGCGCCATCCAGGAAACGGGTGCGTCGCGCACCTCGGTCACGGTCGGTGCGGCGCCGCTCATCGCCGTCGCGATCGCGCTCGTCTTCCTCGGCGAGCCGGTCAGCGGGCCACTGCTCCTCGGCGCGCTCGCCATCGTCGGCGGCGGCGTGCTGCTCGCCGGGGAGCGTGACCGGCCCGACGCCTTCAAGCGAATCGGCCTCGTCTACGCGGCCGCGGCGGCGGTGCTCTTCGCGACACGGGACAACCTCGTGCGTGCCCTGCACGGGCACGCGACGCCCGAGACGGCCGCTGCGGCGACGCTGCTCGCGGGCGCGGTCGTTGCGGCGCTCTGGACGCGGCGTGCGCCGACCCGCTCCGAGCTCGGTCGGTTCGCTCCGGCCGGGGTGCTCTTCGGACTCTCCTATCTCTGCCTCTTCGCGGCGTACTTCCGCGGGCGGGTGACGGTGGTCTCGCCGCTCGTCGCGACCGAGTCGCTGTGGGGCGTCGCCTTCTCGGCGCTCCTGATCGGCAAGGCGGAGCACGTCGGCCCGCGGATCGTCGCCGGCGCCGGTCTGATCGTCGCCGGCGGCATCCTGATCGGCGCCGTCCACTGACCCGTGGGGGTTTCGACCGGGGCAGCGGGTCAGCGCCGTAGGCTCGACGGAGGCGCCAAGGAGCGGAGGTGCCGGCTTTGCCGGCGCCGGAGCGGGGTCAGCGCCGCAGCTCGGCGACCAGGAAGACGACGGCGAGGGCGAGGAGCGCGACGACGACTCCGGCCGTATGGCCGAACACGCCAGCCAGCACGACGATCGGGATGCAGACGCCCAGGTTCCCCGGGTGGAGGGGGGACGGGCCGCGCTTGGGTGGCGTCTGGGCCGCGATCCGCTCGTCGATCCGCCGGTCGATCTCCCGCTCGATCCGGTCGACGAAGCCCTGGACGAGCTGGTCGTCGTGGCCCGGCCCGAGCTCGGCCCGGGCGGCGAGGGTCGCCTCGAAGCTCGCGCTGGGCCTCGCCTTCCATCGCCGGCCATGATCGCAGAAGGGAGTCGCAGAAATCTGATATAAGTCCGCTTAGATTTTCTACATCCCAGCAATCAAGGAGAGTTTTCGTGGCAAAGACGATCGGCATCGACCTGGGCACGACGAACTCGTGCATGGCCACCCTCGAGGGCGGCGAGCCGACCGTGATTCCGAACGCCGAGGGTGGACGGACGACCCCGTCCGTCGTCGGCTTCGCGAAGGACGGTCAGCGGCTCGTCGGCGCCCCGGCGCGGCGGCAGCAGGTCACCAACCCCCAGAACACCATCTTCTCGATCAAGCGCTTCATGGGCCGCAAGTTCGACGAGGTCGACGAGGAGATGACCATCGTTCCGTACAAGGTCGTGAAGGGCCCGAACGACGACGTTCGCGTCGAGGCCGGTGGCAAGGAGTACGCGCCGCCGGAGATCAGCGCGATGATCCTGCAGAAGCTCAAGGCCGACGCCGAGAGCTTCCTGGGCGAGACGGTCACCGACGCGGTGATCACCGTCCCCGCCTATTTCAACAACGCCCAGCGCGAGGCGACGAAGGACGCCGGCAAGATCGCCGGCCTGAACGTGCTGCGCATCATCAACGAGCCCACCGCGGCCGCGCTCGCCTACGGCCTCGACAAGGAGGGCGCAGACCAGACGATCCTCGTCTTCGACCTCGGCGGCGGCACGTTCGACGTGTCGGTGCTCGAGCTCGGTGACGGCGTGTTCGAGGTGAAGGCCACGAATGGCGACAACCACCTCGGCGGGGACAACTTCGACAAGGCGGTCGTCGACTGGATGATCGCCGAGTTCAAGAAGGACCAGGGCATCGACCTGGGCGTCGACCCGATGGCGCTGCAGCGTCTCTACGAGGCGGCGGAGAAGGCGAAGATCGAGCTGTCGAGCACGATGACGACGCAGATCAACCTGCCCTTCATCACTGCGACGCCCGAGGGGCCGAAGCACCTCGACCTGCAGTTGACGCGCGCGAAGCTCGAGGAGCTCGCGCACGACCTGCTCGAGCGGACCGTCGGCCCGACCAAGCAGGCGCTCACCGACGCGGGCCTGCAGGCCTCCGACATCGACCATGTCGTGCTCGTCGGCGGCATGACCCGCATGCCGGCGGTGCAGGCGAAGGTCAAGGAGCTGATCGGCAAGGATCCGCACAAGGGTGTCAACCCGGACGAGGTCGTCGCCGTCGGCGCCGCGATCCAGGGTGGCGTCCTGAAGGGCGAGGTCAAGGACGTGCTCCTGCTCGACGTCACGCCGCTGTCGCTCGGCATCGAGACTAAGGGCGGTGTGATGACGCGCCTGATCGAGCGCAACACGACCATCCCGACCCGCAAGGCGGAGGTCTTCTCGACGGCCGAGGATAATCAGCCGTCGGTGGAGATCCACGTCCTGCAGGGCGAGTCGGAGATGGCGACCTACAACAAGACGCTCGGCAAGTTCCAGCTGGTCGGGATCCCGCCTGCCCCGCGCGGCATGCCGCAGATCGAGGTTGCGTTCGATATCGACGCCAACGGGATCATCAACGTGCACGCGAAGGATATGGGCACCGGCAACGAGCAGCAGATCCGCATCGAAGGCGGCTCGGGCCTGAAGCAGGACGAGATCGACCGGATGATCAAGGAAGCGGAGACGCACCGCGACGAAGCGCATCACCTCCGCGAGCTGGCGGACACCCGCAACCAGGCCGAGTCGCTCGCCTACCAGATCGAGAAGTCGCTCTCGGAGCAGCGCGACAAGCTCGACTCGGGGCTCGCCTCGACCGTCGAGGGACGGATCATGGAGCTGCGCGGCGTGCTCGACTCGTCGGACGTCGCTGAGATCAAGGCGAAGACCGACGCGCTGCAGGAGGCGTGGACGCAGGCCGCCTCGGCGCTGTATGCGCAGGCATCGACGCAGCAGCCCACCGGCAACGGCGGCGGGGACGCCGGCGACGCAGACCACGAGGTGGTCGAGGACGCCGAGTACGAGGTGGTCGACGAGTCGTGAGCGGTACAGGCTGGACAGAGCCGCCCGAAAGCGAGGGCGCCGGCCTCGCCGGCGCCGCCGCTGGGTCCGACGAGAACCTCGAGGGCGCCGATCAGGCCGCAGAGCCTGTCGTCGATCCCGTCGCCGACCTGGCCCGCGAGCGCGACGAGTATCTCGACGCGCTGCAGCGGTTGAAGGCCGAGTTCGACAACTACCGCAAGCGGGTCGCGCGTGAGCAAGCTGTGCTGGCCGCGCGCGCCTCTGAGCGGCTGATGAAGGAGCTCGTCCCCGTGCTCGACGACCTCGAGCGCGCGCTCGAGGCCGCCTCGCAGCACGAGGAGGCGAAGCTCGAGGACGGGGTCCGGCTCGTGCACCGCTCGCTGGCGCGCTGCTCGCGCGTGAGGGGCTCGCGGAGGTGCCCACCGAGGGACGGTTCGACCCGAACCTGCAGGAGGCACTCCTCTCGCAGCCCTCCGAGGAGGAGGAGGGAACGATCATCCAGGTGTTGCAGAAGGGGTACCTGCTCGGCGATCGCGTCCTGCGGCCCGCGCGCGTCGTGATCTCGGCCGGGCTGCCCGGGCAGCAGGAGACGGATGGCTAAGTCGCTCTACGAGTCGCTCGGAGTCGCGAAGAACGCCAGCCCCGACGAGATGAAGAAGGCGTACCGGAAGCTCGTGCGGCAGTACCACCCGGACAAGAATCCCGGCGACGCCGAGGCCGAGGCGCGCTTCAAGGAGGTCCAGTCCGCGTACGACGTGCTCTCGGATCCCGAGAAGCGCAAGGCGTACGACACGGTCGGAACGACCAACGGCCGCGGACCAGGCCCCGGTGGCACGACGTTCGACTTCGGCGACTTCGATCTCGGCGACATCTTCGGCGGGATCTTCGGACGCGGCCGCGGCGCGGACTCGGGCCCGGCGCCGCAGCGCGGCCAGCGCGGCAACGACGTCGAGGTGGAGGTGCGCGTGTCGTTCGAGGACGCCCTGAAGGGCGTGCAGACGACCGTGTCCGTGCAGCTCGAGCTTGCGTGCCACACCTGCCACGGCACGGGGGCGGCTCCGGGCACCGCGCCGGTGACGTGCCCGCAGTGCGACGGCACCGGCGTCGTCGCGACCTCGCAGGGCCTCTTCGCCCTGCAGCAGCCGTGCCCGCTGTGTCACGGCATGGGGACGATCGTCGAGACGCCCTGTCCCACCTGCCACGGCGCCGGTCGCGAGCGGCGGACGAAGCGGTTCACCGTGAAGATCCCGGCGGGGGTGAAGGACGGCACACGAATCAAACTGCGCGGCAAGGGCGAGGCAGGCTACGGCGGCGCACCTGCCGGCGACCTGTACGTCGTCACCCGTGTCGAGCCCTCGGAGGTCTACGAGCGCCGCGGCGACGACCTGATCGTGCAGGTGCCCGTGTCATATCCGACGGCGACGCTCGGCGGCAACGTCGAGGTTCCGACCCCGGAAGGGGCGGTATCGCTGAAGGTGCCCTCGGGCTCCGAAGACGGCAAGCTGCTCCGGATCAAGGGGCGCGGCGCACCGCGGCTCAAAGGGTCGGGCAAGGGGGACGTGCTCGCGCGTCTGCGCATCCAGGTCCCGAAGCGCGTCAACAAGCAGGAGCGCGAGCTCCTCGAAGAGCTGCGGAAGACCACTGGTTGATGGACGGCGATCGCCCTCGGTACATGATCTCGGTCGCCGCCGACCTGGTCGGCATGCATCCGCAGACGCTCCGCATCTACGAGCAGAAGGGGCTCGTGCGGCCGCAACGGACGGCGGGCAACACGCGTCTCTACTCGGACGCGGACGTCGAGCGCCTGCGGCTGATCCAGCGCCTGACCACCGAGGTCGGCCTCAACCTCGCCGGTGCCGAGCGCGTGCTCCGGCTCGAGGACGAGCTCGAGCGCATGCGCCGGCGGATCGCGCGCATGGAAGACGAGATGCGGCGCACCCTCGACGACGTGCACCGGTCGTACCGGCGCGACCTCGTCGTCTACCGGCCGCCACAACCACCAGTGAAGAAGGACTGAGCACATGGATTTCAACAAGCTGACGATCAAGTCGCAGGAGGCGGTCGCCGCCGCGCAGGCGCTGGCGCTCCGGAACGGCAACCCCGAGCTGACACCGGACCACCTGCTGCTCGCTCTGCTCGACCAGGAGCTGTTCGCCGACTGGCGCGGTTTGCGCGCCGACGCGGAGAGCAAGGTCGCCGCGCTGCCGAGCGTCCAGGGTGGGACCCAGCAGCCGAGCCTGTCGGCGGCGTTCTCGCGCCTGCTCGACCGCGCCGACAACGAGCGCAAGCAGCTCGAGGACGAGTTCGTGTCGACCGAGCATCTGTTTCTCGCGCTCGAGCCGGTGCCGCGTGAGGAGATCCTCGCGTGGATCAAGCAGGTGCGAGGTGGGCAGCGCGTCACGTCGCAGGATCCCGAGGGCAGCTACCAGGCCCTCGAGAAGTTCGGTCGCGATCTCACCGAGGCCGCCGAGGCGGGGAAGCTCGATCCGGTGATCGGCCGGGACGAGGAGATCCGTCGGGTGATCCAGATCCTCTCGCGCCGCACGAAGAACAACCCGGTGCTGATCGGCGAGCCCGGCGTCGGCAAGACGGCGATCGCCGAAGGGCTCGCACAGCGGATCGTCGCGGGCGACGTCCCCGAGGGGTTGAAGGACCGCCGCGTCTGGGCGCTCGACATCGGCTCGCTGCTCGCCGGCTCGAAGTACCGCGGTGAGTTCGAAGAGCGCTTGAAGGCGGTGCTCACCGAGATTCGCTCGAGCGACGGACGGATCGTGCTCTTCATCGACGAGTTGCACACGATCGTCGGCGCGGGCGCGGCGGAGGGCGCCGTCGACGCCGCGAACCTGCTGAAGCCGATGCTCGCACGTGGTGAGCTGCGCTGTATCGGCGCGACGACGCTCGACGAGTACCGGAAGCACATCGAGAAGGACGCGGCCCTCGAGCGTCGCTTCGCGCCGGTGTTCGTCGGCGAGCCGTCGGTCGCCGACACGATCGCGATCCTGCGCGGGCTGAAGGAGCGCTATGAGGCGCACCACGGCGTGCGTATTCGCGACGCGGCGCTCGTCGCCGCTGCCGTGCTCAGCCACCGTTACATCGCCGACCGCTTCTTGCCCGACAAGGCGATCGACCTCGTCGACGAGGCGGCCTCGCGGCTGCGCATCGAGATCGACTCGAGCCCGCTCGAGCTCGACGAGGCGAATCGGCGCGTGATGCAGCTCGAGATCGAGCTCGCCGCGATGGCGAAGGAGTCAGCTGCGACGCGTGAGCCGCTCGAGCGC
Organism: uncultured Thermoleophilia bacterium; assembly: GCA_963713155.1. Lineage (GTDB taxonomy): Bacteria > Actinomycetota > Thermoleophilia > Gaiellales > Gaiellaceae > PALSA-600. Next base: position 54,581 of record CAVQKS010000009.1, read on the forward strand.
GAGCTCGCAGAGGCGAAGGAACGTCGCGACGAGCTCGCTGCGCGCTGGGCGCGTGAGAAGGCGGTGCTCGAGCGCGTGAAGAACGCGACCAGGCGCATCGACGAGCTGCGCATGGAGGCCGAGCGCGCGGAACGCGACGGCAACCTGCAGCGTGTTGCCGAGATCCGCTACGGCGAGATCCCGGAGCTCGAGCAGGTGCTGGCGAACCGCGCCGCAGGACGATCTCCTCGTCAAGGAGGAGGTCGACGAGGACGACATCGCCGTCGTGGTCGCGCGGTGGACGGGCATTCCCGTCGACCGGCTGCTCGAAGGCGAGACCGAGAAGCTCATCCACATGGAGGAGCGGCTGCATCAGCGCGTGATCGGTCAGGCGGAGGCGGTGGCCGCGGTTGCGAACGCATTGCGGCGCGCGCGCACGGGCCTGCAGGATCCGAACCGGCCGATCGGCTCGTTCGTGTTCCTCGGCCCGACCGGGTGTCGGCAAGACGGAGCTCGCGCGCGCGCTCGCCGAGTTCATGTTCGACGACGAGCGCGCGATGGTGCGGCTCGACATGAGCGAGTACCAGGAGCGTCACACGGTCGCGCGTCTGATCGGGGCGCCGCCCGGATACGTCGGGTACGACGAGGGCGGTCAGCTGACCGAGGCGGTGCGCCGGCGCCCGTACTGCGTCTTGCTGCTGGACGAGATCGAGAAGGCGCATCCCGAGGTGTTCGACGTGCTCTTGCAGGTGCTCGACGACGGTCGCCTGACCGACGGTCAGGGGCGCACGGTCGACTTCCGCAACACCGTGATGATCATGACCTCGAACATCCGGAGCGCCGAGGGGCTGCGCGACCACTTCCGGCCCGAGTTTCTGAACCGGATCGACGAGATCGTCGAGTTCCGGGCGCTGACGCGCGAGCAGATCCGCGAGATCGTCGATCTCCAGCTCGAGCGGCTGCGGGCGCGGCTTGCCGACCGTGGTCTCGGCCTCGAGCTGACCGACGCGGCGGAGGAGGCGATCGCCGAGGCGGGGTGGGACCCCGCGTACGGGGCGCGGCCGCTCAAGCGTGCGATTCAGCGGCTGCTCGAGAATCCGCTCGCGCTGCGCCTGCTCGAGGGCGACTTCGTCGACGGCGACGTCGTTCGCGTCGACGCCCAGAACGGCGATCTCGTCTTCACGAGGGCCGGGTCGCCGGTCGCAGCCTGACGCTACGCCTTCGGCGGCAGGTCGACCTCGTCGAGGAAATCCGCGCCTTCCTGCAGCGGCGGCGCGCCGTACGCGAGCAGGACGAGCTCCTCGCCGGTCTCGTTCCGCAGCTGCAGCGCCGTCATCGGCTCGACCGCGACGACGCCGCCCGGCCCGAGGTCGACACGCTCGGGCTCGTCTCCGAGCAGGAACGTCGCCGTCCCCGAGAGAACGACGAAGACCTCCTCCTGCACGTGATCTCGGTGACGCCGGCCGGTCGTGTGCGGCGGATAGCGCCACACCCGCGCGCGTGATTGCTCGAGCCCGATCGCGCTCGTGAGGTCGCCGAACGCACGCGCGGCGCTCTCGCCGTCCCGCGCGGGCCGCTCTTCGAACGTGAGGCCTGCTGCGTCGATCCACTGGTAGCCCATCCTGCGATCGTAGACTCTCGCCGTGCGTGAGCCTGCATCCGGCGGCGGCCCGTGATCCTCGTCGTCGCTGCGACAGCGCGCGAGCTCGACTACCTGGACGACGTACCGACGCTCGTCTGCGGGATCGGGCCGGTCGAGTCTGCGCTCGCGACGAGCGCGAGCCTGGCCCGGCAATCGCCGCGCGCGCTCGTGCACGTCGGCATCGCCGGCGCCCGTGAGCTCCCGACGGCGACGCTCGTCCTGGGCTCGGAGGCGGTGTACTGCGACGTCATCGATCCGTCGTCTTCGATGCCGCGCATCGAGCGCGCGACTCCCGATCCGGGCCTCCTTGCTTCGGCGCACCGGGCGCTGCCGGCCGCGCTCGTCCTGCCCGTCGCGACCACCGGCCGCGTGGGCGGTGGCGGATCGTTCGAGGTCGAGGCGATGGAGGGGTTCGGCGTCCTTCGCGCAGCTGCGCTCGCGCAGGTACCGGCGGTCGAGCTGCGTGCGGTGTCGAACGCCGTCGACGAGCCCGACCGCGCGCGCTGGCGCATCGACGAGGCACTCGCCGCACTCGCCGCTGCCGTCCCCGTCCTGCTCGAGGCGCTCGATGCCTGACCTCCCGCCGCCGCTGCCCCCGCACGAGCGAACGATCGGGCAGCTGATCGCCGAGACGATCCGTCTTTACGGCCATCGCTTCTGGCCCGCCCTGCCGCTCGGCCTCCCGCTCGCGCTCGTCGACCAGTTCGCCGTCCACCGGCCGGTCGCTCGCGCAGGCTGCTCGTCTTCTGGATCGCCTCGCCGCTGATCGCCGCGGCCTTCGTCTATGCGTGCGTGCTCGTCCACGGCGGGCGGCCGACCGCGACCGTCTTCGCGGTCGCGCTCCTCATCTATCTGCCGTTTCCTGCGCTCCGCGCCGTGTTCCTCCTTCCGGCGGTCGCGTGGTTCGCGTTCATCGGGCTCGCCGGTGCCCGCCGCCCTGATCGAGCGGCTCGACTGGAAGGCCGGCGCTCGTCCGCGGCCGCCAGCTCGGAACTGCGGACTACGTCCACGCGCTCGGCTCGCTGGCCGCGCTCGTGATCGTCGTCGGCGTCGCAGAGGAGACGCTCAGCCTCCTGCTTCGCGCGCAGGGCGACGCAGCCAGCGGGTCGCTCTCGGCTCTTGCGGATCTCGTGCTGAGCCCGCTCCTCTATCTGGGTGGAGCGCTGCTCTATCTCGACCAGGCGGCCCGTGTAGGGTCCCGCCGGTCAAAACCACGTCGCACAACGCAAGGGAGACGACGCGATGCCGACCTTCATCCTCCTGTCGACGCTGACGCAGCAGGGCGTTCAGACCCTCAAGTCGAACCCTGAGCGGTTGCGGCAGGTGAACCAGGACGTCGAGGAGCTCGGCTGCCGGGTCGTCCATCAGTGGGCGACCCTCGGTGAGTTCGACTTCGTGAACGTCGTCGAGGCGCCCGACCTCGCGACGATCGCCAAGGTCTCGGTGGCGCTCGGCTCGCGTGGCTCGACCAGGATCGAGACGCTGCCTGCGCTCGAAATCGAGGAGTTTCTGCACACGCTCGAGTAGGACTGTCCGAAACGGCCGTTGCCGCGCCGGGGCGCGGCGCGGAGACTGAGGAACTGCGGCGAATGCGAGATCCCAGGATCGACGACTATGCGCGGCTGCTCGTCGAGCGGTCGGTGCCGGCGCGGCCCGGCGGGCAGATCGTCGTGCGGTCGACGCCGCTGGCGCGCCCGTTGATCGAGGCGCTGGTCGAGGAGACCGCCCGCCGTGGCTCGTACACGCTGCTTCAGCTCGCGTTCGAGCTGATCGGTGGGCCCTTCGCGCGCGAGGCCCCGCTCGAACTGTTGCGCGAGTCGTCTCCGCTCCAGCGGACGATCTGGGAGCGGGCCGACGGCATGATCGTGATCTGGGCGCCCGAGAACGCCCGCGAGGGAGCGGAGCTGTCCGCCGAGCGGCATGCGGCGCTGCAGGAGTCGATGCGGCCCTGGCGGGCTCGGACGATGGCGATGGAGGTTCCCTGGGTCGTCGCCGAGTACCCCACGCCCGCCGGGGCGCAGGACGCCGGCATGTCGATCGGCGAGTACGAGGACTTCATCTTCGAGGCCGTGCTCCGCGACTGGGACGGAGAGGCCGAACGGATGCGTCGCATCGCCGACGTCTTCGACGCGACCGACGTCGTGCGAATCGTCGGCCCCGGCACCGATCTCACCCTGTCACTCGCCGGCCGCACCGGGGAGGTCGACGCCGGGCACGTGAACATGCCGGGGGGCGAGGTCTTCTATTCGCCGCGCGAGGACTCGGCTGCGGGCGCGATCGAGTTCTCGGAATTCCCGGCGGTCTACCTCGGCCGGGAGGTGGAGGGCGTGCGCCTGGTGTTCGACGGCGGCCTGGTCGTCGACGCCTCGGCTCGCGCCGGCGAGGACCATCTCCTGCGCACCCTCGATACCGATGACGGCGCGCGCCGGCTCGGCGAGCTCGGAATCGGATGCAACCCCGCCATCCAGCGGTACATGAGGAACGTCGCGTTCGACGAGAAGATCGACGGCACGGTGCATCTCGCCGTCGGCAACTCGTACTCGTTCACCGGCGGCACGAACGTCAGCGCCGTGCACTGGGATCTCGTGAAGGACCTGCGCGAAGGGGGTCGGTTGTACGCCGACGGCCGGCTCGTGCAGGAGAACGGACGCTGGTTGATCTGAGCTTCTATGGGCTCGCCGCGGCGATCTCGCCGGCGAGGCGGGCGTTCCCGACGATCAGGTCGCGGTTCGCCTGCAAGGTTCGGCCGCCGCTTCGCTCGTGCAGGTAGCCGAGGACGAAGGGCGTCACCCGCTGCCCCTGGACTCCCTGCGCGTCCGCCTCGGCGAGCGCGCGCTCGATCAGCGGCTCGACGTCGTCGAGGCTCTCGTCCGGTGGCCGGCCGAGCAGCAGGCCCCCGCCCGAGAGCTCCCAGTGGGCGGCAGCGACAGCAGCCGCCTCGCCCGCCGACTCCACCCGCGCAGAGACCGGCGGCCCGCCCGCGGCGGCGAAGAACAGCGGCAAGGTGTCGCTGCGCCAGCCGAGCACGGGCACTCCGAGCGTCTCGAGGAGCTCCGCGGTCGCGACCACGTCGAGCAGCGACTTGACGCCCGACGACACCACGAGCGCCTGCGTGGTCGCGAGCACCTGCAGGTCGGCCGACACGTCCGGCGGCGTTGGCCAGCCGCGGTGGACCCCTCCGAGCCCGCCCGTGGCCATGAACCGGATGCCGGCCGCGCGGCAGACGGAGAGCGTTCCGCCCGCGGTGGTCGCTCCGGTTGCGCGCTGAACGGCCGCTGCGGCGATGTCGCGCGGGCCGAGCTTCCGCGCCGAGGCGTCGAAGCGCTCGAGTTGCGCGCCGGTCAGGCCGACGTGGATGACGCCGTCGAGCACGCCGATCGTCGCGGGCACCGAGCCGCCGTCGCGAACGGCCCCATCCGAGGCGAGCCCGACCGACGCTCCCTCTCCCGGTGGGAAGCCGTGCGCCACGAGCGTCGTCTCGAGCGCAACGACGCCGCGCCCGTCGCGCTGCGCGTCCCGCACCTCCTCTGCGATCGCGATCACGGCATTGCTCCGAGCTTCGCGCAGCAGCGCGCCGCCGCTTCGAGCCCGAGCTCGGGCCCGCCGACGAGGAAGCCGGCGGCGAGCGCGTCTCCCGCTCCGGTCGCGTCGACGAGCGTCGTCGGCCTCGCGGAATACGCGCGTCCGTCGACGACGATCCCGTCGGCACCGCGCTTCAGCACCAGCCGTGCGTCGATCGGACCGAGCGCCGCACGCTCGCGCTCGTTGGCGAACACGAGGTCGGGGGCGAGTGACCGGACACGCTCGCGGAAGCCGTCGTCGGCGAGAGTGAAGGTCGACGCGTCGACGGAGACGATCGCGCCGTGCGCACGCGCCATCGCCGTCGCGCACGAGGCGGCGTCCGCAGCGGGGAGGCGGAGGAGCGCGTACCCGGAGACGTGCAGCACGTCGCAATCGAACCATGCGTCCTCCAGGTCGTGCGGTTCGAGCCCGATCGCGTCGCCGCGGTCGGAGGCCATCGTGCGGTCGCCGGACGCCGCGAGCGAGACGACGACGCCGTTCCGGCCGCCCGCGGAGCCCGCGACGTCGACGCCGAGCTCGCGCAGCTCACGCGCTGCGAGCACACCCGCCGGATCGTCGCCGCACCGGCACACGACGCGCGCGTCGGCACCGAGCTCGCGGGCCCACGCCGCGACGTTCGCCGCCTGTCCGCCTGCACCGACCCGGATCGTCGCGGGGCGGTCGTCTCCAGGGACGAGGGGAGCGTCCAGGGACACGACTACGTCCAGGATCAGATCGCCGAGCGTCGTGATGCGCACGCGTACGATGCTCGCATGGAACGCATCGGGCGCGGCGGCAGGCTCCGCTCGTTCGCGATCGGCGGCGTCGTCGGTGCGGCCGGGGCGATTGCGACGGCGCAGCGAGTCGCGTCGCGCTCACGCCGTCCGCGGGGTGTGCCGTCAGGGTTGGCTGCGTTCGAAGATGCGCCGTGCTTCCTCGAGACGGTCGACGGAGAGGCGCACAGGCATCGCGATCACGGCGACCGCCCCGGCTGATCGCGCGGCCGGCACCTCCGAGCCGGGCCGCACCTGCGTCAGGATCGCCACGACGACGACGATGGCGCAGATCACCGCGATCTCGACGGCAATCGATCGCGTGAGTAGCGGCGAGCGACGCTTCGATCAACGAGCGATTGGCCCGACCGACGGCGATCAGCGGCAGGAAGAGGGCCGTCTTCGCGAGCAGTGCGCGTCCGTACGACGTCGACCAGAGATGCTCGATGCCGCCGAGCTCGGTGAGCGCGCGCCCGAGCCCGGTCAGTGCGATCACGACGACTGCGGCGAGCGCGGCCGACGAGAACCGCCGCAGGACCGCGCGTCGCTCCCACGTGTCCCTGGACGATCGCGGCAGCACCCAGATCGCAGCCACCAGGCCGCCCAGCCACACGGCCGCGGCGGCGGTGTGCAGGACGTCGAGCAGGGGTGCGATCACGGCCGGCTGATCGCGATCGAGGGCGTGCCCGGCGAGTGCAGGCGCAGCCGTCAGTGCGAGCGCACAGCCGCCCGCGAGCGTGAGCAGCGTCGGGACGGCGGGCGCGAGCGCGGCTGCCGCTGCTCCGATGAGCGACACGACTGCGGCGCCCTTCATCACCAGCGCGAAACGCGTTCCGGACGGCGAGCCGGACTCGAGCCCGCTTGCTCCGACGAAGGCGGCGAGCAGCGAGAGGAAGAGCAGCCCCGCGAGCGGGCGTCGCAGCCGGGCGCCGAGAAGGCTGCGGGCAAGCAGGGCGAAGACGGTTGCTCCGGCCGCGATCAGCAGTCCGACGTAGTAGACGGCGCGCAGGGCGACGTCGCCGGCTCCGGTCGGCGTCGTCGCGCCCAGCACCGGCTGGGGGCGGGGCCCAGCGCCCACGGCGAACGCGAACACTCCCTGCTCGGGGTGGCCGTCCTCGGAAACGATGCTCCAGCGGATCGTGTACGCCCCGTGCGCGAGGTTGCGCGCAAGCGGGAGGACCAGCTCCCGTCCCCGCACCCGTGCGGGTGCAGCCAGCACGGAACGTCGCGACACGTTCGCGACCGCGGCGTTCCCGGGCGCGACGACGACGGTGTCGTCGAACTCGACCAGCGCCTCGCGCGGTGCGCGGCCGACAGCGGCGCCGGCGGCAGGGACCGTGCGAATCAGCCTCGCGTGTGCGGCGGCCGCCGCCGGGACGAGCAGTGCCACGAGGACGAGTACGGCGAGGGCTCGCGCCAACGTCGGCGAGCGTACCCGCTGCTAGCCTTGCCGCTCCCATGCCGGTGTACGAGTACAAGTGTCCGAACGGGCATCTGTTCGAGGTGATTCACGGCATGACCGAGGACGGGCCCGGCGTCTGTGAAGTCTGCGGCGAAGGGCCGCTGCGAATCGTCCTGCATCCCGTCGCCGTCCACTACAAGGGGAGCGGCTTCTACTCGACCGACTACGGGCGCAAGAAGAAAACCGCGGCCAAGGACGGCGCCTCGGCGTCCGACTCGTCGTCGGGCGACTCTTCCTCCGGTGACTCCTCCTCGGGCGACTCCGGCTCCGGATCGTCGGACTCGAAGGGCGGCGAGACGAAGAAGGCCGCCGAGGCCTAGAGCGCCTTAGTCGCCGCCGTTACTGCGGCAGCGTGTGCCCGACGACGCAGCCCGGGTCGAACTGACCGGTCGGAGGCTGCGGAGCCGACTTCCCCAGGAACATCGCGATCGTCGTCGGGTTGTCCTCGCTCGGCGCGCCCGTTCCGCCGCCTCCGAAGTCACCCCCGAGCCTGCAGTGCACCGAGCTCGACTCGTTCGAGCGGAACTTCACCCAGCCGAGCTGAAGCAGCTGGCTGGTCGTCAGGTCGGTGGTCAGCGGCTTGACGAACGACGACCCGGAGAACGGCATGCGGAAGAGCGTGCCGACCGACGTCAGCTTGGAGGCGACGGCGTTGATCACGGCCTGCTGGCGTGCCGTGCGGGTGAAGTCGGTCTCGGCCGGGTTGAGCTCGTTCTCACGGATGCGCGAGTAGATCAGTGCTCGCTCGCCGTTCATGTGCTGACTCCCTTTCGCGAAGCGCCAGCCGGGCCACTGGTCGCACCGCGCCTGCGTCGCGTATGGGCAGTCGAACCGATTCGAACGGATCGCGCTCGGGACGTCGACCGTGACGCCGCCGACTGCGTTGATGAGATCCTTGAAGTCGGCGAAGTTGACGACCACCACGTGGTTGATCGACAGGCCTGTGAAGTCGTGGATCGTCCTGATCGCGAGGGCCGGCCCGCCGATCTGGAACGCGGCGTTGATCTTCTGGGCTCCGGCGCCGGGAATCGGGACGATCAGGTCGCGCGGGATCGACAGGTAGTACAGACGGTGGTGCGAGGGATCGGTGCGCAGGAGCATGATCGAGTCCGAGTGCCGGTCACCCTCGCGCCCCCCGACCTGGGCGTTGTCCGTCCCGAGCAGCAGGACCGTGGTCGAGTGCGAGAGCAGCAGGCCGTTCTGGTGCTGGAGCGCGGACTTGGCATTCGGGTCCAGTCGCCCGTTCGCATCGGAGACGCCGCTCGACACGGCGAACCAGCTCGCGACGGCCCACACGATCACGAGGAGCAGGAGCACGAGTAGGACCAGCCCGATCAGGCGTCCACGCCCGATCCGCCGCCGCTTCGGCGTGGCGCCCGGGCCGCGATAGTCGGTCGCCCCGCCCGTGTTCCGACGGGGCCGTGCGGGCGCCGGAACCTTGCCCTTGACGCGACCGCCGCGATACAGGCGATACGGCTTCGGGTCCGACGCCATCCGGCGGGTTAGGTTACCGAGCGGACATGAGGGCTGATCGCGTGATCGCCGTCGACCTTGGCGGAACGAAGATTCTCGCCGGCGTGATCGACGGAGACGGGCGGGTCCACGAGACGCTCGAGCGAGCAACGGTGACGACCTCGCAGTCCGCGCTCCTCCACGAGTTGGCCGACGTCGTCCGCTCGCTCCCGCAGGAGGGCATCAGCGCCGTCGGCTTCGGAATCCCATCCCGGATCGACCAGCTGACCGGCGTGGCGCTCGGAGCCGTCAACATCCCTCTTCGCGACGTCCCTTTCCGCGAGGAGATGGAGCAGCGGCTCGGGCTGCCCGTCGGCGTCGAGAACGACGCGAGCTGCGCCGCCTACGCAGAGTTCCGGTACGGGGCGGGGCAGGGGGTGCAGAACTTCGTGATGCTGACCCTCGGGACCGGTGTCGGTGGCGGCGTGATCGTGAACGGCAGCCTCTTCCAGTCGTGGACCGAGCTCGGGCACATGGTGATCGTCGAGGACGGCGAGCCGTGCGCCGGTGCGTGCTCCGGCCGCGGCCACGTCGAGGCGTACTGTTCCGGCCGCGCAGCCGACAAGTTCGCGCGGCGAGGTGCTCGGTCCGGCGGCGACCGCGCACGATCTCGTTCAGGAGCGGAATCCGGCGCTCGACGCAGATCGGCCACCATCTGGGTGTCGCGATGGGCTCGCTCGTGAACATCTTCGGCGCAGAGCGGATCGTGATCGGCGGCGGGTTCGGTGTCGCGGCGTTCGGGCTGCTCCTGCCCGCCGCACGGCTCGCCGTGCTCACGGAGGCACTCGCGCCTGCGGGGCAGCAGCTCGAGATCGAGTGCGCGAACCTCGGCGCGTCGGCGGGCCTGATCGGGGCCGGCCTCGTGGCCTTCGAGTCGGTCCCCTGACCCAGCCGAGGAGTCGAAGGTGCCACTCGCAGTGTGCGCGACGCCCATCGGGAACCTCGATGACGTCACGCTGCGCGTGCTGGCGGAGTTGCGCGAGGTCGACCTCGTGCTTGCCGAGGACACGCGCCACACCCGGGCGCTGCTCGAACGGCACGGCATTCGCGCGAGCCTGCTCTCGTTCCACGAGCACAACGAGGTGTCGCGCACCCAGGAGCTGCTGCCACGGCTCGAGGCGGGTGAGCGAATCGCGTTGGTCTCGGACGCGGGGCTTCCCGGCGTCTCCGATCCCGGGACGCGTCTCGTTCGCGCGGCGCTCGACGCCGGCATCGACGTCACGGTGCTGCCCGGAGCCTCTGCCGTGACCACGGCGCTGGTCGCGAGCGGCCTCGGCGGCACGCGGTTCCTCTTCGTCGGGTTCGTCCCGCGGAAGGACGGCGAGCGGCAGGCGCTCTGGCAGGCGCTCTCCGGCTGGGATGCCGCCGCCGTGGCGTTCGACTCTCCGCGCCGGCTCCCGGCGACGCTGCGCTCGCTCGCGCTCAACGATGCCGATTGGCCAGTCGCAGTCTGCCGTGAGCTGACGAAACGGTTCGAGGAAGTCGTCCGCGGTTCGGCAGCAGAGCTCGCGGACCGTTTTGCCGAGCCGCCCAAAGGCGAGATCACGCTCGTGCTCGGCCCGACGGTTGCGACACGCGACGACGCCGACGCGCTGCAGGCCGTGCGCGAGCTCGTCGCGGCCGGGACGCCGCACCGCACGGCCGCAGACGTCGTGGCGCGGCTCAGCGGGGTCGGGCGCAACGACCTCTACCGCCGGACTCTGTGACAAGTTCGTCAATTCGCTTGACGCTCTGAGGTTCCCGCACCTACCGTTGTCGGGACGTTTGCTGTTCTGACAACGAGTTCCCTCCGGGAGGTGCCGATGCAACGCGTTCTTCTGCTTGCAGTGTTGGTCGTGCTCTTGTTCGCCCCCACCGCGGGTGCCTGGTCGTGGCCTGCGAGTGGTGACGTCGTGCAGCCGTTCACCTTCGGCGCGGCTCATCCGTACGCCGCCGGGCAGCATCGCGGCATCGATGTCGCCGGCGATCCCGGAGCCACCGTGGTTGCGCCGGAGGGAGGATCGATCTCGTTCGCGGGGACGGTCCCCTCCTCCGGCAAGAGCGTCACCATCCTGACCGGCGACGGCTACGCGGTCACGCTCACGCATCTCGGCTCGATCGCGGTCGGAAAGGGTGCGGCTGTCTCCGAAGGAGACGCCGTCGGGACGATCGGACCGAGCGGCGACGCCGAGGTCGGCGTGCCCTACGTCCACCTCGGCGTGCGCATCGCCGACGACGAGCAGGGGTACCTCGACCCGGCGACGCTGCTTCCGCCGCGGCCGTCGGCTTCCTCGCCGCCCGATCCAGCACCGGCTCCACCTACGACGACGCCGGTGGCTGACGACGTCCCGGCCGCGCCGGCGCCGCCTGCGACCGTTCCGGCTCCGGCCGTGGCCGCGGCGACGCCCGCCGCGTCTCCGTCACCGCTCGAGGTGCCCGCGCCGGCGGTTGCACCGCCCGCGGTAACCCCGCGCCGTGCACCGCCAACCGCTGCCCGGGCGGCGAGGCCGCTCGCCACGGCACCGCGCCATGAGCGCGCCGTGCCTCACACGAGCGCTGCCCCGGACGAAGACGCAGGGCCTCTCGCCACCCGTCCGAGGCTCGCGCTGGGCCGAGTCGCCACGCCGTCTCGGACGGTCGACCGGCCGGCGACCAAGGTGACCCGCCCCCGGGACGTCGGTGCCCCGGTGCCGGCTCGTGCGGCCGCGACACCCGTCCGTCCTGCGCACCGACAAGTGCCGCAGGCTCGGCAGGTGTCCGTCCAGCCGGCGCGTGCGCCGCGCGTCGGACAATCGCCGCAAGGGCATGTTCCCGTCGCTGCCGACCCGCGGCGCACCGTCCGGTTGACGGGTGGCCGCTTGCGACCGTCGGCGACGTGGGCGTCGCGTCACGACCATCCGGCGACCCGGCACCGGCCGCTCACCGACTTTTCGGTCGCGGCGCTGCTCGGCCTGGCGCTGATCGCGGCAGCAACGGTCCTCGGCGTGCGTCACGCTGGGCGTGCGAGGGCCGTTCGTATGATTGCCGCCAGTGTCGAGCGAGCGGAAGAAAGTGCTGGTGGCGCCGGCGTGGCCGTATGCGGCGGGCCACCGCCACCTTGGCCACGTGGCGGGGTTCGGCGTTCCGTCCGACGCCTTCGCGCGCTACCACCGCCTCAAGGGGAACGACGTCCTCATGGTCAGCGGGACGGACGAGCACGGTACGCCGGTGATGGTGGCCGCCGATCGCGAGGGGAAGTCCTACGCTGAGGTCGCCGACTACTACAACGCCTCGTTCCGCGAAGACTTCAGGCGACTCGGGCTCTCGTACGACCTCTTCTCGCGCACCACCACGCTGAACCACGAGCGAGTGACCCAGGATCTCTTCCGGACGCTGTACGAGCATGGCGCAATCGTCGAGCGGTCGATGCTCGTGTCGTTCTCGCCGACGACCGGTCACACGCTGCCTGACCGCTACATCGAGGGGACGTGCCCGATCTGTGGCTATCCGGAGGCGCGTGGCGACCAGTGCGACAACTGCGGGAACCAGCTCGATCCGACCGATCTGATCAACCCGAGGTCGAAGATCGACGGCTCGGTCCCCGAGTTCCGCGAGACGAACCATCTGTTCCTCGACCTCCCGCAGTTCGCGGATGCGATCCGAACCTGGATCCAGGGCCACGGCGAGTGGCGGCCGAACGTCCGCAACTTCTCGCTCGGCCTGCTCGACGACATCCGGCCGCGACCGATCACCCGCGACCTCGACTGGGGCGTGCCGATCCCGATCCCCGGGTATCTGGAGGACCCGAACAAGCGGATCTACGTCTGGTTCGACGCGGTGATCGGCTATCTGTCGGCGAGCATCGAGTGGGCGTCGCAGAGCGGCGATCCCGATGCCTGGAGGAGCTGGTGGCAGAACGAGGAGTCCGAGCACGCCTACTTCCAGGGGAAGGACAACGTCGTCTTCCACACCGTGATCTGGCCGGCCATCCTGCTCGGCTACGGCACGGGTGGCGAGTACGGCGCGGGCATCGCTCCGCTCGAGCTTCCCGACAACGTGATCGCGTCCGAGTTCCTGACGATGGAGGGAAAGCAGTTCTCGACAAGCCGTCAGCATTCGATCTTCGTCGGCGACTTCCTCGACCGCTACGACCCCGACCCGCTGCGCTACTACCTCGTCGCCGCCGGGCCGGAGACGCAGGACACCGACTTCACGTGGGCCGAATTCGTGCGACGCAACAATGACGAGCTGCTCGCGAACTGGGGCAATCTCGTCAACCGGACGCTGACCAATGCCCACCGGAACTTCGGATCCGTCCCGGAGCCCGGCACGCTCGACCCGTCCGACGAGGCTCTGCTGGCCGCGGTCGGCGGCGGCTTTGCCACGGTCGGCGAGCACATCGAAGCCGGGCGGTTCCGCGCGGGGCTTGCCGAGGCGATGCGGCTGGCCTCGACCGTGAACCAGTACCTCTCGGATCAGGCGCCTTGGGCGCTCGTGAAGACCGACCGGCAGCGCGCGGGAACCGTCCTCAACGTCGCGCTCCGGGCGGTGGACAGTCTGAAGACGATGTTCACACCGTTCCTGCCGCACACCTCGCAGGTCGTGCACGAGCTGCTCGGCAACGAGGGCACGCTGGCGGGCCCGCTCGAGTTCCGCGAGATCACCGAGGAGGGCGGGCGCACGCACGAGGTGCTGACCGGCGACTACGCGAGCTGGGTCGGGCGCTGGGAGCCGAGCACGCTTCCGGCCGGGCAAAAGCTCGCTGAGCCGCGGCCGCTCTTCCGCAAGCTCGACGAGTCGGTCGTCGAGGAGGAGCTGCGCCGGATGGCGGCCGGCGCCGCCGAAGCGTGATCGACACCCACGCGCACCTCGGCGACGACGCGGCCGAGGTGCTCGACCGGGCGCGGGCTGCCGGCGTCGCCCGCGTCGTCGCCGTCGCGACGACGGTTGCCGACGCGCGCGCGGCGCTCGCGCTTGCCGACGCCGAGGAGGGCGTCTATGCCGCGCTCGGCATCCATCCCCACGAGGCGGCCTCGGCGGCGCCGGACGACCTCGAGGAGCTGCGCAAGCTGCTCGCGCATCCGAAAGTGGTGGCGGTCGGCGAGACGGGGCTCGACTACTTCCGCGACTACGCACCTCGCGACGCCCAGCGGTGGCTGTTCGAGCAACAGCTCGCGCTGGCGTTGCAAGCCCGTAAGCCGGTCGTCATCCACACACGCGCTGCCGACGACGACACGCTCGAGCTGCTCTCATCGCACGACGGAGCGGTCGTGCTGCACTGCTTCTCCTCGCCGCCGCTTCTCGCCGAGGCGACGCGTCACGGCTGGTACGTCTCCTTCGCAGGGAACGTGACCTACAAGAACGCCTACGAGCTGCGGTCCGCCGCCAGGGCGGTGACCGCCGACCGCCTGCTCGCCGAGACCGACAGCCCGTATCTCGCGCCCCAGCCGGTGCGTGGGCAGCGGAACGAGCCCGCCTTCGTCGTGCACACCTACCGCACGCTTGCCGAAGTGCGCGGCGTCGAGCCCGCCACGCTCGCGGCGCAGGTCGACACGAACGCCGACGCCGTCTTCGGGTTGTGACCGTCCGCCCGCGGAAGGCGCTGGGGCAGCATTTCCTCACCGACCCGAACATCCTCGGAGTGATCGACCGGCTGGCGGCGCTCGACGAGGACGACGTGGTGCTCGAGGTCGGGCCGGGGCTCGGAGTTCTCACGCGCTACCTCGCCGAACGAGTCGCGTTCGTGCACGCCGTCGAGGTCGACCGACGGCTCGAGCGCGAGCTGGCAGGGATCCCGCGCACCAGCGTCCATTGGGGGGACGCGCTCGCACTCGACCTCTCCGCTTTCGAGCCGCGTCCCGACAAGCTCGTTGCGAACCTGCCGTACAACATCGCGACGCCGCTGGTCGTCGAGAGTCTGGCTCTCGACGCGATCGAAGTCTGGTGCGTGATGGTGCAACGCGAAGTGGCCGACCGTTTCTTCGCCGACCCCTCGACGAAGGCGTACGGCGCGGTCTCGGTGCTCGTTCAGCTGGCGACCGAGCGCACGGGCTTCCATCCGGTATCGCGCGAGGTGTTCCGGCCGCGGCCGAACGTCGATTCGGCGCTGGTCGCGTTCCGGCGCATCGCTCCGGCGGCGGCGGCAAGCGTCAAGCGCCTCGTCGAGGCTGCCTTCTCGCACCGGCGCAAGACGCTCGCCAACGCCGTCTCGCTGGCCGGCGCGTGCTCGCGAGAGGCGGCCGTCGTGGCGTTGGCCGCGATCGGACGCAACCCTGGCGCGCGGGCGGAGGAGCTCACGCCGCCGGAGTTCGTCGCGCTCGCGGAGGCGCTGTCGTGACC
Organism: uncultured Thermoleophilia bacterium; assembly: GCA_963713155.1. Taxonomy (GTDB): domain Bacteria; phylum Actinomycetota; class Thermoleophilia; order Gaiellales; family Gaiellaceae; genus PALSA-600. The sequence goes on from CAVQKS010000009.1 coordinate 69,807, forward strand.
GGTGCGGCGCACGCGAAGGTGAACCTTGCGCTCGTGGTCGGTCCGCTTCGTTCCGACGGGATGCACGACGTGCTGACGGTCTTCCAGCGCATCGGCCTGGCCGACACGCTCGAGGTCGAGCCTGCGGAGGCGACGACCGTCGAGGGCTTTCCCGACGACACGCTCGTCAGCTCTGCGCTCGGATCCCTCGACGCGCCGCACGGCTGGCGGGTCGTGATCGACAAGCAGATACCGGTGGCCGCCGGGCTCGGCGGTGGAAGCTCGGACGCCGCGACGGCACTTCGGCTCGCGAACGATCAACTCGACCGCCCGTTCGACGACCACGCGTTGCAGCGGATCGCGGCCTCGGTCGGTGCCGACGTGCCGTTCTTCCTGCGCGAAGGGCCGCAGCTCGGCAGCGGCACCGGCACCACGCTCGAGCCTGTCGAGGTTCCGCAGGAGTTCGCGGTCTGCCTGCTGCTTCCGTGCGGTGCGGCGAAGGATTCGACAGCGTCGGTGTACGCCGCCTTCGATGCTCGTCGCGGCGGGGACGGGTACGACTCGCGGGTGTCCTCGCTTCGCGCAGCCCTTGACGCCGTCCGCTCGCCGCGCGACCTCGCCGCGCTGCCGCCGAACGACCTCGCGCGGTCGGAGCATGCCGACGCACTTCGCGCGGAGGGAGCGTTCCGCGCCGACGTCAGCGGCGCCGGGCCCGTGGTGTACGGGCTGTTCGACGACGGGGCGTCCGCCCGGCGCGCGGCGCGGTCGTTGTCGGGTCTCGGTCGCTGCTGGGTCACCGATCCGGCCTGGTAGCGTGATTGCGCGATGTCGTACGCGATCGAACAGGGTTCGACACGCCTGGGTCGCTGGTTTCGCCTGCGCCGGTTTCGCCTGACGCTCGGCCTTGCGGCGATCGAAGGGCTTCTCTATATCGTCGGCGTCCTCGGTTGGTGGGAGGCGGCGCTGTTTGCGCTGATCGCCGGCGGCTTCTGGTGGTTCGCCGGCCGTTCGAACCGGTCGGACGTCGTGCGCGAGCTGAGCTGGATCCTCGCGACCTCGCAGCTGATCGTCCTGCTCGTCCCGCTTGCGCTCGGGATCGTCAAGGCGGTCGCGATCGCCGTGGTGGCGTTGCTCGCGATCGTCGCGCTCTTCTTCCTGTTCACGGACCGGCGCTAGCCCGACCGCTCATATACTCGGGTCGCAGTGGGGCGTAGCCAAGCGGTAAGGCAGCGGGTTTTGGTCCCGCGATCCCAGGTTCGAATCCTGGCGCCCCAGCCATCTCGCTGAGGCGACGACGCCATGTCCGATCCGCCGCTCGCAGCCCTGATCATGGCCGGAGGCCTCGGCACCCGGATGCGCTCCGCCGTGCCGAAGCACTTCCACCCGATCCTCGGGCGGCGGCTGGTCGACTGGGTGATCCTGAGCGCCGCGGCCTCCGGAGCGGATCCGGTCGTCGTCGTCGCCTCGCCCTCGGGCCGCGACCAGTTCGCCGATCAGCCGGTGACGGTCGCGGTCCAGGAGGTACCGCTCGGAACCGGCGACGCGGCGCGTGCGGGGCAGGCTGCCCTGACCGACTACACGGGCGACGTGCTCGTGCTCTCGGGCGACACGCCTCTGCTGACGCCCGAGCTACTCGGCGCGCTGCTCGCCACGCATCGCTCCGAGGGCGCCGCAGCGACGATCCTGACCGCGAAGCCGGCAGATCCGCGGGTCTACGGCCGCATCGTCCGGGACGGCGACGGGTCGGTCGTGCGCATCGTCGAAGGCACGGACGCCTCGCCCGAGGAGCTCGCGATCGACGAGATCAACTCCTCGATCTACGCCTTCCGGTCGGACGCACTGTGGCCGGCCCTCGAACGACTGCAGCCGAAGAACGTCCAGGGCGAGCTGTACCTGACCGACACGATCGCGGTCCTGGTCGACGCCGGCGAGCGGGTCGCGGCGCACGTCTCGCCCGATCCCGACGAGGCGGAGGGTGTGAACACGCGGGTCGAGCTCGCGAAGGCAACCGCCGTGCTCCGGGACCGCATCAACGAGCGGCACATGCTCGCCGGCGTGACCATCGTCGATCCGGCGACGACCTGGATCGACCCGACCGTCGAGATCGCCGAGGACGTGACGATCAACCCGTTCACCGTGCTGCGCGGCCGGACACGGATCGACGAGGGCGCCGAGATCAACCCACATACGGTTGCCGTCGACGCCGAGATCGGCAGGCGCGCGGTCGTCGGCCCCTTCTGTTACCTTCGCCCTGGAACGACCCTCGGCGCGTCCTCGAAGGCAGGCACCTACGTGGAGATCAAGAACTCGCGTATCGGCGACCGCACGAAGGTCCCTCATCTGTCGTACATCGGGGACGCCGACATCGGCGAGGACTCGAACATCGGGGCGGGCGCGATCACGGCGAACTACAGCCATCGCCCCGGCGAGCCGAAACAACGCACGACGATCGGCAGCAACGTCAGAACCGCGATCCACAATGGGTTCATCGCTCCAGTGGAGGTGGGTGACGGCGCATGGATCGCGGCCGGTTCGGTGATCACGATGGACGTACCGCCAGGCGCCCTCGCGATCGCCCGGCAACGGCAGGAGAACAAGGAGGGGTATGCAGCACGGCAGCGCGACGAGTGAGCTCGCACTCCCCGGTCTGGAGGCGATCGAGACGATGACGCAGCCCGGGCCCGGTCACTGGCTCGAGCGTGGGCCTCAGAAGCGCCTGATGGTGTTCAGCGGCCGCTCGCATCCCGTGCTGGCGGAGCGGATCGTCGAGCAGTTCGGCGTCGAGCTCGGCGAGATCGATCTGGGCACCTTCGCGAACGGCGAGACCTACTGTCGCTACGACGAGTCGATTCGCGGCGCAGACGTCTTCCTCGTGCAGACGGGCTGCGAGCCGATCGACCGCAACGTGATGGAGCTCGTCTTCATGATCCAGGCCGCGAAGCTCGCCTCGGCGAAACGAATCACTGCCGTGATCCCGCTGTTCCCGTACGCGCGCCAGGATCGCAAGGCGAAGCCGCGCGAGCCGATCTCGGCACGCCTGATCGCCGACATGCTCCAGCTGGCCGGTGCCGACCGTGTGCTCACGATGGATCTGCACGCCGGGCAGATCCAGGGGTTCTTCACGATCCCCGTCGACCACATGACCGCCCTGCCGCTGTTCGCGCGTCACTTCCGCGATCTCGGGCTGACCGGGGAAGGCGTCGTCTCGGTGTCTCCGGATGCGGGCCGGGCGAAGATGGCCGTGCGGTTCGCGGAGATGCTCGACGCCGATTTCGCGCTGATGCACAAGACGCGGCCTGCACACGACGTCGCCGAGGTGACGGAGATCACCGGTCGCGTCCGCGGCAAGAAGGCCGTGCTCGGGGACGACGTGATCATGACCGGCGGCACGCTGCTTGCGAACGTCAACGCCCTGAAGGCGCACGGTGTCGAGGAGGTCTGGGTCTTCGCGACCCACGGGCTCTTCTGCGGCAATGCGCTCGAGCGATTCGCGGATGCCGACATCTCCGGCATCGTCGTCACCGACACGGTCCCGATCGACCCGATCGCGAAGCCCGAGAACCTGACGGTGCTCACCGTCGCGCCCCTGCTCGCCGAGACGATCATGAACGTGTTCGCCGACGACTCGGTGAGCGCGATCTTCGGCGGCGAGAACCAGCTCTTTTAAGTCGGGGGAAGAACCTGCGGTTCTCCCCAAGGCCCCTCTCTCCCTCGGCTTGCTCTCTCGCATCGCGCAATTGGCCTCTCGCCGAGCAAACCCGGCTTCGGCCGCACTGGTTGATCGCTCGCTCAGCCGTCCTTAACCGACAAGGCACCGTGACCGTGGCGACCGGAGCCGAGCTTGCTCGGCGGGAGGTCCAGTGCGCGTCGGCAGTCGTGCGGCCAGGGAGAGAGGGGTTTGGGGAGAGAACCGTAGGTTCGCTTCCCAAGCTAAGATGCGCGGCCGTGCCTTCCGAGCGCCACCAACTCCTCGTCGCCCAGCGCGACGTCCTCGGCTCCGCCGAGTCACGACGTCTGCGCAGGCGCGGCCTCATTCCCGGGATCCTCTACGGGCGGGAGCGCCCGGTCGCGATCAGCGTCCCCGAGCGCGACCTCCGCGCTGCGCTGACGACGGACGGCGGGCTCAACGCCGTACTCGACGTCGTCGTCGACGAGGCGGGCGGCAAGGTGCACCCGTCGGTGCTGAAGGAGTTCCAGCGCGACGTCGTGCGCGGCGTGATCACGCACGTCGACCTCCAGGAGGTGCGGCTCGACCAGGCGATCCACGCGACGGTGCCGGTGTCGCTGATCGGCGAGTCGGTGGGAGTCAAGGAGGGCGGCATTCTCTCGCAGGTGACGATCGAGGTCACCGTCGAGGCGCTGCCGATGGAGGTCCCGCAGCACCTCGACTTCGACGTCTCGGCGCTCGGGATCGGCGACGCCGCCCGCCTCGATGCGCTCCATGTCCCCGAGGGCGTCCGCCTGCTCGACGATCCGGACACCGTCCTCGTGAACGTCACCCACGCCACGCGCGCCGAGGAGATCGAGGGCGAGGCGCCCGCCGAGGGTGAGGCGGAGCCGGGCGCGGCAGAACCTGCCGCCGATGCGGAAGCCGCCGCCGAGGGCGACGGCGACGCCGAGGGCTGATCGCGATGCGGCTCTGGCCGCGCCGACACGGCACCTCGCTCGACCTGCTCGTCGCCGGCCTCGGCAACCCTGGCCCCGAGTACGCGCGCAACCGCCACAACGTGGGCTGGCTCGTCGTCGACGAGCTCGCGCGGCGCCACGACGGTCAGTGGCGCGCGAAGTTCAACGGGCGGCTGGCCGAGATCCGCATCGACGGCCACAAGGTCGCGCTGCTGAAGCCCGAGACGTACATGAACGACTCGGGGCGCGCCGTCCAGGCCGCCGCGCGGTTCTTCAAGCTCGAGCCGAACGAGGTACTCGTCGTGCACGACGAGAGCGATCTCGACAGCGGGCGGCTCCAGCTGCGCCGGGGCGGCGGGCTCGCCGGTCACAACGGCCTTCGTTCGGTCGCGTCGGGACTCGGTGGGCCCGACTTCCTGCGGCTTCGCGTCGGAGTGGGGCGGCCGGAGCGCGGCGATCCCCGCCCGCTCGCCGACTGGGTGCTGTCCGATTTCGCCGCCCACGACGACGCGGAGGCGATGGTGCAGCGGGCCGCCGATGCGGTCGAGGCGCTCGACGCCGAAGGCCTCGAGGCAGCGCAGAGGCGGGTCAATTGACCACCGTCGCCCGCACGATCCTCTCCGGGCTCGTCGATCGCCTGCGTGCCGAGCTCGCGGCTCCAGGACTACGCCGCGGCGTTCCCGGAGCGCGCCCGCGTGTCGGAGTCGATCCTCCCGCTCGTCCTCGCGGCGCTCTACGTGGAGCTCGACCGTGGCCTCGTCGTCCTTCTTCCCGAGGACGCCGATGCACGCGATGCGGCCGAGGCGGCCGGCTGGTTCCTCGGCGAGGACGCAGTCGCGCTCTTCCCGTCGCGCGGCGTCCACTTCGGCTCCGGGCTCGAGCCGCCGCCGCATCTCGTCGGCGAGCGCGCGCGGGCACTCGAGGTGCTCGAGCGAGGCGGGCTCGTCTGCGCGTCGGCCGCCGCGGTGGCGGAGGGCTTGCCCCCGGTCGCGCTCCGGCCGGCGCCGCTTCGAGTGGTCCGCGGCGACGAGCCCGGGCTCGACGCGCTGGTCGAGCAACTGTCGTCGGCCGGCTACGAGCGCGTCGAGCGGGTCGAGGAGCGCGGGCAGTTCGCAGTGCGCGGCGGGCTCGTCGACGTCTTCGGCACCACCGGCCGCGAGCCGCTGCGCATCGAGCTGTTCGGCGACGAGGTCGAGCAGGTCCGCGTCTTCTCGCCGTTCACGCAACGCGCGCTCCGGCAGGTGGACGACGCCGTCGTCTATCCCGGCGGCCGAGCGTCGCCGAGAGGCGGTCGACATCGACCTCGGGCCGGAGGAGGACGAGGAGCACGCGGCGGCCGCGGTGCCCGATGATCTCGTTCCGCCGCTTCAGAGCACGCCCGACGTCGTCTGGCAGATCGACGAGGTGCGGGCGCTGTGGGCGGAGGAGGGGCTTCGGCCCGTCGACCTCGGCGGTGCGGCCGAGCTCGGCCCGCTCCCGCAGGGACAGCGCTTCAGCTTCGACGCGCAGCGCCCGGCGCTCTCGGCCCGTGGCCTCTCGGAGGCCGAGAACGAGCTCGGTGGACTGCTGCGACAGGAGCTCGACGTCGTCGTCACGTTCCCGCACCGCGGCGAGGCGCTGCGCCAGCAGCAGCTCCTCCGCCGCGTCTCGGCGACCATGCTCGAGCCGGGCGACGGTCCGGACGGCCTGGTGTTCGCCGTGTCACCGGCACGCCGGGGCTTCGTCTGGCGCGACCTCGGCGTTGCGCTGCTGCCCGACACGCAGGTCTTTCGCAAGCGACCGTCTCGCGCCGCGGCTGCTCCGGGCCGTGCGCTGCAGAGCTTCTCGGACCTCCGCACCCGCGACTACGTCGTGCACGAGGACCACGGGGTCGCCCAGTTGCTCGGCTTCGAGACGAAGGAGGTCGCGGGCGTCACGCGCGACTATCTCCTGCTCGCCTTCCGCGGCGACGACCGCGTCTACGTTCCCCACGAGCAGATCGGGAAGGTCAGCCGCTACATCGGCGCCGACGCGCGCGCACCGGCGCTGTCGAAGCTCGGCGGCAAGGCGTGGGACAACCTCAAGTCGCGGGCGCGCGAGCACCTTCGAGAGCTCGCGGGCGACCTGTTGCAGCTCTACGCACAGCGACAGACGCAGCCGGGCATCGCCTACGACGTCGAGCACGAGTGGGTCGAGCAGCTCGAAGCCGCGTTCCCGTATCGCGAGACCGAGGATCAGCGCACGGCGATCGAGGCCGTCAAGGAGGATCTCGAGGCGCCGCGCCCGATGGACCGTCTCGTCTGCGGCGACGTCGGGTTCGGCAAGACCGAGGTCGCGCTTCGGGCGGCCTTCACCGTCGCTGTCTCGGGCAAGCAGGTTCTCATGCTCGTGCCGACGACCGTGCTCGCCCAGCAGCATTGGAACACGTTCAGGGAGCGCTACCGCGACTTCCCGGTCCGGGTCGAGATGGTCTCGCGCTTCCGCAGGCCGGCCGACGTGAAGCGCGTGCTGGCCGAGTTCGCCGACGGCAAGGTCGACGTGCTGATCGGGACGCACCGGGTGCTGTCGCGCGATGTGATCCCGAAGGAGCTCGGGCTCGTGATCGTCGACGAGGAGCAGCGCTTCGGCGTGGCCCAGAAGGAGTTGCTGCGCTCGCTGCGCCTCGAGGTGGACGTGCTCGCGCTCTCCGCGACGCCGATCCCCCGCACACTGCACATGTCGCTCTCGGGGCTGCGCGACATCTCCGTCATCGAGACGCCGCCCGAGGGCCGTCGTCCGATTCGCACCTACGTCGGCGAGCTCGACGACGACCTGATCAAGCAGGCGCTCGAGCGGGAGGGTGCGCGTGAGGGGCAGGCGTTCTACCTGCACAACCGCGTCGAGACGATCGACGAGGCCGCTGAAAAGCTGCGGCAGCTCTGTCCGGGGCTCCGCTTCCTCGTGGCGCACGGGCAGATGCGTGAGCGCGAGCTCGAGGACAAGATGCTCACGTTCCTCGCGGGCGACGCCGACGTTCTCGTCTCTACGACGATCATCGAGTCGGGCCTCGACATCCCGCAGGCGAACACGCTGGTGGTCGAGCGCGCAGACCTGCTCGGGCTCGCCCAGCTCTACCAGATCCGCGGCCGCGTCGGGCGCAGCGACCTGCTCGCACACGCCTACCTCTTCTACCCCGACCAGTCCGAGCTGACGCCGGAGTCGCGCGCGCGCCTCGCGACACTCGCCGACCACACCGAGCTCGGCGCAGGCTTTGCGATCGCGATGCGCGACCTCGAGATCCGCGGTGCCGGCGACCTGCTCGGTGCCGAGCAGTCCGGGCACGTCGCCGCGCTCGGGTTCGAGCTGTACGTCGAGATGCTCCACGAAGCCGTCGCCGAGCTGAGCGGCCAGCGGCGCGTCGCGGCCCGGCCCGTGCGGGTCGATGTGCGCGTCGATGCCTACGTACCGGCGGGATACATCGCGGCCGAGGCGCTCAAGATCGACCTGCATCGTCGCATCGCGCTGGCCGAGTCCGAGGACGAGCTGCACGAGCTCCGTGTGGCCACCGAGGACCGGTACGGACCGGTGCCGGACCCCGTCTCGAACCTGTTCGCGATCCAGGAGGCGAAGTTGAAGCTCGCCACGCTCGGCGCCGACTACCTCGTCTTCCGCGGCGGGCGCGCGTCGGTCGGCCCGGTCGTTCTGGGGTCCGCCGAACTGCGCGAATTGCGTACCCTGATCGACACCGCGGTGTATTCGTCAGGGACGCGTGAAGTGTCATTAAGGCACAGTGAATTCAAGGCGGCGCTCGATTTGGTCGATGCTATGCTGGCGGCGCGCCGAGCGGCCTAGTGCGGCGCTTTTCTATGCAGAAGTACATTCTCCGACTCTCAATTCTGTTCGCCGGTGCAGCGTTGCTCGCGGCGTGCGGCAGCGGCGGCTCGAGCTCGTCGCTGTCGAGCGGCGACGTCGCTGTGGTGGGCAGCCAGCACATCACGCAGGCACAGTTCGCCGCGCTGCTGCTCCAGGCCAAGCAGGCCTTTGCGCAGAACGGCAAGGCCTTCCCCAAGCAGGGAACGACCGACTACGAGGCGGTCAAGACCCAGGTCGTCAACCTGCTCGTCCAGCAGGCCGAGGAGGAGCAGAAGGCGGCCTCCGAAGGCATCAACGTCACCGACAAGCAGATCTCGAGCCGGCTCGCCGCGATCAAGAAGCAGTACTTCGGCGGCAGCCAGAAGAAGTACCTCGCCCAGCTCAAAGCGCAGCACCTCACCGAGGCTCAGGTTCGCCAGCAGATCAAGCTGCAGCTGATCCAGACCGCGCTCGAGAACAAGGCCACGAAAGGCATGACCGTCTCGGAGTCCGACGTGCACACGTACTACCAGCAGCACGCCGCCGACTACAAGAAGGCGCAGTCGCGGAACGTTCGCTACATCCTCGTCAAGTCCCCGGCGACGGCGGCGCAGCTGTACAACCAGCTCCAGAGTGGCAGCACGAAGACCTGGTGCACGCTCGCGAAGAAGTACTCGCTCGACCCGAGCTCGAAGGACACGTGCGGGCAGGGAAGCTTCACCAAGGGCCAGACCGTTGCGGCATTCGACAAGGTCCTCTTCTCGGCGCCGACCAACAAGGTGCACGCGCCGATTCACGATTCGCAGTACGGCTGGTTCGTGATCGAGCCGACGTCGACCATCAAGCCGAGCACGGTCACGCCCGAGAGCAAGGTTGCCGCCACGATCCGGCAGACGCTCCTGCAGTCGCGCAAGACCTCGGCGGTCAATGACTTCGCGTCGTCACTGACGAAGAGTTACTGCTCGGGCTCGAAGATCAAGTACCAGACCGGATACTCGCCGAGCCCGGATCCCTGCACGGCCACGACCACCAACGCGACCACCACCGGCTAAGTTCCGAGCGTGTCCCTCGCCGGCGCGCTCGTGGAGCTCCAGCAGCTGACTGAGCGTCTGCGCCGTGAGTGTCCCTGGGACCGCGAGCAGACGACACGAACGATCGTGCCGCACACGGTCGAGGAGGCCTACGAGGTCGCCGACGCTGCCTTCGCCGGCGACGACTCGAAGCTGCTCGGAGAGCTCGGCGATCTGCTGTTTCAGTGCGTCTTCCTCGCGCTTCTCCTGGAGGAGCGCGGGCACGGCGATCTCGAGCAGGTGATCACGCAGGTGCACGCCAAGCTCGTGCAGCGCCACCCGCACGTGTTCGGCGACGAGGCCCTGCGGACGGCGGGCGGTGTGCGCAGCCGCTGGGAGCAGCTGAAGGTCGAGCAGGAGGGCCGCGCGGGCATCTTCCACGACGTGCCCGAGAACCTGCCCGCGCTGTTGTACGCGCGAAAGGTGCAGCGGCGTGCGACGAGCGTCGGCTTCGACTATCCGGATCTCGCCGGCGCGCTCGCCGATCTCGACGACGAGTTGCGGGAGCTGCGCGCGGAGCTGCCGGAGACCGAGCCGGCGGCGGAACGTGAGCCCGACCGCAGGGTGGCCGCCGAGCTCGGTGACGTGCTGTTCGCGCTCGTCAACGTCGCCCGGCGCGTGAACGTCGACCCCGAGCTCGAGCTCCGCGCGGCGGCGAAACGGTTCAGGGGCCGGGTCGAGGAGGCGGAGCAGATCGCCGCGGCCGACGGCGCGGATTGGAAGACCTTGCCGCTCGACGAACAGGACGGCTACTACGACAAGGCGAAGCTGAAGGAGGCGGGCGCGTGACGAGAATCGCAGCGGTCGTGGGTCGGCAGGTGCTCGACTCGCGCGGCAATCCGACGGTCGAAGTCGACGTTGTCCTCGACTCGGGCGCGCGCGGCCGCGCCGCCGTGCCCTCGGGTGCGTCGACCGGTGCCCACGAGGCCGTCGAGCTCCGTGACGGCGGGCCGGAGTGGGGCGGCAAGGGCGTCGGAGACGCCGTCGCCAACGTCAACTCCGAGATCGCCGCAGCGGTCCGTGGTGCAGACGTCCGTGACCAGGAGGCGCTCGACCGCCGGCTGATCGAGCTCGACGGCACGCCGAACAAGGGACGACTCGGCGCGAACGCGATCCTCGGCGTCTCGCTCGCCGCGGCGAAGGCGGCCGCTGCCGAGGCCGGGCAGCCGCTCTGGCGCTACCTCGGCGGCGAGCTCGCAGGGACGCTCCCGGTGCCCATGATGAACGTGATCAACGGCGGGGCGCATGCCGACAACTCGATCGACCTCCAGGAGTTCATGGTCGTCCCGGTCGGTGCCGAGTCGTTCGCGGAAGGCCTACGCGTCGGCGCAGAGGTCTACCACGCGCTGAAGAGCCTGCTGCACGAACGGGGCCTGTCGACGGCGGTGGGCGACGAGGGCGGGTTCGCGCCCGACCTCGACTCGAGCGAAGCCGCGATCGAGGCGATCCTCGAGGCGGCCGAGCGAGCCGGACACCGCGAGCGTGTCGCGATCGCCCTCGATCCGGCGACGAGCGAGGTGTTCGAGGACGGCGCCTACCGCTTCGAGGGCCGGGCCGAGACCAGCGAGACGCTGCCGCGTTTCTGGGCGGAGATCGTCGACCGCTATCCGGTCGTGTCGATCGAGGACGGCTGTGCCGAGGACGATTGGGACGCCTGGGTCGCTCTCACAGCTGAGCTGGGCGGCCGCGTGCAGCTCGTCGGCGACGACGTGTTCGTCACCAATCCGGAGCGTCTGCGCGACGGGATCGCTCGCGGCGTCGCGAACTCGATTCTCGTCAAGGTCAATCAGATCGGGACGCTCACCGAGACCATGGACGCTGTGCGGCTCGCCCACGATGCGGGCTACACGGTGGTGATGTCACATCGATCGGGCGAGACCGAGGACACGACGATCGCCGACCTCGCCGTCGCGCTCGGGACCGGCCAGATCAAGACGGGTGCACCGGCGCGCTCGGATCGCGTCGCGAAGTACAACCAGCTGCTTCGGATCGAGGAGGAGCTCCGCGCGGACGCGCGCTACCCGGGCCGGGACGCGTTCCCGCGTACAGCGTCAGGCAGCTGAGCTCAGGCGCGCGTTTCCGAGCAGGCGCTCGAGCGAGCTCAGCGTCTCACGGGCGGTCCGGCGCAGGCCGACGTGCCGGACGACCCCTCCGGGGTCGACGATCATGGTGATCCGGCGGGTCTCCTCGACGCTCGTCAAGAACGGGAAGCGCGCCGGCTCGTCGCGATAGCGGCGCTCGGTCTCCTGCCAGTCGTGCTGCGTGGTCGCGAGCACGACCGCGCCGTCGGCCGCGAACGCCTCCTCGAGGTCGGCCAGCTCGCGCGCGTCGAAGCGGCGCACACCGAACGCCACCACGGTCCATCCGCCCCGGTAGTCGCCGAGTGCGATCGTGCGGCGCTCCTCGCCGCGCGCGAAGGCCTCGGCTTCGAGCGGGGGAGCCATGCTTCCGATCGAGATGAGCATGGATGGGAGGCTAGTCGGGGCCTGGCGGAACGTCGTCGTCGGCGCGGACGATCTTGCGGTCGTCCACGAGGACGAGCGTCGGCTCGCGTTCATCTACTCTGGGTCGCGGATGGCTGTCGAGCGCCGAAGAACGAAGATCGTGGCCACGATCGGCCCCGTTTCGTCGACCCATGACGTGCTCCGCACGCTGGTCGACGCCGGTGTCGACGCGGTGCGCCTCAACCTCTCGCACGGGACTCACGTCGATCACGCCGCGAGCGCCGCCGTCGTCCGCGCTGTGCAGAGCGAGACCGGCAAGCCGCTGGCGGTGATCGCCGATCTCCAGGGTCCGAAGCTGCGCATCGGAGATCTGCCCGCACCGCGCGTGCTCCTGAAGGACGAGGAGGTGGTGGTCGTCGGCGATCAGCGCGCCGTCGACGGCGAGCTCCCGGTCGCCCCGGCCGTGATCGGAGAGGTGCTGAGCCCCGGCCACGACATGCTGATCGACGACGGGCTCGTTCGACTCAGCGTGGAGGAGGTGTCGGGGGGCCGCGCTCGCTGCCGCGTGGTGGTCGGCGGCGAGGTGAAGTCGCACAAGGGCGTGAACCTGCCGGGAGTACCGATCCCGATCCCCTCGCTGACGAAGAAGGACCTCGTCGACCTCGAGTTTGCGCTCGGACTGAACGTCGACTACGTCGCTCTCTCGTTCGTCCGCGCCGCGGCGGACGTTCGCGACCTGCACGAGATCATCCGCCAGCACGGCTCGGCGGCCCGGGTGATCGCGAAGATCGAGAAGGCGGAGGCGGTCGAGGTACTCGACGAAGTCCTCCACGAAGCCGACGCCGTGATGGTCGCCCGCGGCGATCTCGGCGTCGAGATCGGTGCGGCGACGGTGCCGCTCCTGCAGAAGCGGATCATCCTGCGCTGTCTCGAGGCCGGGAAGCCGGTGATCACGGCGACGCAGATGCTCGAGTCGATGATCGAGCACGCGGAGCCGACGCGCGCCGAAGCCAGCGACGTCGCGAACGCCGTCCTCGACGGTACGTCCGCGGTGATGCTGTCCGCAGAGACGGCGACCGGCAACTATCCGGTCGAGGCGGTGCAGACGATGGATCGCATCGCACGCGCGGTCGAGCCCTCGATGGGCTACCGCCACCAGATGCCGGAGCCGGGTGACGCGACGACCGTTGGCACCGCGATGTCGAACGCCGCGTGCGACCTCGCCGAGGCGCTCGGCGCCCGGGCGATCCTCGTCCCGACCTTCACGGGCCGCACAGCATCGGCGGTGGCGCGCCTTCGCCCTCGGCGGCCGATCGTCGCGCTGTCCCATCATCAGGTGTCGGTCCAGCAGATGGCGCTCGAGTGGGGGGTCACGCCGGTGCTGATGCCGCAGACGCACGACGTCGAGGATCTCTGGTCGCGCTCGATCCAGTCCGCGCTCGCGTCCGGGACCGTCGACGCCGGTGACCGGATCGTCCTCACCGCCGGCACGGCCGTCAACCTGCCCGGGTCGACGAACGTGATCAAGGTCGACGTGGCGTAGGGATCGAGACGGCGGCGCCGAACCGGGACGCATGCTGCGTCTCGGGGGGATTCGGATGCTTGCGATCGGCGGGCTTGCGCTGGTCGCGTTCCTCTACTGGAAGCCGGCGCACGCCTACCTGCACGCGAAGCGCGAACTCGAGAGCAGCCAGGCCGACGTGCGTTCGCTCAAGGCGGAGCGCACCCGCCTGCAGCGCCGCATCGCGCAGGCGGGCACGGGAGATCAGTTCGTCCGCGAGGCGAGGGCACTCGGGCTCGTGAAGCCCGGAGAGCGGCTCTTCATCGTCAAAGGCATCGCCGCCTGGCGCAAGAAGCATTGAGCCGCGACGCGCTGCTGCTTTGCGCCTGATGTATCGACGTCGGGCGACTAGCCTCAGGACATGACAGATCGCGAGCTCGTTGCGCGGCAGCTCGGCCGCGAGCCGCGGGCGTTCAAATCCGTTGCCGTCCGCTGCCCGTTCGGGCGCCCGGCGGTGACCGAGCAGCTCGCGTTCGACGAAGCGGGACAACCGTTCCCGACGCAGTTCTATGTCACGTGCCGAAGCCTCGTGGCGGCGATCTCACGGCTCGAAGCGGCTGGGGGAGTCGAGCGCTTCACGCAGGCCGCGCGCGACTCGGCGGAGCTCGCCGCAAGCCTCACTCGTGCGGACGCGGAGCAGCGGGCGATCAGGCCCGAGCTCGATGCCGGGATCGGCGGTTCGACGCGCGGCGGCAGCCTCAAGTGCCTGCACGCCCACGCCGCCTTCGCCCTCGCGCGGCCGGGCTACGCGCTCGGCGATCGGATTCTCGCCGACCTGCCGTCGCCGCGGTGGCCACCCACCTGCTGTACTCCTTGACGATGGAGCTCGACGTCGCACGGCAGCAGTGGGACGACGGCCGCCGGCGCATCGAGCAGACAGGGCGGGTCGACCGGCGCCGCTACGACGAGCTGATGGGCGAGGTCGAGGTGGTGCTCGCCGCGCTGCGGGGAAGGGTCGGGCAGACGTTCACGCTGGCCGAGCTGGCCGACGCCTACGACGGCGCGGATGGGTGGGTCCGCGACCTGCTCGACGACGCCGACCCCGACGGCGACCCGGTCACCGAGCCAGGGACCGTCGCCGACGCTGCCTTTCATCAGTACTCGCGCGGCGCCTCGGACTACCGTCCGTGAGCGCCGTCTCGGACCGTTCGCGCCGGCGAGCGCGCCGTCGGCGTCACAGGCGCGTTCCTGCCTGGCTGCTCGTCGGAGTGGGCCTGGCCGTGGCGCTCGTGGTCGGGATCGCCGTCGGCGAGTCGCTGCACGACAACCCGAAGCCCGGTGGCACGCAAACGCTCATCCGGACCTTGCAGCCGCTCCCGCTCGAGCCCGCCGGCTCGACGGTCACGGTCACCGTGACCACGCCGTAACAGACGTTTAGGAAGCAGCAGCTTTGGTTACTTTTTCGAGGATGGCTCCTGCCCAACCGAAACGCGGCGATCCGGACTGGCTGACCCTCGGCCAGGCGGCGAAGTTCCTGGGAGTCGCCCAGTCGACGATTCGCAAGTGGTCGGACCAGGGTCGCGTCCCCGCGTTCTACACGCCCGGTCGCCACCGCCGCTTCCTGCGCAGCGACCTCGAGGAGTTCGTCGATCGGTCGGGGCCGGGCGCGTCGGAGACCGGTCCGTGCGTCCTCGTCGTCGACGACAACCCGGCCCTCCGCGCGCTCGTGCGCGCGAATCTCGAGCGCGAGGGCTACGAGGTGGTCGAGGCCGGCGGCGCGAACGAAGCGCTCGAGGCGGCGGCGGAGCGGACCCCGGAGCTCGTCCTGCTCGACGTCGTGCTTCCCGGCACGGACGGGTGGCAGCTGTTGAAACGCCTGCAGGAGCTCTACGGCGCAGTTCCGGTGATCATGTTCAGCGGCCAGGTCGAGGCGTCGAGTGCCGAGGTCCGGCAGCGAGGCGCCAAGGCGTTCGTGGGCAAGCCGTTCGACCCGCAGCAGCTGGTCGAGCGCGCGCGCCAGCTTCTGCCGGCCTAGGAGCGTCTGGAGCTCAGAGCTCTTCGATTGCGCGCAGCAGGCCGCCGGCGATCACGCCGAGGCCGGCGATCAGCGCGATCCAGATGCCGATGCCCCGCCCGTCCGCGGGGAGCACCGAGTCGGGAATCGAAATCACGCGGATCAGGACGAACACCGTCGCGAGGATCCCGAGTGCGAGCACGACCAGGCTCTCCGGAATCGCGGGCGGTAGCTCGAAACCGAGCTCGCGGAGCGTCACGAGCACCAGCACGGCGACTCCTATGAAGAAGACGAGCTTTCCGAGGGTGCCGGTGTGCCAGCCGATCACGGCAAGCTTGATCCCGACCCCGGTGCCGGCGTACCACCCCATGAACGACGAGAGGGCGAGCACAAGCCCGGCGACCCAGGTCACCCGGTCGCCGAGCGCGAACAACCCACTAGGGGCCAGGTCGGGGCGCTCGGCCGCCGCCGGAGACCCGGGGGCGGGCGGGTCGATGTCGAAGAAGTCGGGGGTCTCCACAGGTGGTGTCTAGACGCCGAAGAGGGACTGCACCTGCTGCCAGGCCTCGAGCATCACGACGGCGGCCAGGAAGACGAGGACGAGGATCGTGATCCAGAAGCGCAGCCCGGATCGTCGTGCGGCATGGCGTCGCTCGATCCGCGCCCGCCGGCGGGCCCGCTCGCGCCGGTAGGCACGCTCGATCGCGAGCGGGTCGAGCGAAGGGTTGTCGTCGGTCGGGGCGGGGGCGGGTCCCCGTGCAGGCTCGGCCACGCGGGAAGTCTAAACGGTTCGATCCAGGCAGTATCAGCAGGGAGATGGCGGTCGAAGGGGGACGGAAGCCGGTCGAGGCGTTGGCCGAGGCTGCAGCCGGCCTCGCCGACGCGGCCGATCTGCACGCCGCTCTCGAGGTCCTGGCACGCGCGACGTGCTCGGCCGTGGCGGCCGACACCGTCGTCCTGCGCGTCCTCGACGAGGACGGCCGGCTGGAGGCCCGGGCGTTCGCGCCGAGCGACTCGGCGCTGGGCGCCGAGCTCGCGGCCACGCGCGTGCCGGTCGGCGAGGTCGTTCGCGGCCTGCTCCCCGAGCCCACGAGGCAGGCTGCGGAGCGGGTGCGCGCCGCCGGAACGCTCGCGCTGCCCGCCGTCGTCCGTGGCCGAGTGGTTGGCTCGCTCGAGGCCGTCCGCATCGGCTGGGCGTTCGACGACCACGAACGGCTGCTCGCAGGCCTCGCCGCGGCGCACCTCGCGCTGGCGGTGCGGAGCCACGCCGCAGACGGCGGGGCGGCACCGCCATGGATGCGGGGTCGCATGCTCGGACTGGCCGGCGACGCGCTCGCCGCCGGCGGCGACGTGCAACGCGCCGCCATACAGGCGGTGCGGATCGCCGTCGAGGCAGCGGGCGCGCGGGGCGGTGCACTGTGGCGGCGCGGCGCTGCGGAAGCGCCGGAGCTCGGCTCGTCGCACGGCCTAGACGAGCAGACGATGGCGCGCGCGGCAGTGCTCGCCGAGGCATCGCTGCGCGAACGGCCGCCGCCGGCCGTCTTCGCCGACGCGGGCCTGCCGGCCGGGCTCCGTCAGGTTGCGTCGCTGCCGCTGGGCCAACCTCCGATCGGTGTCCTGCAGCTCTTCTTCCCGGACGGAGGCGCACCGTCGGTCGCCGAGCTCGCCGAGCTCGCAGCGTTCGCGGCCCGCTCCGCCCGGGCGCTCCGCGAAGGAGAGCGATTCGAGGAGCAGGGCGGAGAGCTGGTGCGGACGCGCGCGCTGCTCCGCGTCGTCGGAGAGGCGAGCTCGAGGCTTTCGCTCGCGCACACGCTCGAGACCGCGGTCGAGCGAATCGCACAGCTGTTGCCGCTCGAACGACTGGGTCTCTACCTTCGCGACGACGACCGGCTGCGCGCGGCGGCCGGCCTCGAGCTCCCGCTCGGCCATCTCGACGTGGCGAACGCGTTGCTCGAGTCGATGCTCGGCCCGCTGCGAGCACGTCCCTTCGTGGACGTCGCGAAAGACGGAGACGAGCCCGTAGCCGACCGGCTGCGTGAGACGCTGGAAGCGACCGGCGAGCCCCGCCTCGTCGCCGTGCCGCTTCAGCTTCAGGACGACCTGATCGGGATGCTCGTCGCCTATCCCCGGGGCGGTGCGTTCGCCGATGCGGAAGCTTCGCTGCTCGCGGCGCTCGCTGCGCAACTCGCCGTCTCCGTTCAGAACGCAGCGCTGCACGAGCAGGCGCAGCAGCTCTCGCACGAGCGGTCCAATGCGCTCCGCTCGGCCCGCGAGGCGGGCCGGCGGCTCGGTTCGCTCTACGACATCTCCAGCGCCTTCACACGCACGCTCTCGCTCGAGCGGACGGCGGAGGCAATCGCTGCGAGCGTCGTCGAGGCGCTCGACGTCGACGCGGCCGTGATCCGCATGCCCGACGCGCGGGGCGACGTCCTCGTGCCTCGTGCGGTCCACATCGCAGACGAGCGGCTGCGGGAGGCGCTCGGAGCGGTGCTCGCACGACCTCAGCCCGCACGTGTCCGACGGCAGTCCGCGCCGCAGCTGCTCGACGCCGGCACCGCGCTGAGCCTCGGCGGTGCGCATGCGCTTCTCGTGCCGTTCCTCCTCCAGGGCTCGACGGTCGCGCTCGTTCCGATCGCCGCCAAGGGCGAGCTGCTCGCGGAGGTGACGGTCGTCTCGCTCGATCCGGCGGAGCCGATCGGCGCGGACGAGCTCGCGACATCCCGGTCGCTCGCACAACAGGCCGCGCTCGCGCTCGAGAACGCCCGCCTGCACCAGCAGCTCACCCACTTCGCGGAGACGATGCGCCGGTCGCTGTTGCCGCAGGAGCCGCCCGCCGTTCCCGGTCTCGACGTCGGCGGTCGTTACGAGTCGGCGGCCCAGGTCGAGGTGGGGGGAGACGTCTTCGACTTCCTCGAGCTCCCCGACGGCCGGCTCGCGATCGTGCTCGGGGACGTGACAGGGCACGGGATCGACGCCGCCGCCGACATGGCGATGGGGAAGTTCGTCTTCCGGTCGCTGGCACGCCGCCACGTCGAGCCCGCCGACTTCCTCGCGCACGCCAACGACGTGGTCGTGGCCGAGATCGCGGCCGGTGCCTTCATCACGATGGCCTACCTCACCGCGGACTCGCAGGGCCGGATCGCCTGTGCGAGCGCCGGTCACCCGCGGCCGCGGCTGCTGCGGCCGGACGGGACGGTCGAGGAGCTCCAGTGTCACGGTCTCGCGCTCGGGATCGCCGATGGCCAGGTGTACGACGAAGCGCGGATCGAGCTGGAGCCGGGCCAGTCGGTCGTCGTCTATACCGACGGTCTCGTCGAGGCGCGCCGCGACGGCGAGCAGTACGGCGTCGGCCGGCTCGACGCGTTGCTCGCATCGTCCGCGACACTCGGCGCGCAGGAGCTGGCCGACGCGCTCGTCGCCGACTGCAGGGCATTCTCGGCAGGAGAGCTCGCGGACGACTGCGCGATCGTGGTGATCCGGCGCCCGTGAACCTGAGACGCGGGAGCGGCCCGCCGCTCGTCATCGGCCATCGCGGTGCCGCCGCACGCGCACCGGAGAACACGATGGCGTCGCTCGAAGCCGCGGTCGCCGCGCGCGTCGATCTGGTCGAGTTCGACGTCGGTCCCGACCTCCAGCTCGCACACTCCGCGGGGGAACGGCCCGACGAGGGGCTCTCCCTCGACGACGCGCTCGCGTTTCTCGCCGGCGTAGGCGTCGGCGTCCACGTCGACGCGAAGGCGCCCGGGTACGAGGCAGCGCTGGTCGCCGCTCTACGGCGGCACAGGCTCGAGGAGCGTGCCGTCGTCTCGACCGCCTACGGCGTGACGACACGGCGTCTCGCCGAGCTGGCGCCGTCGCTCCCGCGCGCGATCGGCTATCCGAACGACCGCTACGGCGTCTCGCGCTTCCAGTGGCCCTCACAGCTGACGCGGGCCGGTGCGTTCGCCCTCCGCCAGGCCATGCCGGTGCGAGTGCCGTTGCTCATCCGCCGGTCGCATGCCAACGCCCTCTCGCTGCATCACACACTGTGTTCGAGCGCCGCGATCGCGGCGTCACACCGCGCCGGGGCGCCGGTTCTCGCCTGGACGGTCAACGACCCGGAGGACGTCCGTCGCCTGGCGGCGCTCGGGGCCGACGCGATCGTCTCGGACGACCCGGAGATGGCTCGCGACGCTCTCGGTACACTGGTTCGTCCGTGAAGCGGCTGCTTCTTCCTGCACTCTTCGTTGCCGGCTTCGTGGCCGCCGGCACGTTCACGGGGGTCGTCATCGCCGATTCCACGACGACCGGGAGCACGACGACGACCTCGACCACGACGGCGGCGACGACCACGACCGCCACCGAGACCGCCTCGACGCCCGCGACGACCACGCCGGCCGTCTCGAAGGTCATCCCCTCAGGCGTCCGCGTGGCGGGCGTCAAGGTAGGCGGGCTCGAGCCCGCCGAGGCCGTCTCGGCGGTGCAGGCCGCGTTCGACCGTCCGCTCACCGTCGTCATCAACCGCCGCACCGTGAAGCTCACCCCTGGAGAGGTCGCGTCGGCCTACGTCCCGACCGCCGTGGCGCGCGCGCGGATCTCGACACCCGGCGCCAATCAGCGACTGGTCGTGACCGTGCGTGGCGCTCCGCTTCGGGCTTGGGTGAGCGCGCTCGCCAAGCGGTTCGAGCGGCCGGCGGTCGATGCGACATTCAGCTTCCGCAACGGCCGGCCGCGGGTGACGAAGGAGCAGAACGGCCGTCGTCTCGACACGCAGGCCCTGACGGTTCGTATCGTCGCCGCCCTCGAGGCGAACTCGCGGCTGCCCTTGCGCGCGCACACGCGCGCTGTTCTTCCGACGGTTACCGCGACGTCGTTCGGGCCCGACATCGTGATCAACCGTGCTCAAAACACGCTCACCCTCTACGACGGCGCACGCTACGTGCGCTCGTTCCGGGTCGCGACCGGCCAGGCGATCTATCCGACGCCCAGGGGCATCTTCCACATCGTCGTCAAGTGGGTGAACCCGTGGTGGTACCCGCCGACGCAGGACGCGTGGGCACGCGGCCTGAAGCCCGTCCCGCCCGGTCCCGCCAACCCACTCGGCACGCGCTGGATGGGGTTGTCCGTCCCGGGCATCGGGATCCACGGCACCGACGAGCCGACCTCGATCGGCTACAGCGCCTCGCACGGCTGTATCCGGATGGAAGTCCCGGACGCCGAGTGGCTGTTCGCGCGCGTCGACATCGGCACGACGGTCGACATCCTCTGATGCGCCCGATCCGAGTCGTCGCCGTTGCCGCGGTGGCCGCTCTTCTCGGTCTGCTCGTCTGGGACGTCGCGCACCAGCAGAACAAGGGCATCGCGACCAAAGTCGACCGCGGTGAATCGGTCGCGGCTCCGACGCTCGATCTGCCGCGCATCGGCGGCGGGCGGAAGATCGATCTCGCCTCGTACCGCGGCAAGGTCGTCGTCGTGAACTTCTGGGCCTCGTGGTGCGTCGAGTGCAAGCTGGAGGCAAAGACGCTGCGCGATGCGGCCGCGCGCTGGCGGGGAAAGGCGGTCGTGATCGGGGTCGACACGAAGGATCTCGCCTCCGCCGCAGAGAGCTACATGTCGCACTACAAGGTCAACTACCACGTCGCTCGCGATGTCAGCGGCGACGAGAGCGATCGCTGGGGCGTCACCGGCTATCCAGAGACGTTCATCGTCGATCGTTCCGGCCTGGTGATCCCGCCACACGTGGACGGGCCGATCCCGCCGAGCCAGCTGAACGCAGCGATCCGGAACGCCATTCGCTCGTGAAGGCCCGCGTCGTCGTCCGGGCAGGAGCGGTCGTCGCGGTGGCCGCACTGGGCGTCGTCCTCGTCTGGCATCTCACACACCAGCCGCCGTCGGTCGCACCGCAGGTCGCTCGGCACGAGATCGTGGCCGCCCCCAACTTCGACCTCGCGCGCCTGAGCAGCCCCGGAAAGCTGTCGCTGTCATCGCTTCGCGGCAAGGCGGTCGTGGTCAACTTCTGGGCGTCGGACTGCGGGCCGTGCAAGGAGGAGATGCCGCGTCTCGTCTCCTTCGCCGGCCGCTGGGCCGATCGTGACGTCGTGGTCGTGGGCATCGACGTCGACGAGCTCCACAAAGGCCCGGCGCAGGCGTTTGCACGCCGGTACAAGGCGACCTATCCAATGGTGTTCGATCCCAACGGCTCAACGGTCGATCCGTGGGGCGTCGGGGAAGGCACGCCGCAGACGTTCTTCGTCGACCGGCGCGGACGGATCGTCGATCACGTGCTCGGGCCGGTCTCGTCTGCTGCGTTGACGGCGGGTGCCGCTCACGCTTTGCGCTCGTGAAGCTCCTGGCCGGAACGCTGCTCGTGCTGGCGCTCGCTTCGCCCGCGCTTGCCGCCTCGCGGCCGAGCGAGTCGGATCTCGAGACCAAGCTCGTCTGTCCGGTCTGCCACGAGACGCTCGACGAGTCGGACGCTCCCGTCGCCCAGCAGATGAAGCAGGAGATTCGTCGGCGGATCGCGGAGGGCTGGACCGAGAAGCAGATCCTCGACGAGATGGTCGCGAACTACGGGCCGGGGGTGCTCTCGACACCCGCGACGCACGGGTTCGACCTGCTCGCGTGGGTGCTGCCGCTGGGCGGCGTCGCGGTCGGCGCGCTGGCGCTGGCGGGCGGTGCCTGGTACTGGTCGCGCAGCCGAACCGGTGGGGCTCCGGGCCCTCCACCTCCGCCGCTCCCGCCCGAGGACGAGGCGCGGCTCGACGCGGAGCTCGCGCGGTTCGATGCTTGAGAAGTTGCCCGTCGCGTTCCTGGCGGGCCTGCTTTCCGTCGCGACGCCCTGCGTCCTGCCACTCGTGCCGGGTTACCTGTCGGCGCTGTCGGCCGTCGACGTGACGAGGCTCGGCGAACGGAGCGTCGCGCGCCGCGTCGTTGCGTCGAGCATCCCGTTCGTCTTCGGCTTCACGGTCATCTTCGTCGTGCTGGGTGCCGGCGCCGCGGCGGTTGGCAGCACCGTCGACAAGCGCTCACAGCTCGAGATCGCCGGCTTCGTCCTCATCGTGCATCGGCCTCGGTTTCCTGCGGGTGCTGCCGTGGCCGGAGCGGGCCCTCGCCCCCGGGCTCACCCGGAACGCGCAGAGCTCGGGTTCGCAGGTCCTGCTCGGCGGGGCATTCGCGGTCTGTGCGGCGCCTTGCATCGGCACCGTGCTCGCCTCGATCCTGGTGCTCGCCTCGTCGTCCGGCACGATCCTGCGTGGCATCGTCCTGCTCGTCGCCTACTCGCTCGGGCTCGGCGCCGCCTTCATCGCTGCCGGCGTCGCCTTCGCGCACGCGATGCGGATCTTCCGCTGGACTCGAGACCACTACAACGTCCTGCGCATGACCTCAGGCGCCACCCTGGTCGTGCTCGGCCTCTTGCTCTTCTTCGACCGCGACTGGTGGTTGCGCGTCGCGCTCGACCAGCTGTTCACGAGGGTCGGGCTCGGCACGGTGTAGCGCCGCGAGCAGCGACTCCGACGTCGAGCCCCCGATGCTCGGGCGCAAAGGCCTCGAGACGCCGCAGGGCCTTCAGACGCTGGCGCTCGGCTGCAACCGGCCGTTCGCGTCCACGCTGGTAGGCAGAGACGACGACGTGCACGAGCCCCTGGAAGAAATCTCGTTCGCCGGCGTCGCACGCCCGCCACGCGAGCTCGAATGCCTCGTGCGCCTCGAAGAACTCGCCGGCCCGTGCGAGCCGCATTCCACGCTTGTATTCGGGTGAGACGATGCTAGATTCGTGATCGGGCATGGCGACGATCCTGTTGTGTGGGGTCGATCTGTTGATCAGGAGCAAGCTCGAGGCGCTCGTTCCCGACCACCGCTTCGAGACGTCGGACGGCGTGGACCCTCCCGATCTCGTGATCGCCGACGTTGCGCGTCTCGACCCCGATGACGTCGCCGACCGCTTCCCGGACGTGCCCATTCTGGGGTTCACGAACCACACCGACACCGCCGGGTTGCGCCGCGCTCACGCAGCCGGCTTCGACCAGGTGATCGCCAAGTCCGCACTCTTCGAACGAGGCCCCGAGGTGATCGATCGACTTCTGGCGTCGGTAGAGTAGGCGCCGATGACGTACATCATCGCGGAGCCGTGCATCGACATCAAAGATCGCTCGTGCGTCGACGTCTGTCCGGTCGACTGCATCCACGAGTTCGACCGGATCCTCGTGATCGATCCCGAGGAGTGCATCGACTGCGGGGCCTGCGAGCCCGAGTGCCCGGTCGAGGCCATCTTCCCCGAGGATGCGCTCCCGGAGAAGTGGAACGCGTTCATCCCGGTCAACTACGCATTCGCCGAGGGTGCCGAGGCCGTGGACCGGCTGACGAACGAATACGCGACCGAGCACAACGTCCAGAACGAGCCGCTCGCGTAGCGAGCAGCGAACCGAGGACGCCGGCTTGGCGAATCCGGCTCGAGGATCTATGGCCGACAACCCGCACGAGCTTTCCGCCCTCTATGCGCTCGACGTCCTGGACGACGACGAGCGCTCACGCTACGAGCAGCACCTCGCCGACTGCGAGCGCTGTCAGGCCGATTTGCGGGGACTTCGTGAGGCCGCAGCGGGAGTCGGCTTCGTCGCGACCGGACCGGCGCCTCCGGCCGCGCTCCGCGAACGCATCCTCGCGCAAGCACGGGCCGAGCCGAAGAACGTCACGCCCCTCCGCTCACGACGGCCGTCGTTCACGGCGTCGATTGCGGCCGTTGTCGCCGTCGCGGCGACAGCCGCAGCCGTCGCGTTCGGGGTCTGGGCGGCGTCGCTCCACCATTCGCTCTCGCACGAACAGGCCACCGTGAGCGTGCTCGGCGATCCGCACGCGCGACACATCGCCGTGCAGGGAGCAAGCGGCTCGCTCGTCGTTGCGCCGTCCGGCAAGGCTGCGCTCGCGGTCGATCTCCCCACACCGCCGGCGGGCAAGACGTACGAAGCATGGGTGCTCGACTCGAGCCTTCACCGCGACACGTTGTTCGACGGACGGCCGACTGTGCTCGGCCGTCGAATCGGTCCCGGAACGACCGTGATGGTCACGCTCGAGCCGTCGGGTGGAGTGAACGCGCCGACGACCAAGCCGCTGCTTCGCGTGCGTGTGTGACCGTCCTCGAGGCGAACGAACTCGTCCGTTTTCCTTTTCAGCAACGAGCGAGCGATGTTTGTCGTCCGCATTGCACGTTACAAAGCTACGTGGTAGGGAATCGTGCACGCGGAATGCGAACAGGAGGTCATAGATGACCCAAGAGGATTGGAGCGGGACCGGATCGACGGACGACACGTCGTCCGTCGACTCGTTCGGTGAGTCGATCAACACGGCAGTGGCGACTACCCCCGAGCCGACGTGGAACGACTCTGCGCTCGAAGAGCCGTCCATCGACGAGATCGCAGAACCGGCGCGCGCCGTTCCAGCGGTGACGCGTTCGTCTTCGCGATCCGGGACGCGCTCCAGTTCGCGTAGCGGTTCGAAGGCCAAGTCGGGAGCCAAGCGGAAGGCGGCTCCGAAGCGGAAGGCTGCGGCCAAGAAGGCAACGGCCCGCAAGACGACCGCTCGCAAGACGACGGCCCGCAAGACGACCGCACGGAAGAGACAGCAGCCCGCAAGACGGTGGCGCGCAAGAAGACGGCCGCCCGTAAGACGGTCGCGCGCAAGAAGACCGCCGCCCGCAAGACGGTGGCGCGGAAGAAGACGGCCGCCCGTAAGACGGTGGCGCGAAGAAGCCGCGGCCCGTAAGACGGCGGCGCGCAAGAAGACCGCGGCCCGTAAGACGGTGGCGCGGAAGAAGACGGCCGCCCGTAAGACGGTGGCGCGCAAGAAGACGGCCGCCCGTAAGACGGTGGCGCGGAAGAAGACCGCCGCCCGTAAGACGGTGGCGCGGAAGAAGACCGCGGCCCGTAAGACGGGCGCGCGGAAGAAGACGGCCGCCCGCAAGACGGTCGCCCGTAAGACGACTGCACGGAAGACGACCGCACGGAAGGCGGCTCCGAAGCGGAAGGCTGCGGCTCGTAAGACGACCGCACGGAAGACGACTGCGAAGAAGACGGCCGCTCGCAAGACGGCGACCCGTCGTCCCGCATCGCGTTCGCGTTCGTCCTCGCGCCGTACCTCGAGGTAACCGGCCCGGCTCGGGCCCCGCGCGCTCAAACGGCGCGGGGCCCGGCAGCCGAACTCGCTTCGCTATCGTCGTGGCGTGCAGGCGAAGACCCTCGATCACGTCGCCTTCTGGGTGGCCGATCGCCAGCGGATCGCTGGGTTCGCCGAGCGTCATCTCGGGATGCACGCGATCGTGACCGAGGAGACGTTCACGCTGCTCGGGAGCGATGCCCGCCGCGGCAAGCTGACCCTCTTCGACGCGGAGGGCCCGCGTGATCCCGGTCCGTTCCGGCACGTCGGCCTGCGGGTGAACGACCTGCCGGCGGCCCGGGCTGCGCTGCCTGCCGGGACTCCGGACGTGTTCGACATCGGTGACGGGATCGCCGTCGTCCTCGTCGAGGCAGCGACAGAGGTCGACTACGACCTCGACCAT
This sequence comes from uncultured Thermoleophilia bacterium, assembly GCA_963713155.1. Taxonomy (GTDB): domain Bacteria; phylum Actinomycetota; class Thermoleophilia; order Gaiellales; family Gaiellaceae; genus PALSA-600. Next base: position 95,782 of record CAVQKS010000009.1, read on the forward strand.
GTCGCACTCTGGTCGCCCTCACCGGCCGGGACGGCAGGCGACTACGCCCGCTACGGCTTCGAGCCGGCAGGGCCCGGTCGAGTCGAGGTCGGCGGGGCCTTCGTCGAGCTCCACGAAGGGCCGGTGCCGAGCACGGACCGTCCGTTGCTCAACCATCTCGCAGTCCTCGTCGACTCGGCCGACGAGGTGATCGCCGACGCATCCGACCTCGCGATCGAGGTCGAGTCGGTCGTCGACGCTGCGAACACCTACGCTGCCTTCCTCGTCGGTCCCGAGCGCGTGCGGATCGAGTACGTCGAGCACAAGCCGACATTCAGCCTGACGTAGCCATCGCGGGCGGTGGGATGGCCGGGCTCGTTGCGGCGGCCCGTCTGCGTGAGCTCGGCATACGCGCTGTCGTCCATGAAAAAGGGACGCGGCTCGGAGGCTCGATGCTGCTCTCGTCGTGCGTGATCTGGCGACACCGCGAGTGGAGTGAGTTTCGCCGCGAGTGTCCCGGCGGACAACCGCCCCTGCAGCGGCTCGTGTGGAGCCGCCTCGATGAGGCGCTCCGGTGGCTCACCGACCAGGGCGCCGAGCCGATCTCGGTCGACACCGGCAATCCGCTCACGACCGGGTGGCGTTTCGAGCCGGCGGCCCTGGTCGCGGCGCTCGCCACGCGGGCAGGCGACGTCCGCCTCGGGGAGCCGGCGCCGTCGAACGCGCGCCCGTTGATCCTTTGCACCGGCGGCTTCGGAGGGTCGACCGATCTCGTCGCCCGCCACATCCGGCCGCGAGGCCCACTGCGCCTGCGGGCGAACCCGTGGTCGCAGGGCGACGGCTTGCGTGCCGGGCTCGAGCGCGGCGCCGCAACGAGCGCGGGCCTCGACGAGTTCTACGGCCGGAACATGCCGGACGCGCCGTGGCAGGAGTCGCAGTTCGTCACGCTGTCGCAGCTGTACGCGCGCTTCGCGCGCATCTACGACGACGAGGGGGTCGAGTTCTTCCGTCGCGAGGACGTCACGTGGTCGGAGAACGACGTCGTCGCGGCAACGGCACGCCGTCCAGGGGCGCGCGCCTACTACCTCCTCGACGAGTGGGGCATGGCGCAGACCGTGCGAGGGCGCACGGTGGCCGACATCGTGGCTGCGGCGCCGCCGGCAGCGCACGTCGCCGTCGCGGGCCTTCCGTTCTCACCGCCCGCGGGGACCGTCGCCGCGATTCGGGTCGTGGCGGCGATCACGCACACGATCGGGGGCCTACGAATCGGCGATCGGGCGCGCGTCCTCGACGGAGGCGACGCGCCGGTCGACGGACTGTGGGCCGCCGGGGTCGACGCCGGCGGGATCGCCACCGGCGGCTATGCGAGCGGGCTGGCCCAGGCGCTCGTGCTCGGGCTCGCCGCGGCCGAGGACGTCGCGAGCGGCGCGGCCCTCGACTCCTAGCTCTTGCCGACCGAGAAGGCGCACGGCCGGCGGTCGCCGGGCAGCGGCGACGCACCGATCTTCGAGACGACGATCATGCGCCCGTCGTCCTCGAGCTCCTGCCCGACCCGCGGCAACTCGCCGTGGGCTTCCCGCAGCCTGTATCCGGCCGGTGACCACACGAACAGCAGGTAATCGGTGCCGCCGAACGTCATAGCGTCATTTTACCGCCGCGTCGCATACGGGGGCAGCGTCACGACGACGTGGGTCCCGCCTTCGGTCGACGCCTCGATCGCGACGATTCCGTGGAGCTGCTTCACACGTTCCTCGATCGCCTCGAAGGAGCGCCGGCGCCGCTCGGGCTCGGCGTCGTCGGAGACGATGGTCGTGACACCGCCTCCGGGCGCCTCGGCCATCGTGACGCGGATGTGCGTGGGCGGGCCGCGGCGCACGGCCTGGTCGAGGAGCTCTCGGATGATCGTGTAGACCGCGATCTGCGCCGACTCGCCGAGCCGATCGGCCTGCTCGACGTCGACGTCGATCCTGATCGCTTGCGCCTCGCCGACCTGAGAGGCGAGTGCCTGCAGCGCCGCGCCGAACCCCTGATCGCGGAGCACCACGGGCTCGAGCGCGAACGACAGGTCCCGCAGCTCGCGGATGGTTGCGCGCTGCCGCTCCGTCGCGCTCGTCAGCACGCGGGCGGCGTCCTCGGGGTGGCCCGTCTGGATCGCGTCGAGCACCGCGTCGAGCATCAACGCGATGCCGGCGAGGTTCTGTACCGGGCCGTCGTGCAAGAACAGCGCGATTCGCCGCCGCTCGTCCTGCTCGGCCGTGATCAGCCGGTCGAGCGTCTCGCTGCCGCCGACGGCGTCAGTCAATGATCGCTTCGCGCAGCGCGATCGCGACGGCGTGCGTGCGCGTGTCGGCCTCGAGCTTCGTGAGGATGTGCCGTACGTGGCTCTTCACGGTCTCAGCAGAGATGAACAGGCGAGCAGCGACGTCGGCGTTGGAGAGCCCGTCTGCGAGCAGCTGCAAGATCTCGCGCTCGCGCGTCGTCAGCATGTCGGTCGAGTCCTTGCCGGCGAGGAACGCGGGCATCAGCGCCGGGTCGACGTATCCCTCGCCGTTCGCGATCTTTTCGATCGCGCGCACGAGCGTCTGGTGTGGTGCTTCCTTGAGGATGTATCCCTTCGCGCCCGACTCGAGCCCGCGGCCGAGCAGGGAGCGTTCCGAGTACGCGGTGAAGATCAGCACCTTCGCGTCGGGGACCTTCTCGGTGAGGAGCTTCGTCGCCTCGAGCCCGTCCATGCCGGGCATCCGCACGTCCATGATCACGACGTCGGGCTTACGCCGTTCGGCGAGCTCGACGGCACTCGCACCGTCGGATGCCTCGCCGATCACACGGATGTGGGGCGCTCGCGACAGTGACAAACGGAGCCCTTCGCGGACGACCTCGTGGTCGTCGACGATCAGCGTCGTGATCTCGTCGGGCATGCGGAGGCCCATCCTATGCGGAAAGCAGCGAAAGCTGTTCGTCCCGCGCCGGGGGCGTGAGGGGCTCCGGGCGGCCGTCCAGAATCCGGTGCGAGCGGGCGAGTGCCCTGACGCGGTCGCGCACCGGCTCGGCCTCGCCGGCGGGGACGTATGCGCGTCCGTGGTCGTACAAGCTCTCGTAGCGGGGCAGCAGCTCCGGCCAATCGCGCGCGAGGCACTCGAGGAAGTGCTCGCGCGTCCCGGGCTTCAGGTGCAACAGGTTCGCCCAGATGCCCGATGCGCCGGCGGCGCGCGCCGCTTCGACGACACGACGCAGCTGGTCGGGGCGGTCCGACAGCCCCGGCAGGATCGGTGCCATGCCGACGGAGGCCCGGATCCCGGCTTCGGCCAGCACCGACAAAGCCCGCAGCCGTTGACGCGGGGGTGCCGTTCCAGGCTCGGTCGTGCGCCAGACGTCCTCGTCGAGCGTCGGGACGGAAAAGGTGACGGAGACCGCAGCCTTGACGGCGGCCTCGGTGAGCACGTCGACGTCGCGCACGATCAGCGGGCCGCGCGTGATGATCGAGAACGGGTTGGCGAATGCCCCGAGCACCTCGATGCAGGCACGCGTCAGCCGGTATCGGCCCTCGGCCGGCTGGTAGGGGTCGGTTGCGGCGCCGATCACGACGTCGCTCGCCTCCCACGATGCTCGAGCGAGCTCGCGGCGCAAAACGTCGGCCACGTTGATCTTCACCCGGATCGAGCGGCCATAGCGGTCGTCCGACGGGCGCTCGGCTCGCCGTTCGAACGCGCGGACGTAACAGAAGGTGCAGCGGTGGACGCAGCCCATGTAGGGGTTGAGCGACCAGGGGAACGGCATCCCGCGTACGCGGTTCAGCGCGCTTCGGCAGGGCTCCTCGCGGTAGTCGACCCGCATCCCGAAAGCATAGAACACCTGTTCGTGTCGCCGGAGGACGTCGCTATACTCGCTGCGCTGATTCGCGTGGACGACGATCTGCCGCCCAGTACGCGCGCGCCCTCGGGGCGCAGTTCGTGACCGTCGCCCTCGAGTTGCTGGCCCTGTTCGGGCTGATCGCCGTCAACGCGTTCTTCGTCGCGGCCGAGTACGGGCTCGTCACGTCGCGTCGGACCCGGATCATGGAGCTCGAGCACCAGGGCAACCGGCGAGCCCGCCGAGTGCTCACGATCACGTCCGATCCGCCGCGCTTCATCGCCGCGATGCAGCTCGGGGTCACGATCGCCTCGCTCGCCATCGGCGCCCTGGGCGAGCAGGTGCTCGCTCGTCGCTTCGACGCGGTGATGGCGTCGTTCCTCGCCGTGCTGCTCGCTCTGCTGATCGTCACGTACCTGCACGTCGTGATCGGCGAGCTGGTCCCGAAGGGGATTGCGCTCGGCCACCCCGAGCGAACCGCGCTCTGGGTGTCCGGACCGGTGAGTGCGTTCTTCGTCGTCCTGCGTCCGCTGATCTGGCTGCTCGAGCGTTCCTCCGAGCTGATCCTGCGCCTCCTGTCGCTCGAGCCGCCCGGTGCGGAGAGCGAGGCCCACTCCGAGGCGGAGCTGCGGATGCTGCTCTCGAGCTCCGCGGCGCAGGGCGAGATCGAGCAGGGCGAGCGGGAGATGCTCTACAAGGTCTTCGACTTCGCCGACAAGGAGGTCGCCGACGTGATGGTGCCGCGGCCCGAGGTCGCCGCGATCGCCGTCTCGCTGCCGCCCGAGGAGGCGCTGCAGGCCGTGCTCGACTCGCCGTACACGAGGTATCCGGTCTACCGGGAGTCGCTCGACGACATCGTCGGCGTGCTCCACATCCGTGACCTCGTCGAGGCGATCTACGACCGCGGGCTCGCGGCGGTCGATCTCGCGCAGATCGTCCGCCCCGCGTACATGGTTCCCGAGACGAAGGACCTCGTTGCGCTTCTGACCGAGTTCCGACGCACGAACCAGCACCTCGCGATCGTGATCGACGAGTACGGCTCGACCGACGGCATCGTCACGCTCGAAGACCTGCTCGAGGAGATCGTCGGCGAGATCGAAGACGAGTTCGACCTGCCGGACGAGACGGTCGAGCGGGTCGACGCCGACACGGTGCGCATCGACGGAACCTTCACGATCGACGATTTCAACGAGCGCTTCAAAGTCGAGCTGCCCGAGGAGGACTACCACACCGTCGCCGGCTTCGTCTTCGGCCGGCTGGGGCGAGCAGCGGTTCCGGGCGACGAGGTGGCGCACGACGGAGTCCGCTTCCGGGTCGAGTCCGTGGAGGGGCAGCGGATCGACCGCCTGCTCGTGACCTTCCAGCCCTCGCATCGGCAAGAGCCGGAGCCGGACGCGGCCGGCCAGGACGGCTAGGCCGCTACATTTGTCACCCGTGACCGCGCCGCTCGACCAGCTCCGTGCGAACGCCGACGGGCTTCCGCCCGCCCGTCCCGAGCTCGCGCCCTACCTCGAATTGGTGCGCGAGCGGGCGTACACGATCACTGACGCCGACGTCGAGGCGCTGAAGAAGGCCGGCTGCTCCGAGGACGAGATCTTCGAGCAGACGGTCGGCGTCGCGATCCGCCAGGGCTTCCGCCGGCTCGATGCTGCATTCGAGGCGATCGGATGATCCGCCTCGAGGTCCTGGATCACGGGCATGCCCAGGACGAGGCGGCGATCCTCGGGATGATCCGCGAGCGGTCCGGGAACGAGCCGCTCGGGGTCGTCAAGACGCTGCTCTACCGGCCCGAGCTCTTCGGCACGCCGTTTTCCGAGGAGCTCGACCGTGTGATGCGTGGGCCGTCCGACTGGAGCGCCGGCGAACGCGAACTGTTCGCCGGCTTCACGTCGCTGCTCAACCAGTGTCCATTCTGAACGGGTTCCCACGGCGCAGTTGCGTCGTATGCGCTCGGTGAAGAAGTCTGGCAGGCGGTCGTCGACGACTGGCGGACCGCGCCGCTTCGGCCCGAGCTCGCCGCGACACTCGTCTTCCTCGAGAAGCAGACGCTCAGGCCCGACGAGCTCGACCCTGCCGACGCCGACGCCGTTCGTGCGGCCGGTGTCTCCGACCAGGCGCTGCGGGACGCGGCGACCGTCTGCGGGCTCTTCAACATGATCGTGCGCCTCGCCGACTCGTTCGGCTGGGAAGTCCCGACGTGGGAACGGCTCGGCCAGCGCGCGCCGGCGATGCTCGAGGGCGGCTACGTGCTGACCGCGATCGGCAAGCGCTAACGAGGCTCATTGGCCCTCCAGTGGCCTGAGGGCCGGATAAAGCCTCCGATACCGCTCGTAGCCGTGTGCGTAGGCGCCGGCCCAGGCGGCGTCGGGCTCGACGCGCCTGCTCACCCGCACGCAGCGTCCGACCGCGTCGGCAGCGTCGGCGAACACGCCGGACCTCACGCCGGCGAGCAGGGCCGCGCCGTAGGCAGATCCCTCCTCCGACTCGGTCAGCTCGAGCGGCAGCCCGAGCACGGCCGAGACGATCTGCAGCCAGAGCGAACTGCGCGCGCCGCCGCCCGAGACGCGCCCGAGCTCGGCCTGCACGCCCAGCGAGCGCAGTAGCTCCAGCGAGTCGCGCAGGCCGTACGCGACGCCTTCGAGGGTGGCGCGCCAGAGCGCGCCCCGGTCATGGCGCAGCGAGAGACCGGTGAACGCACCGCGCGCGTCGGGATCGGCGTGTGGCGTCCGCTCGCCCGCCAGATACGGGGCGAACAGCAGCCCCTCCGTCGTTGGCTGCCAGCGTTCCGCTTCGTCGTCGAGCCCGCCGAAATCGGCGGCACCGAGCACGTGCCGGACCCAGGCAGCCGAGCCCGCTGCGCTCAGCATCACGCCCATTGCGTGCCAGGTTGCCGGGACGGCGTGGCAGAAGACGTGGACGCGAGCCTGCGGTTCGGCCGCGTACGCGGGGAGTACGGCGAAGACCACACCCGAGGTGCCGAGCACGACAGACACCGGACCAGGGGCGACGATCCCGACTCCGAGCGCCGCGGCCGCCTGGTCGCCGGCGCCCGCGACCTCCGTCGATTCGTGGGCCGGTGGGCAGCCACTCGGCCGGGAGCTCGAGCGCGTCCAGCACCTCGGTCGACCAGCGGCGGTGCGCCACGTCGAAGAGCAGCGTGCCGGAGGCGTCGGCGGCGTCGATCAGACGCTCGCCCGTGAGCCTGAAGCGCACGTAGTCCTTCGGCAGCAGCACGTGCCGGATCTGTCGGTAGATCTCTGGCTCGTGCCTCCGGAGCCAGAGGAGCTTCGGTGCCGTGAAGCCCGGCAGCGCGCGGTTGCCCGTCAGCTCGATCAGCCGGTCGAGGCCGATCCGATTCTCGATCTCGGCGCACTCGGTGGCTGTCCGCTGGTCGTTCCACAGGATCGCCGGCCGTAGGACGCGATCGTCGGCCCCGAGGACGACGAGCCCGTGCATCTGGCCGGACAGGCCGATCGGTCCGGCCGGCAGGCGCGAGAGGCACGCTTGCGCCGCCCGCCACCAGTCCTCGGGGTCCTGCTCGGCCCAACCGGGACGCGGTGTCGACAGGCTGTATGCCTCCTCGGCGCTCGCGAGCATGCGCCCGTCCTCGGAGATCGCGACGGCCTTCACGCCGGACGTGCCGACGTCCAGGCCGATGAGTACGTCCGCTCCTGCGGCGGCCAAGCCGCCGCCTGCGCTCTTTCGCGGCTCGCGTCGAGCTACGCCGCCCAGCACTCCGCTCCGGCGGCGGCCAACCGCCGCCTGCGCTCTTTCGCGGCTCCGTCGAGCCTACGCCGCCTGAATGGCTCAAGCGCCGAGCGCGGCGTAGACGAGCTCGTAGGCGCGGACGGCGTTCTTCTCGTGCTGCGCCTTCCGGAGCTCTGCCTCGTCGATCTTCGAGGCGACACCGTCGATGAAGCGCCACTGCAGCACCGACCGCGAGACGGCCCCGACGGCGTCCTCGGTGTACGGGTAGAGGTCGAAGCCGAGCCGTTCGCCGTGCTCCCCATACCCGACGCGCCGGAGCTCGACCGCGAGCTCGAGGGTCTCCATGAACGCCGTGGCGCCGACCATGTTGTCGTCGTCGAAGGTGCCCCACCCGGAGTTCGCATGCTGGTGGCCGAGGAGCCCCTCGGCGGCGAGCAGCGCCGCGTACTCGGCGAGATTCTCGCCGTTCATGATCAGGTGCTGCCAGTCCATGTTCACCTGGACGTTGTCGATGCCCCGGCCGCGGAGTGAGTGGATCACGTGCAGGGTCATCCCGATGTTGCGCATCAGGATCTTCATCGCCGGCTCGGAGTTCTTGTGCTCGAGGAAGACGGTGACGCCACGCTCGCGGGCGTGCTCCGCTGCCTGGCCGATGCCGTCGATGAAGCGCGCCCAGGACTCCTTGTACGGCGTCTGGAAGGGGTAGTTGTAGCCCTCGATCCCGGGCCAGATGATCATGTGCGCCTCGACGTCGGCGGCCAGGTCGATCGCCTCCCGGGTCAGTCGCAGCGCCTCGTCGCGGGTCGCGTCGTCGGGCGACGACATACCGCCCTTGGCGAACCGCGGATCCAGGTGAAGGCCGCTCGCGACGCAGTAGATCCCGTGGCCGTCCAGCGCCTCCCTGACCTCATCGAGGTTGTCGGTCGAGAGCTCCTGCGGATAGTGGAATTCGTAGTCGTCGATCAGATCGCCGAGGCCGTCGACGGCCGTATGCACCTTCCTCGCCGTCGAGACACCCGCCAACTGCGGTTTGTACCCGCCCGGGTTGAACCGGGTGGCCATCGACCCAAAGGCCCAGATACCGAGGCTCGTCTTCATCGGCCGAGCCTAACCGCCTGGAGGAATTCGCGGGACTTGGACTTGACTGTGGCATCATTATCCGCGAACTTGCTTCGACCCTGACCCCCCTCCGTCAGCGACAAAGAGGAGACCATCTTGAAGAAAGCATTTAGCAGGCCTCTGGTCCTGCTGCTCATCGCCGCGGTCGGCGTTTCCGCGGTGATCGCTACGACTGCCCTCGCCGGCACCAAGAGCCACAAGGCGAGCGTGCAGGTGTGCGTCCTGCTGCCGGACACGAAGTCGTCCGTCCGCTGGGTCGACTTCGATGCGCCTGATTTCGCGAAGGCCTTCAAGGCCGCAGGCGTCACGGCTTCGATCACCAACGCCTTGAACGACCCGCAGAAGCAGAAGGCGCAGGCCGAGGCGTGCCTGGCAGCCGGTGCGAAGGTCGTCATCGAGACCGCACTCGACAATGGCTCGGCCTCGGCGATCGAGAAGCTCTTCACCTCGAAGGGCGGCTTCGCGATCGACTACGACCGCCAGGTCATCGGAGGGACGGCGTCCGACTACGTCACGTTCGACGGCAAATCCGTCGGTGAGACGCAGGCGAACGGGATCATCGCCGCGATGAAGTCGAAGGGGATCTACGGCAAGAAGCCGGTCGTGGCCGAGCTCTGGGGTGGCCAGACCGACCAGAATGCGTTCTGGTTCAAGAGCGGCAACGACGCCGTCCTGAACCCGTTGTTCGCCAAGGGCACGCTCGCGAAGGGCCCGCAGCAGTTCGTCCCGGGCTGGCTCGCGACGAACGCTGGGCCGATCTTCGCCCAGATGCTGGTCAAGTCGGGCAACAAGATCGACGCAGCGATCGCTGCCAATGACAACATCGCCGGCGCGGTCGTCGCCGACCTCAAGGCGAAGCACCTCAAGCCGATCCCGCTGAGCGGCCAGGACACGACCGCCCAGGGCGTCCAGTACATCCTGGCGGGTTGGCAGTCGGGAACGGTCTACAAGTACGTGCCGAATGAGACGAACGCAGCCGCGGCCGCCGCGATCGCGCTCGTCCACGGCAAGAAGCCCAAGACGAACGGCTTCCGGCTGAACGGTACGAAGCACGAGCCCACGCTCACGCTTCCCGTCCAGTGGATCACGAAGGCGAACTACAAGCAGCTCTTCACGCAGGGTTGGCTCAAGAAGAGCGACGTCTGCAACGGTCAGTACGCGCAGTACTGCAAGTAAGAAAGACGAGTTAGGTCCGAGAGGAGGCGCCCAACGCGGGCGCCTCCTCTCGTTTAAAGTCCCGCTGGCGCCAGTGACCGACACGCCCCTCCTCCAACTCCGCAACATCACGAAGGCGTTCGGCTCGGTGCAGGCGCTGACCGACGTCGACTTCGAGGTACGCAACGGCGAGGTGATGGCGCTCGTCGGCGACAACGGTGCCGGTAAGTCGACGCTGATCAAGTGCATCGCCGGTACGCACTCGCCCGACAGCGGCGAGATCCTGTTCGACGGCACGGAGGTGCACGTCCACGGGCCGAGGGACGCGGCCCGGCTCGGGATCGAGGTCGTGTACCAGGATCTCGCGCTCTGCGACAACCTCGACGTCGTCCAGAACATGTATCTCGGCCGGGAGGCGCACGACCGGTTCTTGCGGCTCAAGGAGCCGATCATGGAGCAGCGGACCGCTGAGACGCTGAAGTCGCTCGCGGTGACCACGATTCGGTCGGTTCGACAGCCGGTAGCGACCCTCTCCGGCGGCCAGCGGCAGTCCGTCGCCGTCGCCCGGGCCGTGATGTGGAACTCGAAGCTCGTGATCCTCGACGAGCCGACCGCGGCGCTCGGTGTCGCCCAGACGGAGCAGGTGCTCGCGCTCGTTCGGCGGCTCGCGGAACAGGGCCTCGCGGTCGTGATCATCTCGCACAACCTGCACGACATCTTCGAGACGGCGAATCGAATCACCGTCCTGCGCCTCGGCCGGAACGTCGGCGTCTATGAGCGCACCGAGACGACCCAGCAGGCGGTCGTCGAAGCGATCACCGCCGGCGTGCCGACGAAGGTCGCCGGCATTCCCACTACCGCGAGCTCGACGCAATGACGACGGACGTCGAGGTCGTCGGCCAGGACTCCGTCCCGCCGCCGGCGGATACCGCCACGGAGGCCAGTCTCCTCCAACGCGCGATCGACAACATCAAGGGCGGGAACCTCGGCGTCCTGCCGATCATGCTGGCCCTGATCCTGATCGTCGTCTTCTTCAGCTATCGGGCGACGAACTTCTTCACTGCCGAGAACTTCGGCAACGTCATCATTCAGATGGCGGGCACGACGATGCTCGCCTACGGCGTCGTCTTCGTGCTCCTGCTCGGCGAGATCGACCTTTCGATCAGCTACGTCGCCGGGATCGGGGCGCTCGCGGTCGCCGAAATCCAGCTGCCGACGGGATGGGCCCTGAGCGGGCTGATCGCGATTCCCCTGGCGATCCTGCTCTGCGCTGCGATCGGCTTCGGCCAGGGCGCGATCATCGCCAAGGTCGGCGTCCCCTCGTTCGTCGTCACGCTCGCGGGCTTCCTGATCTGGCAGGGAGTGATCGTCTACAAGCTGGCGGGGCCGGGCTCCATCACCATCCAGGACCGTTGGATCAACTACACGGGTAGCTACTACTTCTCCCGCGCCGCCGGGTGGGCGATCGCGATCGGGATCACGGTCGTCTACGCCGCTGTCATTATCGGCGGCCTGATCGGAAAACGGCGCGCCGGCCTCGCGGTCCGGGACCCGTGGCTCGTCGGGCTCAAAGTCGTCGGTGTCGCGGTCGCGAGCCTCGGGACCGTCGCGGTCTGCAATCACGCCTCGGTGCAAGGCACGCCCCTCGGCCTGCCGCTCGCCGCGGTGATCATCGTCTTCTTCCTCGTCGTGTTGACGTTCCTCGCGAAGCGGACGCTGTTCGGACGGCACGTGTACGCCGTCGGCGGGAGCGCCGAGGCCGCGCGGCGAGCGGGCATCAGCGTGCCACGGATCCGGATCCTCGTGTTCATCATCTCGAGCTCGATGGCCGCGATCGGCGGGATCATCCTGGCGGCCAACGTCAACTCGGTCGACACCAACTTCGGCGGCGGCACGCTCCTCCTCGATGCGATCTCGGCGGCGGTGATCGGCGGCACGAGCCTGTTCGGCGGCCGCGGCGAGGTCCGGAACGCGTTCATCGGCGGTGCGGTCATCGCGACCGTCTCGAATGGGCTCAACACCGCCAACTACAACCCGGGCACGATCTACGTCGTCACCGGCGTCATCCTCCTGCTGGCCGTCACGCTCGACACCGTCGTGCGGCGTCTGCAGACCCGGTCCGGCCGCTAGCTTCCTATCTCCCGTCGACGTCGCGTTGCGCCTTCGCGAGCGCAAGCGCTCCGACCTCGGCGCCGAGCTTCTCCCCCGCGGTGACGTCGCCGGGGACGTCGATCCCGTTCTCGACGCTCGACCGGCCGGCCTGGGCTGCCTGCGTGGCGAACGAGCGGCCCGTGAGCGTAGCCAGCACCTTGCTTGCCGCGGCGGCGAACGTGCCCGACTCGGCGACGTAGCCCGGGGACGCCGGGGTGTCGGCGGGGGGTGTCCAGGCGGCGCCGAGCACCCACCGGCCGCCCGAAAGCACCGCCACCTGGCCGACGTCGGCGCGGAGCGCCGCGTGGCGCAGGCCGGGCGCGCTCGACGCCGTCGTGACCAGCTCGATCAGGCCGGGCACCAGCGGCAGGCCGTCGCTCGAGTAGGAGGGAAGGCTGCGTTCCGTCGACTGCCCCTGGAAGGCGAGGTAGCGGATCATCGAGATCGGCCGCGGCGCCGAATAGGTGCGCTTGGCGCCGAAGGATGCGATCGCCGCGTCGCCCAGCGCACCGTTGAGCGTGAGGTAAAGGCGGACGTCGTGCTGCATGCGCTGTACCGGGCTCGAGGTGCCGGCTGGGAGCGATTCGGCTAGCGCGTTCCAGGCCACCGGCGTGGTGATGTCAGCGACCGGCCGCGCCCGGTGCGCGGTCGCGCGAATCACGGCGACGGCGGCCTGCTTGTACGTCGAGGCCGACGGGTCGCCGAGCTTGGGCGGCCCTGGGTTTATCGGCAGGCCGCGTTTCGACGGCGGCACGGCGAAGCCGCGGACGTGACCCCACTGCGCGCCCACGAAGGTCTGCACGTGGTCAGGCACGGGCGACAGCCCCTGCTCGGCCTTTTGGCCAAGGGCGAGCGGCTGCCAGAAGGTCGCGTCGTGCACGGTCGAGCCCGGCTGGGCGAGGACGAGGGGGGCGTTCTCGGGCACGTAGCTCGAGTCGACGTAGTGCTGTGACTCGAGCGAGCCGTCGTTTCGCCCGGCGGCGATCGCGGCCGCCGCGATGCGGTTCCCGAGCGCCGCCGGCGAGGCGCCCGCGGTGGCGGTCAAGTCGGGCGAGTAGCAGAGCGAGCGCAGCCGCTTCGTCAGCAGCGGGAACGTGCGGCCGAGGTTCGAGTCGAACGAGGCCTGCCACACGAGGAGCCGGTAGGCCGCGTAGCTGATCGCAGCCTGCCGTGCGTGCTCGACGTCCGCGGCGTGCGCTTTCTCCGTCACGAAGTACCCCGTCGCCTTCGGGTCGTAGGCGGCCCACGCGTCCCACATCGCCGCGGAGAGGTCGAAGAGGTCGCGGGCCTGGACGGGCTGCGAGGCGTTCCCCGCCCGCAGGGCGGAGACCGCCGCCCGGTCCCAGGCGGTGGCGATCGAGGCGCCGCCGACACTCGCGGGCGTGCACGAGGTGAGGCGTGCGCGGGCCGGCTTCGAGCTCGCGAGCGTCGTGCGGGAGGGCGGGTCGATCGGCACGATCTGGTCGGCCGCGACGTCGTCGAGGCTCGTCTCGGCGCCCCACGGATAGCGGACGATGAGCTCGCGGACGGTGGTTGCCGCGCCGAGCCCGAAGTGGACGCGCGGATCCGCAGACGAGAGGTAGCTGCTCCCCGCCTGGACCGTCTGCTGGAGGCGGCGCCCGTCCGGCAGGACGGCGGTGACCACGGCGCCCGGCGTGAACTTGGTAAGGCTCACGTCGAGCCATTGGCCGCTCTGCACGGTCGGCTGCAGGAGGACGAGCTTCCCGCCGATCGTGTTGATGGCGATCTCCATCCGGCCGTCGTTGTCGACGTCGGCCGCCGCGAGGCCGCGCCCGTCCAGGCGCAGTCCCTTCGGGCCGAGGATGCCGCGGGCGTTGCCGTACCGCTCGAGCGTCCCGTCGTTCGCCGCGCGGGTCAGCACCCGCACCGGCTCGGCGTCCGCGGCGAGGTTCGTGACCGGGATCGCGCCGGCGGTCAGCACGAGGTCGGGCCGTCCCGAGTTCGCGAGGTCGACCCACGACGCGCCCCAGCCGGCGAAGTCGCTGCCGAGCGCCTGGTCGAACGAGGGTCGGGCGTTCGCGAACGCGGGCGCGGCGCCCAAGAGCTGGCGGTAGGCCGCCGACGGCTCGTGCCGCGAATTGGTGACGAACAGGCTCATGCGCCCGTTCGTGTCGGCCGTGGCGATGCCCATGCCGGCGAAGGGGTCGGCGACGCCGGCGGCGGTGGCGCGCTCCTCGAAGCGGAAGCCGAGGCCCTCCGGGTCGGCCTCGGCGCCTCCCGGCCACGGGACGTTGACGTAGAGCTGATTCGGGTCCTCGTCGTTCGCGACGTAGAGGTCTGGCCTGCCGTCGCCGTTGACGTCGAGGAACTGGGCGCCGAGGCCGTGGCGCGGGTCGGCCGACTCGAGCCCGGCCTGGACGCCCACCTCGCGGAAGCGCGCGTGGCCGTTCGCGCCGTTCCCCTCGTTGAGGTAGAGCAGGTCGCGGACGCCCGCGTAGTTGGAGGGAAAGCCCGCGATCGAGTTCGGGACGGGCGTGTTCGGATCGGTGTAGCCGGCGACGAAGACGTCCGGGCGGCCGTCGCCGTTCACGTCGGCGACCGCGACGCCTGTGTACCAGCCGTGCGCGGCCATCCCGGCGGCCTGCGGCGCCCTCGGTGAAGGTGCCGTTGCCGTTGTTCCAGAGCAGGTCGACGCCGGTCGTCGTCGTGACGATCAGGTCGGGCCGGCCGTCCCCGTTGAGGTCGGCCGCGACGCAGCCGTCGCCCTGCACGGGAAGGTCGGCATGCGCGGCCTTGCTGACGTTGCGGAACGTCCCGTGGTCGTTCTCGAAGAGCTCGGTCGTCGGCAGGCCGCCGTGCGACTGCCAGCGGTCGGTGTCCGCGTCCGAGTACGAGTTGACGACGAACAGGTCCTCCCAGCCGTCGTTGTTGTAGTCGAGCCAGCAGACCCCGCCGCCCATCATCGCCTGGTAGTCGTTCGACATCCCGAAGCGGAACGAGCCCTGGCGGAAGTCGAGCCCGACCTGAGAAGCGACGTTGCGGAGCCGCAGGCCGCCCGAGCTCGCCTCGAGCGCGCTCGCCGGAATCGTCGTCTCCGGCGTGGTCAGCGGCGCGCTTGCGCCTGCGGCCGAGACGATCAGGAACCTATTGCCGCTCTGCTGCAGCTGGAAGGTGTGCGTGAAGCGCACGAGGGCGTCCTCGCGGACGGTCGTCGCGGGAATCCCGCGCACGACCGTGCTCTGCAGGGTGCCGGACGCGTGCGCGACCACCGTCGGCGGCCCTTGGTCCTGCCCGGGCTTGAGCTGGAGGCTCAGGTGGTCGATCCGGTAGGTCGGTACCGTGACCGGCCGGGTGGCGGCGTCCGAGATCTGCTGTCGGAGGTCGGTCAGCATCGTGCTCTCGGCCGCCTGCGAGGCCAGGGCGGCGTCGTGCTGCCGCAGTGCACGGGCCTGCAGGTCGAGATCGGTGGCGAGGTCGCGGGCGATCGCGTCGGCCGTCGGCGTGTCGAGCTGAGTCGACACGCCGGCCGAGTGCAGGATCGTGATCTGCGGCAGCGGGGCGCCGCTCGACGCGAGCGCAGCTGTCGCGACCGGCGACGGGCTCGCGACGACGAGCACGGCCGCGTAGGCGGCGAGCCCGCCCGCGCCGGCCAGGACGAGCGTGCGGCGGGAGAGGCGGGGCAGCGGGCGCGGGAGCGCGGCCAGCACCACCTGGCCGATGCAGATGATCGCCAGCGAAGAAAGCAGCGCGACCTTCGACCAGTACTCGGTCCGCATCGGCGCGATCAGCATCGTCGAGACGATCCCGATCGAGACGGCGTAGATCACGCGGGCCGATCCGCCCCGCGGGGCCGTTTTCGGGTCGGTGATCATGAAGAAGAGGAAGACGAGGATCTCGGGCGAGGTGACGAGGAGCCACCAGAACGAGAAGCCGCCGATCGGGCCGAGGTGCCAGCGCGCCGTCATCTGGTGGCCGGCGAGGGCGAGGATCGCGATCCCGACGGCGAAGGTCGCCCAGAACGAGAGGGCGACGCGGAGGAGGGAGAGACGCGAGAGGATCGTGAAGCCGCCGGCGAGGATCACGATCAGCGCGACCAGGAGCCAGGCCGACATCGGGCCCCACCAGAAGTCCAGCGGTTCCGCCTTCGTTACCGGAAGCAGCAGGAAGCAGACGACGAGCCCGATGTTCGAGGGGTTGAAGATGTGGTTGCCCCGGAACGTGATGACGTGCTTCGAGAGCAACGCGAAGGCGGCGGTGCCGGCGAAGATCCACCAGCCCCGCATCGACCACCAGTCGCCGTGGAGCGTGCCGGGAACACGCAGCACGAAGGCCACGCCGTTCCCCGTCAGCATCGCGCTCGCGGGCCAAAGGAGCACGTGCTGCCGCCACATCGCGATCCCGATCTCCAGCGCCGCGCAGGTCAGGATTGCGACCAGGATCTGGGCGATCGAAACGCGGAAGTGGAAGCCCACCTGTCCGATCACCTGCAGCGAGATGATCGTCGCCGCGAGGTGGAGCCGCGGATCGCGGATCTTCGGCAGCAGCACCGGATAGGTGCGACCGCCAATCGTCAGCGTCGGCGGCCCCGCCGGAGCCGGTACCGCCTGTGCTCCCATCAGGCCACCAGGGTAGCCGGGTAACCGCATTCTTTACGATCTCTCAATGCGTCTCGAACGTGCCCGGGCGATCGTCGATCAGATCGTCGGCGAGGCGGCCGGGCCCGTCTCGGTCTTCGTCGCGGACGCACATGGCGAGCTCGTCGCCGCCGCGACGATGGACGGCGCGGCGCCGGACACCCGCCTGAACGCCCGGCGCAAGGCGTACACCGCCGCGCGCAGCGATGCCCGGTCGACGCGAGAGCTCGCCGAGAAGGTGCGGGACGACGCCGTCGAGCGCGCGAGCTTCGACCCCTTCTTCACGTTCTTCCTCGGCGGCGTCGCCGTGTTCGAGGACGAGCGCCGCGTGGGAGCGGTGGGCGTCAGCGGCCTCCCGGGTGAAGAGGACGAGCGCCTGGCGCTGCTCGCTATCGAACGATCAGCGGATCGGTGAAGACGTCGAGCTCGTCGCGGCTTCGCGTCGAGAACTCCGACACCACCGCGCCGTCAGGCCCGGCGCGGAAGGAGTGCAGCGTGTTCGGCGGGACGATGCACTGCTCGCCCGGGTGCAGGGTGAGCTCGGGTGCGTCGCCGACGCGGACGTGGACGACGCCGCGCCGGCAGCGGAACGTCTCCTCCTTGCCGGGATCGTCGCCGACCGGCGGATGGCGGTGCTCGGGGCAGGCCTGCCGGGGGAAGAGGACGAGCTCCTTCGCGCAGACACGCTCCGTGTTGACGTAGACGACGATCTGCAGGCCTTCCTCCTCGAGCCGGCCGAGCCCGAAGTCGGTCACCTCGATCTCCGCCCGCTCCGCCGCGGTCAGGACGATCCCGGCCCGCTCGAGCTCGGCTGCGGCGCGTTCGCGGGCCTCTGCCGCGGTCACAGGCTCACCGGCTGTCCGGTGCTCGCCGACGCATGCAACGCTTCGAGCGCGCGGGCCTGAGCGACCGCGTCGTCGCGGCCGAGCAGCAGGTCGGCCTCGCCGCGGATCGCGTCGCTCAGATTCTCGAGCTCCAGCCGGTACGGGTCGACGAAGTCGAGCTCGATCCGCTCGACGCCGTCCTCGCGCCGGAGCTCGATCCCCGGCTCCTCGCAGTGCCATGGGTCGTCGACGAAGAGCGAGCCCTCGCTGCCGATCGCCTCCAGCTCGTCCCGGTCGACCAGGGCCGTGCCGCAGTCGAAGATCGCCAGCACGTCGCCCGGGAACCGCAGGCTGCCGGTCAGCACCCAGTCGGTCCCGGTCGGGCCGAACCGCGCCTGCGCGTAGACCGTCTCGGGCTCGCCCGCCAGCAGCCGCGACCCGCTGACGCAGTAGCAGCCGACGTCCATCAGCGCTCCGCCCTCGAGCTCCGGCCGCAGGCGGATGTTCTCCTCGTCGTAGAGCGAGTAGCTGAACGCCGAGCGCACGAGCCGGAGCTCGCCGATCGCGCCCTCGTCGACGAGCTCCTTCAGGCGCAGCGTCTGTGGGTTGTGCCGGTACATGAACGCCTCGCTCAGCAGCCGACCGGTCCGCTCGGCCGCGTCGAAGGCTGCCTCGGCTTCGGCGACGTGACGGGTCACCGGCTTCTCGCACAGCACGTGCTTGCCGGCCTCGAGCGCACGGATCGACCACTCGCAGTGGAGCGTGTTCGGCAGCGAGATGTACACCGCTTCGATCTCGGGGTCGGCGAGCAGCGCCTCGTAGCTGCCGTACGCGCGCTCGATCTTCCACTCTTTCGCGTACGCCGCGGCGCGCGCCCCGTCGCGGCTCGCGACGGCGACCAGGTCGACCTTCGGCGAGGCCTGCGCGCCCGGGATCAGCTTTCGGTTGATGTCGGCGGTCGAGACGATTCCCCACGTGACTGCTTTGCTCATGTACGTACTATCGCGAAATGGCTGAGGCGGAGATCGGCGTCGGCGTGCTGGGCTACGCGTTCATGGGCAAGGCCCATTCGAACGCGTTCAAGAAGATCGCGTACATCACGTGGCCGCCCCCGCTCTCACCGCGGCTCATCGGGATCGCCGGTCGCAACGAGCAGGCGGTCGCGGAGGCTGGGCGGCGGTACGGCTACGACTACGCGACCACCGACTGGCGCGAGCTCGTCGCCGACGAGCGGATCGGCCTGTTCGACAACGTCGGCCCGAACTCCCTGCACGCCGAACCGACGATCGCGGCGGCCGAGGCCGGCAAGCACGTCGTGTGCGAGAAGCCGCTCGGGCGGGACGCGGCCGAGAGCTACGAGATCTGGCAACGCGTGGCCGCCACCGGCGTCAAGCACCTCTGCGCGTTCAACTACCGGTTCGTTCCGGCCGTCCGGCTCGCACGCGAGCTGATCGATGCCGGCGAGCTCGGCGAGGTGCGCCATTTCCGCGGCCGCTACCTGCAGGACTGGGCCGACGACGCCGGCCTCGACACGTGGCGGTTCCATCCCGACGAGGCCGGCTCCGGCGCGCTCGGCGACCTCGGCACGCACGTGATCGACCTCGCGCGGTACCTGAACGGCGAGATCGCCTCCGTGAGCGGCTTCCTCAAGACCTTCCTGCCCGGCCGGAAGGTCGACGACTCACTCGAGGCGGCCGTCGAGTTCGAGAACGGCTCCGTGGGGACGATCGAGGCCACGCGGCTCGCCCTCGGGCGGCGCAACGCGTTCCAGTGGGAGATCAACGGATCGAAGGGATCGCTCGCGTTCGACATGGAGCGGCTGAACGAGCTGCAGGTCTTTCGCGCCGACGGCGACCGGGCTCGAGGGTTCAAGACGGTGCTCGTCTCGGAGGCAGATCACCCGTTCTGGCAGCACTGGTGGCCGCCCGGGCACATCATCGGCTGGGGCGACACCTTCGTGCACGAGCTGCACCATCTGCTCGAGGCGATTGCGACCGGCGAGGACGTCGCGCCGCACGGTGCGACGTTCGAGGACGGTTATCGCGCCGCCGAAGTTGCGGATGCGATCGTGCGCTCCGGCGAGGCGGGCGCGCGTGAGACCGTGACCTACCGCAGCTGACGATCGTCGAGCACGAGCGTCGCCTTGCCGCCCCGGCCGGCGAGCGCATCGTCGAAGCGGTCCAGCGCGACTCGCCGCGCGATCAGCGCATCGAGCGCGCCCGGCCAGCGCTCGCGGGCCTGGTCGAGGGCCGAAACGCCGTCGAGCCAGTCCGTCCGGTGCGCATTGACGCTCCCGAAGACGACCCGGTTCTCGAGGACCATGTCGACGCCGAGCACGCGACCGTCGATGCTTACGTGCTGCTCGCGACCGTCGATTCCGAGCAGGCAGACGACGCCGCTGCGGCGGACGAGGGCGAGGCTGTCCGCCTGGAGCTGCGCGTTCCCGGCCGCCTCGATCACGAGGTCGAAGCCTCCGGTGTCTTCGCGCAGCGTGGCGAGTTCGGTCGTCGCGACGGAGACGTAGCGTGCGCCACAGCTCTCGATCAACTCGGCGCGGGGATCGCCTGCCGGCTCGAGCGAGGCGACCCAGACCTCGACGTCCGCCAGGCGCAGGAGGAGCGTCGACAGCGTGCCCACCGATCCTGCCCCGAGCACGAGGGCGCGTTGCAGCCGCCAGGGCTGTCGGTCGCCGATCGTGCGGACGTGGCGCAACGCGCGCGCGCAGATCGACGTCGGCTCGGCGAGCACGCCCGACCGCCCGAGCGAGCGTGGGATCGCGACGAGCTGCTCCGCGTCCTCGGCCACGAGCTCGCAAGCGAAGCCGTCGAGCCGCGTGATGCCGCGCTCGCTGTAGTCGCCCGTCAGACACGAGTCGGGCGCTCCTTCGGCGCAGGCGACGCAGTGGCTGCAGGGACGGCGGACGGTCGCGGTGACGAGGTCGCCGCGCGTGAATCCGCAACCGTCGTTCTCGACGACCGCCAGCAGCTCGTGGCCGAGCACGAGCGAGCCTTCGCCCTCGGGCGGAACGCCGAACAACCCGTGGACGATCTCGCGGTCGGTTCCGCAGACGCCGACCTCGAGCACACGCAGGAGCACCTCTCCGGGCCTAGCAGTGACTGTCGGAATGTCGGCGACGTGCGCGGAGTCGGGGACGCCTGGGCGGGTGACGAGCGCTTGCACGGGATGTCAGGCGGCAGTCAGTCCGCCGTCGATGACGAGTGCCGTCCCGGTGACGAAGGCCGCCTCGTCGGACGCGAGAACCAGCGCGCGCTTGCCGTCGAATCTCATGCTCCGGATGGTCTCACGAGAGGCCGGAGCGGAGCACCGCGCCTTCGGACGCGGATCCGACGAGCGCTCGGTAGCGGGCGAAGACGCCCCGGTCATACGGCAGCGGCGGCAGCGTCCACGCGGCGAGCCTGCGTGCGAGCTCGTCCTCCGTTACCTCGAGCTCGAGGCGATTCGCGTCGACGTCGATCGAGATCGGATCGCCGTCGGCGACGACTGCGAGTGGGCCGCCCCGCGCCGCCTCGGGAGAGACGTGCCCGACCATCAGCCCGCGTGTCGCGCCAGAGAAGCGCCCGTCGGTCACGAGCGCGACGGACTCGCCGAGCCCGGCCCCGACGACGGAGGACGTCACGCTGAGCATCTCTCGCATACCCGGTCCGCCTGCAGGGCCCTCGTAGCGCACGACGAGCACGTCCCCGGAGTCGACGTCGCCCGCGCGCACGGCCGAGGCGCAGGCCTCTTCGCTGTCGTACACGCGCGCCGGCCCGCGGTGGGAACGGCGCTCCCCGGTGAGCTTCACGAGGCTCCCGTGCGGCGCGAGGTTGCCGCGCAGCACGTGCAGCGCGCCTGTCTTCTTGACGGGGCGTTCGATTGGGAAGAGCACGTCGCCGTCCGGCGGCTGGGCGTCTTGTGCCGCATCTGCAAGCGTCACGCCCGACACCGTGGGCGCGGCGCCGTCCACGTGCCCGCCCCGGATCAGCTCGCGAACGAGCGTCGCCGTGCCGCCCGCTCGTTCGAGCTCCTCGGCGCTGTGGCGCCCGGCGGGCACGAGGCTGGCGAGCACGGGTGTCCGGCCGGCGATCGCCGCCAGCTCGTCGAGTGTCAGCTCGACCCCCGCCTCGCGGGCGATCGCGAGCAGGTGCAGCACGGCGTTCGTCGAGCCTCCGGTCGCGACCACGCCGGCCATCGCGTTTCGCAGTGCGCGGCCGTCGAGAAAACGTCCGGCTGTCGTGCCCTCGCGCGCAAGGCGGGTCGCGAGCCCGCCCGCGTGACGCGCGGCGGCCGCCTTGCGCTCGGTGTCGGCGGCGGGGATCAGCCCGTCGCCGGTGCAGGAGAGTCCCAGCAGGTCGAGGGCGACCGCCATCGTCGTGGCGGTGAAGTTCCCGGCGCACGCGCCGGCGCCCGGGCACGCGTGGCGCTCGAGCTCGTCGAGCTCGTCACGAGCCATCAGTCCGCGCTCCTCCGCGCCGACGGCCTCCCAGACGTCCTGGATCGTGACTTGGCGGTCTGCGACGCGGCCCGCGCGCATCGGGCCTCCGTAGAGCACGACGGCCGGCTTGTCGAGTCGTGCGAGCGCCATCAGCGCCGCCGGGGTGGTCTTGTCGCAGCCGACGAGGCAGACGAGCGCGTCGAAGTCGTGCGCATGCGCCATCAGCTCGATCGAGTCGGCGATCACCTCGCGCGAGATCAGCGACGCACGCATGCCAGGCGTTCCCTGCGACTGGTTGTCCGAGACCGCAATCGTGTTGAACTCGAGCGCGAGGCCGCCGGACTGCGAGACGCCGTCGGCGACG
Source organism: uncultured Thermoleophilia bacterium (assembly GCA_963713155.1). Taxonomy (GTDB): domain Bacteria; phylum Actinomycetota; class Thermoleophilia; order Gaiellales; family Gaiellaceae; genus PALSA-600. Next base: position 117,961 of record CAVQKS010000009.1, read on the forward strand.
TGCGCGGCGAGCTCACGCTGGTTCAGGTTGCACGGCATGGTCTGCGTCCACGTCGAGGCGATGCCCACGATCGGGCCACCGAGCCGAGCGGGGTCGATTCCCATCGCCCGGAAGTGCGCCCTGGCCGGAGCGCGATCCGCCGCCGCCGCGAGCCCGCTGCGCGCGCGACGGCGGAGCGACTCCTGCTCCGTCGGCGTCACGGCGCGAGTCTACGTCGTCGTCTGACCGCGGTCAGACGCTCGTCTGACACACGAGACCGTGACGAGAGCGTGACCGAACGGTGACAGCCCCGGCGAATCCCCTGCACGTCGGGCGTTCGGACTGACCGCGCACTCCTGTCCGGATCGGCCGTTCCACGGTCCCCCGGTCGACGGTCGCGCCAGACCCTTGTGGTCTGACCGCGGTCAGACGCTCGTCAGACCACAAACCTGCGTCAGAGCTTCTTGCCGGGGTTGAGCAGGCCCTTCGGGTCGAAGACCTGCTTCAGCCGCGTGTGCAGGTCGTAGCCGACCGGGCCGAGCTGTCGTTCGAGCTGGCCACGCTTGAGCCAGCCGATGCCGTGCTCGCCCGTGACCGTCCCGCCGAGCTCCACCGCGAGGTCGAAGAGGTCATGGCAGGCGTCGTCCGCCCGCTGCTCCTCGCCGGGCTCGTCCGGCGAGAAGAGAAAGGTCGAGTGGATGTTGCCGTCACCGGCGTGTCCGAACGAGAGCGCCGGCACGTCGTGGCGGGCGCCGATGCGCTCCGTCTCGCGGGCGACGTCGCGGAGACGGTCGAGAGGCACGGCGATGTCCTCGCTGAATGCCCCGCCGCGTTGCGCGAGGATCGCGAAGGCAACGCCTCCACGCCAGCGCCAGAGCGCCGCCACCTCGTCGGCCGACTCGGGCGCGTGTACCGCGACCGCGTCCTCGGCGAGCGCCTCCCGCAGCTCGGCCGCGACGCGCCGCGCCTCCGCGGCGGCGCCGTCGGCCTCGGTGATCACCATGAACGCGGCTCCGTCGGGGACGCCGAACGGGTAGGTGTCACCCGACACGCGAAGCGTCACGCCGTCCATGTACTCGATCGCCGCAGGCACCACGCCCGACGCCAGCACGCGCTCGATCGCTCCGATCCCGCTGTCGGCGTCGCGATAGAGCCCGACCACCGGAAGCTCGACCTCGGGTGCCGGAACCAGGCGCAGCCAGGCGGCCGTGACAAGGCCGAGCGTGCCCTCCGAGCCGACGAGAAGGCTCTTCAGATCGTAGGCGGCGACGTCCTTGCGCAGCGGCCCGCCGAACGAGACGATCTCGCCGGGTGGGACGACCGCCTCGATTCCCGTCACCCAGTGCCCGGTGACGCCGTACTTGAAGGCATGCGGGCCGCCGGCGTTGCACGCGATGTTGCCGCCGATCTGCGAGATCTCCGCCGCTCCGGGGTCCGGGGGAAAGCGGAGGCCGTTCTCGCGTGCGAGCCGCTGGATGTCGCCGGTCGTGACGCCCGCCTCGACGTGGATCCGCCAGAGCAGGGGGTCGAACTGCCGGACACGGTTCAAGCGCTCGAACGCGATCACCACGCCGCCCTCAACCGGAATCGCGCCGCCCGCGAGGCCGGTGCCGCCGCCGCGCGCGGTCAGCGGGACGTCGTTCTCGTAACACCAGCGCATCACGGCCGCGACCTCGTCGACCGTCGACGGCAGCACGACGGCGTCGGCCCGGCCGACGACCCCGCGTCCCATCAGGTCCGAGAGGAAGCGGCCTTGTGGCTCGAGTAAGCGAGTCGGGCGAGACAATCGACGCGAGATCCACCTCCGCGAGCGTACCCTGTGCCCTGGCAGGGTCAACGTCAACCAAACCGAGGAGAACCATTGAGGATTCTGCTGCTCGCCGTGCTCTGCGCGGCCATTGCTGCGCCGGCGGCGCTTGCCACGGCACCCACGCTGAACGGCACGGTCGGCCCAGGCTTCACCATCACGCTGACGCAGAACGGGAAGTCGGTGAAGACGCTGAAGGCCGGAAGCTACGTCTTCAAGATCAACGACAAGTCGAGCATCCACAACTTCCATCTCACAGGCCCCGGCGTCAACAAGTCGACAACGGTCGCCGGCACCGGAACGAAGACCTGGACGCTGACGCTCAAGAAGGGCACCTACAAGTACGTGTGCGACCCGCACGCGCCGATCATGCACGGGTCGTTCAAGGTCACCTGACCATTTGCGAGTGAGGCCTGGCCGGCGGTGTCATGCGCCGGCCAGGTCGATCTCCTCGACGCGGTCTCGCGAGATGCGCCACGCGCGCAACTCGTCGAACGCGAGCGAGTAGATCAGGAACGGCCTCCCCGCCCAGAGCCCCGACAACTCGCGATCCGTTCGTGACGGCTCCGGCTTCGTCGCCGGATGGGAGTGGAACACGGCGAGCTCGAAGCCCTCGTCCTCGAGGAACCAGACGGACGGGTCGATCTCCAGCTCGTACCGGTACGGCGACTCCAGCGCGTTGACGCCGCGCACGTAGTGGTCGGCGACGCCGTCCCTGAAGACGATCACACCGCAGCACTCGTTCGGTGCGTCCTCCGACGCGTGGGCGCGGAGCTCTGCGCGCACCGCGTCTCCGACTACCACCAGAGCACCCCCTCGTCGATCTCGTCCCCGCGCCAGAAGTCGGCGGACAGATACTTCCATCCGCCGTCGGCGAGGATGGCGACGACCACTGCCCCCTCGGGCGACTCGTCGGCGATGCGGCGCGCAACGTGCACGACGGCGCCGGACGAGACACCGGCGAACAGCCCTTCGCGATCGAGCAACGCGCGTGCGGCTGCGGCCGCCTCGGCGTTCGAGACGAGCAGCTTCCGGTCGAGTGCGGAGACGTCGAGGATCGGCGGGACGTAGCCGTCCTCGAGCGAGCGCAATCCCATCACCGGGTCGCCGGGAAGCGGCTCCGCCGCCACGACCTGGGCGCCCGGGAATGCCTCGCGGATACGCGCCCCCGCACCCATCAGCGTGCCGCCCGTGCCGAGGCCGGCAACGACCGCGTCGACCCGCGGCAGGTCGCGGGCGATCTCGGCGCCGGTGCCGTCGTAGTGCGCCCGGGGGTTCGCCTCGTTCGCATACTGGAAGAGCATCACGAAGCGGTCGTCGCCGTCCGCGATCTCCTGGGCGAGGCGAACGGCGCCGTTCGAGCCCTCGTTGCCGGGCGACTCGACGATCGTCGCGCCGTACAGCTGGAGCAGCGCCCTTCGCTCGGCCGTCGCGTTCGCCGGCATCACGCACGTGAGCCGGTGGCCCTTGAGCTTGGCGACCAGGGCCAGCGAGATGCCGGTGTTCCCGCTCGTCGGTTCGAGCAGCTCTTGTCCCGGCTCGAGCTGCGCCGCCTCGACCATCGCGAGCGCGACCCGGTCCTTGATCGAACCGGTCGGGTTCTGCCCTTCGAGCTTGGCGTAGAGCGTGCGGCCCGCCGGCGCGATGTTGCGGAGCTCGACCAGCGGCGTGTTGCCGATCAGGTCGAGCAGCGAACTAGCGACCACTACCGCCCGCCATGGCGGGCAGGAGGATCACCGTCGACCCGTTGGTCACCGGTGTGTCGAGCCCATCGCGAGTGCGGACGTCTTCGCCGTCGACGTAGACGTTGACGAAGGGCTGCAGCTCGCCGTCGGAGTAGACGCGGGTACCGAGCGCGGGGATCCGGCGGGAGAGATCCTCCATCACTTCGCGCACCGTCGCGCCGTCGGCCTCGACCTCGCGCACTCCGCCCGCCTCGCTACGGAGGACCGGCGGAACTCTGACCGTTGTCATCGAGCGCAGAACTCGACGTAGTCGATGTACTCGGTGATCGTGGGGTGGTCGCCGCAGACGGGGCAGTCGGGGTTGCGCTCGATGCGCACCTCGCTGAACTCGGTCGAGAGCGCGTCGAAGAGGAGCAGCCGGCCGATCAGCGGCTCGCCGATCTGCGCTGCGAGCTTGATCGCCTCGTTGGTCTGGAGCGAGCCGACGATCCCCGGCAGAACGCCGAGCACGCCGCCCTCGGCGCACGACGGCGCGAGCTCGGCCGGGGGCGGCTCGGGGAACAGGCAGCGATAGCACGGGCCGTTGTGCGGCGAGAAGACAGTGACCTGGCCCTCGAAGCGGTAGATCGAGCCGTGCACCACCGGGATGCCGTGCCACACCGACGCGTCGTTGACGAGGTAGCGCGTCGGGAAGTTGTCCGCACCATCGACGATCAGGTCCCAGCCGTCGCCGAGGATCCGCTCGACGTTCTCGGACGTGAGGCGCTCGCGGTAGGTGACGACGTCGACGTCGGGGTTGAGCGCCTGGATGGCGCGCTTCGCAGAGTCGACCTTCGGCGTGCCGAGTGTCTCCAGCGAATGGGCGATCTGGCGTTGCAAGTTCGTCTCGTCGACGATGTCGGCGTCGACGATCCCGATCCGGCCGATGCCGGCAGCAGCGAGATAGAGCGACGCGGGCGAGCCGAGGCCACCGGCGCCGATCAGCAGCACCCTGCTGTCGAGCAGCTTCAGCTGACCCTCCTCTCCGATCTCAGGGATGAGGATGTGACGCGAGTAGCGTGTGCGGCGATCCGGCGACAGCGTGCGGGGCATGACGATCTCGCCGCCGTTCCGCTTCCAGTCGGTGAAGCCGCCGGCCAGCGAGTGGGAGTTCGAGTAGCCGAGCTCCTCGAGCGTCTTCGCCGCGAAGGCGGAGCGGTTCGCGGCAGCGCAGTAGAGGACGATCGGGGCGTCCTTGTTCGGGACGACAGTCTCGATCCGCGATTCGAGGAACCCGCGCGGCACGTGAACCGCACCGGGCAGATGGCCTTCCTGCCACTCGTCGGCCTCGCGGATGTCGATCCAGATCGCCCCGTCGAGGGCTTCCGCGCCGCGCGCGTCGACCTCCGAGATCTCCGATTTCGTGCGCTGCAATAGCTCCCGATACGTGGTCATGCCTGTTGAAACGGTACCGGTACCCCGGTTCATTCCCGCTACGTTGGCGCCGTGTCGCCTGCCGCTCGGGTGCGTGTCGCTGCCGCGGTCGCCGTGGTCGCCGCAGCGGCGGTCGTCGTCGGGGTCGTCGAAGCGACGGGCCAGGACCCGCCCCAGCCGACGTCCCGCTGCTCGCCGCGGAAGCCGTACTTCGTCGACGGCGTCGCTTCGAAGAACGAGGCTGCGATCCGGCACGCCTTCTCGTTGGCGACCAGAGACGCGGCGATCGCCATGGAGCCCCTCGCACAGCATTCCCCGGGCGATCCCGCCGTGCAGTTCAACTACGGGCTCGCGCTCTACTGCGCCGGCTATCTGCCGGAGGCGGTCCAGGCGTTTCAGTCGGCCAAGACGACAGGGAGCAACACGTTCTACGAGATCCGAGCCGACTCGATCCTGCACCCACAGTTCTTCTCCCAGGGCTACCCGATCTTCGAGCCCGAGGGGCAGGTCGACGTGCTCCTGCAGCAAGGGATCGCCGAGCAGAAGGCCGGTCACCAGCACTCCGCGGAGCGGCTCTATGCGCGCGCCGCGCGCCTACGACCGAGCGACGACCAGGCCCAGGTCGCGGCCGCGGTCGGCCGTTTCGACGAGTCGAACCTGTCGGCGTCCTTCTCCCGTCTCGGTCCGCTCGTCAAGCGATTCCCGAAGAGTGTCTCGGTACGGTTCCACCTAGGCCTACTGCTCGCGTGGACGGGCCAGGGCAAGCAGGCGGTGGTCGAGTTCCGTGAAGCGAAGCGGCTTGCGCCGACGAGCGCGCTCGGGCGGGAAGCGAATGCGTTCGTCCAGCGTCTTGTAAGCAGCAGGACCGATCGAACGCAAAGATGAGCCGGGCGGCCCTGGCGTCCGTCCGGCCCCGATGCGACAGTTTCGCATCCGGCGAGGGGGAACGATGGGAACGAGGGGAACAAAGGTCCGCCCGGCGGACAGCGACGAAGACCCACAGCTCGAAGAGGGGTCGGCCGAGGGTGAGGACGAAACGACCGACGAGGCTGAGGCCGACGACACCGCCGAGCTCTACGCCGCGCTCGACGAGCTCGGCGCCGAGGAGCTCGACGAGCCGCCCGAGTTCGAGTTCACGACCGACTCGCTGCAGCTCTTCCTGAAGGACGTCGGCCGGGTCGATCTGCTCACGGCTGCGCAGGAGGTCGAGCTGGCGAAGCGCATCGAGCGAGGCGACCACGTTGCGAAGCAGGAGATGATCGAGGCGAACCTGCGCCTCGTCGTGTCGATCGCGAAGCGCTACCGCAACCAGGGGCTCCCGTTCCTCGACCTGATCCAGGAGGGGACGATCGGGCTCGTGCGCGCTGCCGAGAAGTTCGACTGGCGCAAGGGCTACAAGTTCTCGACCTATGCCACGTGGTGGATCCGCCAGGCAGTAGCGCGCGCACTGGCGGACAAGGCACGGACGATCAGGATGCCCGTCCACGTCGTCGAGAAGCTGAACAAGATCGTCCGCACCGAGCGGAAGCTGCGGGCGGAGCGTGGGCGGGAGCCGCTGAATGCCGAGATCGCCGCCGAGCTCGCGATGACGGTCGAGGAGGTCGACTCGATCCGCCGCACGTCTCAGGTACCGGTGTCGCTCGAGAAGCCGGTCGGCGACGAGGAGGAGTCGGAGTTCGGCCACTTCATCGAGGACGACAGCGCGCCGCTGCCCGATGAGGCGGCCGACACCACGTTCCGCATCGCCGCGCTCCAGAAGTGCCTCTCCGCGCTCTCGCAGCGCGAGCGGCGGGTGCTCGAGCTGCGGTACGGCTTGAACGGCGAGTCGCCCTGCACGCTCGACGAGGTGGGCCGGACGTTCCGGGTCACGCGCGAGCGCATCAGGCAGATCGAGAACCAGAGCCTCAAGAAGCTCCGCGCCCTCGCCGACAGCGAGCAGCTCCGCGAAGTCGCTTGAGTCGGGAGGGAAACTCTCGGTTTCCCTCCCGATGCCCTCCCTTCCCGGTCGCGCTACACGCCGGTGCGGCTCTTGGCCTCCCGCCGGGCGGAGCCCGGCTCCGGCCTCGACACGCGCCTGACCCTCGCGGAGAAGAAAAAGCCCTGACGGAGATCGCGGCAGGCGTCTCGTCGCCTGGTCCGACTGGGTAGGCTGCGGCGCGTGTCCGAGCCCTGGTTCGACGAGCTGGCCGAGTTTCTCCGCATTCCCTCGATCAGCGCCGACCCGCTGCACGCGAGCGACGTCCTGAAGGCGGGGCGCTGGGTCTGCGAGTTCCTGACCGATGCCGGCGGGACGTGCGAGCTCGTCGACTGGAAAGGCCAGCCACTCGCGATCGGCGAGCTGAAGGCGTCGAAGGGCGGCGACGCGCCGACCGTACTCTGCTACGGCCACTTCGACGTTCAGCCCCCGGACCCGCTCGAGTTGTGGGACTCGCCCCCGTTCGAGCCCGAAGTGCGCGGCGAGTATCTCTACGGTCGGGGCAGCGTCGACGACAAGGGCCTGCTCTACCTTCTGCTCTCGGGCGCCCGCGAGCTCGCGCGGGCCGGAGAGCTACCGGTCAACGTGCGTTTCTGCTGCGACGGTGAGGAGGAGAGCGGCGGGCACTCGATCGTCGAGTTCCTCGAGAGCGACGAGCGGGGCGCCGACGCGGCGGTGATCTTCGACGCCGGGATGATCCGTCGCGACGTTCCCGCGTTCAACATCGCGACGCGCGGGATCGCGTACTTCCACGTGGTCGTCCGCACCGGGGACCGCGACCTTCACTCCGGCGTGTACGGCGGCGCCGCGCTCAACGCCGCGCACGCGCTCATGCAAGCGCTCGGTGGGCTGATCGCAGACGACGGGACGCTGGCCGAGCCACTCCGCCGGGGGGTCGCCGCCCCGAGCGCCGCCGAGCTCGAGAGCTGGACGACTCTGCCTTCCGGGACCGACGAGCTCGAGGAGGCGGGCGCCCGCGCGAAGGATCCACGCGCCGCCCAGGACTTCTACCTCCGCACGTTCGCCGAGCCGTCGTTCGACGTGAACGGGATCGTCAGCGGCTCGCCGCACCTCCAGAAGACCGTGCTTCCCGTCGAGGCGACGGCGAACGTCTCGATCAGGCTGGCGCCGGGGCAGCGCTCCGAGGTGATCGCACCCGAGATAGAGCGGCTGCTTCGAGCGTCCGCACCCGCCGGCGCCGACGTCTCCGTCGAGCACCTGTCGTCGGCCGAGCCAGGACTGGTTGCGGCCGACGCAAGGGCGATCAAGCTCGGCCTCGACGCCTTCGAGCGGGCGCTCGGCCGGCGGCCCGCGCTCATTCGCTCGGGCGGCACGCTGCCGATCGTCCCGGCGCTCGTCGACAAAGGGATCCCGGTCGTGATCACCGGGTTCGGCTTGCCGGATTCGCAGATCCACTCGCCGAACGAGCGGCTGCTCGTCGAGTACGTCCCGCTCGGCATCGCCGCGGCGCGAGAGCTGTTCCTCGCGTTCGCAGCTCTTTGATCGACCTCCACAGCCACGTCCTGCCCGGGGTCGACGACGGCGCTGCCGATCTCGAGGAGGCGCTCGAGATCTGCCACGCAGCGGCCGCCGACGGCATCGAGGCGCTGGCGGCCACGCCCCATGTCCGGCACGACCATCCGACCACGCCCGAGCAGATGGAGGCGTCGCTCGCGTTGGTTCGTGCCGCGGCCGGCGACACGATCCTGCTGCTGCCCGGCGGCGAGCTCGACCTGGCGGAGCTCGACCGGCCCCTCGCCGAGCTCACGCGCTTCGGGCTCGGCGGCAACCCGGCCTACCTGCTCGTCGAGACGCCCTACCACGGCTGGCCCCTCGACATCGCGGTGCGGTTCGACCGCCTGCTTGCGAACGGCGTGACCCCGGTGCTCGCGCATCCGGAACGAAGCCCCGATGTGCAACAGCGGCCGGAGCTGCTCGCCGGGCTGGTCGCGGCAGGCGCTCTCGTGCAGGTGACCGCTGCGTCGGTCGACGGACGCTTCGGGCGGCGGCCGCAGAGCTGCGTTCGCCTGCTGCTCGACGAGCGACTCGTGCACCTGATCGCGAGCGACGCGCACGCGGCTTCGGTGCGTGCGATCGGCCTCAGCGCGGCGGCACAGACGATCGGCGACGAGCGGCTGGCTCACTGGCTGACCGACGAGGTGCCGCGTGCGATCGTCCAGGGGCGGACCGTGCCGCCGCGGCCGCCCACTGGGCGGCCGCGGCGGTGGTCGCTCCGGGGAGGTCGCCGTTAGTTCTGCGTTGCGGGGTTGCCCGGCTCGTGGTCGCCCACGTGATTCGCCGGAGTGGCCTCGACCTGCGCGAGCGTCGAGGCGCGGGGCGCCCGGACGCGGACCGTGATCCGGTCGCCGGGCTGCAGGTGCGACGCGTCGATCACGGTCGGCACCTTGCCCTGCCAGAGCAGGAAGATCGTGCCGTCGTCGTATGAGAAGGACTGGTCGAGCGACTGGCCGAGCATCGACTGCAGGCCGCGCCAGTTGCCGCTCGTCACGTGCAGTGCGATATGACCGCCGGACTGCGGGCCGGTCACCGTTCCGACGAAGAGGTACAGCGGGCGCGAGGCCGGGTTGGTGGCGGCCCCGTGGTCGCCCACGGTCCCGGCGGCGGTTGCCTCGATCGTCGCGAGGGGCGAGCCGTGGGGCGCACGCACGTTCACCTGCACGTCGTCGCCGGTCCCGAGATCCGCGACCGTGCCGACGTGCGGCGTGCCGTGCGACCAGACAAGGATCTCGGTCGACGTGCCGATCGCAAACGTCTGATCCTGCGACTGGCCGATCAGAGCCTTGAGCGCGGCGTGGTTGCCGCCGGTCACCTGGACCTGGACGTTGCTCGAGCTTGCATTCAGGACGTCGCCCCGGAACTGGTAGAGCTGGCCCTTGGGGCCTCCCGTCGCCGTTGCGGCCACCACGGTGCACGCGAGCGCGGCGAGCGAGAGAGAGAAGATCAGGCGGTGCTTCATCGTGGGTTCCTCCTGCTGGGTCGAAACGGACTGACGTGTGGAACCTTCGTCCCGCCGCGCAAGCCGCCCGTTCTCGCTACGTAAGGCCGAAGCAAAACCTCGGAGCCACTACCAGGGGGGCGGGTTGTGCACCCAGCGCCCGCCGACCATGGTCGCGACGACCTGCGCATCGAGGTCGTCCCACGGGTCGCGGTCGAGCACGACCAGGTCGGCGAGCAGTCCCGGAACGAGCCGTCCCCGCCGGCGCTCGTCGTGCGACAGCCACGCGGGGGCGACGCACGTCGCGCGGAATGCCTGGTCGACCGTGAGGGCTTGCTCCGGATGCCAGGACGGGCGCCCGTCGATCGTGCGCCGCACGCCGGCGCGGATGCCGGCGAGCGGATCGAGCTCCTCGATCGGCGCATCGGACCCGTTCGCAACCGTCGCGCCCGAGTCGAGCAGCGAACGGAATGCGTACGCGCCGTCGGTCTTGCCCGCCCAGTTGCGGTCGGCGAGGTCGCGGTCGGATGGTGCGTGCGAGAACTGGACGGACGCGGCGACGCCGATCGCCGCGAAGCGGCTGACGTCCTCGGGTGCGAGCAGCTGCGCGTGCTCGATGCGTTGGCGCAGCCCGAGCGGTTGCCATTCGCCGCGCGTCTGCTCGAACGCGTCGAGGGCCTCGCGGTTGGCGCGGTCGCCGATCGCGTGCACCGCTACGGGGAAGCCGCACGCTGCCCCGCGCCGCACGATCTCGGCGAGCTCCTCGCCGCTCGTGATCTGCGACGCCGCTGCCGTCGAGCATCCACGCCGTCTGCGAGCCGAGCGTCCCGTCCATGAAGACCTTGAGGTAGCCGAGAGCGAGCAGTGAGCTTCCGAGCCCCGAGCGGAGGCGGAGCTCCTCCGCGTGCCCGACGCGGTCGGCCGGGATCGACTGCCAGACGCGCAGCGGGAGGCCCGCGGCGGCCTCGAGCCGCTGCCAGAGACCGAGCGCGCCCAGCGGGCCGTCCTTGTCGTGGACCGCGGTCACGCCGCGGCTCGAGGCGAGTCGGACGCCGAGTCGCATCGCCTCGAGGTACTCGTCGTCGCGGAGCGTCAGGTAGCGGTCTCTGAAGCGCCAGGCGGCCTCTTCGCGCAGAACGCCGGTCGGCTCGCCGGCCTCGTCCCGCTCAACCACGCCGCCGGCCACGTCGAGGTCGCCGTTCGCGCGGCCGAGTGCGGCCGAGTTCAGCCAGAGCGAGTGGTAGTCCCTTGCGATCAATGCCGCCGGCGTGTCGCCGGTGACCGGATCGAGATCGTGCCGGGTCGGCTCGCGCGCGGGCAGCCAGTCGCCGCTGCGCCAGCCGAATCCGCGGAGCCAGCGCCCGGCGGGAGGACGCGGCGCCCCGCGCAGCCGCTCGAGCGCCTCATCGAGCGAGGTGCACCCGTCGAGCTTCACCTCAGCCTGCGCGACCGCCCAGGTGGGGAAGTGGACGTGCGAGTCCGTCAGTCCGGGCACGACCGTGTACCCACACAGGTCGACGACGTCCGGCGAGGGGAGCGCCGTCTCGTGCACGCCGACGCCTCCCGCCACCACGTCCCCGGCGATCGAGAGCGCACGCGCGGTCGGGATCTGCGGGTCGAGCGTCCGCACGAGCCCGTTTTCGAGACGCATCGACCCAGAATCTACTGAGCCGCGACCAGCAGCAACATCACGCCGGCGGCCGCGATCAGTGTCGCGAAGACGACGAGCAGCAGCATGCGGGCGGGAAGTGCCATGAGCCGTTTATCGGCAGGCGCGGGCTTACACTAGAGCGTCTTGAGTGCGTTGGATCCGTTGTCGGTCGAGCAGCGTGAGGTGCGTGGGTTGGTGCGTGCGCTGGCGCGGGAGCGGATCGGGCCGCGGGCGGCTGAGATCGACCGGACGGCGGAGTTTCCGTGGGATGTGGTGGAGCTGTTGCGGGAGAACGGCGTGTTCGGGGTGTTGTTCGACGAGGAGTTCGGCGGGGTCGGTGCGTCGGCGTTGATGGCGTTGGTGGTGGTGGAGGAGTTGTCGAAGGTGTGTGCGACGTCGGGGTTGATCGTGGCGGTGCAGGAGTTGGGGTCGTTGGGGATCAAGCTGGCCGGGTCGGAGGAGCAGAAGCGCCGGTTTCTGCCGCGGTTGGCGTCGGGGGAGTGGTTGGCGGCGTATGCGTTGACGGAGCCGGGGTCGGGGTCGGACAGTGCGGCGATGCGGACGTCGGCGCGTCTCGACGGCGATTCGTATGTGCTGGACGGTGGGAAGCGGTTCATCACGAATGCGGGAGTGGCGTCGCTGTACGTGGTGTTCGCGAAGACGGATCCGCAGTTGGGGCATGCGGGGATCTCGGCGTTCGTGGTCGAGGCGGACACGCCGGGGCTCGAGGTGGGGAGGATCGAGCCGAAGATGGGGATCAAGGGGTCGACGACGGGCGAGGTGTTCTTCGACGGCTGCCGGGTGCCGGCGGAGAACCTGCTCGGCTCGGAGGGTGAGGGGTTCCGGATCGCGATGCGGATCCTCGACCGTTCGCGGCCGGGGATCGGGGCGCAGGGGTTGGGCTTGGCGCAGGGCGCGACCGACTATGCGCTCGACTATGCGCGGTCGCGGGAGACGATGGGCCGGCCGATCGCGGAGCATCAGCTGATCGCGGGGATGCTCGCCGACATGGAGACCCACTGTGAGGCTGCGCGCGGTCTGCTCTACAAGGTGGGTCGGATGATCGACGAGGGCGACACCGGCGCGGAGCTGACGAAGCTGTCGGCGATGGCGAAGTTGTATTGCACCGACGTCGCGATGCAGGTCACGACCGACGCGGTGCAGATCCTCGGCGGCTACGGCTACATCTCCGAGTTCCCGGTCGAGCGGATGATGCGGGACGCCAAGATCACCCAGATCTACGAGGGCACGAACCAGATCCAGCGGATCGTGATCGCCCGCGAGATGCTCAAGGAGAACCGGTCCTCGCTCCTGGCCGGGATCGGCTGAACCGAGTGCCGGCGTGAGCACCGAGATCAAGCTCTCGAGCGCGGATCGCGTCCTCTTTCCCGACGATGGGATCACGAAAGGCGACCTCTTCGAGTACTACGGTCAGGTCGCAGACGCGATCGTCCCGCATCTGCGCGACCGGCCGTTCACGATGAAGCGGTGGCGCGAGGGGATCGCCGGTGAGGCGTTCTTCCAGAAGCAGGCGCCGAAAGGGATTCCCGACTGGATACCGACGCGCCAGTTCCGAACCTGGCCGCGCGGCGGGAAGGGCGAATCGCGTCTCGTCGACTTCCCGCTCGTCGATTCGCGTGAGGCTCTCCTCTGGATGGTGCAGATGCACTGCATCGACATGAACGCCTGGTACTCGCGCATCGACAAGCCCGAGCGTCCCGACTTCGTGCTCTTCGACCTCGATCCGCCGGACGATCCCGACGCGTTCGTGCTGTGCATTCGCGTTGCCCATTACGTGCGCGCCGCACTCGATGCGCTGGAGCTCCGGTCCTACGTGAAGACGAGCGGCTCGGACGGGATTCACGTTCTCGTGCCGATCACTCGCCGTTCGACGTTCGAGGACACGTACGCGTTCGCCGAGCTGCTCTCCAGGCGGCTCGAAGCGGCACACCCCGGAGAAGTGACGACCGAGTGGCTGAAGAAGAAGCGCTCGGGCGTGCTCGTCGACCATCGCCAGAACGGGGCCGGCAAGACGATCGCGTCCGTGTACTCGGTGCGGCCGAAGCCCGGCGCTCCGGTGTCGACGCCGCTGCGCTGGGAGGAGCTGACGGACGAGGTACGGCCGCGGGACTTCACGATGAAGGTCGCACTCGACCGCGTCGCGCGCAACGGCGACCTCTTCGAGCCGGTGCTGGGCGGCGGCCAGTCGCTCGCCCCGGCCCTGAGGGAGTTGCGCGCGGATGCTGGCGACTGACTGGGTCACGGTCTCGTCGCTTGCGACGGCCGGCGCGACGCTCGTACTCGCGTTCGCGACGTTCGCATCCGTCAAGTCGGCCAACCGCGCCGCGCGGGCCGCCGAACGCTCGCTGCTCGCCGGGTTGCGCCCCGTGCTGATGCCGTCCCGACCGGACGACCCGGCGCAGAAAGTCGGCTTCGCCGACAACCGCTGGTTCCACGTGCCTGGCAGCCAGGCCGTGTGCGAGGTGGCGGACGACGCGATCTACCTCGCGGCCTCGATGCGCAACGTCGGCAGCGGCATCGCCGTTCTGCACGGCTGGTACCTGCGTCCGGAGCAGCTGCGAGCGGGCATGACCGACCACGCACCGCTCGAGGACTTCCACCGGCTGACCCGTGACCTCTACATCGCGCCTGGCGACGTCGGCTTCTGGCAAGGCGTCTTCCGCGATCCCTCGGAGCCGGGGATTCGCTGCCGCGCGTGCAGCGATCGAGGAGCCCCGGCGGATCGGCGTCGAGGTCCTCTACGGCGATCACGAGCTCGGCCGGCGGGCGATCAGCCTCTTCTCGTTGATCCCGCGGGAGGGCGGCGACTGGTTCGTCTCGGTCGCGCGCCACTGGAACGTGGACGGCGCGGCGCCGCGGTAGCGATTCTGCTCAGGTCACGAGCGCTCAGGCGGTTCCGGCACGTGCGCGGCGCTCTGCCTTGTGCGCCCGCTTGGCGGCCTGATAGCGCTCGAGCGCCTCGGGCGAATCGACGTCGCCGAGCGTCGGGTGGCTCGGGACGAGGTCGCGCGCGACGCGAACGTCGAAGCGCTTGGCGAGGACGGAACCGAGCCCGGTCACCTTCATCGGGCCGAACCCCGGCAGCGAGCCGATCCGCTTCTTGAGATCGACGCCGTCTTTCGCCTCGGTCCAGATCCGCGACGCGTCGCCACCGTAGTCCTCGCTCACGACGGCGGCGAGCTCGCGCACGCGCCCGGCCATCGCGCTCGGGAAGCGGTGGATCGCCGGGCGCTCCGCGAAGAGCGGTGCCAGGTCGGTCGCTGCGAGCTTGCCCGGATCGAGGGTCTTCGCTCGTTGGCGCAGCACGAACGGGCCCGCAAACGCCTTCTGCACCGAAACCTGCTGGTCGATCGCGAAGCCGACGAGGAGCGCGAACGGGTTCTCGGCGAGCAGTCTGCAGGCGTCGGGGTCGTCCGTGAACCAGAGTGCCTCGGGCACACCAGGATCCTACGCGGTCAGGTGCGGTGGACACCCATCGTGATCGACGCAGTCCAGCCGGATTTGCTCCGGCTGAGCGCCAGGAGCGAACGCTTGCCGCCGTTGACGAAGATCGAGTCCTGCGCGTTGCGCGTGTCGCGGTTCGGTCGCGACGCGTAGGGCGGCCGCTTGTAGACGGCATCGGTGATCGCGTCCGAGAAGAAGAGCTGGCCCGTGTGCACCACGGTGCCGCCGGCGTGCACCTTCACGTGAATATGGACGGTCCGTCCCGTGTACCAGCCGGGATAGACGGTGATGAAGCTCGCGACCCCGTTTGCGTTCGTCGGCTGGATGCCGCGCATGAAGGTCCGGCTCGACGCGCCGGAGCCGAAGCCCGAATAGACGCCGGCCGCGTCGGCATGCCAGACGTCGACAGACGCGCCCTTGATCGGCCGGCACGTGGACGCATCGACGACGGTCAGGCGCAGTGCGAGGTGCGTCCCGGGATGACCGTCGGTGATGTTGCGGCGCACCTTCTCGCCGGAGAGGTAGTACGGCCCCTCGGTGAGCTCCGGCGTGAGCACGCAGGTGACGAGGCCGGAGGAAACGGCTGCGGGGCCCTCGCCCTCGGCGTGCGAAACGGCGATGCCGCCGCCTGCCACGGCGGCGAGAAACGTGCCGAGACGGGCGAGCGAGCCGCGGCGCGTCAAGCGTTCGTCGAGCGTCATGCCTCGAAGGTAGCGGCGTGATCTGTGAGAGCGCTGTGAGTCAGTACGCTCCATCGAGTGGATCCGCTCAGCGTCTTTTCACCGGTGACGCGGGCGTGGTTCGAGCGCACGTTCGCCGCGCCCACACCCGCCCAGCAGCTCGGCTGGCCCGCGATCGCGTCGGGCTCGCACGTGCTGATCCAGGCGCCGACGGGCTCCGGCAAGACGCTCACGGCGTTCCTGTTTGCGCTCGACCGTCTCGCCTCGACTCCGGGCAAGGGGCTTCGCGTCCTGTACGTCTCGCCGCTGAAGGCCCTCAACTACGACATCGAGCGAAACCTGCGCGGACCGCTCGCCGGGCTCGAGTCGCAGGTCCGGGTGGCGGTGCGGACCGGCGACACGCCGGCGAAGGAGCGGCGGGAACTCGTGGCGGAGCCGCCGGACATCCTGATCACGACGCCGGAGTCGCTCTACCTGATGCTCACGTCGCAGGCTCGCGAGACCCTACGTGGGGTCGAGACGCTGATCCTCGACGAGGTACACGCGGTCGCGGGCACGAAACGCGGGTCGCACCTCGCGCTGAGCGTCGAGCGGCTCGAGTCGTTGCTCGCCAGGCCGATGCAGCGTCTCGGTCTGTCGGCGACGCAGCGCCCACTCCAGGAGATCGGCCGTTTCGTCTCCGGCGGGCGCCCGATCGAGCTCGTCGACGCAGGCACGCGGAAGGATCTCGACCTCGAGGTCGTGATCCCGGTGGAGGATCTACGTGAGCTCGGATCGACCGGCGCGCTCGAGCATCCGGCGCCCGCCGACGGGCAGGAGATGGACATCGGCACCGAGCGTGGCGCGCGCTCGATCTGGCCGTCGATCTACCCCGAGATCCTGCGTCTCGTCGAGCAGCATCGCTCGACCATTGTGTTCGTGAACAACCGGCGGCTCGCCGAGCGGCTTGCGCTGCGGCTCAACGAGCTGGCCGAGCGCGAGCTGGCGCGCGCCCACCACGGCTCGCTCGCGCGGGAGCAGCGTGTGCTCGTCGAAGAGGACCTCAAGGCTGGGCGCATCCCGTGCCTCGTCGCGACGTCGAGCCTCGAGCTCGGGATCGACATGGGCGCAGTCGACCTCGTGATCCAGGTCGAGTCGCCGAAGTCGGTCGCGCGTGGCCTGCAACGCATCGGCCGCGCGGGGCACGAGCTCGGCCAGGTGTCGAAAGGCCGGATCTTCCCGAAGTTCCGCGCCGACTTGCTGGAGAGCGCCGTCGTCGCGCGCGCGATGCGTGAGGGTGCGATCGAAGAGACGCGCATCCCCACGAATCCGCTCGACGTGCTCGCGCAGCAGATCGTCGCGATTGCGGTCGATACCGAGATCTCCGTCGACGACCTGCACGCGCTCGTGACGCGGGCGTATCCGTTCCGGGAGCTGTCGCGTCCGCAACTCGAGAACGTGCTCGACATGCTGGCCGGCCGCTATCCATCGGACGAGTTCGCCGAGCTGCGGCCGCGCATCGTGTGGGACCGAACCGGCGGCACGGTCAGGGCGCGAGACGGAGCGCGCCGGCTCGCCGTCACGAACGCGGGGACGATCCCCGACCGCGGCATGTTCGGCGTCTTCCTCGTCGACGGCGGCGGCAGAGTCGGCGAGCTCGACGAGGAGATGGTCTACGAGGCGCGCGCCGGGCAGACGTTCCTCCTCGGTGCGTCGACGTGGCGAATCGAGGAGATCACCCGCGACCGCGT
Source organism: uncultured Thermoleophilia bacterium (assembly GCA_963713155.1). Classification (GTDB taxonomy): domain Bacteria; phylum Actinomycetota; class Thermoleophilia; order Gaiellales; family Gaiellaceae; genus PALSA-600. The sequence continues at coordinate 135,302 of CAVQKS010000009.1, forward strand.
GCTCGTCTCGCCCGCCCCCGGCGTGCCCGGTGCCGTGCCCTTCTGGAAAGGCGAAGGCGTCGGCAGGCCGTTCGAGCTCGGACAGAAGATCGGCGCCGCGTCGCGCGAGCTGTCGGCACTGCCGGAGCCCGAGGCGCACGAACGGCTGCGCGGTGAGTACCACCTCGACGAGCGCGCCGCACGCAACCTGCTCACGTTCCTGCACGAGCAGCAAGATGCGACCGGTGCCGTCCCTTCCGACCGGACGATCGTGATCGAGCGGTTCCGCGACGAAATCGGCGACTGGCGCGTCTGCATCCTCACGCCGTTCGGCGGTCGCGTCCACGCGCCCTGGGCGATGGCGATCGCGGCGAAGCTTCGCGAGTCGCACGGCCTCGAGGCGCAGTCGATCTGGTCGGACGACGGGATCGCCCTGCATTTCCCCGAGACCGACGTACCGCCGCCCGTCGAGGACCTGGTCGTCGACCCGGCCGACGTCGAGGACCTCGTCGTCGCCGAGCTCGGCGACACTGCCCTCTTCGGTGCGCGTTTCCGCGAGAACGCGGCCCGTGCGCTGCTGATCCCGCGTCGGCGTCCGGGCGTCCGCACACCGCTGTGGCAGCAACGCCTGAAGGCGCAGTCGCTGCTGCAGGTCGCGCGCCGCTACGGATCGTTCCCGGTCGTGCTGGAGACGTTCCGCGAATGCCTGCAGGACGTGTTCGACCTGCCCGCGCTGCGCGGTCTGCTGTCCGCTCTACAGACGCGCGAGATCGACCTCGTCGAGGTCGAGACGCAATCGGCGTCGCCGTACTCGGCGTCGCTGCTCTTCGACTACATCGCGACCTACATGTACGAGGACGACACGCCGCCCGCCGAACGGCGCGCGCAGGCACTGAGCCTCGACCGCGACCTGTTGCGCGAGCTGCTCGGCCAGGAGGAGCTCAGGGATCTCCTCGACGGTGACGCGGTCGAGGAGGTGGAACGGCAGCTCCGCGGGGATCCGGCGACGCCCGACCAGCTGCATGACCAGTTGCGGATCCGCGGCGACCGCCGGCCGGGCGAGTACGACCCGCAGCTCGCCGCGCCCCTCGTGGCCGACCGTCGGGCGATCGTCGTCCGCATCGCCGGAGAAGAGCGCCTGATCGCAGTGGAGGACGCCGGCCGCTATCGCGACGCGCTGGGTGTGATGCCGCCCTCCGGGCTGCCGGATGTTTTCCTCGAGGGAGCTGCGGACGCCCTGCGTCAGCTCGTGCTCAGGTTCGCGAAGGGAAGGGGCCCGTTCACGACCGCGGATGCGAACGAGCGCTTTGGTCGTGACGTCTCTGACGAGCTCCACAGGTTGGAACGCGAAGAGCTGATCGTTCGCGGCGAGCTGCGGCCCGGCGGCACCGAGCGCGAGTGGTGCGATCCCGACGTGCTGCGCAGGCTTCGCCGGGCGTCGCTCGCCGCGCTGCGGCGAGAGGTGGAGCCGGTCGAGCAGGAGGCTCTTGCGCGTTTCCTGCCCGCGTGGCACGGCGTCGGCAGGCGCGCGACCCTGCGCGAGGCCCTCGTGCCGCTACAGGCCTTGCCATTGCCGGTGACGCTCTGGGAGTCGCAGCTGTTGCCGCGCCGCGTGCCGGGCTACCGGCCCGAGCACCTCGACGCATTGTGCGCCAGCGGCGAAGTCGTGTGGCTCGGCGCCGGCCCGGACCGCGTTGCGCTCTACTTCCGCGAGGATGCGGCGGCACTCGGCCGCGTTTCCGGAGCGCCGCGGCCCGAGGGGAGCGTCCACGATGCGCTCCGCGCGGTGCTCGGTCACGCCCTGCATTGGGACGAGCTCGTCGCCGAGTGCGGCCTCGAAGAGGCCGAGGCGCTCCCCGCACTCTGGGATCTCGTCTGGGCGGGAGAGGCGACGAACGACGCTTGGGCGCCGCTGCGCGCGACACGGCGGAACGGCCTGCCCGGCGCGGAGCGGCGTCCGCGCCGCTTCTCGCGGCGTCGCGCCGGTGTGACGACGGCGACGCAGGGGCGCTGGTCGCTGACGGAGCGTCTGTTCGCCAGGCCCCCTGACGGGCGTGCGCTCGCAGAGCTGTTGCTCGAGCGGCAAGGCATTGTCACGCGCGACGGTGTGCGCGCCGAGGGGATTCCCGGCGGCTACGGAGCGGTGTACGCGGAACTGCGCGCGCTCGAGACGCTCGGGCTGTGCCGGCGCGGCTACTTCGTCGAGGGCCTCGGTGGCGCGCAGTTCGCGCTTGGCGGCGCGGTCGAACGACTGCGGGAGGTACGGGAGCGAAGCGAGACGGAGCCGATCGTGCTCGCCGCGTCCGACCCCGCACAGCCGTACGGTGCGGTGCTCCCGTGGCCGAAGCGCGCCGGAGCCCGCGCCGCCCGCGTCGCCGGCGGGCTCGTGGTGCTCGAGGCAGGTGAGCCGCTGCTCTACGTCGAGCGGGGCGGCCGCTCGCTCGTCCCGCTGCGCGAGCCCGACGAGGAGTGGCTGCGCCCAGCGCTCGCAGCGCTCGTCGCCCACGTGCGCTCGGGCGGAGCGAAGCGCCTCGCGGTCGAGCGCTTCGACGGCGAGCCGGTCGCGGAGACCGACGTGCTGACGCTGCTCGTCGAGGCGGGGTTCCTCGCCGGGCCGCGCCGCGCCGTGCTGCGCCCTTAGAGCTTCCGGCGGACCTTTGCGTCCGCGGCGAGCTGCTCGACCAGCTCGCCGGCCGACAGTTCGCGCGCGAGCCGGAACGACTCGCCCGCCCACAGGTTGATGCCGTCGGGATCGCCGGCCGCCCGTGCCGCGGCACGGAGGGGCGCGGTCAGGTGGTGGATCTGCGGGTAGGCCGAAGGCGCTCGGGGGTGCTCCCGCATGAACTCGTTCACGATCCCGCGAGCCCGGCGGCCGGTGAATGCGCGTGTCACCGCCGTGGTGCCGCCGCCGTGGAGTGATCGCCTGTGCGCGATCGACGTTCCGGCTTCGGGACAGAGCAGAAACGCCGTTCCGAGCTGTGCGGCGCACGCCCCCGCCCCGAGCGCCGAGGCGATCCCGGCGCCGTCGCCGATCCCGCCGGCGGCGACGAGCGGGATCCCGGTTGCCGCCGACGTGGCGCGAACCAGGTCGAGTGTCGGCAGCTCGCCGTCGCCGCTGTCGTCCCAGCTCGCTCTGTGTCCGCCGGCCTCGGAGCCCTGCAGGACGAGCGCATCGACACCCGACCCGGCGGCGAGCTCGGCCTCGCGGAGGGAACCGACGGTCGCCCAGACCGACATGCCGGCGGCTTGCAGCCGAGCGACGATCGAGCGGGGCGGGCAGCCGAACGTCGTCGACACGACCTGGACGTCGTCCGCGAGCACCACCTCGAGCTTCGCCTCCCACGCATCGTCGTCGAACACCGGCTCGCCGAGTGACACGGAACGACGCCGCGCCTCCCGCTCGAGCTCGACCCTGTAGGCGGCGAGTGCGATCTCGTCGACGGGGCTGCGTCGGACGATGAAGACGTTGACGCCGATCGGGCCGGCGGTGAGCGTGCGTGTCTCGCGGATCCGCACGGCGAGCGCAGCGGGGTCGAGGTAGCCGCCGGCAACGAACCCGAGGCCGCCGGCGTTCGACACCGCCGCGGCGAGCGCCGCCGTCGACGGACCGCCGGCGAGCGGCGCGAGCACGATCGGGTGACGGAGCCCGGGAATCTGCACGCTGAGTCGATTCTGCCCACCGGCGGTACGGTGGAACGATGCCCGAGGGCGACGCCGTCCACCGGGCCGCGAGCAGGTTGCAGCCGCTCGTCGGCCAGCGCCTCGCCGTCGTCGCGCCGCACCCGCGGGCCCGGGCCGCAGGCGTCGCAGAGCGCATCGACGGCCGACGGCTCGAGTCGGTCGACGCATTCGGCAAGAACATCGTGCTCCGGTTCGAAGGCGGAGTCGTCGTGCGTTCGCACCTGCGCCTGAGCGGCCGCTGGAGCGTGCGGCCGAAGGGGACTCGTACCGCCGGCATGCCCTGGCTCGTGCTCGCGGGCGACACGATGGAGGCCGTGCTCTGGAACGGCCCGGTGCTCGAGCTCCACCTCCGCGCCCTCGAGCGGCTCGGGCCGGACATCCTCGAACGTCCGCCGCGAATCGACGCGATGCTCGGCCGACTCGGCGGGGCCGATCCGACGCGGACGCTCGGCGAGTCGCTGCTCGACCAGTCGCTCGTCTCCGGGGTCGGGAACATGTGGCTGGCGGAGATCCTCTGGACCGTGCGGCTGTCGCCGTGGCTGCGTCTGGGCGATGTTGCCGAGGGCGATCGGCGCTCGGTGCTCGTGACCGCCGCCGAGCTGATGAGTGCGGCCCTCGAGCGGGGTCGCGGCCGGGAGCGGAGCGCCTATCGCCGCGCCGGGATGCCGTGCCGGCGCTGCGGGACGCCGATCGCCTCCCGTGGCCAGGGCGACGCGAACCGGATCGCCTACTGGTGCCCCTCCTGCCAGGTCGGGTAGGAGAGCGACCGTGCGGCGCGTAGTTAGGCCGCGTGGCGTTGCGAGCCCCGCACCTCTACGAATCTCTGCGCGCGTTCTGTCTCGCGGCGTTCGCTGCCGAGCGCGGCGCGCAGGTCCCGTTTGCCTTCGAGGAGCACGCCTCCCCGGGCGGCCCGTCGCTGTACGAGTACCGGCCGCTCGTGCGCGGGTTCGTCGACGAGCAGGCGCCGACGCTCCGCCGGCTTCCCGACACGCGCAACGCGATCGACGACCTGAAGCGTGAGCCCGCAGCGGCGATCTTCGCTCGCGCACACTCCGGGCTCTCCCAGACGGCCGACGATTCGCTCTTCCGTTCGATCCTGCTGCCGATGCTCACCTGGACCGCCGAGCGGTGCGGAGGGTTCGACTGGAACGACGAGGCGTTCGATGCGGCGTATGCGGACTTCGAGCTCTCGCTGTTCGGCACGGCGCGTACGTATCTCGCGCTCGCACCCGTGGTCGGCATCTCCGCCGGCTCGGACGCCGACCTCGGAGGCGGGATCATGCTCCGCCCGACGGTGCCCGGCGAGCTGGCGCAGCTCTGGCCGGAGGCGCAAGGGCTGCTGCCGCCCGAGTTCGGGCGTGACGTCGACCGCCTGCTCGTTCTGGCCCTGGGTCGCGAGCTGCAGGCGGACGAGGACGCGCCGGACGCGGCCGCCGAGCTCGCCGACGCCGTGACCGCGCTCCGTCTCGCCACCGGCGGCGCAATCGCCGCCGGGCCGGTCGTGTTCGAGCGGCTCGACTACCGTCCGCTCCGGATCGCACCGATCCTTCCGATCGCGGCGACGCAGCCGCCCGGCGAAGCAGTGCGGCTCGATCAGCTGCGGGCAAAGCTCGCGGCCGATCTGCGCGAGCGGCTGACCCTTGCCGATCAAGACCGCCGGCTGGGTGAGGCGCTCGACCGCTTCGAGCTGTCGCTCTTCGCCGAGGAGCCGTTCCGGTCGGCGCAGGTGCGCGAGAGCCTGGACTGCCTGCTCGGTGAGCATGGTGGCCCGTGGGCGTCGGCGATGCGGACAGCCGTTCTGCTGGCCGACAAGACGCGCGAGCGGAGCGAGATCGTCGCGTCGCTGCACGCCGACCGGCTGCGGCAGCGACGCCCGAGACGCAGTGCGCCGGACGCTCGTGGAAACGCTGCTGCACGGCAGCCGCGAAGAGTTGGTGGCGGCGCTCGACGACACGCTGCTCGGGCTGCGACCGCGGCCGGCGTCTGCTCTGCGCGTTGCCTGACCGCGACGCGTCGCAAAGGTTGCAGAATCGGCGCGGAGGCGTCACGGCTCGACGGCTACGGTCGACACGATGGACGCCGCCGTCCGCGTGCTCGCACGGCTCGACCGCCTCGAGCGGCTCGACAATGCTGGAGCCACACCGGGTGAGCTGCTCGCCGAGCTTCGAGCGTTGGCCGTCGACGCCGAGACCTGGGCGCGCGAGGAGGGTGACGGCCGCGCGCTCGCGGCGGCCCTCGAACTTGGTAGACGCACGGAAGGAATGTCCCGGGTCGGCCCGAACCGATGAGCAGATGGGTCTCGCCCGCCTGCTTCCGCGTCCGAACGTGCGCCCCGCCAACGCGGGTGCGCCGGCGTCGACGCGGGTGATCGCGCTCGCGAACCAGAAGGGCGGCGTCGCGAAGACGACGACGACGCTCAACCTGGGGGTCGCCTTCGCCGAGCAGGGCTATCGCGTGCTCTTGATCGACCTCGACCCGCAGGGCAACCTGACGATGTCGCAGGGGCTGAACCCCGACACGATCGAGCACTCGATGTTCGACGTGCTCGTCCACCGGCTGCCGATGGAGCAGGTGATCGAGACCCGCGAGGTCGACGTCGCCGTCTCGTCGATCGATCTCGCCGGCGCCGACATGGCGTTGTCGAGCATGATCGGCCGGGAACGTGCCCTCGAGAAGGCGCTCGCGCCGGTCAAGGATCGCTACGACTACGTGCTCATCGACACGCCGCCGTCGCTCGGCCTGCTCACGATCAACGCGTTCGTCGCCGCCGACGGGGTGATCGTGCCCGTGCAGACCGAATACCTCTCGCTGCGCGGCCTCGTCCAGCTCGAGAACACGCTCGCGATGGTGCGTGAGAACCTGAATCCCGAGGTGCGGATCATCGGCATCGTCCCGACGATGTACGACCGTCGGCTCACGCACTCGCGCGAGGCGGACGAGATCCTGCGCGAGAACTTCGGCGATCTCGTCTACGCGACACGGATTCGGAAGACCGTCCGATTCGCCGAGGCGCCGGTCAAAGGCTCGTCGGTCCTGGCCTATGAGCCGAAGGGCGAGGCCGCTGCGATGTACCGTGACCTCGCGAAGGAGGTGCTGGATGGCCAGAAATCGCGCCAGTATGCGTGAAGGGCCGCTTGCGGATCTCTTCCGCGCGACCGAAGCCGCGAAGCGCGGCGCGAAGGAGGAGCCGCCCGGCCAGCAGCAGCTGCCGACCGAGCCCGAGCCGGCCGCGACCGAGTCCGAGCCGGCTCCGCTGCGTGTCGCGGCGTCGCTGATCATCGAGGACGACCCGTCCGTGCCGGAGCCGGTCGAACGGGTCGCTTCCGTCGCGCTGGCTCGACCCGCTTCCCGATCCGCCGGCACGGCTCGAGCGAGCCCGCGATGCGAATTCGTACCTCGCCGTGATCCGCGTCGCCGGCGTGGGGGGCGCAGGCCTCAACGCGGTCGATCGGATGATCGACGCGGGCATCACGCAGGTCGACTTCGTCGCCGTCAATACCGACATCCAGCAGCTCCAGATGTGCGACGCCCCGACGAAGATCCACATCGGCAGCGAGCTCACCGAAGGTCTCGGCTCCGGCGCCGATCCGGAGGTCGGCCGCCATGCGGCCGAAGACGGATACGACGCGATCAAGCGTGCGCTCCGCGGCTCCGACATGGTCTTCGTCACGGCCGGCGAAGGTGGCGGCACGGGCTCCGGCGCTGCGCCGATCGTGGCGCGGATCGCGCGCGAGCTTGGCGCGCTCACCGTCGGGATCGTCACGATGCCGTTCAAGTTCGAAGGGTCGCGACGGCGCAAGCAGGCCGACGACGGCGTCCAGGCATTGCGTGAAGCGTGCGACACGCTGATCGTCATTCCGAACGACCGCCTGCTCGAGGTGCTCGACCGGTCGACGTCGATGCTCGAGGCGTTCCGGATCGCCGACGACGTGCTCCGGCACGGCGTGCAGGGCATCTGCGACCTGATCACCAATCCAGGTCTCATCAACCTCGACTTTGCGGACGTGCGCACGGTGATGAAGGACTCGGGCTCCGCGCTTATGGGCATCGGCTACGCCACGGGCGAGGGCCGCGCGAAAGAAGCCGCCGAGCGTGCGTTGCGGAGCCCCCTGATCGAGGACCGAGATCGCCGGTGCGCGCGGGATCCTGCTGTCGATCGCCGGTGGAGACGACCTGACGCTGTACGAGGTCAACGAGGCGGCCGAGGCCGTCCGTGAGGCCGCGACCGACGACACGAACATCATCTTCGGCGCCACGATCGACGATCGGCTGGCCGGGCAGATGTGGATCACCGTCGTCGCGACGGGGTTCGGCGCCCAGAAGGGCGCGCGCCGCGGCACGTTCGTGACCGCGGCCTCCGGGGCGAGCGGCGAGATCCTGGAGCCGCCGTCGTTCCTGCGCGAGCCCTGACCGCGCTCAGCGCCCGTTAGAAAGAGCGGGGCTCCGTTACGTCAGGTCGATCACGTGCGCGCTCAGGAGTGCTGCAAAGGCGATCGACCCGCCGACCGTCGCGAGCCGGACCGTCCAACGGCGATACGTCGGCCGTGACTGCGCGAGGTAGAGCACGCCCAGCGATCCTGCCGTGATCGAGACGACCGACTCCATCGCCTGCATCGCGATCCCGCGTTCCGAGCGCCGCCGGCATGCCGATGCCGCGACCCGCGAGCGCGACGGCGACGGCGCCGCTCCCGACGCCGATCGCACCCGGGGTGATCGGGAAGGCGGAGGCGACGTCGAGCGCCGGCAGGATCACCAGCGCGGCGAGCACGGGGTGGGGCAGGCCGAGCGACGCTGCGACGGCGATCGTGGCGCCGACGCGGGACGCTGCCATGGCGAAGGTCCAGCCGAGAAGCGAACCGATCGCGCGCGGAGAACGTTCGAGTGCCGCGAACCCTTCGACGAACTGCGCGACGCGGGGGTGGTGGAGCCATCCCGGAGAGGGCGCCTGCGGCGGCGAGTATGCCCACGACGCCGCACAGCGCGAGTACCGGCCACACGGCAGCGCTCCGGTCGCCGCGGCGATGACGACGAGCGAGGCGAGCGCCAGGCAGCGTGCCGCGCTGATCGCCGCGTACACGCCGCCGGCCGTCCAGAGCCGCCCGGGAGCGTCGATTGCGCGAGAGCACAGCGCCACCTTGACCGCATCGCCGAGCCGAGCCGGGGCGAAGCAGTTGACGAGCGAGCCGATGCCGAGTCGTGACGCCGCCTGGCGGGGGCAGATGCGGCCGCCCGCGGAGCGGAACGCCGACGTCCAGGCGCCGACGGTGCACGCGAACGCCGCTGCGAAGAAGCCGACGGCCAGTCCGAGCCAGCGCGGGTCTGCATGCCCGAGCGCTCCGACGGCCGGCGGACAGGTGCCCTCGTGCAGGCCCCGGGAATGCCGCCGCGAGCGGCGATCACGAGGATCGCGCCGGCGCAGAGCAGGAGTTGGGGGCGGGTGGGCTTCATCATGACCGATGTTTCGGCACGTTGTACGCGGAGACCTCGCATCGAGAACGTTGCGAAAGCGTGAAGATTCAGCGTTGATGGAAAGGTCCTCCGCAACGTACTCGCGGCGAAGATGAACCAGGTATGAACGGCGCCGTCGCCGCCGGCCATCCGCTGACCGCCGCGGCGGGCGCGCGGATCCTCGCGGAGGGCGGAAACGCAGCGGACGCGTGTGTTGCCGCAGCGTTCGCCGCCTGGGTCGCGGAGAGCCCGCTGACAGGCCCCGGGGCGGGCGGATTCGCCCTCGTCGCGGCCGGCGGGCGGCCGACCCGCTCGCCTGGCCGACTTCTTCGTCTCCGAGCCCGGTCTCGGGGCAACTCGCGGCGGTGGGGCCGAGATGGACGCGATCGACATCGGGTTCGGCGGCGACGGCGACCACGACGCAGGTCTTCCGGATCGGCGGCGCTTCGTGCGCCGTTCCCGGTGCGGCGCGCGGGACTCGAGGCGGTCCATCGCGCCTACGGCCGTCTGCCGTGGCGCGAGCTTGCTCGAGCCCGCGCTCGAGCTTGCCTCGGGCGGAGTCGAGCTGAACGCGCGCCGCAGGCCCACCTGCACGCGATCCTCGACCTGATCCTGCGTCACACCGACGAAGGACGGCGGCTGTACAGCCGCCCGGACGGCTCACGCCTGTCGGCCGGCGACGTGCTCCGCCTCCCCGATCTCGGCGAGACGCTCGAGCAGGTCGCGGCGGAGGGCGCGCGAGTGCCTGTACCGCGGCGAGCTCGCGCGCAGCGATCGTCGCGACGGTACGGGAGGAGGGCGGCACCCTGACGCGCCGACGATCTCGGCGCCTACCGGGTGATCTGGCGACGCCCGGTGGCGTGCCGCTTCCGCGGCCACGAGGTGCTCTCGAACCCGCCGCCGTCCTCGGGTGGCGTGCTCATCGCCTACGGGCTGGCGCTGCTCGAGCGGCTGCCGGACGCGGAGGTCGGCACCGCTCGCGCCGATCGCGGCGCTCGCCGGGGTGATGCGGGAGCAGACGCGGGCGCGCACGGAAGGCTTCGCGCGCAGGGCTGCGCCGCGGCGGCCTGGCGCGGCAACTGCTCGTGCCGGACGAGCCTCGAGGGGGCCGCCGCACGCATCGCGTGACGGGATGCCGGGCGTCGCCGAGCCGCGCCCCAGCCGGCGGCACGACCCATGTGTCGGTGGTCGACGCCGACGGCAATGCGGCGTCGCTCTCGGCATCGACCGGGTCCGGGTCCGGCGTCATCGTCCCGGGCACCGGCGATCCACCTGAACAACATGCTCGGCGAGTACGACCTCGTCGCCGGCGGTCCGGCCGAGCCGGGCGCCGGCTCACGAGCATGATGTCGCCGACGATCGTCGCTGGGAGCGGGCACGCCGCGGCTCGTCGTCGGCAGCGCCGGGTCGGTCCGCCTGCGCGGCGCGATCATGCAGGTGATCGTCAACGTCGTCGCGCACTTCACTCGGCGTCGCCGAGGCGATCGACCGGCCGCGCATCCACGTCGACGAGCCGCACGTGCACTGCGAGGGCGGCTTCGACTCGGCCGAGCTCGACCGGGTCGAACGCTCGGGCTACGACGCTCGTCCGCTGGCGACGCCGCAACCTGTTCTTCGGAGGGACAAACGCCGTCGAGGTGCTGGCCGACGGAACGCTCGCCGCAGCCGGCGATGCGCGCCGCGGCGGCGGCGGGATCGTCGTCTGATCAGCGTGAAGAGGACGAGACCTTGCCGTTGCCGCCCGGCGCGCTCGCGCAGCTTGCTGCTCGATCGGCGGAGCGCCTCGATCGACTGCTCGAGCAGCTCGACCAGCCGCGCCATCCGCGCGCGCGGCGAGGTCGAGGCGAGCAGCTCCTGCTTGGCGTCGGCGCCGAAGTCGACGCGCGCGGCGAGCTCGAAGTCGAGCAGCTCGGAGTCGGCCGGCGGGAAGTCGACATCGCTGTCTGCGACCTCGGCGAGCTCGCGGAAGACCTCGAGTGCCCGGGTCGAGGTTGCAGGCTCCACAGGCTCGGCTTCGTCGTCGACCGGCTCGACGAGGCCGGTCTTGAACGAGCGGCCGCCCTTCAGCTCGAGCAGCCGGAAGCGCTCCCGACCTTCGACAACGATGTTCATCCGCCCGTCGTCGAGCTCTCGAACAGCTCGAGCACGGCCGCACGGGTGCCGACCTCGTGGACCGCGCCGTCGCCGGTCGCGAGCACGAGCCCGAACTCCTCGTCCGACTCGTAGCACTCGGTGATCAGCTCCAGGTAGCGGGGCTCGAAGATGTGCAGGGGGATCCGCTCGGTGGGGACGAGGACGATCGGAAGCGGAAAGAGCCCGAGCTCGGCCACGACCGAAGCCTACGAGGTTCCCACCGGGTAGGGTCCAGCCTGATGAGCAGCGAGCCCGGGGACCTCGCCGAGCCGTTCTTCCGGCGCGCCGTCGAAGGGCTGCGCCCCTACGAGCCTGGAACGCCCGTCGAGGAGGTGCAGCGTCGGCTCGGGATCGACCGTGTCGTCAAGCTGGCCTCGAACGAAGGCCCGTTGGGCCCGTTTCCCGCCGCGCTCGAGGCGATGCAACGGGCTGCGACGGAGCTGAACCGCTATCCCGACGGCGGTTCGTTTCGGCTGCACCATGCGCTCGCCGAGCGGCACGGCGTCGACGTCCGCCAGATCTGCGTCGGCGCTGGGGCAGACGGCTGCATCGACATGCTCAGCCAGGCGATTCTCGACCCGGGCGACGAGGTCGTCTGCGGCTGGCCGTCGTTCCCGAGCTACGTCGATCTACGCGCGCAAGCAGGGGGCCGAGGTACGCACTGGTGCCGCTCGTCGACCAGCGCTACGACCTGGACGCGCTGCTCGAGGCGATCTCGCCGCGAACGAAGCTCGTCTACATCTGCCATCCCGAACAACCCGACGGGCACGATGAACACGGCGGACGAGCTCGACGACTACTTCGCGCGCGTGCCAGGGCACGTGCTGACGGTCGTCGATCAGGCGTACTTCGAGTACATCGACCGCGCCGACTACCCCGACGCGGTCGAGCGATACCTGCGGTCGGGCGCGCGTGTTGCGGTTCTGCGGACGTTTTCGAAGATCTACGGGCTCGCCGGGCTCCGCGATCGGCTACGCGGTCGCCGCTCCGGACGTCTGCGGTGCGATGGCGAAGGTGCGGCGGCCGTTCGACATCGTCTCGCCGGCGCAGGTTGCGGCTCTCGCGAGCATCGGCGACGGTCGACGAGCTGGCGCGCCGCCGTGCCGTCAACGCCGAAGGGCTCGTGCGGCTCGATGCGGTGCTGCGCGGCACGCGGGCTCGACCCGGTCCCGTCCGTCGGGAACTTCCTCTACGTCGAGACCGGCGGAGAGGCGACCGAGCTGTTACGACCGACTGCTGCAGCGAAGGGATTGATCGTGCGGCCCCTTGCCGGCTTCGGTGCGCCGTCTGCGATGCGCATCACGGTCGGCACCCCGGACGAGATCGACGCGCTCGCCGAGCGCTCGAGCCGCGTGCTCGCGCGCCGCGTGAGCTCCGCCGCCCACGCGGCAGCGCCACGCCATCAGCGCCTCGCGGTGCTGCACGGCGTCGAGTTCCGGCTGCTCTTCGTCGCCGACCTCACCTCGGGGGTCGGGACGTGGCTCGCGCTGCTCGCACTCCAGATCGAGGTCTACGACCGCACGCACTCCGGCTGGTGGGTCGGCGCGCTCTGCTCGCGGCGAAATCGTGCCGGCGATCGCCGTCGGGCTCCTGCTCGGGCCGCTCGTCGACCGGATGTCCCGGAAGGGGCTGATGGTCGCCTCGGATCTCGCGCCGGCTGGCCGTATTCGCGGCGCTGCCGTTCGTGCACAGCACCGAGGCGATCATCGCGCTCGCCTTCGTGGCCGGGATCGGCAACGCGTTCTTCCGCCCGGCCGTGCTCGCGGGCGTCCCGAACCTGGTCGGCGACGACGAGCTGCCGGTCGCGAACGCCCTGCTCCAGTTCGTCGATGGGCGACGGCGGTCGTCGGCTCGCTCGCGGGCGGGGCGATCGTCGCCCTCTCGGGCACCAATGTCGCGTTCTGGGTGAACGCCGTCACGTTCGCGATCTCGGCGCGCGTTCGTGGCGCGGATCCCGGCGCGCCTCCTGCAGAGCGAGCGGCCGATCGGACGCGGTCACTGGCAGGACGTCCGCGAGGGGTTCGACGCCGTGCTGCAGTCGCGCGAGTTGACGACCGTCCTCGTCGCCTGGTCGATCGCGCAGATCGGGATCGGCGGGATCAACCTGGCCGAGATCTTCCTCGCACGCACCGAGTACCACACCGGCAACTTCGGTTTCGGACTGATGGTCGGCGCGTCCGGGGTGGGGCTGGTGATCGGCGGCCTGCTGGGCGCGCTCCGCCGCGCAGCTCGTCGGCATGCGCTCGGCGTACCCGCGCGCCCTGCTCGTGTTCGCCGTCGGCACGCTCGGGGCCGCGGTCGCGCCGAACGTCTGGGTCGGTGCGATCGCGCTGTTCGTCGTACGGGCTCGGCAACGGTGTCGCCGTCGTGCCCGAACATCACGCTCGTCCAGCGCGGCGCACCCGGATCGCGTCCGCGGCCGCGCGCTGACGTCGATCATCGCGATCAACTACGGCGTGTTGCTCACCGTGTTCGTCGCCGTCGGGCCGCTGACCGATGCGGTCGGGGCCGCGTGTCGTCTACGCGATCGCCGCCGGCGCGCTCGTCGTGGCAGCCGTCTCGGCCGTGCTCCTGCTTCCGCGGCAGGAGGGCTCACGCGTCGTGACCTCGCGTCGGGACTGGACGCGCGAGGAGCTTGCGCAGGCGTGCGCGCGGGCGACCGTCGTGCGCTCGCCCGCGCGATCACGCTGATCGAGAACGGCGACCCGCTCGCGTACGAGGTCGTCGCAGATCTGTATCCGGCCACCGGCCACGCGTACTCGGTCGGGCTCACCGGTCCGCCGGGCGTCGGCAAGTCGAGCCTCGTCTCGGCGCTCGTGCGGCTCGCGCGCGTGTCCGGTGACAGCGTCGGCGTCATCTCCGTCGACCCCTCGAGCCCGTTCACGCAGGGTGCGCTGCTCGGCGACCGCATCCGGCTCACCGACCACTTCCTCGACCCGGAGGTGTTCATCCGCTCGATGGGCACACGCGGGCATCTCGGCGGGCTCGCGGAGACGACGCTGCAGGCGCTGCTCGTGCTCGACGCCTCCGGCAAGGACGTCGTCTTCCTCGAGACCGTGGGCGCCGGTCAGAGCGAGGTCGGCGTGCTCTCGATCGCCGACACGGTCGTGCTCGCGCTCATGCCGGGCTCGGGCGACTCGATCCAGGCGCTGAAGGCGGGGATCATGGAGATCCCCGACGTGATCGCGATCAACAAGATGAACCATCCGCTCGCGAAGACGATGCTCAGCGAGGTGCGTCAGGTGCTGTCGCTCGGTCCGCCCGGCTCGCCGCGGCCGCCCGTCGTGCTGACCGAGGCCGTCACCGGCGAGGGCGTCGACACGCTGTGGGCGAAGATCGCCGAGCATCGCGCCTGGCTCGAGTCGGAGGGCGAGCTCGACCGCCGCCGCCGCCGCAACCTCGCGACGGGAGGTGTTCCAGGTCGCGTCGATCCGTGCGCGGCGGCACCTCGAGGCCGCCGTTCGGGACGATCCCGCCCTGCGGCGGCTGCTCGACGACGTCCAGGAGCGCCGTCTCGATCCGCTGACCGCGGTTCGTGAGATCCTCGAGCAGGTGTTCGAGATTGAGTGACACGCTGACCGCGCCGACGCTCGCCGACATCGAGGCGGCGCGCGCCCGGATCGTCGACCGTATCCGGGCGACGCCGGTCTACGGCTCGGACGCGTTGACGGCTCGCAGCGGACGGCGGGTGTGGTTGAAGGCCGAGAACCTCCAGCGCACCGGCTCGTTCAAGATCCGCGGGGCCGTCGAACAAGCTCGCGATGCTCGGCGAGGCCGAGCGGGCCGCGGGCGTGGTCGCTGCGAGTGCCGGCAACCACGGCCAGGCGGTCGCACGGGCGGCGCGCGAGCTCGGCGTCAAGGCGACGGTGTTCATGCCGCTGGACGCGCCGATGGCCAAGGTCGACGCCACGAGATCGTACGGCGCCGAGACCGTGCTGGCCGGTGCCGGGTTCGACGAGGCGCTGGCCGAGGCCTTCGAGCAGCGCGCAGGAGACCGGCGCGACATTCGTGCACGCTTTCGACGACGAGGCCGTGATCGCCGGCCAGGGGACGATCGGGCTCGAGCTCGCCGAGGAGCTTCCCGACGCCACCACGTTCGTCGTGCCGATCGGTGGCGGCGGGCTCGCTTCGGGCATTGCGATCGCGCTCCGCGCGATCCGTCCCGGCGTTCGCATCGTCGGCGTGCAGGCGGGACGCCGCGGACCGACGATCGCCGACGGGATCGCGGTCAAGTACCCGAGCGAGACGCTGCTCCGGCTGCTCGACGACCTCCTCGACGATCGCGTCGACGTCTCGGACGACGAGATCGCCGATGCGATCACGCTGCTGCTCGAACGCGCCAAGCTCGTCGTCGAAGGTGCCGGTGCCGCAGCGGTGGCGGCGCTGCTGGCGGGAAAGGTCGGCGGGGAGGGCGGAGTGTGCACGCTCCTGTCCGGAGGCAACATCGACCCGACCCTTCTGATCTCGGTCATGCGACACGGGCTCGCTCTCGGCGGCCGCTATCTGATCGTCCGTACGCTGATCGACGATCGCCCCGGCGCGCTGGTCGAGCTGCTCCAGCTCGTCGCGGCCGAGCGGGGCAACGTGCTCTCGGTCGAGCACCATCGTGAAGGCACCGACGTGCACGTTGCCCAAACCGGTGTCGAGCTGACGGTGATCACGCGCAACGAAGAGCACTGCAGCCGGCTCTGCAGCGCTCTCGAGAGCCGCGGCTACATGCTCGACCGCTTGAGCTGACAGCGTTACCCTCGGGTTGATGATCGTCTGTCCCAGCTGCGGGCGCGAGAGCGCCGCCGATGCGCGGTTCTGCGCCGCCTGTGGCTCGTCCCTGGCCGTGGCGCCTCCGTCGGCGCGGGAGGAGCGGAAGGTCGTCAGCGTCGTGTTCGTCGACCTCGTAGGACAGACGCGACGCGCCGAGGTGTCGGATCCAGAGGACGTGCGCGCGACGCTGGCCCCGTATCACGCACGTGCGCGCGACGAGCTCGAGCACCACGGCGGGACGGTCGAGAAGTTCATCGGGGATGCCGTGATGGCCGTCTTCGGCGCTCCCGTCTCGCACGAGGACGACCCGGAGCGCGCCGTTCGGGCGGCGCTCGCCGTGCGCGACGCGATGGTCGAGGACGGGCTGGACGTCCGCGTCGCCGTCAACACCGGCGAGGCTCTCGTCGCGCTCGACGCCAGAGCGGCCGAGGGCGAGGCCCTCGTCGCCGGCGACGTCGTGAACACTGCGGCCCGCATGCAGTCGGCGGCACCCGTCAATGGCGTGCTCGTCGGGGCTGCGACTCATCGGGCGACCGACCGGACGATCGTCTACGACGAGACACCGTCGATCGTCGCGAAGGGAAAGGCGGAGCCGGTGCCGGTCTGGCTCGCAATCGGCCCCCGCGCTCGGTTCGGCGTCGACGTCGGCCAGCACGGCGGCGCGCGCCTCGTCGGGCGCGACGTCGAGCTCAGACTGTTGCGCGACGCGTTCGAGCGTGCCCGCCACGAGCGCTCGACCCAGCTCGTGACGCTCATCGGTGCGCCGGGGATGGGGAAGAGCCGGCTCGTCTGGGAGCTCTTCCGGCACACGGACGCCGAGCAGGAGCGCTCGACCTGGCGGCAAGGACGCGCGCTCGCCTACGGTGGCGGCCCGTTCGGCGCCGTGGGCGAGGCGCTGCGCGCGCATGTCGGGGTGCTCGAATCCGACACGCAGGCCGACATCGAGGCGAAGGTGATCGCGACGGTCGACGAGCTGTTCGCCGATCCGCGTGACCGGGAGTGGCTCGCCGGCCGCCTGCGCCCCCTCGTCGGGCTCGAGGCCGGGAGCTCGGGCGGCCGCGAGGAGTCCTTCGCGGCCTGGCAGCGCCTCATCGAGGCGATCGCGGACCGGGACCCGCTGATCCTGGTGCTCGAAGACCTGCACTGGGCGGACGACGGCACGCTCGACTTCGTCGAGCATCTCGTCGACTGGACGAGCGACGTTCCGCTCCTCGTTCTGTGCACGTCGCGCCCCGAGCTCGTCGAACGGCGTCCTGCGTGGGGTGGAGGCCGGCTCAACTCGCACACGATCGCGCTGTCGCCGCTCTCCGACGACGACACGTCGCAGCTGCTCGGCGACCTGCTCAAGGGCCGGCGCTCGACGACGACGTTCGCAGCCGGCTGCTCCAGCAGACAGGCGGCAATCCTCTCTATGCGGAGGAGTACGCGAGGATGCTCGAGACCGCCGTCGGAGCCGAGTTGCCCGACTCGGTGCACGGCATCATCGCCGCGCGACTCGATCTGCTCGATGCGCCCGAGAAGCAGCTGTTGCAGGACGCCTCGGTGCTCGGCAAGGTCTTCTGGCGCGGGGGCGTGGAGGCGCTCGGTGCGAGCGCCGCCGACGACGTCCTGCAGCGGCTCGTGCGCAAGGAGTTCATTCGGCGCGAGCGCTCCTCGTCAATGGCGGGTGACGCCGAGTTCGCGTTCCGCCATGCGCTCGTGCGCGATGTCGCCTACGCGCAACTTCCACGTGCCGCCCGCGCGGAGAAGCATCGCCTGGCCGCGGAGTGGATCGCCCGGTCGGCCTCCCGTCCCGACCTGGTCGCCCATCACTACACCGAGGCGCTTGACCTCGCGGGGGCCGCGGGCATCGACTCCTCTTCGCTCCAGGGGCCTGCGCGCACGGCGCTCCTGGCCGCCGGCGACCGGGCGCGCTCGCTCGGCGCCTACCAAGACGCCACCGCCCTCTACCGGCGCGCCCTTGCGCTTCAGCCGAGTGAAACGGAACGCCGCCACCTCTCGGTGGCCGTCGTCGGCACTGCGTCGGCCGCTCTCGACCCGGAGGCCGGAAGGTGGGCGGACGAGGCCGTCGCCGCGTGCGAGGCGGCCGGCGACTATTCGGGCGCTGCCGACGCCGAGACGGCGCTGTCGACGATCGCGTGGTATGCGGGAGAGGGAGCGCTCGCCGCGAGTCACGGCGAGCGTTCGGTCGCGTTCGCCGAGCGGAGCGGATCGGATCGGAGTCTCGCTCGTGCGCTCGCCGGACGCGCGCGCCAACTGATGCTCGCCGGCCACAGCGAGGAGTCGATCGTCGTCGGTGAACGCGCGATTCGCCTCGCCGAGGCCGCCGGTCTCGCCGAAGTGGCGGTCGACTCGTCTGTCACCGTCGGCACTGCGCGCGGCAACATCGGCGCCGAGAACGCGATCGAGATCCTCGCGCACGCGCTCGAACAAGCGCGTGCGATCAATGCTCCGGTCCCGATCTTCCGTGCGCTCAACAACCAGGTGTTCCTCATCAGGCGCCGCGACGGGCTGGCCGCCTCACTGCCGATCCGAGCCCAGGTCGAGTTCGAGGTGCTCCGCCGGTACGGGATGCTCTCGACGCTCCGCTGGTTCGACTCGTCCTCTGCGTGGGACTGCTACCAGGAGGGCAAGTGGGACGAATCGCTCGAGCGCGCGGCGTCGTTCTTCCGGCGATCGAGCCAGCCTCACTATCTCGATGTCGAGGTCTTGCTCTCACGCGCCGCGATTGCGCTCTACCGAGGCGACGAGCAGGCTGCGTTGGCGGACCTCGAGCACAGCATGACGCGTGTTCGGGGCTCCTCCGACCCCCAGCACATGGGCCCGGCCTACGTCTACGCCGCTCGGATTGCCTTCCTGAGCGGCCGTCTCGACGACGCCGTCCGCTTTACCGGCGAGCTCGAGGTCCTCGGGGCGAATGCGATCGCGCTCGCCGCCGATTGCACGACCGAGCTCGCCTGGCTCGCCGTCGACCTCGACCGCCGGTTCGAGCTCGCCGCGTTCCCGTCCGTCTGGCGGACGGCCAACATCGCCATCCTCGACAACCGGCTCGCCGACGCGATCGCCATCCTCGACGCCACCGGAGTTCGCACCGAGGCTGCCTATGCGCGGCTGCGCCGTGCGCGGGTCGAGCCGGGCCCCTGGCTCGACGAGGCCGAGGCGTTCTACCGCGAGGTGGGGGCAACGCGGTTCCTGGACGAGATCGCCGAGCTCCGCGGGCGGGCTATGCCCCGCAGCGCCTGAACGACACGACGTCACCGTCGAACGTCGTGACGCCGCCCTCTGCGACCGCGCGCACGTCGAAACCGTCCCGTTGCAGAAGCGACGCAGCGATCGAGGCGCGCGTGCCGGATTCGCATACCGTGACCACCGGCTTCGAGCGCTCGAGCGCTCCCGGGCCGAGCTTGCGCAACAGCCGGTAGGGGATGCTCTTCGAGCCGGGGATGTAACCGTCGTCGCGCTCCGACGATTCGCGAACGTCGACGAGCTGCACGTCGGGCCTCTCGAGCAAGCGCTTGAGCTCCGTGACCTCGACGACCGCCAGCGTCTCGGGGGCCTCGGCCTCGAGCAGGTAGCCGTCGAGCTCGAGGATGCCCACGGCCCACAGCTTGCGCGCAGCCGACAGTGCCTCCGCCTGCGTGCTCGCGTGGAGCACCACGCTCTCGCCGGCGTTCAGCACGAACCCGGCGTGGGTGCCGAACGACGCACCGGACTCCGGGACGTTGATCGAGCCCGTCAGATGGCCGGCGGAGTAGGCGGCGAATGGGCGCACGTCGAGCACCGTCGCGCCGGCCGGGTCGTCGACCCGGTGGGGTGGCTCGGGCAGCGCGAGCCATGGGCCGCGATTGATCTCGACCACCCGTTCGGTCGTCGGCGGCCGCGGTGCCGAGATCGACGCGGACGCGAGGACGAACTCCTGGACGTCGGTGATGCGAAGCGCCGGATTCGTCGCCTGCTCGCGTGCGATCGTCGAGCAGCGGTCGGGGCTCATGTGGCCGCCGCACAGTGAGCCTGCGACGTGCCCCGGGTAGACCTCGACGTCGCCGCCGAGCGCGCCCAGCCGCTCGAGCGACCCGAAGAGTGCGCGCGCGCCGTCGCGGGCGGCGATCGCGAGGTCCGGGCGCGCAGCGTCCCCGACGAACAGCGAGTCGCCGGTCAGGGCGATCCTGTCGTCGACGACGAACGAGCAATGCTCGGGCCGGTGCCCCGGCGTGTGGAGCACCCGCACGCGGGAGTCGCCGATCGGAAGCTCGTCGCCGTCGGAGAGCGGCTCGAACGGCATATTCGGGCTCGGCGAGGGGGTGGATCGCGATCGGCAGGTCGTGCTCGAGTGCGAAGCGTCCGTGACCGGAGACATGGTCGGCATGCGTATGGGTCTCGAGCACGCGCTCCACCCGAACGCCGTCCGCGGCTGCGCGCTCGAGGTACTGCTCGATCCGGAACGAGGGGTCGACGACGACGGCCACGCCCGCGGCGGGGTCGCCGATCAGATACGAGGCACAGCCCAGATCCTCGTCCACGAATTGCCGGAAGAGGAGCACGGGCTCCGAGGGTAACAGCCTGGCTGGACCGTCAAGCCTCCTACAGACCAAGGTGCTTCGCGATCACCATCCGCTGCACCTCGTTCGTCCCCTCGCCGATCTCGAGGATCTTCTGGTCGCGGTAGAGACGCGAGATCGGGTACTCGTCCATGAACCCGTAGCCCCCGTGGATCTGCAGGGCGAAGTTGGCGACGCGGTGCGACAGCTCGCCGGAATACAGCTTCGCCATCGCCGCTGTGCGGGCGAACGGCCGCCGCTGATCCTTCTCCCAGGCGGCCTTGTAGACCAGCAGGCGCGCCGCCTCGATCTCGGTTGCCATGTCGACGAGCTTCTCGGAGACGGCCTGGAAACGGGCGATCGGCTTCCCGAACTGTTCCCGCTCCTGTGCGTAGCGAAATGCGAGGTCGAAGCAGCCCTGAGCGAGCCCGACGCCCATCGCGGCGACCGAGATGCGCCCGCCGTCGAGGATCTGCAGGAACTGCCTGAAGCCCTCGCCGCGCGGCCCGAGCAGGTTCTCCGCCGGAACGCGCACGCCGTCGAATGCGAGCTCGCGCGTGTCGGAGGCGCGCCAGCCCAGCTTCTGCATCGGCGCCGAGATCGTGTAACCGGGCGTCCCGTTCGGGACGATCAGGTTCGAGATCTCGTCCGTGCCGGTGACGGCGGTGATCGTGACGCATGCGGTGATGTCGGTGCCGGCGTTCGTGATGAAGATCTTCGAGCCGTCGATCACCCATTCGCCGCCTTCGAGCCGCGCGGTCGTTCGCGTCGCTCCGGCATCCGAGCCTGCGCCGGCCTCGGTCAGCCCGAATGCCGCGAGCTTCGCACCCGATGCGAGCGCAGGCAGCCACTGCCGCTTCTGCTCCTCGTTGCCGAAGAGGTGGATTGGAAGCGTTCCGAGCGAATGGTGAGCGGCCACCGTGATCGCGACCGACGAATCGATGCGCGTCAGCTCCTCGATGCAGATCGCGTACGACAGCGTGTCTGCTCCCGCACCGCCGTAGTCCTCGGGGATCGTCATGCCCATCAGTCCGAGCTCGGCGAGCTCCGCGACGATCTCGTACGGGAATCGCTTCTCGCGGTCGAGCTCCTCGGCGACCGGCGCGATCCTGTCCAGCGCAAACCGGCGGACTGTCTCGCGGACGAGCTCGTGCTCGGGCCCGAGGTCGAAGTTCACTGCGTGCTGAGCGCTTGCGCGAGCTCGACGATCAGCCGGACGCCGTAGCCGGTGCCGCCCTCGTCGAGCAGATAGTCCGGCCGCTTGCGCTGGAGATAGCCCGGGCCCGCCATGTCGACGTGCGCCCACGGGCCGTCGCCTGCGAACTCCTGCAGGAACATCGCCGCGAGCACGGGCGCTCCTTCGCGCGAGATCGGAGGCGTTCTTCATGTCGGCGAACGTCGAGTCGATATAGCGGCGGTAGCGGTGGTGGAGAGGGAAGCGGCAGCCGAGGTCGCCGCTCGACACGGTTGCGGCCTCGATCTGCCCTGCGAGGGTCTCGTCGTTGCAGAACCAGCCGGCGATCAGATCGCCGAGCGCGAGCGACATCGCCCCGGTCAGGGTTGCGAAGTCGACCATGTGCGTCGCGCCGTTCGTGCGCGCGTGGTGCAGCGCGTCGGCGAGGATCAATCGTCCCTCGGCGTCGGTGTTGATGACCTCGATCGTCTTCCCGTTCGCCGCGCGGAGCACATCGCCCGGCCGGTACGACGTGGCCGACTGCATGTTCTCGGCGGCCGCGATCACGGCGATCGTGCGCACCGGCAGACGCAACTCGGCAATCGCTGCGATTCCTTCCAGCACGGCCGCACCGCCGGCCATGTCGCCCTTCATGTCCTGCATCCGCAGCGGGGGCTTCAACGAGACGCCGCCGGAGTCGAAGGTGATCGCCTTGCCCACGAGCCCGAGCACGACGTCTGCGACCGCGTCCGGCGGGTCGTAGCGGATCACGATCAACTGCGGCTCCTCGCTGCTTCCCGCGGCGACGGCCGCGAACGAGCCCATCCCCTGGGACGCGATCCAGTCGCGGCCGTGCCGCTCCGTGGTCAGGTGGTCGAGCGAGATGCCCACTGCATGCTCGGCGAGGGCATTGGGCGTCAGGTCGTTGGCAGGCCGGTTGACGAGGTCGCGGGCCGCTTCGACTCGCCGGGACACGGTCGACTGGCGGATCGCCAGATCGTGGAGCTCCGGAGGGGCATCGAGGGCGAGCGAGACCTCCGCTCGGCCCGCGTAGCCCTCCTTCTTCAGCCCCGGGTCGTACGCGCCGTACGCGGTTCCCTCGACGTATGCACGCACTTGCTCGTCCTGCGCGACCGCAAGCCCCGGCACGACCTGCCAGGCGACCGTCCCCCCGTCGCGTCGCAGGGCACGCGCTGCGGCCGCCGCCGCCGTCCGTAGCGTGTCGCCGTCGAGGCGACCGCCGGTGCCGGCGTCGAGCCCGCCTTCGCGGTTGCGAACCTCACCGGCGGCGAGCTCCGGGTCGATCCTCACGGAATGGTCGCCGGCGCCGGCCGGTCTGAGCTCCACCCGCATCGCGGCGCGATGCTATCGAGTGGCGAGGAAGCAGGCCGAGCGTGTCGAATCGGGTCTCCGCGATGCCGACGGAAGGTGGCGACGACGTTTTCCGCGATACGGTCGAAAGCCTCGGTGAGGAGATCGGCCGCATCGTCGCCGCTCGCCAGGCTCTGCGCGAGGCCGGGGCGGACGGCCAGGCGCTCGAGGAGAACCGGCGGCGGCTCGCTGCGGCGCAGAGCAGGCTCTCGCACCTCCTGATCGAGCGCCATCTGCCCGAGCGCGGCGTTGCATAAGCTGCTCCTGACCTCGACGCAAGGAGCAACGGATGGCAGCAAAGGACTTCTTCGACAGCCTCCCCGGCCGCGCAGACGCGAACAAGCTGGCAGGCGTCAGCAACTCGTACCTCTTCGACATCGAGGGTGAGGGGCAGTGGTTCGTGGATGTGCGCGACGGTGGGCTGACGGTGGCCGACGGTGGCGGGGCAGACGCCGACGTGACGATCACCACGTCGAGCGCGGTCTTCGCGGAGATCGTCGACGGGACAGCAGAACCCGACCACGGCCTACATGACCGGCAAGCTGAAGATCAAGGGCGACATGGGCGCCGCCCTGAAGCTGCAGAAGCTGTTCTAAGGACCTTCTAAGCCGTAGGGCTCAGCTCGACGAGGATCGCACCGGCGGCGACGCGGTCGCCCTCGCGAACATGGACCGCATCGACGACGGCATCGTACGGCGAGCCGAGCGGTGTCTCCATCTTCATCGCCTCGAGGATCACGAGCGCGTCGCCCGCGGCGACACGCTCGCCCTCGACCGCCAGGACGCGGATCACGGTGCCCGGCATCGGCGCGGCCACGCTCGACCTACCGCCGGGGCTGTGGGCGTGAGTGCCCGCGGCCACGTCGACGTCGGGCGGCGGCCGCAGCTCCGGTGACGGGAGATTGAGCCGGAACGGGTGGCGCCACACGCTCCCGGGCAGCGCCGCAGGCGTCGGCGAGAGTGGCGGGTACTCGACGAGGAATGCAGTCGTCGTCTCGCCCGCGTGCAGCGCGGGGTGCGCGACGAGCCAGCGCAGGAACGGGAGGTTGGTCGTGACGCCGACCACGAGAGTCTCCGCCAGCGCTGCCGTGAGCCGGGCGAGCGCCTCCTCGCGCGTCGAGCCGGTGGCGATCAGCTTGGCGATCATCGGGTCGTAGCTGGTCGAGATCGCGTCGCCCTCCTCGACACCGGCGTCCACCCGAACCGCCCTCGGAAGGACGAGCCGTTCGATCGTCCCCGCCTGCGGAAGGAACGAGCGGGGATCCTCCGCGTACAGACGCACCTCGACCGCGTGGCCGCTCAGCTGCGGCTCGATGGCGAGAGCCTCGCCGTCGGCGATCCGGAGCTGCCAGTCCACGAGGTCGATTCCCGTCACGGCCTCGGTCACCGGATGCTCGACCTGGATGCGCCCGTTCAGTTCGAGGAAGTAGAAGTCGCGGCCGTCGACCATGAACTCTGCAGTCCCGGCGCCGACGTAGCCGATCGCTCGGGCGAAGCGGATGGCGGCTTCGCTCAACCGGGAGCGGAGCTCCGGGTCGACGGCCACCGACGGCGATTCTTCGAGCACCTTCTGGTGGCGGCGCTGCACCGAGCATTCGCGCTCTCCCAGCGACACGACGGTGCCGTGCGTGTCGGCAAGGAGCTGGATCTCGATGTGGCGCGGGCGCTCGAGATAGCGCTCCAGGTAGATGCGGTCGTCGCCGAAGGCCGCCGTCGCCTCACGCCGTGCGGCGGCGATCGACTCCTCGAGCTCGGACGCATCGCGCACGATGCGCATGCCGCGGCCTCCGCCGCCTGCCGCAGCCTTCACGATCAGCGGCGGTGTCTCGACCTCCGGAACGACCGGCACGCCGGCCTCGTGCGCGATCCGTTTCGCCGCGACCTTGTCGCCACCCGCGCGGAGCGCCCCGGGCGGCGGCCCGATCCAGCGGAGCCCGGCCGCGCCCACCGCGGCCGCGAAGTCGGCGTTCTCGGCGAGAAAGCCGTATCCCGGATGGACGGCGTCGGCGCCCGATTCAGCCGCCGCGCGAAGATGCTCGCCGGCATCGAGGTACGACGCGATCTCGGACGACGCGATCGGCTTTGCGCGCATGCAGCGACCCGAGGTCGTCCGGCGCGGCGACGGCAACCGTCTCGAGCCCTCGGGCCTGTGCGGCGCGAAAGACACGCACGGCGATCTCTCCGCGGTTTGCCACGAGCAGGCTCCTCACAGCCGTGACGGTAACCATCGGCGAAGGACGACCAGCGTCGCCAGGCACATCGCGACCAGCATGAGGTACGGGACGGCATCGGTCGTCGCATGGGCGATCGCACCGCCGCCGGCGGCGCCCAGCGTCTGCCCCGGCGCCCAGGCGAGATTGATCAGCGCGAACGTGTACCCGTAGCCGAGCCCGCGCTCCTCCGACCGATGCGTCAGCATCGTCATGGCCGGCGTGAAGAGCGTCCCGAACGCGAGGGCGCCCAGGACGACGAGCGCGGCGAGGACGAGCCGATGATCGGGCCACGGCAGCAGCGACGCAATGATCGCCGACGCCGCGAGGCCCGCGAGGATCGGGCGCACCGTCCCGATGCGATCCGAGATACGGCCGAGCGCGACGTTGTTGAGCGCCTCGAGCGCGGCCGAGCAGAGGAACGTGGCGCCGATCGCGACGGCGCCGAACCCGAGAGCCGACAGGCGCAACGGGGCGAGGACGGACAGCGTCCCGAAGAGCAGCGACGGCAGCACGACGAGCCAGCACCCGACGAGCATGCTTCGGTCGGCGAGCGCTGCGACCAGGGCACTCGGGCCCTGCGTCTCGGACGGGCGCCGGCCGGGCGTCGCGGCCGCCCACGCGACGAGCCCGAGCGAGAGCACACCCACGACGGCGAAGGTCCAGCCGGTGCCGGCGATCGAGGCGATGCCACCGAGAACCGGGCCGAACAACGCACCTCCGACTGCGGCGCCGAAGGCGGTGCCGATCAACGTGCCGCGCCGGCCTGCCGGCGCCGCGCTGACGAGCCACGCCATCGCGCCCGTCCACGAGAACGCGCTCGCGAAGCCCTGGAGGAAGCGCGTGACGTTCAGCTGCCAGGCGTGCTCGGCGACGCCGAACAGCACGGTGCAGGCGGCGACGACGCTCAGGCCGACGATCACCGTGGGCTTCGGCCCGACTCGCGCGGCGACGATGCCGCTCGGGATCGCCCCGAAGAGGGCGCCCGCGGGAAACGCGGCCGCCAGGATGCCTGCGCCCGTCTTGCCGAAGTCGAGCGTGCTCGCGTAGTGCGGGAGCAGCGGTGTGAGCGCCGCGAAGAACAGCGTGTCGAAGAAAACGATCGCACTCGTCAGCAGCAGTAGCCTGCGCACGATTTCGAGTCTACGATCGGTAGATGCACTTGCCGGCGGGCTGCCCCCCTGCCGCGTTCGTACTCAGGGTCTGTGTCGCAGCGTTGCTCACGCTTGCCGCACTGCCGTCGATTGCGAACGCAGGAACCGTGTTCCTCCTCGACGGACGAGGCTGGGGGCACGGCGTCGGTCTGAGCCAGTGGGGTGCCGAAGGGTACGCGCGTCACGGTTACGCGTATCCGCGCATCCTCGCCCACTACTACCCCGGCACGCAGCTGACGGTCGTCCAACCGCGGCAGGTGCGCGTCCTGCTCGTGCGTGGTCAGACGTCGATCCGCGTCAGCTCGCCGTCGCCGTTCCTCGTCCTCGACGCGCGCGGGCAGAAGTTGCACCTCCCGGCGCGCGCTGTCGTCGTCGGCCGTCGCTTCATGCAGCTGCATCCACATCTGCGCCAGCCGCTTCGCTTCGAGCCGGGCGTGCAGCCGTTACAGGTGAATCTTCGTCCGTACCGAGGAGACGTCGTCGTGAAGCGGAGGAGCGACGGCCTGATGGCGGTGAACGTGCTCCCGCTCGACCGCTACCTGCGCGGTGTCGTTCCCTGGGAGGCGCCGACCGGTTGGCATGCCGCGACGTACGAGGCCCAGGCGGTTGCCGCACGTTCGTACACGCTGGCGACGCTGCACCCGGGCCAGGACTTCGATCTCTACCCGGATTCGCGCTCGCAGATGTACGGAGGGGTTCGTGCCGAGCGGCTGCAGACGAATCTGGCGATCGGGGCCACCGCCGGCCAGGTTCTCGAGTACGGCGGCCGCATCATCACGGCCTACTACTTCTCGAGCTCCGGGGGCCGAACGTCGGCGGTGCAAGATGCGTGGCCCGGGATGGCGCCCGAGCCCTACCTGGTCTCGGTTGCCGACCCGTACGACTACATCTCGCCGCATCACGTCTGGCCGACGCGCGTGCTGTCGGCCGAGCAAGTCGGGTCGGTCCTCGGCGTCCCGGATGTGCGCGATGCGCGGGTCATTCTCAACTCGTCCGAGCGCGCGGAATCCGTGCGCGTCCTCGGCGCAAACGGCTGGAGGACGTTTCCGGCCGGCGCCGTGATCAGCAAGTTCAAGCTGGGGTCGAACGACTTCGACCTCAGCGCGCTCACGCTCGACGCCGCGCCGGCCCCGGCCCGGTTTGGCTCCAGCTTCCACGTGACGGGCTGGGTTCGTGGGCTCGGCAAAGCACGATTGCAGGAGCTGACGGCGGGAGGCTGGGAAACGGTGGCCCACATCCGTGCCGCACCCGACGGACGGTTTGCGGCGCCGCTGCACGCGACGCGATCCGTCGAGCTCCGCCTCGCCTACAACGGCGTGGCGGGTGACACGGTGTCGTTCACCGTGGTGCCGCGCGTGTCGCTCCGCGCCGACGGGACGAGCCTGCACGTCTCGGTCGCGCCGCGGCTCCCGCTGCAGGTCGAACGGCTGACGAACAGCCGGTGGCGGCCGGTCGCAAGCGGCAACGGCCTGTTCAACAGGACGCTACGGCCCGGCAGCTATCGCGTCGCTATCCAGCGGCAGCCAGGCGTACGTCGCCACGGTCTCCATGCCGGTCGGCCTGCACGCCTGAGCCAGCACCGTCACGGCAGTCCATGGTGGCGCCCGCTTCTCGAGGAACGCGCGAAGGCCTGCCTGGCCCTCGGCGCTCGTCCGGTGCTCGGCGATGCAGCGGAGAGTCTCGTCGGCTGGAAACGGGGCGCGCGCAAGCTGTTTGGCGCTGCGTGCGGCCTCCGGGCCTGCTGAGAGCAGCTCGTGCGCGATCCGGGCGATCGCGGCGTCGACGTCGTCGGCGACCTCGTGCACCAGCCCGATCCGCAGCGCCACCTCGGCCGAGAAGCGCTCGCCCGACACGAACCAGCGCCGCGCAGCCGACGGCCCGATCTTTGCGAGCGCGAACGGCGAGATCACCGCCGGGACGATCCCGAGCCTCACCTCGCTGAACGCGAACTGTGCTTCGGGCTCGGCAACGGCGATGTCGCAACAGGCGACCAGCCCGCAGCCGCCGCCGAGCGCGTGTCCCTGAACTCGGGCCACGACCGGTGCGGGGCAGCTGTCGATCGTGTCGAGCATCGCACGGAGGCGCAGCGCGTCGGCGATGTTGTCCTCGTACGAGAGGTCGATCGACGACCGCATCCATTCGACATCGGCACCGGCCGAGAACGACTGCCCGTCCCCGCTCAGCAACACCGCACGTGCGTCTCCGACGTCCGCGAACGCATCCGTGAGCTCGGCGATGAGCGCGGCGTCGAACGCGTTGCGGCGCTCGGGGCGCGCCATCGCGATGTGCAGCAGCGGGCCGTCGCGCTCGATCCGCAGCGCGCTCATTCGAATGCGAGGCCGAGGTGCGCGAGCTCCGCTGCGGACGAGACCGTCGCTTCCAGGTCGAAGATCTCGACGAGGTCCGGCTCCTTGCCGATCAGCTCTCGGGCGCGGGAGGGGAGCTCCTGCTCGGAGGCGGCCAGCGACTCCCAGAGGTAGATCGCGCCCCAGCGCTCGGTGATGTCGTCCGAGACCCAGGCTTTGAAGAGCAGACCGGGCACGTCCTCGAACTGCTCCACCGACTCGTCGCGAAGGTAGCGGCGGAGCTCGCCCACGTTCGTGAGCGAGTCGGCGAGATTCCAGAGAACGAGCCGGACGATCACGGCGACGCGGCTAGAACGGGCCTCGCGGCTCGCAGCTGCCGAGGCGCGCAGAGGGCGAGGCAGGACCCCTCGAGAGCAGCGACATCGACGATCGAATATCCCACGCGCCGGACCCTAACGGCTACATGCGGAAGATGCCGAAGCGCGTCTCGGCAATCGGCGCGTTCAACGCCGCCGAGATTCCGAGCGCGAGCACGCGCCTCGTGTCGAGCGGGTCGATGATTCCGTCGTCCCACAACCGTGCGGTCGAGTAGTACGGGTTGCCCTCCGCCTCGTACTTCGCGCGGATCTCGTCACCGTCGGCGTCGCCGACCATCGTCAGGACGGTGGCAGCCTGTTCGCCGCCCATCACGGAGATGCGCGCGTTCGGCCACATCCACAACTGGCGTGGGGAGTAGGCGCGGCCGCACATGCCGTAGTTCCCGGCGCCGAACGAGCCGCCGACCACGACGGTGAACTTCGGCACCTCCGCGCACGCGACCGCCATCACGAGCTTCGCGCCGTCACGAGCGATCCCGCCGGCCTCGTACTCCTTGCCGACCATGAAGCCGGTGATGTTCTGCAGGAAGACGAGCGGAACGCGCCGCGCGCAGGCGAGCTCGATGAAGTGCGCGCCCTTCTGGGCGCTCTCCGCAAACAACACGCCGTTGTTCGCCAGGATGCCGACGGGATAGCCCTCGATGCGCGCCCAGCCGCACACTAGCGTCTCGCCGTAGAGCGCCTTGAACTCGTCGAGGCGCGAGCCGTCGACGATCCGGGCGATCAGCTCACGTGCGTCGAGCTGCGTGCGGTGGTCGTCCGGGATCAGCCCGTAGAGGTCGGACGGATCGACCGCGGGCGGCTCGGGCGGGAGCACCGACCACGGTGCTGGAGGCCTGAGCCCGTGCGCATCCGCCACGATCCGGCGCGCGATCGCCAGGGCATGCTCGTCACTTGTGGCGAAGTGGTCCGCCACGCCCGACTTCCGCGTGTGCACATCCGCGCCGCCGAGCTCCTCCGCCGTCACATCCTGCCCGGTCGCGGCCTTCACGAGTGGCGGGCCGCCGATGAAGATCGTGCCGGTGCCTTGCACGATCACCGTCTCGTCGCTCATCGCGGGGACGTAGGCGCCCCCCGCCGTGCACGATCCCATCACGACGGCGATCTGCGGGATTCCCTGCGCCGACATGCGCGCCTGGTTGAAGAAGATGCGCCCGAAGTGATCGCGGTCGGGGAAGACCTCCGCCTGCAGCGGGAGGAACGCCCCGCCCGAGTCGACGAGGTAGATGCAGGGAAGGCGGTTCTGCTCGGCGACCTCCTGCGCGCGCAAGTGCTTCTTGACGGTGAGCGGAAAGTACGTGCCGCCCTTCACCGTCGCGTCGTTCGCGACGATCGCGCATTCGCGACCCTCGACGACGCCGATGCCGGTGACGATGCCGGCGCTCGGAGCCTCGTTGTCGTAAACGTCGAGGGCGGCCAGCGCGTTCAGCTCGAGGAATGCGGTTCCGGGGTCGACCAGGCGGTCGATCCGATCGCGCGCCAGCAGCTTCCCTCGGGCGATGTGGCGCTCGCGCGACCGCTCGCCGCCTCCGGCCGCGACGGATGCGGTGCGCGTGCGGAGCTCCTCGACGAGGGCCTCGAGCCGAGCGCGCCGGCGGGCGAAATCGTCCGTCCGCTCGACCCTGCTCTGCAGGAGCGCCATCGCCCGCACCCTAATGCGTGCGGGCGACGGCGGAGCAGATGGTCCCCGCGATGAGGCATCCTGGCACCGATGAAGTCCCGGAGACTCCTGATCGTCGGGGCAGCGATCGCCGGAGCTGCCGTGCTCGCCGTCGTGCTGATACTCGTCGCGTCGAGCGGCTCGTCGAAGACCGTCGGCGACGACCTCCACCGGCGGCACCGGACCGAGCCCCACGGATCCGACGACGCTCTTCGCAGGCATTCCGCAGATCGGCACGACGCTCGGGAAGGCGGCCGCGCCGGCGACGATGCTGGTCTTCGAGGATCCGCAGTGCCCGTTCTGCCAGGAGTGGAATCTCGACACGCTTCCGACCGTGGTGGACCAGTTCGTCCGGACCGGGAAGCTGAAGCTCGTCTACCGCGGGATCGCGATCATCGGGCCGAACTCCGTCAAGGGGCTGCGGGCCGTCTTCGCCGCGGGCAAGCAGGACAAGCTGTGGAACTTCTCGGAGGCGATGTACGAGATCCAGGGCGCGGAGAACAGCGGCTGGATCACGGACCAGGCCATCCTGAGCGCGGCGAAGATCCGCCGGAGCCGACGGCGCGGCGATTCTCGCCGAGTCCCCGTCGAAGACCGTGACGGCCCAGCTCGCGCTTGCGGACCGGGAGTCCCAGACCTACCAGGTTCAGGGAACCCCGACGTTCGTGCTCGAGCAGCCTCCAGCGTTGCCTCAACAGCTGAACGTGACGAGTCTCCAGCCCGGGCCGTTCACCGCCGAGCTGCAGTCCGCGCTGCAGTGACCCGGCTTCGAGCGGCGATCCTCGTGCTCGCCATCGTCGGCGCGGCGATCGCGGCCTACCTGACGTACGTCCACTACGCCGACGTGGCACCGATCTGCACGACCGGCGGCTGCGAGAAGGTGCAGCGTTCGAGCTACGCGAAGATCGCAGGCATCCCGGTGGCCTTGCTCGGGCTGTTGGCCTACTGCGCGATCGCGCTCACGACGCTCCGGCGCGGTCTCGTCGCCGCGACGGCGGGCGCGGTGCTCGCGCTCGGCGGCGCCGCGTTCAGCGCGTACCTGCTGTGGGCGCAGCTCGGCCCGATCGGGGCGATCTGCCAGTGGTGCCTCGGCAACGACGTCGTGATCTCGCTCGTTGCGGTGCTCTCTGTGTGGCGACTCGCCACCGAGCCCGACTGATCGACCCACCAATCACTCGAACGAGGGTTATCGGACTCTCGCCCGCGCCGATCCCTGCTCCGAGGGCAACACCGGAGCGGAACGACGAACTGGAAACTGTATGCGGCGCTTTTGACGGCCGTCGCGCTGATCGCGTCGGCAGGCGGTAGCGCGCGCGCCAGCCAGCTGCTCGGTGACCGCAATGTCGGCAACGAGTCGATCGCCGTCGACGCGCACGGCACCGCGCTCGTCACCTACACGACTGCGACGGGGACCACGAGGCACGTTCTGGCGTGGGGGGCGATCAACGGCCTCGCCCATCCGTCCAGCCCTCCCGACGTCCAGGTGGCCTTCCAGTTCGACTACTCGGGAGGCTGGAAGAGCCACAACGACTCCAACTACTGGAAGCAGCTCAAGAACGTGTGCACGCCCTACACGGGGCCGGCGCTGCCGTTCTTCGTCACGGGTTGCGACGCGCCCGACGGCAGCTACTGGGCGCTGCAGAGCTGGCAGCGGAACCTCCCGATGCGCGGGTTCGCGCCCTGGACCGCAGCACAGAAGGCGGTCGAGCTCCACCTCTCGCACTGGAGTGGGCCGCTGCCCGTGCTCGAGATCTACCAGCACTGGACCTACGGCGCGACGCTGCAAGGATTCTTCGGTCGACTCACGTACAACGGCCAGCCTGTGTACGGCACGCGCTCGGCGTCGGCGACCGTCTCGGATTCGTTCGCACGCAACATCTACATCGACGCCTACGACTCCGACTACGGGGCGGGGTGGAGGCACGACACCGCGATCTCCACGCATCCCGGCGACGGCGGCTTCTGTTACTCGTTCGTCCCGCAGGCGCCGCCGTCCGGCTATCCGAGCACAAAGCCGAACGGAAACGGGCTCGGCACGAGCTACCGCGTCTCGGTGATGGGCCCCGGGGTCACGCCGATCGTGCAATGGGTGGGACAGAAACTCGGCCCGTACGACGCGGCCCAGAATACGGCTGCAACACAGGAGTTCGACCAGATTCTCGGCGGCGACGCCCACTGCGCTCCGGAACGCTGATTATCGCCCCCGCGGAGGAGTTACCGCCCTGGGTCACGAACGGATCGGAGCGCGGCCACTGCCCTCCCCCCGGCCGCGCAACAGGGGTCGTACCCGGCGCCGCAAGCGGGTGCGGCCCCGCCCCTTTTCTGCGCAGCGGGCGGTGACGTAGAACGCAAAGGAGAGCGCGCTCACGAAGAAGCTCGTCGGCCACGGTTGCAGAAGTGACAGGAGGATCCCTCCCTCGGTCGAGACGAACGCGATCGCGACCGCGACGAGGACCCCGACGCCGGGTCGCCGGGTCAGCCGTTGCGCTGCTGCAGCCGGCGTGATCACGAGTGTGAGCACGAGGAGGACGCCGACGACCTGCACCGCGACAGCCGTCGTCAGTGCGAGCAGCGCGAACAACGCCACCGACAGAGCACGCACCGGCACCCCGCGTGCCTCGGCGACGTCCGGGTCGACGCTTGCGAAGTAGAGCGGCCGGTACAGGACGGCGAAGGCTGCGAGGACGATCGCGGTCACGGCGGCGAACAGGCGCAACTGGCCGGCGTCGATGCCGACGATGCTGCCGAACAACAGGCTCGTCGCCTCGGTCGCGTAGCCCTGGTAGAGCGAGAGGAAGAGGACGCCCACTCCGAGCCCGAATGCGAGCACGGCGCCGATCGAGCTGTCACGTCCCTGCGCTCGCAGCGAGAGCACGCCGAGTGTCACGCCGACGAGCAGCGAGCCGGCGAGCATGCCGAGTGCCGCGTCGATCCCCAGGACGAGCGCTGCGGCGGCGCCGGTGAATCCCAGCTCCGAGATCGCGTGGACGGCAAAGCCGAGCGACCGGGCGACCACCAGCGTCCCGACGACGCCGGCGACGACCGAGACGAGTGCGCCGGCGACCAGGGCGGTCTGGACGAACTGCTCGTGGAGGAGCTCCCAGAACAAGCTACGGCCCTCCGACGACCACGATTCGGCCGCGGACGTGCAGCACGTCGACCGGCGCCCCGTAGAGGCCGGAGAGCGTCCGTGACGTCATCACCTGCGCGACGTCGCCGATCGCCCAGCCTCCGGCGGCGAGATAGAGCACGCGCGTCACCCTGTGCAGTACGGGATTCACGTCGTGCGTCACGAGCACCAGTGGCGCGAGCGTCTCACGCCGATAGGCGTCGAGAAGATCGACGACGACTTGCTGCGAGCCGAGATCGAGCGACGAGAGCGGCTCGTCGGCGAGCACGAGACTCGGCCCCGAGACGAGCGCTTGTGCGATGCGGAGTCGTTGCTGCTCTCCACCGGAGAGGCGTCCGACCGGCGCTCGTGCGTACTCCGACGCACCCACGGTCGCGAGAATGCGCTCCACGCGCTCCCGTTCGTCGCGGGACCTCCGCGCCGAGCCCATAGCGGTGCCCGTCGAGGCCGAGGCCGACGAGATCGACGCCGCGGAGCGGAAGCTGTTCGTCGAACGCGCGCTGTTGCGGGATGTAGCCGATCCGCGTCTCGTCGACGACCACGCGGCCGGCCGTTGGGCGGACGAGGCCGAGCAGCACGCGGAGCAGCGACGTCTTGCCGGCGCCGTTCGCGCCGAGCACCGCGAGCAGCTCGCCCGGCTCGAGGCTGAACGAGAGCTCTTCCCAGAGCGTTCTGTCGCCGACGCGCAAGGTGAGTCTGTCGACGGACGCGACAGGGTCGCCCCTCATCGGCCGAGGGCGCGCCCGAGCGCTCGAGCCTGGGCGAGCTGCCAGCGTTGGAACGACTCGCCCGGCGGCAGCGTCTCCGAGACGGCGACCACGGGGATGCCGGCTGCCTGCGCGGCAGCTCTCATGCGAACCGTGACCGGTGAGACCGTCTGGTCGTTGTAGAGCAGCACGCGCACTCGATTCGCAGCGAGGAGGTGCAACATCGCCGCGACAGCCGCGGGAGCCGGTTCGGAGCCGTTCTCGATCGCGTGCGTGAACGAGGTGGGAGCGAGGTTCACGAGCCGTGCGGCCGCGAGCAGATAGCCCGGCACCGGCTCTGTGTAGGCGACCGGATCCCCTGCGAAGCTGCCGCGCAGCGTTGCCACCTCCCGCTGGAGCGGATGAAGGCTCGCGTCGAAGCGGCGGAGCCCCGCGCGGTACGCCGTTGCGTGGAGGGCGTCGGCCCGCTCGAAGGTGGCTGCGATCGCAGCCGCGACCTTTGGCAGCCGGGGGACGTCGTACCAGAGGTGCGGGTTCGCCTGGTGGCCCTGCACACCGAGGACCTGCGCGACGACGAGCAGCCGGCGCCGCCGGTTCGGGCTGGCGCGCACGAGCCGGTCGACGAACGTGTCGTAGCCGAGCCCGTTTGAGATCACGATGTTCGCCCGGGCGACTGCGAGGCCGGTCGCCGTCCCCGGCTCGAAGAGATGCGGATCGGCATCGGGATTCGTCAGGACCGACGTGACGGTGACGTGCGGCCCGCCGATCTGCCGGGCGATGTCCCCGTAGACGTTCTCGGCAGCGACGACCTGGAGCCGGCTCGAGCTCCGCCCCGTGCCGCAGGCGGCCATCAGCAGCGCGGCGGTCACGATGAGAACAATTCTCGACACGGCCGAAGATGATAACCGTTCTCATCTTGTTGTCGAGAACCGTTATCATCGTAGGATGTCGACCCCTTGGAAGGACGAGGCTCAGGCCCAGTTGCGGCGGGCCGGCCATCGCGCCGGTCCGGCCCGCGGGCGGCTTCTCGACGTGCTCGAGGAGCGGACGTGCTGTGCCTCGGCGGCCGAGTTGCACGCGGCGGTCGTCGGCTCGGGCGCCGTGATCGGGCTCGCGAGCGTCTATCGCGCGCTGGACGTTCTGTTCGAGAACGGCCTCCTGCAGCGTGTCGACGTGGGCGACGGCACCGCACGTTTCGAGCCCGCGTCCGCTTCCGGTGCACATCATCACCACCTCGTGTGCAACGACTGCGGCCGGATCGAGCCGTTCTACGACGCCGTCCTCGAGCGCTCGATCGAGCGGGTCGAGGCAGTGAGCGGCTACGACGTGAGCGCGCACGACGTCGTTTTGCGCGGGGCCTGCGGCGACTGTCGCGGCGAGGTCTTGTAGGGTCGGACGCGTTCGTGAGTCGTTTCTCCGACACCTTGAATGCCCAGATCGCGAGCGAGTTCGCGGCGTCGCAGCAGTACGTGGCGGTCGCCGTGCACTACGACGCCGAGACGCTTCCGGCGCTTGCATCGCACTTCTACCGGCAGGCGGTCGAAGAGCGGAATCACGCGATGATGATCGTGCAATACCTGCTTGACGCTGGGGAGACGGTCTCCACGCCCGCCGTCGCCGCGCCGCAGGTCTCGTTCGGCGACGATCGCGAGCCCGTCGTTCTTGCGCTCGCGCAGGAGAAAACGGTGACGGAGCAGATTGCCCGGCTCGTCCAGATCGCCCGCGAGGACGCCGATCCGGTCGGCGAGCGCTTTCTCGGCTGGTTCCTCGACGAGCAGCGCGAGGAGGTCGCGAGCATGAGCGCGCTGCTTTCGGTGGTCGACCGCGCCGGCACCGAGAACATGCTCCTCGTCGAGGACTACCTCGGTCGCGGGAGCGTCATCGCCGGCGAGCCGTCGGCGCCGTCACCGCCCGCCGCCGGCGGCGCGCTCTAACTGCGGGTTGCCCGATGACGAGCGTGACGCTCCACCTCACGAACGGCGAGAACCAGACACTCGAGCTCACCCCTCCGTACGACGTCCGCACGATCCTCGACACGATCGAGAAGGGCCGCTGGATCAACGTCGATAACCGCAAGCACTTCCAGGGACGCCACGTGGTCTGGGTCGAGGTCCACGAGCCCGGCCCCGCCGAGCCCACATAGACGCCGAAACCCGCTGCGTATGAGCGGGTCTCGGCTCTACCGGAGGGACAGGGGCGACAGGACTTGAACCTGCAACCCCCGGTTTTGGAGACCGGTGCTCTACCAATTGAGCTACGCCCCTCGGTTCGCGCGGCAAGTGTAGCCCCGACCCGTCAGTAGCATGGAGCGCCGTGGCGCTGGCGGTGTTGTTCACGGTGCTCACGGTTGCCTTTGGCGGGATCGCCGTCGGCAGTGCCACTGCCGGACGGTGGGTGATCGCCTTCGCCGCCGCCGCTCTTGCCACCTGGATGGGGACATTCGCCTGGCAGGCACTGAGGAGAACGCGCTCCTAGGTCGTATTCTCCCCTGGTGGCAACGAGCTCAGACACGCAGCCGCTGTGGCTCGAGTTCCGGCGAACGCACGACAAAGGGCTTCGCGACCGGCTGATCCTGACGTACGCGCCGCTCGTGAAGTACGTGGCGGGGCGCCTCGGCTCGGGCCTCCCGGCGCACGTGGACGAGAGCGACCTTGTCTCGTACGGGCTGCTCGGCCTGATCAGCGCGATCGAGCGCTACGACCCGGAGCGCGACATCAAGTTCGAGACGTACGCGATGGCGCGGATCAAGGGCGCGATCATCGACGAGCTGCGGGCGCTCGACTGGGTGCCGCGGTCGGTCCGTTCCCGGGCGCGGGAGATCGAGCGCGCGATCGGCGAGCTCGAGTCGCGGCTCGGACGGGCGCCCACCGACGAGGAGATCGCAGCGAAGATCGGGATCTCCGTGGAGGAGCTCGAGGAGTCGCTCACCGACATCTCGCGTTCGTCGATCGCTGCACTCGACGAGCTGTGGACGGGAAGCGGGGAAGGAGACCAGGTCTCGCTGCTCGACACGATCGAGGACACGACCGGCCCTCGCCCCGCGGAGGTCCTCGACGAGACCGAGCTCCGCGAGGCGCTCGCGGACGCGATCGCGCGACTGCCGGAGCGGGAGAAGCTGGTCGTCACGCTCTATTACTACGAGGAGCTGACCCTGCGCGAGATCGGCGAGGTGCTGGGCGTGACCGAGTCGCGGGTCTCGCAGCTGCACACCAAGGCCGTCCTGCGCCTGAAGGCCCGCCTCGCCGGCGCGACAGCCCGTACTTAGACCGAACTCACCGGATTCACAGGAGGACCTAAGGATCGGCCGTCAGGCTTGATCCCGTGGAATCCTCCTCTCGGATCGCACGAGCCCGCCGCCGCGTCCGCGCCGCCAGATACGTGATCGGCGCTGTCGCGGTGGCGGGCTTTGCGATCTTCGGAGCAGCCGCGCGCGACGCCCACCCGGCGACGCACCACGCAGTCCAGGCCTCCGACGACAACCAGTCCGACGATTCCTTCAGCTTCGGCACCGCGTCCCTCGGAGACTCGGGCTCCGCGCTGCCCCAGATCCAGAGCTCGGGCTCATGAGCTCGTTCCGCTCGATGGGCTGCACGGTGGAGCTTTCGGACGACGCCTCGGTCGCTCCGGTGAGGGCGCTGTTCGACGAGCGCGACCAGAGGTTCAGCCGCTTTCGCGACGACTCGGAGCTGTCGCGCCTCAACCGCGCGCCCGTGGGCGCATCGTTCGTCAGCGCCGACTTCTCGGCCATGCTCGGCCAAGCGCTCCGCGCGGCCAGGGCGACCGGCGGCCTCGTCACGCCGGCGATGGGGGCGGCGGTCGTGGCAGCCGGATACGACACGGACTTCGACCGGCTCCTCGTCGACGGGCCACCCGTCCGGCCCGTCAGGGTCCCGCCGACGCAGGCGCTGTCGCTGCGGGGCCCTCTGCTCGTGCGCGCGGAGCCGATCGAGCTCGACCTCAACTGTGTCGTCAAGGGAGCGACCGTTGACGACGCACTCGCGCTGCTCGGCGGCGGCTTCGTGGCGGCCGGCGGCGACCTGGCGACCTCCGCGCCACTCGCCGTCGGGCTGCCCGGCGGCGACGTCGTCACCTTGCACGGGGGCGGCCTTGCCACGAGCAGCGTCACGAACCGCCGCTGGCGGCGCGGCGGCGTCGAGCAGCACCATCTCATCGACCCGGAAACGGGTGCGCCGGCCCGCGT
The DNA here is from genome assembly GCA_963713155.1 of uncultured Thermoleophilia bacterium. GTDB lineage: Bacteria > Actinomycetota > Thermoleophilia > Gaiellales > Gaiellaceae > PALSA-600. Next base: position 174,131 of record CAVQKS010000009.1, read on the forward strand.
CCCGTGGCTCCAGGTCACGGTCGCCGCCGGGAGCTGCCTGGCCGCCGACGTGGCCGCCAAGGCGGCGCTCCTGCTCGGCAGCGCCGGGCCGTCGTGGCTCGACCGGCGCGCCCTGCCCGGCCGCTTCGTCGACGTCGAAGGCGACGTGCACGTCAACGAGAACTGGCGCCAGCTCGTCTCCGAGCCGATCGCAGCATGAACGGAGTCGTCTGGTATGCGGCGCGCTCGGCGGGGATCGTGGCGTATCTGCTGCTCTCGTCGTCGGTCGTGCTCGGCCTGCTCATGTCGACGCGGGCCAATCTCAGCTGGCCTCGTTTCGCGATCGAGGAGGTGCACCGCTTCATCTCCAAGCTCACAGGGGTCTTCATCGTGATCCACGGCGGCGCGCTCTTGCTCGACCAGGTCGTCCCCTTCTCGCTCCGGCAGGAGCTGATCCCGTTCGCCTCGTCCTACCGCCCGTTCGGCGTGGCCCTCGGCATCGTCTCGGCCGAGTTGCTCGGGGCGATCGCGATCACGAACGCACTGCGGGGCCAGATTCCCTACCGCGTCTGGCGTCGGGTGCACACGCTCTCGATCGCCGTGTGGCTCGGCACCACGGTCCACCTGTTGCTGGTCGGCACCGACCGCTCCGATCCGTGGCTGCTCGGGCTCTGCGCGGCGGCCGTGACCGCGGTCGGGCTCGCGCTCGCGCCGCGTGTCGCGCGTGCCGCGGCGCACGCGAGCACGGCATAGGATTTCGGGAACCCCGTTCACGCCGTCAGGAGGACTCGATGCCCATCGAAGCCGGGAAGATCCGCAACGTCGCCGTCGTCGGTCACCGCGGGACGGGCAAGACGTCGCTCGTCGAGGCACTCCTGTTCCAGGCCGAGGCGACGAACCGGCTCGGCTCGGTCGAGGCCGGTACGACTGTCTCGGACTGGGAGGAGGACGAGCAGCGGCGACAGATGTCGCTGTCGGCGACTCTGAGCTACTGCGAGTGGCAGGGCCGCAAGATCAACCTGATCGACACTCCGGGCGACTCGGGTTTCCAGGCCGACACGGTCGCGTCTCTCCGCGTCGTCGAGGGGGCGCTGGTGGTCGTATCCGGCGTGATGGGAGTGGAGGTGAACACCTCGCGCGTGTGGAACCGCGCCGAGGAGCTCGAGCTGTCACGGGTGATCTTCGTGAACATGCTCGACCGCGAGCGCGCCGACTTCTTCCGCGTCCTCGCTGCGCTCGGTGAGCAGGTCTCCGACCGCTGCGTCGCCATCCAGCTGCCGATCGGCTCAGAGCACGAGCTGCGAGGCGTCGTCGACCTGCTGCACAACTGCGCGTACCTCGACCCGGAGGGCGCCCGCGAGGGCGACCCGGTCGAGATACCTGCCGAGCTCGCCGACACCGTCGCGGAGTACCGCACCAAGCTGCTCGACGCAGTCGTCGAGACGGACGAGGCGTTGATGGAGCGCTACCTCGGCGGCGAGGAGATCCCGCCGACGGACATCGCAGCGGCGCTGAAGAACGCGGTCACGCGTGACGAGATCTATCCGGTCGCATGCGGGGTGGCGACGAAGAACCTGGGGTCGCACGCGCTGCTCGACCTGCTGGTCGAGGGCGTCCCGAGCCCCGCGAAGAAGGGCTCGCCGATCGAGACCGACGCGACGACGGCCGCGTTCGTGTTCAAGACGGTCGCGGATCCGTTCTCGGGGCGCATCTCGGTGTTCCGCGTGTACGCGGGTGAGGTGAAGGCGGACACGACGCTCGTCAACCATCGTGACCACTCGAAGGAGCGCCTGGGCAGCTTGATGACGCTCCAGGGGAAGGAGCACGAGAAGTCCGACGGCTTCGGCCCCGGCGACATCGGTGCGGTGGCGAAGCTCAAGGAAGTGCAGACCGGCGACGTGCTCGTCGACGCCGAGCACGATCTCGAGCCGCCGGCGATCGGCTTCCCCGAGCCCGTGATGAGCTTCGCGGTCACGGCGAAGACGAAGGGCGACGAGGACAAGGTCGCCCAGGCGATCAGAAGGCTTGCCGAGGAGGATCCGACGCTGCGCCTTCGGCGCGACCCGCAGACGGGCGAAGAGCTGCTCTCCGGCATGAGCCAGATTCACGTCGAGGTCGCAGTCGAGCGCGCCAAGCGCCGCTTCGGCGTCGAGATGGAGCTGCACCAGCCGCGCGTCCCGTACGTCGAGACGATCAAGGGATCGGCGCGGGCGCAGGGTCGCTACAAGAAGCAGACCGGGGGCCGCGGCCAGTTCGGCGACTGCCAGGTCCTGATCGAGCCGATCGACGGCCATGTCGGCTACGAGTTCGTCGACAAGATCGTCGGCGGCGTGATCCCGCAGGGCTTCAGGCCGGCCGTCGACAAGGGCATCCAGGAGGCGATGCAGCACGGAGAGCTCGCCGGCGCGCCCGTGCAGGGCGTCCGTGTCTCGCTCGTCGACGGGTCGTACCACTCCGTCGACTCGTCGGAGATGGCGTTCAAGATCGCCGGCTCGATGGCGTTCCGCTCGGCGTACGAGAAGGCCGAGCCGGCGCTGCTCGAGCCGATCATGGAGCTCGAGGTGACCGTGCCCGACGAGTCCGTGGGCGCGATCAACGGCGATCTCAACTCGCGGCGCGGTCGTCTGCACGGAATGGAGCCGAAGGCCGGTCTCACCACGATCAAGGCCGAGGTGCCGATGGCCGAGGTGCTCTCGTACTACCAGGCGCTCACGTCGATGACCGGCGGGCGCGGCGACTACACATGCAGTTCCTCCGTTACGAGGAGGTTCCGGCGCACATCGCCCAGAAGCTGATCGAGGCGGCGAAGAAGGAAAAGGAGGCCGTTCCGGCCTGAAGAGCGGCAACCGCGCTACTCTCGGACCGCCATGACGCGTGTCACCCGGGTTACGGTCGATCGTTCGTGCGCGATCTGCGAACGGACGCTCCTGATGGGTGAGCGTGCCGTTCGGTTCTCGCCGAACGGCGGCAACGACTACGTCGACGTGTGTCCGCTCTGCACGGAGACCGCCGTTCGAGTCACGGCTGGATCCGCGAGGGTGCGCCGACGACGCCGACGGTCGCGCCGACCGGCGCCGCCGGCGGCAGCGGCGGAGGCTGGCTCGCGTCCTTCATCCGGCCGCGCAAGCGGCCGGAGGAGCACGGTCGCCTCCGAGCCGATCCTGCGGCGGCTGTCGGAGCAGGAGCTGGCGATGGTCGAGGCGGCCGACCTGTTCAACGCGTCGCAGTACCGCCGGACCGTCGGCGGGATCGCGAAGTCGCTCGGCGATCCGCGGTCTCGGTCGATCGTCGCTCTCCGGCGTCAACGCGGAGGTGGTCGTCACGGTCGCCTGGGACATCTCCTGGTACCAGTACCGCGTCTCGCCGGACTCCGACAATCCGGTGCGGCTCGAGGGGCGCGGCCACGACCCGGCGGAGCTCGAGGCGTCGTTCACCGAATGGAACGCCCACTGGTCGAGGACGGGCCGCATCGTCCCGGACATCGCCCGGTTGTAGCGAGCCTGCGCAGCCTGCCGATCCGCTCCTAGACTGAGCCCGTGATCTACTGCGTCATTCCGCGCGAGCTCGAGGACGAGCTCTTCGACAAGATGGTCGAGTACTACAAGGACAATCCGAACGTCACGGTGATCGTCGACCGGCGCGACGGGCCCGACCGGCGCGGCGGCCAGGAGGACGGGTCGTTCAGGGAGCGCCGCGAGATGCGCGACCGGCGCCGGCGCGCGCGATGCCCGGCACGTTCCCGAGCACCGATCTGCCCGACGACGAGCCGGGTAGGATCGCGGTCGTGCCATGGCGCGACCGCCACCTTCGAATCGCGGAATCCCTCGACCGGCGAGGTGATCGAGGAGTTCCCGCGCTCGACGGCGGTCGACGTCGACCGCGCGGTCGCCGCTGCGCGCGCCGCGTGGGAGGAGTGGCGTCTCGTTCCGGCGCCCGAGCGCGGCAACATCCTGTTCCGCTTCGCGCAGATCCTCGAGGCGCTCGAAGCCGGAGCTGTCCGACCTGATGACCCGTGAGATGGGGAAGGTGAAGGCGGAGGCGGGCGGCGACGTCCAGGAAGCGATCGACATGAGCTACTACATGGGCGGCGAGGGGCGGCGGCTGTTCGGCCAGACGACGCCGTCGGAGCTGCGCGACAAGTTCATGATGAGCGTGCGCATGCCGGTCGGCGTGGTCGGCGCGATCACGCCGTGGAACTTCCCGATCGCGATTCCGGCCTGGAAGCTCGACGCCGGCGCTCGTCTGCGGCAACACGGTCGTCCTCAAGCCGGCGGAGGACACGCCGCTGCTCGCGCAGCGGTTCGTCGACCTGCTGCACGAGGCGGGCCTGCCCGAGAAGGCGTCGTCCAGATCGTGCACGGCTTCGGCGAGGAGGCGGGCGATGCGCTCGTCCGGCACCCCGACGTCCCGATCATCACCTTCACCGGCTCGCGCGAGACGGGCGTCGCTCGTCACGAAGGCGGCCGCCGACCGGCTCAAGCACGTGCATCTCGAGCTCGGTGGGAAGAACGCGATCATCGTCATGGACGACGCCGACGTCGACCTCGCGGTCGACGGCATCGTCTGGTCGGCGTTCGGGACGGCGGGCCAGCGCTGCACCGCTGCGTCGCGCGTGATCGTGCAGCGTGGCGTCTACGACGAGCTGCAGAAGAAGCTCGTCGCGCGCGCCGAAGCGATGCGGATCGGCGCGCCGTGGGAGGACGACACCGAGATCGGCCCGGTGATCAACGAGACCGCGGTCGAGAAGATCCATGCCTACACCGAGATCGGCAGTCGACGAGGGCGCGAAGCTGCTCACCGGCGGCGAGCGCGATCGAAGGCCACGGCTTCTACTACCGGCCGACGGTGTTCGCCGACGTCGAGCCGGACATGCGGATCGCGCAGGAGGAGATCTTCGGGCCGACGACGGCGCTCATCCCCGTCGACTCGTTCGAGGAGGCGGTGCGCGCCGCGAACAGCGTCGAGTTCGGGCTCTCGTCGTCGATCTTCACGCGCGACGTGAACAAGGCGTTCGCGGCGATGCGCGACCTGCAGACGGGAATCACGTACATCAACGCCGGCACGACGGGTGCCGAGGTGCACCTGCCGTTCGGCGGGATGAAGCAGACCGGCAACGGCCACCGCGAGGCGGGCCAGGCCGCGCTCGACGTCTTCACCGAGTGGAAGTCGGTGTACGTCGACTACAGCGGCAAGCTGCAGCGCGCGCAGATCGACAACGTCGAGTGACCCGGAAGCTCGTCGTGTTCGTCCCAGCCGTCGGCGCTCGACGCCGTGCGCGACGCGCTGTTCGCGGCCGGCGCCGGGCGCATCGGCGCGTACGAGCGCTGCTCGTGGTACACGGAGGGCACGGGCACGTTCCTGGGCGGAGAGGACACGAGCCCTGCGGTCGGGAGGGCGGGCCAGGAGGAGCGCGTGCCGGAGCTTCGGCTCGAGACGGTCTATCCCGATGAGGCGCACGCAGTCGGTCCTGGCCGCACTGCGGTCCGCGCACCCGTACGAGGAGCCCGCGTACGACGTCTACGCGCTGCTCTCGTGACGGCGCGTCTCTTCACCGACGGCGGCGCGCGCGGAAACCCCGGCCCGGCCGCGTACGGCTACGTGATCGAGGACGAGAGACGGAGCCGTGCTCGCGCAGACGGGCGAGACGATCGGCGCGCGACGAACAACGTCGCCGAGTACAGTGGCCTGGTCGCCGGGCTCGCGAAGGCGCTCGAGCTGCAGGTCGACGAGGCTCGAGGTGGTCTCGGACTCGGAGCTGATGGTCAAGCAGATGCGTGGCGAGTACCGCGTCAAGAACGAGGCGCTGCAGGAGCTGTTCAGCGGAGGCGGCGAGGCATGCGCGTGCAGTGGGTGCGGTGTCGAGTACGCGCACGTGAAGCCGCGCGCACAACGAGCTCGCCGACCGACTCGTCAACGAGGCGCTGGACGCCGCGTGACGTGCGCATCCGTTTCGCGCCGCGATCGAGGCCGACGATCGACGAGGCGGCGTTCGCGACGCTCGCGACGAACGTCGTCTTTCGCAGCCCGGCCGTCTACAAGCCGTACGAGGGCCGCGACGTCGTCGCTGCGCTGCTCGCCGTCGTCGGCAAGACGTTCGAGAACTTCCGCTACACGAACGAATGGCGCGACGGCGACACGACGATCCTCTTCTTCGAGGCGAACGTCGGCGATCGCGAGCTCCAGGGCATCGACATCCTCGAGCACGACGACGACGGTCTCGTCGCCCGCTTCACGGTGATGATCCGCCCGCTCTCGGGCCTGCAGGCGGTGTCCGCGGCGGTCGCGACGGGTCGGTCGCGGCTCGGAGCGCCTGAGCCGCGGCTATACTCAGCGCCGACCTCGCGGATGTAGCTCAGTTGGCTAGAGCGTCTGCTTGCCATGCAGAAGGTCGTGGGTTCGAGTCCCATCATCCGCTCTTCCGAAAGCCCCGCTAGACGGGGCTTTTTTGTGTCTGCGTACCGGTGGCCTGTCGGCTCCGCCACCGTCAGCGCCTCTCCGCCGCCAACGCCCTGTAACACGTGGCTCCTTTGTGACATAGACGAGGTGAGATGCAGCGGTTCGAGCAGATCTACGCGGAGCACTTCGAGGCGGTCCGCGCATACGTCAGGCGCAGGGCGCCCGAGGCGGTCGTCGATGACGTGGTCTCGGACACTTTTCTCGTCTGCTTGCGGAAGATCGATGGTGTGCCGGCCGAACCCTTGCCGTGGCTCTACGCCGTCGCGCGGAAGACGCTTGCGAACGAACGGCGCAAGCGCGTGGGGGTCACGCATTGGCACGAAGTTCTTCCCGACGGACCCGCTCCCGTCGGTGATGGTGCGCTCGCTGCGGCGTTCAACGCGCTGAACGAGCGGGACCGCGAGGTTCTGCGGCTCATCGCGTGGGAAGGACTGTCGCTCGCGGACGCCGCGACAGTGCTCGGTTGCTCGGCCGTCGCCTGCCGCGTTCGCTATCACCGTGCGAAGTCGCGGCTTGCGTCGAGGCTTGCGACCGCTGCGTCCTTTCAGCCACAGCCCAAAGGAGTGACGAGATGAACAACGACGTCATCGCGCGCCTCGCAGCGGCGAACCCCGTCCCGACCGGCACCCCGCTCCACCCACCCGAAGCAACCCAGCTGCAACCTCGCCGCATCGTGATCGCACTCGCGCTTGTCGCCCTGATCGCGATTCCGGCCACCGCGTTTGCGGGCAGACTCGGTGACCTCCTCGGCATCTCCAACGACGGCACGCCCGTGCCGGTGGGCACGGTGCTTCCTGGCGAGACGAAGCTCGACGCCGCGATGCAGGAGTTGAAGGTGGGCGGGACGATGCAGTCGCTCGGCACCCTGAACGGCGTGGCGTTCTACGCGACACGCGATGCAGACGGCCACTTTTGCTTTGCGATGGTCCGCATCGACCAGCAGTTCGGCAAGGGCTTCGGATGCGATCTGAACGCCGACGGCTTCCCTTCGGCGACCGTCCAGGCGCTGACGTTCCCGAACCTCACCCGCCTGCAGGGGGTGGCGGCGAACGGTGTCGCCACAGTCCAGGCGCTCGACGCGAATGGCAACGTGCTCGACTCGACGCCTGTCCAGAACAACCTGTTCGCCTCGACGACCGAGCTGACGGCCGGCGCCGCCACGGCGATCCGCACGATCGACGCGAACGGCACGGTCATCGCGACTCAACAGCTTGACAAGGTGGCCCAGCCGACGAACAAGTCGGACCAGCCGGGGCAGCCAACGAACAAGTCGGCCAAGGTAGGGCAGCCGGCGAACAAGTGACCGACCAACGTCGGCAACCTGGTTCAAACCAGGTTGCCGACGTTCAGCTGCGACACGTTCTTCCGACCAGAACGAGCGACCCGACGAAATCCCTTAGACAGGGGATATCGGTCGAGATCGGAGATCGCTTACCTGGGGGATAAAGGGGACCAGGAGTCTGCGGCTCGATCGCTCCTGGTTACTGAACTGCGGACTTGGGAGGACATGTGAGAGGTAGCGGTCTTCGCGCTGCGAGGAAAGGCTCCGCCTGGCACAAGGTGATCGTGCTCATGGCGGCTGTAACGGCGGCTCTCGGCGTTGTCGCGATGTCGTCGGCGCAGAGCAACAGTGCAATGGACAAGGGTCGCCGGCTGGCCGGCCCGTTTTGCGTCGGCAAGACGAATGCCGGGAAGAACGCGGGCGTCGTTCGCAGCATCGCTGTGACGCAGAAGTGTCGCTCGTACGAGATCCGCAAGCTGGGCATCGCCGTTCCGGACAAGGACGGAGATGCAGTTGGCGTTGCTGCGGGAGTGACGGGCCAAACGGGTGCCACTGGCCCGCAGGGGCCGAAGGGCGACACCGGAGCCACGGGCGCTGCGGGCGCACCGGGGGCGAAGGGCGACACCGGAGCCACGGGCGCGGCAGGCGCAACGGGGGCGAAGGGCGACACCGGCGCGAAGGGTGACACAGGAGCTCAGGGGCCGCAGGGTGTGGCGGGCCCGGCTGGGCCGTCCGGCCCGAAGGGTGACACCGGTGCGACCGGTGCTGGCGGGGCGCCGGGACCGCAGGGTCTCCCCGGTCCCGCCGGGGCGAGTGGCCCGAAGGGTGATACCGGTGCTGCCGGCTCGACGGGCGCAACCGGCCCTCAGGGGCCTGCCGGCCCCGCCGGGCAGGACGGCCTGGGGAACGGCACGATCCAGGTCTGCGTCTCGAACGGGGGCACGCTCCAGATGGACGTGAACGGCAAGCCTTGCGACAACCAGGGGCACCAGCCGATCACCCTCGTCGTCGTCGATCAGACCCCGGTAGGGTCCCCGCGACCGTTTGAACGATGAGGGCCCGCCACCGGCGGGCCCTCATCGTTTCTCCCCTCGTAGCCAGCGCCAAGAGCGAGCCGTTTCGCGGCTACGTGGACTGATGCGGGGTAGAGAGGGGCGCGATCGGACGCGCGCGGATCCGGCCTCTATCGGCTACCAGCCGAGATTGCGAGAGCGACCCGCGTGCCCATGGGTGGCGCGCCGTCCTTCTGGCACGGCGCACGTTTGACGCAGCTGCGTCATGTCACGCACCGCGTCTCGTTGCTTGACTGAGGTTGTCGATTTTCGAGGCTGTGGTCGGCGGAGCTCCGTCTCATTGTCGAGCTGTTCGTAAGGCGCCCACGCGGGCGCGGACAACCCAACAACTCACTAGAGGAGCACGAATTGTCGAGCAAGACCGCAGTCATCGCGGGCGTGATCGTCGCGCTCGGAATCGTGGCCGGAATCGCGTCGGCGGCGCCCGGTCACAACGTCGGAGAACGACGCCTTTCAGGGCCGTTCTGCATCAACGTTCACACGGGCGTCGTTCGAAGCGTGGCTCGCACGCGTCCCTGCCGTCCCGGAGAGGTGCGGAAGTACGGCGTGCCTGTTTCGGCAGGCGCCGGCGTGAATGGACGCGAAGGCCAGCTCGGCCCGCAAGGCCCTGCCGGCTCACAGGGGCCGGCCGGGCCGTCCGGCGCGCAGGGCCAGAAAGGCGAGACCGGTCCGGAAGGCGTTGCCGGCGACCCGGGTGCGAAGGGTGACACCGGTGCGCAGGGCGATCCGGGCGCACAGGGGCCTGCCGGCCCGACCGGCGCGCAGGGCGATACGGGTGCGCAGGGACCTGCCGGCCCTGCCGGCGCAACCGGACCTGCCGGGCAGGACGGCGCCACCGGCCAGAAGGGCGACACCGGCGCGACCGGACCTGCTGGTCCTGCGGGCCCGGCAGGGACGTCCGGCATTGGCAACGGGACGATCACGCTCTGCGTGAGCAACGGGAGCGATGTCAAGTTCGGAGGCCAGAACGGCGAGTTGTGCAACGTCGGTCACGACACTGTCTTGACCGTCGTCGTCGTCAAGTAGCACCCGATGCCCGGGGTGCGGCCCGTGCGGCCGTGCCCCGGCACTCGCTCTCCATCACGGCGGATCGGCGATTCCGCTCCGGGTGCTCGTGCGCACCGGACGCCGTCCTCGCCAGTCGAGCTCGAAGAGGTAGCGCGAATTCGCCAGCGCCGGCACGTACGCGGCCACGCGGTCGGTTCTCGTCGCGATGACGTCGCCGTCGTCGGCGACCCAGAGGTAGCGACCGTCGAGGCTGTGCTGCAGCCAACCTGCGCGTCCGCAATCGCCGCCGCAGGGATGCTCGGTGCCCTTCATCGAGTGGGTCAGGCGGATATTCGCGACGAGTCGCGGCGGCTGGTCCGGGACGCGCGAGACGTCGAAGACGTGGACGTAGCTGTTCGGTACGTCGATGACCGCGAGGCGGCGGCCGTTCGGCGACAACGAGATCCCGTGGCTCGGCGACCCGAGCGAGTGTCGCCACGCGAAGCGAATCGGAACCGTGTAGAGCAGCCTGCCGGTTCGAAGGCTCGAGACCTGGAACCCGAGGAACCCGGTCGCCGTCGTGTACGCGAGACCCCGTTGCTCGTCGACGGTAAACGGCCGGACGCCTGGCTTGAGGGGACCGACCCGCAGCACGACCCGGTCTGTGAGGGTGGATGCGACGACGAGGTAGCGAGAGTTGCGCGGGCCGAGATAAACGAGCTTCCCGTCGGGAGAGACGATCGTGTTGTGCGGTCCCGGCGCGGCACGGATCTCGCGGGTCACCCGGCCGGTCGCCGCGGCAACGACGTACCAGACATTGCCGTCGCTGCGCTCGCCTTCGGGCACGAAGAGGGTGCGGCCGTCGCGGGAGATCGCGAGGCTGTCGGTCCCGGTCGGGAACGCGCGCTGCCACAGGACGCGGTTTCGACGCAAGTCGTAGGCGAGCAGGCCCCCGTGACCCGAGGAACCGCCGTTTCCGCCGACGCTTGCATAGAGCGTCGCGCTCGCCGGGCTCACGGCGACGCCGCGCAGCGAATGAAGTTGCGGCACGTGCACGCGCTCGACCAGCGTGAACGGAGGCTCAGCCTCGAAGACGTCGATCTCCCGATCCGGAAAGACGTACTCGAACCGGTGAAACCCGGCGCTTCCCGGCGCTCCGCTGCGACGAGCGAGCACCAGGGCCGGTTGGCCGACACGGACCGCCTGCGGAAGGAACGGTGCGTGCGGCGCCTCTCCGGCTGACCCGCAGCCCGTGAGGAGCGCGGCCAGGACGACGGTCGGCAGGCACACCCGTGTCATGCGGACAGGATGCAGCTTCGTCTGACGCCAGGATCCGTCGTCGCGGCCCGAGCCACGTCCGGTTAAGGTCAGACAGTTGAGGACGACTGCGGCGGTGCAACTCGCGGCGAGCGCTGCCGCACCAGTGCCGGCTGCGCCTGCCCGGGTACGCATCCCGGCCGACCGCGACCACGCCGGGATCGGCCGGGCGCAGGCATGAGGCTCCGCGTCCTCGTCGCCTTGGTGCTCGTCGCGCTCTGCGCGGCGCGGGTCGCGACACCGTCCTCGAGCACGATCTTCCGCATCGACCACGTCGCAGACGGAGACACGGTCGACCTCACGAACGGAGCGAAGATCCGGCTCGTTCAGATCGATACACCGGAGGTGTACTTCTCTCCGGAGTGCTACGGGAAGCAGGCATCGGCGATCACCAAGCGCCTCCTGCCGGCGGGCACGCCGGTGAGGCTCACGGTCGAGGGTGCCACGGATCGTGTCGACGAGTACGGGCGGCTGCTCCGGTACGTGGTTCGGGCACAGGACGGACTCAACGTCAACGTTTACCTCGTGCGCGTCGGCGCCGCGGCCCCGTATTTCTACGACGGCCGGCGTGGCCGCTACGCGGCGTTGCTCGAGCGGCTTGCGCGCCGGGCACGTGCCAGGCATCTGGGCCTGTGGGGTGCGTGCCCGCGAACGCCGTACGATCCTGACCGCGGTGTCGCGACCGGCCCGGTTCGCTGAGTCCTGCTCTGATAGCTCCGGGGCTGACGACGTCCTCCAGCGACGACTCCCAGCGAGGGCTCCGCCCAGACGTTACGGTCTTGTGGCGAAACGACCACGGATGAGTGAACGGCAAGCCGAAGGGCCACAGGAAGGGGACGCAATGAGCTCGACCAAGACCGAACCGGAGACCACGCCTCAGGCTGGAGCGACCAAGCTGCCCGAGGCGGTCCACCACTCGACCGTCGAGGAGCGGGAGGCGCGTGGCAAGGCCGTGCGGGCCGATGTGCCGCGCAGCTCTCACAGCACCTGGGAGCCGGCCGCAGATCGCGCCGACCCGGTCTCGCTGCTGGAGGAGCAAGCGGAGTCCCGTGTTCCCGAGCTCGTCCCGATCAGGTACGGCCGGATGCTCGTCTCGCCATTCACGTTTTATCGCGGCGCCGCTTACCTCATGGCATCCGATCTCGCCCGGGGCCCGCGGACGAGCCTCCACGCTCAGCTCTGCGGCGATGCGCACCTCTCGAATTTCGGCGGCTACGCCGCTCCCGACCGGCGGCTCGTCTTCGACATGAACGACTTCGACGAGACGCTGCCGGGCCCGTTCGAGTGGGATGTGAAGCGGCTCGTTGCGAGCTTCGCCGTCGCCGGACGCAGTCGCGGCTTCGACGCGGGGCAACGGGAGGCGATCAATCGCAACGTCGTGCGGTCGTATCGCGAGTCGCTCGCGTCGTTCGCGTCGATGCGCATCTTCGACCTCTGGTACTCGCGCGTCGACATCGACGAGGTCACGCGGATGACGGCGAGCCTCGCACCCTCGGCGATCAAGCGCTTCGAGAAGAACGTCGCCAAGGCCCGCTCCAAGGACAGCCTGTCGGCGTCGACCAAGCTCACCCACGTCGTCGATGGGAAGCCGCGTTTCGTCAGCAACCCACCCCTGATCGTTCCCGTGGAAGAGCTCTTCGCCGCGACCTCCGAGCAGGTCATCGAGAACGTTCGCGGCGTGATCCGCTCGTACCGTCGCACGCTGCAAGGCGATCGCCGGCACCTGCTCGAGCGTTTCAGCTTCGTCGATCTCGCCCGCAAGGTCGTCGGCGTCGGCAGCGTCGGAACCCGTGCCTGGATCGCGCTCTTCGTCGGCCGCGACATCGAGGATCCATTGGTTCTTCAGATCAAGGAGGCACAGGCATCGGTGCTAGAGCCGTTCGTCGGCGCGAGCAAGTTCGCCAACCACGGCCAGCGCGTCGTCGAAGGCCAGCGGCTCGTGCAGGCCGCGAGCGACCTGATGCTCGGCTGGATCCGGACCGAGGGGTACGACGGCATCAAGCGCGATTTCTACATCCGGCAGCTCTGGGACTCGAAGGCGTCCGCATTGGTCGACGTGATGGACGTGCGGACGATGACGCTCTACGCGAGGCTCTGCGGCCAGACGCTCGCCCGGGCGCACGCGCGTTCGGGCGATGCGGTCGCGATCGCGAGCTACCTCGGATCGAGCAACACCTTCGACCGGGCGCTCGCCACCTTTGCGGAGGCCTACGCCGACCAGAACGAGCGCGACTACGAGGCGCTGAAGGCCGCGGCAGAGTCGGGGAGGATCACGGTTGAGTCGGGCTTGTAGGTGCCTGGATCGCCGCGTCTGCGTTCCGTCCCCCGAATGCGAAGGAGTTGAGTCGTGGATGAGCCGCTGAAACGTGCGGAGGTCGGGTGTCCTGGGTTGGATCGACCGGGACATCACCGAGCCGATGGCCAACTTCCAGGATCCGAGCCAGGAATGGCGGCGGCTGTTCTCGGAGCTCTACGGGACGTTCCTGCTGGTGCTCGTGGCTGCGGGCGGTGGGATGATGGGGCAGGCGTTCCCGAACACGATCACGCGTACCGCGGCGGTGGTGGCGCCGGGGTTGATGGTGATGGGGATCATCATGTTCATGGGCAAGGTCTCGGGTGCGCACCTGAATCCTGCGGTCAGCGTCGCTTTTTCCTTGCGCGGCGATTTTCCGTGGCGTCGTGTGCCCGGCTACGTCGTCGTGCAGCTGGCCGGTGCGTCGCTGGCGGCGCTGTTTCTGCACGAGGTGATCAAGGTGTCGGCGAAGTTCGGCTCCAACTACCCGGCGAGTGGGTTCTCGGGGTGGCAGGCGTACCTGATGGAGGCGGTGCTTGACGCTGGGTCTGGTGAGCGTGATCCTGGGCACGGCATCGGGTGCGCAGAACATCGGGATCTTCGGCGCGATCGGCGTCGGCGCGTACATCGCGCTGGCCGGTCTCTGGGGGAGCCCGATCTCCGGTGCCTCGATGAACCCGGCGCGCACCTTCGGTCCGGACCTGGTCGGCCGTGACTTCGGGAGCTACTGGGTGTACGTGGCCGGGCCGCTGACGGGCGCGGTGATCGCCGTCGGGTTCGCCTACGTCCTGCGCGGCGCGGGTGGAGGCAAATCAGGCTCGGGCGCGGCCCAGGGCGATCTCTTCACCGAGGTGGAGAAGCCGGCGAAGAGCTGAGCCGAGCCTGCGCGCAAGGGCACGGCTCGCGGCTACCCTCCCGGGCCGTGCCGCGCGCAACCGACTCCGCCAGCCGCGACGATCTGCGAAACGTCGCAATCGTCGCCCACGTCGACCACGGGAAGACGACGCTCGTCGACGCGATGCTGTGGCAGTCGGGCTCGTTCCGCGAGAACCAGGATGTCGGGGAGCGCGTCCTCGATTCGACCGACCTCGAGCGTGAGAAGGGCATCACGATCCTCGCCAAGAACACGGCGGTGCGGCTCGGGGGCACGAAGATCAACATCATCGACACGCCCGGCCACGCCGACTTCGGTGGCGAGGTCGAGCGCGGGCTGACGATGGTCGACGGCGTGCTGCTGCTGGTCGACGCGTCGGAAGGGCCGCTGCCGCAGACCCGCTTCGTGCTGCGAAAAGCGCTCGAGGCCCGCCTGCCGGTCGTGCTCGTCGTCAACAAGGTCGACCGGCCGGATGCCCGGCCGAAAGAGGTGGTCGACGAGGTGTACGAGCTGTTTCTCGACCTGGGCGCGGACGAGACGCAGATCGAGTTTCCGATCCTCTATGCGAACGCGCGCACCGGTCAGGCCGGCACGGCCGTCGATCAGCTCGCGCCCGATCTCGGGCCGCTCTTCGACACGTTGCTCGAGACGATCCCCCCACCGTCCTACGACCCGGCTCATCCGCTGCAGGCGCTCGTCACGAACCTCGACGCGAGCCCGTACGTCGGACGGCTCGCGCTCCTGCGCGTGCACCACGGAACGATCCGGAAGGGCGCGCGGATCGCGTGGTGCAGGGCTGACGGCACGATCGAGTTCGCCCGTGTGACCGAGCTCTACACGACCGAGGCGCTCGATCGAGTTCCGACGCTCGAGGCGGGACCGGGGGAGATCGTCGCCCTGGCCGGGTTGCCCGACGTGACGATCGGCGAGACGATCGCCGATCCCGACGACCCGCGTCCGTTGCCGGTGACGACCGTCGACGAGCCGAGCCTCTCGGTGACGATCGGCATCAACACGAGCGTGCTGGCCGGCACGGAGGGCGATCGTCTGACTGCGAGTCAGATCAAGAACCGGCTCGACTCCGAGCTCGTCGGCAACGTGTCGTTGCGCGTGCTGCCCACGTCCAGGCCCGACGCGTGGGAGGTGCAGGGCCGCGGCGAGTTGCAGCTTGCGGTGCTCGTCGAGCTGATGCGTCGTGAGGGCTTCGAGTTGACGGTGGGCAAGCCCGAGGTGCTCACGAAGACGATCGACGGTGTGTCTTCGGAGCCGATGGAGCGGGTGGCGGTCGACGTTCCCGAGGAGTACGTCGGTGTCGTCACGCAGTTGCTCGCGTTGCGCAAAGGCCGGCTGCAGCAGATGGTCAACCACGGCACCGGCTGGGCCCGGATGGAATACGTCGTTCCGGCCCGCGGGCTGATCGGCTTTCGCACCGAGTTCCTGACCGAGACGCGCGGGACGGGAATCCTCCACCACGTCTTCGAGGGCTGGGAGCCGTGGCACGGCGAGCTCCGCACCCGGCCGACGGGCAGCCTCGTCGCCGACCGGCGCGGACAGGCGACGGATCACGCGATCCAGGCGCTCCAGGAGCGCGGTTCCCTGTTCGTCGAGCCGGGGGACGAGCTCTACGAGGGAATGGTCGTCGGCGAGAACTCGCGCTCCGAGGATCTCGACGTCAACGCGTCGAAGCCGAAGAAACTGACGAATGTCCGCGCTGCGTCCGCCGAGGTCTACGTTCGCCTGATCCCGGCACGCGTCCTGTCACTCGAGCAGGCGCTCGAGTTCATCCGTGACGACGAGGCCGTTGAGGTGACACCACGGTCGATCCGGCTGCGCAAGGTCGAGCTGTCGGCCTCGAAGCGCCAGACGATGGCGTCGCGTCGCAAACGGGAGCGGCTCGTCACGGCGGAGTGACCGGCCCGGTGCGGTTGAACGACCCGTAGGCGTCGCGCATGAAGTGCGCGGTCGCCATCATCCGAACGTCCAGTGTCCGACTGGTGCTCTTCTCGATCGCCACCTCGAACCATGCCGGGATCGTCGGGTCGAAGAACGAGACGTTCCACACGCGCCGTCCTCGAACGACGCCGCTCCCGAGCAGATGAGCGTTCGAGACCGACGTCCAGAACGGAACGGGCTGCGTGGGTGGAGCCGACTGCGTCGATTCCACCCAGCGTCCGCCGGGCGCCCGGTCCCATCTGCGGTCGCCGATCACGATCCCGGCGTAACCGCCGAGCACCTGGTAGGCGACGCGATCGGGAGCGCCGATCCGCCACACGCTCGTGATCGCATGCTGCGGGTCCGACGCAAGATGCTCGACGTATGCGAGCGACTGCAGCGAACGCCAGACGCGCCCCGCGTGCCGGACGAGTGCCGTGGCGTCGGGAGCGGGCCATACGGCGGGGAGCCGTTGGGCCCAGACCGTGCCGAGGCCGCCGCCGCGAAGCATCACGCCGACCGGTCCCGGGTGCGCCGTCGCGGGCAGCGACGCCCGGTAGCAGCCTGCGCCGCATGCGACGGCGTTCGCGCTTCGACCCTGCACCGAGAAGGCGACGCGCAGTCCACTCGTCCCTTTCCCGGTCGGCCCGAGCACCGAGAGCTGGAGCCGCAGCCCGCCGGGGTTCGGCGTCACGGCGAGCGCCAGCACTGTTCCCACATCCTGCCGGGCGAAGACGACCGCGGATGGTGGCGGTGCCGGGAAGCCGTGCGAAGTGCTCGTCGCTGCGGGGCGGACCGGCGCCGCCGCAGCGGCCGAGGTGCTCCCGGTGGTGCTCCCCGTCGAGACCGGTCCGGGCGTGCGATGGAGCAGCACGGCCACGATCGCGATTCCGGCGACGCCGCCACAAAGAGCTGCGACGCTCGCGAGCAACCGGACAGCCACGGTCGCGCCAGGGTAGCCACCCCCGGTCGGGGGATTGCCGCGACCCCTCCCGCAGATGACGCTGGGATTGCCCGCGCGCCGAGGTGAGCGGGCAGTACTGCGGCTATGTGGAAAGGCGAAAAGACAAAGCGTCTGGTCCGGGCGTTCATCATCGTCGGCGTACTCGCGGGCGTCATGGTCGCTGCGGCCGGCGCGGTGGGTGTGGCCTCCGCCTGGCGGCGCGACGTCAACCGGACCGAGCTCGAAGGGCGGATCGCGGACGCACGGAACGCGACGAGCAAGGAGCGTGCTGCGATCACGAGTCCCGGCGACCTCAGCCATGCTGCGACACGCCGCAGAGTCGCGGCGACGTTCGGCGTCGCGGCCTCCGAGCAGTCGCGACGCTTTGGTCGGCTGATCCAGCTCAGCCCGGTGGGCCGCGACCGCGATCTGATCGCGGCGGACCAGCTGCACGACGAGGCGGTCGCGCTTGTGTCGCGAGGCGTAGCGCCCCGGGCTGCGACCGGAACACGGATGCGTGAACTGGCGCAGGCGCGACGGCTGCTGCGCTCGATCGACGTCCGGCTGCGCGAGGAGAGCGTCGCGGTGTCGGTCGAGCCGTGGCCTGCCGGTACGGTCGAGCGGCTCGAGGCGATCGCGCTCGCAATCATCGCCGCGATGGGGTTCTGGCGATTCGTGCAGATCGCACGTCGCCTTGCCGGCCTGCGGCTCGCCATCGAGAACCCGCGTGAGATCGAACGGCTCCACGACGCCGCCCACACCGACAGCCTCACAGGCCTCGGAAACCACCGCACCTTCTACAGTCACCTCGCGCGGGAGATCAAACAGCGGGCCAAGCTCGGGTCGACGTTCAGCCTGCTCGCGATCGACCTCGACGGGCTCAAGCGCGTCAACGACGAGCAGGGCCACCTGGCCGGAGACGAGTACATCAAGACGGTCGCTCACGCGATTCGCATGGAGGTCGACCGCATCGGATCGATCTACCGGACGGGCGGCGACGAGTTCATGGCGTTGTTGCCGAACCGTCGTGCCTGGAGCGCGCTCGCGGTCGCGCACAACATCCAGCGCGCCGCGACCGAGGCAACCGGCCAGCGCGCGCTCAGCGTGGGCGTGACGGAGTCGGCGAACACCGAGAGCGCGCGGGCGCTGATCAGCCAGGCCGACATCGCGCTGTACGAGGCGAAGCGCAACAAGCTCCTGGCCGTGATCTACCGGCCGGCGCTCGACCCCTCGAGCGTGGAGGGCGGGGACGCATCGCTGCCCACCCCGAATCAGCGGACGCTTGCGGCCGCCCTCGCGCACGCGATCGACGCCAAGGACAGCGGCGAGCGGAACCACTGCGAGACGGTGGCCGAGCTCTCGGTCGGCATCGGCCGGCGCCTCGGGCTTTCGGCCGCCCAGCTCGAGCGGCTGCAGCTTGCGGGGCTCGTTCACGACGTCGGGAAGATCGGGATCCCGGACGTGATCCTGCAGAAGCCGGGAGCCCTGGAGTCGGCCGAGAGGACCGAGCTCGAGCAGCACGTGACGATCGGCCACGCCATCCTGCTGGCCGCGGATCTCGACACAGAGGCGGAGTGGGTGCTGCACCATCACGAGCGCTACGACGGTGCCGGCTACCCCGCGGGCCTGGCGGGTGAGGAGATCCCCCTCGCCGCGCGTGTGCTGGCGGTTGCCGACGCGTTCGAGACGATGACGGGCGGCCGGCCGTACCGCAGCCGCCTGACCATCGAAGCAGCGCTGGAGGAGCTCAACGAGCATGCCGGCGCACAGTTCGACCAGGACTGCGTCGAGGCACTCGCCGACCTGCTCGGTCACGTCGGCGCGCGGGTATCCGCGCCGGTCGCGTAGGGGCCGTTCGATCCGGAGCCGGTCCGTAGGATGACGAGCGTGGTCATCGACGGACACAACGACCTCGTGCTCCGCCGGTGGCGCGGCGACCCGTCGCCGCACATGGATCTCGAGGCGGGCCGGGCGAGCTGGGTTCTCCGGCGGCTTCTTCGCCATGTTCGTGCCGTCCCCGCATCCGCACGGAGATGCCGAAGATCCCGTACGCGATGCCGCTGGCCGACCCCATCGCGCAGAAGGAGGCGGCACAGGTCGCCGACGAGCTGTACGCGACGCTCTGCGAGCTTCCCGTCCGGCGCGCCGTGTCGGTGGACGACTTCCGCGAAGGTGAGATTGCCGCGATCGTCCATCTCGAAGGTGCCGACCCTCTCGCGCCCGACCTCTCCGATCTCGAGTCCTGGTACGAGCGCGGGCTTCGCTCGATCGGTCTCGTGTGGTCGCGGCCGAACGCGTTCGCTGAAGGCGTGCCGTTCGTCTTCCCCGGGGTGCCTGACACCGGGCCTGGCCTGACGGAAGCCGGGCGTGCGCTGGTCGCGGCCTGCAACCGGCTCGGCATCCTCGTCGACCTCTCGCATCTGAACGAAGCCGGCTTCTGGGACGTCGCGGCGATCTCGGACGCCCCGCTCGTCGCGACGCATTCGAATGCGCACGCGCTCTGCCCGTCTTCACGCAACCTCACCGACCGGCAGCTCGACGCCGTTCGCGATTCCCGCGGCGTCGTTGGCGTCAACTTCGCCGTCACGTTCCTGCGCGAGGACGGTGACGAGAACCGCGACACGCCGATCGAGGAGATCGTGCGGCACATCGATTACCTGGCAGAGCGCATGGGCATCGACCACGTCGCGTTCGGATCGGATTTCGACGGAGCCGTCGTGCCCGACGCCGTCGGCGGTGTCACAGGATTCCCGCTGATCGTGGATGCGCTCGCCGCCGCCGGCTATGGAGAAGGGTCGATCGCGAAGATCACCCACGGAAACTGGCTGCGAGTGCTCGGCGAGACGTGGGGTCGATGAAGACGCGGAAGCTCGGCCCGCTCGAGGTCACCGTCGTCGGCCTCGGGTGCAACAACTTCGGCGGACGCATCGACGAGACCGCAACACGAGCCGTGATCGACGCTGCGCTCGAGGTCGGCGTCACCTTCTTCGACACGGCCGACATCTACGGGAACGCCGGTGGCAGCGAGACGCTGATCGGGAGGATCCTCGAAGGTCGCCGCGATCAGGTCGTCCTGGCCACCAAGTTCGGCAAGCCGATGGGAGACGGGGCGTCCCGGCGAGGGTCGGCGTCCTACGTCCGCGCCGCGCTCGACGCGTCCCTGCGCCGGCTGCGCACCGACCACGTCGATCTCTACCAGCATCACGAGGAGGATCGGGAGACCCCGCTCGAGGAGACGCTGGGCGTCATCGCGGAGCTCGTGGCGGAGGGAAAGGTGCGCGCGTTCGGGACCTCGAACTACGCACCGGAGACGCTCGAGCGCGCATCGGCGCTGGCCCGGACCTTGCAACTTCCGTACGTCTGCGAGCAGAGCCAGTACTCGTGGCTCGCGCGCGGCGCCGAGCGCGATCTGCTCCCGGCCTGCGAGCGGCTCGGGCTCGGGTTCATTCCGTTCTTCCCGTTGGCCAGCGGGCTGCTCACGGGCAAGGTGACGCGCGACCGTCCGCCGCAGCCCGGGACGCGCCTCCACGGCCGGGAGATCGACAAAGCTGCGCTCGACGAGGTCGAGCGGCTGAGCGCGTGGGCAGAGGCGCACGGCGTCTCGCTGCTCGAGGTTGCGATCGGCGGCCTCGCCGCCGTCCCACCGGTCGCGTCCGTGATCGCGGGCGCCACCAAACCGGAGCAGGTGCGAGCGAACGCCGAGGCCGGCCGGTGGGAGCCGACCGCCGACGAGCTGGCTGAGTTGCTCGCTTTGAAGTTCTTGGCAGGTGGACTTCGTCGATCCTCGAGGGTGGGAACACCTGTGTGGCCGGAGCCGGGCTTTGCCCGGCGGGGAGGGCCGCTCAGCCGGCTATTGTAGCGCGAAGAAGAAGGGTGCCGAGTGGGGGAAACATGGTTTCCCCCACTTCAATCGAGTTTTGCGACGACGTGCTTGATCTGGGTGTACTCCTCCATGGAGTACGCCGACATGTCCTTGCCGTAGCCGGAGCTCTTGTAGCCGCCGTGCGGCATCTCCGACGTGATCGGCACGAGGTGGTCGTTGATCCACACCGTCCCGAACTGCAGCTTCCGCGCGGCGCTGAGGGCGCGGCCACGTCACGCGTCCACACCGAGGCCGCGAGCCCGTAGCGGACGCCGTTCGCCCACGCGATCGCCTCGGCGTCGTCGCTGAACCGCTGGACGGTGACCACCGGGCCGAAGACCTCCTTCTGCACGATCTCGTCGTCCTGCGACACGTCGGTGACGATCGTCGGCTGCACGAAGTAGCCGCGGTCGCCGTTCGTGCCGCCTCCGGTCAACACGGTCGCGCCGTCGGCGCGCTCGAGGAAGCCGAGGATGCGGTCCTGCTGGTCCTTCGAGATCACCGGGCCCATCTCGATGTCCTCACCGTCGGCGGGGTTTCCGACCTTGAGCGACTCGACAGCCGGGACGAGCGCCTCGAGCAGCGCGTCGTAGATCTTCGGGCCGGCGATGACGCGTGAACCGGCCGTGCAGTCCTGTCCCGAGTTCGCATAGCCGGCGATCTTGATCCCCTCGGCCACGGCGGCCGGATCGGCGTCGTCGAAGACGACCATCGGAGCCTTGCCGCCGAGCTCGAGGTGAACGCGCTTGAGTGTGTCGGCGGCGTTCTTCGCGATCAGCTTGCCGGTGGCGATGTCGCCGGTGAGCGAAACGAGGCCGATGTCGGGATGCTCGACCAGGCGCTGCCCGGTCGGCACGCCGTCGCCGGTGACGACCTGCAGCACGCCCTCCGGGATCACGTCCTTCGCAAGCTCGACGAACCGCAGCAGCGACAGCGGCGTCTGCTCGGACGGCTTGAGGATCTGCAGGTTCCCGCCGGCGAGCGCCGGGCCCATCTTCCACACGGCCATCATCAGCGGGTAGTTCCACGGGCAGATGCCGGCGACGATCCCGATCGGCTCGCGACGGATCATCGACGTGTAGCCCTTGATGTACTCGCCCGTCGACTTGCCCTCGAGAATGCGGGCAGATCCGGCGAAGAACCGCAGGTTGTCGGCGCGCGAACGGCATCTCCTCGCGCGCGAGGCTGATCGGCTTGCCGACGTTGCGCGATTCGATCTGCGCAAGCTCCTCCGCATTGTCGGAGATCACGTCGGCCAGCTTCAAGAGCAGCTCGGACCGTTCGCCCGGCGTGGCGTCGAGCCATTTCGGGAGCGCCGCCTTGGCCCGCTCGACCGCCTCGTCGACGTCGTCGGCGCTCGCGTTCGGAACCTCGCCGATCGATTCGCCGGTCGCAGGGTTGAGGACGTCGATGGTCGCTTCGATCGTTGCCATGAGCTCGAACCTCCTATTCGATGCGAAGGATCCCAGGTTTCGCGCGTCAG
>CAVQKS010000010.1:0-203164 GCA_963713155.1 uncultured Thermoleophilia bacterium
CCGAGCGGATTGTCTTCATCGGTCCAGCGCTTCAAGCTCCGCCATCGTTCGAGCTTCCAGCCGGAGATCGGTGTACATGTGGTAACGCCGCACCTCGTGCTGCCTCGCTTACGCGGCGGCGTCGAGCTGCTCGCGCGGGAGCTCCGTGTTCGATTCCTGGGAGGCTAGATGTCCTGTGGATCAACGACGCTCTGGTCGGAGTGCATTGCCTCGTCCGCGGATTCCAGCCTTGTACGACGTGACCGACGATTGGCGCTCGCAAGGCTGGCCTCGCAGGACCGTGCACGGCTCGTCTCTGCGGAGGACGCTCTCGCGGGTTCGGTCAAGACGACGGTCTGCAGCGACGTGTTGCGAGACCGCTGGTTCGAGCGCTACGGAGTGATTCCCCGGTGATTCACAACGGCGTCGATGTCAACGCCCATGCCGCTGCTCGGCGATCGAACTGCCTGGTCGGCGGCCACACGTCGTGTACGTAGGGACACTTCATCACGAGCGACTGGATTTCGACCTCTGGTCAGGATGGTGCAGGAAGATGCCGCAGGCACCATTCACCTCGTCGGGCCGGATCACCTCGACACGCGAGGCGACGCGTGCTTCGGGCACCGGCCGTGTCATGCTTCACGGCCCTGTGTCTCACAGCGACGTTCCAGTTTGGATGGCTTCAGCGGATGTGCTCGTTTGCCCACACCGTGTGGACTCTTTCACGTTCAGTCTCGACGCGATCAAGAGCTTCGAGTACCTCGCCAGCGGCCGGCCGGTCGTCGCCACGCCGACAAGCGGATTTCAGACGCTCGCGAGTATGAGGGCCTCCACGTGGTCGACTCGGGAGGTTCGTCGAGACCGTCGCAGCGTCGCGGGCGGGATCGCGATGCCGACGATAGCGGGGCGAGGTCGTGAGCACGACTGGTCGATCCGGGCGCGGGAATTTGCCGCGCAGCTGTCCTCGGCGGAGGGACCGCGTGGCTAGATCTGGTGCTGCGGGCTGTCGCGCGCATATGCGTCGAGAGACTGGCGCTCTTGCTTGCGCGGCGGAGGTGGCCGGCGGTCGACTTCGGCGCCCGCTGCGACATCCGGCGCGGTCTCACGATCGTCCGCCTTCCAGGCGCGAAGATCGACGTTCGGCGAGCGCTGCATCCTCGACAGGCATCTCACGGTCGAGTGTGCTGGTGAGCTCATCGTCGGAGCACGGACGATCTTTGGACACCACTGCACGATCGGAGCCAAGGAGTCGGTCCGTATCGGGCCTGATTGCTTGATTGCAGAGATGGTCTCCGATCCGTGACAGCGATCATGCTATCTCTGCGAGAGACTTGCCATACCGTGAGCAGGGCCACGTCACGACGCCGGTGGTTGTCGGCAGGAACGTGTGGCTCGGTTCGAAGGTCGTCGTCGCCCGAGGCGTTCACATCGGGAACAACTCGGTCGTGGGGGCCGGCGCGGTCGTGACAAAGGACATTCCCGCGAATTCCCTCGCGGTCGGAGTCCCCGCACGGGTCATACGGGAGCTCGACCGAGAGACGCACGTGTGACGGGGCGCCCGTTGGCGAATCTCGGACAGCACCGAACGCTGCCGCGTCTCGCATTGTCTGATTTGTGGTTCGAGTCGTCTGTCGCCACGCTTTCGCGTCGCCTTCCCCGCGTTCGGACCGAATCTGACCTATGTCTGGCCGCTGGAAATGGAGCCACCCGTCAGCTACTGGACGATCACACGTTGCGGCAGCTGCGGTGTTCACTTTCCAAACCCTTTTCCCTCGAGCGACGAGGTCCGCGAGTACTACGGGAATCAGCTTGTCCACAACGAGTGGGAGGAAGTCCACTACGTCCAGGAGTCGGAGGAGAGGGCGGCCGGGTGGAGCAAGGTTGCCAGTCGGCTGACCCGCCTGAACGGTGGCCCGGGTGAGTTGCTCGAGATGGGGCCGGCGGCGGGGCATCTCATGGCGGCCGCGCGGGCCCAGGGCTGGTCGGTCATGGGCGTCGAAGCGTCGCCGAAGTTCACGAGGCTCCTACAGCGAGCGAGGGCTACCCCACCACGAAGGCACGCTCGAGACGTTCGAGACGGATCGCCGGTTCGATCTGATCGTAATGCTCGACGTGCTCGAGCATCTTCACGATCCGGTTGCCGACCTCGCCCGCTGCGGCGAGCTCCTCGATGTGGACGGCTCGGTTGTCGTGGCCACCTGCGACATCGGAAGTCTCGCTGCTCGCTTCTACGGCCTTCGCTGGAGGCAGATCGTTATCAGTCATACGTTCTACTGGACCAGGGCGTCGCTGGAGATCGCGCTTCGCGCGGCGGGACTCGAGCCTCGACACTTTTCGAGCGTCCGTTGGTGGGATCCCGACCCGCCTCGCGAGAGGCTCCAGTGGATGCAGGGAGTTCACGAAGCTACTCGTCCGCAAAGGCGTACAGCTGACGTGGATGCCCGTTCGCGAGGAACAGCGGGCGTGCAAGATCGTTCCAGCGCGCGCATCCGAGCTTCGACCACTGGCTCGAATACAAGATCGGGAATCAAGCCGTGATGTCAGAAATCGTACTCGCGGTCGCCGGTCGACAGGCCAAGAACACACTCTGCCGCGGAGGATCGTCCAAAGGGGGCGAGGGCGGCGACCTCGGTGCGCTAACGGATCGACCCGACGCGCCGTAGAACTTCGTGGTCGGCAGCGCGCATGTGTGCTCGCGCCGCTTTGCGGCCACGCACCGCCGCGGGAAGCTTCCCCACAGCGCGACTGAAGCCCACGAGCGTCGGCCAATCCCTCTTCAAGGCAGCGGCCGCAAGGCGAGGAGGAATGAAAAGGAGATGCTCTGCCAGCAACCGCTTGTCGGTGACATCTTTCCAGATCGTGAGGTACTCGTTCTGCCGCACGAACGAACGCAGTTGGGACGGACTGAACGCTCGCTGGCTGCTGTGCCCGCCGGCGTGGTGCGCCACCGCGTCCGGCGCGTAGCGCACACGCCAGCCCCGCTTCCAGGCGCGGTACGAAAGCTCGATGTCCTCGTGGTACATCGGCCAGAACAGCGGGTCGATCGAGCCGATCTCCCTCAGCATGTCGTGGCGGAAGAAGCTCTGCCCGCCCACTGCGAAGAAGCAATCCGTAGGCACCGGAGAGTGTGGAAGGGGCCTGTAGAAGATAAGGCCGCGATGCCAGAACCCGGAGGTTCGACTGCCCTGTTCGCGGCCGCTCATCTCGAGAATCCGCGGGCACACGGCGAAGACGTCGTCGCCGTCATCGAAGCGGGCGACGCAATGCTCTACGAAGTCCTGTTCCACGACGATGTCGTTGTTCAAGAACGCGACAAACTCTCCTCGAGCTCTCGCGAGGCCTTCATTGAGGCCAAAGATGAACGTATTGCTGCGGAAGTTCGATCAGGTTGATGTCCCGCCGGCGCCTCGAGCAACTCGATACTCGAGTCGGTCGAGGCATTGTCGACGACGATGATCTCGTCCCGGCTGTCCATGGACCGGGACGAGGCTGTCGAGACACGGCGCGATGACCTCCTGCCCGTTGAAGTTCAGGACGATCAGGGATGAGCGCACCTGTCAGTTTGGTCAGTCAATTCTTGCCGCCATTGCGTTGCCCTCTGTGCTGCCCCACGTCAGGGTCTAGATTTGGCCTACATCTGAGACGGCTGGCGGGTGCAGAAGTGTCATTACGATCATCGCTGGGGAGATGAGCATCATGCAGCTGTATCAAGGCGCGCGCGATGAACGACTGCTTCATCGTCGGAAGTGGCAGAAGCGGCACGAGCATGGTGGCGGGCCTGCTGGCGACAGTCGGGCTATTTCATGGGAAAGAAGCTGGACGCCTACTACGGCGACATGAACCCGAAGGGATTCTTCGAGGATCCCGACATAAACGCGATCAACGAGAAGATCCTCGGTCCGATCATGCCGCGGCGACCGCGCGAGCCGATCGGGCGGATCTTGTTCCCGCGACGCAGCGTCCTGTGGTCGCACTGGCTCACGTATGTCTCTCCTGACGCGGTGATACCCCTTCCCGCGCCGGAGGATCGTCGATTGGATCCGGTCGTACACCACCGAGCGACCCTTTTGCTCTTAAGGATCCGCGGTTTTCGTACACGCTCTCGGTCTGGCGGGAGCAGGCACCCGGTGCACGATTCATCTGCGTGTTCAGAGAGCCGAACCGGACGGCTCACAGCATGGTGAAGCACGCGCGAAGTGCCGAGTACCTTCGCAACTTCAAGCTCGATTACGGGGGAGCGCTGCGTGTGTGGCAGGCGATGTATCGCCGCATTCTCGACGAACACGCACGAGACGGAGAGTGGCTCTTCGTCCACTACGATCAGGCGCTGAACGGCGACGCCTTCGACCGGCTGGAAGAATTCACCGGAGCGCAGCGTCGATCGCTCGTTCCCAGAGGAGTCATTGTCCCGTTCTCCAGCAGTCGGGGGGATGGGGCCCGATGTCCTCGCGACGTATCGCCGTCTCTGCGAGCTCGCGCAGTTCTCCGACTGCCGCATAGCCCGACGCGCACATCAGGATCCGCCGAGCGCGCTCACGACGCGAGCGCGAGTTCGTATCCGACGAGGGTGGCACGGGCGGCATGCTCCCATGTGTAGTTCTCGATCACATCTGCGCCGTAGAGCTCCGGCGAAGGGCCCATCGGCCAGCGCCGCCTCGACCGCAGTTTCTGATCGAACCTCGACGGCCCGGGTCGCAATATGTGACGCGATCGCCTCCGAAGTACTCGTCGGCGTAGCCACGATTCGTCGTGACGACGGCACAACCTGTGGCGGCCGCCTCCAAGTGAAACCAGGCCCGTCGTCTCGAACCAGGAGGGCAGGGCGTGGACGGCTGCACCACGATACACCTCGCGCATCTCCCGCCGGCCGCCGCCGGGATGGAATGTCACGAACTCATCTGCCTCGTGGCGGCAGCGGGTCGGCGTACTTCGCGTGATGGGGAGGGACTCGGGCCGACGATGACGACGGCGATCCCTGTGCCGCGCAGCTCGCGGATGAGTCCGAGCTGATTCTTGTGCGGCTCGATGCGGCCGACGTACGCAACGCCCGCCCGGTGAGTCGGATCCGTCCGGGGGGGTGAACCAGCGCTTGATCGACCGCATTCGGCACGACGTGCATGGGAGTGCTAACGCCGAGGTCGTCCTGTATCTGGCGGGCTTCGCCCTGCGAGTTGGGGAGAAGCAGATCGGCGGCCTCGAAGGCCAGGGCGGCAGCATCGAAGCGCTGCCTCAGGCGCCGTGCGGTCTCGTGGCATGCCACGTCGAGCTGCCGAGAACGCGATGCGCGCGGCAAACTCGAGCCCGTGACTCAACCGAGGCGGCCTGCCCCCGGTCGTGAGGTATTCGCGCTCCACCAGATAGGCGTAGCTACGACGGCTGGCCGATGCCCGCCGGCCTGCGCGCACGACCTGATTCGACGCGCCGAACGTGTGGACGATGTCGTATGCGCGGTCCCCGGCTCGATCGATGCCCTCCTTCAACGTCACGTCGGCACCGAGCTCGCGGAGAGCCTGAGCAGTGTTCCCAGCCTGGACGGAGTGACCTCCCATCACGCCGCCGCTGTTGGCGACCATCAGAACTCGCATTGCTCTAGGTGACCTCGCGCTGACCGGTGGACTCCGCCAGACGCGAAGCCGCCGTCCGTCGGACTGCAATGCTTGTCCGTCCCGAAGCGTCCTGGATAACGGGCTGCGGCCGTCGACGCTCAAGACGCAGCCGGCGAAGGAACTCGATCCGATACGTCGCCTCGTAAGACCTTCAGAGATCGGCGAGACCGAGATGCCTGCAGTGCGGAGCCGAGAGCCAAGCTGCCGAGGCTGCAGCGTACCAGCCTGAGCCGCAAGCCAGCCGAGGTCAGAGTGGAGCCAATGCGCGCCAGACGTACGCATCGCTTCTCCCGTTCGCGCGCGGCGAGGGCGAGCATCGCGTCGCGTTCGAGGCGCTCCGCGTCAAGCGGCAGGACCACGGCGCATCGTCGGCCGCGACGATGCGGAACTCCGCAGCCTGGACGTGGTAGTCGAACAAGCACGTCGTCGGACATCCCCAGTTGGCCGGGCCCGAGTTCCTCGTCGAAGCGAACTGCCCGAGCAACCTCGGCGGCGATGGCCATGTTCGCGCTGATCAGCGGCGCGTGTTCGTCCCTGTTCGCGAGAGACTCGGCCAGACCTACGCGGAAGAACGTCGTCATCGCGACGGCTTCAGTGACGTCGGCGGCAGAACTATGCGACCCGCGACGGCGTCCGCCGCTCCCGTCTTCGATCGGTCTCGTCAGCGCCTCCAGCCACCCTGTCTGCGGTCGCACATCGTCGTCGATGCACACGATGATCGATCCGCGAGCGAGGCGAAGGCGGTGTTTCTCGCGCGAGCGACGCCAGGATAGGGCTCGAAGAGGTGCCGAATACGCCGATCGCGACGGCTGCGGCTGCGATAACATCAGGGGTGTCGTCGGATGAGGCGTTATCGACGACGAGAATCTCGATGTCGTCATCTCCGGCGGGATAGCAGCCAACACAGAGTCGAGAGTCTCGCGCAGGTGACTCGCGCGATTGTGCGTGCAGACGCACACGAGATGAGTTCGTCTTCTTCCTCATTCCGCTCATTGCATTCTGGAGTCGGCGCGAAGTTAGATGGCGCGCTCGAGTGGCGGCTTCGCGTCTGTGCGCTCTCCAATCCGCTTCGCGTCCCGGAAGAGTTCGACGGCGAGTCTGAAACTGCTCGTATGCGGTGTCCCAGGACGCGTCGGCACACTCGTGCCGCTGCTCTCCGACGCATCTCCGCGAGAAGTCGTTGGTCGTTGGCGAGTCGAGCGACGGCGGTCGGCGAAGCCTGTTCGTCCGTCGGGTCGACGTAGGTCGCAGCGTCTCCGCCGGCCTCCGGCAAACCGCCTCTCGCGGATGCCACGACGACCGCGCCGCATGCGAGAGCCTCCAGAACCACCATGCCGAACGCCTCGTTCGCAAACGGACGGCACGCAAACGACGTCGCTGTCGCGAAAAATCGACGCCAAGTTCGGCTTGGGGTACCCGCGGGATCCACCGCACGTCGAGACCGAGCTGCCCGCCGAATCGCGCAACGAGCACTCGTAAGGGCTCAACTGGCCTGGCGCGAGCCAACGACTTGAACCGACGACCGTCAGTCGTAGCGGTCGATCGCTTAGAGAGGAGCGAGTGGCGCATAGCTTCGAGCAGCATGTGGACACCCTTGTGCGACGCAACCTCCCCCACATACGTCACGCGAAACGCGGCGTCGCTTTCCGTCCATCTTTGTAGAAAGATCGAGGTAGCGATGCCGTTGTGGATCACGACCGACGGCGTCGGCAGCGATCCGACGCGGGCCTCGACGCTTCTTTTCAAGTCGTCGCTCGGGAAGATGAGGCCGTCTGCGTTTCTGAGCAGTCGGCGAAGTTCGAGCTTGCCGTAACTTCGCGACAACCGGACATGCACCCACAGCACGACGAGCGTTCGGGTCTGAGCTGCCGCCAGTACACGAGCGACGGGGTCCCGTGGTGGCCATCGTGGACGACGACGACTCGGAGGGCTCTCGTGCGAGACTGCCTCGACTGCCGGAATGAAAGAGCCTGGCGCTATGTGGGCGCGGCAGCCCGAGGAAGCCGTAGACATGGTCCGTGTACATCTCGTGCTTCGTGAACCACTCGCGGGGGCAGTACCGGCGGTAGTTGACCCGCAGGAACCTTGCGTGGTCGAAGTCGACCTCACGCGAGTCAGCGACGACGACCAGGGATTCCTCGCCGTCGAATCGTCGGCGTGTGCCGCACACAGATTCCTCACGACGTCGAACACCGAACTCTCCGCAGGTGCGAGCGGGGTCGGCACATGGGCATACACGTATCGAGGTCATCCTCAACGGCGCGCCCGCCGGTGGGCTCCGCAGGAACGACAGTCTAGAGGCGCCTGACGTGCGTGTGCTGCGTGTGTATCACGCCGGCCGCAGCGTCGGCCATCGAGCCCGGGAGCAGGCGCTGGCAGCTCTCGGGGCCAACATCACGCTTGTCGTTCCCGAAGCGTGGCCACGCCCGGAGAACGCGAGGAGCGATCGCCGAGCCGCATTTCGAACTGATCGAGCTGGGAGTCGTCAGGCCGGGGGACGTGAATCGGCACCGCTATCGCGATCCGTCGGTGCTTGCGGGTGTCATCGCCAGGTCCGGCCGGACGTCTTGGACGTTCACGAGGAGCCGTTCAGCCTCGCAGCCCACCAGTGGCTTCGAGCTGCTCCTCTCGACCTGCCGATCGTGATGTACACGGCACAGAACATCGACAAGCGATTTCCGCCGCCGTTCTCGGGCTACGAACGAGCGGCCCTGCGTCGAGTCGTCGGGCTCTATCCATGCAGTCGATCAGGCAGCATCAGTTGCGAGAACAAAGGGTTTCGGCGGGGTCGTGCGGGTCCTTCCGCTCGGGGTCGACGCGGACGCTCTTCCGGCCTGGAAAGCAGTCGCTCGACGACCAGGAGATCGTCTTGGGGCTGTTTGGACGCCTTGTTCCCGAGAAGGGTGTCCTTGCAGCGGTGCACGTGCTTGCTCGCGTGAAGCAGGTTCGCGCCGCACGTCTGATTCTCGTTGGCGACGGGCCAGAGGTGGCAGCTGCGATGACGCTTGCCGGGGCGCTTGGGTATTCGCGACGACGTCCGTGTCGCCTCCTGGCGCTCTCCGGAGGAGGTCGCCTCGCTCTACCGCAAGGTGCACGTCCTGCTTGTGCCGAGCGTATCGACACCCTCTTGGGCGGAGCAATTCGGGCGAGTGATCGTGGAGGCTCAGGCCTCGGGCGCCGTGGTCGCCGGGTACGCCAGTGGGGCGATTCCGGAGGTGGCCGGAGACGCGGGCGTGCTCGTAAACGAAGGGGATCTCAGCGAACTCAGCGAGAGTGTCGTCACGCTGATCGGCAGCGCCGACGAATGGTTCCGGCGCCGTGACGCCGGTCTCGCACTGACACAACGGCGGACTTGGGAGCGTGTCGCCGCGGACCAGCTCGACCTCTACCGAGCCGCTCTCGTCGACCCTGCTCGGATGGCGCTTCCGAGGCTCCGCTCAGAGCGAGAACGAACAGCGAAGGCCGAGTTCGGGCCTTCCGCCTCTACACCCGCCGGTCTTCGTCCGTTTCGCCTTTCCGCCCCTCAACAGGGCCGGCCGTGTCCCAACACTTCTCGGCGCCGCAGTCGATGGCGCAGGAAACGTCGCCGGTCGGTTGCTCGTCCGGCTGTAGCGCTACTGGCGTGCCGGTCGATGGGCCATCGAGCGGCACGGTCCCGGCCTTCGATTGAAACGCATCGACGTCACGCCCTGTCGAAGGATCCGCCGGTCGGCCCACCACGGACGCCTGGCGAAACCCGGGTCGACCCCCGCCAGGCAGTCCATGAGGTAGTTCCACATGACGGAGGGGGCGAGGAAGTTCGAGACGACCGTCCGAACCCCGGCGACGAGCTCGGGCCATTGGCTCTCGTTCGCCTCCAGGATGGTCGGCAGCTCGCAGATCGATCGCTCCGGGATCCGAACGGAACACGTAGACCACGGAATCTGTTCAGGGGGAACCCACTGGTCGCTGACGATGACCGGAACCCGTCCGGCAGACATCGTTTCGTAGAGGCGAAACGTCGAAGGTCCGAGGCCCCGAGGGCAAAGGACGAACTTCGATCTCGCAATCAGATCGTTGTACCGCTCGTGGGCTTCTCGGCGCTGCTCCTCACCGTCAGCGGCTTGTGCGAAGAAGTTGATCCCTTTGGTCTGTTCTACGAGCGCGCGAGGATGCGTCAGCCGGAAGATCTCCCCTCGGGTCGGATAGGTCAGTGTTCCGGTGAACGAGTACAGAAGATCGGGCTCTGTCGTTGCCCGCGCGACGGGGGCGATAGTGGAAATGTAAGGCGCGGGCTTCTGGTGACGTTCCTTCACGAGCCGGGGTGCCGGGGCGACGTAGAGCCCTGGATGGGTGTAGTAGCCGTTGTCACGCTGATCCCAGACACGCACCTTCGATCTCCAAGCTCGCGGCAGACTTGATCGTCGTAGAGCCTGCGGGAAGATGTCGGACTCGGTCGCGTGCAGATCGACGACAAGAACGACGTCCGCTTCCTCCGGATCCTCAACGAGCAGATGCCGTCCGATGACATCGTTCTGGGCGAGCGTCCGAAAGCGCTCAACACTCTGCTTGGACCTGAAGCCTCGGCCGATCGCCGCAATGTAAACCCTCATCTCAGACTCGCAGGTCGATGAATCGAGGCATGGGACTCCGACCACGCTTCCGAGCCACCCTCGCCGCCTCGAGCCTCGCCGTCCGCGGAAATGGACCGGTGGACGTGCGGGTCGTCCACATTCACCGACCGCTCGGCGTACTACGGCTGCCGTATCGTCCTCATGTCGAACAACGATCGTCCTTCACTCCACGGCCGCGATCCTACGCCTGCTCGCGTAGGTCGGCGGGTGCACCTCGACCTCGGTGGCTCGGCCGTTTCGCAACGAGTTCAACGCGGGAGACTCCAGTCGATGGTCCGCATCGCAAACGTGGCGCGCCCCGAGTACATCTGGCGGCCGTCGCAGATAGGTCGGCGCCTGAGACTCGCGTCGCGGCGGCCGGCCGCGATCACTGAGGTGAGGCTCGCGTGGGGAGACCGCATCTTGGTCGACTCGAACCAATCGGTCGGGATCGCCCTCCTGCACCTCGGCGTCTTCGATCTTCCGGTCGCCGAGGCCCTCTGGCGGCTCAGCGACCCTGGCGAGAACGCAATCGACATCGGCGCCCATCTAGGCGTCATGTCCTCGCTGCTCGCCCGCCGCTGCGGACCGGGAGCGACCGTGCACGCGTTCGAGCCGAATCCTGAGACAGTCGTTCGCCTGCAGGCGAACGTCAAGCGGTGGACGACGGGCGCGACGATCGTGGTTCACGAACTTGCGGTCTCCGATGAGGCCGGCACGTTCGAGCTCTACCTGCCGCCGGCGGAAGCAAGAAACGACGGAGTCGCGTCTCTCATCCCGGGCCGCGGAGGCAGAGCCCAAACTCGTGAAGGTCTGCCGGCTCGACGATGTCCTCAGTGACAGTCGGCCAACGGTTGCGAAGCTTGACGTCGAAGGCGCTGAACTTGAGGGCGCTGATTGGCGCAGGTCGAATCCTCGCTCATGTTCGCGATCTCGTGTTCGAGGAAGAGAATTATCCGAGCCGTGTATCCGATCACCTTGAATCGCGCGGCTTCGTTATCAGGCGACTCGACAGGACTCTTCTTCGCCCGCTCCTCGCTGAGCCTCGAAGCGTTCTCCGCTCCGGTCAGGAGGGCGCAAACATGCTCGCCACACGCGACATCGACCGAGCAACTCACCGATATGAGACCGTCGGCTGGAAATGCTTGCGCTCGAGATCTGGCTCAGCCGTGGGTGGCGGCCGTTCAGGCGCGCACCGGCGTGAGCCGGTTCCAACGGGCTCACCCACGCAAGAGCCTCTGCTCAGGAGGCTCCGGCTCACGTCCGTTCCGCCACTCGCCGACGGAGATCGGATGTCGGTTAGTGCGACGGCGCGTCGCAGTTGCGATCCACGGCGGGCGTTCTCGTCGAACTTTCGGAGGCGATCGAAGAACGAGGCGAGGTCGGAGATCCAGTCCTCAGCCGAGCGGATGAAAGGGTCTGCGGGCTCAAGATGATCTCGAGCGCGAGTCTCATCGCAGTCGACCACGCACACATAGTCGGCAAGCTCGTCCATCGAGCCGAAGTCGTCGGCAAGGATGAGCGCACTAAGGTGGATGTCTCGACCTATTGCCGGGTTTCCCAGGTAGATAGGGATCGTCCCGGCGAGCAGCGCATCAGGAGCTTTCTCGCTCGTGTAGCCACTCTTTCGCTGGCTCTCGAAGGCGATGGTGAACCGGAATGATTGTTGATACGCGAGCTTTCGAGCGCGCCAGTCGACAACCCATCGGCCGCCTGGAATCGACGGCGCGTTGTTGCACACGCGACCTGGCGCCACGACGGGCCTGCGACGCGAAAGCGCTCTGAAGAACTCCTTCCTCACAGACGGTCCGTCGTTGTCGTAGATGAAGTTGCAGAACTCTGGTCGCTTACGCCAGTCCTCATACGATGGCCGTTCAATGGGGTCATTGTCGAGGGAGTGTCCAACTAGATGAGACGCGAAGCTTGGGAAGCGCATGTGCGTTGGTCTGTCGGAAACGTCGAAGCCGACCGTGAAGTCGTGCTCCAGCGGGTTGTAGTCGTGTGGCTCGTGGGTCCAGAACAGCTTCGTGCCGACGTGCCGGACGTGGTCACGACCGTACGGTCCGGAAACGAGGATTCTCGCTCGTGGCGCGATGTCAACGCCGTATTCAGAGGCAAGCGCTCGGATCGGTGGCCAGCGATGCGGTTCGAACCCGACCCAGAAGTCGGTGAACTGAAGCCGAACTCGAGATCTGCTTGTGATGCCCTTGTCCTCGGCCGGCAGACTCAGCTAGAAGTGGGTTAATTCCGTCGCGCATTCACGCCAGCGGTAGTCACGCGCTTGCGCCTGCCCCGACCTGCGTCTTTCATCGCTGCTCTCGATAGCCGCCCGGATCGGCTCGACCCAGCCGTCCGCTCGACGTGGAGGCGCATAGAGCACAGCGTCGTCGGCCCATGAGCGGATCGATGGAAGATCGCTAACGACGACAGGCGTGCCGAGCGCCATCGCCTCGAGCACAGGAAGGCAGAAACCTTCGGCTCGGGTTGGTACGACCAATGCCCGCGCGTGCGCGACTAGACCGAGGGTCTCCTCGCGACTCGGCGACCCCACGAACCGAATCCGGTCGCCGTCGATCGACCCCTCGACCCTCGCTCGGAGCGCGGCCTCGTGACGGCGGGAACCGGCGCCGACGAGGACGAGACTGAGATCGGTGTCCGACGCTCCCGACACACGCGCGAACGCGTCGAACAGCGTCATCAGCCCCTTCCTTGGCTCAAGCGCGCCGACGTAGAGCAGATACGACGCTGAGACCGGGAGGGGCGTCTCTAGTGCACGGTCGGCCTCTGCATCGGTCAGCTGTCCGCAACCGAAGCGGACCACGCTAGCCTCGCGGCCGAGCAATCGCTTGATTTCCCTTGCGTTGAAAGCTGTTGAAGTGAAGAGCGTGACCCGCTCGTCGCGTAGGGAGGCAAGTGCGATGCGCTTGACCATTCGCGCGGCACGCGACCAGTACTGCGGATGGGAGAGCGGAAGAACGTCATGCACCAGGCTCGCGTACCGAATCCGTTGCTGCGGACGCACCAGAGGTACGTATGCATCGAGCAAGAGCACGCGGTCGACCGCGTCGCCGTCGGTTCCGATTCGAGCGGCATCGAACGGGAGCAGGAGCCGTTGATAGAGAAGCCGACCGGATCGCGCGCGAGCGAGCCCGACTCGACGTGTTGGATAGCCACCTTCCGAGTCCAGGCGAGGTCCGGCTACGACGACCGACCTCGTGCCTGTCTGAGCAAGCTCGGCCAGAACGCCTCGGATCACCGTTGCGATTCCACGCGCGTGCTCGCCAGTCGTGCCATCGACAAGGAGGACGGTCAATGCAGGAGCTCCCGTTCTCGCAGCCTGGCTATGACGACCGCGGCGCACGCCTCGGCGTCGAGTGCTTCGGTCTCGATTCGAATGTCGGGTTTCGCCGGTTCCTCGTAGGGGTGAGACACGCCCGTGAAGTCCGAGATCTCCCCTTTGAGGGCCTTCTCGTACAGACCCTTCGGATCGCGTCGGGTGCATGTCTCGATCGAAGCCGCCACATAGACCTCGAGAAAGGGGGCGTACGCCTCGACCAACCTACGCGCGCCCTCGCGCGCCTCGGCATAGGGCGAGATAGCCGCGACGATCACGATCGCTCCCGCCCGGGCGATCCGCGAAGCAACCCACGCGATCCGCTGGACGTTCGTGTCTCTGTCTTCGCGCGAGTAGCCAAGACCTCTCGAGAGATGAGTTCGGACGACGTCGCCATCGAGCACCTCGACGACCGAGACCTCGGTCCGCGAACTCGGCCTCGAGGAGACGCGCGAGGGTTGTTTTACCGGCGCCCGAAAGTCCTGTCAGCCAGAGCACAAACGCACCGTTCTTGTGGGCGTCCGGGTTCATCCCACGTGCGGCGCCGAACGGCCGCGGAGATGCGCTCGACGAAGTGCACGTCCGAGAAGCGCGACGCGCGTTCGCGGATCGCGTCCGCATTCCAATCTCATCGATCGAAGCTCGGCAGAGCGCGTCCGCGACTGCCTCGCCCGTCGGCGCGTCAAAAAAGACTCCGGTGCGGCCTTCGTCGATAGTGTCGAGGAAGCCTCCCCACCGTAGTGCGACGGTCGGTTTGCCGAAGGTTGCTGCTTCGACCGGTGTCATCCCGAAGTCTTCGTACGACGCGGCAACGAGCGCTCGGCAGTTTGCGTACAGCCAGCTGACCTGAGCGTCGGTCACTTGGCCGACGAACGTGACGTTTGTGCCGGCTGAAGCGCGAAGCTGACGCTCGAAAGGGCCGCTTCCGGCGATCACGAGGCGGTCCTCCGGCAGGGAGACGAACGCGTCGACGATCGCATCGACATTTTTGTATGGCAGCAGCCTGAGACAGGCAGAGGAAAAAGCCGGCTTCAACGCCCTCGATCTCTTGCAGTGACCCTCAGGCGTGATGGCCGGGGGCGGCGGCACGACCTCGGCGTCGATGCCGTAGATCGTCTTGATTCTCTCGGCGACGACTGTCGAGTTGGCGAGATAGACATCGGCCGAGGCCGCAGCCCGCTTGTCCCAGCGCTCGAGCCCCGACTGTAAAAGCCCTGCGGTCGCCCGCACCGGGCGGCTCCGGCCGCGTAAGTACCGGTCCGACTGGTAGAGCCAGCGCGCCGGCGTGTGGCAATAGACCACCTTTCGGCCTTCGACATGTGCCCCGTGTGCCCAGCCGCTCGAGCTGCAAACAACAACGTCGGCTTCGATCCGCAGGCGCGAGAACGAGGCGGCGAGGAACGGCAAGCGCGGCGCGGTGATGCTTGCGGAACGGCGCGATGCGGTTGATCGGAAGCGTCCGAATGTCGAGCTCCGCGAATTCGGGAAACGTCCCAGGCGCGTCGTAGAGAGACGTGTAAACCGGCGCTTCCGGGAACGCCTTCGCCAGCGACAGCACGACGCGCTCGGCGCCGCCCCGCTGGGTGAGGTAATCGTGAACAATCGCCACTTTCATTGAGGTTCTTGGGCCTCCAACCCTCCAGCTCGCACGACCCACATTAGGGTGGCCGGATGCCCGGGCGCGATCCGTTCGCCGACCCACAGCCTCTCATTCGTCGCGTGTACGCGTACGTCGCCTACCGGATCGGCGACGGTGCCGACGCCGAGGACGTCACGTCGGCCACCTTCGAACGCGCTCTTCGCTACCGGGATCGCTTCGACTCTCGCAAGGGCGACGCGGCCGCCTGGATGATCGGGATCGCTCGGCGCCAGATCAGCGACCACTACGGCGTACAACCGCTTGCCGGGGGGGAACCTCCCGAAGAGCTCGCAACAGGTGAGCTCGAAACGGACGCAGCAACACGGATCGACTTGCGCCGCGCCGTCGTGCAGCTCACCGAACGCGAACGCGAGCTGATCGGGCTTCGATACGGCGCGGATTTGACAGCCCGACAGATCGGGGAGGTGCTCGGACTGCAGACGAACGCAGTCGAGGTGGCGCTTCACCGCGCGCTCCAGGAGCTTCGACGGCTTCTCGAGCAACCTGCCCCGGGCGTTCCCCGCGAGACGAGCGCACACGGCCTCAAGGCGGCCGAATGACGACGAGCGTACTTCCTCGCGTACGCGAGGAATCGATGTCAAGCCGTGTGGACGCGTGGACGTCGGCTGCCGTGCTCCTGGTGCCGTTCGCCACTGTTACCGGCGTCGCTGCGGCGAGTGGCGGATTCAACGCCACCTCGTTCGGCTGGACGGCGCTTGCGTTTGCCTGGCTCGTGATCCTCGTGGTGACGCTCGCCGCGCCGGCGTGGGGAGCCTTCGATGTCGCATGGCTCACGGCTGCCGCGGGAATCTGTGTCTACACATTTGCCTCGACGCTCTGGTCGGGCTCCGCGAGTGTCGCCATCGAGAACGGCCAGCGCACGCTCGAGTACCTCGCCGGCATCGCTGCTGCGCTCCTCATCGTTCGTCGCGGTCGTGTCAGCCTCTGGCTGGGCGGGCTCTCGCTCGGCGCCGCCGCGATCTGTGTCTACTCGCTGGCGACACGCCTGTTTCCCGATCGCTTCGGCGCGTTCAACGCCGACGCCGGCTATCGCCTGTTCGTACCGATCGGCTACTGGAACGCGCTCGGCATCTTCGCGTCGATGGCGCTGCTCATCGGGCTCGGCGTCGCAACGGTCGGGGCGGGGCCGCGTGCTCCGGATCTCTCGC
The DNA here is from genome assembly GCA_963713155.1 of uncultured Thermoleophilia bacterium. Classification (GTDB taxonomy): domain Bacteria; phylum Actinomycetota; class Thermoleophilia; order Gaiellales; family Gaiellaceae; genus PALSA-600. The sequence goes on from CAVQKS010000010.1 coordinate 16,320, forward strand.
GCCGTTGCGCTCGTCCCGCTCAGCGCGACGCTGTACTTCACCTTCAGCCGCGGCGCACTCGTCGCGCTGGCGGTCGGCCTCCTCGCGGTGTTCGCGCTGAGCCCGCAACGCCTTCGCCTGCTCGGCGGTGTCGCAGTGCTCGTTCCGGTTCCGGCCGCTGGCGTGCTGATCGCCTCTCGGGCACGGCGCTCACACATCAGGCGACCGCCCTTGGCGCAGCTGCGCACGCGGGTCACCGGCTGGCGCTCGAGCTCGCGCTTCTCGCAGCGGGACAGGCAGCGCTCGCTGCCGTATACGTCGTCTGGTTGTCGCGGATCAAAGTTGGTCGGACGGCTAGGGGTGCGGCGGGAGCCGCGGCAGTTGCCGTGATGGTCTCTTGCGCTGATCGGCGTGTTCGGTGCCTACGGATCGCCTCCGACGCTCGTGCGTCACGCCTATGACTCGTTCGTCTCGACTCCGACGGGTGGAAGTCGATCTGAACAGCCGCCTCTTCTCGCTCTCGAACAACGGACGCACGGTGCTCTGGCATTCGGCGCTCGCGGACTTTCGTGCTCACCCCGTTGTAGGCTCGGGCGCCGGGAGCTTCGGGCGCTGGTGGCTGGCTCACCGCACGACCGGCTACTTCGTCGAGGACGCGCACAACCTCTACGTCCAGACGCTCGCCGAGGGCGGAGTGATCGGCTTTGCGCTCCTCGTGGCACTGCTCGCGATCCCTCTCGTCGCGGCGGTTCGTTCGCGCAGGCATCCGCTCGTCGCACCCGCGTTCGGTGCGTACGTCGCGTTTCTCGCCCATGCCGCCGTCGACTGGGACTGGCAGATGCCCGCGGTGACGTTGTTCGCGCTGTTTACGGCCGCTGTCCTGGTGGCCGCGGCAAGGGGGCGGCAACCTCGACGGGCAACGTCACGGCTCCCGCGCGTCTGATCCTCGGCACGGCGGCAGGTGTCGTCGTTGTCGTCGCCTTCGTCGGTTTGATCGGGAACATCGCGCTGGGCAACGCGCAGAACGGGATCCTCAACCGCTCGGGGCAGAAGGCGGTGTCGGAAGCCGAGAAGGCACACCGCTGGGCGCCGTGGTCGGCCGTTGCGCTGAGGGAGCTGGGGGAGAGCCGCGTGCTGATCGGCCAGAAGCGCTCCGGTCTGGCGGCGCTCCGGCAGTCCGCTACGAAGGACCCGGGCGACTGGCAGACCTGGTACGACATCGCCGTCGTCACCTCGGGAGTTGATAGTCGAGCGGCGCTCGTTCGTGCACGGGCGCTGAACCCTCACGCGCCTGAGCTCGCAGACCTAAGAATGGCCTTCCTTCATCGGGCTGACGCCGTGTAAGGGTTTGCTGCCGAATCCCGGTAGAGGGGATAGGCATGTTCGGCAGACGCGGTCATGACAGCGAACTCGAGCGCCGGCTCCGGGCCGAGCGCCCCCAGGCGCCGGACGGGCTGGTCGACCGGCTCGCTGCTCAGATCGCGCCTCTGCGCCGCCCACGCCGCGCGACCGTCCCCGGCTCGCTCTGATCGGTGCCGCGACCGCAGCGATCGCTCTTTCACTTGGCGTTGCCGGCGCGCTCGGATCGGCGAGCGGATCGATCCAGGCATTCAGCAGGGGCGTTTACCACATCGTCCAGCCGCCTCACGTCGTACAGCCGCCGCGGGCGCAAACGCCCAACGTTCCGGCCGTGACACACGAACCACAATGGGAACCAGGGGCCTCCGCTTGGGTTCCTGGATCCCCGATTCTGGAGTCACAGGCAATTCGGGCCGCCGCCGCCGTTCATGCACCAGTACGCAGGACGGATCCCGATCTGCTGGCACGGCCAGATCATCTACGTGACGCCGTTCGAGTACCTCTGGTACTTCATCCATGGCGGGCTACCCGCTCGCGACTGCGTGATCCACCACCCGTAGCGCCGGTTTTTCCCGCGTTTTCCGCGAACCGGCATGGCGGGGTCGGAGCGCAAAGCAGTTTTGCGTTCTCGCCCCCGATTAGATTCGCCGCGAAGGGGTAACGCGAGACAAGTGACCTTCGCGGAGGGTTAGGGGTCGTTTCGCGCTTCGAGGGGAGGCAATGAGGGGGAATGCGGGCACCGCCTGCGATTAGCGGTTACCAGGAGGTCGAGGCCGATGAGGCAATCATCGAACCTGCCGATCTTCGCTCCGAGCCGGCGGCAGAACTGCGGGAGGCGGGCGCGCGCGGCCGTGGCTGGCTCGTTCGGCGGGCGCTTCTGGCAGCCGACCTGGTCGGTCTGATCGCGGCGCTCTTCCTCGCCCAGGCGCTCTTCACGGACCGCTCGACGCTCCTCGAGCGCCTCACCCCGACCTCGAAGTGGCTGCTCTTCCTCGTCGCCCTGCCGGCCTGGGTGGTCGCGGCGAAGCTCTACAAGCTGTACGACCGGGACGAAGAGCGCACCGACCACTCGACGGTCGACGACGTCGTCGGCGTCTTCCATCTCGTGACCGTGGCGGTCTGGGTCTCATATCGGGCTCGGTCGCGCGACCGGCCTGTTCGAGCCCGACCTGATGAAGACGACCGCGTTCTGGGCGTTCGCGATCGTCGCTGATCCCGCTCGCGCGGTGCGCTGCCCGGGCGATCTGCCGGCGGCGGCCCGAGTACGTGCAGAACACGATCATCGTCGGCGCCGGGACGGTCGGCCAGCTCGTCGCGCGCAAGTACCTGCAGCATCCCGAGTACGGGATCAATCTCGTCGGGTTCGTCGACGACGCAGCCGCGGGAGCGGCGCGACGACCTCGGCGACCTGACCATGCTCGGCGCGCCGTCGCGAGCTTCCCGAGCTCGTCCGGGCGCTTCGACGTCGACCGCGTGCTCATCGCGTTCTCGAAGCGAACCGCGAGGAGCGCCTGGTCGACCTCGTCCGCTCGCTGCGCGACCTCGACGTGCAGATCGACATCGTCCCGCGCCTCTACGAGGTGGTCGCCGCCGAACATCGGCATCACACGGCGTCGAGGGGCTGCCGCTCGTCAACCTGCCGCCGTTCCGGCTGGCCCGCTCGTCGCTGCTACCTGAAGCGGGCGCTCGACATCGTCGTCTCGCTGACCGCGCTGATCGTGCTCGCGCCCGCGCTTCGCGATCGTCGCGGTCGCTGATCAAGCTCGACTCGCGCGGGCCGGTGTTCTTCCGGCAGACGCGCATGGGGGCGAGCGACGAGACGTTCGCGATGCTCAAGTTCCGCACGATGGTCGCCGACGCCGACGCGCGCAAGCACGAGGTCGCGCATCTGAACAAGCACCTGCGGCCGGGCGGCGACGCCGCGCATGTTCAAGGTGCCGGACGACCCGCGCGTGACGCGTGTCGGGCGGGTGCTGCGCCGCTACTCGATCGACGAGCTGCCGCAGCTGATCAACGTCCTCCGGGGCGAGATGTCGCTCGTCGGGCCGCGCCCGCTGATCCTCGACGAGGATCAGCACGTCCGTGACTGGGCCCGCGCCGCGCTCGGCCTCCAGCCGGGCATCACCGGCCCCTGGCAGGTGCTCGGACGTGCGAACATCCCCTTCCAGGAGATGGTGGCGCTCGACTACTTCTACGTGACCAACTGGTCGATGCTGAACGACCTGAAGCTGCTGCTGCAGACCGTCCCGGCGGTGGCGCGAACGCGCTCCGACGCCTGACGCGCCGCCGGCGCGATGCGCGAACACTGGAGAGAGCTCGGTTTCTGGCGCTGGTGGTGGCATGAGCGGGTGTCGGGCGGCGCCAAGGCGGTGCTCGCCGTGCTCGTGCTCGGCGGCGTCGTTGTCGGAGGTTGGTACGCGGCGCAGAGGCTCCCCTCGGCGAAGGCGAGCGACAGCGGAGCTCGGACGATCGTCCGCACTGTCGAGCACGTGATCACCGTGCAGACGCGAGGGAGGGTCGTCGTGAAGCGCGTGCCGGTGATCCGGAAGGTCTACGTCGCGAACAAGGCCGCCGCGCCGACGACCGTTCGCGTTGCGCACACCGTCCTCTCGACGCAGACCGTCGTTCGCACGATCGCGGCGCCTGCGATTCGTTCGAGGCCGGAGACGGTGACGCTCCCGGCCCACACGCACACCGTGACGAAGACACGCACGATCACGACGACGAAGACCGTGCCCGTGACGACGGTCCAGTGGCGCGTGATCACAGTCGTAGAGAAGCAGAAGCCCGTCACCGTGACGGTGACCGTTTCGACGCCGTAGTGGATGCGCCGCGGTTCGGCCACCGGCTCGCGCTCGGCTGGGCGACGTTCGCACTGCACACGAGCCTGCTCTTCACCCCGCGCCCGGCGGCGCTGATGCTGCGCAGAGCGTTTGCTAGCGGCGGCGAGAAGATCGCGCGCGGGCTCGAGGCGCATGCGCCGACGGACGTCGACTCGCTGCTCGACGAGCCCTACGGCGACGAGCCCGACATGCTCCTCGACGTCCATCGCCCGAGCTCGGCCGACGTTGCCCTTCCGGCGTTCGTGTGGGTGCACGGCGGCGGATTCTCGGCGGGTCGAAGGACGAGCTCGCCGCCTACTTCGAGCTGATCGCGAGCACGGCTACGCCGTCGTCGCGCCCGAACTACTCACTCGCACCCGAGCACCGCTACCCGACCCCGACGCGTCAGGTGATGGAGGCGCTCCGGTATCTCCAGGCGAACGCCGAGCGGCTCGGGATCGACCCCACCGCTTCGTGTCGGCGGGCGACTCGGCCGGGGCGCAGATCGCCGCGCAGATCGGATCGCTCGTGACGACGCCCGGGTATGCCGAAGCGGTCGGCATCGAGCCGGCGATCACACGCAGCCCAGCTGCGCGGACTCGTGCTCGCCTGCGGGCCTTACGACCTCGGCTCGCCGGTAAAGCCGGGACGCCCGAGGGCCGGCGCTTTCTCACCACCGTGCTCTGGGCGTACTCGGGGAAGCGCCGCTTCGCTCAGGACCCCGCTTTCGCCACGCTCTCGGTCGTCGATCACGTCACGTCCGCGTTCCCGCCCGCCCTGATCACGGTCGGCAACGCCGACCCGCTTCGACAGCACTCCGAAGTGCTCGTCGAGCGGCTGCGCGAGCGTGGCGCCGAGCCGGAGACGCTCTTCTTCCCGGACGACCACGAGCCGCCGCTCGGCCACGAGTACCAGTTCGACCTCGACACCGCGGCCGGCCGGCTCTGCCTGGAACGCGTCCTTGCCTTCCTCGGGCAGCGGCTGCAGTAAGCTCGCTCCGTGACGTCCACTCGTATCGTCGTCGTGCCGCTCATCGCCGCGCTCGCTCTGCTCGCCGCCGGGTGCGGCAAGAGCAGCAAGCCCGAGAGCGCCAGCGAGTGGGCGAGCGGCTTCTGCTCCTCGGTCACCACCTGGAAGGACTCGGTCCAGTCGGCCGTGTCGCCGATCAAGAGCGGAAACATCAGCAAGGACAGCATCCAGACGGCGTACAACGAGTTCAAGTCGGCGACCGACAGCTTCGTCAAAGACGTGAAGAACCTCGGGAAGCCGAACACGCAGGCGGGCGCCCAGGCGAAGCAGGACGTCGATCAGCTCACGACGCAGATCAACACCGACGCTCAGACGATCAAGAACGACGTCGGCAACGTCTCGAGCGTCGCGAGCGCGCTGACCGTCGTCCCATCGGTGACCAGCACGCTGTCGTCGATGACCAACGAGGTCAAGCTGACCTTCCACGACTTGCAGATGCTCGATGCGGGCGGCGAGCTGACGACCGCGTTCAAGAACTCGAGCTCCTGCAAGACGCTTCAGGCGTCCGTCAACACATCGTCCTAGAGACCGGTCTCGGCCGCGATCCTCCCTGACGCGATCGCGTCGAGCAGCGCGTGGTAGTCGCGCTCGTTCTGGTCGGCGTAGCGTCTCGGCGAAGTGCGACGAGCGCCTCGTCGAACACGGTGCCGCGTGCCGAGGTAGGAGGCGATCGCGATCGGGTCGCCGGAGCGGGCGTGCGCGCGCGCGAGCGTCCAGCCGCACAGCCGCCCGTAGATCGACATGCCCTCGGGCACCATCTCCTCGACGTCGGCCGAGCCCTTCCAGTCGCGCAGCTGGCGGATGTAGAAGTCGCGCTGCCGCCGTCGAGCCCGGTCGACGCGCTGCCAGCCGAGGAAGATGTCGCTGGCCGCCTGCATCAGCCGCTGGCCGGCGACGACGCGCTGCGCCGTGGTTCTCGTACTCGCTCGGCCCGAGCGAACGGCTCGAGCACCGACGGCCTGCGCCTCCTTGACCTGCAGGAACAGCGGGTCCTGGTCGTCGCGGCCGAGGAACAGCACGATCCAGGCGCGCGTGCCGACGCTGCCGACGCCGACGACCTTGCGCGCGAAGTGCGACGAACCGGTACTGCTCGAGCAGCCGCCGGCGGTCGCGCGCGAGCGTCGTCCCGGTAGTCGCGCGACGAGCGACGCGGAGCCAGTCGAAGCTCGCGGCCGGCTCGATCGCCGGTCGACCAGCTCCTCGACCGGCACGATCAGCGGCGGGTCGCTGATGATCCGCGGCTCGCCGTCGACGACCTGCGTCAGCTTCGCGAGCGCCTGCAGGCTGTCCTTGCGTGCGCGCCTTCGCCAGGCCGCCTCGTGCGCTTCGCGGTGTTCCGGCGGTGGAGCCTCGCGTCTGCGCTCGCGCGAGCGACTGCGTCGACGTCGAGGTGCGCGTACCAGACGTCGAGATTGCGCATCGCCGCGAACTCGCGCATCGCGTCGCGGTAGGCGCGCGACGGTCGCGAGCACGACGCCGCGCCGCTGCTTGTCGCGTGAACCCGCGCTCGCGTCCCGCGATCTCGATGCTCGCGGCGAGCCGCTTCACGTCCCACTCCCACGGGCCGGGCAGCGTCTCGTCGAAGTCGTTGACGTCGAACACGAGCCGGCGCTCGGGCGTGCCGAAGACGCCGAAGTTCGAGAGGTGCGCGTCGCCGCAGAGCTGCACGTCGAAGTCCCGAGCGCGGCGTCGCCGCGAGGTCGGCGGCCATGATCAGCGCCGCGCCGCGGTAGAACGCGAACGGCGAGACCGAGCATGCGGCCGTAGCGGATCGGCACGAGCTCCGGGACGCGGGTCGCCGCCTGCTGCTCGAGCAGGTCGATCGGGTCCGGCCGCGTCGCCGACGGCTCGAACTCCGCGTGGCTCCTGCGCGGAACCTCCGCGCGTGCGGCCTTGCCTTGTGCCCGACGCTCGTCGGGTGAGAGATGCTGGTCGGAGGCCACTGTCGTCTCCCTTTCAACTGGCCGTGAACCAGATCGTAATGCCTCCCTTCGGGGGCTCTGATAGAAGACGACCGTCGGGACCGATCCGGGTCCCCGGGACGGTTCGCCGACCCGACTCGGAAGGGGAGTCCATTGCCGAATGAACCTACCAAGACGCCGGTTCTCGATCTGTTGGCCGAAATGACGGCCGACTCGATCGAGGCGACCGACCTCGACGAGCGTGAGCTGATGCTGGTTCGGTTCGCCGCGCTCATCGCAAGCGACGCGCCTCCTGCGTCGTACCTGTTGAACATCGGCGCCGCGAGCGACGCCGGTCTCGACGAGCAGGACGCGCGCGACGTCCTCGCGGCGATCGCGCCGATCGTCGGCACGACTCGCACAGTCTCTGCGCTGAGCAAGATCACGCGGGCACTCGGCCTCGCGCTCGAGATCGCCGAGCTCGCGGACCAGGAGGAGATCGACTCCGAGGTCTAGAGGTCGATCCGGGTTGCGTGGGCGGGGCGCGCCTCGCCCACGCTGTCCGGGAGCGGGGCTAGCGTCAAGGCCGTGCCACGGGGGAGTGTGATCGAGCGGCGCTTCGACAAGATCGCGGGCGGGCCGGTCTCGGTGCGCAACGCCCTCACCGCGATCGTCGCAGGTACGACGGCGGTTGTCATCACGAGCGCAATCGCGATGCGGCTGCTCGACCACCAGGAGTACAGGAGCTACGGAAAGGGTCTCTGGTGGGCGATCCAGACGGTGACCACCGTTGGCTACGGCGACGTGACACCGGCGCACAAGTCGGGTCGTCTGGTCGCGGCGATCGTGATGCTTTGGGGAACCGCCTACCTCGCGATCCTCACCGCCACCATCACCTCGACGTTCGTCGCACGCGCGGAGATGGAATACCGGCGGCGCGCCGCCGCGACCGAGGCGGAGTCCGACAAGCAGATGGAGGACCGCCTCGACGCGCTCGATACGCGCCTCGAGCGCATAGAGCAGGCACTCGGCCGGCTCGCCGGCGACTAACGTCGCTGCATGTCAGAGCTCCGCATCGGCCTCGGCTGCATGCGGCTTCCGCCCGACGAGGGCCTCGCCTTCGAGACGATCGCGGCTGCCGTAGGCGCGGGGGTGACGCTGTTCGACACTGCCCGGGCGTACCCCGGCAGCGAGCGGCTGCTCGCCGCGCGCTTCGCAGTTGCGACGCCGAAGCGCGCGCGAGGATCGTGACGAAGGGCGGAATGACGCGTGTCGGGGAAGCGTGGATCGCCGACGGCCGGGCGAAGGCGATTCGCACCGACTGCGAGGCGAGCCTCGAGGCGCTCGACGGGTTGCCGGTCGATCTCTACCTCGTTCACGCGCCCGATCCGCGGACGCCGTGGCGCACGACGGTGCGCGCGCTCGCGCGGCTGGTCGACGATGGGCTGGTTGCACGGGTCGGAGTCGCGAACGTCAACCGCGCGCAGCTCGATGAGGCGCTCGAGCTGGCACCGATCGCGGCGGTGCAGGTGGCGCTGAGCGTGTTCGACGACAACGCCGTGCGCGGTTCGCTCGTCGAGCGGTGCGACGAACGGGGCATCACCGTGATCGCGCACTCGCCGCTCGGCGGCCCGCGTCGGAAAGGAGCGCTCGCCCGCAACGCCGCTCTTAGCGACGGTGGCGCAGGCGCACAGTGCGTCACCCGCGGAGGTGGCCCTGGCGTGGCTGCTCGAGCTGTCGCCGAACGTGGTCGCGATTCCGGGCGCACGCCGACCGGAGGCGGTGCGCTCGGCCGTCCGCGCGGCAAGGCTCGAGCTCGACGAGGCGGACCGGCGGACGCTCGCGGACGCCTTCGGGCGGAGCCGGGCCTCCACGCGCAGTGCGGTCGGCGGGGAGGTCGTCCTGGTGATGGGAATCCCCGGTGCGGGCAAGACGCGGATCGCCGAGGAGTACGCCGCGCGCGACTACGCGCGCCTCAATCGCGACGAGCGCGGTGGGACGCTGCGCGCGCTCGCGGGCGAGCTCGATCGGTCGCTGGCGGCGGGCGAGCGTCGGATCGTGCTCGACAACACCTATCTCACGCGCGCGCGGCGCAGCCACGTACTCGACGCCGCCGCTCGGCACGGCGTCGAGACACGGTGTGTCTGGCTGGATACGACGCTTGCCCAGGCGCAGATCAATCTCGTCGAGCGGCTGCTCGATCGGTTTGGCGCGCTGCCGACGCCCGAGGAACTGCGGACCGCGGCTCGGCGCGAGCCGGGACTGCTGCTGCCGACCTCGCAGATGCGTGCACAGCGCGAGCTCGAGCCGCCGACGGCCGACGAGGGCTGGGGCGAGATCGAGCAGCGCCCGTTCGTGCGCGCGGCGTGGCCGGGAACGCAGCCAGGGGTGTTCGTCGCGGCGGCGGCGCTCGAGCGAGACGGCTTCCGAGGCTGCGTTCGAGCGGGCCGAGCCCCGGATCGCCGACGCTGGTGTTCGACTGGGACCCGGGCGGCGCGCGTGAGGCGACGATCCGCAGGCTCGCCTCTGCGCTCGCAAGGCCGGTCGAAGTTGCGGTGTGCCCTCACGGCGGCGGCCCGCCGGCCTGCTGGTGCCGCCCGCCGCTGCCGGGCCTGCCGCTCGCCTTCGCGCGCCGAGCAGGCGTCGATCCGGCGCGGTCGGTGCTGATCGGCGTCTCGACGGCGCACCGAGCCCTCGCCACGGCGCTCGGCTCGACCTACATCGGCGTCTGACGCACGGTAGGGCCTGGAATCGATCCAAAATCTTGTTTTTTCCTGCTGGGACCGTAAGATTCCTCTCGGCGTTACTGACGGCGGACGGGGGAGAGGCGATGACGAGGCAGCGGGCGGGCGTGGCGACGCTTGCAATTGCTCTGGTACTGGTACTGGTCGGCGGGGCGGCAGCAGGCGGTGCGGCTCAGGCGACTCCTTGGTCGAAGCTCGCCCACGGGGGAAGCGCAGCGCGTTACCTGTCCTCGATCGGCGTCAACCCGACCGGCTTCGTGGTCCAGCGCGGACACCGCAACTACGCCGGGGCCAAATGCCCCGGCAAGGGGTGGAACTGCACGAAGTCGCACCGCGTCCTGCAGTTCACGACGGCCGGTGGCACCAACTCGGTCAGCTGTACGGCGAGCGGCGGTGGCGGTTCGGTCTCCTCGAGCAGCACCTCGTCGGCGCAGACGTGCACGATCGTCCAGGTCTCCACCTCGGGCCAGAACAGCGCGACGTGCACCGAGCAGGCCTCGACGACGTCGAGCGGCACGATGAGCCAGAGCTGCAGCATCACGCAGACGAGCGGCTCCGGAGCGCAAAAGGCGACGGTGCAACAGACGGCTCTTCAGGGCGCGAGCTCGTGTGCGCCGCCCACGGGGACATCGCCGCTGCAGACCCAGAGCGGGACGCAGACCGCGTCGATCGTTCAGTCGAGCTCGTCCGGAAACGGAACCGCGAGCGTCGATCAGTCCGCCTCGCAGTGCGCGAGCACGACGACGAACGGATCCGCGTCGCAGAGCCAGGCCACGTCACAGACGTTCACGATCCAGCAGGGGCCGGTCGGCTTCAACCCGGCCAGCCTCGGCAATCCCCCATGTCCGAACACGGGCTCGCTGACCGCGACCGCGACGCAGGGTCAGCACCAGCGCGGCTACGCGACGACCGCCTCCGGCGGCACGCAGGGCCAGCGCGCCGACCTGATCGGGCACATGGACCAGTGCAGCTCGTCGCATGCGCAGTACACGGCGAACCAGAGCGAGGATCAGTTCCTCGCCCCGAACGCCGCGGTCAGCCAGACGCAGGTCGGACCGACGAGCCTGAACGGCGCGCCCGCGCGTACGCACGCGAAGCGGACGCTTCAGCGCGGTGTGTGCTGCAGCTTCCAGGGCACCAACGGCTCCGACACCTGCACGATCACGCAGAACACGAGCCAGTCGGCGAACGCGAACGCCGCACAGACGGAGTCGCTCGACCACGTCCGCCGGGACGTCGGGTCAGTGCACCGGCACGATCGATGGCAACCAGAACGGCACGCCGTTCGGCGGCACGCAGACCGGCAGCAACGTCAACAACACGATCAACTGCCAGTCGCAGGTCTGTACCGGGGCGTTGATACCGACCACGCTCACGTGGTCCGGTGCCACGAGCCGCAACTACCACACGGCCGCGAACCTGGCGGCGACGCTGACCCGCTCAGACACGAACGCGCCGATCTCGGGGCAGACCGTGCAGCTGTCGATGGGCGCGGAGAGCTGCCCGGCGACGACCGATGCCAGCGGCGTCGCGAGCTGCAAACCGCAGCCGATCGTCAACGACGTGCCGGGCTCGTACACCGCCTCCGGCACCTTCGCCGCGACCGCGACGTACGCGGGCAGCTCGACCGGTTCCGTTCCGTACACCGTCAACAAGGCGCCGACTTCGACGACCCTGACCTACACCGGCCCTGCGGCGGTCGACTACGACAACACCCTGATCCTGACCGCGAACCTCAGTGAGTCCGACAACCCGGGAACCGGGGTCGGCGGGCGCGAGGTCGACTTCACGATCACGGACGGCGGATCGAACGCGCAGACCTGTAACGGGAGCACGACCGACGCAAGCGGGAACGTCGCCTGCACGATCCCGCACGTGACCCTGCTGCCGCTCCAGAACTACACCGTCACGGCCTCCTTCGGCGGCGACAGCTACTACCTGCCGTCGTCCAACTTCGTCGCCGTTCACGGTGAACAAGGCGCCGACGAAGTTCACGTACTCGGGCGCCACCGCCGGCAACTACCACGACACCGGCGTCGGCCTGGCGGGAACGCTGACCGAGGTCGACACCGGCCTGGCGGTCGCGAGCAGGGCCGTGAGCTTCGCGATCAGCCCCGACGACCCGCTCGCCACGCAGAGCTGCTCGACGTCGACCGGCGTGGACGGCTCCGCCTCCTGCGGCGTCACGCTCACCGGCGCTGCCGGGCCGTACAACGTCCAGGGCGAGTTTCGCGGGCGACGACTACTACCTCGGGACTACGACGAGCTCGACGCCGTTCACGATCACCCCGGCACCGGTCGACCTGACATACACGGGCGACCTGTCCGAGGACTGGAACGACTCGACGACGCTGTCGGCGACCCTGATCGAGCACGACACCGGGAACGCGGTGGACGCCGGCAAGCCGGTGACGTTCACGATCACGAACGGCGTCAACCAGCAGACGTGCTCGGGCGACGACCAACTCGAGCGGCGTCGTGTCGTGTTCGTTGGTCCTCACGCTGGCTCCCGGCGCGTACTCGGTGAGTGCGAGCTTCGGCGGCGACAACAACTACCTGGGCGGCAGCGCCGGGCCGCTGAGCTACACGGTCACGCGCGAGGAGTCGTACGTCGTCTACACCGGCTCGACGACGGGCGACTACAGCGACTCGGTGACGATGAGAGGCGTCCTCACCGAGGACACCGCGAGCGGCACGCCGCTCGGCGGCCAGCCGCTCACGTTCACGCTCGGTTCGAAGAGCTGCTCGGCGACGACCAACTCGCTGGGTGTCGCTTCGTGCTCACTCAGGATCGGCGACGTCGCCGGCTTGTACCAGGTGACCGCCGGTTTCGGCGGCAACACCTTCTATGCGCCGGGGAGCGGGTCGAAGGCCTTCACGATCACGCCGGAGGAGGACAACCTCACGTATACGGGCGCGACCTCCGGCGGGAAGGGGAAGTCCGCGACGCTGAGCGCGAAGCTCACGTCGGACGACGGCGCGATCGTCGGACGCTCGGTGACGTTCACCCTCGGCGGCACGGTGACGTGCACGGGGACGACGAACTCGTCGGGCGTCGCGTCGTGCACCGTCACGCTGCCGTCGACGGCCGGCAGCTACTCGCTGAAGTCGAACTTCACGAGCGACGGGTACTACGAGTCCGACTCGACGTCGGGCACGTTCACGGTCAAGAACTCGTAGCGGCAGGCGGGCGCGCCTCCCAGACGGCCGCGCTCGCCTCCGCTGCACCGATCGTTGCGAAGATCCCGTCGGCGCGTGCCAGCACGCGATCGGCATCCGCATGGTCGCCGTCCGCGCGGAGCTGGACCGAGAACTCGATGAGCGTCTCGCCGAGGTCCAGCCACGCCTCGAGCTCCTCGAGCAGCCGGCCGGCCTCGATGTATCCGGCGCGCATCGCCTGGCCGTCCCCGTCGGCAGCGGCGAGCTCGCCCTCGATCCGCTTCGCGGCTGCCAGGGCCGCGACGTCCTCCTCGGGGATGTCGGCGAGCGCGATCAGGGCCATCGTCCGCGCGTCTTCGCGGCGGTTCTGCAGGATGAGCGTCACCGTCAGGAGTCGAGTCACCTCGACGGCGAGGTAGCCGCCGTTGCTCGACCGCGAGCGGGTAGGCGGCGCGCAGCCGCGCCTCGGCGCCGGCGATGTCGCCGCGCGCGAGCGCAACGAGCGCGAGCGCCCGGAGGTTCTGGATCACGAACAGGCCGTCGCTGGTGCGCTCGAGCCAGTCCTGCGTCTGGAGCAGCAGCTCTTCGGCGAGCTCGATCTCTCGCCGGTAGTAGCCGGATCATCCCGAGCATGTGGTTGGCACGCGCCGCGTCGCGCACCGAGCCGAGGTCGGCTGCGAGCTCGGCGCAGCGGACGAGCGCCGTGTGCGCTTCGTCGAGCTTCGCGGCATTGATCTGCGTCATGCCGATGCGCAGCAGACCTTCGATCTGGAGCGTCAGCTCATCGGCCTCCGCGAGCTCGAGCGAGGACTTCAGCTTCGCGATCGGCGCCTCGGCCTCGCCGCCGAAGAACGCTTCCCACCACGCGGACTCGAGCGACGCCCTGATCGTCAATCGCCGGTCGCCGAGACGGTGCGCGAGCTCCTCCGCGTCGACGAGCAGCGTCTGCGCATACGCCGCCTGCCCCTGCTTGGCGACGACGTTGCCGAGCGTGATCAGCGCCTCGCAGCGCGAAGCGTGTCGAGCCCGAGCTCACCCGACTCGCGCGCGATCGACTCGAGCTCCTCGGCCGCCGACCGCAGGCTCGCCGAGCCCGACCAGCGCACGGGCGCGCCGCAGCCGCAGGTCGAGCAGCGTCGGCAGCTCGTCGTCGGGGATCAGCTCGAGCGCGCGCGAGTAGAAGCGGTGCGCCTCGCGCAGGCCCTCGCGGTGCTCCGCCTTCTCGCCCGCCTTGCTCAGCGCCTCGACCGCACGGTCGACCGGCGGCGGCACCTCCGATCTGCCGACCTCGCGGGCGACGAGGCACGCCTGTTCGAGATGGTAGGCGAGGATCTCGACGAAATCTTCGCCGCCGTCCGGCAGCTCGCCGATCCAGTCCGCGAAGCGCACGTGCAGCGCGACGCGCCGGCTCTTCGGCAGGCGCCCGTACGCGACGTCGCGGATCAGCACGTGCTTGAACTCCCACTCCCGCTCGCCCGCGACCGCCGAGTCGCGGTGCTCGTGGAGCACCGTGCGGCCGGTGAGCGACTCGAGCAGGTCGTCCGGTGGCGCCTGCCGGTCGTCCAGCCGGGCGGCCGCGCCCGACCAGAAGGTCGCGCCGGCGACCGACGCGTGCTGCGCGAGTCGGCGCTCGGCTCCGGGCAGCCCGTCGAGGCGGGCGGAGACGAGTGCCTGGAGGCTCTCGGGGACAGGCATCGACTCGAGCGACTCCGCGTCGAGCGAGTCCGACTCGGCGAGCATGTGGATCGTCTCCTCGAGGAAGAGCGGGTTGCCGTTCGCGTTCGCGACGAGCCGTTCCACGGCGGAGCGGGGGAGACCGCGCTCCTCGACGAGCCGGCCGACGAGCTCCTCGACCAGCGCCGCGCTGTCGTCGGCGCTCAGCACGTCGAGCGCGACCACCGTCCGGTCTTCACGCTCGACCAGGAGCTCGGCTGCGTGTCGCCGATCTCGGGCCGTGCCGAAGCGAGGACGAGCAGCGGCCCGTCGAGCTCGCTCAGCGATACGACGAGCTCGATGAAGGTCGGCTCGGCCCAGTGCAGGTCCTCGAGGACGAGCAGGAGAGGTCGGCGTGACGCGAGCAGCTCGAGGATGCGGCGGATGCCCCAGTGCAACTCGGCCTGCGAGATGTCGGTCGTCGTGTACGAGCCGCGCGGTGTCGTCGGCGCGCCGAGCAGGTTCGAGAGGGTGGAGGCGATCGTGCGCAGCTGGTCGAGGTCGGCGAGCGGCAGACCGTCGAGGAAGCGCGTCGAGCTTCGACGAGACCACGTCGACCGGGTCGCCGACGAGGATGCCGGCGGCGTCGCGCATGATCTGCACGACCGGCAAGTAGGTGATCCCCTCGCCGTAGGGGACGCAGCTGCCGGAGCGCACGTCCGCACCCTCGGCTCGTTCGGTCACCTCGTGCAACAGCCGGCTCTTGCCGAGCCCCGGCTCGCCGACGACGATCGCGAAGCCGGGCTTGTCGGTCGCCGTGACCCGGTTCCACGCCGTCATCAGGCGACCGAGCTCCGCGGTGCGGCCGACGAAGCTGCGTCTCGGCGGCCTTGCGGACCGGCGACTCGCGCATCCGGACCGCGACCCAGACGGGAACCGCCTCGGCCTTGCCCTTCGCGGTGATCGGCTCGGCGTCCTCGAACTCGATCGCGGCGCGGCACGAGCGGTAGGTGCGCTCGTCGACGAGGACGCCGTTGATCGGAGCGGCCGACTGGAGCCGCGCGGCCGTGTTCAGGACGTCGCCCCAGGCCATGCCCTGGCCCTCGCCGATCCTGGCCTCGAGCGAGACGATCGCCTCGCCCGTCGTGATGCCGACGCGGACACGCAGCTCGCGCGACGGGTCCTCCGCGTTCAACGCGTCGATCGCGGCGATGATCGCCAGGCCGGACCGGACCGCGCGCTCGGGGTCGTCCTCGTGCGCGACCGGTGCACCGAAGAGCGCCACGACCGCGTCGCCGATGAACTTCTCGACACTGCCGCCGTGCTGCTCGAGCACGTGCCGCAGCCGCTCGTAGTACGGCTCGAGGAGCGCGAGGACGTCTTCGGGATCGAGCTGCTCGGCACGGCTCGTCGATCCGACGATGTCGACGAACACGGCCGTGACCGGCCGACGCTCCTCGTGTCGTCTCGGCGGCGCCGGTGCGGGCGCACCAGCGGTCGCGAGCGGGGCGGCGCAGGCCATGCAGAACTTCGCGACGTCCGGGTTGTCGGTACCGCATTCCGCGCAGATCGCCATGGCAAAGAGTGTAGGCGCCGATTGAGGCTTCGATCGCGCCGCGCCTGCGTGTTACAAGGTCAGCGCGCGGCGGGGTGCCGGAGCGGCCGAACGGGGCGGTCTTGAAAACCGCTGACGGGGTAACTCGTCCCTGGGTTCAAATCCCAGCCCCGCCGCCTGACAGAACCGCTCGTGGCTGGGCTCCGCGGCTGACATCTCGGTCGCCAAACGCGTCGATCCCGATCGCGAAAACGCACTCGTCGCTGCCGCCGGACTCGCTCGACGTATGGGCTTATGATCTCAGGGTCACGACGAGCCAGAGGAGGCGGGCGATGCCGGTTTCAGACAGGTTCGACGAGCTCAAGGAGCGCATCGACAAGGCCGACCGGGAGATCAAGGCGGCTGCTGCGCAGGACGAGGCTGAGCTGGACGCAGCCGTGGAGAAGGCGCGCAAGAACGCCGACGAGCGGGCAGCCGAGTTGCACGAGAGGTCGACGGAGACGTCGGACAAGACGAAGCGCCAGTGGGTGGAGGCCCAGAGCGACTGGGAGAACCACATCAAGCAGATTCGAGCGCGGATCGACGAAAAGAAGACCGAGCTCGACGCTGCGATGGCTGCAGACGATGCCCACGACGCTGAGGAAGATGCGATGGACGCGATCGACTATGCCAAGTCGGTCGTCGCGGAGGCTGAGTACGCGGTGCTGGACGCGTTGCGCTTGGAGAAGAGGGCCGAGACGCTGAAGCAGTCGATGGCCCACTCGACGTAGCCCGAGTCAGGATCGCGTAAGAACGAGAGAGAGGGCGTCCGAGGGCCGCCCTCTCTCTACATAGGCCGCGCCGCCAAGGTCGCGTTGCAGGAGCCGGGTGGCACGACAACTTTCGCTTTCCGCGACCTCCATCGAGACCGGGTCACGACCGGCTCGTCGATTACTAGGATTGCCGCGTGGTCGCTGAGGGGTTCGAAAGCGCACTCTGGCGGTACCTCATCTCTTCTCCTCGCCGCGCGAGGCGAAGCTGTCCTCGTCGACCCCGGTATCTCGGTCGAGGAGGTTGCGCGCGTCGGCGCGAGGGCGCACGAACTCGGTGTCCACGTCACGAGCGTTCTTGCCACCCACGCCGACTGGGACCATGTCTGCGGGATCGCAGCTTTTCCGGACGCGGAGGCGACGATGGGAGAGCAGGCCGCGGCGCGCATCGCGTCCCGTTTCACCGACCAGGGCGTGACGCAGCGGGCAGCCGCACACGGCCTGAGGATCGCCGGCGAGCCACGTGTCGACCGGACCTTCGAGCCGGGAGCGGCCGTGCGGATCGGCCCTTTCCTCGTCGAGACGCTCGCCCTAACCGGTCACACGCCCGACGGCGTCGCCTACCGGTTCCGGGAGCTAGACCTGCTCGCGGTCGGTGACCACCTGTCCGCCGTGGAGTTTCCATTTGCGACTTCGACGGCCGCGTACAGGGCGACGCTGGCTGCGCTGATCGAGCTCTTGCAACGCGACCCGCCAGCACGAGTCGTGCCAGGCCATGGACCCGAACTCGACGTCGCCGAGGCACTCGCGATCGCCGAAGCTGACCTGGCCTACTTGTGGGCACTGCACGCGGCGGTGCGCAACGCCGCCGGCCGCGAGGAGGCACACGCCGCGGCACTCTCGGTGCCCGTCCCGCGTGCGGCGGACGGTCTCGAGGAGGCGAGCGCGGAGAACATCGAGGTCGCAATCGCCGAGGTCTTCGGCACCTAGACCCCGGAACGTCGAACCGCTCGAATCACACCTTCGTGTAGTCCCAGATATGGCGTAGACACCTACGTTGAGTGAGAGCTGGTGCGGCGACGACGGGCGTGTCAGGGACGTCCCGTTCGCCGCACCGCTCAACCTGTGCCAACGTCGCGGAAGCGTGCGGCCGCTCCGTGGGACCGCTTCACGCCCCTCGGCTTGCCCGCGACCGGGACCATCGAGCCGAATCACGGATGACTCAATCGCGTTACGGCGGTAGTACCGCAGGCACTGCATGATGCGAACGCGGGCGTGGACGCTGTGAAGTCAGCCGCCTGGCGCCGCAAGCAGACACTGGCGATTCGTGGGGTCGAGCCGACTCGGTAGCAACCGTGTTGACCCTGTGCTGCTCTCGGCTGTCGGAACGCGCTGCCATTCGCGGCATCGCCAAACACAAGGGGTCTCACGGAAAGAACGACAAGCGGGCTTGGAACGTGGCCAACGGCGGTCGCCGCGTGAAGAGTCGGCGCACATTGTCGACGTGAGCTCCGAAACGACGCGTTTCGTTCGCGTTCGCCATTGAAAGGCGTAGGGGGACCTGTTCCCGGGCCACCCTCTCCCCACCTATCCAACAGACTGGCTCGGGAGACTGGAGCACCGCATGAAGGTCCGTATCACGGCGCTCGTCGCTGTGCTCATCGTTGGCGTCGTCGTCGCATCGAGCGCGGTCGCGGCCCACAAGTACATGGTCACATCGAGCGATCAGATCAAGCCCGGCACGATCCGGCTCGCCAACCTCGCATCGTCCGCTCGGGCGGCACTCACCGGCGCAAAGGGCAACACCGGCGCGACGGGTGCAAGAGGCGCAACGGGAGCGACCGGAGCGGCCGGAGCGACCGGCGCGACCGGCGCTCAGGGCCCGCAGGGACGGGACGGCGTCAGCGGGTACGAGGTTCGCACGTGGCGCTACTCGAAGGACGACAACAACTCGGACATGGGTCCGGGGTACGTCGGCGTCGGTGGCGGCGCTATCGCGACGGTCGCCTGCTCGACCGGCAAGGTGGCGATCGGCGGCGGCTACCGGTTCACGTCCGAGGATGCCACGGGCTTCAATCCGGCGGCGCTCTCGGACGGGAGCGGCGTTGTCGCCTCCTTCCCCGGCCGGATGGACTGGAACACGAACACGGTCAAGCCGAACGACAACTCCGGTTGGATCGTCCAGGTCAACGACAAGGTGAACCTCGCAGACATGACGCTGTATGTCGTCTGCGTGAACGCCGGCTAACCGCTCGTCGTATGGCTCCGGATGCGCGCTTCGGCGGGTGTCCGGGGCCAATCGCAATGAGATCTTGCGGGTGGGCCGCGTGGGCCGCACCCGCAAGATCGATTTCCGCTGCGCCGACCGGAGCAGTACGGTCAGACTCCCGCGCACTGGCCCAACCTTTGGCCGTGCACGACGTTCGGGTTCGGCGGCGAACCCTCGAAGCTGTTCGTCGGCACACCTCCCGGCCCCGGGAATGCGAGCGCGTTTCCGAAGCAGTTGAGACTGCCGTTGATCTCGTTCAGGCCGATCTCGATCGCGTCGGGGTCGCCCATCGTGTTGTTCGCGACGAGGAAGCCGCCGTTGGACGTGTTGCGGATGAATCCCATCCAGCATGTGCTCATACCGGAGATGGATGAACCGCGGTTCACCCGGCTGTCCTCGACATCGGTGAAGGGCGGCGTCCCGATGTCCTGGCCCTGGACGAGCGCGTCAGAGCAACTCGTTCCGCCCCCGCCGCCTTGCACGGAGAACCCGCCGTTGGTCGTCGTCCCGTGGACGACGACCGCCAGCGCGTTCGTCCCGTCCAGACCGCCGTTCACGACGTCGAAGCTGTTGGGACAGCCCGTACCGGCACCGTTGCCGAGGAACAGGACGCCGTTCGCCATCACCTGCACACCACCCGAGACGTGGACGAACGAGTTCCAGTCCGACCCCGACGCGTCGAGCCCGCCACCAGGAGCGATCGTCAGCCCGCCGCTGATGTCGACCGTCCCCTCGATCGAGCAGAGACCGGTGACGGTCACCGAACCGTACGAGCCAGGCGGGATCGCCTGGAAGAGACCGGAACAGACGCAGCCCGTGCGAGCTTGGTCTTGCGCCGGCCGTCCCAACCAGCACGGTCGCCATCAACACACCGGCAACCATCACCAGCAACCCCAGCCGTATATGGCCGGGCCGAAGCATTCCTCTCAATTTGTCCTCCTCATCAAGTCAACTGGGTCGCGCTCCCGGGCGAAAATCGCGGACGCGCTCGACAGGACTCCACTAGGATCCGCTGGGGAAGCCTGAGGTCGCCGCCTGACCGCCGACCGCAAAGCGGCGGCTCACCGCGCGAGGTTCCGAGACCCTGGCAGAGCGTTCGACACTGGTTTGTCCGGGCTGCTGTACCTAGCTTTCGAGAGGAGCGCTCGTGGAGGGGAACATCGAATCAAGACCGAAGCAGGCCGACGAGGGCCAGTTGTCACAGCGCCGGTTGGACGAGCGATTCGGGAGAGGAATTCGTGATCACTGAACAAGACCCGGCCGTTGGCGGCACCGGCGCGCAAGCGATCCCGGCATATGCCCGCGAAGCCGTCGATGTCGTCGCCGAGTTGCAATCGAACGCCGATACGGGACTGGCGGCGGCGGAGGCGGCGACGCGGTTGGGCCGTGTGGGGCCGAACGAGATCCGGAAGGAGAAGCCGCCGTCGCTGTGGGCGGTGGCGGCGCAGCAATTGCGCGACCCGATGAACATCATGTTGATCGCGGTCGTCGCTGTGAGCTTCGCGATCGGACAGGTCTCGACCGGAGCGATCGTCGGACTGCTCATCCTGCTCAACGTCGTCCTCGGCACGCGCCAGGAGCTGAAGGCTCGGGCGAGCATCGATGCGCTTGCAAACCTGCAGGTGCCGCAGGCAAAGGTCGTGCGTGACGGGACGCTCGCACTCGTGCCCGCTGTCGACATCGTCCCGGGCGACATCGTCGAGGTCGAGGCGGGCGATCTCGTTCCTGCGGACGGACGGATCGTGCGCTCAGCGACGCTGGAGACGCAGGAGGCGGCCCTGACCGGCGAGAGCGCCCCGATCGCAAAGGACGCCGGCGCGCTTCCAGGAACCGATGTAGCGCTCGGGGACCGCTCGAACATGTTGTTCCAGAACACGGCGGTGACGCGGGGGACGGCTGCGGTCGTCGTGACCGCGACCGGGATGGACACGGAGATGGGCAAGATCGCGACGATGCTGACCGCGGTCACGCGGACGCGGTCGCCGCTGCAGAAGGAGCTCGCGAAGCTGACCTACGTGCTCGGGATCATCGCCTGGGGAGCCGTCGCGTTCATCGTGATCGTCGGTGTCGCCCGTGGCGAGAAGTTCAGCGACGTGCTGCTGCTGGGCACGGCGATGGCGATCTCCGCGATCCCGACGGGCATGCCGGCGTTCGTGTCGGGACTGCTGTCGATGGGTGCGAAGCAGCTCGCCGACGCGAAAGCCGTGGTCAAGAACCTGACCGACGTGGAGACACTGGGTGCGACGAGCGCGATCAACACCGACAAGACCGGGACGCTGACGCTGAACCAGATGATGGTCTCGACCCTGTACACGGGCGACGCGTGGTTCACGGTCGAGGGAGAGGGCTATGCCAAGACCGGCGCGCTCAGATCGGTGGCCGGCGCGCCGGTGCCCGACTTCACCCGGCTGGCGCTCGGCCTCGTCCTCGACAGCGATGCGACCGTCGGCGACGACGGGAGCGTGGTCGGCGACCCGACGGAAGCGGCGCTGGTCGTGCTCGCCGCCAAGCTGGGGGTCGATGCGGAGGAGACCCGGCGCGCCTACCCGCGCATCGCCGAGGTGCCGTTCGACTCCGACTACAAGTTCATGGCGACCTACCACCGCTATCCGGTGGACGGCACGGAGCGCGTGGTTCAGCTGGTCAAGGGCGGGCCCGATGTCGTGCTCGCCCGCTGCACGCACGCCGGCGGGACGATGAGCGGCTCCCAGGTGCCGATCGAGGAGGCGCGGAAGGGCATCGACGCCGCCAACGAGCGCATGGGCGGGAAGGGCCTACGGGTGCTGGCATTCGCGGCACGTCTCGTCGATGAGAGCGAGCTCGACGCAATGAACGCCGAACCGATGTCGCTCACTCACGACCTCACATTCATCGGCATGGTCGGGATCATCGACCCGCTGCGGCCGTCGTCGAAGGCCGCCGTCCACACCGCACTGGGTGCAGGCATCGACGTGCGGATGATCACCGGTGACCACGCCGTCACGGCCCAGGCGATCGGCGAGATGCTCGAGCTCGGACCGGGTGCGATCAGTGGGAGCGAGCTGCAGGCGATGACGGATCAGGAAGTCGCCCGCAGGCTCCCGGAGCTCCACGTCTTCGGCAGGGTCACTCCGCAGGACAAGCTCCGGCTTGCCCGGCTGATGCAAGAGCAGGGGCTGATCGTCGCGATGACCGGCGACGCCGTCAACGATGCCGCGGCGTTGAAGCAAGCCGACATCGGCGTGGCGATGGGCAGCGGCAGCGAGGTCACCAAGCAGGCGGGTCGGCTGATCCTCACCGACGACAACTTCGGCACGCTCGTTCACGCTGTCGAGATCGGCCGCCGGGTCTACGAAAAAGTCGTCTCCTACGTCCGGTACCAGATGACCCAGCTGCTGGCGCTCGTCTTCCTGTTCCTCGCCGCGTCGGCGTTCGACATCAACAAAGGCGTCGCGCTGACGCCGCTGATGGTGCTGTACCTGCTCGTGTTCATGACCGCGTCCGGCGTCGTCGTGATCGCAGTCGACCCGGGCACGCCCGACGTCATGCACCGACCGCCCCGCGACCCCAAGGTGCCGATCACCAATCGCGGCGCGGTCACGCTCTGGGTCGTCTATGCCCTGACGCTCTTCGTCGCGGCCCTCTTCCCGCTCGTCGCGGGACCTGACGACCCGAAGACCAACGTGCCGACGGCGTCGCTGACGATGACGTTCGTGGTCATGGCCCTCGGCACCGTCTTCAACGCGCTCACGAACCGGCGGGACCCTGCGAGCGGGTTCTCCCCACCGCTGCTGAAGGCGCTCGGCATCTCGCTGTTCCCTCTCGCGATGACTGTCCTGGCCACTGAGCTGCCCGGCCTCCAACGCGGCCTTCTCACGACCTCACTCACGGGCAAGGAGTGGCTCGCCTGCTTCGGCCTCGCCGCCCTGCTTCCCCTGGTCGTCGAAACGAGCAAGCTGGTCCGCCGACGGGAAGCACCGGAGCCCGTCACCGTCGACGCGCAACGAGCGCTCGCCCCGGAGCGGGCCGTTGCAGAGGTCGCCCCGTGAGCAAGTCGGACAGCGCGAACGCAAAGATGCGGCGTAAGGAGTACGAGGCCGAGATGCGGCGGCTGCACGGCGAGCTCGTGGCGCTCCAGGAGTGGGTCAAGGCGTCGGGCGCCAAGATCTGCATCGTTTTCGAGGGACGTGACACGGCGGGCAAGGGCGGCACGATCAAACGGATCACCGAGCGTGTGAGCCCGCGGGTGTTCAAAGTCGTCGCCCTTCCGGCGCCGAGCGAGCGCGAGCGATCGCAGATGTACATCCAGCGCTACGTTCCGCACCTCCCCGCCGCCGGCGAGGTCGTGATCTTCGATCGCAGCTGGTACAACCGGGCCGGGGTCGAGCCCGTCCTGGGTTTCTGTACACCCGAGCAGACGGCGAGGTTCCTCGAACAGGTGCCGGAGGTCGAGCGGGCGATGGTCGACTCGGGGATCATCCTCCTCAAGTACTGGCTCGAGGTCGGCCCCGACGAGCAGACGAAGCGGCTCGAGAGCCGCATCGACGATCCGCGCAAGATCTGGAAGCTGTCCGACATGGATCTGAAGTCGTACAGCCGCTGGTACGACTATTCGCGCGCCCGCGATGCGATGTTCCGCGCGAGCGACACGGCGTGGGCTCCGTGGTTCGTCGCCGACACCAACGACAAGAAGCGCGGCCGGCTCAACATCATCACGCACCTACTCGCGCAGATCCCTTATGACCCGCTCACGTTGCCGGAGGTCAAGCTGCCGAAGCGGCAGCACGCCGGCGGCTACCGCGAGCCCGAGCTCACGGCGCGCCGGATCCCGACACCCTTCTAAGTGACCGGTCGGATAGCTATTTCGCCGCGGAGGTTGATCCTTCCGCTCGCGCTGGCGCAGTTCATCTGCAGCTTCGCCGGCTCGAACATGAACGTGATGATCGCGGATATCAGCGATGACCTGGACACGACCGTGAAGGGCGTGCAGACGGCGATCACGTTGTTCCTCTTGATCATGGCGGTCCTGATGATCCCGTGCAGCAAGCTGACCGACCGCTGGGGCCGCAAGCGGTGCTTCAACCTCGGCCTCACGCTGTACGGGATCGGCGCCCTGCTGAGCGCCGTCTCTCCCGGTCTCGGCGTGCTGATCGTCGGAAACTCGGTGTTCGAGGGCGTCGGGACGGCGCTGTTGATTCCGCCCGTGTACATCCTCGCGACGTTGTGGTTCAGCGATCTCACCTCGCGCGCCTGGGCGTTCGGCGTGATCAGCGGCCTGGGAGGGGTCGGTGCGGCGGCCGGGCCGTTGATCGGAGGCCTGATCACCACCGCGATCAGTTGGCGCGCCGCATTCGTCTTCCAGGCCTTGGTCGTCGCGATCATCATCCTCCTCAGCCGTCGCCTCGAAGATCCGCTTCCGGCTGACCCGACGCGACCGTTCGACGGCGTCGGGGCGATCCTCTCGGCGATCGGCATGTTCTTCCTGGTCTTCGGGATCCTGCAGGCGGGGACGAACAACGTGCTCTTTGCCGTGCTGTTCGTGCTTGGAGTCGTGTTGCTGGTCGTCTTCTTCTTCTACATCCGCGCCCGGGAGCGGAGGGGGAAAGAGGCGCTCCTCTCGACGAGGCTGTTCCGGAATCGCACCTGCAATCTCGCTCTGGTCACGCAGAACATGCAGTGGCTCCTCCTGATGGGCGTCTCGTTCTCCGTCTCCGTCTTTCTGCAGGAGGTCCGTGGCTACAGCGCGATCGGCACCGGCGTCGTCTTCACCGCCGCGACGGTCGGCGTTCTCGTTTCGTCCTTCGCGGCGCAGCGACTCGCCAAGAGGTTTGCGCAGCGGACGCTGATCGTCGCCGGGTTCGTCGTCACCCTGGCGGGGATCGTGCTGCTGCTCGCCTTCGTCCATTACTCGTCGAGGGTGGTCGCTTTCGTTCCGGGGCTGCTGCTGATCGGCCTCGGGCTGGGCGCGATGCTGACGCCTTCGGTCAACGTCGTGCAGTCCAGCTTCGCCGAAGCGCTCCAGGGCGAGATCTCGGGCCTCTCGCGTGCTGTCTCCAATCTGGGATCGACCTTCGGCACGGCGATCGCCGGCACGATCCTGGTGTCCGTCGTCGCAATCGGGACGCGGTCCTATGCGATCGCGATGATCGTGCTCGCCGCGTTCGGGCTCGTCGGTCTCGTTGCAGCCGTTCGCCTTCCCAAGGAGATCGAAAGAGCGTAGAGCCGGCGGTTCCTGATCGCCGCGACACCTGTGGCCATCGGAGTGGATGACTCGAAACCGCCTCAGGTGGGGACAGTAGGGACCGCATGCGCTCTCCACGGACAGCTTGGATCGCGCTCGCGCTCGCCGTGTCACTTGCGTTCGCTCCGGGGTCGGGCGCACAGACGCGGATGTGGGTCGGCTTCCACGACGATCCGGTGTTTCGCTACGGCGTGAACCGTCAGCAGGAGCTCGACCTTGCGAGCTTCCGTGCGCACGCGACCGTTGTACGGACGCTCCTCACCTGGGCGAGCGTCGCACCGACACGGCCGCAGAACCCCTCGGACCCGTTCGATCCGGCGTATCGGTTCGCAGACCTGGACGACTTCGTTCGAAGTGCCCAGGCCCGCGGTCTCGAAGTCCTGATCACGATCTGGGGGACGCCGGGCTGGGCGAACGGCGGGAAGCCGGCCCGCTACCTGCCGACTCGATTGAGCGACTTCCAGAGCTTCGTGCGTGCGGTCGCCGCCCGCTACTCGGGCCGCTATGCCGGTTACCCGTTCGTCCGCTTCTTCGGCATCTGGAACGAGTCGAACCTCGGGAACTTCCTCGCTCCGCAGTTCGACGCGCGCGGAAGGATCGTCAGCGCAGCGAACTACGCACGGCTTGCCGCCGCGGGCTATGCAGGGATCAAGGCGGGAAGCCCGAGGGCGTTGGTCGCGATCGGGGAGACATCCTCGCACGGTCGGAATCGAAGGAAGCCCGGCGTCACCGATACGGTGGCGCCGGCCACGTTCGCCCGGTTGGTCGCGACGGCGAATCCGCGGCTTCGATTCGACGCCTGGGCTCACCATCCCTACCCGTATCCGGTGAACCAGGCGCCGACACAGAGGGTTCGCTACCCGAACGTCGCCCTGACGACGCTGCCACGATTCGAACGCGACCTGGCGCGCTGGTTTCGGCGTCGCAGCGTTGCGATCTGGATCACCGAATACGGAAGCGAGACGAGACCCGGCGAGCCGAACGGCGTCACCGAAGCGCAGCAGGCGCGTTACGTGACGCAGGCGCTCACGTTGGCGCGGCTCGACCCCCATGTGGTGATGTTCATCTGGTTCGTGTTCCGCGACTCGGCGGGAAGTCCCTGGCAGAGCGGGCTCTACCGCAAGAACGGAACGGCGAAGCCCTCTCTGGCAACCTGGTCTGCGATGGCGAGACAGGTCAACGAGGTCGACGGCCGAGTTGCGGTCAAGTCCGGCACCAGGAGCCCCACCATCACCCTCTACTTGCGATCGTTGTGCGCGGCGAATCCGATCGGCTCGCTGGTGACGAGCGTCGCCGCAACGTTCCTGAGCGGCAAGGCCGTGCAGTCGTCGCTGGCGAGAACGCCTCTCCAGATCGACTGCACGACGCGCATCCGCCTCACGGGGCTGACGGTGGCGAAGAACAAGACCTACACCGCGCGCATCGTCGCCCAGGCCACCTTCATCCCGACCGTGAAACGGACGATCACGATCATCGGAATCTGACTGCTAGGGTGCGGACAGTTCGAGATCGGAGGTGACGGCATGCGGCGTCTCTTCCTACTCGCGGCGGCGATGGCAGTGATGGCGGTTTTCACAGCCGCACCTGCGAAGGCGTCCCAGCTCATCGACCGCAACGCTTCGAACGTCAAGCTCGCCGTCAACGCGAAAGGCGAGGCGTTGCTGACCTACAGCGTCGCCGGAGAGGTCAAGCACGTCCTCGCCTGGGGTGCGGTGAACGCCATCGCCCCGACGCCCGTGCACCAGCAGGTCGCGTTCTCGCTCGACTACGCCGGCGGCTATGGCAAGTACCACCGCCCGTACTGGAAGACATTCGGTACGGATTGCGGTTCCTATGACGGGCCGCCGCTCGGCTGGCTCGTCGCGGCCTGCAAGGCGCCGGACGGGTCCTACTGGGCGGTGCAGGCCTGGCAGCGTGCACTGCCGGACTATGGCGCTCCCGCGTCGTCGCTCGAGTCGGCATCGGAGCTCCATCTCTCCCACTGGACCGGCGCGATCGCCGTGCTGACGATCAAGGAAGACTGGTCGTACCGGCGTTTCGATCACCTGTACGGCTCGCTGACGTACGACGGCATCGGCGTGTACGGGTTCCGTTCCACGCACACCGGCGCCCCGCTCGACAGTTTCGGGCGCAATCTGTACGTCGACACGTTCGACTCTTCGTACGGCGCAGGCTGGAAGCGTGAGAACAGCTTCCTGACCCACAAGCCGAAGGGAACGTTCTGCTACGGGTTCTATCCCCATGGCAGCCATCCGGCCGGAAGAGGAACGAAATACCGGGCAACCGTGATCGGCCCCGGCGTCACTCCCGACGTTCTGTGGCAGGGAAGCGCTCCCGGGCCGTACAACCGCGCCAGCAGATCTCGCTGCGAACGCGGAGCAGCGGTCTGCGTTCGCCGACCCGGCTTGCAAGGTCAACTGACCTAAAGGAGGGCCTGTCCCCCGATCAGGTTGAATGTGTCGCGCCGAATCGGGAGCGCGCAAAACCTTGGTGACTCAGAAGAGCCACGTGTCTTTTCGTTCGTGCGCGAGGCGCTCCTCGCTCTCGGTGAGCTCTGACTTCTTCATCGGCCTCACCAGAGACCAGTGAGGTCCGACCGGGCACCGCTGGATCCGCCACCAGCCGAGTCGGATCGCTTTCAGCGACATGCCCGGGATCCAGAGCGTCGTGAAGAGATGGCCTCTACGGCAGCGAACCACCAGGTTGCCCCCGACCGGGTAGCCGCGAAGCTTCATCGCCACCGGCTCCGCCAGAATCGCCGCGACGAACAAGAGACGCCGCCGACGCCGGGACCATCCTCTGCGCTTCACAGTCAGCAGGTTAGCCCGTGCCTCTGAACGTTTTCGTCCGGACCAAGCCGGGGTATGAGCGAGCAATGGGCAATTACACGAGGAAGAATCTCAAGATGGACGTCGAGGACCAGGCGCCGAAGTTCGGCATGCCTGCCGAGATGCAGGCTCGGTTCGGACGGACGCCGCTCGGCGGCCGCACGCTGGGTTTGAGCCTGTTCACGCTCGCACCCGGCTTCCGCATTCCGTTCGGGCACAAGCACGTCGGACAGGAAGAGGTCTACGTGGTCGTGCGTGGATCCGCGCGGGTGAAGGTCGAGGACGAGATCGTCGATCTCGACCAGTGGGACGCAATCAGGTTCGACAAGAACACCATGCGGGACATGGAAGCCGGCCCTGACGGCGTCGAGTACCTCGCCTTCGGCGCCGGCGACGACGCCGCCGAGGTCGAGATGGTTCAGGAGTGGTGGAGCGATTGACCGGACCTGGTTTCGTTGTCTTGCGCCAGGTGGCGGAAGGCACCTGGGAGCTCTTGGGCGAGGTGCCACGCAAACCCGGCCTTCCGGCGCGCGCGGCGCGCACTCGAGCAATCGTCGATGTCACGGGTGGCTCGGCGAGGGGTGGAGAGGTCTACGCGGCAGTTCTTCGCAGTGAATGGAAGGTGGCGACGGACTGGACGCCGCCGGACTCCGGTAAGTGAACCGGCCATCCGATCATCACAGCGAGTATCTCGCGAGGGCGACTGCTGCACTGACGCCGGAAGGTCGCACGCGGATCGATGAGCTCCTCGAGCAACTCGCCGGGAAGGGGGAAGCCACCAGGCAGTCCTCCGCTTCGCCAGGATCCGGGAGGCCGAAGCCGACCTTGGCCGCACGGACGTCTCAACCGGCGGCGAGGCCACGCTTACCGAGGAGGAGCTCGACGTGTTGCTCGCGGGTTTCAGGACGATCCGCGACCAGGAGCACCGCGACGACGTCGCCGACTGGGCGAACGCCGTGGTGGCGCTGCTCGAGGACCAGCGCAGCCAAGGACGCAGCTCGCCGGCAGCAGGAACGCAACGACCCGGCTCTCGTCCGGTTTGAGCGTCTGCCGCCACGAATTGCAACCAGCCGTGACGCGCTAGTGAGCCGGGTCGACGTAGAGCCAGAGGCCGTCGATGCTCAAGCGCACTCCGCCGCGTGCATCTTGGAGCAGGCTTCGCGCGTAGCCGTACGCCTGGTCGACCGACATGCCGATGTTCGACTCGAGTTTCGTCGCGGCGCCTTCCCGCGCACGGTCGACCGCGGCTCGCACACTTCCGTACGAGGCGTTCTCGATGTTCGGTGTGCGCTCCAGATAGGCCAAGGTCGAGATCTTGTCGAAACGGCCGCGTCTCGCGTCGGCGTTCCTGTCTTGCTTAACGCAACGATCAAGGTCGCTGGATCCGGCACCGTGTCTCGGCGAATCGGCGCCTACAGACATCCGCTAGCATGGCTCGAGCGTCCCCGTGTCCCGACTCCCGCACGAGCCCGCCGTTTCGCGCTTCGGGGAGTTAACGAGAGGGAGCGACATCGTGATGAAGATCGATCGGCTGCGCGCTGCGATGAACAGCCCACGGCGCGGCTGACGCGCGTGCGGACCGCGATCGTTTCAACCTATCCGCCGCGGGTGTGTGGGATCGGTGCGTTCGCCGCCGACCTGCGAGAGACGCTGATCGAGGTTGCAGGCGTCGAGGACGTCGCCGTCGTCCCGATCGTCAACGAGCCGTCTCGCCCCCAGGGAGGCGGGCCGATCTCGATGATCGGGCAGGCAGTGCGCGGCGACTACATTCGCGCAGCGAGGACGCTCGGACGCCTCGACGTCGACGCCGTGCTGCTGCAACACGAGTACGGGATCTTCGGCGGACGCGACGGGGACTACGTGCTCTCGTTCGCCGAGGAGCTGCCGCAACCGCTCGTCGTGACGCTGCACACGGTTCTGTCCAGGCCGACGCCACATCAGTTGCAGGTACTCACGGAGTTGTGCGCCGAGGCTGAGCTGGTGATCGTGATGACCGAAACGGCGCTACGGCTGCTCGTCGCATGCGGTGCCTGCGCCGAGGAGAAGATCCGAGTCGTGCCGCACGGCGCGCCGTCAAAGCTCATGGCACGCGCCGGTGCAACACTGCTCCACGGCCAGACACTGGTCCTTACGCTCGAACGGACGGCCGCTTCCTGCTCTCCACCTTCGGTTTGATCTCGCCCGGCAAGGGGCTGGAGATCGTGATCGAGGGCTTGCCGTCGATGATCGAGCGTCATCCGGAGATCGTCTATGTGATCGCGGGTCGAACACATCCGGACGTCGAGCGGCGCGAGGGAGAGGCCTACCGTCTGATGCTCGAGCGCCGCGTGCTCGAGCTCGATCTCGCCGAGCACGTCGAGTTCGACGACCGGTTCCTCTCGATCGACGAACTGTCGGAACTGCTCGCGGCGACCGACGTGTTCGTAACCCCGTATCGGAGCGAGGAACAGATCGCCTCGGGTGCGCTGACCTATGCGATCGCGGCCGGCTGTGGAATCGTCTCGACCCCGTATTGGTACGCGGAGGACATGCTCACCTCCGGAGCCGGCCGCCTGGTGCCGTTCGACGACCCGATCGGCCTCGCCGACGCCGTCTGCGGCTATATCGACGACCCCGCGTCGCTCGAGGCGGCACGGTCGGAGGCGTTGCGAATGGCTTCTTCGCTCGCCTGGCCGTCGGTCGCGCAGGCGACGTCGGCGGTGCTGCGCGAGGCGGGAGCGCTTGCTCCGCGGCGGCGGCCGACCGGTGTCACCGACCTGCGGTTGACCAGTCTTCGCACCGACCATCTGCTCACTCTCGTCGACGACGTCGGAATCGTGCAGCACGCGGACGGGATCATTCCGAACCGTGACACCGGGTACTGCGTCGATGACGTCGCACGGCTTGCGGTCGTCTCGCTCGCTCTGGCGCGTCGCGAGGACGAGCGAACGTGGACTGCGATTCTGTACCGCTCACTTGCGTTCCTGCACGCAGCCGAGGGGCCAGGCGGGATGCGCAACTTCATGGGCTACGACCGATGCTGGCTCGACGAGCCGTACCTCGGTGACCATGTCGGCCGCTCGATCTGGGCGCTCGGCGAGATTCTCGCCACGGCCTGGATACCCGCGGTCGTCGACCCCGCGGGCCGGCTGCTCGAGCGGCTCGTAGGGTCGCTCAAGGGAGAGGTGTCGCTTCGTACGGCTGCGTATTCGGCGCTCGGGCTCGCACGGCTCGATCCGGACCGACTCGATCTCCATGCCCGCCGCCTGCTCGAGCGTCTCGCCGAGCAGCTGGCCGACGCCTACCAGCAGAATGCCTCCGACGACTGGCGATGGTTCGAAGCGCGGCTCACGTACGACAACGCGCGGCTACCGCAAGCTCTCCTCAGCTGCGGCAGCGCACTCGACCGCGACGACTTCACGCGGATCGGGCTCGACTCCCTGGGCTGGTTCGGGGACGAGTGCGGGCTGCGGGACGGTCTGCTGCGGCTGCCGGGGCATCACGGACGCGGCCGCGGCGAGGCAGCCCCCGGGTTCGGGGACGAGCAGCCGCTCGAGGCGGCAGCGTTGGTAGAGGCAGAGCTGACGGCGTTCGACGTAACGCACCGCGCCGAGCACGGCGTCCGGGCGCGGCGTTCGTTCGAATGGTTCCTCGGCCGCAATCGGCTGCACCGGCCGATGTACGACTTCGCGACCGGCGGTTGCAGCGACGGGCTCGAGGCCGATGATCTGAACCTGAACGAGGGCGCCGAGTCGACTCTCGTCTTCCACAGCGCGGCGCTCAGCCTCGACGCCGCCGGCGTCCGTGCATCGACAGCAGTCCTCACCCCACCGCATGAAGCGGCGGTGGCGTGAGTCGCGGGACCGAGCTGTTCGATCGCCACCCTGCGAACCCGATCCTGACGGTGGGCGACTGGCCGTACCCGGCCAACGCTGTCTTCAATCCGGCGGCAGCTGCGATCGACGGGACGACGATCCTGCTCGCGCGCGTCGAGGATTTGCGCGGCATCTCGCACCTGACGGTCGCCCGCTCCGCAAACGGCGTCGACGGCTGGACGGTCGAGAGTGAGCCGCTGCTCGCTCCCGTCCCCGGCATCGCGACCGAGCAGTGGGGCTTCGAGGATCCGCGAGTCGTGTGGGCTGCCGAGCTCGATCGCTGGGTCATCACCTGCACCGCTTATGGCCCGGCCGGCCCGGCCGTGTATCTCGCGACGACCGAGGATTTCGAGACGGTGGACCGCTACGGGATCATCCAGCACCCCGAGGACAAGAACGCGGCGCTGCTCCCTCACCGGATCGACGGCCGCTGGATCCTGCTCCACCGGCCGAAGACGGAGTACGGGGGCGCCCGCGGGGAGATCGTCCTCTCGCGCTCGCCGGACCTCGTCAGTTGGAGCGCGCCCGAGCAGGTGCTTCAGCCCCGCGACGGGGCCTGGTGGGACTCGCTGCGAATCGGCATCGGCCCCCCGCCGATCGAAACCGAGCACGGGTGGCTGCTCATCTACCACGGCGTCAAGGAGACGGTCGCCGGCGCTCTCTACCGCGTCGGGCTCGCCTTGCTCGACCTCGACGAGCCGACCCACGTGCTGCGACGGCTCCCGGCCTGGATCCTCGCACCCCGCGCCGCTTACGAACGCACCGGCGACGTCCCCAACGCGGTCTTTCCCTGTGGCGTTGTCCACGACGAGGCGAGTGGGGAGGTGCGGCTGTACTACGGCGGCGCCGACACCACGATCTGCCTCGCCACGGCGCAGCTCGACGAGCTCCTCGAGGCCGTGCTCGGGGCGCCGGTCGACGACTAGAGCACGGCTCGATAGCGGCGGTAGAGACGTCGGAGGTTGACCGCCGGGTCGAGGAAGAATCCGTCCGGGTCGAGATCGATCCAGCCGGGCGTACCGCTGGTGGTGTCGATTCGGCCGGCTCCGGCGAACGCCGAGACGGCGGCCACCGACGGTTTCGGTGATCCGTCGGCGCGCCAGAGCCCGAACGAGCGCTCGTGGACTGCCAGGTCGAGCGGCGGTTGCTCCCAGACGGCCGGGTCGTAGTCCGTGTAGCACCACAACATGGCGCCGGCGCAACCAGCTGTGCGGAGAGCGACGAGCGCTCGCGCGGTGTAGTCGGCCGCCGTCGGCTCGTCGATCAGCGGCGAGCGGCTCTGCCGACGGGCCGTCTCCGCGTTCGGATCGCCGGGCCGGTAGGTCGGAAGCCCGAACTCCGAGAACAGGACTTCGCGGCCTCGTCCCAGCCAGCGCGTGATGTGAGCCAGGAACGGCAGCAGCTG
Organism: uncultured Thermoleophilia bacterium; assembly: GCA_963713155.1. Classification (GTDB taxonomy): domain Bacteria; phylum Actinomycetota; class Thermoleophilia; order Gaiellales; family Gaiellaceae; genus PALSA-600. Next base: position 49,846 of record CAVQKS010000010.1, read on the forward strand.
CTCATCGGTGGGGCCTTCCGCCCAGTCCGCGTAGATCGGGTAGCCGTGCATCGAGAGCAGATCGCACGACTCCGAGACTTCTCGCGGCCCGAGCTTGCGATTCTGCTCCAGGTCCTCCATGTGCAGGCCGACCGTGATCACCGCCGCCTCGTCGGCCGTGCGGATCGCCGAGGTGATTCGATCCAGCCAACGCAGCGCAGACGACCGGGTCCGGCGGCACGACGCAGTTCGAGTTCTCGTTGCCGAGATCCCACGCCCAGAGCGCCTCGTGGCCCGCCAGGGCCGCAGCCGCCTCCGCCGCGAGGAGCGCTTGCGCGCGGGCGACAACCGGGTCCGAGTACCAGTTGCGCAGGCCGGCACCGGTGACATTGCCGCCGGACACCACCCGGAAGCGGTCGTCGCCGTCCGATCCCACCCAGCGCCCACGCCGGAATCCAGTTCACGCCGCTCATGTGGCCGGTGAAGAGGGTGGGCACGATCGCCAGGCCCGCCCGTGCGGCGAGATCGGCCACCGTGACCAGCCGACCGAGCATCTGTCGATCGACCTCGTCCGGGGCCGGCTGGAAATCCTCCCAGAGCAGGAACAGCCGGACCGAATCGAGGCCGGCGGCGGCGATCCGCTCGAAGTCGGCGGCGACCTCGGCCTGGTCGAAGTCGGCCCACCAGCGCATCGCAGTGCGCGCGGGCCAGTAGTTGACGCCGAGCCGGAACGACTGCGGGGCCATCAGCGGGTGCTTCGCTCGCGTCCGCGCCTTCGTCGATGCTGCTCCACGACCTCTCGATAGACGGTCATGTAGTCGTCCACCATCCGGTCGGCGTCGAACCGTTGCTCGACCGACCTGCGCACCGCGGCCCCGTCGAGCGCTTCGGACGCATGCACCGCTGCCACCGCTTCGTCCAGCGAGGTGACGAGGAAGCCGTTCTCGTCGTGGCTGACGATCTCGGGCATCGATCCGCGTGCAGTGTGCGATCACCGGCGTTCCGCACGCCATCGCCTCGACAACGCTGAAGCCGAACGGTTCGTCGAAGTTGACGAGGTGCAAGAGCGCTCGTGCTCCGCCGAGCAGATCGACGCGGCGATCGGAAGTCACCGGACCGATGTACCGGACGCGCGTTCCGTCGACGTGGGGCTCGACGAACCGCTCGAAGTACTCGCGGTCCTGGACGATCCCGGCGATGACCAGTGGCATCGCAGCTCTGCTTGGCCACCTCGATCGCCTCTGCAGTGCCTTTGTCCGGATGAATCCTTCCGAAGAACAGCAGGTAGTCGCGGTCTCCAGTACCTACCTCGAACTCCTGCATGTCGATCCCGTGGTGGACGGTGGCCACATAGTCGAGCCGCGCGCTCCGGTCGGCGTCGCTGATCGCCACGTAGTACCCGATGCTGTTGTACTTCTCGAAGACCGGCACGATCCGATCCGACGAGAACCCGTGAATCGTCGTGACGACGGGCGTGTCGACGAGGCCGCTGTACGTCAGCGGCAAGAAGTCGAAGCTGTTGTGGATGACGTCGAACTCGTCGGCGCGCTCGAACGCTGCCGAGATGTGCAGCGCTTCCCAGACTTTCGCATCCAGCCCCGGATCCTCGGAATAACCGGTCGGCGCGCTGCCCGCCAGGCGCGCGCTCGTGATCGAATCCACCGTCGCAAACAGCGTGACGTCGACTCCCCGGGCGACCAGCCCTTCTGTCAAGAGCGACACGAACTGCTCCCAGGGCCCGTAATGGCGTGGCGGCACCCGCCACGAGATCGGAGCGATGATCCCGATTCGAAGGTCGGTCTCGGAAGACATATCGGCGGTTAGCAGCATCGCACCGTTCGCGCTCTCGGACTTGACCGGCGCGGCGCGACCGGATAGCACTGCAACCGTGGAGCTTCCCGAGCAGACCCGCGAGCTAGCCGACGTGACGATCCGCGTGCGTGAGACTTCTCCCGGTTCGTTCGAGGCGAACTTCAGCCCGACCTCGCCGACGCACATGGCACGGCAAGGCTTCACGGTCGACACCAAGCGCGGGGCGAAAGGCAAGAACATGGAGCAAGTCCTCGACTGGGCCGAGGGCTACTGGCGGCAGAACTACCCTTCGCCCTAGCCCCCTTGCGCGCAGACCGCCGAGTCGTCGAGTTTCGAGTACATTCGGCTGCTCGTAGCGGTCGGCAGCGAGGAGGCGATGGAAGTTTCGACGAGCTTCGAGACCCTCCCGGCGGGGGGCCGGGTGCACGTCGTCGGTGCAGGCCCCGTGGGTCTCCTGCTGACGGCACTACTCCAGTCGATGGACGGGGTCTCCGTGCGTCTCTACGAGAAGCGACGCGAGTACACGCGCACCCGGATGGTGCGGCTCGCGTCATACCTCGTGGCGGACTCAGTCGAGAGCTACCGGAACGATCACATCGACGGCGAGACCGTCGAGGCGGTCTTCGATCCACAGGAGCTCGTCGAGAGCCTCGCGTTCAGGCAGTCGATTCCTTCGGACCTGATGGCACTGCTCCGCGGCTGGGCAGTGGGGTTCTGTCCGCTCAATGCGATCGAACGCTCGCTCAGCGATCTCATCGATACGCGCGTGTCGGACGCGGTGCTGCGCACGTCGGCTCTCGTATCGGCGGAGGACGCGATGGAGATGCTCGAGCCCGGTGACGTTCTGATCGACTGCACCGGGAGCAAATCGCTGCTTCGAGATCACCTGACGCCCGGCTCGGGCGACGCGGCCGGAGGCACGAACACGCTCAACATCCGACTCGAGTACGCGCTCGTGATCACATTCCTCTACGGCCAGCCGTACGACTGCAACGAGTACTGCAAGTACTACAAGAACATCGAAAACGTGCACTACAAATTCATTCCGGCCGTGCATCGCACGTACTACGACGGCAGCATCAGCCACGTGACGGGCATCGTCAACATCAGCGCTCAGGACTACGAGGCGATGCCGACACGGTTCGACGGAGAGTGGTTGCGCGGGAACTTCCCCGGCGTCGCAGAATCGATGGACCGTTTCATCGACAAGGTGAAGCAGGAGACGAACGGCGAGATCCTCGGCGATCTCGAGATCGTTCGGATACCTCTGAATCTGTACCGCGCCCGCCACGCAACCAGCCGCCGGTGGCGGACATCAGAATACGGCGACCACCCGTTCATCAGCACGCCGGTGTTCCTGCTCGGCGATTCGGCGATCGGCTCTCCGTACTTCCAGTCGATCTCGCTCGGCTTCGAGTGCGCGATGTTCCTGGCGGGACTGCTCGCGCAGCGTGACGTGCCGTTGAGGGAGATGCTCGATCGGTACGAGCTCTATGTCTATAAGCAGTGGCTTCGCGTCTACATGCGCAGCAAGATGATCAAGCACAACAAGGATCTGTTCGAGTCGCTCGACGACCCGCTCGCCCTCCTGGACAAGCTGCACATCTATTAGGGTTCCGCGGGCTCTGCGGGCCACGGCTTGGCGAGCAATGCGTGGATCTGTCTGGCCAGATCGGCGACCTGCTCGGTGAGCTCCTTGTCCTGCCGGGTGAGGTCGGTGTTCGACTGCAGAAGCTCGAGCAGCTTGTCCGTTTCCGCCTTGGCAGCTCGTTCGATCCGTGCGTGGTTCTTGTCGATTCGATCCGCGTGAAGCTTGTCGCGGTCGGCTTGGCGGGTCTGGGCGAGCAGGATGAGCGGCGCGGCGTAGGCGGCCTGGAGCGAGAACAGCAGGTTGAGGGCGATGAAGGGATAGACGTCCCACGCGAATCCGAGATGAAGCTGGGTCGAGTTCAGGATCACCCAGACGAGAACGGCGATGGTCTGACCGACGATGTATTGGGGCGTGCCGAAGAACCTCGCCGCTTTCTCTGCGAGCCGTCCGAACGCGTCGTTTCCGAACGCGCCGCGGAGCTCCGCGTGCTCGTGATGCTCCAGCCTGGCTGCTTGGGTACCGTGCCCCGGGGACGCCACGCGTGCGTGTTCTCGACCGCGCGCTCTGTTCCTCCGGGGATCCGGCCTGGCGCCGCCGCTACGATCGAGCGCGATGAGCGACGGGGACGACTTCGATCTGCTCGCAGCATCGTTGCGTGCCGATGCGAGCGATCTGAACGCGTTCGTGGAGGCGCTCGCGACCAAGCTCGAGGTCTCCTTCCCCGAGCGCGTTCGAGTCGAGCGCAAGGGCGGCCGGCTCGGCGGACGTCGGCGCGTCGCTCGGGTGACTGTGACTCTGGACGATCGGAGCTTCGAGCTCGAGAGAGACGAAGCGGCGATCAGCTGCCGCCGGCGCAACATGGTGCGCGGGATCGCGCTCAAGAACGACGAGTTGACGATCGACGAGTGGATCGACGACCTGTCCCGCAGGCTCGCGAAGGTGGCCGGCGAGACGGAGCGCGGGCGCGCCGCGCTCCAGCGGTTGCTCGAGGGCTGATGCCGACGCGCGACGAGTCAGGGTCGGAGGACTGGGCCGCGCGGAGCATCCAGGCACTCGAGTCGGGCGGTATTCCGCTGGCCGCCCAGGCACGGCTCGACGACCTGCGGAACCGGGGCGGCGGCTTCTTCACATCCGACCTGACGACCAACGAGTTCCTGCTCGTGCGCAGGGCAGGCTTCAGGCCCCTGACCCAGGTGATGGGAAGCTGCTTCTACAACGTCGGTTGGCAGTGGATGCCCGGTGGAATGGGGTACGCATCCGGTGGCTTCGGCGGCTACGCCGAGGGACAGACGATCGAGCTCGAGACGCAGTCTGCAGCCTGGAACGACGCGCGCCGACTTGCGATCGGACGACTGGCGGAGGAGGCGAAGCGGGCCGGTGCGGATGCGGTCGTCGGCGTACGGCTCCAGCGTGGCGGCTTCGACTGGGCGGCGGGTCTGATCGAGTTCGTCGCCGTCGGGACGGCAGTCCGTTCCGAACGGTTCGAGCTCGGCGTCCGAGCCGGTGCTCTCGAACCTGACCGGCCAGCAGTTCGCAAGCCTTGTTCGAGCACGGCTACTGGCCGGTCGGTCTGATCGCGGCCACCTCGGTCGTGTTACGTGATGACGGGCCGGCAGCAGCAGTACGCCGCCGGCGGCTTTCTCTCGGGCCGTCAGAACCAGGAGCTCTCGGATTTCACGCAGGGTGTCTACGACACGCGCGCGCTCGACGATGCAGCGCATCGGCCGGCAGGCACACGAGCTGAACGCGCACGGTGTCATCGGTGTCGAGCTCGAGCGGGAGCAGCGCGAGCACGAGCGCGACATGCGAGCGGCAAGCACTACACCGACCTCGTCTTGACCGATGCACGTTCTCGGAACTGCGATCGTCGAGCTCGATCGCCGTGACGAGCCACCGCCCGTCTACTTCGGCCTACCACTGAACGGGGAGCAGCGATGAGCGATCAGGAAAGCGAGCCCTACGACCCACCTCGACCGCCGGCGTTCCAGAGCACGGGCTCGAGCGCCTCGAGCGGATGAGGGCAGACGGAAGTTCTTCACCAGCGATCTCTCGGTGAACGAGTTCCTGCTCGTCAAGGCCGCCGGGTTCGAGCCGCTCGGGCTCGTCGTCGGCAGCTCGATCTACCACATCGGATTCCAGATGAGTGGTCTGGAGCACGAACCAGGAGATGGACGTCCTTGACGCAGGCGATGTACCACGCCCGCGAGCTGGCGATGACCCGCATGGAAGAAGAGGCCGACCAACTCGGGGCCGACGGCGTCGTGGGCGTTCGGCTCGACGTGAGCCGTTACGAGTGGGGCGGCGACCTGGCCGAGTTCATTGCGATCGGCACTGCCGTTCGCCATCGCGAAGGCGTCCTTCACCGAGCGGCCAACGGGCGGCCGTTCACGAGCGACCTTTCCGGCCAGGATTTCTACACGCTGCTGTCGGCCGGCTACCGCCCACTCGGCCTCGTCATGGGAACGTGCGTCTACCACGTCGCCCATCAAGGCCTCGGCGGTTGGTTTCAGCCGTGTCGGCCGTAACGCCGAGATGCCGAATTTCACGCAGGCGCTCTACGACGCGCGCGAGCTGGCGATGGAGCGGATGCAGTCCGAGGCGGAGACGCTCGAGGCCGAAGGCATCGTCGGCGTTCAGCTGAACGAAGGCAGCCACGGCTGGGACTCCCATGTAATCGAGTACTTCGCCGTCGGCACTGCGGTCATCCCGGTCAGCGACGACCACACCATCCCCGACCCGAGTTTCATGCTCTCCCTCAACGACTCGTCGACCAACCGCCTCAGCGGCTTTTGATCGAGCTCCTCGGACGCGCGTGGGAGTGGAGCCGTGAGCCTGTCGCGTGGGAGGCGGCGGCGGGCTCGGTCACCTGGCGCTGTCCAGGCCGCACGGACTTCTGGCGCAGGACCGAGGGCGTTCCGTCGGCCCACAGCGGCTGTGCGTTGCTGACTCCGGTCGAGGCGGACTTCTCGCTCGAGCTGTCGGTGCACGGCGAGTTCGGCGATCGCTACGACCAGGTCGGGCTGATGGTGGTCTCCTCCGAGGAGCGGTGGCTGAAGGCCGGGGTCGAGCTCGACGGCGAGCCGTACCTGTCGGCGGTGCACACGCGCGATGAATCGGACTGGTCGCGCGAGAGCTGGTACGCGACCGGCGCGAGCCTGAGTGCGGTTCGTACCGACGGAACGATCGAGGTCTCGGTCGAGTCGGGGGGGAGCCGACGCGTCTTTCGCACGCTGTACCTACCGGGCCTGGTCGGTGTCGGGCCGTACTCCTGCGCGCCGAAGGGCGACGGATTCCGGTCGGTGGCGAGCGAGGTCCGCGTCAGCGGTTAGTCGATCCGCTCAGACGCGCCCGCCGCCGCTTCGCGATCATCTGCGGTTGATCAGGTCACGACCCTCCGTGTGAACGCACGGAGGGAGAAGAGCGTGAGGGCGATGGAACCTCCGATCAGCGCCAGCACGAAGGCCCACACTGGCATGTGCGGCAGCTCGGGCGTGAGCGAGGCGCGCAACCCCTCGGTCATGTAGACGAGTGGGTTGATGAGCACGAGGTACTTGAGCCAGGGAATCGGCGACAGCGTCTCCCACGGGTAATAGACGCAGCCGAGAAACGTGATCGGGATTACCACGACGGCGAAGAGCAAGGTGATCTTGCGCGGGTCGATCACCGTTCCGATGAACAGCCCGAGCGCCGCAGCCAGCACGCACGCGAAGACCAGCGACACGATGAACAGCGGTACGTCGTGGATGTGGACGATCGGTGCGGCACCGCGTGCGTGAACGAGATAGACGATCGGAAAGACGATGCATGCTGCGATCAACGCCTGCGCCGCCCCGGCGGCGATCTTCTCGAGCCCGACCACCCAGACGGGCACCGGCGACAGCGTCCGGTCTTCGATCTCCTTGCTGTAGCTGAACTCCTGGACCAGGGGGAGCGCGACTGCCTGGATGCCCTGGAAGTTGATCGCGACGGCGATCAGCCCGGGGACGAGGACGGTGGTGAACGAGACACCGCCCGCGGTTCCGTGGAACCCCTGGCCGATCTTCGGAAAGACGTAGGCGAACACGAAGACGAACAACAGCGGCTGCATGATCGTCCGCACGAGGAACTGCCCGGACTGACGGCGCAGGACGCGCACGTCGCGGGCAAGGAGCGCGAAGAACGTCCTGGTCTCGGCGTTCACTCGCGGTACTCCCGGCCGGTGAGCGTCAAGAAGACGGTCTCGAGGCTGGGCGGCTGGCTGGTCGCGTCGCGCACGTGCAGACCGAGAGCCCCGGCCGCCGTGACCAATTGCGCAAGCACTCCTTCGGAGCGCGTGGCGAAGACTCGGATCACGTGTCCGTCGTGCTCGACCGTGCGCACCCCGTCGAGCGCAGCTGCCTGCTCGGCGAGTTGCGCCGGGTCACCGTCGACCGTCAACGCGATCACGGTGTCGGCTCCGAGCGTCTGCTTGAGCTCCGAAGGGCTGCCGAGCGCGAGCACCTTGCCATCGTCGATGATCGCGATCCGTTCGCAGAGCGTGTCCGCCTCCTCCATGTAGTGCGTCGTGAGCAGCGTCGTCTGTCCGCGATCGTGCAGGTCGGTCAGGATGCGCCAGAGATTGATCCGCGTCTGTGGGTCGATCCCGGAGGTCGGTTCGTCCAGGAACAGCACCTCGGGCTCGTGGACGAGCGCCCGCGCGATCATCAATCGCTGCGCGAGGCCGCCCGAGAGCTGGTGCACCATCGACTTCGCCCGCTCCGCGAGCGCGAACTGCTCGAGCAATTCGTCGGCGCGGCGACGCGACTGTTGCTTCGAGACTCCGAAGTAGCGCCCGTGGTAGTAGAGGTTCTCCCAGACGGTGAGCGAGCGGTCGAGCGTGTTGGATTGCGACACGACGCCGATCCGCCGCTTGACCGCCGCAGCGTGCCGTCGCACGTCCATCCCCGCCACGAGCGCATGACCGCTGGTGGGGACGACCATCGTCGTCAGCATGCCGATCGTCGTCGACTTGCCGGCGCCGTTCGGGCCGAGCAGCCCGAAGAACTCCCCATAGCCGACCTGGAGGTCGAGCGAGTCGACGGCGACGACCTCCTCCTGTCGACTCTCGTAGACCTTCCGAAGCTGCTCGGTGTGGAGCGCAGCCTCGCCCGGGGACGCGTTGATCGCTGGAATGCCGATCCACCGACGATAGTCACGTCGTCGGTGGATCGGCCCGGGTCGACCGGTCGACTACGCGGCGATCTCCTCCTCGACGTCCCGCCCGGAGGCCGCGAGCGGACGGATGACTGGTGCATGCGCGGCGGCTGTGCGGGTCGCCGGCCAGACGATCAGGACCAGAACCACCGCAAGCCCGACCGCGAGCATCACCGTGCCTGCGGAGAGGGCCGTCGAGATCGCATGCGCGAGACCGGCCGTCTGGGCGTGGGCCGGGAGGGCTGATGCGAAGACGGTGACGAGCACCCCGAGGCCGAGCGAGCCGCCGAGCTGGTGTGAGACGTTGACGAGGCCGGATGCGGCCCCGGCGTCCTCGGCGGTGACGCCCGCGACGCCGGACGAGGTCAACGGCGTGAACGCCGCGCCCGCGCCGACGCCGAGCACGAGCATCGGCAGCGCGATCCCGGTGAGGTACGGCGTGTGCTCGGTCAGGCGGCTCAGCCACATCATCCCCGTCAGGGCGATGACGACTCCGCCTGCCAGCAGGCGAGCGTTTCCGACCCGGGCGACGAGCCTGGGCACGACGAACACCATCGAGAACATCACGAGCGTCAGCGGCAGGAATGCCAGGCCGGCCTCGATCGGGCTGTAGCCCTTCACGCCCTGCAGGTACTGGGTCAGGAAGAAGAACTGGCCGAACATCGCGCCGACGAAGAGCACGCGCGCGAGATATGCGCCGGCCCGCTCGCGGTTCGCGAACAGCCGCAGCGGCGTGATCGGCTGCTCGGCGCACCGCTCGTTGAGGACGAACGCCGCGAGTAGCAGCGTCCCGGCCGCGAGCGAGGCGATTGTCAGCTGGTCGCTCCAGCCGTCTGTCGCCGCTCGCACGATCCCGAAGACCAGCGCGAACATGCCGAGTGTCGACGTCGCTGCGCCGGCGAGGTCGAAGTGCCCCCGCCGCCGCTCCGTCTCGGGCAGGAAGCGTGATGCGGCGAGGATGAGCGCGATCCCGATCGGGACGTTGATGAAGAGGCCGAAGCGCCACGAGAGGCACGTGGTGAGGATCCCTCCGAGCACGAGCCCGACGCTGCCGCCGCCGCCGGCGACCGCGCCGTAGTAGGCGACCGCGCGAGTCCGCTCGGGCCCCTCCGGGAAGCTCGTGGTCAGCAGCGCCAGCGTCGAGGGCGCGGCGATCGCCGCCCCGGCGCCCTGCAGCGAGCGGGCGACGAGCAGCCAGGCTGCGGTCTGGGCCAGCCCGGCTGCGAGCGAAGCGACCGTGAAGAGAGCGATGCCGACGACGAACATGCGCCGTCGGCCGAGCAGGTCGCCGGCCCGGGCGCCCAGCAGCAGGAGACCGCCGAACGCGAGCGTGTAGGCGTTCTGCACCCAGGACAGGCCGGCCGGGGAGAAGCCGAGCGTGCGATGGATGTGGGGGAGGGCGGTGACGACGATCGAGACGTCGAGCACGATCATCAGGTAGCTCGTGAGGATGATTGTCAACAGGGCGCGGCGAGATGCGGGCATGCGGAAGCAGGTCTCCTTGCTGTCGGGGTGGTTCGCTAAACTGGAGGCCGCCTCCAGAACATACGGAGGCGACCTCCGGTAATATACGGAGGTGTCCTCCGTTTGTCAAGCAGCCTGGGATTGCGATCTATGAGCGACACCGACCTCCACCTCGATCGGCCGATGCGCGCCGATGCGCGCCGGAACCGTGAGAAGCTGGTGACGGCGGCGCGCGAGGCGTTCGCCGCCGACGGGACCTCGGCACCGCTCGAGGAGGTCGCCGAGCGCGCCGGTGTGGGGATCGGGACGCTCTACCGCCACTTCCCCACGCGGCAGGCGTTGCTCGAGGCCGTCTACCTGGATGAGGTCGGGGCGATGGCGCGGGCGGCCGACGAACTGGCCGGCCTCGAGCCGGGTGAGGCGCTGTCGCGTTGGTTGCACCAGTACCTGGGCTTCGCGGCGACGAAGCGGGCGTTGACCGAGGCACTGCTCGAGGCTGCTCCCGACTCGGACGTCCTTCTCGCCTGCCGGACGCTGCTCCAGGGCGCAGGGAACAGACTGGTCGGGGATGCGCAGGCGGCAGGCGCCCTGCGCGCCGACACCGACTTTGCCGACATCGGTCGGATCGTGGGCGGAATCGCAGTCTCGCCGGGTGCGGGCGACGAGCAGAAGGAGCGAATGCTCCAGATCGTCCTCGACGGTCTGAGAACCTCGTCCTAGGTCCTCTGGCCCTGTAGCCGGGCTCGGTTCGAGCCGATATCAGGGCGGTGCATGCGGCGCCGGACCAGCTGAGCAACCCCGTTTCCGGCAGGCGCCTGAGCGGACGGGCGGCCACCTCCGGCGCCGTCGTCACCGTCTCGCTGTTCGCAGTCGTCGCGGTGCAGCTCGAGTTGCACCTCGGAGGTCCGGCCGTCGATCGGCTGTTCAACAACTGGGTGTACGACGGGGTCGGGATCGCAGCCGGCCTCACGTGCGTGCTGCGCGGGCTCGTCGCGCGCGAGCGCGCGTGGCTCTTCGTCGGGCTCGGCGTCCTCGCCTGGACGGCCGGAGACATCTACTGGACGGCCGCGCTCGAGACCGTGAAGAGCCCCCCATACCCCTCGCTCGCCGACGCCGGTTATCTCGGCTTCTATCCGCTCGTGTTCATCGGCCTGGGCCTATTGCTGCGTGGACGCCTGATTCGGTTCAGCGCGAGCGTCTGGCTGGACGGAGTGATCGCGGCGTGTGCAGTCGGTGCGGTCGCGAGCGGCATCGTGCTCGCCGATGTCTGGCGCAGCTCGACCGGGGGCGTCGCGGCGGTGGCGACGAACATGGCCTATCCGGCGGGCGACGCGTTGCTCCTCTGCCTCGTCGTCGCCGCCTTCGCATTCTCGGGTTGGAGCGTCGATCGGATGTGGCTGTTGCTGGCGGCCGGGATCGTCGTGTTCGGGATCGCCGACAGCATCTATCTCGTCCAGGTCGCGAACGGCACCTATCACGTGGGCACGGCGCTCGACCTCGGCTGGCCCGCCGGGTTCGCGCTGATCGCCGTTGCGTCCTGCACGCCGGCTCGAGGAGCCGCCCGAGCGCAGTTCGAGGGCAGACGCGTGCTCGTCGCTCCGCTTGCGCTCGCCGCCGTCTGTCTCGGCGTCGAGGTTCAGGATCACTTCGTTCGGGTGGGCACGCTCTCGCTTCTCCTGGCATCGCTCGGACTCATCGCCGTGATCGGCCGGCTCGCGCTGACCTTCAACGAGCACTTGAACCTGCTGCTCGCGACGCGCGCCGAATCACTGACGGATGCGCTGACCGAGTTGAGTAACCGCCGGGCGTTGATCCAGGTCCTCGAGGAGACCTGCTCCGTCCCGGACGGCCCGTCGCGCCTGTTGGTGCTCTTCGACCTCGACGGGTTCAAGGCGTACAACGACACGTTCGGGCACGAGGCGGGCGACATGCTGCTGAGGCGCCTCGGTTCGAGGCTGCGCCGCTCCGTCGCGTCCCGTGGCGAGGCGTTCCGGCTGGGCGGGGACGAATTCTGCATCCTTCTCGAAGGACAGCTGATCGACCTGGAATGGGTTCGCGCGGTCGCCTCGGCGAGCCTGCGCGAGAGCGGTGAGGGATTTGCGATCACCTGCTCGAGCGGATACGTGATGATCCCGGACGAAGCGGGGGACGCGAGCGAGGCGCTGCGGATCGCCGACCGGCGCATGTATGCCGAGAAAGGGAACCGACCGCACGGCCTCGACTCGAGCGGCGTCTTGATGCAGGCGCTGTTCGAGCGCGATCGGTACCTCGGCGAGCACTCCCGCGGTGTCGTCGACTACGCCACCGCGCTCGCCCGGCACGCCGGGCTCACGGGCAAGGAGGAGAAGCTGGTCCGTGCCGCGGCCGAGTTGCACGACGTCGGGAAGCTGGCGCTGCCCGAGGCCGTGCTCGCCAAGGCCGAGCCGCTCGACAGCGACGAGTGGGCCCTCATCTACCAGCACACTCTCGTCGGCGAGCGCATCGTCGGCGCCGCGCACGGTCTCGGTGAGGTGGCGAGGACGATCCGGTCGACCCACGAGCGTTGGGACGGCACGGGGTATCCCGACCGTCTCGCAGGCGAGGACATTCCCTATGCGGCACGCCTGATCGCGATCTGCGATGCCTTCGACGCAATGACGACGACGCGGCCGTACGCGGCCGCGCTGACGACGAGGGAGGCGATCGACGAGCTGGTTCGGAACGCCGGCACCCAGTTCGATCCTGCGCTCGTGACGCTCTTCGTCGACGCCCTGGCACGGAGCGAGTTGCCGATCTTCGGGACACCCCCGGGGACGGCCGCCGCCGGCTGAACCGAATATCGGACGGGAGGGCCGCCGTCTGGCAGCCCTCCCGTCGCCCCCGTGCCGCAGTCCCCTGATCTCCAGAGCGCCGAGGGCGCTGCGTGATACGTCATTGTTCGAAGTAGTTCGGAATGCGGGGCCGGAGGCGGTCTGCGCGTCCCTCCGGCCCCGCGTTCGCTCGATCCCCGGAGACCCCCCAACGGTCGAGGAGGACGAAGCGTTCTTCCGTGGAGAGTGGCTTTCCGAATTCGGCGCGTTTAAACCGGCGCCGTGAACCGGCGGCGTCGTCAGGAGGTGCGACGGCTGCAGTGCTCGCAGTCGCGACGCTCGAGCCGTCGGCCGCATTTCGGGCACGCACCAAACGTCGGCCGCTCGAGCATGCGCTTGTGCAGGCCGCTCGAGACCATCAGGAATCCGGCGCCACACGTCGCCGCGATTGCAACCGCACCCTGTATCGACATCGCTGCGATCATCACCGACCTTCTATCGGCAGATATCTCCCTCAGGCTGAGAGCGCAAGTCGCGCGGCGTAAGGACGGTCATCGCGAGCCGCTCACTGCGCCTCGTCGTCCGGGTGTCCGCGGTGCTGCTCGTCGCGCCACTGTTCCTGGTAGCGCTCGGCCTCGTCGAACTCACGCTCGATCTCGGCGCGCGATGCAGCGTCCTCGGGCTCGGGATGCTCCGCAGCCACTGTTCGTCTCCTGACGGTGACGAAAGCGATCACGAGCACCGGGATCGCGACGACCGCAAAGATGATGACCGGGAACACGGGGCCACACTAGACCATCGGCCCGCCGCGCTCTAGTCGATCAGCGCGTTGCGGATCGCAGTCGCGACGGCTTCGGTGCGCGTATCGGCATGGAGCTTCCCCATCGCGTTTCGAACGTGTGACTGAACGGTCTCGGTCGAGATGCCGAGCGTCTGCGCGACCTTGTCATTCGTGCCGCCGCGCGCGACGAGCGACAGGATCTGCCGCTCCCGGGGCGTGAGCGATGCATCGGCCCCGCTCTCGCCGTGCGCTTTCAGGAGGGTTGCGATTTCGGGGTCGAGGTACGTCTCGCCGGCTGCCACGAGCCTGAGCGCTCGCACGAGCTCGCTCAGTGGTGCTTCCTTCAGCACCAGACCGTGGGCTCCGGCCCCGGCCGCGCTCGCGAGCGCGCGCGCGTCGCGGTGGCCCGTATAGAGGACGATCCGCGTGTTCGAGGCGCTCACGCTGGCGGCACGGGTCACCTCCAGGCCGTCCGGCGCCTCCATCGAGACGTCGAGCAGCGCGACTGTCGGCTGATGGTCCTCGAGCGCCTGCAGAGCCTCGTCGCCGCGCGAGCACGACGCGACGACGGTGACGCCTTGAACCTCGAGGTACTGGGAGATCGCGTCGAGCACCGCCGGATGATCGTCCGCGACCACGCAGGTGATTCCGAGCCTTCCGGGTCGCGGTTCGGTCGCGTCACGAACGGCTGAAGCGAGCGTCTCGGCCGAGAACGGCTTCTGCAGGAACGAGGAAGGGTCTGCGTGGAGCTCGGCCGCGGGCGCTTCGTCCGTGTACCCGGACATGTACACGATCGGCGTGTCCGGCCGCTGCTCGCGCACGCGCCTGGCGAGGTCGAGGCCGCCCATCTCCGGCATCACCATGTCGGTGACGACGACGTCGATCGCCTCGGCGTGCTGCTCGAAGAGTGCGAGGGCATCGAGCCCGTTCGCGGCTGCGCGCACTTCGAAGCCGCCACGCTCGAGGACGCTGACCGCAAGGTCGCGAACGAGCTGTTCGTCCTCGGCGAGGAGAACGCCGGGCAACCGGTCGGCGATTCTGCTCGACTGATCGTCGGCGGTCGCAGCCTGCTCCGCGGTCGGCAGGAAGATGTCGAACCGCGCGCCCTTGCCGGGCTCGCTCTCGACGCGGATGAAGCCGCCGCTCTGGTTGACCGTTCCGTGGACACTCGCGAGGCCGAGGCCGGATCCTGCTCCCACCGGCTTCGTGGTGAAGAACGGCTCGAAGATCTTGGCCATCACGTCTTCCTCGATGCCGTGACCGGTGTCGGTGACGCTGAGCGTCGAGTACCGACCCGCCACCGTGCCGTGCTCGGCGGCGACGTCTTCGTCGACGTGCTCGGTTCCGATCGCGATCGACAACCGGCCGCCGTCCGGCATCGCGTCACGCGCGTTGAGAACGAGGTTGACGAGTGCCTGCTCGAGCTTGTCGACGTCGACGTACGCGTAGACAGCCTCGGGTGCGGCGACGTCGAGCCGGACGCGTTCGCTGACGAGGTTCTGGAGCAGTTCCTCGACGTTTCGGACTGTGGCGCCGAGCTCGACGACGTCAGGCTCGAGCACCTGCTTGCGGCCGAACGCGAGCAGCTGGCGCGGAAGAGTCGCCGCCTGGTCGGCGGCCCGCTTGATCTGCGCGGCGTGGGCGTGCTGCGGCGTGTACGGGTCGAGCTCACCGAGCAGAAGCTCGCTGTAGCCCTGGATGGCGGTCAGCATGTTGTTGAAGTCGTGTGCGACGCCGCCGGCGAGCCTGCCGATCGCTTCGAGTTGCTGGGCTCGGTGCAGCTCGTTGCGAAGGCGATCCCGGTCGGCCTCGGCTTCCTTGCGCTTGGTGATGTCCTGCGCGGTGCCACGCCTGCCGACCGGCTTTCCGCCTGCGAACACGGTCTCGCCGCGGGCCTGGACCCAGCGGATCTCGCCGCCCGGGAGCACGGTGCGGTACTCGAGCAGAACGGGGCGGTTCGCGGCCGTTGCGGCCTGTGACTCCTGAATCGTCGCGTCCCGGTCGTCGGGGTGGACCGATGCGAGGATCCGGGTCTCATCGAGGTGATCCCGCGCTGGATCGAGGCCGAAGATGCGGTACATCTCACGCGACCACCAGATCACACCGTTCGCGTCGCGTTCCCAGCTTCCGATCTGGGCGAGTTGCTGTGCCTCGGCGAGCTGAGCGGAGCTCCGCTCGAGCGCATGTTGTGCGGCCCGTTGCTCGGTGATGTCCTGGATCTGATTGATGAAGTAGCTCGCGCCGCCGTCCTCCGCGCGCACCACCGAGACGCTCAGCTGTACCCAGACGACCCCGCCGTGCCGGTCGAAGAAGCGCTTCTCCATCTGGTAGCCGTGGATCTCGCCGTCGAGCAGTTTCTGTAGATATGCGAGATCGACCCCGAGATCGTCGGGGTGGGTGACGTCTTGCGACGTCTTGCGGAGCAACTCGTCGCGCGTGAAGCCGAGCAGGCGGCACAGCGACTCGTTGACCTGGAGCCAGCGTCCGTCGAGGCCGACCAGCGCCATGCCGATGGCGGCGTCGTCGAACGCGTTGCGGAGGCGCTCTTCACTCAGCAGCAACGCCGTCGCGGCGGCGCGGCGCTCGCTGACGTCGTGGACGAGGCCGAGGACGCCGACCGGAACGCCGGCGGCGTCGGTGAAGATCGTCGACCGGATCTCGATCGGGATGCGGGTGCCGTCGCGTGCGACGAGCATCGATTCGTCGGCCGAGGCGATCGCGCCGGACGCCAGCCGGCGCTCGAACTGGCGCACCGCCTCTGCTCGTGACTCTTCCGCGATCAGGGTGATTGCAGAGGTCCCGATCAGCTCTGCCTCGGAATAGCCGGTCAGGCGCTCACCGGCCGGGTTCACCGCGGTGAACGCGCCACGCAGATCGAGCGTGCACGCCATGTCACCGGTGTGCTCGAACAGCAACCGATAGGGGTCGGTCGTCTGGTCGTTCGCCACGTCGGTTGGTATCGGCTTCATGCCGGCGCTCTTGAGCGCTCTCTACCGCATTTCCGGTAAGGCGCCGGGCCTCGAGCCGCCAGGAATCGGCCCCGAGTCGGCGAAACAGCTGCCCAGATCCCCCAAATGCGGGAGAAGAGACGAATCTGCGGAACCGATGCGATCAGCGAACGAGGGAGTGGCTCTCCCTGAAAGGCGGCAGGCGAACCGCCGCCACTCGCAATCGCAGAAGAAGGAGAATCGATGAATGTGCAACGGACCTGGCGTCGGATGCGTTGTGCCCTTACTCGCGGCACGATAGGGCGGGGCCCGGCTGGTAAACGGGTCGCTGTGAGCGTCGCGCTGTTGTCGCTCGTCGCAGCGCCGGCTGCCGTCGCCGCGACCGGCACGGCCACCATCGCCGCCGGATCGCTCGGCTTCGTCTCGGCTCCACCGAACGTCAACTTCTCGACGACCCTCACCGGGCTCGACCAGACGCTGAGCTCGACGCAAGGCGTCGACGTCAGTGACGCGACGGGCTCGGGAACGGGTTGGAACCTCACCGCAACCTCGACGACGTTCACGACAGGCGGCGCAACTCCGCATCTGCTCGCGACGTCCGCGACCTCGCTGACAGCGGCTCCCGCAGATGCATGCGACAGCGGTGCGACGTGCACCGCGGCGTCGAACACCGTCTCGTATCCCTACGTGCTGCCGGCCGGCGCCTCGGCTCCGACCGCGACGAAGATGTTCAACGCCACGGCGAACACCGGCCTCGGCAACCAGACGGTGACCCCGACGTGGAAGCTCGCAGTTCCTGCCAGCACGTTCGCCGGCACCTACACCTCGACCTGGACGATCTCACTCGTCAGCGGGCCGTAGATGAGGCGACGCAGCGCGAGACCGGGGCGCGCCTGCAGCTGCGGGCTCGTCGCGCTGACCCTTGCAATCGTCGTTCCCGCCGCCGCGCAGGCGGCGGGAACGACGACCTTCAGCGTTCGGCCCGGCCACTACGACCAGGCCGATCCGGCGACCCGCGCCTACTTCAAGCGCGTCGTTGCACCGGGTGGCTCGTTCGCCGACGACGTTGTCGTCACGAACGGCGCGGGGGTACCGCTGACACTGCGCGTCTATCCGGTCGACGGCCTCACCGGGCAGACCTCGGGTGCGGTCTACGCCAACCGTGCTCAGCCGCGTCGCAAGGCCGGCGCGTGGGTCCGCAGCGATGTGTCGCGTCTCGTCGTGCCGGCCCACGGACTGGCAACGGTTCAGTTCGCGGCTCACGTGCCACAGGGCGCTGTGCCCGGCGACCATCTCGCCGGCATTGCCTTCGAGGACGCGCACGTCGTCACTTCCGGGGGCAGCTTCCGGGTGCGCGAGGTCTTGCGTGAGGTCATCGGGGTTCTGATCAGGGTCCCAGGCCCGGCGCAGGCGCGTCTGCGCCTCGGCTCGATGTCGTTGCACACGATTCCCGGAACGCATCTCGGTTCGGTCGTGATCGGAATCGCGGACGTCGGACGCCTGCTCTGCAAGCCGACGCTCTCGGTCCGTCTCGCCTCGTCCGGCCGGCGCCAGGTGATCACACGCCGGCTCGACACGATCCTTCCCGGCGACAAGATCGCGTATCCACTGATCCTGCGGCACGCTCTCCAGCCTTCGACCTACGTTGTCCATGCCGCGACCTCCTGCGCATCGTCGACGGCGAGGAAAAGCGCTCGCGTCGTGCTCGGAGCGCGGCTCTCCGGATCCGCGGACAGCGCCCGTCTTCCGGCGGCGGTCGTCGCGGCGGCCGGCCACTCGAGCCCGATCCCGTGGACCTTCGTCTTCATCGAGCTGACGGTCCTCGCCGCAGCCGCCGCCGGACTGACCATCGTCCTACGGCGGCGCCGCTCGCACCCGTGATCGCGCGGCGATCCGCAGGTTGCGCACGTGTGACGGTGCCTGCGGCGGCGTTGCTCGTGCTGATCTCGATCATCGCCTCGGCCGGCAGCGCGGGCACCGGGGCCTGGGCGACGCAGACCTCGGGGACGACCACCCAGCTGAACAACGTCGACTGTCCGAGCACCACGGCGTGCTGGGTGGTCGGGAACACCGGGACGATCCGTGCGACGTCCAACGCAGGTAGCAGTTGGAGCCCGCAGACGTCGGGCACGAACAAAGCGCTCAACGGGGTCTCCTGCGCGAGCACGAGCGTATGCTGGGTCGTCGGCGACTCCGGCACGATCCTGGCGACGACGAACAGCGGGTCGACGTGGTCGGCGCAGACCTCGGGGGTCCCCTCAATCGCCCTCGACGATGTTGCATGCCCGGACGCGAGTCACTGCTTCGCCGTCGGCGCCAGCGGCGTGATCCGCGCGACCGTGAACGGAGGGACGACCTGGACCGGCCAGACGTCGGGGGCGGGGACAGCGACGCTCAATGCGATCGCCTGCGTCGGCGCGAGCGTGTGCTGGGTGGTCGGAACCGGTGGGACGATCGTCGCCACGACGAACGGCGGTACGACCTGGACGGCGCAGACTTCGGGAGTGGCGACGGCCCTCACCGGGATCAGCTGTCCCGACGCGAGCCATTGCTGGGCGTCGATAACGAACGGCGGCATTCGCGTCACCTCCAACGGAGGGACGACGTGGACCGCCCAGACGACGAGCGTCTCGTCCCTGAGCGGCATCGTCTGTCCGGGGACGAGCAACTGCTTCGGGGTTGGGCCTGCCAGCACGATTGCCGTGACGACGAACGGCGGCGCGACGTGGGGGACTCAGACGTCGAGTACCACGAACACGCTCGCCGACGTCGACTGCGCCGACCTGAACCACTGCTGGGCGAGCGGCAACAACGGGACGGTGGTCGCGTACAAGGTCACGTGCACCGGCGGCAGTCTCGGGCTCACCGCGCCGACGTCAGTCGGTTTCGCGGGCGCGACGCTGAACGGCCTGAACCAGACGGTCACCGCAACCGGAAGCTTCACGCCCGACGACGAGAGCGGCTCCGGCAGCGGCTGGAAGCTCAGCGCTTACGCGACGGCGTGGTCGGACGGGCACGGCAACACCCTGCCCGCCCCGACCGTGACCGCCGCGAGCTCGAACATCGTCACTGGTACGTGTGCGCTGCCGTCGCCGACCGTGATCTACCCGACTGCGGGTCTCGGAACGACGCCGGCTACCGCCACGAAGATCTACAACGCGGCAGCCGCGACTGGAACCGGCCCTGCGAACGTCGCGCTCAGCTTCTCGCAGTCGATTCCCGCGAATCAGCGGATCGGCACGGGTAGCCCGGACAGCTTCACGTCGACGTGGACGTTCACGATCGCATCCGGGCCCTGAACGGTCAGGCTGTCCGGCGCGAGAAGAGCGCCACGATCACGGCGAGCACGAGCAGGATGAAGAGGAACTTCGAGATGAAGATCCCGCCGCCGAGGGCGAGAATCAGGATCAGCAGTGCAAGCAAGAGCAGCATGCGCTCTCCTTCGGTTGACGGAGATTCCTTGACGTAGCGCGGATAGAGGACGCGTGAGCCGGTCGGCTCACGGTCACTTTCGGCGTTCGACCTATCGGTTTCCGCCGCTCTCGGCCGTGAAACATCAGGTTTCTGTGATCGACGTTCCCGTGCACGCGGTCCGGGAAGGCGTTAGCGTAGGCGGCGATGGCGGCGACCAACGCACCCGTGGCGCGCCAGCAGTCGTCGTGGCGTGGCTGGCTGCCCTGGGTGCTCGTCGTGCTGGCGGCCGTGATCGGGCTCGTCTCGGCCCTGAACATCTGGGTGAAGCGGCAGGCCCTCGACACGAACAACTTCACGAACGCGAGCGTCCAGGTGCTCGAGAATCCGCAGGTGCGGAGCGCGATCTCCGTCTATCTCGTCGACCAGCTGTACCAGAACGTCGACGTCGCTGCGGAGCTCGAGCAAAAGCTTCCGCCGCAGATCCAGGGGATCGCCGCTCCGCTGGCGGGGGCGTTGCGGCAGCTGCTCGTTCGTGCCGCCGACACGCTGCTCCAGCGTCCGCGTGTGCAGGAGCTCTGGAAACAGGCGATCCGACGGGCACACACGTTGTTCCTGGCCGTGATCGACGGGAAGAGAAACATCCTCCAGAACACGAACGGAAACGTGGTGTTGAACTTACGACCGATCGTCGAGCAGCTCGAGGCGCAAGGGGGCTTGATCGGAAAGGTCGCCCAGCAGCTGCCTCCGGATGTCGGGCAGATCACGATCCTGAAAGGGAACCAGCTGAAGACCGCGCGCACGGGTGTCAAGGTGATTCGCTTCCTCAGCTACTTCCTCTTCTTCCTCGTGCTCGCGCTCTACGCTGCGGCCGTCTATCTGGCGACCGGTCGGCGGCGGCAGGTGCTGATGGGAGTCGGCGCGAGTGCGTTCATCGTCGGCCTGATCGTGCTCGTCGTGCGTCGGTTCGTAGGCAACTACGCGATCGATGCGCTCAGCACGAACACCGTCGACAAGGGCGCCGTCCGTGTCGTCTGGGCGGTCGAGACGCAGCTGCTCCGCAACGTCGGGATCAACGTCCTCATCTACGGCACCTTCGTGATGCTCGCCGCCTGGATTGCGGGCCCGTCGCGGCCCGCTCGGTGGGCGAGGCGCGTCTCCGCCCCGACGGCCCGCGAGCACCCGTGGGTGATGTACGCAGTGCTCGCGCTGCTGCTCCTGCTGCTGCTCTTCACCGGCCCGACCGACGGCCAGCGAGTCTATCCGCTGCTGGTCGTGTTCGTCTTCGCCTTTGCCGGGCTCGAGGTGCTCCGCCGGCAAACGGTCCGCGAATTCCCCTGACGTATCCGCAGGGTCGCTTGACCTTCTCCTAACGGGCCTTTGGAACCATGGGTCCACATGAGGTCGAGACGTTTTGCTCTGGCCGCCGTCCTGGTGACGGCCGTACTGTCGACAGGCGCGCTGGGACGGGCGGATACCGGCCCGTCGCCGACCATCGAGCAGATGGTCGGGCAGTTGCTGCTCGTGCGGATGCAGGGACAGGCGCCGAGCGCCTCGTTCCTCGCGCGCATCCGCGACGGGCAGATCGGAGGCGTCGTGCTCTTCAACACAAATTTCGGCACGGCAGGCCCGTCGACGCTCGTCGCCACGCTCCAGGCGGCCGCTCAGGCGGGGAACCAGCCGCCGCTCCTGATCGCGGTCGATCAGGAGGGAGGGATCGTGAAGCGGTTGCCGGGAGCGCCGACGCTCTCGCCGCCGCAGATGCGACGTGCATCGGTGGCCGAGTCGCAGGGCCTCGCGACGGCGCGCAGTCTGGCGGCCTATGGGATCAACACCGACCTGGCGCCGGTCCTCGACGTCGGACGCGGCGGCTTCATCACCCAACGAAGCTTCGGCTCGACGCCCGCGGCCGTGGCGGCACGTGGGCCCGCCTTCGCGGCCGGACTGGCGCGTGGGCACGTGCTTGCGACGGCCAAGCACTTTCCAGGTCTCGGCTACGCGACGCTGAACACCGATCAGTCGGTGGCGAAGGTAACCGCAACGGCCCGCCAGCTGAAGACCGACTGGGCTCCGTTCATCGCAGCGATCCAGGGCGGGATCCCGCTCGTGATGATGTCGACCGCCGTCTATCCCGCACTCGGCACGAGCCTGCCGGCGGCACTCTCGCCGAAGGTCGTGAACGACTTGCGCCGGCTCGGCTTCACCGGGACGATCGTCACGGACGCCCTTCAGACGCCGGGGGTGAACGGCTTCATGTCGACCTCGAAGGCGGCGGTTCAGGCAGTTGCTGCGGGCGACGACCTCGTCCTGGCGGCGGGGTCGACCGACAGCCTGCGCGACACCGACGGAGCCTCGACGTCGGCGTACGGCGCCCTCGTCGCCGCCGCACGATCAGGCTCCTTGAGGGTGCAGACGCTGAAGGCCGCGTACGCGAGCGTCCTCGCGCTCAAGAAGACCGTGACTCCATGAGCCCCGGCTCATCCCCGCTGTTCGCGTAGATTTCGAACAGTGCAAGGGTGGGCGGGCGGCTCGGGGACAGAGGGGGACAACCTTTTCCACGGGCCGCCCGCCCTGCCGTTCGCGTAGCGTCAGATAGCGCGGCGGCACGAGATAAGACGCGGGTTCGGGGCAAATGGTTTGGATACATGATTGAATTGGGAACGATCGAGGCCCGTATGCCGGTTGCAGCCGACCATCCGACAGCCCGCCGCGTCATCCGCGTTCGCCGGGTGGTGAACGAGACGACGTACGACATGGCGGTCCGTCACGAAGTGGACGCCGACCTGCCGCTCGAGTTCATGTGCGAGTGCGGCCGGCCTGACTGCACCGAGCAGATCGAGCTCCTGCTGCGCCAGTTCGACCGGTCCGCACCGGCCGGCTCGATCTCGGCCCACTCGGCCCCGTAGCGATTTGCGCACGGGTGGGCGGCGTACGCCGCCCACCCGCTGTCGTCGCTCAGAGGTGGTGAACGCAGGTGCCGCCGTCGGCGTGCAGTTCGTGCCGTCGGGGCAGTTCGTGTCCGACCACACGGTCGAGAGGTCGCGCCCTTGACGTGCGCGCCGGCCAGGTTCGCGTGCCTGAAGATCGCTCCGTTCAGGCTGCTCCCGAAGAAGGTCGCACCCTGCAGGTTGGCGTTCGTGAAGTCGGCTCCGCTTTGGTTGCCTTCCGAAGGTCCGCACCTTGGAGGTCGGCGTCCTCGAGGAACGCTTCGCCGAGGAGCGAGCTCGAGAGGTCGGCGTTCGTCATCAGCGCGCCCGAGAAGTCGGCCGTGCGAGGTTGCATTCGAGAGATTCGCACTCTCAGGTCGATCTGCCCGGTCGCCGGGTCGAGCGTGACGGCCGGCGTCGTTGCAGCGGAAGTCGAAGAGCCCGGCCAGGTCGAACGGGATGCCCTCGTTCTTGTCGGCGTTCTTCAGGGCCTGGTCGAAGGATCCCGGGATCGGAGGCAGATGCCAGTTGTACTCGATGAAGT
Organism: uncultured Thermoleophilia bacterium; assembly: GCA_963713155.1. GTDB lineage: Bacteria > Actinomycetota > Thermoleophilia > Gaiellales > Gaiellaceae > PALSA-600. The sequence goes on from CAVQKS010000010.1 coordinate 73,264, forward strand.
TGAGGATCGAGGACTGGTCGCTCAGGTCGCTGTCGACGGCGTTCTGTTTGCGAGCACGGCGAGATCAGCAGCAGCGGCAGGCGCGGCCCCAACCCGCAGCGGCCTTGCTCGCCGGCGAGCGGCGCCGTGCCTGCGGCTTGGAACCGCACTGTTGAGACGTCGGGTTCGTGGAGTTGATCGTTCCCTTGGCGGTGTTCGTCAGGTTGTCCGCCGGCGAGAGCGAGCCGTTGGTGACCCCGCTGTAGACGTGGTCGTACCAGCCGTCCGAGTCGTCGTAGTTGACGACCACCGCGGTGGTCGACCAGTCCGGGCGTCTTCTCGAACGCGTTGATCTCGCGGACGAGGAACGACTGCTCATCGGCGGGGTCGGAGTAGGCGGCGTGCCCATCCTCATAGCCCGGCGCCTTCAGGTACGTGACCGCCGGCAGCGCCGACGAGGAAGCTTGCCGGCAGTGATCGCGGCGACCAGGCTGGTCGAAGTCGCTCGTGTCGTAGTTGTGGTTCGCGGTGTCGAACTGCGGCACGCCTCCGACGAAGTGCTGCGTGTCCGTTCCGATGCTCGCCAGGCTCGCCGGGGCGAGATGATGCGGGTTGGCGGTGGTGGCGTAGTACTGGAACGGCTCGTGATGGGCGATGTAGTCGTCCTTGAAGCCGAACTGTGCGTTGCGGCCGTCTCGCCCAGCGCGACGCCGACCGGATGCACGGCGTCGCAGAATGCCTGGTTGGACGCGCCGGTCGGAACGACCTTGCCGGTGAACGAGCCCGAGAACTCGTCCGGGATGAAGGTGGCCGTCGACTGGTCCGTGTGACCGGTCGCAGCCGCTGCGGCGTCGAAGGTCGTCGGTCGGCGCGAAGCCGCCCTGGAACCAGCCCCAGGAGAGCCCGGCAGCATTCAGTTCGTCGCCGATGTTCGTGCCGTTGAGCGCGACGGCGTCGCGGGTCGAGCAGTCGTCCCAGTAGGGCTGGGCGTCGCTCGTGAGCGAGAAGCCACCGAGCCCGTCGGGTGTGATGTCGGCGTCCGGCGCGGTCGAGGTGGCGATCGACGGATTGTTCACCTCGTGCGCCGGTGTCGACGCCGCCGGTGTTGCCGGAGGCGACGTTGATCGCCCCGGGGCCGAAGGCCCGAAGGTCGTCCCGAACGAGTTGTCGCTCATGGCGAAGTGCTGGGCGTAGTTCCAGAGCGCCGTGACGGTGTTGCCGTCGTAGTAGTCCATGACGATCTTCGGGTCGCAGAGCGGTCCGCCCGAGGTCGTGCCAGCGCCTGGAGCATGCGTCCCGCCGTCGGTGCCGACGCTCTGGACGAACTGATCCATCGTCCCGCCGTCGAACGACTGCTGCTCGTCGCTGTAGTTGTGATCCTGGTCGCAGGTGATCTGCCCGCCCGGATCGCCCGGGAGGCCGCTCGGGCTCGAGTCGAGCCGCTTCGGCGGCGCGAGGTTCGGGTTGTGCTCGAGCAGCGCGGTCGAGAGACCGTTCACGGCCGGCGTTCCCGGGACCGCTGCGAAGGGCGACCCGTCGGTGTTCGCCGCCTCCGGATATGTGCCGAAATAGTGGTCGAACGAGACGTTTTCCTGAAAGATCACGACGAGATGCTCGATCGGCGTCGCGGTCTTGATCCCGCCGCTTCGGCCCGACGATGCCGATACGCCGATCACGGCGGCGACGGCAGCGAGAGCTCCGAACGCGAGCACGGCAACGCGTACGCGTGTGCGCAACATGGTTCCCCTTCCTCTCTCGATGGACGACCGCGGACGAGTCTTCCAACGGGCGTTGCACCGGTGGGTTACCGGTTGGGGACGAAACGGCTACAAAGGCGTAGCGATCACGGCCGGGTTGGCGAGGCAGGTTTGATGAGATGATGGGGCGGGTGACCGCCGAGTCGACGTCGCGTGCGCAGAAGCCGGGGCGGCTCATCGGTCGTCCGGAGTTCCGGATCGGAGCCGTCGTCGCCGTCGCCCTGGTGGCAGCTTTCGTCGTCTGGCTGCTCGTCCGCGGAAACGGCAGCTCCCCGACGAGAACGGCCTCGGTGCGGGCGGGTGCCGTGCCCGTCTCGCCGGCCGTTCTGGGTGCCCTCGCGCGGACGTCGCGATCGCCGATCTACTGGGCGGGACCCCGCGCGAACTTCACCTACGAGTTGACGAGGACGGCCGACGGCCGGGTCTTCGTCCGCTACCTGCCGCACGGAGTGGCGGTCGGCGCGGACCAGCCCTACCTGACCGTCGGCAGCTATCGGGTCGCAAACGCCTTCGCGATCACGAGCGCGCTGGCGAGTCGGAGCGGAGCGGTTCGCGTCGCCGTTCCCGGAGGCGCCGTCGGCTTCTACGACGCTAGCTCGCCCACGAACGTCTACCTCGCCTTCCCGAACACGAACGAGCAGGTCGAGGTCTACGATCCCGTGGCGGCCGACGCCCGCAGCCTCGTCGTCGCCGGACGGATCGCTCCGGTGTCGACCGCGAGCGGGTCGGGCATCGCCGCGTCGGCGGCCAGCCTGGGCCAGCTGACGGCGCTCTCGGCGACCCTCCGCCATCCGATCTACTGGGCGGGGCCCCGCTCGGCGGTCACGTACGAGCTCACGCGCGCGCCGGGCGGCCACGTCTTCGTCCGCTACCTGCCTCCGGGTGCCGCGATCGGGACCGGCCTGCCGTACCTGACCGTCGGCACGTATCCGGTGAAGGGCGCGTTCGCGCTGACCGAGGAGCTGTCGAAGGCGTCGACCTCGGTCTCGGTCGACCCCGGAAGCGGCGGCGTCGCCTTCTACAGCAGGGCGCGCCCGACGAACGTCTACGTCGCCTACCCCGGAACCGACCTACAGATCGAGGTGTACGACCCGGCACCAGGCGCCGCCCGCGGGCTCGTGACCGCCGGGCGCGTCGTTCCCGTCGGTTGAGCTCGCGGGCCGCGCACGCTCGATGACGATCTGGATCGCCTGGCTCGTCTTCCCGCTCGTCCTCGGTGTTCTGACGCTCGGCTGCGGCCTGCTCGTCGAACGCGTTGCCGGCGTCGAGCTGCCGTCGCCGCTCCTTCTGCCGCTCGGGTTCGCGCTCATGATCGTGAGCGCGCAATTCGCGATCATCGGCGGGCGGACGGCACCGCTCGCGACGCCACTCGTCGTCGCGCTCGCTGTCGCCGGGCTCGGCCTGTCGCTTCCCTGGAAACGCCGCCTCGGTGGGTGGTGGGTCGCGGCGGCAGCGGGTGTCTTCGCAGTCTTCGCTGCGCCGTTCGTGGTGTCGGGTCGCGCGACGTTCGGTGGCTACATCAAGCTCGACGACACGGCCACGTACCTCGCGATGCTCGATCGCGCGATGCAGCACGGCTACAACACGGCCGGGCTGCCGCCCTCGACGTTCGAGGCGACGCTCTCGACGAGCCTCGCCTACGGGTATCCGCTCGGTTCGCTGCTCCCGCTCGGGGTCGGACGAGCGCTCGTCGCCCAGGACGCCGCCTGGCTGTGGCAGCCGTATCTGACCGTGATGGCGGCCCTCCTCGCGTGCGGCCTCTATCAGCTGACGGTCGGGCTGATCGCCTCGCCGCGGTTGCGGGCACTTGTCGCGTTCGGCGGCGGGCAGGCGGCGCTCTTGTACGGCTACGCGCTCTGGGGAGGTGTGAAGGAGCTCGCGACAGCCGTTCTCGTGGTGCTAGTCGCTGCGCTCGTTGTGCTCGCCGCCCGCGAGGGCGTCGGCGCGCGAGCCACTTTGCCGCTGGCGATCGGCTTCTCGGCGCTGCTCGGCGTCCTCAGCGTGGGCGGGGCGGCGTGGATCCTGCCTCCCGCCGCGGTGCTGGTCGCGTTCCTCTGGCGGTCACGGGGATGGGCCGGCACCGGTCGATTCGTCCTCGTGCTCGGGGCAGCCACCGTGCTGCTCTCGCTCCCGACGCTCTGGGTCGCGGTCCGGTGGCTCGGGAAGTCGGGCAGCTTCACGAGCTCCGATGAGCTCGGGAACCTGCTCGGCCGGCTGAGCTGGCTGCAGGTCTTCGGCATCTGGCCGAGCGGCGACTTCCGGGTCGCACCGCAGAACCTCGATGCCACCCGGGTCATCGTCGCGCTCGTCGCGGTCGCAGGAGTGTTCGCGATCGTGGTCGCGGTCCGTCGGCGAACGTCCGAGCTGCCCCTCGCACTCGGCACGGCTGCCTTCGCCTGTGTCGTCTACGTCGGGTTTGGCTCGCCGTGGATCGGCGGCAAGGCGTTGGCGTCCGCCTCTCCGATCGTGCTTGCCGTCGCGTTCGCCGGCGCGGCCGCCGTCTACGAGAGTGGGCACCGAGTCGAAGCGGTGGCGGGAGGCGCGATCCTGCTCATCGCGCTCGTGTGGTCGAACGTCTTGCAATACCGGGACGTCGATCTCGCGCCGAGCCCGAGGCTGGCGGAGCTTTCGACCATCGGGCAGCGCTTCAGCGGTCAGGGCCCGACGCTGATCGGCGAGTACGAGCCCTACGGTGCGCGCCACTTCCTGCGCGGCATGGCGACCGAGGCCGCTTCCGAGCTTCGGCGGCGACCCGTCTACCTGCGCACCGGCGGCATGGCACCGACGGGGAGCTCGCCGGATCTCGATGAGCTGAAACTGTCCTCGGTCCTGCCCTACCGCACGCTCGTGCTGCGACGCTCCGGCGCGGCGAGTCGGCCACCATCGGTCTACGTGCCAATCTGGACGGGTCGCTACTACCAGGTGTGGCAGCGGCCGGCATACGCCGGCACGATCGCGGAGCACCTCCCGCTGGGGAGTCGTCTGCAGCCGGCCGGAGTGGCTCCCTGCAGCAGCATTCTCCGCCTGGCACGCCTGGCGGCGGCCGATCACGGACAGGTCGCGGCGGTGGAGCGCCCGCCGGCGATCGTGATTCAGGCGAACGGGCGCGTCGGGCTTCCGGTCCTCGTTCGGCGCCTACGGCGAGTCGCCGCAGGCGCTCTATCTGACGGAGCCCTACTCGGTGACCTCGAGCTTTGTCGCTCCGGCCGCTGCGAGCTACGGCGTCTGGGTCGGCGGCTCCTTCAAGTCCGGGGTCGCGATCGACATCGACGGAGACCGCGTCGGCTCGGCGCGCGACTCGCTCAACTGGCCCGACACGTTCACGTACCTCGGTGCTGCCCGGGTCGGGCGCGGCCGCCACACGCTTCGCTTCACCTACGAGGGGCCGAGTTGGCGGCCGGGGTCCGGCGGCATCCCGCCGTTCGGCGTCGGCCCGATCGTGCTCAGCGCAGCCACCCAGGACAGCCCGATCACCTATGTCCCTCCGACGAGCGCCCGGTCGCTGTGTGGGAAGAGCCTGGACTGGGTCGAGGCGCTGCGCGGCTGAGCTATTGGCAGATCACGTAGGCGCGGACCGTCATCGTGTTGTTCGCGGTCAGCGCAGTGACGACGCCGCCTACTGCGGTCCAGACGGTCGTCCCGCTCGGGTACGACTGCTGCACCGCCACGTGCTGCGGCTGCCCGGACGTGACGGTCGCCCCGCCGCCCACTGCTTTTCCGGTCGTGCACGTCGCAGTCGCAGTGACATTCGTGCCGGCGCCTGCGTTACCGGCGCTGACCACCGCTGTTCCCGTGACTATGGTCGGGTTGCCCGGCCCTGTCGGGCCTTTGGCGCCCGTCGGGCCTTTGGCTCCCGTCGCACCCTTTGCTCCGGTCACGCCCTTCGGGCCTTGCGTACCGGTCGGTCCCTTGTTGCCGGTCGTGCCGGTCGGGCCCTTGGCTCCGGTTGCACCCTTGGCGCCGGTCACGCCCTTCGGGCCCTGCGTCCCGGTCGGGCCTTTGGCTCCCGCCGATCCGGTCGCTCCCTTGGCGCCGGTTGCGCCCTTGGCGCCGGCCGACCCGGCTGTGCCGGTCGCGCCCTTGGCACCCGCCGTGCCAGTTGCGCCCTTTGCTCCGGTCACACCCTTCACACCCGGTGGCCCCTGTGCGCCGGTCGAGCCCGTCGCGCCCTTCGCACCAGTCGTGCCCTTGGCGCCGGTCGCGCCCTTCACACCCGCTGGTCCCTGTCCGCCGGTCGAGCCCGTCGCACCCTTCGCACCAGTCGTGCCCTTGGCGCCCGCCGTGCCCGTGGCGCCCTTGGCCCCGGTCACGCCCTTCACACCCGCTGATCCTTGCGCGCCGGTCGTCCCCTTCGCTCCCTGAATCCCCTGTGGGCCCTGCGTCCCGGTCGGCCCCTTCGCGCCGGCGGGCCCGGTCGCGCCGGTTGCACCCTTGGCGCCGGCCGGTCCTTGCGCACCGGTGGCGCCTGTCACGCCCTGAGCCCCTTGCGTTCCGGTCGCGCCCTTGATCCCCTGCGGCCCCTGCGGGCCCTGGGCTCCGGTTGCGCCCTTCACGCCGGTCACGCCCTCGGCGCCGGTCGCTCCGGTTGCGCCCTTCCCGCCTGTGGCGCCTTGTGCGCCGGTGGTGCCCTTGGCGCCGGCCGGTCCCTGCGCGCCGGTCGCTCCGCTGGCGCCTTTCGCGCCCTGGATCCCCTGTGGTCCCTGGGCTCCGGTGACGCCCTTCGCGCCTGCGGTTCCCTGGGCACCGGTTGCGCCCTTCGCTCCGGCCGGTCCTTGCGCACCGGTCGCACCAGTTGCGCCGGTCGTGCCTTCGACGCCCTGGATCCCCTGTGGCCCCTGGATGCCCTGCGGCCCTTGGGCGCCGGTTGCCCCCTTGGCGCCTGCAGGTCCTTGCGGGCCGATCGCACCGGTCGCGCCCTTCCCACCGGCGGCGCCCGTTGCACCCTGCGCCCCTGCGGTTCCGGTCGGGCCTGCGGCACCGGTTGCGCCCTTCGGGCCGGCAGGCCCGATCGCGCCCGTCGGCCCGGGCGTTCCGCTACCCGACCCAGGCGGCCCCTGAGCTCCCTGTGGGCCCTGCGGCCCGGTCGGCCCTGCGGGCCCCGTCGTGCCGGCTGCCCCCGTCGGCCCTTTCGGGCCTGGGGGAGCGGTCGAGGCCGTGAGTGGGATCTTGTAGATGTGACCCTTGCCGGCCTTGCAGAAGCCCAGGCGGACGTTGAGGTCGCCGACGCTCTCGTTCGAGCCGGTGCTCTGGATGCACACGAAGAGGAACGGCGGTATCGATGCTTCCGCTGCGACGCGCTCGCAGCGGCCGGAGCAGCGATGAGCGCGAGGCACCGAGCGATCCCGAGCGTAGTGAACCCGAGCACGCGCAAGCTGCGGCCCGCCGTCAACCTGGACCGCTTCGTGCCGCATTCGCCTTGCTGGTGCACTTCGCCGTGACCCACCCCGCGTTCCGTTGTGGGGGTCGTGCTTCGCCGCGGGGGATACTACGAAAGGGATCGGAGCGCGGGAGCGGTCAGGGGGACCGCAGGGAGCGCACCGCGCCCAGTGCAAAGGGTGCGACCGCCGAAGCCGCGGCGGCGACCCAGGGTCCGCCGACCAGGAGGCCGGCGAAGCAGGCCGAAAAGACGACGAACGCCCGGATCCAGCCGAGTTCGACGGGATCGGCGCCGGTCCTCGATCGAAATGCCGCAACGAGCGAGATCGCCGGTCGCGTCCGATCCCGACCCGGCATTAGAGTCGCAGCCCTCGTGCGGCAATGAACGGACGTCTAAGGCAACCGGCTTCCTGGGCCTCGTGGTGGCGTGAACGGGTTCCCTTCGAGGAGAAAGCGGCGATCGTCGTCCTCGGCCTCGGCGGTCTCATGGTGGGCGGTTGGCTCCTGGCGGACAACCTTTCGAGCGCGAGCGCCGGCGTCGAGCAGACGAAGACGCAGGCCGAGTTGGTCCGGACCGTCGACGAACGCGTCACGGTTCGCGACCCTGAGAAGCCCGTCACGACGCGCGTGCCGGTCGTGAAGCGCGTCTACGTGACCCGCAAGAAGTCGACTCCCGCGTCCACGCTCGTCCGGACGGAAACCACCTACGGCACGAGCACCCTGACCGTTCCGGCGTACGTGACGCACGTCGTCACCGCGCCGGCCCGCACGGTCACCGACACGCAGGTTGTGACCACGACCAGGGTCACCACGACCGTCCAGTGGCGCGTGATCACGGTCGTCGAGAAGAGCCCGCCCGTCACGGTCACGGTCACCACGCCCGGCCAGTAACCGCGCCTTAAATCTACGGGCCGTCCGGCGGCGTAACGTTGGGAGAGACCCGCGTGTCTACAGGACGAGGTGCCCCGCTGAGCGATGTGCCCGATACCGGACGCCCTTACGGGCGGCGCGCATTTCTGCTCCTGCTCGCAGGGGGCATCACGTCGTTTCGTTGGGCAGGCTGGGCGGCCGGCCCGGTCGCGCCGTTCACCTCTGCGTTCTCGCAGCTCCTCGGGAACCTCTTTCCGATCGGCGGCTGGCGGATCTACACGATCTCCGGGTCGATGCCGATCTTCGACGAGAGCGCGTGGCGGCTCGAGATCGGAGGCCTCGTGCGCACCCCGGTCAGCCTCACCTACGACCAGGTTCGCGCACTGCCGCGCGCAGAGCAGGTCTCGACGTTCCATTGCGTGACCGGATGGACCGTGCCGAACGTCCGCTGGGCCGGCGTGCGGTTCGACGATCTCCTTGCGACAGCCGAGCCGCTGCCGCAGGCGACCGCGATCAAGTTCGTCTCGCTCGAAGTGCCGTACGAGGACTCGCTGACGCTCGCACAGGCGCGGTTGCCGAACGTGATGCTCGCGCTCGACCTCGACGGCAAGCCGCTGTCCCGTCCGCATGGCGCTCCGGCCCGGGTCGTGATCCCCGAGATGTACGGCTACAAGGGCGTCAAGTGGCTCACCCGCATGGAGCTCGTCGCCGAGCAGCCGGAGGGGTTCTGGGAGCAGCACGGGTACGACCAGAATGCGTGGGTCGGGCGCTCGAACGGCTATGGCAGCTGAGACACGCCGCGTGCCGCGCTTCGGGCGGACGCTACGGGTCGTCCACTGGGTGCACGCCTCGGCGTTCCTGATCCTGCTCGGGTCGGGGCTGTGCCTCTACCTGCCGAGCCTCTCGGAGGCCGTGAACCGTCGTCCGCTGCTGAAGGCGATCCACATCTACACGGCCGTGGCGTGGATCGCCGCGCTGACGCTCGTCGTCATCTTCGGCAACCGGCGTGAGCTCGCTCGCGCCGCGCGTGAGATCGACCGCTTCGACGCCGACGATCGCGCCTGGCTTCGCGGCCGGCGGGCGCCTCAGGGATGGCTGAACGCCGGGCAGAAGCTCAACGCGATCTTCACCGCTGCGTTCGCGGTGCTGTTCGCGATCTCCGGTTTCTTCCTCTGGTACGGCGAGCGCGACACACGTTTTCGGCTCGCGAACGCCTTGCTCGTTCACGACTGGCTGATGTACGTCTCGTTCTTCCTGTTCATCGGGCATCTCTATCTGTCACTCATCTATCCGAAGACGAGGCATGCACTGAGTGGGATGACGAGAGGCTGGGTCGACGAGGACTGGGCGCTCCGACACCACCGCAAGTGGGTCGAGCAGGTGCACGAAGCCGAGTAGCCGGCTTTCCGCCGTCACCAGACATTCACGGCTTGGCCGCCGCACGGTCGCCCAAGGGTTGCTACGGTCCCGCCCAGACATGAGGTGGTCTGTTTTGATCGTCCTCGCGTCGGGTGTGTTGCTGGTCGCGGCGCCAGTTGCGAGAGCCGAACCGGGGATGTTCGTCGGCGTTTCGGACGATTCGTTCGAATGGAACACGGCCCCGATGGCCGCGACCGCGAACGATCTCGGTCTGCGTGCGGTGCGCGTGGCGTTGAACTGGTCGGGTGGTGAGCGATCGCTGTCGACCTCGGATCGGGCGGCGCTCGGACGGGTCGTCGCGGGCGCGCGGGGCCTGCGCGTGGTGCTCGCCGTGTTCAACCAGGGGAACCCGCCGCTCGACGACGCCGCCCGCGGCGCTTACTGCTCCTACCTCGCCAACGCCGTGACGTTGTTTCCGAGCATCAACGACGTCGTGATCTGGAATGAGCCGAACCTGAGCGGTTTCTGGCGTCCGCAGTTCGCGCCGCCCGGGCAAAGTGCTCCCGAGCAGTACGAGGCGCTGGTCGCCGACTGTTACGACACGTTGCACGCGCTGCGTCCCTCGATCAACGTGATCGGACCGGCGACCTCGGTGTGGGGCAACGACAATCCCAATGCCTTCTCGAACATCTCGCACTCGCCCACGACCTTCATCCAGGACATGGGTGCGGCGTACCGCGCGAGCGGGCGCACCGCTCCGCTGTTCGACACGTTCGGCCACCACCCGTACCCGACGAGCTCGAACGAGCGACCCTGGATCGTGCATTCGGACCCCACGATCATCTCGCTCGGCGATCTCGACCGGTTGTTGTCGGTCCTCCAGCAGGCGTTCGGAGGAACCGCCCAGAAGCTGCCCCAGGACGGCGTGCCGATCTGGTACCTGGAGACCGGCTACCAGACGACGATCCCCGTCGTCGAAGAGCGGGCTCTACTTCGGCACCGAGGACTGGCCCGGAGCGGTCCCCGACGTCGTGTCGCCCGAGCCTCCCGCTGTGGGCCCGCCGGACGCGAGCCCGGCACCGGACCAGGCGACCCAGCTGACCGACGAGCTCGAGATGACCTACTGCCAGCCGTACGTCGCGGCGGACTTCAACTTCATGCTGGAGGACGAGGCGTCACTCGGCGGATGGCAGTCGGGACTGCTCTGGGTCGACGGGACGCGGAAGGGCTCGTACGACGCTTTCAAGGCCGCCGTCGCGCAGGTGAACGCCGGCACAGTCAACTGCGGTCTCGTGAGCGGTGCGCCGCTCGTCACCGCGCCGAAGATCGTCCCGACCACGGCGCTGACCGTGCCGGCCGCTCCGACACCGACGACCGGGGCGCCTCCCAGGCGAGCCGTCACGAAGGTCACCTATATCGGCGCCAGGCGTGAACCGTTCGGGTTCCTCCGTCTCCGTGCACGGGTTTCGGTCGGGGTGCACGCCAGCAAGGTCGTCCTCGGTGGCCGTCACGTCTTCTTCACGGTCGGGAAGACGACCTACCGCACGACGACGAACCGCGCAGGGATCGCCCAGGTCGCGCCGAGCCCACCGCTCGGGCTCGGCCTGAGCCGGATCGCCGTCCGCTACCACGGTGATGCGCACTACCTCGGCTCGGGGATCCACGTCAACGTCGTCGCCGTCAACTCACCCGGAACGGTGACGTCGAACGGCGCCCTCGCGCTTCCGGACCGGCACTCGCTGCTGATCTCAGCGGCGTCCGACGGCGGACCGGTGAAGGGCGACCTCACGATCCGCGGGCCGGGGCTGCATCGGGCGGTTGCGATCGGTGCGCTCGGCATGCGCTCCGACGGAGCGACGGCGTGGCTGCGTGGCACCGATCCCGAGGGGCGCCGTTACCTCGTCCACTTGCAGCGGGTGCCCGGCAGCGCACGGCGTGTGCGCGTCGAAATCGTCGGCGCGGCGACGATCAAGGGAACGGTGCCCGGCGCGGCAGCTCTCGTTCGTGCGGAAGTGACGCTCCGGGTATTGACGAGCTCCGCGGGGACGGCCGTTCTTGCGATCTGGTTCGTCGGGGTCACCGGCCGGCTCGGCACGAGCCCGACTCAGAACTGGACGCTCTTCGTGGTCGGGACCGTGCTGGTGTTCGTATCAGGCGCCGGCGCCGTTCTTCCGCGACGCCAGTAGCTCGGCCATGATCTCGAGCGCGATCTCGGCGGCCGTCTCGCCGCCCAGCTTGAGCCCCACGGGCCCGTGGATCGCATCCGCGAGGTCGCCGAGCTTCTCGCGGCGCTTCTCCTGCGCTCGACGTGACCCGAGCGCACCGACGTAGAACGCTCCGCCCTCGACGCCGCGGCGCAACGCCGGCAGGTCGAGTCGCTCTTCGTGCACGAGCGAGACGACCGCCGTGTCCTCGTCGACCTCCATCTTGTCGGGCCACTCGACGACGATCTCATCGGCGCTCGGTACCCGCTCACGCGTGGCGAGGCCGGCCCTCGGGTCGACCACGACCGTGTGCCAGCCCAGCGGCCGCGCCAGCGCGCACATCGCCTCGGCGATGTCGCCCGCGCCGACGGCGATCAGCCGCGGCGGCGGTGCAACCGACTCGACGAACACGCTCCGTGACTCCTCCTCGCGCAGGTGTGTCGACGAGCGCGTCTCGTCGTGCCAGCGCTCGCCGACGTTGCCACCGGCGACGACGACGTAACTGGTGCCGCGCTCGATGGGCGGTGCGCCGGCGAACCGCTCGACGAACACGTCGATCTCACCACCGCACGGCAGTCCCACCGTCCACGCCTCATCGTCGGCGATGCCGTACGAGATGACGTACGGCGCGTCGCCCTCCAGAACCGGCTGTGCGCGCTCCGCGACGTCGGCCTCGACGCAGCCGCCGGAGACCGAGCCATAGATCCGGCCCGACCCGGTGATCGCGAGCTTCGAGCCGAGCGGCCGTGGCGCGCTCCTTCTGGTGCCGATCACCGTGGCGAGCGCGACCTGCTCGCCCTCGGCACGCCACTGCTCGGCCCGCTCGAGAACATCGTCCATACGATCATGCTAGTCCGATGGACGCCGTCGACGACCTGCTGCGCCGCCTCGATGCAGGCGAGCTCGGCGACCCGCTTCCGGTGCTCGCGTACATGGCGGGCGACCGTGTTGCTCTCGACGACGAGGAGTTGAACGCCGCGCGCCGCCGCGCATTCCTTCTGCTCGCGGCGGGAGGAGACCCGCATCGCGAGCTCGGAGTCGACGACCGGGCGGTGAAGGCGCTCGCCGCGGACCTGCACGACGCCGACCGGATCGCCCAGCTGCGGGGCGCCATCGATGCGCTCGTCGTTCGCGTGCGCGACCTGCCGAGGGTGCGGGAGGGCGCGCTGTTCCTCGCAGCCGACGTCGAGCTCGCCTGGCGGATGTTCGCGCTTTCGCTCCTCGCCGAGGAGCTCGGGGAATGACTCCTGCCGTCGAAGCGGCGAAGCGCGCAGGGGTTGTCTTCCACCTGCACGAGTACGACGGAGTCGAGGTGGGTGACGGCGACTACGCGGTTGCGGTCGCGGCCGCGCTCGGCCAGCCGCCTGCCCGGCTGTTCAAGACGCTCGTCGTCGACGCCGACGGTTCGCTGCGGGCCTTCGTGCTGCCTGCCGACCGGCAGCTCGATCTGCGATCGGTCGGCAAGCGGGCGATGCTGGCTGAGAGAGCCGCCGCCGAGCGTGCGACCGGTTACGTCGTCGGAGGCATCAGCCCGCTCGGTCAGCGACGGCGCCTCCCGACGACGGTCGACGCCTCGGCCCTCGAATGGGAGACGATCCTGGTCAGCGCGGGCCGCCGCGGCCTGCAGATCGAGCTCGCGCCCCAGGATCTGATCCGTCTCGACGGACGCCAGCGTCTCCAGGCTCTAGATGTTTACGCGCCCCACCAGAAGCTGGTCGCAATCACGCAGTAGAAGCCGACGAGGATCACCCCTTCCTGCCACGTCGACTCGCCGTCGTTGACCACGAGCGCGCCGAGGACCGCGCTGATCAGGAGCACGAAGGCGAGCAGCGGCGGGAAGACGAGCGTGAGGTGAGTCGAGAACGCGAGTGAGATGAAGACGAGCGCCGGCGTGAGCGCGAGCGCGACCTGCAGCGACGAGCTGATGATCACCGAGATCGCGAAGTCGGGCTTGTTGCGTGCCGCGAGCTGCACGCCCACGACGTTCTCGACCGCGTTGCCGGCGATCGCGACGATCACGAGGCCGGCGAAGACCTCGCTCATGTGGAGCGTGTGGATCGCCGGCGTCAGCGCGTCGACGAACCAGGCCGAGGTGAACGCTGCTCCGACGGCCGCGCACCCGAGCACGACGGCCGTCGTCTGAACGCTCCACCGCGGCGGGTCGTGCTCTTCGCCCTCGGTCGGCTTGAGGAACGCGGGAAGGGTGACGCCGAAGACGATCAAGAGCACCGCCGCGCAGAACAGCGAGAGGGTGTGCTCGTGGGCGCCGGCGGATGTGTGCAGGGCGTGCGTCAGCGACGGCATCGCCATCGTCGCCGCCGCGAGCAGCGTGAGCGTGGAGATGGTCCGGGCTCGGTCCGAGCTGAACCGCTGGATCCCGTGGCGGAGCCCTCCGACGATGAACGCGAGCCCGAGCACGAGCACGCTGTTCGCCAGGATCGAGCCGACGAGAGCCGCCTGAACGACCGTCACCAGGCCCGCATGGAGGGCGAACAGCGAGATGAACAGCTCCGGCAGGTTGCCGAGCGCGGACTGGACGACCCCGGCGCTCCCCGAGCCGAGCCGCGCCCCGAGCTGCTCGGTCGCTTGCCCGACGAGGCGGGCGAGCGCAGCCAGGGCCACGGCGCTGAGCCCGAACGTCGCCACCTCGTTGAGCCCCGCGTAGTGGCAGATCGCGGCGATCGCCACGAGCACCGCGGTGATCGCCAGCTCGGTCGCTTCGCGGCGGTTCATGAGTCGCGGGAGTGTAAATCCACGAAATGGGGTACCGCGAACGAGGGCTTCTCGCTCCAAGGGTCACACAGGGTCTGTCGATAGCCCCACCAGGTGCGTCGTTCACTCGTTCTCGTGTTCTCGCTGCTCGTCGTGCTCGGGTCGGCGACGGCTGCTCAGGCGTCGCAGCTGGTCGACCGCAACGCCCACGACGTCACGCTCGCGGTCAACGACAAGGGCGAGGCGCTCATCACCTACACGTCCGGCGGGCGCGTCAAGCACGTCCTCGCCTGGGGTGCGCTGAACGCGATCGCCCCGTCTCCGGCCCGCCAGCAGGTTGCATTCCACCTCGACTATGCGGGCGGCTGGGGCAAGTATCACCGCGACTACTGGAAGACCTTCGGCACGGACTGCGGCACGTACGACGGGCCGACGCTCGCGTGGCAGGTCGTCGCCTGCAAGGCGCCGGACGGGTCGTACTGGGCGCTGCAGTCGTGGCAGCGCGGGCTCCCGAACTACGGCGTCACGCCCACGGGCATCCAGGGCGCGTGGGAGCTTCGCCTCTCACACTGGACGGGGGCGCTGCCGGTGCTCGACATCGATACCGACTGGTCGTGGCATCGCTTCGACCATCTCTTCGGCACGCTGACGTACGGCGGCACGGCGGTGTACGGCTTCCGTTCGACGTCGAGCGGGCAGCCGCTCGACACGTTCGGTCGCAACGTCTACGTCGACACCTTCGACTCGCAGTACGGCACCGGCTGGCATCGCGAGAACAGCTTCCTGACGCATACCGGCACCGGGGCCTTCTGTTACAGCTTCAACCCGCACGGGTCGCATCCCGCCGGCACGGGGACGAAGTACCGCGCCACGGTCGAAGGGCCGGGCGTCACGCCGGACGTGATGTGGGAAGGCGCCTCGCCGGGCGCCTACAACCAGTCGGCCGACGCGCTCGCGAACACCGCGATCCAGCGCCTCGACGACAAGCAGTGCAAGCCCAACTGAGCGGCCACCTGCCGGATCCCTCTTCCGGGGGTTGTTGGCCACTGCTCACCCTCGACACTTCGTACGTCTCGAATCCGCGGCGAAGGAGAACTGCAATGGCTCACTGGAATCGACGGCGCGTGCTCGCAACGATGCTCGCGCTCGGCGCGGGCATCCTGTCCGGGCTGGGGGCCGGCATTCACTGGGGCCTGGCCGTCTTCTTGCGGTAGAAGGCAGAGGCCCTCCCAAGTCCAGGACCGTGGCCGGAACCACTCTTCCGCGCGCGGGCCGGCGTCACGTCGAGGTGCCGAAGGTCGCTCCGCGGCTGTTCGTCTATCTCACGCTCGTCAGCGCCGGTGCCTTCGCGCTCGTCGGTCTCGCCGGGCTGACGCTTCTAACGGCGCAGCTTCCGCTCTCGACCTGGCTCGGGTTGGCGGCGCTGCTCGCCGCTGCCGTGTTCGTCGAGGCCTTCCCCGTCCCGATCCGCGGCGTCCGCGCCGGGGGCATCTCGCTGGCCGCCGTCTTCATCGTCGCCACCGGCTGCCTCTACGGCTGGGCAGCCGCGGCCGTGCTGGGTGCGATCACGCGGGGTGGGATCGAGCTCTGGCAGCGCCGGCCGTGGCTGAAGGTGACGTACAACACCGCCGTCTACGCGATCTCGGGGGCCGGAGCGGGCGTGATCGCGGCGCACGTCTCGGACACCGGATCGCGTCGGCTGGTTCGTGCTGCAGGTGGCCATGGCGGCGGCGACGTTCTACGCACTCAACGTCGTGCTCGTTGCGCTGGCGGTCAGCATCTCGACGGGGGAGGGGCTCGGGAGCGTCGCCAAGAACACCGTTCACGCCACCGTGGTCGGCTTCGCGGCGATGACCTCGGTGACGATCATGCTCTGCGTGCTGTGGGGGCGCTCGCCCGTGCTGGCCGCGACGCTCGTCGGTCCGTTCCTCGCGATCTCGCTCTACCAGCGTTCGGTCCTGCGCGCGTTCGAGGCGATGGAGCTTGCGCTCACCGACCCGCTGAGCGGTCTCGGCAATCATCGTCACTTCCAGCAGGAGCTCGAGCGATTCCTCACCGATGCGGACGAGACCGGCGATCCGCTCACCCTGTGCCTCCTCGACGTCGACGAGTTCAAGTCGATCAACGACCAACATGGTCATCCGGTCGGCGATCGGATCCTCGCGCTCGTCGGCCGCTGCCTGCACGAGACCGGCGCCGCGTTCCGCCTCGGCGGCGACGAGTTCGCGCTGTTCATGCGAACGGCGACGGAAAGGGAAGCCGTTGACGCCGCGACGCGCGCGGTAGCGCGAATCGGACGCGTCAAGACCGAGAGCGGACTGACGATCACGATCTCTGCCGGGCTCGCGACGTATCCGTCGACAGGACTTGCGCGTGCCGACGTGGTGCGTGCTGCCGACAGTGCACTGTATGCAGCGAAGGCAGAGGGCAAGGCGGCAGTTCGGATGTATCGCCACGGCGTCGTCGATCTGACCGCCCGGCGCGAGGACGATGCCGACCGCCGTGCCCGGCTGCGGGCGGCCGTGTCGCTCGCGGGCGCCATCGACGTGCGCGATGCATACACCGGCACGCACTCGCACGCCGTGGGGGAGCTCTCAGCGCGAATCGGCGACTGCCTCGGGCTCACGGCGGAGGAGGTGGAGCTGCTCCGCATCGCCGGGCTCCTCCACGACCTCGGGAAGGTCGCGGTACCGGAGAACATCCTGTCGAAGCCGGGGCCACTGTCCGAAACCGAGCACAAGGCGATCGCGCAGCATCCACTCGTCGGATACCGCATGCTGGCCTCGCTCCGCATCGAACCGGTCGCGACGTGGGTGCTGCATCACCACGAGCGATACGACGGCCAGGGCTACCCGGACGGGCTCGCAGGCGACGAGATCCCGATCGGATCGCGCATCCTGCTCGTCGCCGACGCCTACGAGGCGATGACCACCGACCGCCTCTATCGCACCATGCAGTCGGCCGACGACGCCTTTCGCGAGATCAGGCGGTGCGCCGGGTCGCAGTTCGACCCGCTCGTCGTCGATGCGCTCGCACTCGTCGTCGGGCCGCAGGCCGAGCTACGGAGCGGCGGCGCCAGGCTTTAGTCTCGTCCTCCGTGGACGAGGAGCAGGGCGCAGAGCAGCGAGCATTGTTCCGGCGGTGGCCCGCCGGCGTGTCGGTCGTCGTCGCCGAGGTCGACGAGCGCCGCGCAGGGCTGACGGTGTCGTCGCTCATCTCGCTCTCGCTCGAACCACGCCTGATCGGCATCTCGATCGCGCTCGACGCATCGCTGCACGAGGTGATCCGGCACGCCGACCAATGGGCGGTCTCGATCCTCGCCGGCGACCAGGACCACCTCGCCCAGCACTTCGCCCGCAGCGTTCCGCCGATCGCACTGTGGGAGGGGATCGAGGTGCGGGAGGACGATCCGCGCCTCCTCGTCGGAGCGGTCGGCTGGATCATCGCGCGCACCGTCGACTTCTTCCCGACCGGCGACCACAGCTTCTTCGTCGGCGAGATCCTCGACACTCGAGCCCGGCAGGGCGTCGGACTCGCTCGTCTACGTCCATCGCGGTTACCGCGCGCTGTGATCGACGCGGTCGTCTTCGATCTCGACGGTGTCATCGTCGACTCCGAGCAGGTGTGGGACGAGGTGCGCGTCGAGCTCGTGCACGACGCCGGGCTACTGTTCCCGCCCGAGGCGACGCGCGCGATGATGGGGATGAGCTCGCCCGAGTGGTCGAGGTATCTCGTCGAGACCGTCGGGCTGCCCGGGACGCCCGAAGAGGCGAACGCGGCGGTCGTCGAGCGCATGCTGGCCCGGTACGCGGACGGTCCGCCGTTCATCCCGGGTGCGGTCGAGGCCGTGCGGCGCATCGGAGCGCGATGGCCGGTCGGCGTCGCCTCGTCGTCGAATCGCGAGCTGATCGACCTCGTCCTCGAGGCGGCCGGGCTCGCTTCGCTCGTCAGGGTCGCGGTCTCGTCGGAGGAGGTGGCCGGCGGCAAGCCGGCGCCGGACGTCTACCTGAAGGCGTTGGACGAGCTCGGCGTCGAGGGGCGGCGCGCAGCTGCCGTCGAGGACTCGCACAACGGCATCCGTTCGGCGAAGGCGGCAGAGCTCCGCGTGATCGCGATTCCGAACCTTCACTTCCCGCCCGACGCCGAGGTGCTCGCGCTCGCCGACGTGGTGCTCGCATCGATCGACGAGCTCACGCCAGAGGTCGTCGCCGGCTAAGAAGATCTCACAGGCTAGACCTCGATCGTCTGGCCGTCGTCCGGCACGACGACCCCGTCGATCGCCCGGTACACGTCGCGCCCCTCCAGGCAGTGGTTGATCGACTCGAGGTGGACGACGATCACGGCTGCGTCGGTCGCGTCGCGGACCGCGCGCACGTCCGCCGCGGTCATCACGATCGGGTCTCCCTCGAGGAACCGGGCACCGCCGCCGTTGACGACGATCGCACGCGGACGGTGACGCACGAGCGCCTGTGCGACCTCGTCGCACCAGATCGTGTCGCCGGCGACGTAGATCCCGCCGAGGACGAAGCCGGACACGGGGCCGAGCTCCTCGCCGATCTCGCCGGTTCCGTGGTGCCCGGAAGTGCGAGCGACCTCGAGACCGAGCCAGGAATCGGTGTCTGCCGTGGCGGCCGTGAAGCCTCGGGCTCGGAGCTCGTCGAGGCTCGCCGGTTGCGTCAGCAGCGGCACGTCGTGCGGCAGCAGGTGCGCGGCTGTCTCGTCGAAATGGTCCTCGTGCAGATGAGTGACGATCACCCCGTCGACGCCGGCGAGGACGGCGGCTGCGGGAAGCGGCAGCTCGACGAGCGGGTTGCGTAGAGGGTTCGGCGTGTCCTCGATCGGCGGTCGCGCATCCGCCGGATCGAGCATCGGGTCGACGAGGATGCGCCCGGCGTCCGTCTCGAGGAGGAGCGTCGCATGGCGGACCAGGGTGACCTTCATACGCGGCCGAGCAGCACGCAGCCGTTGTGGCCGCCGAGCCCCATCGCGTTCGACAGTGCGACGTCCACCTGGGCCTGGCGGGCCTCGTTCGGGACGTAGTCGAGATCGCACTCCGGGTCCGGCTCGCGGTAGTTGATCGTCGGCGGGAGGACGCCGTCGTGCAGCGCGAGTGCCGACAGGATCGCCTCGATTGCGCCGGCCGCTCCGAACGTGTGGCCCATCATCGACTTCGTCGACGAGATCGCGAGGCGGTACGCGTGGTCGCCGAACACCTGCTTGATCGCGCGCGTCTCGGCGGAGTCGCCCTGAGGCGTCGACGTCCCATGCGCGTTGATGTAGCCGACCCGTTCGCGGTCGACGCCTGCGCGGTCGAGGGCGGCGGTCATCATCGCCGCCACTCCGGTTGCCTCCGGCTCGGGTTGCGCCATGTGGTGTGCGTCGTTCGATGCTCCGTAGCCGAGCACCTCGGCATAGATGCGCGCCCCACGCTGTTCGGCGCTGTCGAGCGGCTCGAGCAGCACTGCTCCGGCGCCTTCTCCCATCACGAATCCCGCGCGCGTCGCGTCGAACGGACGCGAGGCGTGCGGCGGATGCTCGTCCTCGACAGCGAGCCCGCGCATCGCCGTGAAGCCGGCGAGGATCAGCGGCACCATGCACGACTCGGTGCCGCCGGCCAGCACGGCGTCCGCTGCCCCGCGGCGGATCATCTCGGCGGCCTCGCCGATCGCATGCGACCCGGTCGCGCACGCAGACACGACCGCGTAGTTCGGGCCCTTGAGCCCGAGCGAGATCGCGAGCTGGCCCGACACCGAGTCGACGAGCACGTTCGGCAGGAAGTTCGGCGAGACACGGTCGGGGCCGCGCTCCCGCAGCGTGTCCGCCTGTTCGAGGATGCCCGGCACGCCGCCGATCGCAGAGCCGAAGATCACGCCGACCCGCGTGGGGTCGTAGCCGTTCAACCCGGCGTCGGTGAGCGCCTCCCGGCCGGCCGCGACGCCGAGCAGGACGTTCCGCTCGAGCTTCCGCGCGTCTTTCGCCGAGACGACCTGCGCCGGGTCGAATCCCTTCACCTCGGCGGCGACGCGAACGGGGAGGCCCTCGGTGTCGAAGGCCTGGATCCAGTCGATGCCGCTCTCGCCGGCCAACGCCGCCTTCCACGTCGTCGGCGCGTCCAGGCCGAGCGGCGTGACGCAGCCGATCCCCGTTATCGCAACACGGACCATCGCGAGAACCCTACGCTTCGTCTCGGTGCCCGCGACAACGATTCCGTTCCCGCCGATGGAGGCACAGCTCGTCCGCGAGCTGCCGACCGGCGACGGCTGGCAGTACGAGCCGAAGTGGGACGGCTTCCGCGGCGTGCTCGAGAACGTCGACGCCGAGCTGAACCTCTGGTCGCGGAACGAGCGACCGCTGCTGCGTTACTTCCCGGAGCTGCGGACGCTCGGCGAGCTCCTGCCGCCGCACTCGGCGCTCGACGGTGAGATCGTGATCGCTCGCGACGGCGCGCTCGACTTCGACGCGATGCAGACGCGCCTGCATCCAGCCGAGTCGCGGATCAGGCGCCTGTCGGCAGAGATCCCAGCCGAGTTCGTCGTCTTCGACGTACTGCTGTGGGACGGCGAGGAGGTGTGGCGGCGGCCGCTTTCGGAGCGACGGTTGCGCGTCGAAAGGCTCGAAGGGTTCCGGCGGTCGCCTGCGACGCGTGACGTCGGCGACGCCCGGGTCTGGCTCGAGCGGTTCGAGGCGCTCGGCCTCGACGGCGTGGTCGCGAAACACCTCGAGGCGCCGTATCTCCCGGGCTCGCGTGACGGGATGGTGAAGGTGAAGGAGCACAAGACGGCGGACTGCGTCGTCGTCGGCTTGCGGTGGAAGGGCGACGCGCGCGAGATCGCGACCCTGCTGCTCGGGCTCTACGGCGAGGACGGCGAGCTCGACTACGTCGGCTCGTGCGCAGTCGCGGCGCGGACGCGTGAGGACGTCGCGCGGCGCGTGCTGCCGTTGCTCGTCGATGCCCCCGACCGCAGGTTCTCGGAGCCGAATCGGTGGGGGACGGGCGAGCTGGAGGAGGCGGCGCTCAGGCCCGAGCTGGTGGTCGAGGTGCGTTACGACAAGGTGCAGGGCAACCGCTTTCGCCACGGGTCGAAGCTCATCCGCTGGCGCGAGGACAAGGACCCGCGCTCGTGCACGTGGCGCGAACTGCGCCCGCCCGTCGACCCGGATGCAGTGGGCGTCGAGTCCCTGTTCGCGTAGGTCGACCGGCTCCGTCCGAAATGGGCATGGCGAGGCGAGGCTGGTGCCTGGCACCAGGTCCGCCTCCCTCCGGCGGCCGCGGCGAGCATCCCACTCGCCGCCGAGCGGCCGCGTGCAAGCACGCGGGTCGTGCCCTGCTCGCAACCGGTCGTCCTCCCGACGTCGTCCCGGCACGTCGTACGACTCGACGTTCGCACCGCGGCCGGCCGGCCGCAATACCTGTGGACGAATTGTCACGCTTTCATCGCACTTCGGGCCGCGCCGAACCGCGGCGCCTGGCACCGGCCCTTTACTCGGGCGGCTCGAGGCCGAGGCGTTCGAACCGCCTGCGCAGCGACGGTGGGTTGCGCCACATGCCGCGCATGGGGTCTCCCGCCGACTCGACCCGCGCCGGCATCGTCTCCAGCGTGAACGCCTCCGGCTCGACGGCGGCGACCTCGTCCCAGCGCAGCGGCGCCGACACTCGCGCATCGGATGTCGGCCGCACCGAGTACGCCGAGGCGATCGTGCGGTCTCGCGCGTTCTGACCGAAGTCGACGAACACGCCGACTCGATCCGCGACGCGCCAGGTCGTCGTTGCCACCCGCTGGTCGCCGACGCGGCGCTCGACCTCCTCGGCGACCGCCTTGGCGAAGCGTCGAACGTGCGGAAACTCGAGCTCCGGCCGGATCGGCGCGAGCACGTGCAGTCCGGTCGCGCCGGAGGTCTTCGGATACGACCGCAACCCGAGCCCGTCGAGCACATCGCGGACGACCAGCGCGATCTCGCGCACGAACGGCCACTGGCCCTCGCTCGTCGGGTCGAGGTCGATCAGCAGATAGTCGGGACGCTCGATCTGCTCCACACGCGAGTGCCACGTGTGCAACTCGATACACCCGAGGTTCGCGACCCAGGCCAGCGCGGCGGCGTTGTCGACGACCGCGAACACCGTGGAATGGCCGCTCGGAAACTGGACGAAGACGTCGTCGACGTAATCCGGATGGTTCGCCGGCACGCGCTTCTGATGGAAGAAGTCGGCGTCGACGCCGTTCGGATACCGCTTCATGTGGAACGGCCGCCGCCGCAGGTGCGGGAGCGCGTGCTCGGCCACCCCGAGGTAGTACGTGACGAGATCGAGCTTCGTCAGGCCCCGCGCGGGGAAGAAGGCCTTCTCCGGGTTCGAGACCGAGACGTCGTGCCGGCCGATTCGCATCCAGCGAGTATCGTGAACGCGTGTTGGAACGTGGCCCGCTGACCGACGTGACGCTAGAGCCGCTCGACGACCACCTGGTCGTCCAGCCACTCGAGGACAGCGAGACGGCGAGCGGTCTGATCGTCCCCGTGAACGAGGCGGCGCAGATCCGGACCGGGATCGTCGCTGCCGTCGGGCCTGACGTCGCCGCCGTCGAGCCCGGCGACAAGGTGCTGTACCCGCGCGACGCCGGTTACGAGGTCCGCCTCGCCCGCTCGTCCCACCGCGTCCGGGTGCTCAAGCGCGAGGACGTCATCGCGCGCGTGCACGACTGACGCACCCTCGATCGCGAACGAAACGCCGCCCCGGGAAGGCTCGGGCGACGACGTCCGAGCCCGCCCGGGGCGAGAGCGGAGAGGGAGGGATTTGAACCCTCGACGCACCTTTCGACACGTACGCGATTTCCAATCGCGCTCCTTAGACCGCTCGGACACCTCTCCGAGCGTCGGGCAGCGTATCCAACGCAAGGTCAACGGCCTTGACCGTCAAGGTCGTTGACGATACTCTCCGGACGTGCACCGACCCCGAGCGGTACGACGAGGTCGTCCTGCCGGTGCTGCTCGCCGAGGCCAGGCGGACGTACGGCTCGGCGATCCGGCGCGCGCTGGAGGCCGCCGGCTTCGACGACATGCCGCGCGCAGGAGCCAGGGTCGTCGGAGGAATCGCCCGGGCCGGTGGCACGCCCCTCCGCGAGGTGGCGGTGGCGCAGGCCGTCTCGAAGCAGGCTGCGAGCCAGCTCGTCGACACCCTCGTCACGCGCGGCTACGTCGTGCGCATCCCCGACGAGGACGACAGGCGGCGACTCTCGATCGCGCTCACCGACCGCGGGATGGCCGCGGCGGTGGAGATGCGCAGCGCGGTCGAGGCCGTCGACGCGGCATTCGAGGCGGCGGTCGGCGCGGAAGAAGTCGCGCGAACGCGCGCCGCGCTCGGCGCGCTCGTCGAGCTCCAGCGCGAGGACGTCGAGGAGGAATAGTGCAGAACGCCCGCGCCCTCGCACGGGTCGCGATCGCCGGCGTCGTCGTCTACGTCGCGATCGACATCGCGCTCGTCTTCCTGCGCCCGCACCTGAGCGTGCTCCACAACGCCGAGAGCGACTACGGCAGCAAAGGGGCCTACGGGTGGCTGATGGACATCAACTTCCTCCTTCGCTGCACCCTCAGCCTCGCGGCGGTGGTGGCCATCTGGCGCTTCGAGCGCGGCGCCGCCACCGTTCGCAACGGCCTCGTCCTCCTAACCGTCTGGGCGGTCGGCTCAGGGCTGCTCGCCTTCTTCCCCGATGATCCCGTCGGCACGACGATCCACGGCCGCGCACGGGTGCACCTCTTGCTCGCCGGGATCGCGTTCGTCGCGGTGATCGTCGGCACGCGCATGATCACGCGGGCGCTCCGCAACGAGTTGCGTTGGAAGCCCGCCATCCTTCCCCTCGCCGTGCTTTCGTGGGGCGCGCTGGTGCCGATCGTCCTCCTGGCGCGCGCCCACCTCCGCCTGCACTCCCTTGGCGGTCTCTACGAGAAGCTCTTTCTCGCGATCGAGCTCGCCTGGTTCCTCGTCGCCTCGCTCTGGATCGCCGGGTCGGCGGAGTCGGCCGCCGACCGGTCAAGCGCGACCCTCGCCCAGGACGTCGTAGACCTCGACGCCGGTCCGGCGGCCCGACCAACCTGAGAAGAGGCCGCCGAGCTTCCGCGGCAGCTCCTCGTCGAACGTCTCCTCGGCAGCCTCTGCGTCTGCGCTCGAGTCGAACAGCGTGATCGAGATGACGTCGCCGGCCTGGGAGACGAGCTCCAGATGGCCGCGGTACCCGGCCAATCCTGCGATCAACGGCCGGATGATCGCCTCGGCCTCGTCCATCGTCCGCTGAGCCTGCCCGATGTCGATCCCCTCGAAGCTCGCGACGCGTGCAACCATGACTCCTCCTTC
Source organism: uncultured Thermoleophilia bacterium (assembly GCA_963713155.1). Taxonomy (GTDB): domain Bacteria; phylum Actinomycetota; class Thermoleophilia; order Gaiellales; family Gaiellaceae; genus PALSA-600. Next base: position 97,863 of record CAVQKS010000010.1, read on the forward strand.
GGTGGACGGCTGTTCGACCGCTACGCGGTTCTACGGCGGAGCGTAAGCGCCCCGAGGCCGAGTGCGCCGAGCGTGCAGCCCAGAACGACGAGCACGTCGAGCGCGAGCCGCGCGCCGAGCGATTCGATCGATGTCGCGCGCGCGAGCGCGTCGTAGGCGTAGGTCAGCGGCAACGCCCAGGAGATCGCGTAGAGCACCGACGCCATGTCGGCGCGCGCGACGAAGAGCCCGCACAGCAGCAGTTGCGGGAAGATCAGCGCAGGCATGAACTGCACCGCCTGAAACTCGGTCGCGGCGAACGCGCTCACGAACAGGCCGAGCGCCATGCCGAGCAGTGCGTTGCAAATCGCCAGCATGGCGACGAGCCACGCCCCGTGCGGAGCGTCGAGACCGAGGAAGACGAACCCGACGACGCAGACGACGACGGCCTGCGCGGCTGCGAGCAGGCCGAACGCGATTGCGTAGCCCGCGAGCAGGTCGAGCTTCGCGAGCGGGAGGGTCATCAGGCGCTCGAGCGTCCCGGTCGTGCGCTCGCGCAGCATCGTGATCGATGTGACCAGGAACATGACGATGAACGGGAACAGCCCGCAGAGCGGCGCCCCGATCGACTGGAAGACCTCCTGGCGCCCGTCGAAGACGTAACGCAGGAGCACGAGGAGGAGCGCCGGAACGGCAAGGAGGAGCGCGATCGTGCGTGGGTCGTGGCGGATCTGCCACAGCACGCGCTGCGCGGTCGCGAGCGTTACGCGGACGCTCATGGCGTTCGCTCCGAGCCTTCGATGACGGCCAGGAAAGCCCTGGCGAGATCGGCTTGGCCGGTGCTGAGCCGCAGCTCGGCCGGCGTCGTCTGCCGCAGCAGCGTGCCGTCGCGCATCAGGAGCAGCTCGTCGCACTCGCCGGCCTCGTCCATCACGTGGCTCGACACGAGCAGCGTGGCGCCGCCGTCGGCGAGCTCGTGGAACGTGTGCCAGAGCTCCGCACGCAGCACGGGATCGAGCCCCACCGTCGGCTCGTCGAGCACGAGCAGGTCAGGCCGGCCGAGCAGCGCGCTCGCGAGCGAGACGCGTGCACGCTGGCCGCCGGAGAGCGTCGATGTCAGCCGTGAGGAGAAGGCGGCCAACGAGACCGCGTCGAGCACCTCGCCGATTCGTTCTCGCCCCGCTCCGACGACATGCGCGAAGTAGCGGAGGTTCTCGAGAACCGTGAGATCGCCGTACACCGAGGGCGCCTGCGTGACGTAGCCGATTCGGCGACGGAGCTCTGGGGAGCCCGCCGACAGGCCGAGGACCGTCACCGTTCCACCGGCGACGATCTGTACGCCGACGATCGAGCGCATCAGCGTGCTCTTGCCGCATCCGCTCGGCCCGAGCAGACCGGTCACCGAACCGGTCGCGACGGTCAGCGAGATGCCGTGCAGCACCTCGGTGCCGCCGCGGACGACGCTGAGCGCGTCGACGTCGATCGCCACGACCGTCGCGCTACGACGAGGCGAGCGGGCGCGTGCTCACGTGTCCGGCGTCGTCGACGCTCACGAGCATCACCTCGTCGCCGCGCCGGAGCACGGCCGAATCCTCGCTCTGGCTCTCGAGCGCCCAGCCCTGCGCCGCCCACGTGCCGACCGCGCCGTCGAGTCTCCGCCGCCGCTCCTCGGGCGGGACCTTCTTCTGCCCGCCGCGCATCGCGAGAAGTGCGATCACCACGATCAGTGCCGCAGCGAGGATGCCGAGCAGCACCCACACCCAGGTCGCCGTGCCGCTGCTCGAGGACGACGACGAGGTCGTCGTCGGCGTGGTCGACGGCCTTGTGATCGTCACCGCCGGCCGGGTGGTCGTGATCTGCAGCGTCGTCGTGACCGGAACCGTCACCTCGGTCGTCGTCGTCGCCTGCGTCGAGGTCTCGGTCGAGGTCGTGTCGGCCGCGTTCCCGGTCGCGGCGACCGCGGCAGCAAGCAGCAGGCCGGCAGCGAAGGCGATCGCGAGCGCCGAGAGCTTGATCGAGCGCGGCACCCGGGCATTCTCCCCTAGTGGCGCCCGGGACGTCGCCGCTAACGCTCGAGCATCTCGCTCCAGCGCTCCTCGATCCGGCCCTTCTTCCACACGAGCACGGAGATCGACCAGGTCAGCACGAACGCGGCCACGATCCCGTAGCCGATGCGACCGAAGTCGAGGGTCGCGAGCCAGTCCCAGAAGCCTCCTCCGCCTTCGAACCTGATCGCGACCACCTGAAGCAGCTCGATCGTGCCGATCACGAGCGCCACCGTCACCGAGAGCGTGGTGACGGTGATGTTGTAGTAGACCTTGCGAACCGGGTTGGAGAAGGCCCAGCCGTAGGCGTGGCTCATGAAGGCGCCGTCCGCGGTGTCCATGAGCGACATGCCGGCCGCGAAGAGGATGGGCAGTGCGAGCACGGCCGTGAACGGCACGTGATTCGTCGCAACGCCGGCCGAGATCGCGAGCAGCCCGACCTCGGTCGCGGTGTCGAACCCGAGCCCGAAGAGGACGCCGAGCGGATACATCTGCCAGCTCGATCTGATCCGTTGCGAGATGCGGCCAAGGAAGAACCGGTTCATCAGGCCGCGTTCGAGCAGTCGCTGCTCGAGCCGTTCCTGGTCGTAGGTGCCCGTGCGCATCTCCCGAAAGATGCGGATCACATCGAGCAGCACGACGAGGTTCAGCGCGCCGATGATCCAGAGGAACGTGCCCGACACGCCCGTACCGACGGCGCCGCCCCAGTGCTGGAAGGACGGGACCCTCGAGTTGACGGTCTGTGCCGCCACGGCGAGCCCGGTCACGAGCGAGAGCACGATCGTCGAGTGGCCGAGCGAGAAGAAGAAGCCGACGCCGAGCGGGCGCTTGCCGTCCTGCAGGAGCTTGCGCGTCGTATTGTCGATCGCCGCGATGTGATCGGCGTCGAACGCGTGCCGTAGGCCGAAGGTGTACGCGAGCGTCCCGAGGCCGGCCAACGCGGGATTCGATCCCGAGTAGTAGACGAACAACCCCCACCCGATCAGGTGCAACGCGACGACGGCGCCTGCGAAACCGGACAGGCGTGCCCATTCGGCTGGGGTCAAGCCGGTCGACCAGGCGAACCGCCGGCGCGTTCTCACGTTCTGCGCTCCATCGCTTCGACGAGCGTCGCACAGCGACTACAGAGCCCGCCGATCGGAAAGTGCGTGAACGAGGCCCGGAACGAGAACTCATCGGCGATCAACCCCCGGACCAGATCGAGACGCTCGGGCTCGATCTCGGTCACGACTCCACACCGTTCGCACGCCAGATACTCGCAGGGCTTGCCGCGCACGAGCGCGTACCGGCCGGGCGCGTGCCCGAGGTGGACGTGGCACACGAGCCCGAGATCCTCGAGCGTCTCGAGGTTGCGGTAGACGACCGCCAGGTCCGACGGCGGGATCCGCCCGTCGAGCCCCGCCGCCAGCTCTTCGGCCGTGACCGGCCGGTCGACATCGAACAGTCCCTCGAGCAGTTGCCGTCGCGCGAGCGAGACGCGCCTGCCGCCGTCGCGGAGCAGCGAGACGGCGTCGTCGAGCGTCTCGAATGCCGGAGCCCCCCTGACCGCCGACCGTGCCACGCGGGAAGTTCGCAGCCCCCCGACGCTCCGGTTCGGCGTTGTTGCAGCCGGGTTGCACTAAAAGCCCGCAATTTGCGGGACAAACGACACAAACCAAAGCCCAGTGAGCGGCGAATCGGCGGTGACCACGAGAGACGGATCGAGGAGGGAGTGACGATGGAGCCAGTAGATCGCCGGAGATTTCTGAAATCGGCCGGCGTCGCTGCGGGTGCCGCAGCGGTAGTGGGGGCGCCCGGAATTGCCCGGGCGGCGACGGACGGAGGCACTGAGGTCGTCGACGTCCCGGGTGCCGTTGCGAAGCAGCCGGTGGTCGTCTACGTGCGCGACGCCGCGCGCGGCGAGGTCACCGTCATGCACGGGGAGCGAGCGACGACGTACCGCAACCGTGGGCTCGTGAGGCAGCTGCTCAAGGCGGCACGTGTCACCGAGTCGGACGCGAGGGCGTGATCTAGATGTCTTCTCATCGCGAAGCGCCCGAGATCAGCAAGGACCCGGTTGCCGACAACACCGACACGTATGCATTCGTCAGCCCGGACCGGCCCGACACGGTCACGATCATCACCAACTACATCCCGCTCGAGAATCCAGCGGGCGGGCCGAACTTCTTCGAGTTCGGCGACGACGTCCTCTATTCGATCTACATCGACAACGACGGCGACGCACGTCCCGACATCACGTACCAGTTCAGGTTCGATTCGCAGCTTCGGAATCCGAACACGTTCCTCTACAACACAGGGCCGATCCAGTCGCTCGACGACCAGAACTGGAACAAGCGCCAGTTCTACGACATCACGAGGGTCAACGGCTCGGCGATCAGGCCGTTGTCGACGACGCTCGCAACGAACCTGGCCTCGCCTCCGTGCAACATCGGGCCGCGGTCGACGCCGAACTACCCGGCGCTCGCCCAGGCGGCGGTGCACACGCTTCCGACCGGGGAGACGGTGTTCGCGGGGCAGCGGAACGACGGCTTCTTCGTCGATCTCGGTGCGATCTTCGACCTCGGTGACCTGCGGCCGTTCCAGAACCTGCACCTGATCCCGTCAGCTGCGGCCGTGAGCGTCGATCCGCTCGCATCCCTGAACGTGCACACGATCGCGATTCAGATCCCGATCAAGAACCTGACGAAGGACGGGCAGGTGCCGACGGATGCGACGAGCTCGAAGTCGGTCTTCGGGATCTGGGGCAGTGCGAGCAGGCAGGCCGTGACGATCATCGACGGCTTCGATCCCAACGGGAATCGCACGATCGGCCCGTGGGCGCAGGTTTCGCGGCTCGGCAACCCGCTGTTCAACGAGGTGGTCGTCCCGCTGGGAAAGAAGGACCAGTGGAACGCGACGCCTCCGTCGGCCGACGCAGCGTTCGCGCAATACGTCAAGCAGCCCGAGCTTGCCCGGCTGCTCCCGGTTCTCTATCCGGGTGTCTTCCCGAACCTCGCCAAGCTGACGGCGGACCGCGCCGACCTGGTCGCGATCCTGCTCACCGGCATTCCGTCGGGGATCGTTCCGGGGTTCCAGAACTTCACCGGCAGCACACTCGCCGACATGCTCAGGCTCAACGTCGCGATTCCACCGGCGTCGAGCCCGAACGTACTCGGCTTGCTCGGTGGCGACGTGGCCGGCTTCCCCAACGGGCGGCGCGTCTTCGACGATGTCGTCACGATCGAGCTTCGTGCGATCGCAGGGGCGACGTACCCGCTCGTCAACCCGTCGTACAAGCCTGATGGGGCGGCGTCGCTCGTGAGCGAGCAGCTCACGCCGGCGGCCGATCGCTATCAGGCGACCTTCCCGTACCTCGGGCTGCCTCACGACGGCTTCTCGACTCCGAGCAGCTGACCATGGGCGAGAACCACTCGGCAAGAACGCATCCCGAGCACGTGGTGCTCGAGATCGGAGGGGAGCTCGGGGCGTTGATCGTCTACACGGACCCGGTGATGCACGGCAAGGAGATCGAGATCAGCCCCCGCGGCGAGGACGAGCGGCGGAGCCACAAGGACGTGCTCGAGCGAAGCCGGGCCGGGACGCCCTCGTTCGCTGCGGTCTTCGACCGGATCGAAGAGGGCGACTACACGCTCTGGGTCGACGGCGACGCCCGTGCCCGGGACGTCGCGATCGCCGGCGGTTCGGTCACCGAGCTCGACTGGCAGCAGTAGCCCGACCAGGTCGAGGGGACGCCGGAGGGGGCGTCCCCTCGACCCACCGTGGCCGGATGCCGGCCCACGGAGCTCGGCGCCCTCCGCCGGTTCGGTGAAGGCCGCGAACCTGGTTCAATCGCGAGGCCCCCGCGAGCGGAGATCACGGCGATCGCGGGAACCGGAAGAGCGAGGAGACGCATGCTGATCCTGAACGAGTCCGAGATACGCGACCTCGTCACCGTCGCGATGGCCCGCGCGGCGGTCTCGGACGCGTTTCGTGCGCTCCATCGAGGCGAGGCGACGCTGGCAAGCGTGATCTCGGTCCCGTTCAGGTCGCCGGAGGGCGTCGCTCACATCAAAGCCGGGCATCTGCACAACGACTCGGTGTGGACGGTGAAGGTGTCGGGAGACTTCGACCCCGGCGACGGCGGAGCCACGCAGCACAGCGGGCTGATGCTGGTCAGCAGCGCGGTCGACGGCTCTCTGGTCGGCGTCCTCTGCGACAACGGCTATCTGACCGAGCTTCGCACGGGAGCTGCGGGAGCGATTGCGGCCGACCTGCTCTCCCGGCGCGATGCGACGACGGTGGCGATCGTCGGCGCCGGCAGCCAAGCGCGATATCAGCTCGAAGCGTTGCTGGAGGTGCGACCGATCGACACGGTTCAGGTCGCGTCACGCTCACCGAGGCGCGCCCAGGCATTCGTCGACGAGATCGACGAGAGCGGCCTTTCGGCGCGACTCTGCGCCTCGGTCGAGGAAGCCGTGCGCGGCGCCGACATCGTCGTCACGACCACGCCGTCGACCGGTCCCCTGGTGCGAGCGGAGTGGCTCGACGCCGGCACCCATGTGACAGCCGTCGGCTCGGACGAGCCCACCAAGCAGGAGCTCGCTCCCGACGTGTTCGGCCGCGCGGACGTCGTTGCGGTCGATGACCGTCGGCAAGCCGCCGGCTTCGGAGAGCTGCACCATGCGATCGATGCGGGGTTGTCGTCCGAGCAGGACGTCGTCACGCTCGGCGAGCTCCTCGAAGGAGCCGCCCGAGGTCGGGCCGGGACCGACGAGCATCACGGTCGCCGACCTGACTGGAGTGGGGGTTCAGGACGCCGCCATCGCGTCCCTCGTCGTGCGCGAGGCGACACGCGCGCAGGTGATGCGCCTGAATCCGCGTAACGTGTGAGCGAGGAGCCTGCACGTGCGCTATCGGCGGACACCCATCGAGATCGAGTCACCCGAGCAGCTCGGCTACTCGACGATCGAGAACAACCTCGCGGAGAGCTCGTTCTCCGACATGCGTTTGGCGGACTACGGCGTACGCGCGGACGACCTCGGGCAGGTGGTGCTCCCCTACGGCGACCACCTCGGCGCCGAGCGGCTGAGGGCGCTGATCGCGGGAGGCGGCGACACGCTTTCGCCCGATCACGTCCTCGTCACCGCGGGGGCGGCGTCGGCGCTGTTCATCATCGCGACCGCGCTTCTCGGTCCAGGTGCACACGCTCTCGTCTGCGCACCGAACTACGCAACGAACCTCGAGACTCCACGCGCCATCGGCGCCGACGTCGAGACCGTCGAGCTCCGATTCGAGGAGGGCTGGCAGCTCGACGTCGAACGACTCGCGTCGCGGATCCGGCCGGAGACCCAGCTCGTCAGCATCACGTATCCGCACAACCCCACCGGTGCGATGATCAGACGAGCCGAGCTCGACGCCCTCGTCGCTCTCGTCGAGAGCCATCCGACTGCCCGGCTGCTCGTCGACGAGACGTATCGGGAGTTGGCCTACGGTGACGCGCTGCCGATGGCGACGAGCCTGTCGCCACGCGTGCTCGCCGTCTCGTCGATGTCGAAGACGTTCGGCTTGCCCGGCCTTCGGGTCGGCTGGCTGACCTGCCGCGACGACCGACTGCTGGAGACGCTCCTCGCCGCGAAGGAGCAGATCTTCATCTGCGGTCCCGTGCTGGAGGAAGAGCTCTCGGCCAGGGTGCTCGAGCGACGCTCCGAGGTGTTGTCGCTCGTCCACGCCAAGACCCGGAGGCACCTGGCGATCGTTCGCGACTGGATCGACGGGCACGAGCTGTTCGAGTGGGTCGAGCCGACCGCCGGAGTCGTCTGCTTCCCACGCATCCGGCTCGAGATCGACGTCGACGTCGACTGCTTCTACCGAACGCTCCTCGAAGAACACGGAACCTATGTGGGTCCCGGCCACTGGTTCGACCAGGAGCCGCGTTTCTTTCGTCTCGGGTTTGCGTGGCCGACGGAGCAGGAGCTCGAACGTGGCCTCGACGGGCTCGATCGCGCCGCAGGACAAGCCCGGGCCGCCGTCTCGCGAGTGAGCGCGCATTGATGCTCGACTTCCTCGTCAGCGAATGGCATCGTGTGTCGCTGTGAGCATCGCCTCCATCCGCACCGGAGCCGACCGGACCCTCGAGCTGCTCGGGCGCCAGGTAGGTAGGACGCTCGACGAGGTCGAGACCCCCGTGGCGGTGATCGATCTCGACCGTCTCGAGGCGAACCTCAGCGATCTCCAGTCCTACGTCGACGCGCACGAGATCGAACTGTGGCCCCATACGAAGACCCACAAGTCGCCGGAGATCGGCCGGCGCCAGCTCGAGCTCGGCGCAGCAGGCCTCACCGTTGCGAAGACCGGTGAAGCCGAGGTGTTCCAGGAGGCCGGGGCGCAGTCGATCCTCGTCCACTACCCGCCGTTCGGAGCGGACAAGTGGGAACGCCTCGCCGACGTCGCTGCATCCGGCGTCGACTTGACCGTCGCGGTCGACAGCGTCGCGCCTGCCGAAGGCCTCGCGAACGTGCTCGCACGCCGCGGGCTTCGGGCCGCGTTGCTGGTCGAGCTCGACGTCGGCCTCAATCGCACCGGTCAGCCGACGGCCGCCGGAGCGCTCGCGGTCGCGCAGGAGCTGTCGCGGCTCCCTGCGGTCGAGGTTGCGGGAATCAGCTGCTATCCGGGTCACTGCCGCCCGGAGGATCCAGCCCTTCGTTCGCGCCTCATGGCCGTTGACGAGCTGTTGAGGGAGACGCGTGAGCTGTTCGCCGCGGCGGGTCTACGCTGCGATCGCATCTCGGGCGGCTCGACGCCGACCCGCTACCTCACGCACGAGACCTGTGTGAACGAGCTGCGGTCCGGCACCTACGCGCTCCTCGACCGCAACGACGGCGAGGTCGACCAGTGCGCGCTCTGGGTCGAGGTCACGGTGATCTCGGACGCCGTCCCGAATCAAGTGGTCGTCGACGCCGGTTCCAAGACCTTCACCTCGGACGATCACCCCGACGGCGGCCACGGTGCCGTCATCGGCCGGCCACGGGCAGAGTTCGCGCACATCAACGAGGAGCACGGCTATATCGACGTCTCGGCGCTCGACGAACGCCCGGCCGTCGGCGAGCACCTGCAGATCATCCCCAACCACGCCTGCGGCTGTATGAACCTCCACGACGGAGTGCTGGCCGTCCGAGACGGCGTGGTCGACCACGTGATCCGCGTCGCCGGCCGCGGCCTCGTGCGCTAGCGGTAGGGCGCGAACACGTCGCGCGGCGTCACGCAGTACGACGTGTAGTCCGTGTTGCTGATCTGCGCGATTCGCGCATGCGCGACCATCGCGAGCAACAGCGCGGCCTTCGCGCGCGGCAGGTCGAAGTCGTCGGTCACCCAGTTCAAGAGCTCGCGGAGCGCCTGTCGCGCGCACCACTCGAGCGGTTGGCCGGAGACGACCGTCATCAACTCCTCCGCCGTCTCGATCCGCGGCCACTCCATCGATGCTGCCCGCTCGATCGGCACGGCACTCGCCGTCACGACAGCGCCCACCTCCGGCGGGCCGACGATCTCGCTGTCGCCCATGAGCGCCTTGCAGTCGCCGAAATAGAGCCCTGCACCCTCGTGCTCGACCGGCAAGACCATCGTTGCGCCCGCGCGCAACTCGCGGCAGTCGAGATTCCCGCCGTACCGGCCCTGCAGCTTCGCGTGCAGGCCGCCCTCGCTCGGCATCACTGCGAGACACCCGATCAGCGGCCTCGTGGGAAGGCTCGTGTGCTCGTCGAAGCGCAGGTAGCCGTTCTCGACCGGGTAGACGTCCGCCGCCGTCTCGTCGTCCCACCAGGCGAGCGGGTCGACGTCCACGCTGTAGGCGCCGGAGGTGACGACCCCCGGTGTCACGATCCGAACGTCGTGGATGGTGACCGCGACCGCGCCGCCCGCCTGCGCGCCCGCGACAGTGATCGGGCCCGTCACGGCCCACTTGTGGGCCTCCGCCTGGGCGTACGACTCGGGGTTGAAGTCCGTCGGTGACCGGAAGTAGCCCGAGTAGCCCTCGACCGACTCGACTTCGAAGAGCTCGCCGGGTTGAACGATCCCGATCGACGCGTGCTCCGGGCTGTAGGCGTACTTCGCGTCGCTCTCGGGAAAGCGCTGCATCGGCAGGGCGCGAGTATATTCGGCGCCCAGTGCAAACTCTCGCCGATCAGGTCGGAGTGGTCACCGGCGCGGCGCGCGGGATCGGGCGCGGGATCGCGTCGGTACTCGCCGCGGAAGGCGCGACGGTCGTCCTCGTCGATGTGGACGCCGACGTCGGTGAGGCGGCTGCAGCCGAGCTTCGAGCACGCGGATCGGCGGCGATCGCCGTCTCGGCCGACGTCACCGACCGCGCGTCGATCGACGCGATGGTCGCCGGCGTGAGGTCGGAGCTCGGCCGCATCGACATCGTCGCTGCGAACGCGGGCATCTATCCGTTCGCCGAGCTCACGACGATGGACGAGGAGATGTGGGACCGCGTGATGGATCTCAACGTGGGCGGAGCGGTCCGCACCATCCAGGCCTGCCTGCCCTCGATGATCGAACGGGGATACGGCCGGGTCGTCCTCACCTCGTCGATCACGGGCCCCTTGACGGGCCAGCCGGGGTTTGCGCACTACGGCGCCTCGAAGGCAGCGATGCTCGGCTTCATGCGCTCCGCTGCCGTCGAGCTGGCGCGGACCGGCATCACGGTGAATGCGGTCATGCCCGGGAACGTGAGCACGCCGGGCTTCGCGGACACGAGCGACGATCATCAGCGGCGCATGCTCTCCTCGATCCCGATGGGTCGCTACGCCGAGCCGGAGGAAGTCGGCTGGGCCGTTCGCTTCCTCGCTTCGCCCGAAGCGGGCTACATCACGGGTCAGACGCTGATCGTCGACGGTGGGCAGGTGCTGCCCGAGGCGCCGCTCCCCGGCACCTAGGCGCGGTTGACACCCGTTCCGTCAAGGGGCAAGCTCGACCCAGTCCCCCCGGGTCACCGATCGAGGAGCGGAGGCAATATGGCGCGGAAGCACGTACTGGCGGTACTGGGCATCGCAGTCATCGTCGGCGCTGCGGTGTTCGCGGCCGGCGCGGCATCGAAGACCACGAAGTCCGCCGGAGATGACCCCAACAACGCGAACCTGACCTACTGGTATTGGGCGGAGAGCGACGCGCCCGGCGCGAACAACTGGCTGAAGAAGGAAGTCGCGCTGTACGAGCAGTCCCACCCGAAGGTCAAGGTCAATGTCGTCATCCAGTCGACCGACACGTTGACCTCTGCCTTCACGACGGCGTCGCAGACGAAGAGCGGTCCCGACATCGCGACCCAGTGGGCGACCCTGCCGACGCTTACCCCGGCGTGGAACGGGTCATCGGTTCCGATCTCCGACTACGTCCCGAAGAGCGAGTGGAAGAACTGGATCAGCACGGCGGAGAACATGTGGCAGGGGAAGCTGTGGGCGATGCCTCAGTATCTGATCGGGATCCCGTTCGTCTGGAACAAACAGCTCTTCAAGAAGGCCGGTCTCAACCCGAACAAGGGCCCGAAGACCTGGACGGAGTTCCTCGCCGACGCCAAGAAGCTGAAGGCCGCGGGCATTACCCCGTTTGGCATGGGAAACCAGGACGGTTACGGCGGAGCGTGGTTCTTCTCGCTGATCGGCAAGCAGAACCTCAACTCGATCAACCAGCTCAAGGACGCGATGATCGGCAAGGCCGATTTTGCAAGTCCCCAGTTCTCCGGCTTCTATCAGGCGCTCGCAGACCTGAAGAAGGACGGCTACCTGAACTCGGACGTCGCCTCGATCTCGTTCGGCCAGGGCTTCCAGCTGTTCGGCCAGAAGAAGGTCGCGATGTCGTGGGGCACCGACGGCAATGTCGCCCAGTGGGAGGGACAGGTCGGCGGGAAGAACATGGGTGTCGAAGCGATTCCGCGTTGGGGGCACGGCAAGCTCGCGAGCAGCTACGACGTAACGCAGTCGTCCGATGCGTTCATCACGAAGTGGTCGAAGCACCCCGCTGCGGCGGCGCAGTTCCTGATGTTCCTGCATTCGCCGCAGGCGCTGAAGGCCTGGTACAAGGCGACCGGCGTGTTCCCGGCCGACAAGCGATTCCCGGCGTCACTGGTGACTGACCCGATCGCGAAGCAGTTGCTGAAGCTGGACCAGTCGCCCGTCTCGGTGTGGCCGGAGAACTTCGTCCCGCCGCAGGTCGACCAGAACGCCGACCTCGCGGGCGGCGAGATGATCACTGCGGGATCGGGTTCGCCCGCGGATGTCGTGAAGCTCTGGAAGAGCCAGCTTTCGCAGTGGAAGAGCCAGCATCCGGATGAGTACAACTCGTACAAGAAGTGGGTCACCGGGCACTGAGCGTCGCGGTATCGCAAGAAAGGACAAGCACGCGCCGGCGGCGACACCGCCGGCGCGTGCTCTGGCCCTATCTCTACGCGCTCCCGGCCGTCGGGGCGATGGCATTCGCCTTCGGCTACCCGCTCGTCCAGGTGGTGCGCGACAGCTTCTACGCAGGCAACTTCGCCTCACCGATCTATGTCGGGCTCGCCAACTACAAGGGCGTCCTCTCTGATCCGGCATTCCGCCAGTCGATCTTCGACAACGCGAAGCTGCTGCTGACGGTGCCGATCATGCTCGGGATCGGTCTCGCGATTGCACTCGTGCTCAACGACCGCATCCGCGGCGGTCGCCACTACCAGTCCGTGGTCTTCCTGCCGTATGTCCTGCCGGCGACCGCGATCGGGATCGCTTTCTCGTTCCTGCTCCAGGAGAACGGGGTGCTCAACACCTCGCTGCGCCGCGCCCATCTGGGCGGGCTCGCCCAGGACTGGCTCGGCAACTCGCACCTCGCGATCGTCTCGGTCGGCGGGCTCGTGATCTGGCAGCAACTCGGCTTCGCGGTCGTCGTCTTCACGGCGGCGCTGCTCGCGCTGCCGCCCGAGACCGCGGAGGCGGCGCGCATCGACGGGGCCGGCTGGTGGCAGCTCCAGCTGCGCGTGCTCGTCCCTCAGATTCGGCCGATCATCGAGCTCCTGACCGTGATCCAGGTGATCACGGTGATCTCGTGGGTCTTCAACTACGTCTATGTGCTGACGGCGGGCGGCCCCGGCTATTCGTCCAGCGTGATGGAGCTGTACATCTGGCGCAGCTTCTCGAACGGCTCCGATGGGACGGCAGCCAGCGTCGCGGTGATGCTGCTCGGGATGGCCACCGTCCTGATCGGGCTCTCGCTCTGGGTGCGCAAGCAGGCGATCGCAAGGTGAGGACGACGGCGCGTCACGGTGTCGTCCGGGTGCTTTCGCAGCACGCGTTTCTGATCATCGTGTGCCTTGCTGCGCTGTACCCGTTGTGGTTCATCGTGTCGACGGCGATGAGGTCGAACGCCGCCTACCAGCTCGATCCGACAGGCTTCCCGTCGCATCCGACGTTCGCCTCGCTGCGCAACATGCTCTTCGACCAGCCGCTGCCGCGCTGGATGTGGAACAGCTTCCTCGTCACAGTCTCGTCGGTCGCCGTCTCGACGTTCTTCGCGCTGCTCGCGGCGTACGCAGCCGTCTTCGGGCGGTTCCGCGGACACTCGATCTTCATCTCGACCAGTGTCGCGTTGATGGTCGTACCGCCGGTGACGCTGCTCGTGCCGATGTTCGTCTTCATGGTCAACACCGGATTGGTCAACCACCTTCAGTCGGTGATCATTTTCTACACGGGGCTTCTGGTTCCGTTCGCGATCTTCTTCATGACCGGGTTCTTCCGCACGATCCCTCAGGAGCTGATCGAGGCCGCCGCATCCGAGGGCGCGGGCCCGTTCACGGTCTTCCGTCGCATCGTCCTGCCGCTCTCTGGCGCGGCGAGCTTCACGCTCATCGTCGTGCAAGCGATCTGGGTGTGGAACGAGCTCCTGATCGCGCTCGTCTTCCTCCAGAACGAGAGCGCGCGCACGTTGATGGCCGGTCTGACGCAGTTCCAGGGCCGGTACGTCACCAACGAGCCGCTCGTCCTCGCGGGCGCGCTCCTCTCGATCTTGCCGGTGGTCGTGCTCTACCTATCCGGGCAGCGCTTCTTCGTGCGCGGCCTGACGGCCGGCATCGGCAAATGATCCGGCCGGCGAGAGGAGGCTTTCGCCGTTCCGAACGTCGAAGAAGTGGAAGCTCGACGGATCGACCGAGAGCTCGAGCGGCGCGCCGATGCGAGCCGACGTCGCCGGGTTGACGCGCGCTGTGAAACGCGAGTCGGTCTCGGCGAGGATGGTCGTCTCGTCGTCAGATTCGCCTCGGGACTCGAAGGTGATGCGCGGTGCCGCGACGCGGAAGAAGACGTGCGAGTCGGAGCCGAGCTCCTCGAGAACGTCGGGAGTCACCTCGATCCGTGGGAGGTGGCTCCGGCCGAAGGCGGCGTCGTCGAATGCCTCGGGGCGGATCCCGAGCACGACCTTCTCCGTTCCGGCCGACGGGCGACGCTCGGGGCTGAGCGGGATCCGAAACTGGCCGAAGGCGATCGTGTCCCGCTCGACGCTCGCCTCGACGAGGTTCATCGACGGCGATCCGATGAACGCGGCGACGAACAGGTCGTTCGGCGACTGGTAGAGCCGCTGCGGCACGTCGACCTGCATGATCCTTCCGTCTCGCATCACTGCGACGCGGTGGCCGAGCGTCATCGCCTCCGTCTGGTCGTGCGTGACGTAGACACTCGTGACCGAGAGCCGTGCGTGGAGCTCGGCGAGCGATGCGCGCATCCCGACTCGCAGCTTGGCGTCGAGGTTCGAGAGCGGCTCGTCCATGAGAAACGCCTTCGGCTCCCGGATGATCGCGCGACCCATGGCAACGCGCTGGCGCTGACCGCCCGACAGGTGCGCGGGCTTGCGGTCGAGCAGCTGGTCGAGGCCGAGTAGCGTCGCAACGTCTCCGACGCGCCGCTTGATCTCCGGCTTCGGCGTATGACGGACGCTGAGACCGAACCCGAGGTTCTCGCGCACGCTCATGTGCGGATACAGGGCGTAATTCTGGAAGACCATCGCGATGTCGCGATCGGGCGGCGGCAGCTCGGTGACCTCTCGATCGCCGATCGAGATCGTCCCGTCCGAGATCTCCTCGAGACCCGCGATCATGCGAAGCAACGTCGACTTCCCGCAACCGGACGGGCCGACGAGCACCATGAACTCGCCGTCCTCGATCGTCAGGTTGACGTCGTCGACGGCCACAACGCCGCCGGCGAACGTCTTCGTGACGTGCTCGAGCGTGATCTTCGCCATCGCCGGAGCCTAATACCCCGCCTGCATCGTCCCCATCACGTCGACCTGCGCCTTGAACGCCATGTAGCCGGCGTCGATCGGGAAGACGGTGCCGGTCACAGCGGCGGATTCGTCGCTCGCGAGGTAGACGACGAACGGTGCGATCTGCTCGGGGGTCGGGACGGGAAGGATGTGGAGGCTCTGGATGGTTGCCTGCGCCTGCTCGTCGTCGAGCCAGACGCGTTGCGACTCGGTCGAGACGAAGCTCGGCGCGATCGCGTTCACCCGGACGCCGTCGCGTCCGATGCCGGCCGCGAACGATCGGATGAGCGACGTCACGCCGCCTTTCGCCGCGGTGTAGGAGTCGAGGCCGGCGCAACCGACGAGCGCGTCCACCGTGCTCGAGACGATGATCGAGCCCGAGCGCTGAGCGATCATCTGCCGGCCGGCGTGCTTGAGCACCTGGAACGTCCCGGTCAGGTGGACGTCGATGATGCGGTCCCAGATGTCGTCCTCCAGCTCGGTCAGGCGTTTGTCCTGGGTATTGACGAGCTGAACGTCGGCAGCACAGTGATAGAGGGCGTCGAGGCGTCCGAACAGCGCGACGGTGTCCGCGACCACGCGCTCGACGAGCTCGGAAGACGTCACATCGACGTGCCTCGCCACCGCCTCGCCGCCGTTCTCGACGATCGATCTCGCGACGGCCTCGGCGCGCTCGAGCGAGAGGTCCGAGACCACGACCTTTGCGCCTTCGACAGCCATCGCCGCCGCGCCGGCGCGGCCCATCCCCGAGCCGCCGCCGACGACGAGCGCAACCTTTCCCTCCAGACGCCCTGTCGTCACCCTTCCTCCTTCGCGAGCCGATCGTGCTGCCAGGGACGGTACTGGCCGTCGGCCAGGTAACGGGCGGACGCCTCGGCCACGGCATCCTCGTCGACGTCCACGCCGAGCCCGGGCCCGTCGAGTGCGCCCCAGCGCGGACCGCTTGCGATCGGGATCTGCTTCGTGAGGATGTCGTGCTGCATCAGATGCGCGGTCTGCTGATGACCGTCGACGCCGTTCGGCAGCGTCACCAAGACGTGGTGTGCTGCCGCCGCAGCGAGACCGAGCTCGCCGTGGGTGTGCTTGCAGACTTGGAGTCCTTCGTACTCGGCGACCCAGGCGAGCCGCTGGAAACCGGCGATCGATCCGACCCAGTACGGCGAGAAGCAGTAGACGTCGGCCTGCCGTGCAGTGATCCGCGCATACGCATCCGCCTCCGACCACAGTCCTTCGTTGGCGCAGACGGGAATCCGCGTCCGCGCGCGGAGCTCGGCCAGTTGCCCGATCGGATGGTCGCGCACCGGCTGCTCGACGAAGTCGATGTCGTGCTCCTCGAGCGCTCGAAGGTTGCGGCTCGCCTGCGGCAGCGACCAGCTGCCGTTCGCGTCGAGCCGGAGCCTCGGGCCAGCTCCGAGTTCCGCGCGCACAGCCGACACCATGGCGAGGTCCTCGTCGTCGTCGAGGCCGACCTTCAGGTAGAAGACCTCGAAGCCCGCCGCTCGGCCCTCGGCGACCTGAGCCGCGAGTTGCTCTCGTGACCCGCGGGCGAGGTAGTAGAAGTACGTCGGCTCACGTTCGAGGCGGCCGCCGAGCAGGCGCCACAGCGGCTCGCCGGACGCCCTGCCGCAGATGTCCCAGAGCGCCATGTCGATGCCGGCCCACGCAAAGTTTCCGGTGCCGGCACGGAACTGCCAGAGCCCGTGCGTGAACGCGTCGCGCCGCATCGCGTCGCGGTTCCAGGGATCGCGGCCGACGACGAAGGGGGCCAACGCTTCGAGCGCGGCCTCGACCGATCCGGTGTCGGCGCCGCAGCACGCTTCGCCCCAGCCGACGATCCCGTCGTCGGTGGTCAGCTTCACCAGCACATCGCTCACGCCGTCGCGCGCAACCTGCGAGCTGATCTCGCGGTGTCGATAAGGCACGCTGACCGGAGTCGTCTCGAGAGTGGCGATCCGCACGGCGGCTCAGAGGGTGTGCTCGAACAGCGTCAGGATCTCGTTCTCGCGCTCGCCGACGAGAAATGCATGCTCGAGACGAATTCCGCCCCAGCCGGGGAGATAGATCGCCGGCTCGAGGGCCAGCACCATTCCCGGTTCGAATCGTTCGCCGCAATACGGTGTGATCCGTGGCTCCTCGGACCAGGCGGCCCCGATTCGATGGCCCGTGTGATGTCCGTAGGTCGGGCCGTGTTCGGCAAGCATCTCGCGGACGCGGCGGTCGACGTCGCGCGCGACAACTCCGGGTCGACAGAGTGCGATGCCGTCGTGCAACGCTCGACGCACCGCATCGAAGCGGTCGCGTGTGACGCGATCGGGGTTCCCGACGAACACTGCGTTCGCCGTATCCGACCAGCCCCCGTCGATCCACGGCGAGGTGTCGGTGAGGACGAGGTCTCCCGACCGGACGGCGCGGTCGGTCGACACCCCGCCTCCCGTCGCCGTCGCGTCCGGCCCCGTCGACACGGTCAGAATGCCCGGGACGCGCCTCCCGGCCTCCCGAAACATCGCCGCCGCTGCAAGGCCGGCGAGCTCCGCCTCGGTGATGCCCGGCGCGGCGTGATCCTTGACCGCCTGCTGGACGACGTCGGCGAGCCGACAGGCGCGCCGGATCGCGCCGAGATCGGGCGCGATCGCGAGCGCGGCGTCGCAGGAGACCGGCGTCCTGCCGCTGGCCAGCAGCCACCCGGCGACGAGGTGGGGGAGGTGCCTCGCCTCGACGCCGGTCGAGCTCCGAGCGAAACCTGCAGCATCCAGCGCGGATTCGAGCGCAGCCCTCAGCTCACCGGCAGGATCGGGCCGCCGCGTGAAGTCGTAGGACCGGTACGTCACGACGCTCGCCCCGCACGGCCGCACGTCGGGCGTGTGGAAGTCGGCGACCACGAGCACGCTCTCGATCGGGCCGAGCAGGAGCAGGGCCGGCACCGTGACGAACGGGTTGGACACGGGCCAGTCCTCGTCGGGCGTCTCGAAGCAGCCGAGCGACGCCAGCGTCTCGGGGTGCGAAAGCACCGCCTGCCTGTGGCCGGCCGAGTCGAGTGCTGCTCGGATGTGCCCGAGGCTCACCGCGCGAGTCTGGCAGAGTCGGGGTTCTCGACTGGAAAGGAGCGGATCGATGCGCGAAGCGATCGTTGGGGCCGCCGTGCGAGGCCCGTATTCACCGGCTGTGATCAGCGAGGGGAGATTCGTCTTCGTCTCCGGCCAAGGCCCGCTGGCTGACGGCGAGTATGTCCCGGGCACGATCGAAGAGGAGACGCGGCTCACGCTCGAGAATCTCGGTGCGCTGCTCGCCGAAGCCGGAAGCGGATTCGAGCACGCTGTCCGCTGCGGCGTATGGATCGTCAGCCTCGACGACTTCGCAGGGATGAACGGCGTCTACGAGTCGTTCTTCCCCGAACCGCGTCCTGCACGGGCGACCGTTCGGGCGGACCTGATGGTCGGCAAGGTCGAGATCGACTGCATCGCGGTCGTGCCGAGCAAGACCTAGTACGTCGCGCGACCACCCGAGATGTCGAAGCATGCTCCGGTCGAGAACGTCATCTCGTCGCTCGCGAGCCAGCAGATCAACGATGCGACCTCCCCGGGTTGACCGAGGCGGGCGAGCGGAATGCGCGAGGTCATGTATTCGATGTGCTCCGGGGTGCTCTGACCGAGAAGCGGCGTTTCGATGACGGCCGGTGCGATGCAGTTCACGAGCACGCCCGACCCCGCAACGTCTTTTCCGATCGCTTTCGTCAGGGCAATGACGGCAGCCTTCGACGAGGAGTAGGCCGCAGCCATCGGGTTGCCTTCCTTACCTGCGATCGACGCGATGTTGACGATCCGACCGTAGCCCGCCGCCTTCATCTTCGGAACAGCTGCGCGGTTTGCGTAGAAGACGCCGTCCAGGTTGATCGAGAGCACGCGCGCCCATTCCTCGTTCGAGATCGCCTCGGTGTGAATCGATTCGCCCGCGACTCCCGCAGCGCAGACGAGCACGTCGAGCCGCGGCAGACGGTCGATTGCCCCGTTCAGCTGCCTGGCGTCGCGCACGTCGTCTCCGTTCGCGAGATCGAAGATGTGAACATCGGCGCCGCCGGCCTGCATTCGCTCGACGGTCGCGGCCCCGATTCCGCTCGCGCCGCCGGTGACGAGAGCGACTCTTCCCTCGAATCCGTACTGGTTCGCCATGCCCGTCAGTTCTACACGGAATCAGGCGGCGTTCGAGGCGTGCGTGGCCGGGCCTCCTTGGGCTGCGCGCTCTGACCGTCGTCGAGCCCGTTCTTCCCGCCACCAGATCAGCTCGTATGCGTGGAGAGCGAACCAGACGACGGTGACCAGCACGAGCGTGACGAGGGCCGAGACCGACAACGCGATCGGAGTGATCAACGCGAGCGCGGCGGCGGCGATCACCCGTCCGCGCCCAAGGCGGCGTGAGACGCGCCACCGAAGCGCCACGAAGCCGAGAAGGTAGAGAGCGCTGCCGCAACAGAGCGCGACTGCCGGGATCACTCGAAGGTCCGAGTGAACGTGGGCGAGCGCCGTACGCATGGCGAAGGCGAACAGGACGATTCCGGTGATCATCGGCAGATGTGTGTAGGAGTAGGCGTCGCGTGCGAGCGCGACCCGTTCTGCGCCCCGGCGCTCTGCGAGGAGCCTCTCGATGCCGCCGGCCGCAAAGTCGAAGTACGCGAAGCAGAACGACGCTGCGACGAGAAGGCCGAGGACCGCCGCCGCGATCACCGAGGGTGCGAGGTGAGTGCCGTGAGCGCCGAATCCGATCGCGCTCAGCGCTTCGCCGACCGCGATGATCACGATCAGCCCGTGCCGTTCCGCGAAGTGGGCGGGGTGCACGCGCCAGCCGGCGGTGCCGCCGAGCAGCGGCCCGAAGAAGCCGATGACGAGCGCGAGCGCCCAGATCGGAGACCGCCAACCGGCAGGCACAAACGCGGCGACGAGAATCAGCGCCGCACCCGGTACGACGGCACACGCCATCCGCAGCACCGCCGCGAGCAGGTCCGGCTCTTGCTTGCTGACCAGCGCGTAGAGGCCCACAAAGGCCGCGACGACGGCGAAGAACGCGACTCCGAACACGAATCGCTCCGCGCCGAACGCTCCGGGCACGGCAAGCGCGGCAACGAAGAGCGCAGCGGTGGCGAACACCATCACCGCCCAGATCAGCCCCGCATCGGCGTCGGTGATGTTCGTCAGCCAGGAATAGCTCGCCCAGACCCACCACAGGACGGCAAGCACGAGAAGTCCCCGGACGAGACCGCCCCAGGTGTCGTGCTCCAGCCACAGCGTCGTGACCTGGGTAAAGGCGAACACGAAGACGAGGTCGAAGAACAGCTCGGTCGGAGCGACACGGTGCTCGCGCTCGACGATCAGATCGCTCACGGACCGACCCTAACCCGACCGGCCGGCGCTCTCGGGATTTCGGCTGGTCAGCCGACGGGCTCGGGTTTGTTCAGCGGGCTCCAGCCGACGGCGGGTGCAATGTCGCGGACGATCGTCTCGAGCATCGCGGCGTTGTAGTCGACGCCGAGTTGGCTCGGCACGGTCAGGAGAATCGTGTCCGCCTCCTGAACGGCGGCGTCTGCGGCGAGCGCCTCGGCAATCCGGTCGGGCTCGCCGGTGTAGCTGCGACCGAAGCGGCTGATCGAGCCGTCGAGCCAGCCGACCTGATCCTCGTTGTCGTGTGCGGCGAAGAGCCGCCGGTCGAGGTCCGAGGTGATCGGGATCACGCTGCGGCTGACCGAGACGCGCGGCTCCCGGGTGTGGCCCGCCCTTGTCCACGCCTCGCGAAACAGCTCGATCTGCTCCGCCTGGAGTTGGTCGAACGGCACCTGCGTGTCCTCGAGCAGGAGCGTGGAGCTCATGAGGTTCATGCCTTGCTCGGCCGCCCAGACTGCGGTCTCACGGGAGCCGGAGCCCCACCAGATCCTGTCGGCGAGGCCGGGCGACTGCGGCTGGACCGCGAGCATCGCGTTTCCCGGTCGCCCGCCACTGTCGGCGGGGACGACACCGGCGCCTGCGATCGCGGCACGGAAGAGCGCCGTCTTCTCGCGCGCCTCGTTGGAGTCGACCGAGTATCCGAAGGCCTCGGCGCCGTGCCAGGCCGGCTCGGGGGAGCCGCGGCTGACGCCGAGCTGAAGCCGGCCTCCGGCGAGCAGATCGGCGGCGGCGGCGTCCTCGGCCATGTAGAGCGGATTCTCGTAACGCATGTCGATCACGCCGGTTCCGATCTCGATCCGACTCGTCTTGACGCCGATCGCGGCGAGCAGTGGGAACGGCGAGGAGAGCTGGCGTGCGAAGTGGTGGACGCGGACGAACGCGCCGTCGATACCGATCTCCTCCGCGGCGACCGCGAGCTCGACCGTCTGGCGGAGCGCATCGGCGCCCGTGTGCGTCAGTCCGCCGCCCGGATGCCAGGCGCCGAACGAGAGGAAGCCGATCTTCTTGCGCTCCGCCATCTTCGGTTGTTGCGAGCCGGACTTACTGCAGCAGCGGCGAGGGCGGGATGTGGGTCTTGCCGTGGATCCCGTCGACGACGAACGCGATCTCGTCGACGTAGCACCAGTTCCAGTCTTCGCCGGGCTCGAGTGAGTGGATGATCGGGTGCGACGTGGCGTGGGCGTGCGCCGTGGCGTGCCGGTTCGGGGAGTCGTCGCAGCATGCGACGTGACCGCAGGTCAGGCAGATCCGGAGGTGCAGCCACTTGCCGCCCATCCGCAGGCAGTCCTCGCATCCCTCGACGGATGCCGGCAGCTCGTGAACGGCGATCTGATCCAGGTGTGTGCACGCAGCGTTGCTCACGTCACTTCCTCCATGGCAGGGGTACGGGAGAGGTGGGCGTGGACGAACTGGACCGCCATCGCTCCTTCACCGACGGCGGTGGCGCAGCGTTTGGTCGAGCCGGAGCGGACGTCACCGGACGCGAATACTCCGGGTACGTCGGTTCCGAGCAGGTTGTCCACGTTCGCGGCGGCCCCGGTGAGAATGAAGCCGTCGTGGTCGCGGCCCACGGTGTCGTCGAGCCACTCGGTGCACGGGAGCGCGCCGAGGAAGAGAAACATGAACGAGAAGGGAAGGCGCTCGCCACTGATCAGCGTTACAGCCTCGAGGTGGCCATCCTCGCCGTGGAGCGTGGCGATCTCGCTTCGGTCGCGAACGGCGACGCCGTAGCGCTCGAGCTCGCGGATCAGGTAATCGGACATCGTCTCGCGGAGATCGGCGCGGCGGTGGAGGAGCGTGACGAGCGCGCCTCCGCGGGCGAGCCAGACCGCGGCCTGGCCGGCGGAGTTGCCGCCGCCGACCACCGCGACGCGCGAGCCGGCACAGAGCTGGGCCTCGGGGGCCCCGGCGGCGTAGAAGATCGTCAGGCCCTCGAACTCAGCCAGGCGGTCGACCGGCAGCCGCCGGTACTGGGCGCCCGTCGCGAGCAGGACAGCACGCGCGGCGATCTCGCGGTCCTCCTCGAGGCGGACCAGGTGACGTCCGTTGCCCGGTTCCAGGGAGAGGGCGCGATACGGCGTCGC
Source organism: uncultured Thermoleophilia bacterium (assembly GCA_963713155.1). Classification (GTDB taxonomy): domain Bacteria; phylum Actinomycetota; class Thermoleophilia; order Gaiellales; family Gaiellaceae; genus PALSA-600. The sequence continues at coordinate 120,648 of CAVQKS010000010.1, forward strand.
GGTGCGCGCGTTGAACTTGCGCGCCTGCGTCACCGCACGGCTCGTGAGCTCCGTGCCGCTGATCCCGGCGGGGAAGCCCAGATAGTTCTCGATCCGTCGGGACGATCCGGCCTGGCCGCCGAGCGCGGTGCTCTCGATGACCAGGGTGTCGAGCCCTTCGGAAGCGCCGTAGACCGCGGCGGCGAGGCCTGCCGGCCCGGCGCCGACGATCAGCAGGTCGACCTCCTCGCGCGGTGCGAGCTCGAGCCCGATCCCGAGCGCGCGCAGCACCTGGCCGGCGGTCGGACCGTGCAGCTCTCCTCCGCCGGGCAGTCGCACGAGCGGCGCGGCGGCACCGTCGGGCGGGGCTGTCTCCTGCCATGTGTACGGCAGCCTGTTGGCGCGCGCGAACTCGATCATCCGCATCGTCGGCTCCGAACCGTGCGGGCCGACGATCTCGATGCCGACCCCCTGCGCGCCCTGCAGCGCCTCGCGCCGGGAGATGAACGCGGAGAGGAGCAGGTCGCTGAGCGGGCCGTCCTCGTTGAGCAGCGACCGCAGCGCGCCGCGCTCGACCGCGATGTACCGCAGCGGCTCGGTCACGAGCGCGTTGACGAAGACCGTCTGCCCGGACAGGAGGTTCAGCTCGCCGAGGAAGCCGGAGGCGCCGTGCCTGACGAGCTCGTTCCCGACCGCGTCGATGATCGCGACCTCCCCCTCGAGGATCGCCATGAACGGATAGCTCCGATCGCCGACCCGGTACAGCAGCTCACCGACGGGAGCGGAGCGCTCCTCGCCGATCTCGGCGAGAGTGGTCAATTGTGAGGGGGAGAGCAGTGGGCTCGGCGGGGGTGTCGACACGTTCGTTCCTTCCTGATGACGATTGGCGCCGATGCCGACGAATCAGACGTCCGGGGTCAGGACCCCGGGGTCGAGGGTCGCGTCTCGCTCCAGTCGAGAAGGAGCTTCCGCTCGGCGAAATACCAACTACCGTCAATCTTGGCGAAGGTGTCAAGATATCGGAGCGAAGCGATCATGATCATGCGGTTGCCGTCTTCGGAGAAGAGGTGGTGGGCGATCGTGTAGCTCTCGCCTATGCCGCGGTCGCCGTCGATGGTGACTGTGCTCTGCCCGTTGAAGTGCGTCGTCGCTTCGTACCGATTCAGGTCGGCGAACACCGGCCCGAGTGCCTCTCGTCCCTCGAGCACGTATGTCGGCTCGGTGCCTTCACCGTCCATGTAGACCGCGAACCGTGTGTCGGCGGTGAAGAGCGCCTTCTGCGCTTCCGCTTCGCGCCGATCGGCGCAATGGGCGTACGCGTCGAAGAGCTCGCGCAAGGCGAGGCGGTCGGCGGCTTCGGCCGGAGTGAGTCCGCTGTGGCGGGCCATTGCTCGGAGCTCCTCAGAGCCGGATCAGGTTGACGCCGGCGAGCGGGTGGTGGATCTGCTGCATCGCGCCGCCTGTGGCGAGGTCGCCGAGGTCGATCGCGGCGAAGCCGGCGTCCTGAAACAGCGCGACGACCCCTGCTTTCGCGTCGGCGTCGTCTCCCGAGACGAAGATCACGCGCCGGCCGCCGGCCGTCTGCGGGTCCGAGCCGAGCACTTCGGCGCCAAGCGTGTTGGCGGCCTTCACGACGCGGGCGCCGGCGACGAGATCGGCGACGAGCTCGCTCGACGTCCTCCCGTTCAGATCGTCGGCGGCCCAATCGTTGGTCGCGTCGACCACGATCTGGCCGTTCCACGTCAGGCCCTCGACGGCTTCGGGGACGCGGTCCCACGGTACGGCGATGACGACGATGCCGACCTCCGATGCCTGCTCCACCGTTCCAGCCGATGCGCCGTCGCCGAGCTCCGAGACCACCGGCGCCAGCGATTCCGGGTCGCGGCTGTTGGCAATCACGACGCGTCGTCCGGCGCGCAGCGCCGTGCGGGCCATCGCTTGCCCGAGCCGCCCGGCACCGATGATCCCCACGGGGTCGGTCGTCACGGTTGCCCGTCGTATTCGGACGCGAACAGGTAGCTGACCGCAAGGCTCCGGTACGGCCGCCAGCGGTCCGACACCTGCGCCACCTCGTCGTCGGTCGGCAGGTGGTCGAAGCCGTACGCGCGCCGGATCGCTCGCCGGAGCGCGAGGTCGCCCGAGAGGAAGACGTCGGGCCGGTCGAGCGCCACCAGCAGGAACCCGCGCGCCGTCCACAGCCCGATTCCGGACACCTCGGTCAACGCGGCCTCGACCTCGTCGTCGGTCATGCGCGAGAGCGCTTCGTCGCTCAGGCGTCCGTCGACGAACCTCTCGGCGAGCGCGCGCAGCGTCGCGCCCTTGCGAGCCGAGAAGCCGCTGTCGCGCAAGACCTGGGGATCGGCGGCGAGCAGTTCGGCCGGCGACGGAAGATGTCCTCCGAATCGCTGCTGGAGATGCGAGATGATCGCCCGGGTCGAGCTCACCGACAGCTGTTGGCCGGCGACCTGGAAGACGAGCGTCCCGAAGGCGTCGAGCGGAGGCAGCTCGTCCATCCAGGCCCGCGGGCGGAAGTCCGGTCGTGCGTCGATCAGCCCTGCCAGCACCGGGTCCGCCTTGCGAAGGAACGCACGCGCCTCCGGATCGGCAATCGCGGCTCGCTTGCCCGGTGGGGCCCCCACGCTCATGCTTGTACCAGCCGCAGGTGGTCTGGGAGCAGGTCGCGGACCGGGTGGGTGGAGATCAAGGGCCAACGGGGGAGCCGTTGCCTCTTGCGCTCATGCGCGCACCCCGGCTGCTGCAACGGCCGCGCGCGCCTGGTCGAGATCGAGGAGCTCGCCGTTCAGGCCGAACTGGTGGAGATCGCCGCCGGGCATCTCGATCCGGCCGGCGTCCGCGACTCCGCCCACCTTCAAGGGCTCGAAGCCGGCCGCACGGATCAACCGTTCGATCGCGGCCGCGGCAGCGTCGTCGTCGGTCGCGTACAGCAGCACGGCCCGCCGGGGTTCACGGTTTGAGCTGCTCGAGAGGCCATCCGCGGCGAGCGTGCCGAATGCCTTCACGTAGTGGGCGCTCGCAGGTAGCAGGGCAGCAACCACGGAACCGGACGACTGGTCGTCGGGCAGCGTCCGAATCATCTGCCCGTTCTCGTCGAACCCGAGCGGGTTCGACGGGTCGACGACGACCTTCTCCTCGAGCAGTTTCGCATCCTGCTGGATCAGATCCTTGATCGTGTCGAGCCAGACGGCGAAGACGACCACGTCTGCGACCGCGATCGCGTCCTCCACGGAGGCGGCGCGGGCGAGCGATCCCAGCTCGCGTGCGAGCGCATCCGCTCGTGATTGGTCCTTCGCGGCCAGGACGACGGACTCGCCACCGCCTACGAGGTGCCGCGCCAGTGGGCTGCCGATGTTGCCAACGCCGATGATTGCGGTTGTCAACGTGACTCCTTTCCGAGCTGCGGTCTCATCGAGAGATAGTTGCCCGACCTGCCGGCGATCGAATCCAGGAAACCCGTAGTCCGCGACGGGAAAGACGCAGTCCTGGCGGCACCCGAAACCAGCCCCGGTGGAACGCGCGCGGGGAGATGAGCGGAGGGGGAGGGATTTGAACCCTCGACCGACGGAACCGCCGGTAACGGTTTTCGAGACCAGACGACCGTTTCCCGTGAACTAGCGCGTGTGCAGCCAAATCTGCTCGGGACCTGCATGCCGCGCGATCGAGGGTGCGATCGAGCGTAGAAGGTGCGTAGAAGCAGCGTAGGTTTGGAGGGGTATCTGCCGTTCTCACTTTCCGTTGCCTGTTCTGAGAACAGCCACCGGGGTTCCCGTGAGGCGGACGAGCTTGGCAACATGTTCCAGTTCAAGCCGCGACTTCGAGGCCGAGTACGTTGGCGCGCGCGACCTGGACGTCGCGCGGGTAGCCGGGCGTCCGGAGCGACATTCGCGAAACGCCCATCGCGGAGTGCTTCTCGTCGACGAGCTACCCGAGTTCCAACACTTCGGTGCTCGAGTCGCTCAGGCAGCCTCTCGAGACGGGATCGTGGCGGTTGCCCGCGTCGGCGGATCGTCCCCGCGCGTTTCCAGCTCATCGGGACGATCAACACTTCATTCCACGCCGCTGCTGTTTCCCCCGAGCCCGGTGGCTGTCATCGTCTTGTGTCCGACCCGGGCGCACCGCTCGATCCGCGAAGTTGATCGCGTCGCCTCCGCCATTTCGGAACGGCTGCGCTGGTCCGGTGCCTGACCTAGCGCCCGGGCGGTGGACCCGGCGGCCCGAGGATGCCGTACGCCCACTTGTCCGCGATCGGCAGGAGTAGCTCCATGTCCGGTGGACTTTCGGGCGGCGGCGGCACGACGTGCTCGGGGGCGGGCTCAGCGATCTCTCTGAGGAGCCCCTCGAACTTACCCCCGCCCGCCCAGACAAGCATCTTCCCCCCATTGGATCCGCCGAAGAAGGTGTGAGGCACGCCCTTGGGGCCGAAGGCAAACCCACCGGCTGTCAGGGTCAGGTGCGCGTCGCCGATGTAGACCTCGCACGCGCCCTCGTGGACGAAGAACCACTCGTCCTCGTCGTGGTGGACGTGCCAAGGGGAGCCCACACCCGGTGGCGCCTCGATATCGATCACGCAGTACTGGCCAGCAGTGTCCTCGGCGCTGATCTTGATTGTTGCGAGCGCGCCGAACAGCCAGAAGTCCTCGCCTTCCTCCTCACGCAGCCCGTACCCGAGCTTCGTCCGCTGGCTAGATGTCGTCGTGGACATGAGGCCCTCCTTCGTCGATACAGCAGCTTGTCACGTTCGTTGTCAGTCGGTCAACGCGCCCTGTACCGTGTCGCTCGAGCGGAGGCGGACGTCCTCGTCAGGGGACGGTAAGACTCGGCGGGTGGGTCTGTCTGGGGCTGTTGCCAGCCTGGTTGTCGTCGTGCCGTGTGTGACTCGTCAGGTGACTGGCCGCTTCGTGCGTGCCTTGGGAATGATCTGTCTGCACGTGCGCGGCGGCGCCGGTCTGGCGCCCGCTGCTGGCTTGATCAGGAGCTTGTCCGCCTCACCGGCGTGACTCATTACCGTCCTGCCGCCGCGGTTTCCCTGCATCAGACCAGCACCACCGGACCCTACGAGTTGGAATCGGAGGATCGAGTCTGATGCTTGCAGACGAACTGGACTACGTGCTCGGCGTCGATACCCACCGCGACGAGCACGTGATCGTGGTCGTGACAGCACCGGCCGGCGCTGTTGTCGCCGGAGCGGCGGCGCCCACGAACGCCCACGGCTACCGCGAGCTGCTCCGGATCGCCGAGCAGCACGCACCCGGCCGCCGCGCCTGGGCGATCGAAGGCACCGGCAGCTACGGCGCCGGTCTCAGCCGCTATCTCCACGCTCGCGGAGAGAGCGTGCTCGAGGTCAGTCGCATACCGCGCGCGGAGCGTCGGCTGCGCGGCAAAGACGACGCGTTGGACGCGGCCAGGACCGCACGGGCCGCGCTCGCCAGCGACACGCTCGCCCTCCCGCGGAAAGGCGAGCGGCGCGAGGCGTTACGGCTGCTGCTCGTCGCACGCAGAAGCGCCGTCGACGTCCGCCGCGAAGCACTCACTCAACTGCGTGCCGTCATCGTCACCGCCCCGGAGCCGCTCCGCCAACAGCTGCGCCAGCTGTCGGAAGGAAAGCTGCTCGACCGCTGCAGCCGCCTGCGCCGTACCAACTCAACCGGCGCCGACGAACTCGCAACACGGATCGTGCTTCGCAGCCTCGCCCGCCGAGTCCGGACAGCCACCGCCGAAGCCGACGAGCTCGAACGAGAGATCCTGACCCACGTACGCGCACACGCGCCGACGCTGCTCGACGAACCCGGCGTCGGCCCGATCGTCGCCGCCCAACTGATCGTCGCCTGGTCACACCGAGGCAGGCTCCGCTCCGAAGCCGCTTTCGCACGACTCGCAGGCGTCGCACCCGTCCCCGCCTCAAGCGGCCAAACCACCCGGCACCGCCTCAGCCGCGGCGGCGACCGCCACTCAACCGTGCCCTCCACACCGTGATCCTGCACCGCCGCCAACACGACCCCGAAACCCGCGACTACATCGCGCGGCGCGTCGCCGAAGGCAAAAGCCGCCGCGACGCCACCCGCCTACTCAAGCGCTACCTCGCCCGCCACCTCTACCGCGTACTCGAACAACAGACACCGCTGATGAATTGACACGTCATAGGAGCATCATTCCCGCACTGTGAGTGTGCGGAGTCCCGTCTGGGGCGTTCGCAGGTTGACGCTCGGTGCTCTTTGTTCGTGACTCGATTCTCGAATGACTCCGTTTGCGGGTGTCTTTCCAGTGATGTGTCCGAGCGGAGAGCCCGGTGTCGGCCTGGCGTCCGCTTGCTGGCCTGATCAGAAGCCTGTCCGCGTTCTGAGCGCGTGACCCGTCACAGTTCTGCCGCCCGCGGTTTGCACCCAGACCGACACCGGTTGTGTCCCCCAACTTTCGCTGGAGGTCGGTGAACGGATGCTCGCAGATCAGCTGGACTACATCGTCGGTGTCGACCCGCACCGCGACTCGCACGCAATCGCGATCGTCGAGGTCGTCAGCGGCGTTGTTGTGTTGGAGTCGACGGTGGACGCAAACAGCGACGGCTACGCGCAGGCGTTGAAGATCGCCGAGGAGCATGCGCCCGCTCGTCGTGCGTTCGCGGTCGAAGGAACCGGCTCGTTCGGTGCCGGTCTCACTCGCTTCCTAACCGGCCGCGGCGAGCGGGTGCTCGAGGTCGGCCGGTTGCGCGGGAGCGTCGCTCGGGCGGCAAGACCGACGCGCTCGACGCCATCCGTGCCGCCCGCAGCGCGCTGAGCCAGAAGGGGCCAGCCACGCCGCGAGCTGGCGGCGAACGCGCAGGCGATGCAGGCGCTTGTAGCTGCACGCGAGGGCGCAGTCGACGCGCGAGCGCAGGCAGCGGCGTTTGCAGCTGCGCGACCTGCTGATCACGACACCTGAGCCGTTGCGCAGCGAGTTGCGGCCGCTCACCCGCGCGCAGCTGCTCGAGCGCCTGGCCGCAACACGACCCGACGGTCGAGCAGCGACATCCAGAACTGCGCGGCATCCGCACGCGCTGCGCTCGATCGACCGCCGCGCCTCGCTCGACCGCCGAGGAACGCGAGCTCGACAGGCGAGATCGAAACGCGAACAGCCGCAGACTCGCGCCGCAGCTGCTCGACCAGCCAGGCGTCGGACCGCACGCCGCCGCACAAGTCGTGCTCGCCTGGTCAGCACGAACGGCCGCATCAACACCGAAGCCAGCCTTCGCACGCCTCAGCCGGCGCCGCACCGATCCCCGCCTCCTCCGGCACAAAGCCAGTCCGCTACCGACTCGACCGCTCAGGCGACCGAAAACTCAACGCGCGCGCTCCACCTGATCCTCGTCACCCGAAGACGCACACCACCCCGCCACGATCGCCTACATCGAACGACGCAAACAAGCGAAGGCAAGAGCACGACGCGAAGCAAACCGCTGCCTCAAGCGCTAGCTCGCCCGCAGCCTCTACCGGCTACTCGAAACGCGACCGCCACTGACGACTTGACAGACATAGAAGCATCACTGGCCCACACGAGAGTCAGCGCACCAGATGGAACGCGAAGCGCGTGGCATCCCGGACGGGCCTAACCCTACGCTGATCCAGTTTCCAACGTATGCTGCGACAGGCGGTCGGCGGCAGCCCTCCTGGTAGGAGTCCCGCTGGCATTGGCGAAGCGCGGATGCATGCAGGGACGGCAGATGCCGCCTTCCTCTCCGCGGACTGACGTCCCAGAGGCCGTGCGCGTACAGATTCTCGCGACCGAGCACTGGAGTCTGCTCGCGACAAGGAACATCACCTACAACGCAATCTTCAGTCGGACCAGCATCTTTCTGACAGTCGTGTCCGCAAGCGTGGTCGCGTTGGCGCTCGTCGCTCAGGCGACCGCGTTCGGAGACCGTTTCTACGCGTTTGCACTCCTCGTTCTGCCAGTTGCTCTCTTTGTCGGGGTGGCGACGTTCGTCCGCGTCATCGACGCCCGGATCGAAGACTTCTGGCTCGTGTCGGGCATGAATCGTCTCCGCCACGCCTATCTCGACATCGCACCGGAGCTAGAGCCGTATTTCGTCACAGGCCATCACGACGATCGGCAAGGCCTGTACGAAACGTACGGCCCCGGCACGGAGGTCAGGCTTATCCGCCGGCTCGCCAGCACGTCCATGCTCATAGGAGCGATCGACGCCGCCCTCGCCGGAGTCGTCGCGGGCGTCTTCGCAAAGGCTGTGGGCGCAGGATCTCCGCTGAGCCTGTCCATCGCCGGAGTGGTGGCGTCAGTGATTGTCGTACTGCTCGTCTCCGTGAGCCGGCGAATCATCGAACATGGACGCGACTCGCTCGAACAACGCTTCCCACGATAGGTCGAAGACGTACGTGCGCGAGCGATATGGCAAGCCTGCAGACCGCCTAGGGGGCATCAGCATCGCGCCGAGTTCATCGACAATGCGCGCCTCGACGTCCGGAAATGGTCGTCACGACGGCGAAGCTCGCCCACGAGATCCGCAAGCGCAACAAGCGTCTCTCCGTAGCGGCGCATCTTGTTTCACCCTTGAGGCGGGACGTCGGGCTGCACCGGGAACCGTTCGCGTTGTCGCCATCGACGGACACCATTAGCTCCGGCCGCCGCGACCATCAAGTCGCCGCAGACAGGTGCGATCGGGTGCGATCGCACAGCCGATCGCACCGACCTCGCCTGCTCAGCAGCACGCTCCGGATCAGGGCGCTCGTGACGCTGACGAATGGCCGAAAACCCGCTCACCAAGCGCGGTCTTCGGCTCAGGAAGCGGAGGGGGAGGGATTTGAACCCTCGACCGACGGAACCGCCGGTAACGGTTTTCGAGACGCGCGCACTTCGGCTCTAGTGCGCGTTCGACGCCCTCTGCGCGCCAGCGTGCGCGCCAGTCGTCGCCCGTTCGAGGTAGCGATCGACCAGCGCGGCCGCCTCGTTCTCGTTTCCCGGCATCAGGTGGCCGTAGCGGTCGATCGTCGTCTGGATCGAGGAGTGCCCGAGGTAGGTCGAGAGCGCCTTCGCGTTCACGCCGGCAGCGATGAAGAACGACGCCAGCCCACATGTCGGCACGTTGCCGATCACTGTCACGCACCGCTCCTGTTACGTCTGCGCCCCCTCGCCGTAACCTCCTATGTCATGGACGTCCACTTCCTTGGCAGGGCCGTGGTCGGAGTGCGGCCCATGAGTAGTCGGCCAGTCCTCCCGCCGGCGATTCCTAGTCAAGGCGGCGCTCCAACTTGTATTGGCGTTCGTGTTCCCGCCACGTCCGCCACTTCGCTCGTAGCTGCTGAAACATGGTCGACTCCTCTCTCGGTGTTGACGGTGTCAGGTCACGAATCGCGGGGTAGGCTCGGGTCAGCCGAAGGCACAGCTGCCGCCGCCGCGAGGGCCTATCCGATCGGCCCAGTTCTCCACGTAGGCGACTTGCGCCTTTTCTGCGATTCGGAGCCCGACCTTGAAGTTGTGTGCTTCGGTGAGGGTTTCGAACTCGCGCTGGCGCTCGCCGCCGAGGTTGTCGAGGAAGGGGACGACGTACTTTCGGCCTGTGCGGTAGACGCCGCGGTGGCGGGTGCGGCCGGTTGAAGCTCGTCGGGTCGAGTGCGCGGGCTGCCCTCATGACCGCGTCGTCGAGTTCGGCGGTGGCTCTGGTGAGCCGTCCGCGAAGCGAGGCGATCTGGTCGGACGACTCCACGAGGCGAGGTGACAGGTCCGGCGTCAGTTCGGCGAGCGCTTGTCGGCGGTCGAGCAGCCGATCGACACAGGCGATTTTCGCTTCCAGCGAGTCGGCCTCTTGCCGGGCGCGCGGCGAGACGAGGGTCACCTCGCGCTGCGCGCCCAGCCGGGCCGCCAGCCGTTTGCGGTCGATCCGGGCCAGGAAGCCATCGGCCCCCACGAGGGCTCGATGCGCGACGAACAGCTCGGTGCCAAGCTTGGCCAGCGGCTCCTGCAGCACCGGCGCCGCCCCGGGCAGCAACGCACGCACCTGCCAGGCGGCCTCTTCGAACGTCGGTCTCAGTGACCGCCTGGTGGGCAGCCGCTGTCGCAGCCGTCGCTTGTCGGCCGCCTCGACACGAGGCTGCGGGAAGTCCGAACGCAACCCGGGCACGACGATCCGGAAGATCCGCTCCGGCTTGGGCAGCCCCGCGAGCGCGAAGGCGCCCAGATCCCGTAGCTCGACCCCGTCGCCGACCAGGTCGCGCGTCGTCTGCGACAGCAGGATCTCGCCGCCATGCCCGGCCGCACAGATCCGCGCCGCACGGTTGACGTCGACGCCAAGATAGGCGCCGCCCACGACCGCCGGCTCGCCCGTATGCAGACCGATCCGCACCCGGACCCGAGCCCCGTCCGGCCACGTCTGCGCCCCAAGCAGCCGCTGCGCCGCCACCGCAGCCGCAACCGCGGCCCGAGCCCCCCGAAACACGGCGAACAGCTCATCGGCCCGGCAGTCGACCTCCTCGCCGCCCGCCTCCGCCACCGCCCGCCGAAGCAACCGCCGCAGGTCACCCAACACCCCGCCATAACCGGCCCCGAGCTGCTGCACGAGCCGCGTCGAGCCCTCCACGTCCGCGAACAGCAACGTCACAGTCCCGCTCGGTAGCTCGCCCACCAGCTCCTCCACGACTAGAGCTAAACGCGCGACAACCATCGTCAACCCCAACCGCGCGACCGTCAACCCTCGAACGCCAACGAGCTCTACCTGCGGGGGTACGCGGCGCGGCTGCGGGAGCTTGCGGCGGAGAACTGCGGGGACTGCCGCTCTGATTGCATCCGGTTGGGGGCGGTGCGTGGCCGGCGTCGGAGTACGGCTGGCAGCTCTTCCACTCTGGATTGCGGGGTCGACGAGGAGTAGCGTGCTCGGGAGGCGAGTTGCGGCTTCGCCGCGTCTAAGGAAAGGAGGGCGGCCGTGTCCGAGCTACCGAGCGGCACCGTCACCTTCCTGTTCACCGACATCGAGGGGTCGACCGAGCTGCTGAAGCGGCTGGGCCGCGATCGGTTCGAGCGCGTCTTGGCGGAGCACGACGGGGTGTTGCGCGCCGCAGTCGCGGCGTCTGGCGGTTGGGTGGTGGACACGCAGGGCGATTCGCTGTTCGCCGCGTTTCGGTCGGCCAGTGAGGGTGTGTCGGCGGCGATCGCGGCGCAGCGCGACCTCGCAGCGCACGAGTGGCCCGAGCAGGAGCGTGTGCGGGTGCGGATGGGGTTGCACAGCGGCGAGCCGAAGGCAGGCGACGAGCGCTATGTGGGCATCGGCGTGCATCGCGCTGCCCGGATCGGTGCGGCGGCGCACGGCGGGCAGGTGTTGGTGTCGGAGACGACCCGTGCGCTCCTGTCGGACGATCTGCCGGCGGACGTGTCGCTTCGCGATCTCGGCCGCTACAGGCTGAAGGACATCGACGAGCCCGTGCGGCTGTACCAGGTCGTCGCCGCCGGTCTCGACGATCGCTTCCCGTCACCGCGGACGCTGCCGCGTCGTCGCAACGGTCGTGTACGCCTCGCTCTGATGCTGGCGGGAGGGTTGGCGGTGGCAGGGGTTGCCGTGGCGGCGGTGCTGCTGTCGACCGGTTCTGCGTCGACGAAGCCGGTGCGGCTGGTCGCGAACTCGATCGCGGTGTTCGACCCGAAAACCGCAAAGGCGGTCGGCGACGTGCCCCTCGGGTTCAGCCCCACCGACGTCGACGCCGGAGGCGACGACATCTGGGTGTTGAACGGCCTAGCTCGGACGGCGACCGCGATCGACCCGAGCACGCTCAAGGTCGACGAGACCGTCGGCCTCGACGGCGACCCAGACAGCCAGTACGCAGCCGGAAGCACCGAGTGGGTCGGCTTCCGCGGAGCCGTGGACGAAGTCACGAGCGGCCCGGACGGAAGCGGCGCCACCAAGATTCCGCTGTGGAGACCTCCGAGCCTTCGAGCGAGCGCGGGTCAGACGTGCTACGTGTACGTCACCGGAGACGGCAGCACCGTCTGGGTGGCCGAAGGGCAAAACGTCGCAGTCATCGACGCCGACCAGGGAACCGTGCTGCACACCCAGCGGTTGCCCGCTGACACGGGTGCGGCGCCCGGAAGCACCTGCTACGGCCTCCGCTACACCGACGGCCACCTGATCGCAATCCAGAACCCCGGCTCCTCCATCGGCACGGTCGACCTGCAATCCGACTCCTACACCCCGGTGGAGAGCGACGCCAACCTCTACGCCCAGGAATACGAATCGTCGAATTGGGCGTACGGCTTCGGCTCCGACTGGATCGTCTCGACCATACCGGCCCTCACGAATGGGGTCTGGAACGGGGGGTTCGTGAGCTACCTGGAGCGCCTCGACCCCACCACCGGCGACATCACGACCAAGGTTCGCACCGCTGGTAGCGACGCTCTGGCGGTCGACCCCGCAACCGGGATCTGGACGGGCGGCTCGAACAACAGCTTGGTCGAGGTCGACCCAGCCAGCGGCCAGATCACCAGGACCGTGAAGGGCGCGACCCGTAATGTCTGTTGCCCCAGTGACGAGGTCGGCAACGCGATCGCCGTCGGCCACGGCCGCCTCTGGGTCGCACTCGATTCCCCCTAACCTGGCGTTCCAACTTCAAGGCTCGTGTGGCGACTCGGTGGCTCACGACGGCAGCTCCGTCGTCGCGCTGCCGGAGCGGCGTCTAGGCGTTCTTGCCGCGTTAGACGGTCGTCGCCTCGCCCTCGATCATCGCGTCGACCATCACCTGCGCCGAGTAAGCCGGATGGCTGACGTCGCCGTGATTCCGGTGCGCCAGCCGGTCGGCGATCTGCGCGGCGTCCTCGACCGAGAGCGGGTAGACGACGCCGTCGATCTTGAAGCCGAGCATCGCCCGCGATCGTTCCACACCGACGCCGGTTGAAACGAGCGCCTTTGCTGCGCGCCAGTGCGCGCCAGAAGTGAGCGGATCTCAGCGGATCTCAGCGGACGACCGAGTCGTCGCGCGGGGCAGTCCAAACAGACCGAAACCCTGCATCGCTACAGGGTTTCGGCTTGGTCAAGCGGAGGGGGAGGGATTTGAACCCTCGACACGCCTAACGACGCGTAACGGTTTTCGAGACCGCCGCATTCGACCGCTCTGCCACCCCTCCGCGCGGGCGACAGCGTACCGGGCATTTGCGAGGGTGTTCATCTACGATTCGCGCCCCGGAGAAGTGGCCGAGTGGCTGAAGGCGGCGCCCTGCTAAGGCGTTAGGTGGGGAAATCCCTGCCTCGAGGGTTCGAATCCCTCCTTCTCCGCTCAGGCCCAGAAATCACCCTTCCGGGCGATGGCTCGCGGGCCCGATCTACCCCACGATGCGGTCTGCCGGCTCCCCCTGACACTGTCCGGCACTGTACGACCTGCGGCGACCCGCTCAATAGAGCGGGTTCGCTGTTTTCGGGGGCCTGTTCGACCCGCTCGGAGCCTCGTCAGTGGGTCGAGGTGTAGACGAACGCCGCGACGTCCTGGATCTGCGCCGGCGTCAGCTGGGACTTGAACGACGGCATCACGCCGCCCCCGACGGTCACCTGGTGAACGACCGTGGCCTCGGCCGGCTTGAGCTGGTCGAGGTTCGGCCCGACGGTTCCCGTCGACCCGGCCGCCTTGAGCGTGTGGCAACTGGTGCAGCCGGCGGTCAGGAAGACGTGCTTCCCGGCGACCGGATCGCCCTGAACGGTGGGGCCGGTCTGCGTCCCGGTCGTGGTCGTGGTCGGGGGCGGCGCCGCGCTCGCCTCCGGCTTCTCCTTGCCGAGCGTCAGCACCGCGGCGAGCATGCCGATCACGAACAGTGCGACGACGACGATGTACCACCCCATGTGCCGGCCGGGGAAGCCGGGCCTGCGCTTCGGAATCACCAGCGAGCAGATGAGCGCGAAGGCGATGAACACGAACCCGGCTCCCGCGATGCCGAGCTTCTGGCCGGTCGAGAGCCCGGCGATCAGGGGAGAGATCGTCTGAAGCACTGCGGCCGGAAACTACCGCAACCGGCGGCGCTCGGCCCACGCTTCGAGCACCTGTCGCTCCTTCGCGCGGTCGAGGCCTGCGGGACGGGGGTCGGTCTGCGCAGTGTCGTCGGTCGCAAGCCATTCCAGAGTGGCCGCGACGGTCTCGACGAGCGGCCGGATCGAGAGCCCTGCCGCGAGGGCGCGCTCCACCGGCGTGGAGAGCATCGACGCGTACTCCGCGTCGTGCAGCCAGAGCGGCAGCTCCATCCATTCGCCGACGTCGTGCTCGATCAGGAACTCCGGATCGACCCAGACGACCTCGGCGTCGGAGCCCGCGGTGACCCGGCAGGTCTCGATCAGCTCGTCGCGGGTCATCGGCGGCGCGACCGCATTGAACGTGCCGCCGAGGCCGCGCTCGGCCGCGTCGACGATCCACGCTGCGAGGTCACGCGCGTCGATCAACTGGGCGGCGGCCGACGGCGGCGCAGGTGCGAGCACCGGGCCTGGATCGAGAAAGCGCTCCGGCCAGTATGTGAAACGACCGGTCGGGTCCCACGGGCCGACGATCAACCCGGGTCGCGGGATGAACGCCTCCGGAAACCGCGTGCGCACGACCGACTCGCAGAGCGCTTTCAGCGGGCCGTATGCGGGGCCGCGGAACTCCTCGGTCTCCTCCTCGAGCGGCGCCGTCGGTGCATCCTCGGCGGCCGGTTCTGCGAGCGACGCGTAGACGGAGACCGACGACACGAACGTGTAGTGGCCGACGTCCTGAAGCACAGCGAGCGTCGCCTCGACCACGCGTGGGACGTAGCCGCTCGTGTCGACGACCGCGTCGAACGTGAGACCGGAGAGCGGTGCGAGATCGCCGTCGCGATCCCCGCGCAACTTCTCGACATCCGGGTACAGCTCGGGCCGCGTGCGCCCGCGGTTGAACAGCGTCACCGCGTGCCCACGCTCGAGCGCCGCGTCGGCGACGTGTCTGCCGAGGAACTGCGTTCCGCCGAGAATCAGCATGCGCATACGCTCAAGACTATGACGCCCGTGATCCGTCCGCTCCAACCGAGCGACTACGACCGTGTGATCGCGGTCGTCGACGAGTGGTGGGGAGGACGGTCGATGGCGGCGATGTTGCCGAAGCTCTTCTTCGTCCACTTCGCCGACACCTCGTTCGCATCGGATGAGGACGGCCGGCTCGACGGCTTTCTCTGCGGATTCCGGTCGCAGACGTTCGCGGACGAGGCGTACGTGCACTTCGTCGGCGTCGATCCGGCCCGGAGAGGCCGTGGCGTCGCGCGGGCCCTGTACGAGCGTTTCTTCGACGCCGTAGCGCCCCGTGGCGTCGTCCGTGCCGTCACCTCGCCGGTCAACGAGGCGTCGGTCGCATTCCACCGGGCGATCGGCTTCGAAGTCGAGCGGATCGATCAGAGCTACGACGGCCGCGGTGCGGCGCGCGTGCTGCTCGCCTGGCGCCGCCCCTAGGCCCATCGGTCACCCGTTCGAGGGATCGGAGGCGCTTCAGGGCCGGCCGACCACCTAACGAAGGTGTCGCCGCCACCGGTCTACCGTGGTCCTTTCGGCAAGCTCCAGGCCGAGCGCCTGCTGTGGCGTGCCGGGTTCGGCCCGCGCCCGGGCGAGGCCGCGGCGCTCGCGAAGCACGGGCTCGCCGGCGCAGTCCACCAGCTCACCAATCCGGGCTTCGAGCGTCTCGTCGGGCCGAAGCCGCACGACGACAAGGGCCATCCGCTGGCGCCCTACTCGGCGTGGGGCGAGGACCACGTCTGGTGGCTCGACCGCATGGTTCGCACGAGCCGGCCGCTCGTCGAGCGGATGACGCTGAACTGGCACGACTGGTTCGCCACCTCGAACGCAGGCGTCGGCAGCCAGAAGCTGATGATCCAGCAGAACGAGCTGTTCCGGAAGAACGCGCTGGGCTCGTTCCACGACCTGTTGCGCGACGTCACGGCGAACCCGGCGATGCTCGAGTGGCTGAACGGCCTCGAGAACGAGAAGGGATCGCCGAACGAGAACTACGGCCGCGAGATGATGGAGCTCTTCACGCTCGGCGCCGACCGCGGCGCGTACACCGAGCGTGACGTGCGCGAGCAGGCTCGGTCGCTCACCGGGTGGCAGAACCGTTGGCGGAACGGCGTGGGCTCGTACGACTTCCACTTCGACGCGTCACGGCACGACACGGGCACGAAGCACGTCTTCGGCAAGAGCGGGGACTTCGACTGGCGCGACGCCGTCGACCTCTGCATCTCGCACCCGCTGCACGCGTCCTTCTTCGTCCAGAAGCTGTGGAGCTACTTCGTGCCGACGCCGCCCGACCGCGGAACGCAAGCGTCGCTCGAGGCGATCTACAAGGACGGCCACCAGGTGAAGCCGGTGGTCGCCGCGATCCTGAGCCATCCGACGATCTACCTCGGGCCGCGGCTGATGAAGCCGCCGATCGTGCACACGGCCGGGCTGCTGCGGCGGCTCGGTGCGGGAATCACGACCACGAGCTGGGCCTGGATCGGAGATCTCTGCGGCCAGCAGCTCTTCTACCCGCCGAACGTCGCCGGCTGGGACTACACGCGCTGGCTCGACACCGCGACCTTCCGCGGCCGCTGGTACGCCGTGCAGCAGATGCTGAACGGGCGCTCGCTCGATCCGCAAAAGGCGAAGGAGCCGAACGACGCGAAGGAGCTCGTCACGCGGGCCGTCAGCTTCTGGGACGACCCGCCGCTGTCCGAGGGCACGTACTACGCGCTCGAGACGTTCGCCAAGCGCGCCCTCGACGACGCCGGCAAGGCGAGCTGGAAGCAGCAGGCCTACCCGGTCCTCGTCCAGAACGCGCTGCGGCAGCTGATCGCGATGTCCCCCGACCTCCAGACCGCATGACACGGGGCTTCGTCTGTGACGAGTGCACGCGCGCCGACCTGCTGCGCGCCGCCGCCGGACGCGGCCTGCCCGCGATCGAGGCCGGCATGCCGGTCCCGGCCGGGACCGGGCTGACGCGCCGCGGTTTCGTCTCCAAATCGCTCGGGATGGCGCTCTCGATCTACGGCGCGGGCAAGCTCTCGATCTTCGACGAAGGGATCGCGAACGCTGCATCGGCTGCCCCGAAGCCGATCCTCGTGAGCGTCTTCCTGCAGGGCGGGGCCGACTCGCTGTCGCTGCTCTATCCGCAGGGCGACCCGCTCTACGCGAAGTACCGGACCGCGCTCGCCGTGACGGGCGGCACACCGTTCACCGAGGACCCCCGGCTCATGTGGCACCCGGCGCTCGCGCCGATCGCCCAGCTGCACGGCGAGGGGAAGGTCACCGTGTTCCCGGCCATCGGCTACGACCACCCGGACCAGTCGCACTTCACCTCCCGTCACTACTGGGAGGTGGGCGCCACGGACGCGCGCCTGCTGACCGGCTGGCTCGGCCGCTATCTCGACACGTTCGGCTCGCCCGACAACCCGCTGCAGGGCCTGTCGCTCGGCGGATCGCTGCTGCCGAGCCTCGCGACCGGGCGGGTCCCGGTGGCGACCATCGACTCGCCCAGCCAGTACGACTTCTACACGCCCGGCGTCTGGGGCACCGTGCAGGGCCGGCTCATGGACGCGATCGGGGAGCTCGGAGCGATCCGTTCGAACGATGTCCAGTTCGCGACCGCCGCGGGCGTGGCCCGGCAGTCGGATCGACTGCGCCGGCAGCTGCTGCCGTTCGCGAACCAGAAGCTGACGCCGCCGGTCACGTATCCCACCTCGAGCGACTCGTTCCCGACCCAGCTCCAGGGCGTCGCCGCAATGGTTGCCGCCGGCCTGCCGCTCCACTGCGTCGCGCTCGAGGCGACCGGCTCGTACGACACACACGCCGACCAGACCAGCGAGCTCGCCCCGGCGCTTCAGACCACCGCTGCTTCGCTGTACGCGTTCCAGCGCGACCTCGAGGCGCGCGGCATCGCAAACCGTGTGCTGACGCTCGTCTGGAGCGAATTCGGGCGGCGGGCGCAGGAGAACGGCTCGGGCGGGACCGACCACGGCGCAGCCGGGTGCGGCTTCCTGATCGGGACCCACGCGGCGGGGGGCAGGTCGGCGAGTTCCCTGGCCTGAACGCGCTCGACGCCGACGGCAACCTCAAACCGACGGCGGACTTCCGTGCCGTCTACTCGTCGCTGCTCGAGCAGTGGCTGCACACGGAGGCGGAGCGCGTGATCCCGAATGCGAAGCGGTTCGCGCGTCCGGTTCTCGTCAAGTGAGACGCGCGGTCGCAGCGGCCGCGATCGTCCCGGCGCTGTTCCTTGCACGTAACGGTCTGTTACGAGCGGCGACCCCGGCGCCGACGCGCATCCAGGTCGTCGCTCGCGAGTACTCGTTCGTGCTCTCGCGGTTGCGCGTCAAGGCCGGGCCGGCGATCGTCGAGCTCGTCAACGACGGACAGGACGCGCACGACCTGCGGCTCCAGCGCGCGGGCTCGCGGCACATTGCGGGGATCGGGACGGTCGCGTCCGGGAGGTACGCCGACCTCTCGCTGAAGCTTCTCCCGGGGCGATACTCGCTCTGGTGCTCACTCGCAAATCATCGCGCGCTCGGGATGGTCGCAACCTTGATCGTCACGCCTCGCTGATCGTCGACGATGTCGGCGATCGCGCCGGCGCTCCCGTCGTCTACCTCCACGGCGGAGGCGACTCGCGGCTGTCGCGCGATCCAGACGACGGGATCGCCTCCGAGCTCGGCGTTCGCCTGCTCGCCGTCGACCGCTGCGGCCCTGCGGTAGCGGGGCGCACGCTGCTCGGCTTCGCCGCCGAGCTGCTGGCATGCATGGACGCGCGCGGCGTCGATCGCTTCGGTGTGATCGGCTGGTCGGCGGGCGGTCCGCATGCGCTCGCGGTCGCCGCCGCTGCGCCGGAGCGCGTGGCGCGGGCTGCCCTCGTCGCGTCGATGCCGGTGCCCGACGGCGTCCGCGCGCTCCCGCCGCCGGTCCAGATCGCGATGCGACTCGCACGCATCTCGCCGCGGCCTCGCCACTCACGGCCTCGAGCGCTGGGGAAGGACGCCGACCCCGCCGACGGGCTCGCCGGCCACCGATGCCGCCTACGGGCGCGGCCGCGTCGAGTCCTTTCGGGACGGCGGCGAATGGCTCGCGCGAGAGCTTGCGTATCTGGGTCGGCCGTGGGGATTCGGGCTCGCAGAGGTGCTTGCGCCGGTGTCGCTCTGGTGGGGCGAGCGCGATACCGTCACGCCGCCCTCGGTCGCCGTCGACTTCGAGCGGCGGTTGCCGAACGCCGAGCTTCACCTCGTCGACGGAACGCACCAGCTGCTGTTCGCACGTTGGCGCGAGATTCTCGCTGCTGTGTCGCGACCATAGAATCGGCTGGATGAAGACGATCGCGCCCTTCGCCGCCGTCGTGCTCGCGCTGGCGATGCTCGCGGCCGGGTGCGGTTCCAAGAAACAGGCGTCGTCGACCACGACGACTGCCTCGAGCACGTTCAAGGTCGGGTTGTCGACCGACACGGGCGGGCTCAACGACCGGAGCTTCAACCACCTCGCCTACGTCGGGCTGCTGCGAGCCGAGAGCAAGCTCGGGGTGCAAGGGCGCGTCATCCTCGCGAACTCGTCGGCGGACTACATCCCGAATCTCACCGCGCTCGCACAGCAGGGCTACAACCTGATCATCGGCGTCGGGTTCACCGAGATCCAGGCGATGGCCGTCGTCGCGAAGCAGTTCCCCAAGAAGCAGTTCGCGATCGTCGACGTCTCGAACGCCGACGAGAACAGCCTGCCGAACGTCGAGGGACTGCTGTTCAGGGAGCAGGAGGCTGGGTACCTCGCAGGCTACGCGGCCGGCCTCGCCGCCAAGGATCGCAGCGGCAAGACCGTGTCGAGCGTGGGCGGGCAGAAGCAGCCGCCGGTCGACCGCTACATCGCCGGCTTCCAGGCCGGGGCGAAGGCGGCGTTCCCTGGCGTGGAGACGCTCAACGGGTACTCGCAGGACTTCTCGAATCCGTCGAAGTGCAAGGAGGTGGCGCTCAACCAGATCGCGGCCGGGTCGGTCGTCGTCTTTCAGGTCGCCGGCGGGTGCGGGCTCGGAGCCCTCGATGCGGCCAAGGAACAGAGCGTGTGGGGGATCGGCGTCGACGCCGACCAGGGCTATATCGGGCCTTACGTCCTCACCTCGGCGCTGAAGCGCGTGGACACCGCCGTCTACGACGCGATCGAGACCGCGCAGGCAGGGAAGTTCCAGGGTGGGCGCGACGTCGTGTACGGGATCGACAGCAACGGCGTCGGGATCGGCAAGTTCTCGCCGAAAGCGCCGGCCGGGCTCGCGGCGGCGGTCCGTAAGGTCGAGGCGAAGATGAAGGCGGGGAAGATCACCGACATCCCGACCGTGGTCAAGTAGCGTCACCACTGCATGCCCAGCCTGACCGAGGACCAGCTCGATCTCTTTCGCGCGACGAATTTCGCGGTCGTCGCGACGCTCGGCGCCGACGGCTTGCCGCAGACGACCATCGTCTGGGTCGACGAGGAGGACGGACGCCCGGTCTTCAACACGACCAACAAGCGCGCGAAGGGGCAGAACCTGCGGCGCGATCCGCGCCTGAGCATCCTCGTCTGGGACAAGGAGAACCCGTACCGGTACGTCGAGGTCGAGGGCGTCGCGGAGCTCGAGGACGACGTCGGCACCCGCAACATGCACGCCATGTCGCGCAAGTACACCGGCAAGGACTGGCATACCCCCGTCGACCGGTTGATCGTTCGCGTCACGCCGCGGCGGATCCACAACTACGACGACGATTAGAGGTGAATCCGTGACCAGAGCGTATCCTCAGCCGATGGCAGAGCTCGACCACCGCGCGGCCGCGCGCGATCACCTGTGGCTCCACTTCACGCGGATGCACGAATACGACGCTCCGGTGATCGTGCGCGGTGAGGGCTGCTACCTCTTCGACGATCGCGGCAAGCGTTACCTCGACGCTCTCGCCGGGTTGTTCGCCGTCAACATCGGCTACTCGTACGGCGATGAGATCGGCAAGGCCGCCCACGAGCAGATGCGCGAGCTCCCGTACTACACGAACTGGTCGTACGCGCACCCGCGGTCGATCGAGCTCGCTGCGAAGCTCGCGGAGCTCAGCCCGGACACCGTCGATCGCGCGTTTTTCGTCTCCGGCGGATCAGAGGCGGTCGAGTCGGCCTGGAAGATCGCGCGGCAGTACCACATGGCGCGCGGCGAACGGCGCTGGAAGGCAGTCGCGCGCCGGACGGCGTACCACGGCACGACGATGGGCGCGCTCTCGATCAACGGCGTTCCGGCCTTGCGCACGCCCTTCGAGCCGCTCGTGCCGGACGTCCTGCACGTGCGCAACACCAACCGCTACCACCGGCCGCTCGACGAGACGGAGAGCGAGTTCACCGCGTTCCTGCTCGAAGATCTGGACAGCGCGATCCAGCAGGCAGGTCCCGAGACGGTCGCGATCGTGGTGATGGAGCCGGTGCAGAACGCCGGCGGGTCGTTCACGCCGCCTGCGGGCTACTTCCAGGGCGTGCGCGAGATCTGCGACCTCTACGGCATCCTGTTGTGCGCGGACGAGGTGATCACCGGCTTCGGACGCCTCGGAGGGTGGTTCGCGAGCGAAAAGTACGACATCCGTCCCGATCTGATCACGTGCGCCAAGGGCCTTTCGTCGGCGTACGCGCCGATCGGCGCCGTTCTCGCCGGTGAGCGCGTGTTCGAGCCGTTCGCGGAACAGGCGGCGATGCTCACGCACGGCGTCACGTTCGGCGGCCACCCCGTCTCGTGCGCGGTCGCTCTGAAGAACCTCGAGATCATGGAACGCGACGGCATCGTCACGGGCGTCGCGGAGCACGAGGAATCGTTCCGTGCGCAGCTCGCGACGTTGCTCGACCTCGACATCGTGGGCGATCTGCGCGGCACGGGCTACATGTGGGCGCTCGAGCTCGTCAAGGACAAGGAGGCACGGGCGGGCCTGGTCGGCACCGAGCCCGAGGCGACGCGCGCCGGCGCGGGCTTCAGCGCGAGCGAGGCCGAGACGCTGCTGCGCGGCTTCCTGTCGCCCGAGTTGTTCGAGCGTGGGCTGATCTGTCGCGCCGACGATCGCGGCGACCCGGTCGTGCAGATCTCGCCGCCTCTCGTGGCGCGCGAGGAGGAGTTCTCGAAGATCGTCGGCATCCTCGGCGACGTGCTCGCCGAGGCCTGGAAACGCATCTCGTAACGGCCGAGCCGCCGGTGGCCGCGTGCCGTTGACGATCTGCGACGTCGGGCCGCGCGACGGTCTTCAGAACGAGCCGGAGGTTCTGGCGCCGTCCGTGCGCGCCGAGCTCGTCACGCGGCTTACCGCCGCCCGTCTACCGCGGGTGGAAGCGGTTTCGTTCGTGCGGGGCGACCTCGTGCCGCAGATGGACGGCGCCGAGGAGGTCGTCGCAGCGGTGGAGCGCGGCACCGGCACCGAGCTCTCCGGGCTCGTGCTCAACGAACGCGGCTACGAGAGGCTGGCTGCGGTCGGGCTCGACCGTGTCAACTGCGGGCTCGCCGCAACCGAGACGTTCAACCGCCGGAACGCGAACGCGTCGCTGGAGGAGGCGGTTGCGCGCGTCGCGGGGATCGTGGCGAGCGCGGCGGTGCCGGTCACGGTGACGGTTTCGTGCGCGTGGGGCTGTCCGTTCGAGGGCGAGGTCGACCCGGCGGCGGTCGCGTCGTTGTGCGAGCGACTCGCCGGCGCCGACGAGCTGGTGCTTGCCGACACGATCGGCGTCGCGACGCCGCGTCGCGTGGTGCGGCTCGTCGAGCGCGTCTCGATCCTCGGGCGCCCCGTCGGCGCCCACCTGCACAACACGCGCAACACGGGGTACGCGTGCGCGTGGGCGGCGCTCGAGGCGGGCGCGGCGATTCTCGACGCGTCGGTCGGCGGGCTCGGCGGGTGCCCCTTCTCGCCGCAAGCGACGGGGAACATCGCGACGGAGGATCTCGTGTGGCAGCTCGAGCGCGACCGAGTCGCGACCGGCGTCGACCTCGACGCGCTCGTCTCGGTCTCGCAGTGGCTCGCGGACATGTTCGGCCGCACGCTCGACGGCCAGGTGTATCGCGCAGCCCGCTGGCCTGCCTAGCCGCGAGCCTCCCTCGCCCCGGCACCGCAGCGCAGCCGGGGTCAAGCCCCGGGCTGACCCCGGCAGCTTTTGCGGCTTTGAACGGCACAAAGCCGCCCGCGCGGCGAACCGTGGCAGGGAGCGGGATCCACCCGCTCGCGTGCGCTTTCCGCCACGTCTCCGTCACGGTTTCGTGTGTCAGACGTGCGTCTGACCGCGGTCAGACGAGGGTCTAGGCTTCCGGGCCGCGTGTTCGACTCGCTGCTGAACCTGCTCTGGGACGCGCCGCAGGCGTACTTCATCGTGCTCGCGCTCGCGATCGGCGACGCGGTGCTGCCTGTGCTGCCGAGCGAGACGGCGGTGATCGTCGCCGGGATCCTCTCGACCACGGGGCCGAACCTGTCGCTCGGCTGGGTGATCGCCGCCGCGGCCGCGGGCGCCTGGATCGGCGACAACACGTCGTACGCGCTCGGCAAGTACGCCGGCGAGCCGATGCGCCGCCGCTTCTTCACCGGCGACAAGAGCACCCGCTCGCTCGCCTGGGCGACGCGACAGCTCGAGAAGCGGGGCGGCGTGATCATCGTCGTGTCGCGGTTCGTGCCGGGCGGCCGCACGGCGACGACCTTCACCTGCGGTCTGACGCGATACGAGTGGCACCGCTTCGCGATCTTCTCGGCGATCGCCGCGATCTTCTGGGCGCTGTACGCGAGCCTGCTCGGCTACTTCGGAGGCAAGGCGTTCGAGGACCGGCCGGTGCTCGCGTTGATCGTCGCGCTGGGCATCGCGTTCGGAATCGCGCTCGCCGTGGAAGGCGTCCGCAAGCTCAGAACACGAATCTGACGAGCACCACCACGAGCGCGACGATCACGATGAGTCCGGCGAGCCCTGCGAACGCGATCCCGAGGCCGCCCAGTGCCAGCCTCGTCAGAGCCGCGGGGTCGTCCTCCCGTTGCACGCCCTCGCTCACACCTGCACCGTCGACGTCCTCGCCGAACGCGCGCGCGAGGTGCCGCTCGACCATGCCCTGGATCCGCTCCTCGAACCGTGCCGAGAGGTCGTCCGAGCGAGCTTTCGCCGGCGGCGCGCTCGACGTCTTGTACCCGGCACTGCGACCGTCGACTGCCAGCTCGAAGATGTGCTCGTGCTGGATGTCCTTCAGGTTCTGCTCGCCCAGGTCGTGCACCGCAACGCCGTCGGGGAGCTGGTTCCCGAGCAACGCGCGCGTCGTCTCCGAGACGAGGATCTGGCCGC
Organism: uncultured Thermoleophilia bacterium; assembly: GCA_963713155.1. Classification (GTDB taxonomy): domain Bacteria; phylum Actinomycetota; class Thermoleophilia; order Gaiellales; family Gaiellaceae; genus PALSA-600. The sequence continues at coordinate 144,898 of CAVQKS010000010.1, forward strand.
CGTGGCCGGCCGCCGCGATCCGCGCGGCCCGCACGACGTCGATCCCGAGATACCCCTCGTCGCCGACGAGCGGCTCGCCCGTGTGCAGCCCCATCCGGACCCGAACCTCCTTCCCGTCGGGCCACGGGTGACGTCGCAACGCGCGCTGCGCTTCCACGGCGGCGGTCGCAGCATCCCGGGCGCGGGCGAACGAGTAGAAGAACGCATCGCCCTGCGTGTCGATCTCGGTGCCGCCCTGCTCGCCGAACGCCGACCGGACGATCCGCCGGTGGTCGGCCGACACCGTTGCGTACGCCGCGTCGCCGAGCTCCTGCAAGAGCCGCGTCGAGCCCTCGATGTCCGTGAACGAGAACGTGACGGTTCCACCCGGGAGCTGCGGCACCGGCCTACGCTAGCGTTGTGAACAGGCTCGCGCACGAGACGTCGCCGTACCTGCTGCAGCACGCGGCCAACCCGGTCGACTGGTACCCGTGGGGCGCCGAGGCACTCGAGCGCGCGCGTGCCGAGGATCGCGCGATCCTGCTGTCCGTCGGCTACGCCGCCTGCCACTGGTGCCACGTGATGGAGCGGGAGTCGTTCGAGGACCCAGGGACGGCCGCGTTGATGAACGAGCACTTCGTCTGCGTGAAGGTCGATCGCGAGGAGCGCCCCGACGTCGATGCGGTCTACATGGACGCCGTCGTCGCGTTGACGGGCGGCGGCGGATGGCCGATGACCGTGTTCCTGACGCCTGATGGGAAGCCGTTCTTCGCTGGCACGTACTACCCGCCCGAGCCTCGGCACGGGCTGCCGTCGTTTCGCCAGGTGCTGCACGCGATCGCCGAGGCGTGGACCAACCGCCGTGCGGAGGTCGAGCGCTCCGGAGGCGAGCTCGCACAGCATCTGCGTGCCGGTGCCCTTCTGCAGGCGTCGCGTGAGCCACTGACGGAGTCGCTGCTCGCGGATGCGGAACGTGGGGTGCGGAAAGACTTCGATGCGCGGGAGGGCGGCTTCGGGCGGGCGCCGAAGTTTCCGCCGGCTCCCGTGCTCGAGTTTCTGCTCCGGCGCGGCGAGGAGGAGATGACGCGGACCACGCTCGATGCAATGGCGCGCGGTGGAATGTACGACCTCGTCGGCGGCGGCTTTCACCGCTACTCGGTCGACGAGCAGTGGCTCGTACCGCACTTCGAGAAGATGCTCTACGACAATGCCCTGCTCGCTGCGGTCTACGTGCACGCGTGGCGCCGCTTCGGAGACGACGGCTACCGCCGGATCGCGGAGGAGACGATCGGCTACGTCCTTCGCGAGCTCGCGCTGGAGGGCGGCGGGCTCGCCTCCGCGCAGGACGCCGACACGGACGGCGTCGAGGGCCTCACGTTCACGTGGGCGCCCGGCGAAGGGGCCCCGGAGGAGCTGCTGGTCCCGTTCGAGCACGGGCGATTCATCCTGCGTGGCGTGCTCGACGACGAGATGCGGTCGCGGCTGTTCGAGCTTCGCGAGCAGCGGCCGAAGCCGCTCCGTGACGACAAGGTGATTGCCTCGTGGAACGGCCTGATGCTCGCCGCGCTCGCCTCCGGCGCCCGGGCGTTCGACCGGCCCGACTGGCTCGAGGCGGCCGAGCGCCTCGGCGACTTCCTGCTCGGCCCGCTCTCCACCGACGACGGCCGGCTGCACCGCACGTGGCGCGACGGGACTGCCAAAGGGACGGGGTACCTCTCGGACTACGCGGACGTCGCCTACGGTCTGCTCGAGCTCCACGTCGCGACCGGCGATCCGACCCACCTGCGCCAGGCCCACCGGCTGGCGACGACCGCGCTCACCCTGTTTGCAGGCTCGAACGACGGCGGCTTCGTTCAGGTGCCGGCGGACGGGGAGCAGCTGATCGCGCCGAAGATCGAGCTCGACGATCACCCGACCCCGAGCGGCAACTCGATGCTCGCGTACGTCCTTCTGCGCCTGGCCCGCATCTGGGGGGACGATGAGCTCGAGCGCCGCGGTGTCGAGGTGCTTCGCCTCGTCCGCGACGCGCTGATCCGGGTGCCGACCGCCTTCGGCTGGGCGCTCGTCGCACTCGACCAGCACCTCGCGCCGCACAGGGAGATCGCGATCGCCGGGCCACCCGGCGCAGCGGTCGCGCGGGCGGCGGTCGAACGAGCCGCTCCGACCGACGTGATCGCCTTCGGGCCCGCCGACGACGTGCCGCTGCTCGCCGGCCAGGTCCGGTCGACGGCCGTCCTGCCGTCTACCTCTGCGAGCGCTTCGCCTGCCGTCTGCCGGTGACCGATCCCGCAGAGCTCGCGTAAGCTCCGTGCCCGATGGCGCTGCTCGAGATCCGCAACGTCACGCGCCGGTTCGGCGGCATCGTCGCGATCGACGATGTCTCGCTCGACGTCGAAGCGGGCCAGATCGTCGGCCTGATCGGGCCGAACGGCGCCGGCAAGACGACGCTCTTCAACGTCGTCACGCGCCTCTACAAGCCTGACTCGGGTGAGCTCCGCCTCGACGGCAGGAGCCTGCTGCGCACGCCGGTTCACCGCATCGCGGGCCGCGGGATTGCGCGCACATTCCAGAACGTCGAGCTGTTCGGGACGATGACGGTGCTCGACAACGTCCTCGTCGGCGGCCACACGCAAAGCGCGCCGTTCGGAGGGCGCGCCGCCCGTACCCGCGCGTTCGACGTGCTGCGCTACGTCGGCCTCGACCACGTCGCCGAGCGCCCGGTCTCCGGGCTTCCGTTCGGGACACTCAAGCGCGTCGAGCTCGCGCGTGCGCTCGTCTCGCGGCCGCGCCTGCTTCTGCTCGACGAGCCCGCCGGCGGTCTGAACCATGCTGAGGTCGGCGAGCTCGGCACGTTCGTGCGCAAGCTCCGCGACGACTTCGAGCTCACGGTGCTGCTCGTCGAGCACCACATGGGTCTCGTGATGAACATCGCCGAACGCATCCACGTGCTCGACTTCGGACGGAAGATCGCGGAGGGCACGCCGCAGGAGGTCCAGCGCGACCCAGCCGTGATCGAGGCGTATCTCGGCACCGACACTTGAGCTCGCTCCACTGGGAAGGCTGTCTCAACGTCCGCGACCTCGGCGGTCTGCCGATCGCCGACGGCGGTACGACGGCACGCGGCGCGGTTATCCGCTCCGACAACATCGCTGATCTGACTGACCGCGGCTGGCAGTCACTGGCCGACCACGGAGTCGTGCGCATCATCGATCTGCGCTGGCCGATCGAGCGAGACGGCGAGGAACCACCGCCGGTCGACGTCGAGGTCGTGCACGTGCCGTTGCTCGGCGAGTCGCTCGACGACGACTACCTCACCGAGCTGAACGCCAGTCTCGACGCCTCCGACGACGTCGCCGACCACTACGCGTGGTCGTATGTCGACTTCCTGGAGCGGTTCCGGGACCGGTTCGGCATCGCGCTCGCCGCCGTCGCAGATGCCGACGGGACCGTGGTCGTCCACTGTGCCGGCGGCAAGGACCGGACCGGGCTCGTCTCGGCGCTGCTGCTTCGGCTGGCCGGTGTCGATCGAGTGGTGATCGCCGCCGACTATGCCGTCTCCGAGGAGAATCTCGCCCCGAACGGCCCCGCGTGGATCGGCCGCGTCGAAGACGAGCTCGAGCGGGACCGGCGGCGCAAGCTGATGCGCACACCTGCCGAGGCGATGCTGCAAACGCTGGACGAGCTCGAGCGGCGCTACGGCACCGTCGACGAGTACCTGCGCCGCGCGGGCCTGGACGACGAACAGATCGAACGGCTCCGGGCCCGCCTCGTCACACCTTCCTGAGCGGCCGCAGATCCCCGCTACCCTCGAGCCAGAATGGGGAGGGTCATGCCGCTGGGCGCGGTCGTCGCGCTGCTCGCACTCGTCCCGGTCGCCGGAGCTGCGGCAGCGTCGCCGGGCACGCCCGGCGTCACGCCGACGAGCATTCTCCTCGGCTCGAGCGGTCCGCTCACCGGCCCGATGGCCTCTACGTCGGGGTTCCTGAGCGGAGCGGGGGCGTACTTCAAGTACGTCAACGCGCGCGGTGGCGTGTACGGCAGGAAGATCCAGTTCGTCTACCTCGACGATGCCTCCGTCGGGGCACGTGCCGCCGCCAACGCGCGACGTTTGATCGACCAGGATCACGTGTTCGCGCTCTTCTCGATCGTGGGCACGGACGGCAACCTCGCGATCCGCAAGGTCGCGAATGCCGCGGGCGTGCCGCAGGTGTTCTCGGCCTCCGGCGCGACGACGCTCGGGAGCGATTACGCGCGCTATCCGTGGACGATCGGCTATCTCCCGGCCTACTCCGCGGAAGGCGCGGTGTACGCCCGCGACATCCTCGCCCACCGGACGCCGAAGACGAAGGTCGCGGTTCTGTACCAGTCGGATCCCTCCGGACTTGATCTCCTGCGAGGCCTGCGCACGGGGCTCGGTGCGAGCTCGCGCAAGCTGATCGCTCGTGCGGTCGGCTACGACCCGACGACCTCTGACGTGCGGTCGCAGGTCGCGCGCCTCAGAGCGAGCGGCGCGAACACGCTCTGCCTCTTCGCCTTCGGCAAGTTCGCAATTCAGGCGTTCGTCTACGCGGACAAGCTCGGCTGGCATCCCAAGATCTATGTCAACGGCGCCGCCTCCGCCTCGTCGCTCATGCGACTCAACCCGCAGGACACGGCCGACGGCGCAGTCTCGATCCTCTGGGCCAAGGATCCGCTGACACCGCGCTTCGCCAACGATGCAGGAGTCGAGCTCGCGCAGCGGGTGATCAAGGCGTACCTCCCCGGCGGCAACCCGTACGACGGCTTCATCGTCGCCGGCATGGCGGAGGCGTACTCGCTGGTGGACGCGCTCCGCTCGGAGGGCGCGAACCTGACGCGGCAAGGCCTCATGCAGGCGGTCACGAACATGAACGAGACGACGAATCCGTTTCTCGCCCCCGGGATCGCCGTGCGGACGACGCCGACCACGAGGTTCCCGATCACCGAGGTGCGGCTGCAACGGTGGCACGACGACCACTGGCTGCCTGTCGGCCCGGTTCTCGACGCTCTCCCGTAGCTCCGGAGCAGGAGGTCGCTCGCTCCGGCCGAAGACTCGATCCGGTGCGCCGTTCAGCGACGCTCATTGCGCTCGTCTTCCTGCTCGCCCCCGCCGCGGCGCGGGCAGCGGTCAACCCGCAGATCGCCGGGTTGCAGGTGGCCCTGCGCGCGCACGGCCTGTATCTCGGGCCGATCGACGGCGTCGCAGGCCCGAAGACTGCCTCTGCGGTTCACGCTTTCCAGCGCAAGGTCGGCCTGCCGGTCGGCGTCGCGACCGTCAAGACCCGACTCGCGCTCGGGCCGCTCGGGCGGCCGCTGTTCGGCGCGCGGACGATCAAGCTCGGCGACTTCGGCTGGGACGTCGCCGTCCTCCAGTTCCTGATGACGCGCGACGGGGTGTACACCGGCGCGCTCGACGGCTACTTCGGCAAGCAGACCGCTGCCGGGCTGCGCCGTTACCAGAAACGGCTGCGGCTGTCCGCCGACGGAGTCGTCGGCCCACACACGCTGTCGGCGATCGTCAACCGCGACGCTGTGCCCGTGCGCACGCACACGACCATCGCCTCGCAGGTGTACGTCGTCAAGGCGGGCGACAATCTCACGGAGATCGCGGCGCGCTATGGGACGACGGTGGCGGCTCTGGCCGCTCGGAACCACCTCGATCCATCACAGCCCATCGTCATCGGGAAGCGGCTGATCGTCCCGGCGCGCCCGGCGGCACCGTCGCTCGTCGGGCAGCCGCGGGACGTGCGGGCGATCCTCGACGCGTGGTCGAGCCGGCTCGGGGTCGACCCGCACCTCGTCCGGGCGGTGGCCTGGATGGAGTCCGGCTACCAGACGAGACTCGTCTCGTCGTCGGGGGCAGTCGGCGTGATGCAGACGCTGCCGACGACCCGTGAGTACGTCGAGACCGTGCTGCTCGGCAAGCGTGTCCCGCACACGGTCGCCGGAGACGTCGAGGTCGGAGTCACCTACCTGAAGCACCTGCTCACCGCCTTCGGCGGTGACGAACGGCTTGCACTCGCAGGCTGGTACCAGGGTGAGCGCGCGGTTCGCAAGTACGGGGTGTACAAGGTCACGACGCCCTTCGTGGATGACGTGCTCGCGCTCGCCCAGCGCATGTAGCGGCTTCGGCGAGGGGTCGCGTCTCTAACATGGGGCGGTGGAGCTGCTCGACCGCCCACTCGACGAGCTCCAGGCAGAAGCGCGCGCGGTTCGGCAGCTTGCCGCGCGGCGGTCTCGTGACCTTCAGCCCGAAGGTGTTCGTTCCGCTGACGAAGCTCTGCCGAGACGTGTGCCACTACTGCACGTTCGCCCATCCGCCGCGTCGCGGCGAGCGCGCCTATATGACCCTCGACGAGGTTCTCGAGGTTGCGAGCGCAGGTGCGGCTGCGGGCTGCCGCGAGGTGCTCTTCACGCTCGGCGACAAGCCCGAGCGTCGCTACCGCGCCGCGCGCGACGAGCTCGCCGCCCTCGGGTGTGCGACGACGGTCGAGTACCTCGAACGGGCCGCGCACGCGGTGCTCGACGCGACGGGCCTGCTGCCGCACCTGAACCCGGGCGTCCTCGAGGCCGGCGACTACCGGCGGCTCCGTCCGGTCTCGGCCTCGATGGGCCTCATGCTCGAGAGCGTTTCGGAGCGGCTGCACCAGCGCGGTGGTCCACACTTCGGCTCGCCCGACAAACACCCGGCCGTCCGACTGCGAGCGCTGCGCCTGGCAGGCGAGGCGCGGGTGCCGTTCACGACGGGCCTGCTGATCGGGATCGGCGAGACGCGCGCCGAGCGGCTCGCCACGATCGAGGCGATCGCCGCGGCGCACGCAGAGTACGGTCACGTCCAGGAGGTGATCGTGCAGAACTTCCGCGCCTGGCCGGGGACCAGGATGGCGGGGGCGCCGGAGCCGGCGCTCGAAGAGCTGCTCTGGACGATCGCCTGCGCGCGGCTGTTGCTCCCCGCCGACGTCTCGGTCCAGGCGCCTCCGAACTTGACCGGCGACTTCGCCCGTCTGCTCGATGCCGGCATCGACGACTTCGGCGGCGTCTCACCGGTGACGATCGACCACGTCAACCCGGCAGCGCCGTGGCCGGAGGTCGAGCTGCTCCGGAGTGCCTGTGCGTCCCGGGGACTCGAGCTCGCTTCGCGGCTGACGATCTACCCGCGCTTCGTCGATGCGTCGTGGGTCGACGGAGCCGTGCTGCCGAAGGTGCTGCAGCTGGCCGACTCGCTGTCGCTCGCCCGGGAGGACGACTGGTCTGCGGGCGTAACCGCTTCCGTGCCGTTTCTCGTGCGGCGTGACGTGCTGCCGCTCGACACCGCGGACGAGCTCGGCGAGGAAGAGATCATGCGGTTGTTCCGCGCGCGTGGCGAGGAGCGGCAGCGCGTGCTCGCGCGCGCCGATCAACTGCGGCGTGAGACGAACGGCGACGTCGTCACCTACGTCGTGACGCGCAACGTCCAGTACACGAACGTCTGCTACTTCCGCTGCGGGTTCTGTGCATTCTCGAAAGGGAAGCTCGCCGCGAACCTGCGCGGTGCACCGTATCTGGTACCGCATCCGGAGATCGTGCGGCGTGCAGTCGAGGCGTGGGATCGCGGTGCCACCGAGATCTGCCTCCAGGGCGGAATCCATCCGTCGTTCGACGGCGACTACTACGCATCGGTGGTCCGGGCGATCAAGGACGCGGTGCCAGACCTGCACGTGCACGCCTTCAGCGCCCTCGAGGTCTGGCAGGGCGCGGCGACGCTCGGCATCGACCTCTCGTCGTACCTCGAGCGCCTGCGCGACGAAGGCCTCGCCTCGCTGCCCGGCACGGCGGCCGAGGTGCTCGACGACGAGGTGCGGGCGGTCATCTGCCCCGACAAGATCTCGACCGCGCAGTGGCTCGAGGTGCACCAGGCGGCGCATCGCGTCGGGCTGCGCTCGAACGTCACGATCATGTTCGGGCACGTCGACGGCCCGCGGAACTGGGCCCGTCATCTACTCGCGGTGCGCGAGCTGCAACGCGAGACCGGCGGCTTCACGGAGTTCGTGCCACTGCCCTTCGTGCACATGGAGGCGCCGCTCTTCCTCCGCGGCGGCGCGCGTCGGGGGCCGACCTTCGGGGAGCTGCTCGCGATGCACGCCGTCGGGCGGATCGCGCTCCATCCCTGGTTCGAGAACGTCCAGGTCTCGTGGGTCAAGGCAGGCCCGCGGGGCGTCGTCGAAGCGCTCAATGCGGGCGTCAACGATCTCGGTGGAACGCTCATGAATGAGTCGATCTCGCGCGCGGCCGGCTCCGAGTGGGGGCAGGAGCTCTCACCCGAGCAGATGGAGGCGCTGATCCGGAGCGCGGGCCGGGTGCCGCGCCAGCGGACGACGCTCTACGGCGAGCCCGACCGGGGGCGTGTGCGCGCGTCGTTCGGCGCGGCACCGCTCGCCGAGCCGCACAACCCACACGTCAACGAGGCTCGACTCCCGCGGCCGCGGCGGCTCGTCAGGGCGCTTGTACGTCTTGAATCACGCCTCGAGCGCGAGCAGGTCACGGACGGTCTCGCGGCGGCGGATGACGGTCGCGTCGCCCCCCGAGACGAGCACCACGGCCGGCCGCGGAACCGCGTTGTAGGTCGAGCTCATCGCGAGCGTGTACGCCCCGGTGACCGGAATCGCGACCAGATCGCCGCGGCGCGGCTCGGGCAGCTCGACCCGTTCGATCAGCACGTCCCCCGACTCGCAGTGCTTCCCGGCGATCGCGAAGGCACCCGTCGCCGCCTCGTCGGCGCGATTCGCGAGCAGCGCTGTGTAACGGGCGCCGTACATCGCGGGGCGCGGGTTGTCGGACATGCCGCCGTCGACGGCGACGTAGCGCGTCGTCGTTCCCGTCTCCTTGACGCCGCCGACGGAGTAGAGGGTCACGCCTGCGCGCGACACGATCGAGCGGCCGGGCTCGAGGACGAGGCGTGCCGCCGGGAGCGCGTGCAGCGTCCAGGCGCGCCCCAGCTCGTCGGTCAGCCCACGGACGAAATCGGCGATCGCTATGCCCGGCTCCTCGACGACGTGCCTCACGCCGAGGCCGCCGCCGAGGTCGACGACCTGCGGCGTCCAGCCCACCTCGGCGCGGACGCGCGCGGCGAAGGCGGCGATCCAGTCGACGGTCATGAGCGCGGCGCCGAGGTGCAGCAGCTGTGAGCCGACGTGGACGTGCAGTCCCACGCAGTCGAGCGAGCGAATCGCGGCGAGCGCGTCTTCGGGCGGGAGCCCGAACTTCGAGCCGTGATGCGCGGTCTTCACCGCCTCGTGGGTGTCCGCCTCGATCCCGGGCGTCACGCGCACGAGCGTCCGCTGAACGCGGGCTTCATTCGCCCGGTCGGCCTCCGCGAGCGAATCCACCACGAGCAGCGCGTTCTCCGACGCCGCAAGATGCAGCAGCTCGTCCTCCTTGTTGTTCCCGTGGACGACGAGCCGGTCGCCGGTGATGCCGGCACGCCGCGCGAACTCGAGCTCGCCGACCGTGGAGACGTCGGCGCCGAGCCCCTCCTCGCCGAGCAGCCGAAGGACGGCGACCGAAGGGAACGCCTTCGTCCCGTAGACGATCAGCGCGTCCGGCGCGGCGGCGCGATACGCGCGCGCCTGCGCGCGCAACGTCGTCTCGTCGTACACCACGAGCGGCGTACCGAACCGGCGCGCGAGCTCCGACGCCGTCACGCCCCCGAGCACGAGGTCCGCGCCTGTGACGGCGGCCCCGTCGGGAAGGAGCCCGTCAAGGGCAGGTCTCACGGCTGGATCGCTCACGTCTCCATGGTTACACTGACCCACATGAACCTGCTGCTTAGCTGACGCAGGGAGCGAGCGCGGCGAGGCCGCGGAGCCCCCTCACGGCCTCTCGCGCGAGAGGCTTTTTCATTTCTGGAGACGAGTTCTGGAGACGAGATGGAACGGTACGACCCACACGCAATCGAGGAGAAGTGGCAGGACGAGTGGGCGCGCGAGCGCGCGTTCGCCGTGGACAACCCGGCTCCCGGCGCCGACGACGACGACGACAGTCACTTCTACATGCTCGAGATGCTGCCGTACCCGTCGGGCACGCTGCACATGGGTCACGTCCTCAACTACACCCTGGGCGACGTCGTCACGCACTTCCGGCGCCGCAACGGGTACACCGTACTGCGGCCGATGGGCTTCGACTCCTTCGGATTGCCCGCCGAGAACGCCGCGATCAAGGAGGGCGGGAACCCCCTCGAGATCACCGAGCGCAACATCGCGTCGATCGAGACCCAGATGCGGCGCATGGGCTGGGCGATCGACTGGGATCGCGAGGTCTCGGCGCACGAGCCGTCCTATCTACCGCTGGACGCAGTGGCTGTTCCTGAAGCTGTACGAGCACGGCCTCGCGTACCGCAAGGAGGCTCCGGTCAACTGGTGCCCCAACGACCAGACGGTGCTCTCGAACGAGCACGTCGTCGACGGTCGCTGCTGGCGCTGCGGCGCAATCGTCGAGGCCCGGAACATGGAGCAGTGGTTCTTCAAGATCACCGCCTACAGCGACGAGCTGCTCGACGACCTGGAGACGATCGACTGGCCCGAGCGGACCAAGAAGATCCAGCGCCAGCACATCGGGCGCTCGGAAGGCGCGGAGCTGCTCTTCCGCCTCGACGAGCTCGATCGGGACATCTCCGTGTTCACGACGCGGCCCGACACGGTCTTCGGGGCGACGTTCTTCGTCGTCGCCCCCGAGTCGCCGCTGGTCGACGAGCTCGTCGAGGGCACCGAGGGAGCGGAGGAGGTTCGTGCGTACGCGCGCATCGCAGCCGCGCGGCCCACGGAGGAGAGAGCCTCGCGCGAGAAGACCGGGGTCTTCACCGGGCGGCACGCGATCAATCCGGCCAACGGTGAGCGAATCCCGATCTGGGTCGCCGACTACGTCCTGATGCAGTACGGCACCGGGGCGATCATGGCGGTGCCGGCCCACGACGAGCGCGACCGTGAGTTCGCCGAGACGTACGAGTTGCCGATCGTGCGGGTGGTCGACGAGGACGGCACGCTGATCAACTCGGCCGGATTCGACGGCCTCCCCTGGCGCGAGGGCATCGACGCAATCGTGGCGTGGCTGTCCGAGCTGGGACGTGGCAAGGCCGCGATCAACTACCACCTGCGCGACTGGAGCTTCTCGCGCCAGCGCTACTGGGGCTGCCCGATCCCGATCGTCTACTGCGAGGACGACGGGCCTGTCGCGGTGCCGGAGAGCGACCTGCCCGTGCTGTTGCCCGAGATCGAGAACTACCGGCCGAAGGGCGAGCCGCCGCTCGCCCAGGCGACGGATTGGATCAACGTTCCTTGCCCCCGCTGCGGCAAGCCGGCGCGGCGCGAAGCCGACACGATGGACACGTTCGTCGATTCGTCCTGGTACTTCCTGCGCTACACCGACCCGCACGACGACCAGGCTCCGTTCGACCGGCGCATCGCCGACTACTGGATGCCGATCGACCAGTACATCGGCGGCATCGACCACGCGAAGGGTCACCTGCTCTATTCGCGCTTCTTCGTGAAGGCGCTGTGCGACCTGGGACTGCTCGGCTTCCGCGAGCCGTTCCAGCGACTGTTCCACCAGGGCTGGGTGAAGCTCGACGGCAAGCGCATGTCGAAGTCGAAGGAGGGCGTCAAGCCCGACGACCTGATCGACCTGTTCGGGGCGGATCCGATCCGCATCTACATCCTCTTCCAGGGGCCCGCCGACCAGGACATCGACTGGACGCCGGACGGGATCGAGGCGACCGTTCGCTTCGTCCGGCGGCTGTGGCGGGTGGTGCACGAGGCTGCGGCCCGGCCGGCCTCTGCGCCGGGCATCGACACCCCGCTCGCCCGCAAGGCTCACGAGGTGATCGCGCGGGTCACGGACGACATCGATCGTCGCTTCGTGTTCAACACGCCGATCTCGGCCGTGATGGAGCTGATCAACGAGCTCTCGAAGGCGCCGGACGATCCCGCTGCGCGTTTCGCCGCCGAGACGGCCGTCTCGCTGCTGCAGCCGTACGCCCCGCACGTCACGGAGGAGCTATGGGTCGTACTGGGTCACGAGAGGCTGTGGGCGGCTCCCTGGCCGACCGCGGACGAAGCGCTGCTTCGCCATGACACGATCGAGCTCGTGCTGCAGGTCAACGGCAAGGTTCGCGACCGTGTCGAGGTTCCCGTCGGTCTTTCCGACGCGGAGCTGATCGAGCGCGCGAAGGCCTCGCCGAAGGTGCGGGCGCATCTCGACGGCGAGGAGGCCCGCGCGATCGTCGTGCCGGACAAGCTCGTCAACCTCGTCGTGTAGCTCCGTCAGTCGGCCGAGCTCGGCCCGGGCGCCGCCTGTGGAGGAGACGGCACACACTTGGCACCGACCCGTCACCCACGCGTGACGCCGGTCCCGGCACGGTCTCGACGTGCCCACGCTGCACCTCACCGTCGAACGTCGCCGGCTCGTCGCGATCGCCCTGCTTGTCCTGGTTGTCGCGATCGTCGTCTGGCGGCATGCCTCCTCCGGCGCCCCGGCGCAAGGCGCCGCGCTCCAGGTCGCACCCCTCCGGCCCCGTGCGCCGGCTGCGGCCGCCGGGGCGGCCGGAGGATCCACCCCGCAGATCGTCGTCGACGTCGTGGGCGCCGTCCGGAGACCGGGCCTCTATCGGCTGCGGCGCGGCTCGCGGGTGGCCGACATCGTCACGCGGGCGGGCGGCCTGACGCGACGCGCCGAGCGCGCGGCAGTCAACCTCGCGGCGCCGCTCGCCGACGGAGAACAGGTCGTGGTCGCCGTCCGGGGCGCGCCGGTTGCGGCAGCAGGCGGAGTTGCGGGAGCGGGGCGGCCGGGGCGACGCCGAGCGCCCCGGTCTCGCTCAGCACCGCAACCGCGGAGCAGCTCGACACGCTCCCGGGTGTCGGGCCCGTCACAGCGCAGAAGATCGTCGCCTTCCGCCAGGAGCACGGGCCGTTCAGCTCGGTGGCGCAGCTCGACGCGATCCCGGGCATCGGACCGGCGCGACTCGACGAGCTACGGGGATTGGTCGTGCCGTGACGCGGCTCCTGCCGGCCCATGTGGTCGTCGGTGCGCTCGCCGCCGGGCTCGCGGTGTCCGACCTGCAGCGGCTCGGCTCCGGTCCTCAGGACGTGCTGTTCGTGCTACCTGCCGCCGGGATCGTCGCCGCGGTCGCTCCGCCGCCGGCGAGGCTCGCGCTGGTCGCCGTGCTCGTCGCGGTCGCAGGCTGGTGGTGGGGAAGCGCGCGGCTTGCTGCGCTCGATCGCAGCCCGCTCCGAGCGCACGTCGGCGAGGCGAACTGGCTCACCGTCATCGTGACCGCGGAGCCCCGGGTCGGGCAGTTCGACCAGCGACTCTTCGGCCGCGCGACCCGCTTCGGACCCGAGCCGCTCGACGAGCGTGTCGAGCTCGAGCTTCCGCTCGGACGGGCGCCCCCTCAGGGCGCCCGCATCCGCGCGCTCGCGGTCGTGAAGCTGCCGCGGCCCGCGGCGGCCGGCGGCGGCTTCGACGAACGGCTCTGGCTGCTTCGGCAGGGGGTCCACGTGGTGCTGCACGTCGACGACTGGCGCGTGGTCGGCCGTCGGGGTGGCATCGGTGGCGCAGGAGACCGCCTGCGGGCCTGGTTGCGCCGTGCCTCCGCGCCGGGGATCTCCGGCGAGCGACGCGCAGTGGTCGAGGGCATCGTCCTCGGCGACGACCAGGGGCTCTCGCCCGGGCTCAAGAACGCCTTCAGGCGGTCCGGGCTGTACCACCTCCTGGCAGTCTCGGGCCAGAACGTGGTGCTCATCGCAGGCGGGATGCTCGCCCTCGCGCTGCTGCTCGGGCTGCCGCGCGCAGTGGGCCACCTCGGTGCGCTCGCCGCCATCGGTGCCTACGTGCTCGCCGTCGGGCCGCAACCCTCGGTGATCCGCGCCGCCGTTTCCGGCGCCGCCGTTTCGATCGCCTGGCTGGCGGGTCGCGAACGCGACGGCTGGCACGCCCTGCTGCTCGCGGCGGTGGTGTTGCTCGCCTGGAGCCCGTACGCCCTGTTCGACCCGGGCTTCCAGCTCTCGTTCGCCGCGGTCGTCGCGATCTTCGTGCTCGCGCCGCGACTCAGCGAGGAGCTCGAGGGGTATCCATTGCCGGCCACGGTGCGCCTGGCGACGTCGGTGTCCGCCGCCTGCGCGATCGCGACCGCACCCGTGCTGGCGCTCCGCTTCGGGGCCGTCCCCGTGCTCGGCATCGTTGCCAACGGCCTCGTCGAGCCGGTCGTCGGCGTGCTCCTCGGCCTCGCGCTCGTGGCTGCTGCCGTCGACCCGGTCGCCCCTGGGGTCGCAGCCGCGCTCGCGTGGCTCGACGGCTGGATCGCCGCCTATGTCGCCGGCTGCGCAAGACTCATCGCCTCCGTCCCATTCGCGCAGCTTCGTGGCGGCATCGCGCTGGTCGCGACCGTGCTCACCCTGCTCCTCACCGCCGCAGCCTGGCACCGCTGGCGCGGTGGCGAGCGCTAGGTGGAAAGGACGGGGTCGTCGACGAGCGATTGCACGACGTCGATCGCGAGCGCGACAGCATCCTCGAGCCGCCGTTCGTCTACGAGTGCAGACGTGTCCTCCGGCAGGTGGTATTCCTCGTAGGGGAAGTGGAGGATGCTCACGGCGGGAATACCGGCTTGTGCGAACGGCAGGTGGTCGGTGCCCGCCTCTTGGCCGAGCTCGGTGACCACCTCGTAGCGGTTGGTGAGCCCGAGGCGGGCAGCCGCCTCCTTCGTCTTCGTGAGCAGTGCGGGCGGCGAGCAGAGGAGCTGCAGGGTGTCGCCGTATCCGATGCAGTCGAGGTTGACGATGCCGACGATCGATCGGAGGGCATTGCGGTCCCGCGCATCGGCGACGAAGCGCCGGGCGCCGACGAGCCCGATCTCCTCCGCCCCGAACGCGACGAGCTCGATCGTCCGGGTCTGCTCGGTGCCGGCGAAGTGTGCGGCGACTCGCCGAAGGCCCTCGACGCCCGTGGCATTGTCGATCGCGCCCGGGCCGTGCCAGACGGAGTCATAGTGTGCGCCGACCACGACGCGCTCCTCGCTCGCGCCGTCGATGCGCGCCACGACGTTCCGGTCACGTTGTCCCTCGACGAACGAGCCGTGCACGACGAGCCGCGCGTGCTGTCCCGGGCGGATGCGCTCGCTGTCTGCGCGCGAGAGAAACGCGGTGGGCGGCGTCGCGACGTGGCCCGCGAGCGTGAACCGCCCGCCGAACGGGATCGGCCCCCGGCCGAAGATCGAACGCACGAGGCGGCCTTCTCCGACGCCCCAGATGCCGTCGGAGAGCACCTCGATCTCTCCGTCGCATGTACCGGGATGCGCGTACATGCAGGGGCCGGCGCGCCAGCGCTCGCCGTCGATCCAGAGCTCGGGCTCTCCGGCGTCGTAGCGCAGGAGCGGGAACTCCTGGAACCGAGGCTCGAGCCCCAGCTCTCGGAAGGCGGCGGCGACGGCCTCGGCAGCTTGAGCGGCGGCCGCCGTGCCGCACTGTCGCACGCCGATCTCCTCGGCCAGGATCCGCACCAGGTCGGTTGCCGTGCTCACGGCTCGAGTCTTCCACGAAAGCCACGCCAGCCGTCCTCGAGTCGCCTGCCGGGGGCCGCCTATGCTTGGCGGCGGTGGCGGAGCAGCTGAAGGCGGCGTACCTGATCGCGGGCGGCGACCGCCCCAAGGTCGACCGCGCCGTGGCTCGCCTGCGCGCTCGCTTCGACGACGACGCGGTCGAGCTGCTCGACGCCTCCGAGACTTCCGGCGACGATGCGGTTGCCGCGTGCAACGCGCTCGGTCTGTTCGGCTCGGGCGACAGGTTGATCGTCGTGACCTCGGTCGAGTCCTGGAAGGCCGACGATGCGAAGGCGGTCGCCGCCTATCTCGCCGCGCCGACGCCGAGCACGGTGCTTGCGCTCGTCGGAGCCGAGCTGAAGAAGGAGGCTGCGATCGTCAAGACAGTACGAGCGCATGGCGAGGTGCTCGTCTGGGACGTCCCGCAGCGGGGGCTCGAGCGGTGGGTTGCCGAGCAGTTCACGCTCCGTTCCGTGCCCGCCGACGCCGACGCCTGCCGGCTGCTCGTCGAGCTCGTCGGGGACGACCTCTACGAGCTCGCGGGCGAGGTCGACAAGCTCGCCACCTGGTCTGCGGGAGAGCCGGTGACAACGGCCGAGGTGGAGACGCTCGTGGCTGCTCGGGCGGGAGCGCCGGCATTCGTGCTGACGGACGCGTGGGGCGCCCGGGACGTCGCGGCCGTGCTGCACGCGTCCGAGCGGATGCTCGAGCGTACCGGCGATCCGCGCTCGCGCACCATTCCGCGTCTCGTTGGGGCGCTCACCAATCACGCCGGGCGGCTTCGCGCCGTGCAACGACTCGACGAGGAGGGGGTCGAAGCGAAAGACGCCGCCACGAGACTCAAGCTGCACCCGTACTACGTGCGGAAGCTCTACGCGCAGTCACGCAACTTCAGCGCCGACGAGTTGCGGGGTGCGACCGTGCGGCTCGCCGAGCTCGACCACGCGCTCAAGGGCGGTTCGCGCATCGCCAACGACCTCGAGCTCGAGCGGGCGCTCGTCGAGATCACACAGCGCTGACGCCGGCGACGCTCGCCGCGTTCGTCAGGCGGGAGTGCGAGAGCCTGCGGCCAGGCGTGCGGCCTGGGACTTCTTCCGTGCGGCCGCGTTCCGGTGCAGGGCTCCACGCGCCACGGCACGGTCGATCAGGTGCTCGAGGTTGCGGTGTGCCGACGCGATCGCACCGGCATCCTCCTCGTCGACCACTGTCGCGAGCCGCTTCGTCAGCGTCTTGATCGTCGAGCGGTAGCGCAGGTTCTCGAGCCGCTCCTCGCCGGCGATCCGGACACGCTTCTTCTGCTGTTTGATGTTGGGCATCGTCGAAGAAAAGCCCGCTCCAGCGGGCGAGGCGATGGTACCAGAGCGGCTGCGCCGCCCCGTCCGCGGGCGCCGAACCGGCTGAGGCGCTCCCTATGCTCATGCAAGTGGAGGAGGCACGCCTGGCGTCGGAACGCGAGCAGCGGCTGCGTGCGCGGAACGAGCGCCGTCAGGCGCGCGGGCTGCCGATCTGGGGGTCGATCGACCCGTTGACGCAGCTCGCAACGCCGCCGGTCGTCGCTGACGAAGCGGTCGCCCTCGAGGCCGCGCGGCGCCGGCTGGGCATCTCCACGGTGATCTTCGCCGTCGCGACCGGCGTCTCGCGCGTCGTCGGGCTCGTCCGCGAGATCGTCGCGACGTATTACTTCGGCGCCCGCGGCCCGATCAACGCGTTCACCATCGCCTTCCAGCTGCCGAACCTGATCCGTGCGTTCGTCGCGGACGCCGCGCTCTCGTCGGCGTTCGTGCCGGTCTTCAGCGAGCTGCTCGAGAAGGGCGAACGCAAACGAGCGTGGCGCGTGGCCTCCTCGCTGATCTGGTTGATCCTGCTTGGGCTCGGCGGTTTCACCGCGCTGATGATGCTGGCGGCCCCGCTGCTACTGCGCCCGTTCCACTCCACCGATCCGCAGCTCGCGGTCGGGCTCTCGCGGGTGCTCTTTCCGATCGTCGTGATCCTCGGCGTCTCCGGCGTGATCGTCGGGATCCTCAACTCCTACGACCATTTCACCGTGCCGGCGCTGACGCCGGTCGTGTGGAACCTCGCGATCATCCTCGGGCTCGTGATCGGTGTCCCGTCGGCTGCGACCGCCGACGGGAAGCTCTATGTCTACGCCGGCTCGATCCTGGTCGCGACGTTCATCCAGATGCTGCTGCCGCTCCCGTGGCTCCGCGGTCTCGACGGTCGGTTGCACATCGTGATCGACTACCACGACCCGGCCGTCTGGCGCGTGCTCAAGCTGATGATCCCGGTGACGCTCGGCCTCGGCCTGATCAACGTCAACGCGCTCATCGACACGTACTTCGCCTCGAGGTTCATCAACCCCAACCTCGCGCCGACCGCGATCAACAAGGCGTTCCTGCTCTACATGGTCCCGCAAGGGGTCTTCTCCGTGGCGATCGCCACCGTGCTCTTCCCGACCCTCTCGCGGCACGCCGCGCGCGGCGATCTCGTCGCGCACGCTGCGACCGTCTCGCGCGGGTTGCGCCAGATCGCGTTTCTGCTGGTGCCGTCGTCGGTGATCGCCGCAGTGCTGGCAGAGCCGATCGTGCGTCTCCTCTACCAGCGCGGCGCCTTCAAGCCGGGCCAGACGGCCGTCGTCGCCGGTGCGCTCGCGGCGTTCGCGCTCGGCCTCACGTTCAACGGCGCGATGCTGATGTTGAACCGCGCCTTCTTCAGCCTCCAGGAGAACTGGATCCCGACGATCGTGGCGCTGCTCAACCTCGGCGTCAATGCGGTGCTCGACGCTGCCTTCTACCACCTCGGCGTATGGGGGATCCCGCTCTCGACCGCGGTGGTGAACATCGTCGGGACGGTCGCGCTGTTCGCGCTGCTGCAGCGTCAGTACGGCGGGCTCCAGCTCCTGGCGACGTTGTCGTCGTTCGCCCGCATGGTGGCCGCAGGGGCTGTGCTGGCCGTCGTCGCCTGGCCGGTGTGGCACGTGCTCGACGACCTGCTCGGTCGCTCGCTACCGGCCCAGCTTGTCTCGCTCGGACTTGCCCTCGCCCTCGGGGTGGCTGCTTATGTCGGTTCCTGCGCGCTTCTGCGGGTACGCGAGATGCAGGCGCTACTCTCAGTGCGGGGCCGCCGAACGTAGCGGCCCGACGCATCATGGACCAACAACACATCCGCAACTTCTCGATCATCGCGCACATCGACCACGGCAAGTCGACCCTGGCCGATCGGATCCTCCAGCTCACCGACACGGTCTCCGCGCGCGAGATGCGCGACCAGCTGCTCGACTCGATGGAGCTCGAGCGCGAGCGCGGGATCACGATCAAGGCTCAGGCCGTCCGCGTCCAGTGGAAGGGGCACGAGCTCAACCTGATCGACACGCCGGGGCACGTCGACTTCACGTACGAGGTGTCGCGGAGCCTGCAGGCATGCGAGGGGGCCCTGCTCGTCGTCGACGCGGCGCAGGGAATCGAGGCACAGACGCTCGCCAACGCGTACCTGGCGATCGAGAACGATCTCGAGATCGTCCCGGTCGTGAACAAGATCGATCTCCCCCAGGCCGACCCCGACGGGGCCGCGGCGGAGATCGCCGATCTGATCGGCGAGGATGCGGACCGCGTCCTGCGGATCTCGGCGAAGACCGGCGAGGGAGTCGCAGCCGTGCTGGACGCGATCGTCGAGCGCATCGGGGCGCCGGAGGGGCAGCCGGACGCGCCGCCCCGGGCGCTGATCTTCGATTCGTCATACGACCAGTACCGTGGCGTCGTCGCCTTCGTCCGGGTCGTGGACGGTGTGTTCCAGCCACGCCAGGCGCTCAGGGCGATGGCGCTCGGAACCAAGTTCGAGGCCCAGGAGATCGGCTTCATGTCGCCCACCATGCGGCCGGTGGCGGAGCTCCGCGCCGGCGAGGTCGGGTACGTGATCACCGGGCTGAAGGACGTCTCGGAGCTTCGCGTGGGTGACACGCTGACTGCCGATCGCGTACCGGCGTCGTCTCCGCTGCCGGGGTACAAGGACGTCAAGCCGATGGTGTTCGCCGGTCTGTTTCCGACCGAGTCCGACGACTACCCGGAGCTGCGCGACGCGCTCGAGCGACTGAAGCTGAACGACGCCGCGCTGTTCTACGAGCCCGAGACGTCGCAGGCGCTGGGCTTCGGCTTCCGCTGCGGCTTCCTCGGCCTCCTGCACATGGAGATCGTGCGCGAGCGCCTGGAACGCGAGTTCGACCTCGACCTCATCACCACCGCTCCGAACGTCGCGTACCGCATCCGGATGCTCAACGAGCCCGAGTGGCGAGAGGTGCACACGCCTTCCGACCTTCCCGACGGCGCCGAGGAGGTCGAGGAGCCGTTCATCAAGGCGTCGATCATCGTGCCCAAGGAGTACGTCGGCGCGATCATGGAGCTCAACAACGACAGGCGAGGACGGTTCGACCACATGGAGTACCTCTCGCCCGAGCGCGTGCACCTCGTGTACGAGCTTCCGCTCGGCGAGATCGTCTTCGACTACTACGACCAGCTGAAATCGCGCACGCGCGGGTACGCGAGCTTCGACTACGACTTCGACGGGTTCCGCCCCGGCTCGCTGGTGCGGGTGGACGTGCTCGTCGGCGGCGAGCCGGTCGACGCGCTGAGTCTGATCGTCCACCGCGAGTTCGCGTACGAGCGTGGCAAGGCGCTGGTCGAAAAGCTGCGCGAGGAGATTCCCCGTCAGATGTTCGACGTCCCGATCCAGGCCGCGATCGGCGCGCGGGTGATCGCGCGCGAGACCGTCAAGGCGCGCCGTAAGGATGTGCTCGCCAAGTGCTACGGCGGCGACATCAGCCGCAAGCGCAAGCTGCTCGAGAAGCAGAAGGCGGGGAAGAGGCGGATGAAGCAGGTCGGCGCGGTGGAGGTGCCACAGGAGGCGTTCCTCGCCGTGCTCAACCTGAACGACGGGGCTCGCACGAAGTGACGCACGCCGCGTCCGGCGTCCGTCACCTCTACGTTCACCTCCCGTTCTGCTCGTCGCGCTGCGGCTACTGCGACTTCGTCACCGTCGTCGGGCGCCAGGCCGACCACACGCGCTACGCGGACGCGCTGCTGCTCGAGCTCGAGCTCGAGCGGGCCGCGCTCGCTCCGGGCCTCCAGACCGTGTACCTCGGGGGCGGCACGCCGACGTTCACGGATGCGGGCGCGCTCGAGCGGTTGCTCGCGGCGCTGCCGCAGGCCGACGAGCTCACGGTCGAGGCGAATCCGGAGACGGTCAGCCCCGCGCTTGCAGCGATGCTTCGCGGCGCGGGCGTCGACCGGGTCTCACTCGGGGCCCAGAGCTTCTCGTCACGTCTCCTTCGCATCCTCGACCGTGTTGCCTCGCCGGACGACGTCCGACGCGCCTTCTATGCTCTTCGCGATGCCGGTTTTGACAACATCTCGGTCGACCTCATCTACGGGATCCCGGGGCAGGAGCCCGCCGATCTCGCAAGCGACCTCGCCGAGGCGCTCGTGCTCGGACCGGAGCACGTGTCCGCATACGAGCTCGAGGCCAAGCCGGGCACGCGTTTCACCCACACCCACGGGGCGGCTCTCGAGCGGCAGGCCGAGGCGATGGAAGGCTTCTTCGAGATCGTCGTGGAGACGCTGACCGAGGCGGGCTACCGGTGGTACGAGACCGCGAACTTCTGCGTCGTCCCGGAGCGGGCGGGCGGGCGCGACCTGCGGGCGAAGCACAATCTCGGCTACTGGCTCGGCCACGACTACCTCGGGCTCGGGGTCGGGGCGGTCGGCACCGTCGGCGGGCGCCGACTGCGCAACACGCCCTCACTCGGTCGCTATCTCGGTGCGCTCGAGCGTGGCGAACGGCCCCCGCGAGAGGTCGAAGAGCTCTCCGCCGGCGTCCTGACGATGGAACGGATGCTGCTCGGGCTCAGGCTCGACGAGGCCCTGCTGCTCGCGGACGTCCGCGACGCGATCGACGAGGCCGAGCTCGTGCGGCTGGAGGACGCGGGGCTGGTGGCGACCGGCGACGGTGCGATCACGCTCACGCGGCGCGGCCGATTCCTGGGCGGCGGCGTCACGGCGCGACTCCTCGCTCCTACCATGAGCAGATGAGCGAGACACTGTCCGACCGGCAGCAGGGAATCCTGCGGCGCCTCGTCGAGGAGTACGTCGCCACGGGCCAGCCGGTCGGCTCGCGCTCGCTCGTCGAACGCTCCGCGCTCGCCGTCTCTCCCTCGACCGTCCGCGGCGAGCTCGCCGAGCTCGAACGAATCGGTCTCCTCACGCATCCACACACGTCCGCCGGTCGTGTGCCGACCGAGGCCGGCTACCGGCTGTACGTCGACGAGCTGCTCGAGCGCCAGGAGCCGCGGGCCGGCGAGTTCCCGCTCGATCTCACGCGTGCCCGCGCCGAGGTCGAGGAGGCGCTGCAGTCCACCACCGATGTGCTGTCTCAGGTGACGAGGCTCCTCGCCCTGGTGTCCGCGCCACCACTTCAGGCCGCGACGGTCAAGCATGTCGAGGTGCTGATGTTGCAGCCACGGGTCGTGATGACGGTCGTGATCACCTCGCTCGGTGGTGTCACCAAGGTGCGCACCGAGTTCCCCGAGGAGGTCGACGCCGGGCTCGCGACCTGGGCCGCCGACTACCTGAACGACCGCTTGACCGGCGTGCGCATCGGCTCGCGCGCGGTTCGGCTCGCGTTCGAGGAACCGGGGCTCTCTCCCGCGAGCGGGCCTTCCTCGGAGCGGTGCGGCCGTCCTTCGACCACGCCGCAGACGAAGGGCGCATGCTTTTCGTCGGCGGCGCGGCCGGGCTGTTGGACGAGATGCGGCAGGACGAGATCGGCGCGTATCGCAGCTTGATGGACGCGCTCGAGAAGCGGGCGGCCCTGCTCGACGTGCTCGCGCAGCGGCTCGACCCGCGGCGTCCGTTCGCGCGTGTGGGGGAGGAGCTCGACCAGCCCGGTCTCAGGGAGCTCGCGCTCGTCGGCGCGACGTACGGCGTCGCGCATCGGACGCTGGGCGTGGTCAGCCTGCTCGGGCCCCTGCGGATGGACTACGACAAGGCGCTCCGTTCGGTGCGTTCGGCAGCGCGCGATCTCTCGCGGTTCGTCGAGGACGTCTACGCGGACGACTGATGGCGACGACCGACCGCGACCTCTATGAACTGCTCGGCGTCCCACGCGATGCCGACGAAGCGACGATCAAGAAGGCGTTTCGGCGGCTTGCGCGCGAGCTGCATCCCGACGTGTCGACGGCGCCCGACGCCGAGGCCCGTTTCCGCGAGGCGGCGGAGGCGTACGAGGTGCTGACGAACAGCGAGACCCGTGCGCTGTACGACAGGTACGGCCACGCCGGCCTGCGCTCCGGAGGGTTCACACCGAGGGGATTCGACGTCGGCGGGCTCGGCGATCTGTTCGCGACGTTCTTCGGCGACGACATGTTCGGAGGCCAGGCGCGTCGCTCGCGGCGCGGGGGAGACATCGGTGCCGACATCGAGATCTCGCTCGTTGACGCTGCCCGCGGCATCACCGTCGCCGTTCCCTTCGACGTCACTGTTCCCTGCTCGACCTGCGGCGGCGATGGCGTCGAGCCCGGGACGTCGCCCGTGCAGTGCGGTCGATGCGGCGGCTCCGGAAGGCTGCAGCACGTCTCGCGCACGGTCTTCGGCGAGTTCGTCCGCACGCAGTCGTGCCCGCAGTGCCGCGGGCTCGGCCAGATCGTCGAGCATCCGTGCAAAGCCTGCGGCGGCGACGGCAAGCTGGTGGAACGGCGGACGATCGACGTCAAGGTCCCGGCCGGGATCCACAGCGGCCAGCGCATCCGGGTGTCGGGCGAAGGCCACTCCGGCGAGCTCGGCGGGCGGGCCGGTGACGTGTACGTGCAGGTCCGCGTGCTTCCCGACGACCGCTTTGTGCGCGAGGGCAACGACATTTTCTCGCAGGTGCACCTGACGGTCGTTCAGGCTTCGCTCGGCGCCGAGCTTCAGGTCGAGACGCTCGATGGGCCGGTCGAGCTGGCGCTGGAGCCGGGCGTGCAGCCGGGAGACGTCCGCGTTCTGCGCGGCCGCGGCATGCCCGTGCTGCAGGGCTTCGGGCGTGGGGACCACCGCGTGCTCGTGAACGTCGCAGTCCCGCGGCGACTGAGCGACGAGCAGCGGCGCCTGCTCGCAGAGTTCGACGCCGCGAGCGACGAGAACACCTATCGCCACGACGAGAGCTTCTTCGAGAAGCTGAAGAGCGCGTTCCGCTGAGCACGCTGCGGCGAGTCGCCGTCGAGATCCGCGACGCCCGCATCGAGGAGGCGCGCGCAGCCATGCTCGCGCTCTTCCCCGACGGCTTCGAAGAGGTCGACCACTCGGGCTCGACCGAACTGGTCGCCTACACCGACGCGGCCGGCGAAGAGCAGGTGTGGCACGTGTTCGGGTCGGCGCAGTCGACCGACGTCGAGGACGGCTGGGAGGATCGCTGGCAGGCGTTCCACCGTCCGGTCGAGGTCGGAGAGCTCTGGGTCGGGCCGCCCTGGGAGCGCCCGCCGGCCGCCGCGCTCGCCGTCGTGATCGACCCAGGGCGGGCGTTCGGCACCGGCGCGCATCCGACGACGCAGCTGTGCCTCGGGCTCCTGCAGGAGATCGGGGCGAGCTCGCTGCTCGACATCGGCTGCGGATCCGGCGTCCTCTCGATCGCCGCCTGGTTGCTCGGCTTCTCGCCTGTGATCGGTGTCGACGTGGAGGTCGCCGCGGTCGAGGCGACACGTGCGAACGCCGCGGCGAACGGCGTCGTCGTCGAGGCCCGGCTCGTCGGCCTCGAGGACGAGCTGCCTGCCGCAGAGATCGCGATTGCGAACATCTCGCTGGCCGGTGTGACATCGGTCGCACGTCGCCTGGAGGCCCGGACGCTCGTCGCGTCGGGCTACCTGCTCTCGGACCGGCCGGCCCTCGCCGGCTGGACGCATTCCAGACGCAACGTTCTCGACGGCTGGGCCGCCGACGTGTTCCACCGCAACTGACACGGCTACGATCAGCGAAGTGGCGACGTTCCGCGTCGACTTCCTCGGCTGCAAGGTGTCGCACGCCGATGTTCAGGCCGTGCGCGAGGCGCTGCTCGCGGACGGCCATCGAGAGCGCAACGACGAGAGCGCCGAGATCGCCGTCATCAGCGGCTGCTGCGTCACGAACGAGGCGCTCGCCAAGAGCCGCAAGGCGGCGGCGCGGGCGGCACGCACGCATGCGCGCGTCTACCTGACCGGCTGCGCCGCGAACCTTCCGAGCGCCTCCCTGGCGGGGCTCCCCGACACGGTCACAGTCGTCGCGAAACGGAGTGAGGAGACCGCTGCGTACGTTGCCGGAGACGTCGGTGCGATCGGGTGCGTCCAGGCGGACTCCCGTCTGGACCGGGTTCGTGCTTTCGTCAAGATCCAGGACGGCTGTTCGTTTTCGTGCAACTTCTGCGTGATCCCGCTCGTCCGAGGGTCGTCCCGGAGCCGGAGCGCGCACGCCGTCCTGAGCGAGATCCGCCGCCGGGTCGACCAGGGGCACAAGGAGGTCGTGCTGACGGGCATCAACCTCGGCTGCTTTCGCGATCGCGCCGCAGGCTACGACCTGGCGCGCCTCGTCAGGGAAGCGGGCGCGGTGCCGGGCCTGGCGAGACTTCGGCTGAGCTCGATCGAGATCAACCACGTCGACGAGAAGCTCGTCGCCGCGCTGCGCGAGACGCCGAGCGTCAGCAGGCACCTGCACGTTCCGCTGCAGTCCGGCGACGACGGCGTGCTCCGTGCGATGCAGCGACGCTACGACGCCGCCACGTATCTCCGACGGCTCGCTCCGCTCGACGACTTCAACCTCACAACCGACGTGATCGTCGGGTTCCCGGCCGAGGACGAGGCGGCGTTTGCGAGGACGCTCGACCTCGTCGAGCGCGCCGGGATCACCGCGATCCACGTCTTCCCCTACTCACCGCGTCCCGGGACGCGGACCGAGCACGACGATCGAGTGCCGCCCCAGGTGAAGCGCGAGCGCGGCCTGCGCCTGCGCGCCCTGTCGCGCGAGCTGTCGGCTCGACGCTGGCAGCGCAAGGTGGGGGAGACCGATACCGTGCTCGTCGATCGGCCAGGACGCGGATACGGCGACGACTATTCGCCGTGGATCGTCGACGCACCGGTCGGCGAGCTCGTGCAGGTTCGTGCGGCCGCCGTGTCCGAGGAGGGGATTCTTGCCGCCTGACGTCGAGGAGTGCCTCTTCTGCCGGCTGTTCAGGGAAGGCGACCACGTCCACGCAGCCGACGGTTTCGTCGCGATTGCGGACATCGCTCCGCAGGCGCCCGTGCACCTGCTCGTGATCCCCGAACGCCACGTGGACACCTTCCGAGACGTGCGCGCTTTCGACGCCCAGGAGTCGGCGCGAATGCTCGCGTTCGTCGCCGACACCGCCGAGCGGGCGGGCTTGACCGACTACCGTGTCGTCGTCAATGTCGGCCCGAGCGCAGGGCAGACCGTTTTCCACCTCCACTGGCACGTGCTGGGAGAGCCCCAATGAGCCTGATCGCGCAGCTGGAAGACGAGGTGAAGCAGGCGATGCTCGCGCGCGACGTCGACCGTCGCGACGCGCTGCGCCTGATCCTCGCCAGCCTCCGCTCCGCCGAGAAGGATCTTCAACGGCCGCTGTCGGGAGACGAGGAGCTGCAGGTGCTGCAGCGGGAGCGGAAGAAGCGGATCGAGGCGGCGGAGGCGTTCCAAGAGGCCGGTCGAGGCGAGCAGGCGGCGAAGGAAGAGGCTGAGCTCGCCGTGCTCCAGGAGTTCATGCCGGAACCGCTGTCGGAGGACGAGCTCGAGCAGATCGTCGACGACGCGATCGCGGAGAACGGCGCGACCTCACTGCAGGATCTGGGCCGGGTCATGGCCGACGTGATGCCGCAGGTCTCCGGACGTGCCGACGGCTCGGCCGTCGGCCAGCTCGTCCGCGAGAAGCTGGCCTAGCCCCGAGGTTCTAGTCCGCTCCGCCCGGCGGCGGCCCGCTCGCGACGAAGTCCTGCGGCCGGACGAGGATCGCGGCGAGCACGGCGCCGACGGCGGCCACAATCGTCCCGATGACGAGGATGTGGTTGAGCCCGGAGACGAACGACGCACGTGCGACCTCGGCGATCCGTGCCCGGTCGCCCGCCGGGGCGGCCGCAATCACGTTCGTCGCCTGTCCGCTCGCCAGCTGGGTCGCGATGTGGTGCACGTTCGACAGGCCCGAGAGGCCCGTGATCACCCCATCGGTGACGCGGGTTGCGAACAGCGCACCGAGCGCCGCGATCCCGGTGGCGATCCCGAGCTGCCGGAAGGTGTTGTTGATGCCGGAAGCCATTCCCGCGCGCTCCACCCTCACCGTCGACACCGCGGTCGACGCGAGCGGCGCGTTGACCATCCCGATCCCGATGCCGCCGATCAGGAATCCGGGCAGCAAGGTCGTCCAGTCGGAGGTCGTCTTGATGCCGCTCATCAACCAGAGCGAGAGCGCTACGAGCCCGAGGCCGAAGCCGAGCAGCCACCGGATCGGCACCCGCGTCGACAGGCGGCCCGCGATCGGCGCCGCGATGAAGGAGATCACGCTCAACGGCAGGAACCGCACCCCCGTCTGCAGCGGCGACAGGCCGAGCACGTTCTGCATGTAGAGCGTCAGGTACAGGAACATCGCAAACATCGATGAGGAGATCGCGAAGGCCGTCACCTGAGCGCCGTCGAACGCCGGGCGGCCGAACAGCGACAGGTCGATCATCGTTACCCGGTCACGCGCCTGCGACACGATGAAGAGCGCCAACAGCACGAACGCCGCGACGAACAGCCCGACGATCACGTCGCTCGACCAGCCCTGCTTGTTGCCCTCGATCAGCC
Organism: uncultured Thermoleophilia bacterium; assembly: GCA_963713155.1. GTDB lineage: Bacteria > Actinomycetota > Thermoleophilia > Gaiellales > Gaiellaceae > PALSA-600. The sequence continues at coordinate 172,297 of CAVQKS010000010.1, forward strand.
CGAGGATCAGACAGAAGAGGCCGCCGATGAGCGTCACCAGTCCGATCGGATCGAGTCGACTGAGCTCCGGATCGCTCGACTCCCGCAGCTTCGCGAGCGAGAGCACCACGGCAGCGATCCCGATCGGGATGTTCACCAGGAAGATCCAGCGCCAGGACAGCCAGGAGGTGAGCATCCCGCCGGCGAGCGGCCCGATCGCCACGGCCGCCCCGATCGTCGCTCCCCAGATCCCGAAGGCCGTCCCACGCTCCCGTCCATGGAACTCCTGCGAGATGAGTGCCAGCGCGGTCGCGAACATGATCGCGCCGCCGATCCCCTGCACACCGCGCGCGACGATCAGGAAGAGCGAGTCGTTCGACAGCCCGCATGCGGCTGACGCCACGGTGAAGAGGACGATTCCGATCACGAACAGGCGCTTCCGGCCGAACAGGTCGGCGAGCGAGCCGGCCGTCAGGACGAACGTGGCGAGCGCGAGCGCGTACGCATCGACGACCCACTGCAGATCGGAGAAGGACGCGTTCAGGGAACGCTCGATCGCCGGCAGGGCGACATTCACGATCGTGATGTCGAGGAGGAGCATGAAGGTCGCGGTGCAGACCGCGAGCAACGTCCACGACTTCCTCTCCACCGCCGGAAGATAGACGCCTGCCCCGGGGTGGTGCGGAAGTTCCGGGGCGCGGCCTACACTCAGTCCCGGGATGCAGGACACGTTCGACGTCTCCAACGCGGTCGCCGCCGAGCTGGCGGGGATCTCCGACGGCGTGCTCGACGCGTTGCGCGAGCGCCTCCATTGCACGATTCGCCTGCGCGGCAACCAGCTGACGCTCGAAGGCGAGGACAGCGAGGTCGCGGAGGCTCGAATCGTGCTCGACGAGATCGTCGAGCTGGTCGAGGGCGGACATGAAATCGGGGCTCACACCGTCGATGCCGTGCTCGGAGCGATCGACTCCGAGACCGACGTTCGCGAGGTCTTCGACCACGTCGTCTGGCGCCACCGCGGCAAGCGCATCGCCCCCAAGACCGTGATGCAGAAGCGTTACGTCGACGCGATCCGCCGGTCGACGGTCACCTTCGGGATCGGACCCGCCGGCACCGGGAAGACGTACCTCGCGATGGCGCTCGCCGTCGCGGCGCTCCACGAGCGTGAGGTGGCCAGGATCATCCTCACGCGGCCGGCCGTCGAGGCGGGGGAGCGGCTCGGGTTCTTGCCCGGCGATCTGATGGCCAAGGTCGACCCATACCTCCGTCCGCTCTTCGACGCGCTCTACGACATGCTCGATCCCGACCGCGCGAACAACTTGATCGAGCGCGGCACGATCGAGGTCGCCCCGCTCGCGTTCATGCGCGGCCGGACGCTCAACGACAGCTTCATCATCCTCGACGAGGCGCAGAACACCTCGCCCGAGCAGATGCAGATGTTCCTGACGCGTCTCGGGTTCGGCTCGAAGGTGGTCGTGACGGGGGACGTCACGCAGATCGACTTGCCGCGCGAGCAGCGCTCGGGCCTCGTTCATGTACAGGACGTCCTCGTCGACATCGAGGGCATCTCGTTCATCGCCTTCGGTTATCGGGACGTCGTTCGGCACAAGCTCGTGCAACGAATCGTCGAGGCGTACAAGGAGCACACGGACGAGCGCAACCGATGACGGGAATCGTGATCGAGGTCGAGAATCGGAGCGGTCTTCCGATCGACGCGCCCGCCGCACGGCAGCTTGCTCGTGATGTGCTGACCGCGCAGCGAATCGAGGGCGGCGATCTCGGGATCGCGTTCGTCGGGCCGGACGAGATTCGACGGCTGAAGCAGGAACATCTGGGCATCGACGAAGCGACCGATGTGCTGTCGTTCCCCATCGACGGCACCGGAGAGCTGCCCGGCGGATTGCCGCGTCAGCTCGGTGACGTCGTCATCTGCCCGCAGGTGGTGGGGGAGGAGTGGCGCAGGCCGCTCGTGCACGGACTGCTGCACCTGCTCGGCTACGACCACGGGTCCGTGATGGCGGAGCTCGAGGATTCCCTGGCGTGAGCGCCCGCCGCTCGCCGAGCCTGCTCGACTCGTTCAACTATGCGACCGAGGGGATCATCCACGTGCTCCGCACCCAGCGGAACATGCGGATCCACTTCGCCGTCGCGTTCGTCGTAATCGTCCTCGCGTTGATCGTCAACGTCACGAAGCTCGAGTTGATCGCGCTGCTGATCTCGATCACCTTCGTCCTGATCGCCGAGATGATCAACACCGCGATCGAGGGTGCGATCGACATCGCGACGACGTCGTTCGACCCGATGGCGAAGCTGGCGAAGGACATCGCGGCCGGCGCGGTGCTGCTCGCGTCGGTCAACGCTCTGGCGATCGGCTACCTCGTCTTCGCCGGGAAGGTCGCCGATCGATCGTCGGATCTGCTCGATCGCCTACGGGAGGCGCCGGCAGAGCTCACCCTCGTCGTCCTGGTGCTGGTCGTCATCTGTGTCATCGCGGTCAAGGCGTTCACGGGTCGTGGCACACCTTTCAGGGGTGGGATCCCGTCGGGTCACGCCGCCGTCGCGTTCGCGTGCTGGATCGCCGCCACCTACCTCGCCGGCGCGTCGCATCGCTTCCTCGTCTCGTCGCTCGCGCTGATCATGGCGCTGCTCGTCGCCCAGACGCGGGTCGAGTCAGGCGTCCACTCGGCACTCGAGGTGGCCTCGGGCGGGCTCCTCGGCGCGCTGGCTGCGCTGATCGTGTTTCAGGTCTTCTCATGAGCGATCTCGTCGGGAAGGCCGAGGCGATTGCCGGGCGTGCATATGCGCCGTACTCGCGCTACCACGTCGGTGCCGTCGTGCGGACCGTCGACGGGCGCGAGTTCGAGGGCGTGAACGTCGAGAACGCCGCCTATCCGCTCGGAGTCTGCGCGGAGAAGTCGGCGATCGTCGCCGCGGCCGTCGCGGGTTGCCGGCCGGGCGACCTGGCGGCGATCGGCATCACCGCCTCGCCGTGTGGGGGCTGCCGGCAGTGGCTCTACGAATGGCGGATCGGCGAGGTGAGCTTCCGCCGCGAGGACGGGTCGATCGCGACCTACGCAGCGCCAGATCTGTTGCGCGACGCGTGGAGCCTGCCGGAGTGAAGTCGGGGTTCGCCGCCGTCGCCGGCCGCCCCAACGTCGGCAAGTCGACACTCGTCAATGCGCTCGTCGGCGCGAAGGTGGCGATCGTCTCGTCGGTCCCGCACACGACGAGGCACCGGATCCGCGGCGTCTATACCAACGCCGAGGCACAGCTCGTGCTCGTCGACCTTCCGGGTTGGCAGCGGCCGATCGACACCCTGACGGAGCGGATGCAGCAACGCGTCGTGCAGACGATGGGCGAGGACGTCGACGTCGTGATGCTCGTCGTCAGCGCGCGCGACCGCATCGGTGCCGGGGATCGTTACGTCGCCCGCCACGTCTTCGCGCTCGGCGTGCCCGTGATCATCGTCGTCAACAAGGTCGACCGGCTGAAGGCCGGCCACATCGCCTCGCAGATGAAGCAAGCGGCCACGCTGGGCTCGTTCCACGCGCTCCATCCGGTGAGCGCCTCCACCGGCGACGGCATCGACGAGCTGCGCGGCGATCTGATCTCTCTGCTTCCCGACGGCCCGCTCCTCTATCCGCCCGAGACCGAGACCGATCTGCCGCTCGACGCGCGTATCGCAGAGGCGGTGCGCGAGCAGGCGCTGCGGCTGACGAAAGAGGAGGTGCCCCATGCGGTGACCGCCGAGGTCGTCTCGATCGAGGAGGGGCATGTGCACGTGCGGCTCTACACCGAGACGGAGAGCCAGAAGCAGATCCTGATCGGCAAGGGCGGAACGATGGTGCGCGAGATCGGGCGCCACGCGCGTCCCTTCATCGAGCAGCTGCTCGGACGGTCGGTCTACCTCGAGCTTCAGGTCAAGTCGTCGCCGAAGTGGCGGCGCAACGAGACGATGCTCGAGCGGCTCGGCCTTTAGCTGCGGTCAGCGGACGGCAGCCATCAGCTTCGCGAGACGCTCGCGCTCGGCGGCGGGCCACATACGGGCGAGCGCCCGCTCGGCGGCCGCCTCGGCGGTCGGAACCGACTCGTCGGCCACGCGGCGGCCCGTATCGGTGAGCACGACGAGCGCCAGGCGCGCGTCGCGGCTATGGGACTCGCGCCCGACCAGCCCGATTCGCTCCAGGGGCTGCAGCTGCCGGGCGACGCCCGAGGTGGTGACCCCGAGCCGGTTGGCCAGCTCGACGCGGCGGAGGCGCCCGTCGGGGGCGTCGCGGAGCTCGAGCAGGAGCGCGAGATCGGAGAGCGCGAGCCCGTGTGCGCCGAGTGCGGCGTCGACCTCGCGGGTGACGATCGTGCGCGAGAGCGCGAGGTCAAGAACGGTCGAGAGTGCGTCAGCGGTGGTTTCCATGACGGCAGCATATCATTGATCGCTCAACGAGCGCATGCGTAACTCGTCAGACGTGCGTCTGACCGCGGTCAGACGACGACCGGCTCTACGCCGCCTCGAGGGTTGCCTGCCCCGGGCGCCAGTTCGCGGGGCAGAGCTCGCCCGTCTGGAGCGCCTGGAGCACGCGGAGCGTCTCCGCCGCGCTGCGGCCGACGCTCATGTCGGTGACGGTCGCATGGCGCACGACTCCCTGCGGGTCGACGACGAACGTCGCGCGCAGCGCGGCCCCGTCCTCGAGCAGGACGCCGTAGCGCAGAGCAAGCTCCTGCGACGTGTCCGCGACCACCGGATACGCCACCTCCGCGAGCCACGGGTTCGTCATGAACCACGCACGGTGCACCCACCAGCTGTCCGTGCTCGCCGCGACGAGCCGCGCTCCCGCCGCCTCGAACTCGGGGCGTAAATCCTCGAACGCCGCGAGCTCCGTCGGGCACACGAACGTGAAGTCGCGCGGGTAGAAGACGAGGACGAGCCAGGCGTCGTCGCCGGGCAGCTCCACCCGCACCGGTTCGGGCTCGTCCTTCAGATAGGCCTCCGCGGCCCAGACAGGCGCCTTGGCGCCGACGTGTGCGTACATGTCCCGTCCTCCTCGAACGAATCTCGCTTCCCGACTTCGAATCTAGGCCCCGGCAGGCCCGCCGACGTCGGCGCCGAGGACGATTCGCCGTCGTCTGCGAGGACGACATGGCCGCGCGTAGACTCGGAGTGGTGGCGCAGGCACCCGCTCTCCCAGGCGGCTTCGAGCTTCCGCTGAAGCAGCGGTTGCCGCGCATCGGCTCGATCGACCAGGTCGCAGTCGAGGCGCGGGCGGCCGAGCTCGCGAAGCGCAGCATCAAGAAGGACGCCAAGGTGTGGGCGCTCGAGCTCGCGATCCGGTGCTGCGACCTGACGACGCTCGAAGGTCAGGACACGCCCGGCAAGGTCGCGGCACTGTGCTCGAAGGCACTGCGGCCCGACCCGAGCGACGCGAACATCCCATCGGTCGCCGCCGTCTGCGTGTACCCCAACCTCGTGCCGACCGCGGTCGAGCGCCTCCGCGGCACCGGCGTGAAGGTCGCGTCGGTCGCGACGGCGTTCCCGAGCGGCCAGAGCCCGATCGACGTGAAGGTGCGCGAGACCACGGAGGTCGTCGCCATGGGCGCCGACGAGGTCGACATGGTCATCGACCGCGGCGCATTCCTCTCGGGCCGCTACGCGAAGGTGTACGACGAGATCGTCCAGGTGAAGGAAGCCTGCGGCGACACGCACCTGAAGGTGATCCTCGAGGTGGCCGAGCTCGGCACGTACGACAACGTGCGTCGGGCCTCGCTGCTTGCGATGGCAGCGGGCGCGGACTTCATCAAGACGTCGACCGGCAAGCTTCCGGGCGCCGCGACGCTGCCGGTGCAGCTCGTGATGCTCGAGGCGATTCGTGACGTGCACGCGGAGACGGGCCGCAAGGTCGGGATGAAGGCCGCCGGCGGGATTCGCACCTCGAAGAACGCGATCCAGTACCTGGTGCAGGTGCACGAGACGCTCGGGCCCGACTGGCTGACGCCCGACCTCTACCGCCTCGGTGCGTCGAGCCTGCTCAACGACATCCTGATGCAGCTCCGCAAGGAGAAGACGGGCGCGTACCAGTCGAAGGACTACTTCACGAATGACTGACGTCGAGAAGCGGCCGGATCGCTCGCCGGTTCCTGCCGACTGGACGTACGCGCCCGCGCCCGAGAGCACCGAGATTCTGTCGCTGCGCGAGCGCTACGGGCTCTTCGTCGGCGGCGAGTGGGTCGAACCTCGCTCGGGAGAGTTCTTCGAGACGATCTCGCCGCGCGACGAGTCGCCACTCGCGCAGGTTGCACAGGCTGGAGAGCAGGACGTGCTCGCCGCGACGCACGCGGCCCGCGACGCGTTCGCAGGCTGGTCGGCGCTGCCCGGCTCCGAGCGGGCGAAGTACCTGTTCCGGATCGCACGCATCCTCGCCGAGCGGTCGCGCGAGTTCGCGGTGCTCGAGTCGCTGAACGGCGGCAAGCCGATCAAGGAGTCGCGCGACGTCGACCTGCCGCTCGCAGCGGCGCACTTCTTCTACTACGCGGGCTGGGCCGACAAGCTCGAGTACGCCTTCCCCAACCGGCGGCCGCGGCCGCTCGGCGTCGCGGGCCAGATCATCCCGTGGAACTTCCCGCTGCTGATGCTCTCCTGGAAGATCGCGCCCGCCCTCGCCGCGGGGAACACGGTCGTGCTCAAGCCCGCCGAGACGACGCCGCTCACCGCCCTCTTGTTCTGCGACGTCGTGCGCCAGGCCGAGCTCCCCGCCGGTGTCGTCAACATCGTCACGGGCGACGGCCGCGCCGGAGCAGCGCTCGTCGAGTCCGACGTCGACAAGATCGCGTTCACCGGCTCGACCGAGGTCGGCAAGGCGATCCAGCGCCGCCTCGCCGGCACGGGCAAGAAGCTCACGCTCGAGCTCGGCGGCAAGGCGGCGAACATCGTCTTCGACGACGCCGCGGTCGACCAGGCGGTCGAGGGAATCGTGAACGGGATCTACTTCAACCAGGGTCACGTCTGTTGCGCAGGCTCGCGCCTGTTCGTGCAGGAGTCGATCTACGAGACGGTCGTCGACAAGCTCAAGCGCAGGATGACGACATTGCGCGTCGGCGATCCGCTCGACAAGAACACCGACGTCGGCGCGATCAACTCGCGGATGCAGCTCGACAAGATCGAGGAGCTCGTGGCTGCCGGGCGGGAAGAAGGAGCCGAGATCTACCAGCCGCCATGCCGCCTGCCCGAGCGGGGCTACTGGTTCGCTCCCACGGTCTTCACGAACGTCGCTCAGAGCTACCGGATCGCCCAGGAGGAGATCTTCGGGCCGGTGCTGTCCGTGCTCACGTTCCGCACCCCGGACGAGGCGGTCGAGAAGGCGAACAACACGCCCTACGGGCTCTCCGCCGGGATCTGGAGCGAGAAGGGCTCGCGGATCCTCTGGATGGCCGAGCGCCTGCGCGCCGGCGTCGTGTGGGCGAACACCTTCAACCGCTTCGATCCGGCGAGCCCGTTCGGCGGGTACAAGGAGTCGGGCTTCGGGCGCGAAGGCGGCCTGCACGGGCTGGAGCCCTATCTCGCCTTCGACGACTGAGATCAGGCTCGCGCGCCCCGGCGACGGCGCCGAGCTCATGCGCATCGACCGTGCGACGTGGACGACCGCGACGAGCCCGTCGCCGCCTCCGGCCGACGGCGCGCCCTTCTTCGGGGCGCGAACGAGGCCCGGGGACGTGCTCGTCGCCGAGGTCGACGGCGCCGTCGCCGGCTACATCTCGATTCGGCCGGCGACCGAGCTGCAGGCGAGCAGCCACGTCCAGCACGTGACCGGGCTCGCGGTCGCTCCGGCGTTGCAGGGTCGCGGCGTGGGGCGGGCGCTCGTCGAGGCGGCTGCGGCGGAGGCCGGGCGACGGGGCGCGCGACGCCTGACGTTGCGCGTGCTCGGCCCGAACTCCGCCGCGCGGCGGCTCTACGATTCGTGCGGCTTCGTGGTCGAGGGCGTGCTTCGCGGCGAGTTCCACGTCGGCGGCGAGGACATCGACGACGTCCTCATGGCCCGCACGCTCTGATAGACCTGCGGGCGAATGACGCGACTGCCGGTCAAGAAGACGTACAAGCTGTTCATCGGCGGCGCGTTCCCCCGCTCGGAGAGCGGCCGGACGTACGAAGCCCAGGGCCAGAACGTCGCCCGCGCCTCGCGCAAGGACGTCCGCGACGCCGTCTCGGCAGCACGGTCGGCGCAGCCGAAGTGGGCGTCCGCGACGGCCTACAACCGCGGCCAGGTCATCTACCGCATCGCCGAGATGATGGAAGCCAGGGTCGCCGAGTTCGCGGAGCTCTGCAGTGGCAGCGCGGAGGTCGAGCGCTCGATCGACCGTCTGGTCTGGTACGCGGGCTTCGCGGACAAGCTCGCGCAGGTGATCGGCTCGTCAAATCCCGTCGCCGGGCCGTACTTCAACTTCACGATCCCCGAGGCGACGGGCGTCGTGGCGGTGATCGCGCCCGACGAGCCGCCACTGCTCGGGCTCGTCTCCAGGCTCGCGCCTGCCCTCACGGGAGGCAACGCCGTCGTCGCGCTGGCCTCCGAGACCTCACCGCTGGCCGCGATCGAGCTGGCCGAGGCGCTGGCCACGAGCGACGTACCGGGCGGCGTCGTCAATCTGCTGACGGGGTTTCGCGCCGAACTTGCGCCGTGGCTCGCCTCGCACATGGACGTGAACGCGATCGATCTGACCGGCGCCGACGGCCTGCGTGCGGACCTCGAGGCCGCCGCGGCCGAGAACGTCAAGCGGGTCGTGACCGGCAAGCCCGACGGCCAGTCGCTCGCCGACATCTCCTCGTTCCTCGAGCTCAAGACGGTCTGGCACCCGATCGGGGTATGAGCCGTAGGCTTGACGGAGGCTCCCTAGGAGCGGAGGCACCGGCTTCGCCGGCGCCGGAGCGGGCGTGAGCGCGTTCGACCATCTGGACGAGCTCGAGCCGCTGGTGATCTGGCCCGGCGTGATCGGGCGCTCGGTGACGAGCGAGCTCGCGACCTTCTCCTACCTCGAGCTGGAGGCCAACGTGCACGTTCCCGAGCACGAGCACGTGAACGAGCAGGTCGGGATGCTGATCCGTGGCTCCGTGCGCTTCCGGATCGGCGACGAGGAGCGCGCGCTCGAGCCGGGCGCCACCTGGTGCATCCGCGCCCACGTCCCGCACCAGGTGTGGGCGGGGCCCGCGGGAGCGGCGCTCGTCGAGGTGTTCGCTCCGTCCCGGGCCGACTGGGCCGACCGAGAGCGGCTCGAGCCCGTGCATCCGCCGCTCTTTCCGTGACGCCGGCCCGTGGCTGCTCTACGCTTCCGTAAGCAGGTGCCTGCGTCACGACGCCTCAGCCAGCGGATCTCGGAGGGAGACGGGATCGCGATCATCGTCTCCGTCGAGGACGCGGACGGCGCACGCGCGGCTGAGACGCAGGGGGCGAAGGCGATCGCGATCCGCTCGGCGATCGTCGGGATCCGTGCGGCGACGTCGCTGCCGCTGCTCTGGATCGGTGCCGGGCGGCCCGTGGACGCCGATGCTGTCTGCGTTCGCCCCGACGCGGAGCTCGAGGAGAGCCACGTCGAGGCGGTCGTCGACGTTCGCGACGAGGACGAACTCGAGGCGGCGCTCGAGGAGATCGATCCCGAGATCTTCCTGCTCTCCGCGATCGGCGCGGACGAGGACGAGGATCCTCTCGATGCGGTGCTCGAGCTGCTGCCGGACGTTCCGGCGGGGAAGCTCGCGATCGCGCAGGTCGACGTCTCGACACGCGAAGAGGTGCTCGCCCTCGAGCGCGCCGGCATCGACGCCGTGCTCGTCGCCCGCGGCGAGATCTCGAGCCTCGTCGGGCATCGCCCGCTCGAGGTTTAGAGCGTGTAAACCCCGGTCTGAGGCGACGCTCGGGCCGTCTACCATGCCCGGCGTGAAAGCTCTCCTGGCCGTGATCGCCGCAGCCTGCGCCTGCGGCCTGGTCGCTTCGGGCTGCTCCTCGGAGGCGAAGAAGGCCGACGCGGCGCCTGCCCGCCAGGCGAAGCTCGTGTGCTCGAACCTGACCGCCTGGCAGCACCTCGCCGACCGCGTCAAGGCGCCTGTCTACTGCCCCGGCTGGCTTCCCGACCCGCTGATCGGCGCGATCGGGAACAAGTGGAACAACATCAACGCCGTGTCCCCGGACCGCAGCTACCTCGAGAGCTTCGTCTGGCAGGAGACGGGCGGCGGCGCCGCCGGCGGTGAGCTCCACGTGAACCTGCGCGGGTACCCGGCGAGGACGAAGATCCCGACCTGCCGCACCGGCGGGAGCGAGAGCATCAACGTGCCCTGCTTCGCAGATCCACACGGCACCGTCACCGAGCGCGGGATCACGACGACCATGTACACCGTCAACCAGGACGCCGACGAGTGGCATCTGCTCCTCCTCTGGCGCCGGTACGGCAACCTCTACACGCTTTCCGAGCACGTCGCGCCGCCCCTGACGTACAACCACGTCGTTCGCTATCTGCACCAGGAGCTGAAGTCGCTCGTCCTGGTGCGGCCGTCGACCGACACCTGACAATGGGACTCACACGCAAGCAGGTGCTCGTAGGCGCCGCCGCGGGCGCTGTCGGCGCGACCGGCCTCTACGAGCTCGTCGACCGGCTGGCCTCGAGCCCGCCGAAGCGCCCGGACGTCACGGTCGCGATGCCCGAGCAGCACCTGCTCGACGGAGTGCGCATCGTCGACTCGAACGACATCGAAGTCCTCGTCCCACCGCTCCACCACCAGGTGATGACGGCGAGGCTGACCACGAACCGAGCCGGGCTGGCCGACGCGCAGAAGGAGCTCGCCAACGTGCTCGACGGGCTCGACGCCGACTACGTCGCTTCCCCCGCAGGCCTCGGCGTGACCGTCGCCTGGGGGCTCCCGTACTTCCGCCGGCTCGTTCCCGACGCGATGCGGCGGTACCTGCCCTACGACCGTCGTGCGCACCGGCCGGTGATCTTCGACGCGCACCGCTTCCCGAGTGACCCCTCGTCCACCCGGCTCGAGTCGAACGACGTCGCGATTCTCCTCCGCTCGGACACGCATGAGCACATCGACGATGCGGCCAAGCGGCTGCGCGACACGAAGCTGTTCGAGATCACGTCGATCCGCCACGGGTTCGCGGGCGGCGGCTTCGACGGCGGGCAGTCGTTGCCGAAGCGGTTGGCCGTCGAGGCGGGTGTGCCGGGCTCGGAGCTGATCCCCGACACCTCCGAGCTCTTCCTCGGGTTCACGTCGACGCAGCGTGCCGGGATGGGCCCGGGCAAGATCGCGAACTTCGAGACGCTCGGGTACGTGGACTTCAGAGGCAGCGATTACTTCCGCAACGGGACGCACATGCACCTATCGCACATCCAGGAGGACCTCGAGAGCTGGTACCTCAACTTCGACTTCGACGAGCGTGTGACGACCGCGTTCCGACCGAACCTCGACGTCCCGGAGAACACCCAGACTGTCTCGCAGGCGCCGAAGGACGTGTCGAGCGTCGCCGACGTGCGGCGCGACTACCGCTCGTCGCGCCGCATCGGCCACAGCGCGTCGATCCAGACCACGTCGCGGCTGCAGCACGCCGTCGTCGCCGCCGACGGGACGGTCTATCCCAAAGGCGCCGCGGTTCCTGTTCGCGCCGACTTCAACACGCTCGACAACCCGTTCGCGTTCTCCGTGCACCCGGAGGAGACCAGCTCCGTGCCTGCGGCAGGCGTCCACTTCGTCGTCTTCAACCCGACCGGCGACGACTTCCGGCGCAACCGCCTGGCGATGGACGGCGTGCTCCCCGGAGGGACGATCCCGTTCCCGCCGCGCGATCGCAATCAGGGCTTCAACTCCGTGCTTCAGACGACGCACCGGCAGAACTTCCTGGTTCCGCCCCGGCGCAACCGCAGCTTCCCGCTCGCGGACGTCGTCTAGCCGAAGAACGTCCGCGCCACGGCGTACCACTCGTCCGGCACCGTCTTCAGCTCGGCCGTCGCCTCGGCGAGCGCGACCGAGATCACGTCGTCGCCGCGGAGCGCCGCCATCTGGCCGAAGCCGCCCTCGGCGACGAGGTCGGACGCCTTCAGGCCGAAGCGGGTCGCGAGAACGCGGTCGCGCGCCGTCGGGCTTCCGCCGCGCTGGATGTGCCCCAGCACCGTGACGCGCGTCTCGAAGCCGGTTCGGCTCTCGATCTCCTCGCCGAGGCGCTCGCCGACCCCGCGCTTCGCAAGCAGCCGGTGTCCGAACTGGTCGACCTCCCCCTTGTCCTCGGCGCCCGGGAGCTCGCAGCCTTCGCTGACGACGACGATCGAGAAGTTCTTGCCCCGGGCGTGCCGTCTGCGGATCTCGCCGCAGACCTGGTCGAGCTCCACCGGCTTCTCGGGGATGAGGATCACGTCGGCTCCGCCCGCGATCCCGCTCATCACGGCGATCCAGCCCGTGTGCCGGCCCATCACCTCCACCACCATCACCCGGTTGTGCGACTCCGCCGTCGTGTGCAGCCGGTCGATCGCCTCGGTGCAGATGTGCACGGCCGTATCGAAGCCGAAGGTGTAGTCGGTGCCGGCGAGGTCGTTGTCGATCGTCTTCGGGACGCCCACGACCGGTGCGCCGAAGTCGGCGTAGACGCGGGCGGCCACTCCGAGCGTGTCCTCGCCGCCGATCGCCACGAGCGCGTCGATCTGCTCGAAGGCCGCCTTCACCCGCTCGATTCCCCCGTCGACCTTGTAGGGGTTCGTCCGAGTCGTGCCGATGATCGTGCCGCCCCGAGGAAGGATCCCGGAGATCTCGCCCGGGCCGAGCGGCTGGAACAGCTGGTCGATCATGCCCCTCCAGCCCTCGCGCACCCCGACGACCTCGTCGCCGCGCTCCCAGGATCGCCGTGCGACCGCGCGAATCACCGCGTTCAGTCCGGGGCAGTCGCCGCCGCCGGTGAGGACTCCGATGCGCATGAAGCGACGAGTTTACGTATGCAGCGCGAAACCGAGCCCGGCCGACAACTGCGTCCCGTACTCGCCCTTCTTGGTCGAATAGAAGTGGTAGGACACGTCGAGGCCGAGGTCGCGGAGCTCACGGGTGAAGTCGGACGTCTGCTGTGGTCGGAACCAGTGGCTGTGCGCCGGGCCGGTCGAGAGGAAGAAACGGACGCCCTCGCGCTTGAGCAGCGCCGCCTGCGTGCGGATCGTCAGCGTCGGGTCGTTCGCTGCGAGCACGGAGCGCTTCGCGTCCTTGAACGGCCCGTCGCGCAGCGGTGCGAAGTACCCGCTCCACGACTCGACCGTCCCGAACAGGGCGGGATGGCGGAGCGCGATGTTCACGGCCCCGAAGCCGCCGGCCGAGAGGCCGGCGATCATCCGGTCCCGCCTGTCCGGCAGCGTCGGCAGCTCGGCATCGACCCAGGGCACGATCTGGTCGACGAGGCCGGTCTCCCAGGGCCCGGCCCATTCGCCGTTGTAGCGGTCGTCCGGGCCTGCCGCCGGGAGGATCCCGATGAAGGGCCGCAGCGACCCCGTCGCGATCGACTCGTCGGCGAAGTTCACCAGCCCGGTTCCGGCCGGATACTCGTTCGGCGAGCCTGGCATGCCGTGGAGCAGGTACACCACCGGGTAGCGGCGGGCGGTCGAGAAGCCCGGCGGCAGGTAGACGAGCCCGGGGCGAAGCTCTCCCGGGAACATGCCGCTCAGCACTTGCCCACCCGCAGGACCGGTTTGCACTTGCGTGAAGCCCGGAAGGATCAAAGCTGTGACGACGGCGGCAAGCACATGCACGCTTCGAGGTTAGCGCTGCTCTCACTCGCGCTCGCCGCCGCGATCGCCGTCGCGGCGGCGCCCGCGGGCTCGCAGACGCAACTCGATCTGACGTTCCATTCCTCGTCGCTCGACGCGAAGATGCACGCGCGCGTCTTCCTTCCGCCCGGCTATGCGTCGTCGGGAAGGCGACGCTATCCGGTCGTCTACTTCCTGCACGGGCTGCCGGCGACATCCATGAGCTACTCCGCGCTTCGCTGGGTCGCAACCGCGCTCGCGGCGACCGGGCGACCGGCGATCCTCGTCGCGCCGCAGGGAGCGCGTGACGACGACACCGACCCGGAGTACCTCGACTGGGGCGTCGGCCGTAACTGGGAGACGTACGTCTCATCCGAGCTCATCCATGTCGTCGACTCTCGCTTCCGCACGATCGCCGACCGCGGCGGAAGGGCGATAATCGGCGTATCTGCTGGGGGTTACGGCGCCGCGGCGATCGGCTTCAACCACCTCGACCGGTACGCGGCGATCGAGTCCTGGTCCGGCTACTTCGTCCCTACCGACCCCACCGGGCGCGTCAAGCTCGACCGGGGGTCGAAGGCTGCGAACGAGCGTGCGAGCGTGCACGCGCTCGTCGAGACCTCCGCGCCCGAGATCAAGGAGGACCATCCCTTCTTCGCGTTCTACGTCGGCAGGAGCGACTCGCGCTTCCTCGACGAGAACCTGCAGCTCGATCGCGAGCTGGCCGCAGCGCACATCCATCACGTCTTCGAGGTCTATGCAGGCGGCCATACGACGACCCTCTGGGAACGCCACGCCGAGCAGTGGCTCCGCCTCGCCCTGACGCATCTGACCGCCGCGACGTCGTAACCGCGTCGTAACACCTACTCCACGCGGCGCAAACCTGCGCGGCAATACAACGTTGCCGTGGTCGCTCCCACCTTGCCTCGGGCGCATGTCGCGTGGGTGATCGTGCCCCTGCTCGCGGCCTTTCTCGTGGTCGGTGGCATTGCGGTCTTCCGGTACGTCGACAACTTCTGGCTCTACCGCGGATTCGCAGCGCCCCGAGATCCAGCATGGGTCGACGCGCGCGGCACCACGACCCGCATGTACGTCGTGAGCGCGGCGCTCGGCGGCCGGCGGCAGCCCGTCGACGTGTACCTGCCTCCGGGCTATGTGTCACATCCGCATCGGCGCTACGGCGTCATGTACCTCCTGCACGGGGTGCCGGGTCGCCCCGGCGCGTTCCTGGAGACCGTTCGCATGGGTGTCGTCGAGGACGAGCTGGTCGCCCTGCACCGGGCGCGGCCGCTGATCCTGGTGATGCCGTTCGGGTCCACCGGATCCTTCACGGACAAGGAGTGGGTGAACGGCATCGGCAAGAACCAGGGCTGGGCGACCTTCGTCTACCGCGACGTCGTCCGTGCGGTCGACGCGCGGTTCCGCACGATTCCCTCGCCACGCTGGCGTGTGCTGGCCGGCCTTTCTGAAGGCGGGTACGGCGCACTCAACATCGGCCTCGCACACCCGCACGAGTTCGGCGTGCTCGAGAGCTGGTCCGGTTATGCGCTCGCCGATCCCATCGCCTCGATCTTCGGACACGGCCGCGCCGAGTTGCGCGCGAACAGCCCGCTCGACACGCTTGCTGCGTCAGCGCGCGCCCTGCGCCGCGGGCACGTGTTCATCTGGTTCTACAGCGGCAGCGACGACCACTTCCGAAGTCAGAACGCCGAGTTCGCGTCGGCGCTAGCAGCTGCACACGTCCCGCACCGCTTCCGGATCGTCCGCGGCGGCCACAACTGGGCACTCTGGCGCGGCAACGCATGGCGGGCCTACCTCACCGCGTCCCGCCACCTCGGGAACGTGAATGCGTAGGGCGGCGGCCTTCCCGTTGTCGTTCGCGGTCGTGTTCGCGGCGACCGGGTGGCTGTACGTCGGCCGCGGCCTGCTCGCGGTGCACCCCCGGGTCGGCGAGGCGCTGCCGCTCGACGAGCTCGCACGGCATTCGTCCGTGCCGCTCGTGACCTTCGTGGTCGTCTGGGGGGTGACGGCGATTTTCCTCGGCTCGATTGCACGATGGGCGCGCGTCGCCCGGCTCGTCGCGGCGGGACTGTTCGCGGTCGGCGTGGGGGCGTGGCAGTACGTGTCGCTGGCGTCGTCGATCGCGGTCGTCCGTCAGATCCCTGCTCAGCAGGCGCTCGATGCGGCGGCACGCTCGTCGTCGGTCTACGCGGCCGCGGCGATCGCGGCGCTCGGGGGTGCGCTGCTCGCAAGCCCCGACCGCAAGCGTCCCGCCGGGCCGCTCGTGATCGCAGCGCTCGTCGCGTTCGCGGGCGCGCTCGATCTCGTCCGCGGCATCCTGCCGGGCGACAACGAGGGTGTCATGCGTGCGCTGACACCGGACGCCGTCGGGCCGCTGACAAGGGCCGCCGCGACGCTCGTCGGACTGGGTCTGATCTGTGCGGCCCGCGGGCTTGCCCGGCGGCGTCGCCGTGCGTGGCGCGTCGCGACCGCGTTCGCCGCCTTGTCGGCGACGTTCCACGTGCTGCACGGATTGAACGCGGGAACGCTTGCCTCGACGGTCGTGCTCGTGCTCCTCGTTGCCCGTCGCGAGTCGTTCGGCGGCCCAGCGGCGCCCGAGACGCGCCGCCTCGCGATCACGCGCGCCCTGATCGTGATCGGAACCGTCGCCGCCTTCGGGACCGCCGCCCTCTGGCTCAACCGGATGGTCGCCGACCAGTCGTTCGGGCCGAGGTTCGCCCTCGACGAGATTGCCGGCGGTGCGCTCGGCCTCAATCTCGGCGGCTCGCCGCATCTCGGTGGCTCATTCGGCGAATGGTTCCCGATCGCGCTCGCACTGCTCACCGGCTTCGGCGTGATCTGGGTGGTCACGACGCTCATCGCGCCCTGGCGCCATCGAGTCCTCGAGGGGGGGCGTGAGCGGGAACGCGTTCGGGAGCTCGTCCGTGACCACGGAACAGACACGCTCGCCCCGTTCGTCCTCCGGCGTGACAAGTCGTATTTCTTCGGCGAAAGTGAGCGCTCGGTGCTCGCCTATCGCGTCGTCCACGGCGTCGCGATCGTCTCGGGCGATCCCATCGGCCCCGAGGAGGAGCTGCCGCGAGTCGTCGGGGCGTTCGTCGACCACGCGCGGGGGTGCGGATGGCGCATCGCAGTGCTCGGCGCCTCGGAGCATCGCCTCGAGCTCTACCGGCGTCATGGGCTCCACGCCCTCTACCACGGCGACGAGGCGATCGTCGACGCCGGCGCGTTCTCGCTGGACGGGCGACCGATCCGGAAGGTCAGGCAATCCGTCAGCCGGTTGCACGCGGCCGGGTTCTCGGCAGCGGTGCGGCGTCCCAGCGAGCTCGATCCGGCACTTCGTGCCGAGCTCGAGGCGATAGCGCGTCGCTGGCGCGGCGACGAGCCCGAACGCGGCTTCGCGATGGCGTTGGACGCCCTGTTCACGCTCGGCGACGACGACGCCGTCTTCGTTGTCGGGCTCGGGCACGACGGCCGCCCGGCCGGCTTCCTGCACTTCGCGATCGCCGGAGCGGGTCGGTCGTTGTCGCTCTCTTCGATGCCGCGCCTGCGCGAGGTCCCGAACGGATTCAACGAGTGGCTGATCTGCGAGAGCATCAACTGGGCGCGCGCAAACGGCTACCGGCGCGTCTCGCTGAACTTCTCCCCGTTCGCCCAGCTGCTGACGCCGGGAGCGGATCTCACGAGCCTGCAGGGGATGCAGCGCCGCGCGCTGCTCGCGATGAAGGGGCACTTCCAGTTCGACAACCTGCTGATCTTCAACCGCAAGTTCTTCCCGTCGTGGGAGCGCCGCTTCGTCGTCTACGAGAACCGGCGCGACCTGCCGCGCGTCGGGATCGCAGCGCTCGCGGCGGAGGCGTATCTGCCCTTCGGCGGTGGACGACGTTGATACTCGCGGCGGGGCTAGGGCTCGCGCTCGCGTCGACCGTCGCGCTGAATTTCGGCTGGATCGTGCAGCACGACGCAGTTGCGACGCTGCCGCAGCTGTCGCTGCGCGAGCCGCTGCGCGCGCTCGGCGCGCTGCTGCGCAGTCCCCGCTGGGTCGCGGGCTTTTCGACCGGCCTTCTGGGCTGGGGGCTCTACATCGGCGCGCTGGCACTCGCGCCGCTCTCGCTCGTGCAGGGAGCGTCGGCGGGGGGCATCGGGCTGCTTGCGCTCGTCGTTCGGCACCGGCGCGGCGCTCCGCTGACCTTCCGCGAAGGAGCAGCCGTCGCGCTCTCGATCGCCGGCCTCGTCCTGCTCGCCGCATCTCTCGCCGGCGGGATCGTGGGCGGGAAGACGACGACCACCGGTGCTGTCCTCCTCTGGCTCGTCGCGTCGGTTGTCGGCGTCGCGATCCTCACCGGCCCCGTGTCGCGCGCGCTCGCCGGCGGCGCCGCGCTCGGGCTCGCTGCGGGAACGCTCTATGCCGCGGGTGACGTCGCCACCAAGGCGGCGGTGGGAGGCGACGTGATCCTGATCGCTGCCGTGCTGGGCGCGCACGGCGCGGCGTTCGCCTCGCTTCAGCTCGCCTTCCAGCGTGGCGGCGCGCTCGTCACGGCCGGGCTGAACACGCTCGCCACGAACGCCCTCCCGATCGTCGCGGGACTCGCTCTCTTCCACGAGCGCGTCCCCGGGGGAGCGGCCGGGGCGGCTCGTCTGGCCGCCTTCGTGCTGGTCGTCGCGGGCGCCGGATTGCTGGCGCGAAGCGGCGATTCGCCCGCCGTAGTCCCGTAAAGCGACCCCATCCCCGTTTAGGGGCATGGCATCCCGGGGTAATCGGGGGTACGGTATCCCTCGTTCGAGGTACCCCTCGCCCTCGAAAACCCCTCCAAAAGCCGCTAACGCCCCCCAGTGAACGCCGTCCTCGCGACCCGGTATAAACCTGCGATGCGTCGCGGAGCGATCGTCGTCGCGATCCTCTGTGCCGGCGTCGCGGCCGCCCAGCTGGCTTCCGCGGCCGGTCCGGCGCAGCCGCTCCGCTTTGGGGTCGCCGACGACACGGGCAAGTACGCGAGCGACGGGGGAGCCGCGTTCTTCGCCCAGCTCGCCTCCCTCGGTCTGCGCGACGACCGGATGACCGTGACGTGGGACGCCGCCCATCCGTCGCTGATCACAGACCGCGTTTTCCTCGACCGTTCGATCGCAGTCGCGACGGCGGAGGGCGTGCAGATCCGCCTCAGCGTCCGCCCTGCCAGTGCCGGGGCGATCGGGGTGTCCGTCGCCCGCGCCCACGCGTTCGCGGTCTTCGTTGCGTCGCTCGCGAGGCGCTATCCGCAGGTGCATACCTTCGTGATCGGTAACGAGCCGAATCAGCCGCGGTTCTGGCAGCCGCAGTTCGTGAAGGGCAAGGCGGTGGCTGCGATCGGGTACGAGCGGACGCTCGCCGACACGTACGACGCGCTCAAGGCGGTCGACCCGACGTTGACCGTGGTCGGCGGTGTTCTGTCGAGTCGCGGCAACGACGATCCGTATGCCTTGAGCAACGCTTCGCGTTCGCCGGTGCGCTTCATCGCCGACATGGGCGCCGCCTATCGCTCGAGCGGGCGGACAAAGCCGTTGATGGACCAGTTCGGCTACCACGCGTATCCGCGATCGAATCGCGATTCGCTGTCGGTCGGCTTCGACTGGCCGGACGCCGGCTTCTCCAATCTGACCCGCGTGAAGCAGGCCCTGTGGGACGCGTTCGGCGGGACCGCCCAGCCGACGATCGAGACGGGGCTGCGCATCTCGATCGACGAGATCGGCTGGCAGACCGCAGTCCCGGCGTCGTCACTGTCGGCATACACCGGAACGGAGACGGTTCCGGTGACCTCCGACGCGGCGCAGGCGACGATCTACGGGCAGATCATCGTCAGGGCCGCCTGTGACCCGTCGATCGCCTCGGTCCTGTTCTCGCCGTTCGAGGACGAGTCGCAGTTGAGTGGGTTCCAGAGCGGCCTCGAGCGCGCCGACGGAACGAAGCGGCCGTCGTACGCCGTCGTGAAGGCGGCGCTCGCCGCGGGGCCGCGCTGCACCGGTGCGCCGGTCGCGTGGCGGCACACGAGCACCGTCGTCGGTGCGCGGGCGCTCTTCGGGCCGACCAACGTGACCCACTGGTGGAAGCAGCGGCGCTGGAGCTTCGGAGTTCGCGTCGGGGAGGACGCCACCTACCGCGCCTCGATCGTGCCCGCCGCCGGGCGCGGCGTGCTGTCGGTGCAGCAGGCGCTGAAGGTCAAGCCCGTCCTGACGACCCGCGGCTATGCCAAGGCTGCATGGACGCCGCTCGTGCGCTTCCCATTGAGGCGACTCGCCCCGGGCCGTTACGCCTACATGGTCGTGCTGCGCGCGGCCATGGACCCGGCGCGCCAGCGCGTGCTCGTGTCGCGGACATTCGTCGTCCGCTGACGGTCAGTCGGCGATCCGGTAGATCGTCCCGGTCGACCAGTCCCCGACGAGCACGGCGCCGTCGGCGGTCGTGACGACCGGCAACGGATTGGCGATGCCCGTGAGGAACGGCTCCGCGGTGCCGCGGTAGCCCCCCGCGGTCCGGTCGAGCGGGATGCGCTGCACCCGTCCGGTCTGCCACTCGGCCACCAGTGCCGAGCCCGCGAATCGTCCGCCGAGCTGTGTGGTGAGGACGGCGACGCCACCGGCCGCGGCGTGCTTGCCGAGCACGGCGACCGGCTGAGGGACGCCGGTGCACGCTCGGCCTCCCTGTCCGTAGCAGGCGGGGAACCCCCAGTCTTGGCCGCGGCGGACGAGCGCCAGCCAGTCGCCCGGGGTCTTGGCGCCGAGGTCGTCTCGCTGGTTCATCGTCGCGAGCAGGTTGCTCGTCCCCGGGTAGAAGGCGAGCCCGTAGGCGGCCCGGATCCCTTCGGCGAACGTCGTCAGGCCACTCCCGTCGGGACGAAAAGACACGATCGTCGCCGCCCACCGCGACGGCGGGACGCAGTGGTCACAGGTCGCGGAAATGCCCATCAGGAGCAGGCCGCCGGGCGCGCGAACGATGTTGTTGTTCTCGCCACCGGCGACCGGTCCGCGTAGCACCGTCTGCCGCTCGCCGAAGTGGTCTCCCTCGAGCTCGGAAAAACGGGTCACGGCGCCGAGCGAGCTGACATAGAGGCTCTGCCCGATCCAGACCAGGCCGAGCGGTCCCCGCGGGCCGGCGACGACCCTGATCGCTCGTGCTCCGCGCCGCGGGACGAGGAACACGCCGTCGCCGGCGTGGCCGTTCGCACCCGAGGCGGTCGCCCAGAGACGGCCGTGCGCGTCGAAGGCGAACGCCGACACATGTGCGATCCCACGCGCGTAGACCGTCGCATGCAGTCCCGAGGGGCCGCGGAGGCCCGCGCCGATCGGGACGAGCCCCGCGTTCGTCGTGTGCGTCGACGTGGTCCCACATCCGGTTGCGAGGGCGACGATGGCCGCGGTGACGGCGATTGCTTTCAGCAGCGAACTCTCGACTGGTTCACACGGAACTCACAGACGTGGGACGTGAAATGAGATCGACCGCAAACGCTAGACGACAAGAAAGGAGGGGGAAGTGATGAGACTCCGGAAAATTGCTGCGAGTCTGCTTGCGACCGGTGCGATTGCCGGAAGCGTGGTCGCGATCGCGAATGCTGCGACCGGGTCAGCGTCGAGCGGCACGTCGTCCTCGAGCACGGCCACGACGACGACGCCGTCGACGACCACGCAGACGCCGTCGACCACGACACCGTCGACCACGCCGAACGGCTCGGGCAGCTCGAACTGTCCCAACATGTGACCGCACCGCCGGGGCTGTGGATCGCCGGCGATCCACAGCCCCAGCGGGCGGCCGTGAGCGCAGCGGTCTGACGGCGCTCAGTCGGCCAGTGTGTACTCCCAGCCCTTCTGCCACTCGAACGGAGCATCGACGAGGTCCTCCAACGGCTGACCGTGGACGAAATGATCGAGCGCCCACCGCGTCGCGACATGTCCGATCAGCAGGACGCGTTGGCCCGGCCGCTCGGCAACCAGCTGGTCGAGAACGAATCCGACTCGCTCCACCGCCGCTCGCCAGCTCTCTCCGCCGGGAAACGCTTCGTCGAGCCACAGTCGCCTTTCCGTCTCGAGCTGTGAGCGTGGCATGCCGTTCATCACTCCGTAGTTGCACTCCCGCAACCTCCAGTCGAGGTGGACCGGGATGTCCGAATCGCCGAACGCGATCTGCGCGGTCTCGACGGCGCGGTTCAAATCGGAAGCGATGACGATGTCGAGGTCGTCATGACGTCTCCGCTGACCCAGCTCCAGCGCCTGCTCACGGCCAGTTCGCGAAAGCGTTCCTCCAAGCCAGCCTGTCGCGAACCCCTGCTCGTTGTCCTCGGTGGTCGAGTGCGTCTCATAGACGACGTGCACACTCATCCCGTGCTCCTGCATTTTCGACCGTCAACGGTGCAGTCGGCATCGACTTGCTAGAGCGAGCGTGTCCAGATGGCGCTCTGCGCCTCTACGTGCCGGAGCCCGCGCAGCCACTGCTCGCCGCGCGTCTCGGCCCACACGTCGCGCCAACCGGGTCGCCTCACCCCAGGCGTTCGCCGTGTCATAGAGGACGCGGATGCGGTCGCACACCGTCGGCAGCAGGGCGCCCGCGCTCACCGTCCCAGCATCGCAGCTGCGATGCCAGCCCGGGGATCCGCCGGCTGTCGAGGGCGGCTAGCTGGCTTTGAGGACGCGCCGCAGCTCCTTGGAGAGCTGCTTCGCCTCGCGCCGGGTCAATGCCGCAATCGTCCGCTGGGTCGCGTCGTTGACGATCCGGACGGTGCCGAGCTCGTCGCGCGCAACCGCGAACTCGCGTCTGGGTGTGGTCGTGTCGGCCATGGTGTGTCTCATCGGCTGCGGTTCCGGCTGACTTTAGGCTCGCTCGGACGCTCGATTTCGCGAGCCGAGCAACTCGGCGACCTCTTGTCCTGTCGCCGTGGCGAGTGCTCCCCCGGTGAAACGGATGTCTCGCGAGACGTCGCGGACCGCGAAATCGGGGAGCTGCCGATGCTGTCGCCACTCGGCTTCCATGGCGAAACCGACCTCGGCGAGGATCAGACCGGCGAGATGTTCCTCGAAGACATCGACGCCGTACACGCGACCGCCGTGATCGAGGCTGTAGCGGCGCTTCCGCAGCCCGTGCGCCCGTAACGTCACAAAGACGTCGTACTCGAGCGGCGTCAGGTAGATGTTCGTGATCGTCGTGCGCGAGAAATCGGGTGGCGAGGGCACATCCTTCTGCCCGAGCTTGAAGACGTCCTCTCCACCACCGAGCGGCTCCATGCGGCGAAGTCGAAGCCGCGTGCCGGTGATGTAGCGGTCGATGATCAGCCAGCCGTCGTCTCGAGCTGTGCCTTCAGGAAGCCGGTCGAGGAGAAAGCGACGCTCCAGCTCGTACCTCGCGTACTTGCCTGCTGCTTCGCTCCCCGAGAGATCGAACATGGCTCATCAGTATCGAGGCTGTAGGCTGGCGTCTGTCGACCGGCCCCAGCGGGAGAGTATTGACTGCGCAGGGGCATCCACGAGCGACTTTCGAGCGGGCGATCGAGCGCGGCAACCTGCTCGTCGCCGAGACGACGCTGCGCTCGGAGATCCCGCGGCCGACGCTCGTCGACCTGCTCGAACTGACGGCCTTGATCGCGCAAAAGGACCCCGCTCGGCACGCCCGCGTCGCCGCGCGCTGGCTCCAACGTTGGCTCGACGCGTCCGACGACGCCACGATCTACGACGCGGCCTTGGCCGCCTCGGCGCTTCAGGCGCTCGGCAGCCGTCATCACAGCCACGCCATGGCGACTCTTCGGAGCATGGCCGAGGAAGCGAACAGGAGACGGCGGTCTCGCGGTGCTGCCTGAGTGCGGACCGGCCACATCGGCCGCCGGCAGCCGATTGGGACAAACCGAGTTACCACCTTCTCCGAAGTAAGGATGCCAACCGCGAAAACGTGCTCGACGTCTCTCATCATCCCTTCGCGTACGAGGCCGACGTCTCCGGCTGCGAGGCCGAGGCGGCCTGATGCACATGACACTCGCGGGAACCCTCCCCGCCGTCTCGGCGTTGGCGGCGGCGTGGCTGATGGTGCGAGCTGGTCTCTCCAAGAAGTCGTTGAGGCTGCGGACGCCGGACCGCTGCGCATCCTGCGGGAGGAGGAGAAACGGCCGTCGATGCCCGTGCACGCGCGGAAGGAAGCCTGACTGAGCGGCGATCTGCGCGTTCCACGGGACACTCGCCAAGCCCCGTGTGTCACCGAACGCCTTCAGGCGAGAGGACGCTCGCCCAGGCGTGTTTGCCTAACCCGTGAGCCTGTGATGAAGCCGCCAAGTCGACCCACGCTGAGGGGGGTGGCTCACGCTCGACGGAAACGGACTGCCAGAGTCGACGAACTTGCTTGAACTTCCTCGCCGGCGATTGTCGCCGTCACGATGAGGCGGACCCGGTGATCGGCGTCACGCTTCGTCAAGAAGAGCATCAGACCTGTCGCGCCGGCGATCGTCGAGCAAGACGAGCCGGCGCAGCGTTCCCATCGGTAGCGAACGTGCGTCGGCGCAGTGCTCCAGATTGCCGCCGTCGCCCGAATGGTGTTCCCCACGATTGGAGTCCCATGCAGCGTCGGCGGCGCAACGAGCTTGGAAAGCTGCGCGCCGCAGCCTGCGGCTTCGGTGACGTCGGCCACGCGCGTGAAGGCGGCACCGTCCGCAGAATTGACGAACAGCTGGAACGTCGCGCCGCACACGCTCTCAGAGGTCATCGTCGCGACGAAGGCAATTCGCGCCTGCGGCGGCATGACCCCGGGCGCCAAAGGCCCGCATTCGATCTCGTTCGAGCTTCCATCCGGCTGTTCGACGACGCAGCTCGCTGAGCCCTCGTTGCCGGTCGTTCCGCCGACGAAGCTCATAGCCGGCGGCGCGACGAGGTAGAAGTTACGCCACGGCGTCGAGCCGGAATTGAACAACACGAAGTCGTAGGCTCTGCCCGACGTTAGGTACGTCCCCCCGCCGCCGTCAGTAGGCGCCCCCGCAGCTCCACCGTGCGCGCAGATGAGCACGGATCCCGCCAGGGTCAACATAGCCGCCGTTCTGCGATTCACCCTCCCACTCTAAGACCTCGTCGAGAGGGGCTCGCGCGGTCGAGATGCGGGTGAACGCGAGCCGTACCCAGGCTAGCCCTCGCTCAGGGAAACATTCCTGAACTGTGAGCATCGGGGAGCCTCGTCTGGGGCTGTTGTCAGGTTGGTGTCGGTGCTCTTTGTTCGTGACTCGATTTCTGAATGACCGCGCGTGCGTGTGTCTTGCCAGTGATTCGTCCGGGCGAAGGGTCCGGCGCCGGCCTGGCGCCCGTTCGCTGGCCTGATCAGAAGCCCGTCCACCCGAGGGTTTGACTCATCACAGTTCTGCCGCGCACGGTTCCAACGCCCCAGACCGGCTCCGGTTGTTGATCCTCAACAAGTGGCTGGAGGTCGTTTCGGATGCTTGCAGATCAAGTTGACTACATCGTTGGTGTCGATCCGCACCGGGACGTGCACGCGCTCGCGGTCGTCGAGGTCCGCACCGGTGCCGTCGTGCTCGAGGCGGCGATCGCCGCGAGCATGGCTGGTTATCGACGTGCGCTCGAACTGGCCGACGAGTCTGCGCCTGGTCGGCGTGCCTTCGCGGTCGAGGGCAGCGGCTCTTTCGGTGCCGGCCTGACCCGCTTCCTGACCGCGCGGGGCGAGGCTGTCTACGAGGTCGGCCGGCTGCGGCGAGAACGCCGCTCGGGCGGCAAGACTGACGCCCTCGACGCGATCCGTGCCGCCCGTGTTGTGCTTACGCAGGAGCATCCGGCGGAGCCACGTGCGGCCGGTGAGCGCGAGGCGCTGCGGGCTTTGATGGCTGCCCGCGACGGCGCCGTCAACGCCCGCCGGGCCGCTCTCTGCCAGCTGCGCGACCTGATCATCACGGCCCCCGAGCCGCTGCGCAGCGAGCTGCGGCCGCTCACATGCGGCCGGCTGTTGAAGCGACTGGCAGCGGTGCAGCCAAGCCGCCACCGCGATGCCGAGCTGCGCGGCACCCTGCACGCGCTCCGCAGCGTCACCCGCCGGATCGAGCGCCTGACCGGCGAGGAGCGCGAGCTCGAAAGCGAGATCTCCGCCCTGACACGGAAGCTCGCGCCGCATCTGCTCGACGAACCCGGAATCGGCCCTCGCCGCAGCGCAGCTGCTGCTCTCCTGGTCGCACCCCGGCCGCGTCCGCAACGAAGCCGCCTTCGCCCGCCTCGTCAGCCGCCGACGCTGGCACCAACCAACGATCGACACATCGCCCGTCGACGCGCCGACGGCAAAAGCAGCCGCGAGGCAAACCGCTGCCTCAAGCGCTACCTCGCCCGCAACCTCTACCGCCTCCTCGAACACCCACCGATCGCCGCTTGACTTTCATAGAAGCGTCGCTGGCGCAGCCGAGGGCAGTTGGGTTCATGCATCGAGTCGGAGCACGACCTCGTCCGTTTCCTCATTACGCCCATGAGCGAACCCGCGCCCCTCGCCCACGATGAAGAAACCGCACTTCGTCAACACACGAATCGACGCGGCGTTGTCGCTCGCGGTGCCAGCGTAAAGCGGACGGGCTGCCTCCAGCTGTAAGAACTCTCGTAGGGCACGCGTGGCGAACCCGCGGCCCCAATCTTCGCGGCCGATCCAATACGTGACCTCGCGGTGACCCTCCAAGTCGAAGCTCGCAATGTGACCCACGACTCGACCGTCGACCTCGAGGACCCTGTTCGTGGTAGACGCATCGCTCCTCAGCCGCGCCCACCGTCGGTCGAAGCTAGGTCGATCATCGGGATCCGGCGGAGTGAACGCGGCCATCCGTATGGCGTCGTGGTCCGTCCAGTGCTCGAACAGCACGTCGAGATCACGATCTTCGATCTCGCGAAGTACAAGCTGTCCCGAAGCCTCCCGCACGGCCGTTGACGCTAACAGCAGTTGAACGTAACTCCGCAAACTCGGGTGACCACTGGCGCATGGGGAGGCGCTGTCTCGGGATCCGGTCCTTAGACGGACAAATCCCCGGTCGGGCGTCACTCCGGAGCGCTCGCCCACTCGAACGTGCGGCGCGTGCGACCATGCGCGCGTGATCGTCAGACCACAGGAGCCGCGCGACTACGAAGCTGCGAAGGTTGTCTACGCAGAAGCGTTCAAGCGACAAGATCACGGCGATCGTGTGCCAATCGAGGTGGCAATCTTTGCCGCACTTTGGGAGGCGAAGGACGTGATTGATGAGCTGTCGTTTACTGCGCTGGCTCAGAACGCGGTTGTCGGTCATGTGACCGCAAGTCGTGCGAAGGTCGGTTTCGACCCCGTGGTCGCAGTAGGTCCGATCGGCGTCCTTCCCGACCACCAAGCGAAAGGGATCGGAAGCGCCCTGATGAACGCGCTTCTCAGCGCCGCGGACGCGCAGGATGTCCCTTTGGTTGTCCTGCTTGGGTCTCCCCGGTACTACGGCCGCTTCGGGTTCCGTCCAGCCGTGGAACTCGGTGTGATGTCGCCGGAGCCGAAGTGGGGCACCGCCTTCCAAGCTCGATCTCTACGCGCGTACACACCTTCAGTCGCCGGACGATTCGAGTATGCACCCGCCTTCTCGTCCTAGATCACGTCAGGGTTATTCACCAGCAACTGGCCTAGGCGACTTCGGTATCTCCTAGGTCGGGGCCGGGATTACGCCGAGCTGTCGGAGCATGCTGATGTCGTCGCGCAGAGCCCAGTGCTCCCTGATTTTCCCGTCCGCTACGCGATAGATGTGGACGTGATGCACGGTGTACGACTGACCTCGCCCCTCGACGGCAAAGCCAAAGATGGTCGTATTCGAGCGAACGGTACGAGTGACGGTCATGAAGGCGACAACGAGATCGCCCTCGGCGACCATGAACTCGATAACGTCCGACGCCTCGGGCGCCCCACTGAGTTCAGCAGCAAGACGCCTGAAGTCCTCGGTTCCTGACCGCCCGGTCACGTGATTGACGAAGTCCGGTGCCAGGTAGCGATCCACGGCAGCGACGTCCCCCTTGTCGAACACGTCCCTGGTGTACGCGCGAACGAGTTCCTTATTTGCCTGTTCCATGATCCGGATCGTGCCAACGATCGTCGACGGGTCGGGCGTCATTGCGGAGCACTGGCGCAAGCCACGTTCGGCTTGCGCGTCGAAATTCACCTCGAGGAGACATCCGAGGCGCGCTGACGCTACTCGCCGGTCTGCGCGACGATCCGGCCTGACTTGGCGGCAGCCGCGAGGGCGTCGTAGTCGCGTTCGTTCTGATCCGCGTACGCCACGGCGAAATCCGCGATCGCTCGGTCGAACACGTCGCTCTTGCCGAGGTAGGAGGCGACCGCCAGCCGGTCGCCCCAGCGCGCGTGCGCGCGCGCGAGGGTCGCGCCGCACAGGCGCCCATAGAGCCGCGCCCCAGCCACACGGAAGGTCTCCACCTCGGC
Organism: uncultured Thermoleophilia bacterium; assembly: GCA_963713155.1. Taxonomy (GTDB): domain Bacteria; phylum Actinomycetota; class Thermoleophilia; order Gaiellales; family Gaiellaceae; genus PALSA-600. The sequence continues at coordinate 200,462 of CAVQKS010000010.1, forward strand.
GCCTCCTTTCCAGTCGTGCAACTGGCGGATGTAGTAGTCGCGGCTGCGGCCGTCGAGGTCGTCGACGCGGATCCAGCCGAGGAAGATGTCGCTGGCCGCCTGCATCAGCCGCTGGCCGACCACGACCCGCTGGCCGTGGTTCGAGTGCTCGCTGACCCCGATGAACCGCTCCAGGACGGACGCCTGTGCCTCCTTCGCCTGTAAGAACAGCACGTCGCTGTCGTCGCGGCCGACCATCAGAAGGATCATCGCGTGCGTACCGACGCTGCCGACGCCGACCACCTTCCGCGCCGCCTGCACGTACTCGAACTCCTCGATCGGGTGATGATGACGCGCGAGGGTGCGCCGGTACGACTGGATCAGCTTGCGCATCGAACGGTCGATCTGTTCGCGCGTCGTTCCGGGGACGGCGAGATCCTCGATCGGAACGATCAAGGGCGGGTCGCCGACGATCCTGAGCTCACCGTCGATCTTCTCCGCTCGCTTCCTGAGCACGCGCAGGTGATCCCGTGCTCGCGCCCGCTCGACGTCCTCGGCCGCCTCCTTCGCCTCCTGCTTGCCGAGACGCTTCGCGCTCACCTCGCCTTTTATCCATTCCATGATTTGGTCGACGTCCAGGTGGTCGTACCAAGCGTCGAGGGTGCTCATCTCCGCGGCCGTACGCATCTGCCCGCGGTACTCGGCAACACAGGCCTTCACGACCTCACGCCGGTCGTCCGCCGCGAAGCCGAGATCGCGGCCGGCGACCTCCAAGCTCGCGGCGAGGCGCTTCACGTCCCACTCCCACGGGCCAGGCAGCGTCTCGTCGAAGTCGTTGATGTCGAACAGCATCTTTCGCTCAGGCGAGCCGAACACGCCGAAGTTCGACAGGTGCGCGTCGCCACAGAGCTGCACGTTGACTCCGGACCGCGGCGTTGCCGCCAGATCGGACGCCATGATTAGCGCCGCACCACGGAAGAACGTGAACGGTGACTCGAGCATCCGGCCGTAGCGGATCGGAACCAGGCCGGGAACCCGAACATCAGCCTGTTCATCGAGCAGCGCGACCGGGTCCGGCCGGTCCGCCACCGGCTCCCACGACCCATGGCTCGACCTCGGCGCCACGGAGCGCGCCGCCCTCCCTCGCGCAACCCGCTCCTCCACCGTAAGCTGCGCGTGCCGCCTCGCCTGCGCCTTCGCAGCGGACGGCACGCCAACGCGAGTGCCGTGACCAACGCTCGTCGATTCAAACGAGTGCATGCCATCGCTCCGCGGTGACATGGACGGCGGCCGCCACTGCACCAGTTCCCTTCCCCATCATTCCTCCGCGATGGTACGCCGAGGAAGCTCAGGGACGGAAACGCGAGAACGCAGAATCATGCAGTTCGTCGAAATGCTGGCCCGCGGCGAGACCATCCACCCACAGAAACGCAGCTGATCAACGATCAGGCGTCAGGTTTCATGCCTGCGCCAGTGCTCGCAAATTCCACTGATCGCGAGCGCTTTCGGCTCGGCGGCCAGTGCAGCGCCGAGATCGTCGGGCACCTCGATGCTGATGCGTCCTCCACATCCCATTCTGGCAATCGATGGATCGATCAGGAACGCGACTGAGTTAGTGGTCCGCGCGAACACTCGCGCAACCGAGTCTCGCCTGGAGCGAAGCTCGGATGCGCCGGGATAGGGTTGTATCTTCCGTCGGTGGTCGAGGCCGCGATCGATATCTATTGCGACGCCGTCGCGCGTCACCGTCATGAGTTGGACAGACCTGTCGTGCGAATCGCGCCGGGTGTACGTGGTGTCGCGCACATCCGTCTGCTCGTCACCGACGACTCTGGTTACGGCCGACTGGTTGCTGAGGTCGCAAGTGCCCAGCCGAGCGGGTCGTGTGTGTGTGTTCGATCGAGCTTCGCGTTGTAACCGCTTCTTAGGCGGCCAGCCCGGCTGGAACGCAGACGGAACGGAGTTGGCCATGGTCCTCCGCGACATCCAGGCCGTTACGGGTACTGCGCTTCTTGACGGTCTCGACTTCCGAGCCGTGGATCTGGTCGGTTCCGGGGCGCAGGACGCCGTCCCGCTCAAGGACGCGGTTGCTGCCGCGATTCGCGTCCGACCCCGGCATCACCGACTCGGCTGAGCGCATAGGCCGGAGTACCTGAGCGGTTTGCTGTCGTCTGTTCGACTGTCTGCCGCCGTTGACGAGATCGGGGTTGCGCGAGCGAGCTCGGCCTGCCACGTCTTCGGCGAGTACGCGCAGGTCTTCTTCGTCAGCACCGAACCGACCTGGCGTCGCCGAGGCATCGGCGGCGCAATGATCCGGGGCGCACTGCGGAACCACTGGCTCTTTGGGACACGCGGGCCTTTCTGCACTCGACAGCCGACGGTGCTTCTCTCTACGAGAGCCTCGGCTTCGAGCCGGCCGGGTTGCTCACGCGATACCCGTACGCCGAATAATCCATGACTGGCGTCGAACTCCTCTGGCGAGGCGCCAAAGCAGCGCGCGCCGCATCACCGACAGCAGTAACGTGCGCTGAAGAGGATGCGAGCAGCTGGGATGACAGCGCTCGCGAGCCCGTCGAGATCTTCGAGTTGGACGAACTTGCGACGCCTGCCGCAGGCAAGGTCCATGATCGACGTCGTTGCCGCGGGCATCGGCGACTGGGACGACCTTGTCAGGATCGGCAGCTGGCCGATGGCGGCCCGGCTCCGATGGCGCTCGGAACGGAG
>CAVQKS010000011.1:0-9784 GCA_963713155.1 uncultured Thermoleophilia bacterium
CAGCCGGCGCTGAGCGGATCGCTCGTCTGCTGCGCGACGGTGCCCGGATTGACCTGTGACACGAGGCGCACGTCGATCGTGTACGGGCCCGCGCCGAGCTTCACCTTCGGCAGCGTCACGTTCGCCGCGGCCGCGCCTCCGACGAGTGCGCCGCGTGCCGCCGCGACCGGCTTGCCGTCCGCCCCGTCGAGCGTCGCCAGGTAGAGGCAGTTGCGCGTGCAGGCGAGCTGGAAGACGGTCGCGCTCGCGCTCGAGACGGTCGGGGGGATAGGTGAACGTGCTCGCGCTCACGCTCGAGCCAGCCCGGGGCAGATGACTGTGCCGCGTTCGGCAGGCAGCGCCGCAGCTGTCACCAGTGCCGCGGAAGGCTTCGCGTTGCCGCTCGCATAGACGATGCCGGTCGGGGCAGAGGGGGCGACGGGCTGTCCTGCAGCCGATCGAGGATAACGCCGACGACGGCGGGCGAGCAGGCGGCGCTGGTGATCGCCGCCGCGTAGTCGGCGCCCTGCACGGCCGGCGTGACCGCGCCGGCGGTCGGCGGAGGCCCGCCGGCGTACGCGGCGAGCTCCGTCGCGGGACGGTCGTGGGTGTGCGAGCCCGTCGATCAGAATCGGCGGAGCACCACCGAGCGAAGTCGTGGCTGCCGCAATCAGCTGCGGAACGTTCGCCTCGGTCCACTGGCTCGTGGTCGCCGGCGCAGGAGCCGGACGAAGTGCGATCACGTCGACGAACGGCGTCACGTGTCCCGAAGCTGTGAATGCACGACCGAGCGCCGCCAGCGTCGCCTTCGGCGCCAGAGTGCCGTCGAGCAACGGGCCGACCGCCACATCGGTCGTCACGGTCTGAACCGCGTCGCGAATCGACAGCAGCGCCGCCGCATAGGCGGCTGCGGTCTGGGTACGTCGGCGACGGCGTCAGCAGGAGGTCGCGGAGCTGCGGCTCCTGCTGTGCGAGCGACGCGGCGTACTGCGCGAGCGCGGTCCGGCCGGCGTCGTTGACCGGGAGCGGCGATGCAGCCAGTTCGACGACGATGCCGGCCGTCGCGGGAAGGTTCTGCAGCGCGGCGATCACGCCGGGGTCAGGAACGGTCGCCCCTGGGGCCACGCGATCCCGAGGCGTACGGTGCGCAGGCCCAGCTTCTGTGCGAGAGCACCCTGTGAGGGATCGTCGAGCGCAGCACCGACAAGCGGCGGTGGTGCCGAGGGCGTCGCGGCCGGCGTTCTTGGCCGACCCTGCCGACTGAGCCGTCGCGGTTGCGACCCGGACGATCGGCAGCGCGTTGAAACTCGCGCGATTCCCGGCCCAGTCGGTCGCCGTGACCCGAACGGGATACACCCCCGGTCGCGCCGGCTCCTTCCCGGTCACCGTCGTCCAGCCGCCGTTGAGCGACAGACGGCGGGTCGGTCCAGCTGCCGAGTCGATCTGAACCGTGGATGGCTTCGAGACCCAGAAACGCAGTGCGCCGAGGGCGGTCGGTTCTCGACCATGAACGCCGGCGGCTGCTTCGCGTAGGCGGCGATGCGCGCTCGGGCAGCCGCGAATCGTGGGTCGAACGGCGCAAGCTTGCCGAGCAGCTGCACGACGAACTGCTGGTAGTCGACTGGGGACGGATCGTGGGCGAGCGAGTAGTACGTCCAGTACCCGGTGTCGAAACGTGGCAGCGATGCCGCTGCAGCGTTCTGCATGCGTGTCGCAAGAGCCGCTGCGGCGGAGTCGTGCGCAGCCGTCGCGTAGTCGTGAAGCGAGACGACCGACTGGAGCTGCGCGTTCAGCACGGCGAGCGACTGGAATGCGTACAGGCGGATCCAGGGCCCGGCTGCGACACTCGTCAGCAGCTTGCGCGGGATGATGGCGTAGGCGTTGCGCGCCGCGCGCAGATAGGCCGTGCTGCGCGCGGGGACGAGCGTCGCCGCGCGCGAGAGCGCCTGCGCTGCGACCGCCTGTGCCATCCCCGAGAGCCAGGGCGCGCGACCGCCCGAGAAGTCGAAGTAGTACTCCCACCCGACACCGCCTCCGTTCTGGAAGACGCCGCGAGCGACGAGCGCATCTGCGAGCGTTTTCGTCCCCACGACGTCGCCCGCGGCGATGCGCGCGTTGAGCGCTCCGAAATCGGCAAGCGGATGGAACTCGAAGCAGCGGCCGGCGAAGTAGCGGTAGACGATCCCGTCGCTGTCGGTGATGTCTGTCTTGTCGGTTGGCGCCCAGTGCGCGGCGAAGTAGTCGTCGTTCGCCTTCAGCTGACCCACGAGCGTGAGCATGCGCGGTTCCGTGAGTCGTCCGTCGAATGCCGCGAGCTCCGAGAGCGCGACCGCAACGTGCGAACCGCGGCCCGCCGGCAACCCTCGAATCAGACGTGCTGCGCGCGCGATCTCGGCGCGGGCGCTCGCAGCGGTCGGCGCATCGATGCGACCGTTCTTCAGCGCTCTGCTCACTGCACCGAGTGCTTCCTTCTGAGACGGGAGCAGCGACGAACCTGACGATGCGGCCGTGCCGATGAGCGCCGCCGCAATCACGACGAGAACTGCAAGACCCCTCACCAACATTCCCTGACGTCCGAAATCAGGTCCGGTTAGTTCGATGCTGTCTGCTCCCACTCGTTGAGCAGCCGCTCGAGATGTCGGCGCTGGGCGTCGTTGAACGACATCAACTGCACCAGCCGGCGTGCTTCGGCGGGATCGTCGTTGGCGATCGCGGCCTCCAGGCGTTCGCGCTCGGGCGTGGGCTCGCGCAGCTGGCGCCGTAGCCAGCGCAGCAGCGAGACGGTCGTCGGAGTCACCGTCACAGCCGCCTGCCCCAGATCCGGTGGAGGTCGGCGGCCGTGGCGGAGCGGACCGGCACGTCGCCACGGTACCTGGGCCCTTCGGCTTCCTGCTCAGGCGCTGGCGGCGCGTGCGGGAGTGGATCCGTCCGCCACTACCAGTGCGGCGATCTCTGCGGCCGGAACCGGTCTGCTCAGGTAGTAGCCCTGGGCGAAGTTGCAGCCGAGCGCCTTGAGATGTGCCCAGGCTGCCGCCGTCTCGACGCCTTCCGCGACGACTTTGAGCCCGAGGTTGCGTCCGAGCTCGACGGTCGAGCGGACGATGGCCGCGTCGTTACGATCGTCCGTCATCTGCATCACGAAGGAGCGATCGATCTTCATCTCGTCGATCGGTAGGCGCTTCAGGTAGCCGAGCGACGAGTACCCGGTTCCGTAGTCGTCGACGGCGAGCAGGATGCCCATCTCGCTGAGCCTGTTCAAAATCGCTCGCGCGCGCATCGGGTCGGCAACGATGACGCTCTCGGTGATTTCGAGCTCGAGCCCGGTCGCCGGAACGCCGTGCGTGGCGAGCAGCTCGGCGACCGTTGCGGGCAGCGTCAGGTCGTAGAGATCGCGTGCGGAGAGGTTCACGGCCACTCGAAGTTCGATCCCGTCGTCCCGCCACTTCCGTTGTTGCCGCAGCGCCTCGTCGAGCACGCGCAGCGTCAACTCGCGGATCAATCCGGTCGTCTCCGCCAGCGGGACGAACTGGTCGGGACCGAGCAGCCCGTGCTCGGGGTGCTCCCAGCGCACCAGCGCCTCGACGGCGACGATGCGACCGTCGGTGAGGTCGGCTTTCGGCTGGTAGTGGAGGACGAGCTCGCGCTCGTCGAGTGCGCGTCGTAGCTCGGCGGCGAGAGCGAGCCGATGTGGGCTGTACTCGTCGCGGTCGGCGGCGTAGAGCTCGCAGCCGCTTCGATCCTCTTTCGCGAGGTACATCGCGACGTCCGCACGCTGCAGCAGCATGTCCACGTCGTCGCCGTGCTCCGGGTACAGCGCGACTCCGACGCTTGCCTCGAGGTCGAGCGTGACGCCTTCGAGAGTGAACGGCCGGCGAAGAACTGCGCGAACGCGCTCGCCGAGCATGAGCGCCTCGGCGCCGTCGGCGACGTGTGGCAGCAGCAGTCCGAACTCGTCGCCGCCGAGCCGCGCAACGCTGTCGGACTCGCGCAGGCCGGTGCGCAGCCTCGCGCCGATCTCCTGCAGCAGCAGATCGCCGTTGTGGTGGCCGAGCGTGTCGTTGACTTCCTTGAACCGATCGAGGTCGAGGATCATCAGCGCGACGCCCGTGCCGTCTCGGCGGGCGCCGAGAATCGCCTGCTGCGAGCGGTCGTGGAACAGGCTGCGGTTCGGGAGATCGGTCAGCGGGTCGTGAAGCGCGAGGTGCTCGTTCTCGGCTGACTGGCGGCGGAGACGCGTCGACGCGCCGGCGACGATCCGGAACAGCAGCAGATAGAGCAGCGTGAGCCCGGCGGCGAGGAAGAGATAGAGCCGCTGGGTGTCGTGAGCGATGCCGGCTGCGATCGGCCGGTACGGGAGGTAGAGCTCGAAGGCACCGTCGACGCGACCGGTGACCGGTGAGCGAATCGGCGTATACACCTCCAGGAGCTTCCCGAACCGCCTGTCGCCGGCGTTCTCGGCCTTCCTGAGGTCGTCGACGTCGGACGCAGGTTTGCCGTCGAGGGCCTTCTCGAGCTCGTCGTCGACCGTCGCGAAGCGTTTGCCGATGATCGAATGGTCGGTCGCATACACAACGCGGCTATCGCTGTTCCAGATCTTGATCCGCGCGACCTGGCCGCCGTTGAGGCTGGCCGCGAGCGCGCGATCGAGCGCGGCGACGTGAGCGGGGGTCAGGCCGGTCTGCAGGTCGCTCTCCCTGAGCTCGGGCCGGACGAGCGACCCGTCGATCAGATTGGCGGTCATTCGTGCGCCGGTGAGCGCGCGGCTCGAGACGGCCTGGTCGAACGTGTGCGCGAGCGCCACGCCGAGCAGGGCGACTGCAACGAAGCTCGCGAGCGCGAAGCGGGCCAGCAACCCGAATCGCAGCCGCGGTAGAGCTGGGAGCCTTTTCATGACGGCAGTCCTTTGGCCTGCATATCGGCCCGGAAGAGCGGCCGCTTGAGCCGTGCGCGATCCGCCGATGAATCCCGTCATGGCCGGCGGGGACGTTGCATCCCTCACGAGGACGGCCACCCGCCGGTTCGAGCTCGGCGCAATCGTCCCCGGATTGACGACATTCACCGCGGTCGCGTGGATCGGGATCGCCAACGGTGGTTACTTCGCGACCGAATGGGGGTGGGCCGCGCTCGGGTTCGTGCTGCTGGCGCTGCTCGCCATCCTCGGGCGCGAACGCGTCACCATCTCTCGACTCGAGTGGAGGGCCGTGCTCGCGCTCGGCGGCCTTGCCTCGTGGACGTTGCTCTCGGTCGTGTGGTCGCCGAGCGCTGCGCAGCCCGTGCTCGCGTTCGAGCGAACCTCCGTCTACGTGCTGGCGCTGCTTGCGGTGCTGCTGGTGTCGACGAGCAAGACGAGCGCAGTCGGCCTCGTTTCCGGCGTCCTCGCCGGGACGGTCGTCGTCTGCGCCGACGGCTTACTCACGTATCCGGGTCAGGCAGGTTGGCAGCCGATCGGCTACGCGAACGGCATCGGGATCCTCGCGGCGATCGGACTGCTGGTTGCGCTCGGGCTCGCCGCGAACACCGTAGGGCGGCACCGCGCGGGCGCTTGCATTCGGCGCAGTGCCGCTGCTCGTCGCGACACTTCACCTCACCTACAGCCGCGGCTCGTGGGCAGCGCTCGGCGTCGGAATCGGCGTCGCGGTGCTCGTGGACGTTCGGCGACTGCATCTGCTCGCGACGCTCGTGTTGGCGCTTCCTGCTTCCGCGCTGCTCGTCTGCGTTGGCGCCGGCGCGCTCGGGCTCGCAGCTCGTCGTCCCCGTGCTGACTTGCAGCGCCGTCGCCGTCGCGATTGGCTGGATGCTCCCGGGTTTCGAGCAGCGCGTGCGCGTCGGCCGGCGCGGACGACGTGTCGGCGCGGTCACGTTCGCGGTCGCCGCCTTCGTCGCGCTCTCGGCTTTCGCCGCCGCCGCCGGCGGGCCTGTCCAGCTCGCCGCCCGGCTGCACCAGTCGTTCGCCCGGCCGCTACCAGCATCGGGCGGCGATCTCGATCGACGCGTCCTGAGCGCCTCGAGCAACGGACGGATCGACTACTGGCGCGTCGCCTGGCACGAGGTCGAGGATCGCCCACTGCTCGGAGGCGGCGCGGGCAGTTTCGCGCGCTATTGGCAGCTGCTCCGCCCGTCGGGCCTGGACGTCCAAAACGCGCACAACCTCTACCTCGAGACCCTGGCCGAGCTCGGTCCCGTCGGGCTCGTGCTGCTGTTGGCTGCATTCGTCGTCCCGTTCGTCGCCGCGCGTCGCGTCCGTGGGCAGCCTGCGACAACTGCCGGGACGGCAGCGTTCGCAGCGTTCGCAGCGCATGCGGCCGTCGACTGGGACTTCCAGCTCGTGGCGGTCACGCTCGCCGCACTCTTCTGCGCGGCTTCGCTGCTCGTCGCGGCACGACCCGACGCGTCGTTCGTCGCGCTCGGCTCCGTGCGACGGTGGAGCGGAGCGGCAGTCCTGGCGACGATCGGCGTGTTGGCGATCGTCGTCCAGGTCGGCAACAGTGCGCTGGCACAGAGCCGCGCGGCGCTCGACCGCGACGATCCGGGGGCTGCCGCCGACCTCGCGCGCCGGGCGGAGCGCTGGCAGCCTTGGTCGTTCGAGCCCGCGCAGGCGCTCGGCGAGGCGCAACTCGCGGCCGGCCGGTTCGCTCAGTCGCGCACGAGTCTCAGGCACGCGCTCGAGCTGGATCGGGTCGACGCCTCGGTCTGGCTCGACCTCGCGGAAGCTTCCTCGGGGACGGCGCGGCTGCACGCACTGGCGCAGGCGCGGAAGCTCGCCCCGGGGCTGACCCTCGGATGAGGGAGCGGCTCGAGGCGGTTGCGGCCGATAAGGCCTGCAGGTGAGTGACCGTTCGAACCCCGTCAGCCGCCGCGCCCGCACCGGCGTCGGTCTGGCGTTCGTCGCCTTGGCGATGGTCGTCACCTCGGTCCTCGCCGGCCTCGGCTTCGCCAGTAGTGCGCCGAGTGCCGCGCAGTACCAGTACGGCAAGAAGATCGCGATCTGCCACTACACCGGGTCGAAGAAGCATCCCTGGGTCACCCTGCACGTCGATATCCACTCGTGGCCGGGGCATCTCGAGCACGGCGACTCCTCGGCTGTGCTCTGGCCCGCGTGCTCGTTCAAGAAGCAGCAAGGGAAGATCGCGATCTGCCACTACACCGGGTCGAAGAAGCATCCCATGGGTCACCCTGCACGTCGATATCCACTCCTGGCCGGGGCATCTGCAGCACGGCGATTCGCTCGGTCCGTGCCCGCAGCATCCGCTGCCGCCGCCTGTTCGCCACGGAAGCCGAAGCCGAAGCCGAAGCCCGCGAATCACGGCCACGGCTCGAAGGGCGATCAGGGGTCGACGGGCGGCCACGGCCACCGCAAGTAGCGCTCAGATCGTCACGAAGGGCCCGCGTCGAGCCGCGTGAACGAGCGACGAGCGTGCTGCACGCCCCAGGCGACGAGCAGCACGACGACCGGCGGCCCAGTCGCGACCGACGTTACGAAGAAGCCTCCCACGCCGGAGTCGAGGAGCGCCCACAGCCGAAGCCCGGCACGCACCAGGCAGTACGTGCCCCACACCAGCGACTGCAGCGCGAACTCACGTCGATACGCCGTGCTCGCGCGAAACCAATCGGGGAACGGATACCAGGCCGTCGCAAAGATGCCGACCAGCGGCCGCCCGACCGCGACCGATCCAAAGTAGGCGAGTCCCCAGAGGCCGCTCAGCACGACCGGTTGCGCGAGATAGACGGTCGCGTCGTGTGAGCTGAGCCCCACGGTTGCCTGGATCGCGACGAAGAGCGCCCCGACGGCGACGAGCGCAGCGTCCTTCCCGCGTCGAATCAGCCAAAGTGCGACTGCGATCGAGAACGCGGCCGACGCGGCGATGCCGGCCGTCAGTCCTCCGAGCTTCCATGCCGCGTAGAAGACGAGCGACGGGGCCGATCGCCTCGCCCGCGAACTGTGGCAGGCCGCGCCCGAGCATCAGCCGCCAGGTCGGATCGGGCAGGTCCTCTAGGCGGCCCGGCGCAGCCGCTGTTCCTGCTGCTCGCACCATTCGATTCCCCATTGGGTGTAGTCCAGGCCCCAGCGGTAAACGAGGTCGATGAAGGGTGGGTCGGGCCCGCTGCCGTCGTCCAGCGACTCGAGTAACGCTCGCATCTGGCGAAAGCCCTCGCGCCGAGTCTGGAGCAGCGCGAGCGCCTGGCCGGCCGGGAGCGTGTCCGCGAAGAAGAGCCGCAGGAGCGATTCGTCGCGCAGTTCCATGCGCCATTCGGCGCCTCGCAGCCAGTCGCGCAGCTTCGCGCGGCCGACCGACGTGATCGAGTAGACGCGCCGCGATCGCGCCCCCCGCGCGTCGTCGTTCCCCTCGATCCAGCCGGCCTCTTCGAGTCGGCGCAGCTCCGGGTAGATCTGGCCGTAGCTCGCGGCCCAGAAAAGCCGGATCGTGCGGTCGATTGCGCGTTTGACGTCGTACCCGCTTCTCGGTCGCTGCTCCAGCAGGCCCAGCACGGCCCACGTGACTGCCGACGGCTCCATACCGCGCCAAGATATATCTAAAAGAGATATACGTCAAGGAACAAGCGCAGGCCCGCGGAGGACGATCTCGTCGTAGAGCGGGCGGTAACCGAGGCGTTCGTTCAGGGCACGGAGCCCGGTCAGCCGCACCTCGGTTGCGGTTCGGAGCGCCGGCAAGCCGTGCTCGCGCGCCCATTCGATCTGGGCCCGCTTGATCGCGCCGCCGATGCCCCGACCGCGCGCCTCGCGGCGCACGGCGAGGAAGCCGTGGCTGACGGTCGACCCTTCGGTCTCGAGGTAGCCGTAGCCGACCGGGCGGTCGTGCTCGAGCGCGATGAAGTACGACTCGGGCCGATGACGGTCGAGCCCCCACACGCGCCAGTCGGCGAACGATCCGATCCGCGTCTCCGAGCGCCCCGGCTGGTCGGGGTAGCACTCGCACGCGATCGCGTGCAGCGCCTCCCCCAGGTCGGGTCGCGCGGCCAACGTCGTCAGTGGCACCGATGAGGGTCGAAGCGGCGTCGCCGCGCGCGTGTCGAGCTCGGAGATCACGTAGCGCCGGACTTCCGCAAAGCCGTGTCGCTCGAGGAATGCGACGACGTCCGGCGTCTGGCCGGTCGTCCACGCCTCGATCCCCGCCTTTCCGAGTGCGAGTGCGGCGGCCGAGACTTCGCGGAAGACCGCCTCGTCGATCTCGCGGAACCAGACCTCGGCATAGGGGAGATGCTCGAGGCCGGGGATCGGCCGCACGTCCACCGTTGGTTCAGGCCACGAGCGTCCCGGAGCCGAGCTGCTTCGCCCGCCCGATCCGGGGCGCGCTGTTCTCGGTTCCGCAGTTCGCGCAGATCATCTGGGCGAGAGCCTAACTTCGCAGCCTCCGTGCGATAGCGTTGGGTCGGCTCGTCGGGTCGACTCGCACGTGGAATTCCCGAGCAAGAGAAGGGAAGTGAGTTGATGGGTAGATCAGGCGCAAAGGCCGAGATCCGCGAGACGCTGGGCTCCGTTCTCGTGCCGTACCTGCAAGGCCCATAGCGCAGCGATAGCAGGGGGCGGACTTGCAGGCTGGGCGGGTCCGCCCCTTCACTTGGACGAAGGACGGCACCGGCGAGCGGGCGCAGCCGAGGCGCTTCTCGACGGACATCGGTCGGCGCCGACCAGGGGGCTTTCCCCAGTAGCTGGCGTCCGGGTTGGTCGATTCCTATAACCCCCAGCAGCGGTTGCGCTCTGGCTGCCTCCACCCCGTGCGCGTCTAGTGGCCTAGGACGCCGGCCTTTCACGCCGGTAGCGCGGGTTCGAAATACCCGCTGGGGG
>CAVQKS010000012.1:0-85680 GCA_963713155.1 uncultured Thermoleophilia bacterium
GAGCTGCCGTTCCTCTTTCGGGTGGTGAACACACGGGCGTTCCTCCGCCGGAACGCGTTCCTGCGGCGGGAGAAGCGGCGCCGACAGGGGCTCGACGTGGCCGCGTTCACCGGCGTGGGCGCACTCGGGCTCGGTGCGCTGCAGACCTGGCCGCGGGTGCGGGCAGGCCGGGTCGGCTGCGTGCGGACGATCGTCGAGCCGTCGTTCGGCGCCTGGGCCGACGAGCTCTGGGAGGCCAACCGTGGCCGCTACTCGATCCTGGCGGTGCGCGACGCCGCGACGCTGAACAACCTCCTGCCACAGCGTCGATGGCCCAACACCCTGGTCCCTGCGGGTCATGCACGACCGCCGCACCGTCGGCTGGGCGGCCGTGCGCGACCACCAGATGGAGGACGACGTGCGCTTCGGCGACCTACGCGTCGGCTCGGTGATCGACGCGCTCGCAGCACCCGCCGACGCGCGGCTGGTGACCCGTGCGGCGACACGCTTCCTCGAGCAGCGCGGAGTCGACCTGGTGGCACCCAACTCTTCGCGCCCCGCCTGGCTCTCGGCCTTCCGGGCGTCAGGGTTCATCGTCCTCCAGAAGCAGGCAGGGGGCTCGTTCGCGGTGTCGAAGTCGTTCTCAGCCACGGTGCCGAACCTGGAGTCGCTACTCGACGGGATGCACCTCACGCCGCTCGACGGCGACGGCCCGCGCGGCCTGTCACCGGCCCCTGCGCCATCGCGCATACCTCCGCTGCCATGGCGGAGCGAACCATCCGGGCCCAGGTGGTCGGCACCGGCTTCATCGGCGTGGTGCACGGCGAGGCGCTGGGCGGCTCGCCGTCGAGGTCGTCGGGGTGGCCGCTCGACGAGGGAGCGCGCATGGCAGAAGGTGCGCGCCATCAGCCTACCGTCGTGTGTACGAGACCCATAAGGCGCTGCTTGCCGACGAGCGCATCGGCCTCGTCCACCTGACGACGCCGAACGCACTGGTCCAGCACGCTCGCTCGCAGGTCGCCGCCGGCGAGCTCGGCCGCGTCGTCCACGTGGAGGGCGGCTTCCTCCAGGTTTGGCTGCTGCTCGACACCGACTCGAACTGGCGGCTCGAGACCGATAAGGGCGGAGAGCTTCGCAGGGTCGGCGACATCGGGTCGCACCGGCGCAGCACGTCACCGGGCTGCTGGTGGAGGCGGTGCTGAGAGAGACTATGGACGGGGGCCCGGGTGCGGCGCAGGCCACACGCGAGCACACCGCCGGCGATGAACCTGGGTGTCAGGCCACATGGGCGATGCAGCATCTTCCCGAAGGCCCTCATCACCCACCTCGGCCGCCCGGCGCAGAACGCCCCCACGGATCATTCGCTCGGCCCGATCGTCGAATAGTGAGCGGTTCGAGCGGACGTATGCCCCAGGGCCTCTACGCGCGGCAGGCACTCCCTAGATTCGCGCGAGGCAGCGCTATTGTTCGTCGAGAAGAAAGAGTATTGCTCTTCCAGCGCCCTTCGCTGTGCCTCAACAGAAGCCCGAATGGTCTCCCTCAGCTCAGTACTGTCTTCTCCAAGTTCTGGAATTGCTCGATGAGCTTCGAGGCATTCATGTGACCGATGTCATGACAGTACTCGGATAGCCCCCATCTCGTTCATCAGCGAAGCGCACTTGTGATCGAAGGAAATAGCGATGACGGGCTTGTTGAGCAAGAGCGACAGGAGCACGTTGTGAAAGCGTGTCGCCACCACGACGTCCGTCGCCGCAATCGCCGCGAGTATCTCCTCGACGGTATCGACCTGCCGGTAGGAACACGCCCCGGACTGTACGTGTCGACGCGTTCCCGAAGCAGAGAGGTGAAGCTGTCGATCACCATGGTGTCGCCGTCTCCGAGCAGGAGTCTCACGTCGTAGTCGCGGCCGAGCAACCACTCCACTAGGTCGACGAGCGCCTCGAGATACTCCGAAGACGTCTCGGCACTCGGGTCTTCGACACTGTACCTCCCGGCGTACTCCATCAAGCCGAGGCCCACAACACGCCGCCTGCCCCTTCCAGAAAAAGCGCTCCGCAACAGGAGATCGTGCTGGAAGGCTGAAGGCTAGATCCGGATAGATGTGATCGTGCTTACCCGGACCCCGATGCGCTCGAGGTAACTCACGCTCGATCGGTCCCTGAAGGATCTGTAGTCCGCGAGAGCGAGCGCCAATTTCACGAACAGACGCCCTTCTCTGCTGTATAGAGGCCCTGCGCCAACACTTCCGAAGAGGACCTTGCAACCGCGGAGCCTCGCCGCGACCGACCATTTCATGATGTTGTACGGTCGCCAGTCTTCGTTGTAGGCGTCGGTCAGCAGGCCCGTCCCTGGAACGATCAGCATTGGCGATTGTTTCAGGATCCTGAAGGCGCGTATCCACTGGCCGAACTCGGCGGCGATCCCGAAAGGGACCAACGGAAACCGCAGGTGGAGCGGTCGCTCGTGATCCCACAATCTGAGCGTTCTCGTCGTGATCGGAACCGCGTCGATGCTGTCCCTGAGCGTGACCGATCGGGGGAAGGTGCAGATGCAGCAAAACTCAGCGTCGGGGAGGAGCGAGCGCAGACGCATCAGGACTGCGATCAGGGTGCACTAATTCGCCGTGTTCAGCGTCCCGAAGTGGCCGAAGAAGTTGATCTTCACGCGCGCTCGCCTCGCTTCATTAACCTCCTCCGACACCGCGGATTCAACGGTGACCGCCCTGCTCCATCCCCCGGAAGAAGCCGCATCAGGCCGAAGAAAGAGCCCTCGGTCGAACCAGAGCTTCCCGGCCTGGCGGCGCCGCGCAACCCTTGTGATGCGAGCGCAACGGCATCGGTCAGGTAGCTTCGATGCCAGATCGCGAGCAAGCCCGGGTATATGGCGGCCGCGGCCACCGCGCCGGTAAGTGCGGCAACAAATCGGACGGGCTTCATCGACCAACAGAGAAGCCCGCCTGCAAGAGCGGCTGCGATCGCAGAGGCAGTGGGCGGACCCGACGGGGCATGATCGTGAAGTCGAGATGCTTGCGCGCCGCGCGGATGAGGACAACCGACTCGACGGCGCCGGCCGCGAGAGTGCCGTAGCCGACAGCGGCAACGCCAATCACCGGTGAGAAGCGGTAGCAATACGACGAGGAGGAACGGTATCTGGAGCCAGGTCGAGCGAAGTACAGCGCCTGCCTCACCGATCGCCCAGAGGTATCCGACGAAGGCAACCGATACCGGCCCCGCGACCATGATCGTCAAGCAAACCGGAAGTAGGCGGCTGCCGGGGGCGTCCACTGCTTCGCCGAGTAGAGCCACACGAGATCCCGGGCGGAGGCGGCGAGAGGCGCAAGTAATACCCCTGCAGCGACAGCTACAACACCAAGGACGCGCTCGACCGTGGAACGCATGTCCTCACGGGCGGCGACCAGACGCGCCATGCCGGGGAAGGAGATCCGCCAGAGCGACGTGAACAAGAGAAGCGGCACCTGATAGATCCGGTAAGCCATGCTGTAGAGGCCGAGGTCGGAGACTCCACCGACCGCTGCGACGCTCCGGATTCGGATCGCCTGGTCTCGCACCAGAGCGAGGAGATTCGATGCCTGGTATCTGAAGCCGAACCCGAGCAGCCGGCGGGCCAAGGTACAGGACGGCCACGGGATCATCCGCCCGGGAGGAAATACAACCAGCAGGAAGATCGTTCCAGCCACTGCTCGAACCACTCCGGCGCTCGCGAGCCCCCAGACCCCCCAGCCCAGGCTCACAGTCGTGATCGCCCATGCGTCGAAGGCCAGGGTGCCGACCAAGAATCCGTGGCCGCAAGTGTTCGGTAGTTGAGCCGACGTTCGAGCAAGATCGTGCTCGGAACTTGAAACGCCCCCACCGGAAGCGCCAGCAGCATCACGCTCGTGACCTCGCCGATCAGCCCGAACGGAATCATCGCGAGCGCGAACACAGCAACGAGGACGATCGTCAGACTGAGCTGCAGCCATAGAAAGGCCTTGAGGTCCATGCGCGTAGGGGCCGCGGTTCGCCGGATGAGGGCCGCGGCGGATATGTCGCCGTCTGACAGGGAGATTGCCGAATGTCAGGAACGTCTGTCCAACCGCAACGACGCCAAAGTCCGCCGGTGCCAGTTGCCGTGCCAATACGGCGGCCCCGAAGAAGGCGAGCACACGGATGCCAAATCCACGCATGGCATCGATTGCGGCGCCGCTTATAGCGCGGCGACGAACCTCTGGCACGCTGAGGTGCTCTTCGCGCTCCTCGAGGGCGGGCTCCGTTGGCATTGGCTCAACGCCCACGTTGCGACTCCTGGCCCGGGGAGCCCATCCCCTCGACCGTAGTTGTCGGAGGATTTTGAGCCCACATCGGAAAGAGTGGTCTTCCACTAGCCACTCGGATAGCGCTTGAGCGCCCGGACAATTGGGCAACTCGACGGGTTACGATCGTAAGCTCACATCGTACCTTCGCGAACTTCACTCGAAAAAGCCTCGCGCAAAAAAGTTGTGAGCACCGCGCCTCCCTTTCCCGGCCACAGACTTGGTCTCATCTACCTGACTCTCAAAAGTTACAAATGACTACTGAAGAACTACAGACCCGCGCGTAACCGCGCTATCTCATGGTCTTAGCTGGGCGGCCTCGACTGCCGTCCGCGCCGGGGGTGGCAATAGTCCCAATCGCTTTGTCTCGTCCCGTACTGAGCTGCCCCCAAGGTTCCGGTGTACCTCGGCGGGACCGTGCCGGGTGCTGAGTCTTACGATCCATTTTGCGTGCGGGCTATCGGATCCCTGCGGTCCTGCGGTTCGTGTGTTCCTCTCGCATTGAAACCATCTTCCTGGCTGCTCCGGGCGCAGATCTCGTGAGTGCCCACTTGACCGCAAGATTCGGGGTGAGGTAAATCCTGGCTGCCTCAGCGGTGGCCTTGCGCGCCTCTCCGTACTCGCCTTTTTCGAGGAATAGGTTCGCCCGTTCGCTGTGGACGGCTGCCAGGTCGCGACGAATGAGTTTTTGGATCGCGATCGGCAAATCATTGCTAGCTCGAAGGCGCCTTCGTATCGCGCCTGAGCCATCCGAAGGCGGAAATCGTCATCATCCCAACGCTCGCTTGACCCGACGTGACGCTCTGATGGCATCGATCGATTTATGAGCACCATGGGCAGATTCACGAAGCACAAGCCAGTCGCGGATCCTAGGCGGAAAACGAAGTCATCGTCATCGCCGAAGCGAAAGTCCGGATCGAAACCACCGATGTCTCGTGCGAGCTGGGTGCGGGTAACCAGGTTTTGAAGCCAGATCGGATGCACGCGAACGATCGAGTTCGTGTCAAGCATGTATCTAAGCGGATCGACAATACATCCCATCGTCTCACGGTGTTTTTTCCCCGCGAGCTGAAACAGTGTCATCTTCATGCGCGGATTGTTCATGAACCAGGCGTCCGTGATGCAAGCACCGCATTGCTTGAATCGATCGAGCGCAAGGAATTGCCATTCCAGCTTTTGAGGAAGCCAGAGATCGTCGTTGTCTATGAAAGCAAGCCACTCACCGCTTGCTTCTGCAATTCCTCTATTACGAGCAGCCCCGGACCTTGATTATCCTGATGAACATAACGAACAATTCCACCCCAACTAATTCTCAGCCAAGTGTCTCTGCAACAGGTCGGAGGTCCCGTCAAACGAACCATCGTCTAGGACGATAACCTCCGAGACCGGTCGCGTCTAACCCAACACACTATCGACTGCACGTTTGGTTAGTTCGAAGCGGTCATATACGGTGACAATGACGGAGATGCTCAAATTCACAATTCTCTGTTTGAATTGTAGAGCCCGTGGCCGATTCAGCAAACGCGACATCCAGCCGACGCGACGACCTCTGGCCCGCCCTCAACAGGCTGCTGGCGGGCGCCTCTCCAGAAGAGGTGCGCGCTCACGCACTCGGACCGCTGGAAGCGTTCCGGCGCGCGACGTTAGGCGAGACCGTCCCTGAGTCATTGGCGGCGGAAGCACGAATCGCCGCTTTCGCCATGCTCTCTGTTAGACCGCTCCTCGAGCGAATCCGGGTGAACTGCGAAGGCCCGCTCGTTCTGATGAAAGGACCTGAGATCGCGCTGCGCTACCCGGGCGGCGCACGGGGCTTCATCGATATCGATCTCCTCACGCCGGCGCCCCATCGTGTCCACGGTCAGCTTCGAGCGGCGGGGTTCATCGAGGCCGGGGAGGACGCGAAGTTCGTCCAGCCTCCGCACCATCTTCGGCCACTGAAATGGCCGGACCTGCCGTTGCAGGTCGAGATCCACGGCCGTCCGAAGTGGCCCGACGGGTTGGAGGCACCACCCATGGAATCGATCGTCGGTTCAGCCCGCGCCTCGGACTTCGGCGTCGAAGGCATCCTTACGCCCGTCGACGCGCACCACGCACTCCTGGTCGCTGCTCATGCGTGGGCACACGAACCACTCTGGAGACTTCGTGACTTGGCGGACGTACGAGTACTGGCGTCGCCATCGGAGCGCGCTGCAATCGGGCGAACGGCAGAAGCGTGGGGCATGACGCGTCTTTGGCAGACTACTGATCGCGTAACGGACGCCATCGTCGGTCGACATCCGATGCCTTTCCTGGTCCGCCCCTGGGCTGCGCATCTCCTCGAGCACAGGGAGCGGACCGTGTTCGAGAATCACGTTCGGGACTACATGGCCGCGTACTTGGCACTCCCTCGTACTGCGGCATTTGTGAAAGCGGCGCACGCATTCGCAGAAGACTTCCTTCCAGCACCCGACCAGGGCTGGTCGAACAAACTCTCGCGCATGCTGACCGCGTCGAAGAACGCCAACACGC
The DNA here is from genome assembly GCA_963713155.1 of uncultured Thermoleophilia bacterium. GTDB lineage: Bacteria > Actinomycetota > Thermoleophilia > Gaiellales > Gaiellaceae > PALSA-600. The sequence continues at coordinate 6,797 of CAVQKS010000012.1, forward strand.
CGATGTCACACCACAGTCTTCAACTCGGACAGTCCGGTGCCGACGTCCGCAACCGGACGCCGCGCGGGGACGACAACGACGACGCACATTGATAGCCTGGATAGACAGCGACGAGGCGACGGATCGATCGAGAGCTTGGTCGCTAGCGCCGAATCGCCGGCAGGAGGCGGTCGCGAGTCTCCGTCATGAGGCGGCGAGACCGGGGCCAGAGAGTCGCGCGCGGGCGCGCGATCCTGTACGGATCGACGCAATCGCGCGGTCGAGCAGAAATGTTGACCAGCCCGCGAGACGCGATCGTGTGCGGGCCGGGGCCCGGATAGACCTGTCCCCCCGCCGTCACCTCCACGTCGAGCTCGTGATCGTCCACGAACTCGACGAAAACTGTCGCGGGTCGATCGAGATCGATTGTGGCATTGCGCGAATACATGCGGACGAGTGTTCGTTCTCCGGCATCGAAAATCTCGGCATTGGTACGCGCCATCGCCTCGAGGTCCATCCAGCTCACTTCGCCCAGCGAGCCAATCCGACGCGCTGCTTCCGAAAACACCTCGACACCTTGCGCGGCGTCAGTGTGATGACCGTAAATCACGAGCGGCTGGCGCAGAAACGCGCGGAGGACAAGCTCTTCGTGGTCGCCCCAGAGGTGCTGTCGGGGAATTATCGGCAACCCTTCGACGAACTCTGCCGGCCGCCAACCTGCGAGCGACTGCCTCGGCTCGCCTGAAGGCATCCAGGGATAGGGAGTGCCGACAGTGAGCGCGCTAAATCCCAACCGCGCGAGCGCTCGAGCCGTTGTCGGCGTGTAGTCGCCGTGAGGGGGAGCCATAACGCGCGAGACTGCGAGTCCCGTGCGCCTCTCGAACCCTCGGATGCGGATAAGGGCTTGTCCCATTTCCCGCAACGCTTGTTCGTCAGTCGTCAGTCGTGCAAGCTCGCGCTTAACGTGGTTGTTGCCGTGGATAAGGAGCGACAGCTGGGACTTGGACGACATAAAGAGGCGGACCGCACGTCGATCGACCAACCAGGCGTCAAGTGGGATCGTCGCGAAAGCTATGTGCCACCCCTCGGCGGTCGCTCGCGCTGCCAGCTCCGCAAAGTTGAGATAACCGTAACGCACACGGTGGAGGTTCGGATCGTCGATCAAGAACGCGGCCCTGAGCGGCGCACGCTTCAGTCCAGAGGTCTCTGCGACTCTCAGCAGAAACGAGGTGAGGGGAAGGAGCGACAGGATCGCCCCAGGTCGCAGGCGGTTACGCAACGTCTCACCGACCGCGAGCTCGCTCGGGACAACCGCCGCCACCTCCTCGGAGGTCGAACGATCGCGAGTCCAGAAGGTGCAATCATCGTCGAAGGCCAGAGCCTCTGCCGAAGCTGAGTGGGAGAGACCGGCGGTCGCGCTGGCGAATCCGTCGGAAAGGATCTGTCCGCGGAGGGCCCCGTCAAGCCGCAGGCTGTCTGCCAGACGAACCGGCGTGGGTGCGCCGACGGAGGATTCCGGGTGTACAAGCCTGAGCGTCGGGAGACCGTCGAGGACCGGTACGTCAGCTTCGCCGAGCACCACCGTCGCCACCACGCCGGGCGCAGGGTCCAGCCGTGAAGGCGAGGCCGAGAGCGCGCTCGAACGCGGCGAACAGTCGCGGACGGGAACCGAGCTCGTGCCGCGGGAGGATTTGGACCGCTGGACGGGGTGTCGTCAACGCCAGGCTCGAACTCGACCGTGTAGACCGGATCCTCGTCGACAGCCTTACGCCGCGACGGACGTACGCCAGCGAAGATCGTCGTCAAGCTCGCCGTCGTCGAGCAGCGTCAAGAGCCGGCGTAGACGAACGTAGCTGTTGCCGTCGAAGTCCTCGGACGTCAGTCCGACCTGGCGGTAGGCATCGACAAGCTCCCGCGCGCCGCGTTCTGCGTTCCACTCGAGCGCGAGGTCCGGGAATGCGCGTGCGAGCTTCGAGAAGTCGACGCGATAGGAACGTGAGTCCGCCTCCGATCCCTCGGCGATCTCGACCTCACAGCCTGTCACCGACGCGAGCACCTCCGCGAGCTCGCGTACGAGATAGTTCTGCTCGTCGGTGCCGACGTTGAACGCCTCGCCTCGGATGATCTCCTCCGGCGCATCGAGCAGCGCGAGCGCCGCCTTCGCCACGTCGCGAACGTGCACGAGTGGCCGCCAGGCGGTCCCGTCGCTCAGCAGGCGGATACGCCCGGTGATGTGCGCCCACGCGGCGAGGTTGTTCAGCACGATGTCGAGTCGCAGACGCGGCGAGACGCCGAACACGGTCGCGTTCCGCATCGACACGGGGACGAAGTCGGGTCCCGCGAGCGCGAAGAGCCCTTCCTCCGCCTGCACCTTGGACTCCGCGTAGGACGTGAGCGGCCGCAGCGGGGCGTCTTCGTCCAGCGCGTCGGCCGTCCCCGAGGCGCCGTACATGGAGCAGGACGAGGCGAAGACGAACCGCCGCACGCCGGCCTCGCGAGCGGCCTTGGCGACGTGGATCGTGCCGTCACCGTTGATGTGTTTCGTCAGGCTCGGATCGAGGTCACCGAGCGGATCGTTCGACAGGGCCGCGAGATGAACGACCGCCTCGTAGCCTTCGAGCTCTGCGGGGGTGATGTCTCTCACATCGGCGGTCAGCCCTCCGACGCTCTCAAAATCGGGCCCGAAGTCGCAGCCTCGGTAGAAGCCCGTGTCGAGCCCGGTGACGTCATGTCCAGCGTCGGCGAGGTACGGGGCGAGAACCGACCCGATATAGCCGTGGTGACCTGTGACAAGAACCTTCATCGTTCGCCGCCTCACACCGTAGTCGGTCGGAACCGATGCACAAGGCTGAAGAACGACCAACTATCGTCCTGAAGCTGCGATGCCGATCAACTGGAACACCGTCCCCGACCCGCGCGAGGTCGGCGAGGAGCTCCTCACCCTCATGGGAGAGCTGTTCCCGATCCCGCGGAGCCTCACCGGCGACGGCGTTCGCCAGACGCTCGCGGTGCTCGCGCGCGATGTCCCGCTCGAGGTCATCGAGACCCCCTCGGGCACGCCGGTTTTCGACTGGACGGTGCCCAGGGAATGGAACCTCCGACGCGCGTGGATCGAGGCGCCCGACGGCTCGCGGGTCGTCGACACCGCCGACTCGCCCCTTCACGTGCTCGGCTACAGCACTCCCGTCGATGCCGTCGTCGGCCTGGACGAGCTTCGCGATCACGTCTTCACCCACGGAGACGACCCCGACCTGATCCCGTACCGGACGTCGTACTGGACGGAACAGTGGGGCTTCTGCATGAGTCGCCGGCGGCTCGAATCGCTCGAGGAAGGCAACTACCGCGTCGTCGTCGACGCCACCCTCGAGGACGGCTCGCTCACGTCGGGAGAGGTCAACCTCCGCGGCGCGACCGATGCGGAATTCCTGCTCACGACGCACGTGTGCCACCCGGCGCTCGCCAACGACAACCTCTCAGGCGTCGTGCTGCTCTGGGCGCTCGCGAAGACACTGGCCACGCAGCAGCTGACACATACGTTCCGCTTGCTCTGGAGCCCGGGAACGCTCGGGCCGCTCTGTTGGCTCGCCCGCAACATCGACACCCTCGGCCGCGTCGAGCATGGATTGGTCGTGTCGTGCGTCGGCGACCCGGGGCCGCTGCGCTACAAGCGAAGCCGACAGGGAGACGCCCAGATCGACCGCGCCTCGAGTTATGTGGTCGCGCGTGATCCGGCGAACATCGTCTCCGACTGGCAGCCGACCGGCGGCGACGAGCGGCAGTTCTGCTCGCCGGGTTTCGACCTGCCCGTCGGCACGCTGTCACGGACGCCGCACGGTCTCTTCCCGGAGTACCACTCGTCGGCGGACAACTTGAGCCTCGTGACGCCCGAGGCACTCGGCACGGCGTTCAACACCGCCCTCACGATCGTCGACTTGCTCGAGACGAACGCGAGCTACCGCAATCTTTCGCCGTACGGCGAGCCCCAGCTCGGCAAGCGCGGCCTCTACCAGAGCGTTCCCGATGGGACGAACCCGGAGCTCGCATATCTCTGGGTGCTCAACCTCTCGGACGAGACGAACGACCTGCTGGCGATCGCCGAGCGGTCGGGTCTCCCTTTCGAGGCGATCCGCAGCGCAGCCGAGACACTGGAGCAGCACGACCTGCTCGAGCGAGTTCGATGAGCGATCGGGTCGCCGTCGTCACCGGCGCCGGCCGCGGCATCGGCCGAGCCACGGCGCTGGCGCTCGGGAACGCGGGCTTCTCCGTCGCCGTCGTCGCGAGATCATCGGCGCCGCTCGAGGAGACCCGACGTCTCGTCGAGCAGACAGGGACGACGGCGGTCGCCGTGGTCACGGACGTGACGGACCCGGAAGCGGTAGCGCGCACCGTAGAGGCGATCGAGCGTGACGCGGGTGCGATCAGCGTCCTCGTGAACAACGCCGGTTCGTTGCGAGCGATCGGCCCGTTGTGGGAGACGGATCCGGGCGACTGGTGGGCGGACGTGATGACGAGCCTCGCCGGCGCCTACAACTTCTGCCGCGAGGTTGTGCCGCGCATGATCGCGCGGGGCGAGGGCCGCATCGTCAACCTGACCAGCTACGCCGGCGCACGACCCGCTCCGTACCAGAGCGGGTACGGATGCGGAAAGGCCGCGCTGAACAGCCTGACCGAGTCACTGGCCGCATCACTCGAGGAACACGGGATCGGCGCGTTCAGCGTGGCTCCCGGCTTCACGCGGACCGAGATGACCGACCGCCTCACGTCGTCGGAGGCCGGGAGGAGATGGCTGCCCGAGGTCGGGAGTGGACGCGTCGTCGACGCCGAGCAGACCGCTCAGCTGATCGCGCGCATCGCCGGCGGCGACGCCGACCCGTTGAGCGGCCGCCTTCTGCACACGCTGGACGAGATCGACGTTCTGCTCGCCGGCATCGACGAGATCCAGCGTGACGACCTCTACGCTCCGCGCGTCCGCAGACTCCCCGGCCGGTAGTCCGGCCACGATCGATCGCGCTCGTTGATGACGCGCGAACCGGCGGGAGGCCACTGGATCCCGAACGCCGGATCGTCCCATCGAACGCCTGACGCCGACTCGGGGGCGTAGGGCTCGGAGATCATGTAGAAGACCTCGGCGCCGTCGACGAGCGTCTGGAACCCGTGCGCGAAGCCCTTCGGGATGTACAGCGCTGTTCCGGTCTGCGCCGCGAGCTCGACGCCGACCCACTTTGCGTGCGTCGGGGACTCCGGCCTCAGGTCGACGATCACGTCGAAGACCACGCCCGCAGTACAGCGGACGATCTTCGCCTCCTCGTGCGGCGCCGTCTGGAAGTGCATTCCGCGCAACGTCCCGGCGTGCGCGTTGCGCGAGATGCTGCACTGGGACAGCTCCGAGACGAGGCCGTGGTCGGCGAACTCCTCCCCGGACCACGTCCGCGCGAAGAAGCCGCGCTCGTCCTCGTGGCGTTCCGGCTCGACGACGTAGGCGCCGTCGAGCTTCGTCGCAACGAACCTCACGGCTCGAGCACGACCTTGCGGGAGGTGAAGGCCTCTGCGTAGCGTGCCGGCGCGACCGCTTCCATCCCGCGGAGTCGCATCAGCCCGAGGAACGTCTCGCGGTCGAACCAGTGCTTGCCGCCCTGGCTCGGAAAGTGCTCCTCGATCAGTGCCAGCTTCCGCTCCACGATGTCCGGCTCGAGCGGCACGAACACGTTCGGTCGCCCGAGGTCGCCGTCGAACTTCGGGATCTCGTACTCGAGGATCAGGTGGTCGCGGAAGGTGTTCCACGTCAGCTCACAGGCGAGCCGGTGGTCCTGGTGGAAGTCGTAACCGGCGTGCGTGAGCACGATCTGCGGATCGACACGGCTCTTCAGCTGCTCGAAGACCTCCTTCACCTCGGCGCCGACATAGGGGAGAAAACCGTCCCTGAACTCGTGCACCTCGACGCGCGCTGCGCCCGCTTCTGCAAGGAAAGCGGCCGCGCTCGCCTTCGCCTCGACCCCCCGCTCGGCGGGCGCCGCGAGCACGACCCAGTCGACCTCGAGCTCGGGATTCGAGCGCACGAGGGTGAGGAGCGTCCCGCCGCAGCCGATCTCGATGTCGTCGGCATGACAGCCGATCGCGAGCACACGGCTCGGGCGCTCAGTCGGCGACAGGCCCAGCATCGGCTTCGACCTTCGAAGGCAGACGACGCCAGGGAGCATCTCCGGAATCGTTGAGCGACTCCAGCACCTGGCGATCCTTGATCGTGTCCATCGGCAGGAAGAAACCGTCGTGACGATAGGCGAGGAGCTCCTGGCGCGAGATGAGCCTGGCAAACGGCTCGACGACCAGTTCCTCTCCGGGCTCGATGCAATCGATCACCTCGCGCTTGAACACGAAGAATCCACCGTTCATCCGGATGTCCGCGTTCGCCATTTCGTGCACCCCGGTGACAACGCCGTCGTCGTCGGCATAGACCAGATGCGCATTGAACGGAGTGTGCACCGAGAGGAACATCCCGGTCTTCCCCGATTCGGCGAACGTCTGGATCATGTGATCGAGCGGGGCGTCGGTCAGGCCGTCACCGTAGGTGGCGAGAAACATCTCGTCGTCGCCGAGATGCGGTGCGACCGCTCGCAGCCGCCCACCGATGTTCGTCGTCAGGCCGGTGTCGACGAAGGTGATCTGCCACTCGTCGAGATCGCGTGAGAGGAGCTCGACCTTCGTCTCCCCTGCGCTGTGGCCGAGAACGAAGTCGTTGAAGAGAGCGCCGTTGTAGGAGAGGAAATACTGCTTGACGATCTCGGCCTTGTACCCCAGCGCAAGGATGAACTCCTTGTGCCCCCACATCGAGTAGTAGCGCATGATGTGCCAGAGGATCGGCTTGCCGCCGATCTCGATCATCGGCTTGGGGATCCGCTGCGTCTCCTCCCCCATGCGCACCCCGAGACCGCCGCAGAAGATCACGACCTTCATGTTGCGAGGACCGTCGCCGTCGGAATCGGGACGATGAGCTCCGCTCCCCAATCCTTCGTGTACGAGAGCTGCGCAGCGATCTCCTTCGCCAGGTTCCACGGCAGGATCACGATCGCGTCGGGACGCGTCTCGGCGATCCGCTCGGGCGGCTCGATCGGAATCTGTGTCCCGGGCGTGAACCTGCCGTGCTTGTACGGGTTGCGGTCGACCGTGTACTCCAGGAAGTCCGTACGGATGCCGCAGTAGTTCAAGAGGGTGTTGCCCTTGCCCGGTGCGCCGTAGCCGACGACTTGCTTGCCGGTGCGACGTAGCTCGATCAACAGATCGAGCAGCGCTCGCTTCGATCCCTCGACGTCGTGCGCGAAGCGCCTGTAGCGCTCGGCGTCGCGTAGCCCTTCGTCCTCCTCGCGAGCGACGAGCTCCGCGACGGCGATCGACGGCTCCCGACCCTCCGATGCGTGCCCCGCGTAGACGCGCAACGAGCCGCCATGGCTCGCGAGCTCCTCGACGTCGACGACATCCAGGCCGTGCGCGGCGAAGATCGCGCGAATCGACGTGAGCGAGAAGTACGAGAAATGCTCGTGGTAGATGGTGTCGTACTGGAGCCCCTCCAGCAGACGCGCCAGGTGCGGGAACTCGAATGTCGCCGTGCCGCCCGGCGCGAGCAGGATGCCCACCCCACCGACGAAGTCGTTGATGTCCGGGACCTGCGCGAGCACGTTGTTCCCGAGCACGAGGTCGGCCCGCCGCCCCTCGCCGGCCAGCCGCTCCGCGAGGTCGACACCAAAGAACTCGACGAGCGTCGGGACGCCCCGCTCCTCGGCGGCGAGCGCCACGTTCGCGGCGGGATCGATCCCGAGCACCGGGATGCCCTTCGGCAGGAAGTGCTGCAACAGGTAGCCGTCGTTCGAGGCCAGCTCGACGACCAGGCTGTCTGAGCCGAGGTCCAGGCGGGCCGTCATCAGGTCGACATAGCTGCGCGCGTGCTCGACCCACGAATCCGAGAAGGCCGAGAAGTAGGCGTACTCGTGGAAGATCTCGTCGGGTGGAACGAAAGAGGGAAGCTGGGCGAGCCAGCAACTCGTGCAGACACGGACGTGCAGCGGATAGAACGGTTCCATCATCTCCAGCGCGTCTGCAGGCAGGAAGCTCTCGCAGAGCGGAGACTTGCCGAGGTCGACCATGGTCAACTCGAGCGGCGCCTCGCAGAAACGGCAGTGCGTCCCGCCCGGCGTCATGCAGGCACCCTATCGGCGGCCACGGCCGTCAAATCTCGGAGAGACGATGGAAGTCGGGCGACGTCGGGAGCAGGGCGACGCCGCTCCGCTCGACCCACGCGTGAGCCGCGAAACGCGGCTGCGCGCGAACACCGAGGATGAACGAACAGTCGATCCCGCGCCGCGCGAGCATCCGGGTCAGGACGAGCGCCGTGACCAGGCAGCGCGAGTCGACGGGGAGCACGCGCAGCGTCCGCCGGACCGCATTACCGAGCCGGACGCCGGTCGACCTCAGCTCGTCGTCCGGCAATGCGACCGACGCCGTCGGCCCGACATCCCGCGCGGCCGCAACCGACTCCGGAAAGCTCAGCCGCAGGAGCCACCAACGCGCTGCGCAATAGGTCGCGACGATCTCCGTCGCGATCCGAATCCGTTCATCGGCACGAAGACGAGCCTCTCCGGGCGTCACCGGAGTCACCTGAACACGTACCTCATGTCCAAAACCATGACAGCGGCTCCACGGGGTCGTCCTAGCCATCAGTCTAGTGCGAGCCCCTTTTCGCCCCGGCGCTGGTCGCCACTTGGAACCTGAACTACGCTGAGACCGACCCCGAGACTCCCGGAAACCCGAACCCTGGCCACGAAATGACAGAACTCCGCTTGAACGAAGACGCCGTCTCCTGGCGTGAGGTGGACGGCGAGATCATCGCCCTCCAGCACGCGTCGTCCGAGTATCTCTCGACCAAGGGCACCGGAGCGCTCCTCTGGAAGTCGCTCGCGAAAGGCACGTCCCGAGAGCACCTGATCGCCCTGATCGTCCGCGAATTCGGAATCGAGACGGGTCGCGCGACGGCGGACACCGACGCCTTCCTCGACTCGCTCGCGACGCACGGGCTGCTCGCGGTGTGAGCAGGCGCGCGGACCCAGGAGCCGACACGAACGGTCAGTCGGCGGCGTCCGCGGCCCCCAAGAGGAGCGGCCCGAGCACCGTCTTCGATTACAAGCCCCCGGATGACCGCATGACGCAGGTCCGCCGCGTGCCTAGCTTGACCTGGGTCGCGCTTCGGCTCGTCTGGGCAGCCGATCGCAAGCACCTGCTCGCGACGATCCTGCTGCAGGTCGTCGCGGCCGGGGCCGTCGCCGTCCAGCTGCTGATCACCCGCGAGCTCCTCGGTGTGCTCGTCGACCTCGGCAACGGGGGCTCGGTCAGCGCGCTCTATCCTTGGCTCGCGGCGCTCGCAGTGTTCAGCGCCGTTCTCGGGGTCGTTGCCGCGTTCACCCAATACGAGCAGAAGCTGCTGGTGGAGCTCGCGTCACGCCACGCGTTCGATCGAATCATCGAGGTCTCGGTCGCGGTCGATTTCGACGCGTTCGAAAACGCCGAGTTCTACGACCAACTGCAACGAGCGCGGAACTCGGGGCTCTTCCGACTGATCGACATGGTCAACAGCGTCACCGCGCTCACGACCGGCGTCCTCATGAGCATCAGCATCGCCATCGTCCTGTTCGTGCTTCAACCGATACTGCTCGTGTTCGTGGCAGTCGCGGCGATTTTCCCGCTGGTCGCGACCGTGCTCAACAGCCGCCAGGCCTATGTCTTCGAACATGGACTGACTGCCGAGGGACGCGAGCGGCAGTATCTGATGGAGCTGCTCACGGAGCGTGAGCCGGCAAAGGAGATCCGCATCTTCGGGGCCGGGCCGTTCCTGCACCGCCGTTACGCCGCCCTCACCGACAACCGGGTTTCCCTGCTGCGTTCGTTTTTGAACGCACGGCTGAAGGTCGCCCTGCTCGGCAGCGTGGGCGGGCTGCTCGGCACGGTCGTCGCGCTCGGAGCGCTGATCGTCCTCTTGAACTCGGGACGGATGACCGCGGCGACGGCCCTCACCGCAGCGCTCGCCATGCAACAGCTTGGATCCCGGATGACCGGGCTGACGATGAGCGCCGGAAGGCTGATCGAGTCCGGCATGTTCATCGACGACTTCCAGGCATTCCTCACATTGGCGGACAAGGTGGAGGCGGCCGAACCGAGCACGAACGGCAGGAGTGTCCCCGCAACTCGGGTCAGCGCACTCGAGGTCGAGGACATCTCGTTTAGGTACCCGGGCAGCAACGCGCTGGCGCTGGACGACGTCTCGCTCGCCGTTGCGCCCGGGGAGGTCGTCGCGCTCGTCGGCGAGAACGGCTCGGGGAAGACCACGCTGGTGAAGCTCATCTGCCAGCTCTACCGGCCGGACGCCGGCCGGATCGTCTGGAACGGGACCGACACGAGCGAGCTCTCGCCCGAGGACGTCCGCGACGGGATGACGGTCCTGTTCCAGGACTACGTCCAGTACCACCTCTCCGTCCGCGACAACATCTTGCTCGGCCGGCCCGAGCGCGCCGCCGATGACGAGGCAATCCGTGCTGCCGCGGCCGCTTCGGGCGCCGATGGGTTTCTCTCGTCGCTTCCGCAGGGGTACGACACGCGACTCGGCCTGGAGTTCTACGGAGGTTACGAGCTCTCGATCGGCCAGTGGCAGCGGCTGGCCCTCGCCCGCGCGTTCTTCCGCGGCGGCAGCTTCCTCGTCCTCGACGAGCCGACCGCTTCGCTCGACCCACGGGCCGAGGCCGACCTCTTTGCGCAGATGCGCGAGCTCGCGCACGGGCGCTCGGTGCTGATGGTCTCCCATCGCTTCTCGAGCGTCCGCTCTGCAGACCGGATCTACGTGCTCGAGTCGGGCCGCGTGGTCGAACATGGCGATCACGAGTCCTTGATGGCGAACGGGGCGTTGTACTCCGAGCTCTTTACGCTGCAGGCCGAGGCCTACCTCTCCGGCATGCGCGAGCGCATCCCGGGGAGCTAGACGCCCGGATGACGTTCTGCCGATCGCCGTTCGAGCTCAACGCATTGGAGCTCGCCTCGGGTCTCGTCTTCGGCGCCGAACGCCGGGCGCGAACCGAGGCTCCCGAATCGGTGGCCGATCCTCTGATTGCGCTCGAGCGCGTGCTGCTTCCAGTGCTCGAGCGTGGGCCGTGCTTCGTCAGTTTCTCGGGCGGACGCGACTCGTCCGCGGTGCTTGCTGCGGCGACCGCGGCTGCCAGGCGCGAAGGGCTGCCGCTTCCCGTACCGGCGACCAATGTCTTCCCGGACGTCGAACGCTCCGCAGAGACGGAGTGGCAAGAGCTCGTCGTCCGGCACCTCCGACTCGACGACTGGGTTCGAATCGAGCATCGTGAGGAGCTCGACTGCGTCGGGCCGATCGCAAGGGCGATCCTCGAGCGGCACGGCCTGCTCTGGCCTTTCAACGCCCACTTCCACTGGCCCCTGCTGGACGTCGCCCGCGGAGGCACACTGCTGACCGGGATCGGCGGGGACGAGCTGCTCGGGACTTCGCACTGGGCTCGAGCCGCGGCCGTCCTCTCGGGAGCGTCAGCGCCCCGGTTTCGAGACGTTCCTCGGGCACTCGTGGCGGTCGCGCCGTACACGTTGAGGCGGGCGGTGATACGTCGGCGCTATCCCGGCGACACGCGTCTCGAGTGGCTGACGGACCGGGCGAACACCGAGCTGCGGCGCCGCTCGGCGGACGACCTGGCGAGCGAGCCGCTCCGCTGGTCCGATCGCTGGGCCCGGTGGCACGAGCGCAGGGAGACCGAGATCGGACTGCGGTCCCTCGAGCTGATCGCAAACGACTGCCAGGCGACGATCGCCCATCCGCTGACCGACGCGGCATTCGCGGCATCGGTCGCCCGCGTCGCCGCCCGGCAGAGACTGCACGACCGCACGTCCCTGCTCCGAGCGATCTTCTCGCGTCTTCTCCCCGCAGCCGTGCGCGAGCGCACGACGAAAGCCGCGTTCGGGCCGGTGTTCTGGGGCGCCGCGAGCCGGTCGCTGGCGAGCGACGCGACCGGGGAATTCGACGAGCTCGAGCCCGTCGACCAGACCGCGCTTCGCAGTACGTGGTCGGGGGAGGCCCCGGACGCGCACTCGTTCCTTCTTCTGCAGGCCGCACTGGTCCGCCGCTCGACAGGACGAGGCGAGGCCGCTTCCGGCAACCTGCACTTCAGGACAGTTGCGAGCAATTGAGCGGCCGCCTACCCTAGGTTCACGTAGGGGGCCAAAGGGGAGGACGGCGTGGTTACTAAGGAATTTGGACTTGGTGTGCACGGTGGCTCGTACGAGGCGCCCAAGCTCGTCGAGATCGGGTCGATCACCGAGCTGACGTTCGGCACCGACAAGCGATACGGTCAGTCGGACGGCTTCACCTTTCAGGGCGTGCCGATTACCAACGCCTCGGCCTGAAGGGCGTACAGACTAGCTGACCGCACTGGGCAGGTGCACTCGTCGCGGCCCTCGCCGGTCCACGACGGAATTGGTTCGCGATTGGAGATGCACTAGCCATTCGTATGGGGACGAAAAACCACGGGGCCTCGGGCTCCCACCACAGGGTTGACACGTGGCGCACAGCCCGTGCCGTCCTGTTCATCGCGATCCTGGCGACATTCGTTTCGCTGGCGCCACCTAAGAACGCCACGGCCGCTACCGCCGGACTTGTCGCGGCGTACGGGTTTGATGCGGGGTCGGGGACGACGGTCGCTGATCAGTCGGGGAACGGCAATAACGGGACGGTCGCGAACACGACCTGGGCTGCGACCGGCAAGTACGGCAAAGCGCTCCAGTTCAACGGCAGCAGCGCGCTGGTCACGATCCCCGACGCCGCCTCGCTGCACCTGACGACCGCGATGACGCTCGAGGCCTGGGTGAATCCCTCGACCGTCAACGGCAACTGGCGCGACGTGATCTACAAGGGCAACGACAACTACTACCTCGAAGCGACCTCCACCAACAGCTCCAAACCCGACGGCGGCCTGATCGCCGGCGGCAGCTACGGCGACGCCTTCGGCACCGCCGCCCTGCCCGCCAACACCTGGTCGTATCTCGCCGAGACCTACGACGGCAGCACGCTGCGCCTCTACGTGAACGGGACCCAGGTCGCCTCGACCGCCCACACCGGCGCGATCAGCACGTCGGCCAATCCGTTGCAGATCGGCGGCGACAGCATCTATGGCCAGTTCTTCGCCGGGATGATCGACGAAGTCCGCATCTACAACACCGCCCTCACCGCCACCCAGATCCAAACCGACCAGACCACCCCGATCACCCCGACCGGGCCGACGTATTCGGTCGGAGGGTCGGTGTCGGGGTTGTCGGGGACGGTGGTGTTGCAGGACAACGGCGGCGACAACCTGTCGGTGTCCGCGAACGGGCCGTTCACGTTCGCGACGCAGCTTGTTGGTGGCGCGGCTTACAGCGTGACGGTGAAAACGAATCCGTCCGGGCAGACCTGTTCGGTCTCGAACGGGTCGGGGACGATCGGGTCGGCCAACGTCACCAACGTCGCGGTCAGCTGTACGACGGCGCCAACGTTTTCGGTCGGCGGGTCGGTGTCCGGACTGGTGGGAACGGTGGTGTTGCAGGACAACGGCGGCGACGACCTGTCGGTGTCGACGAACGGACCGTTCACGTTCGCGACGCAGCTTGTTGGTGGCGCGGCTTACAGCGTGACGGTGAAGACGAATCCGTCCGGGCAGACCTGTTCGGTCTCGAACGGGTCGGGGACGATCGGGTCGGCCAACGTCACCAACGTCGCGGTCAGCTGTACGACGGCGACCGGCCCAACCGGCTTGGTGGCGGCGTACGGGTTTGATGCGGGGTCGGGGACGACGGTCGCTGATCAGTCGGGGAACGGCAATAACGGGACGGTCGCGAACACGACCTGGGCTGCGACCGGGAAGTACGGCAAAGCGCTCCAGTTCAACGGCAGCAGCGCCCTGGTCACGATCCCCGACGCCGCCTCGCTGCACCTGACGACCGCGATGACGCTCGAGGCCTGGGTGAATCCCTCGACCGTCAACGGCAACTGGCGCGACGTGATCTACAAGGGCAACGACAACTACTACCTCGAAGCGACCTCCACCAACAGCTCCAAACCCGACGGCGGCCTGATCGCCGGCGGCAGCTACGGCGACGCCTTCGGCACCGCCGCCCTGCCCGCCAACACCTGGTCGTATCTCGCCGAGACCTACGACGGCAGCACGCTGCGCCTCTACGTGAACGGGACCCAGGTCGCCTCGACCGCCCACACCGGCGCGATCAGCACGTCGGCCAATCCGTTGCAGATCGGCGGCGACAGCATCTATGGCCAGTTCTTCGCCGGGATGATCGACGAAGTCCGCATCTACAACACCGCCCTCACCGCCACCCAGATCCAAACCGACCAGACCACCCCGATCACCCCGACCACCCCGGACACGCAGCCGCCGACACAGCCGGGGACGCTGTCGGCAAACGCGGTGTCGGCCGGTGAAGTGGATCTCTCCTGGGGTGCTTCGACCGACAACGTCGCCGTCACCGGCTACCTGATCGAACGCTGCCTCACGGCCAGCTGCACCTTCACCCAGATCGGCGCCACCAACGGCAGCACCACCACCTACAAAGACACCGCCGTCGCCGCCTCCACCGGCTACAGCTACCGCGTCCGCGCCACCGACGCCGTCCCCAACCTCGGGCCCTACTCCAACACCGCCACCGCAACCACACCCACCGCTGCCTTCGCGGTCTCGCCCAAGAACGCTGTCCTGACGTTCACGCGCACCCAGCAGTACACGGCCCAGGGCGCTGGAAGCGTCACCTGGCTTGTCGACGGCGTCGCGGGCGGGAACAGCAGCTCCGGGACGATTACCAGCGGCGGCCTCTATACGCCCCCCAGCACCGTCGGGTCGCACACGATCTCGGCGGCAACCGGGACTGGAACGGCGAGCGTCACGGCCTACGTCTCGAACTACGCAGGAACGTTCACGTTCCATAATGACAACGCGCGCGACGGCGAGAACCTGAACGAGACGGTGCTCACCCCCTCGAACGTCAACTCGACCACGTTCGGCAAGCTGTTCAGCTACCCGCTCGACGGCCTCACGTTCGCGTCACCGCTGTACGCGCCGAACGTGAACATTCCGGGGCAGGGGTTCCACAATCTGGTGATCGTCGCGACCGAGCACGACAGCGTCTACGCGTTCGACGCCGACGGCCGGAGCAACACGCCGGTCTGGAAGGACTCGTTCATCAACCCGGCGGCCGGCGTGACGCCGATCCCTCCGGCCGACACGGGTGAGACCGGCGACATCCCGAACGAGATCGGGATCACGGGCACTCCGGTGATCGACCCGTCGACGAACACCGTCTACGTCGTCGCAGCCACGAAGGAGGTGAGCGGCGGCACGACGACCTACGTCAACCGACTGCACGCGCTCGACCTCACGAGCGGTGCCGAGAAGTTCGGCGGGCCGATCGTCATCAAAGCAAGCGTCCCGGGCAGCGGAGGGGACAACGTCAACGGCACGATCTCCTTCAACAACATCACGGAGAACCAGCGGCCGGCATTGACGCTCCAGAACGGGGAGCTGTACATCGGTTTCTCGAACCACGGGAACAACCCGCCGTATCACGGTTGGGTAATGGCGTACAACGCCTCAACGCTTCACCAGGACTGGGCGTTCTGCACGACTCCCAACGCGATGAAGCGGCGGGATCTGGATGGGCGGCGACGGGATCGCGGTCGATTCGTCCGGCAACCTCTACTTCTCGACCGGCAATGGAACATTCGACGGCCCGACACGGCAATCGACTTCGGCGACACACTGCTCAAGCTGAATCCGAGCGGCTCCCGAGTCGACTCGTTCACGCCGTTCAACTACGCAACTCTCGACGCCAGCGACGTCGACCTCGCTTCGGGTGGGATCATCCTCCTGCCCGACCAATCCGGGGCGCATCGCGCACGAGGTATTGACGGCCGGCAAGGGCGGCACCGTCTACCTCGTCGACCGCGACAACATGGGCGGGGTCGGAAACGGGAACGACAAGCCAGATCGTGCAGTCGCTCGTCAACGTCTTTCCGACCGGCGGCGGTGACGAGACCGGAAACTACAGCTCCCCGGTCTACTACAACGGCTCCGTTTACTACGCTCCCGTCCAGGGCCAGGTGATGGCGTTCTCGCTGACGAACGGCCTGCTCTCGACGTCGCCGACATCCAAGTCCAGCGAGACCTACAACGGGAACACAAGCACGTTCGACGCACGCGGCGGTGAGATGGCGATCTCGGCAAACGGGAGCTCGAACGGGATCCTCTGGGCTTTGCAGAGCAACGGCGACAGCAGCCCGGCACCCTCCACGCCTACGATCCGAGCAACCTCGCACACGAGTACTACACGAGCGACCAGGCGGGAACCCGCGACCAGCTCGACCCATGGCTCAAGTTCACCATTCCGCTGGTGGCGAACGGTCGCGTGTACGTCGTGTCGGCGGGACAGCTGACTGCTTACGGCCTCCTTCCCTGACCCGTGACGCGTCTGAAAGCGTTGGCCCGCGGCACCGCGGTCTTGCTCCCGGTGGCCGCGGTGCTGCTCCTCATCGGTGAGCGAGTGACTCCAGCGAACGCGCACTCTGCAGCGAGCCCGAGAGTTGCGTTCCCGCTCAAGGTCGGTCCCACGCACCGCTACCTCGTCGACCAGCGCGGCCGCCCTTTCCTGATCGTCGGCGACTCGCCTCAGTCGCTGATCGTGAATCTCTCGTTGAACGATGCGAAGACCTACATCGCCGACCGGGCGGCCGCCGGTTTCAATTCGCTCTGGGTCAACCTCCTCTGCGACACGTACACCGCCGGCCGAGCCGACGGAACCACCTACGACCACATCGCGCCGTTCGACAAACCCGGAGACCTCTCGACGCCGAACGAGCAGTACTTCAACGCGCGTCGACGCCATGCTTCGCCTGGCGAATCGGTACGGGATGGCGGTGTTTCTCGATCCGATCGAAACCGGCGGCTGGCTGGACACGCTGCAGGCCAACGGGGTCAATAAGGCATACGCCTATGGGCGTTTTCTCGGAAAGCGCTATGCGAAGTTTCCGAACATCGTCTGGATGAGCGGCAACGACTTCCAGCAGTGGAGCGACCCGTCGTTGGACGCGCTCGTGTTGGCCGTCGCGAAGGGGATCCGGAGCGCTGACACTCGCCACCTCCAGACGATCGAGCTCAACTACAACGTGAGCAGTTCCTGGGATGACACGAGGTGGCGGCCCCTCCTCGGGCTCGACGCCGCGTACACGTACGGCCCAACGTACGCAGAGGTCCTGAAGGAGTACGACCGGCAGAAGTCCATTCCGATCTTCATGGTCGAGGCCGGCTACGAGTTCGAGCAGAACAGCTCGTCGATCTCGTATGGCGACCCCGAGACACTTCGCCGCCAGGAGTATTGGACGATGCTCAGCGGCGCCGCCGGGCAGTTCTACGGCAACAAGTACATCTGGCAATTCCTCCCCGGCTGGAACAGCAACAGCTCGACACACCCGGCAGCAAAGAGATGGGCTACCTCGTGAAGCTCTTCTCCGGCCGTCCGTGGTACCGGCTCGTCCCCGACCAGAAGCACACGCTGCTCACCTCCGGCTACGGAACCTTCACGACGACGGGAGCGGTCGACTCCAGCGACTATGCGACCGCGGCCCGCACCCCGGACGGCAAGCTGGCGATCGCCTACCTGCCGACGGTGCGCACGTTCACGATCGACGCTGTCGAAGCTCGCGGCGAACGTCGTAGCGCGCTGGTACGACCCGACCGCCGGGACGTTCACGCCCGCAGCACCGGTCTCGCGCAACGGCAGCATCGAGACGTTTCGCCCGGCCGACAAGAACAGCACTGGCGACGGCGACTGGCTGCTCGTGCTCACCGCCGGTTAAATCCCGGCGTGCCCCGCACGCTCGCAGCCGCACTGACGCCGCTCACCGCCGGTGGGTCGTCGCTCGACGAGGCGGCCGTCGAGCCGTACCTCGCGTTCCTCGCGGCCGGTGGCGTCGACGGCATCCTGCTCACCGGCACGACGGGCGAGGGCATGCTCCTCTCGGTGGCGGAGCGGAAGCGGCTGCTCGAGCTCGCCGCACGCGGCCCGCTCGAGGTGATCGCACACTGCGGCGCCCAGTCGACCGCGGCGACGGTCGCGCTCGCAGCGCACGCGAAGGCGACCGGCGTGTCGGCGGTGGCGGTGATCGCTCCGCCCTACTTTCCGCTCGACGAGGAGGAGCTCTTCGCGCACTTCGCCGCGGCGGCTCGCGCGTGCGCGCCGACACCGTTCTACGTCTACGAGCTCGAGCGTGCCTCCGGCTACTCGATCCCGGTCGCCGTCGTCGAAAGGCTGCGCGAGACCGTCGACAACCTCGTCGGGATGAAGGTGAGCGACACGCCGTTCGCGAAGGTGCGGCCGTACCTGCTGGACGGCCTCGACGTCCTGATCGGCGCCGAGGCGCTGATCGGGGAAGGGCTCGCCGCAGGCGCCGGCGGCGCGGTGTCCGGTCTCGCGGCCGCGTTCCCGGAAATCGTCGTCGAAGCCGTGCGAAGCGGCGACTCGACCGCGGCCGGCGCACTCCGCGCCAGCATCGAGCGGTTCCCGCGCCTCGCCGCATTGAAGGCCGTCGCCGTGGCCCGCGGCGTCCCGATGAGCGAGGACCTGCGCCCGCCGCTCCGCACGCTCACCGATACCGAGCGGCGCGAACTGCTCGAGTCGGTGCCGCTCGGCCGCTAGGAGAGGTCGTCCATCGCCTGTCGCGCGCGCGCATGGACGTCGGCGCGGCGAGCATCGACGTCGCCCTCAACCTCGGCCTCCGGTACCTCGGCCTCGGGCGCGGCCGCCGGCTCGTCGGGGGCGGGCGGTGGCGGGGTCGGCTCGGGTTCCGCAACCGTCCGCGACTCGGCGAGCTTCGACTTCAGATCGTCTGCCGGCGAGGTCACGGTCGCCCGCTCTCGGCGTCGCTTGAGCAGCGCCGTCAGACCCAGGGCGCCGAGCACGAGCGCGAGCAGGCGCTTCACGGCCACGATGCTACACTGCCGCCGCTTCTCGCCACGCCCGTCGCGCCGTTTGCCGAAGCGGCGCAAGGAGGCGGGGCCGACTCAGTCCATGAGAAGGAGGAATTCGGCTTGAACGAGTACGAGATCATGCTGCTGCTGGACCCGGAGCTCGCCGAGGAGCGCGCCAACGAGGTCATCCAGCGCGTCCGCGACGCCGTCGAGGGCGCGGGGGGAACGTGGGACGGTCACGAGCCGTGGGGCCGCCGTCACCTCGCCTACGAGATCGACCACAAGGGCGAAGCGGTCTACCACCTGCTGCTCTTCACGACGACACCCGAAGCGCTCGCCGAGATCACGCGCGTCCTGAAGATCACGGACGGGGTCGTGCGCCACCTGGCCGTCCGCCGGGTCAAGGGCGGTCACTTGAAGCCGCCGTCGGCGCCACCTCCTCCGCCCCCCTCCGCGCGGGCCGCGTCCGCGCCCGCCGGTGACAGCGACGAGGCGTCCGAGTAGCCTGGACTCCGTCTAGGGAGAGGAGCGAAGGAACCATGGCCAACATCAACCGCGTCGTGCTGGTCGGCAACCTGACCCGCGACCCGGAGCTCAGGCACACGCCTTCGGGCACGTCCGTCTGTGGGCTGCGGATCGCCGTGAACACGCGCCGCAAGGACGGCGCGACCGGGCAGTGGACCGAGAAGCCGAACTACTTCGACATCACCGTCTGGGGCCAGCAGGGCGAGAATTGCGCTCAGTATCTGGCCAAGGGCCGGCCGGTCGCGATCGACGGCCGCCTCGAGTGGCGCGAGTGGGACGCGCAGGACGGCACCAAGCGCCAGGCGGTCGAGGTGATCGCAGACACCGTGCAGTTCCTCGGCGGCCGCGGTGACGGCGCCGGAGACAGCTCCGGCGAGGGCGGCAACCAGTTCGTGCCCGCAGGCGCCCAGAGCGCCGGCGACGCCGACTTCCAGTCAGCCGACGACGACATTCCGTTCTAAGGAGACGATCTTGGCAGCACCGAAGTCTGACCGCACCAGCAGGCCGAAGCGGGGAGCTCCCACCGGGGGCGGCCGCCGCAAGTCGTGCTTCTTCTGCAAGTCGAAGGTCGACGAGATCGACTACAAGAACGTCAACGAGCTTCGCCGCTACGTGTCGGAGCGCGGGAAGATCCGGTCGCGTCGGATCAGCGGCGCCTGCCGCCGGCATCAGCGCCAGGTCGCAGTCGCCGTGAAACGAGCACGCGAGATCGCCCTGCTCCCGTACGTCGGTGACCGGTAGGAGAACCCGGTGGAGGTGATCCTCAAGCAGGACGTCGACTCACTCGGCCTGCGCGGAGAGGTCGTGAACGTTGCGCGCGGCTACGCACGCAACTTCCTCCTGCCGCGCGGGCTCGCCCAGACCGCCACGCCGGCGCTCATCCGCGAGCTGGAGAAGCGCGACGCGCTGCGGGCGCGGCACGAGGCGAAGACCGCAGACGAGGCGAAGGCGATCGCGGACCGGATCGGCGCGATCGAGTTCCGGTTCGACGTCAACGCCGGCCCGACCGGCTCCCTGTTCGGATCGGTGACGGCCACCAACGTCGCCGACCGGCTCTGGGAGCAGGAGAAGATCCGCATCGACCGGCGCAAGCTGCAGATGGAGACGATCAAGCGGATCGGCCGCTACACCGTCCCGCTCGAGCTGTTCGCGGACGTCACCGCGGAGCTCCACCTCGCGGTCGCGCCGGAGGGCCAGGAGCTCCCGAGCGCGGAGGAGCTCGCCGCGCTCGAGGCCGCCGAGGCCGAGGCTGCCCGCGCTGCCGACGAGGCCGAGACGACAAGCGGCGCGGAAGCCGAGGCGCTGCCCGAGCCCGCCGCGTGACGAGCCGCACACGGCCGCGGACGAGTGGGAGCCGGGAGCCGAGACCGCGCTCGAGCCCGAGCTCGATCCGGCTGCAGAGACCGAGGCGGAACCGGCCGAATAACGGCTTTCCACAGGCTCTGCACCCGCCTGTGGACGATTCGTTAACGAATTGTGACGCCCGAACGATCCACAGCGCCGTCCACGGCCTGTGGAACGAGGACGAAAGTCCGCGCTCGGAGCGACCTTTTGATCCACCTTGCCAGACGAACGCCTGTTCTGATATCCCTGCACGTGATGTTGTTAGAGGAGTGTGAACGGCGTTATGCACACCGTTGAGAACTCGGGCGCAGACGGCTTGACTAGGCGCCACATGGCAATGCCCGCCCCGGCACTCGCGACCGCCCCGGTCCCCCCGCAGAACCTCGATGCGGAGGAGTCGGTGCTCGGCGCGATGATGCTCTCGCCGCTGGCGATCGGGGCGGTCACGGAGTCGACGAACCTGTCGGCCGCGGACTTCTATCGCGAGAGCCACGGGCTGATCTACCGCTCGATCATCGCCCTCTACGCGAAGGGCGAGCCGGTCGACGCGATCACCGTCGTCGACGAGCTCGACCGCGCCGGGCACCTGGCCCAGATCGGCAGCGCGGAGCGCGTGCACGAGCTGGCCGCGCTCGTCCCCGCCGCCTCGAACGCCGCGCACTACGCGCGCATCGTCAGCGAGATGTCAACTCTGCGCGGCCTGATCCGCGCCGGGAACGACATCGCACGACTCGGCTTCGACCGGCCGGGCGAGACGATCGAGCTGGTCGACCGGGCCGAGCAGATCGTGTTCGACCTCTCTCAGCAGCGCGTCTCGAGCGAGTTCGCGCACATCGACGATCTCCTCAAGGAGTCGTTCGAGACGATCACGAAGCTCTACGAGGCAGGCACGGACATCACGGGCACGCCGTCGGGCTTCCGCGACGTCGACCGCCTCACCTCCGGATTCCAACCCGGCAACCTCGTGATCGTCGCCGCGCGGCCGTCGATGGGCAAGTCGGCCCTTGCGCTGTGCATGGCCGCGAACGTCGCCGTCCGCCACGAGAAGCCCGTTGCGCTGTTCACGCTCGAGATGTCGAAGGCAGAGGTCACGCAGCGGCTGATGTGCTCCGAGGGCAAGGTGGAGTCGCAACGCCTGCGCACGGGCAAGCTCGCGGTCGACGACTGGCCCAGGTTGACCTCGGCGTGCGACAAGCTCGCCAAGGCACCGATCTACGTCGACGACACCGGCTCGATCACGATGATGGAGATCCGCTCGAAGCTGCGCCGGCTCAAGATGCGCGAGAGCGGCCTGGCGCTCGTGATCGTCGACTACCTGCAGCTGATGACGAGCGGGACGACGGTCGAGAACCGGGTGCAGGAGGTGTCTCAGATCTCGCGTTCGCTCAAGGTGCTGGCGCGTGACCTCGACGTCCCGATCGTGGCGCTGTCGCAGCTGTCGCGTGCCGTCGAGCAGCGCCATGACAAGCGTCCGATCCTGTCGGATCTGCGAGAGTCGGGCTCGATCGAGCAGGATGCCGACCTCGTGATGTTCGTCTACCGCGACGAGTACTACAACCCGGAGGAGACCGACTCCGCCGGTGTTGCCGAGTTGATCCTCGCCAAGCACCGCAACGGCGCGACGGGGATCGAGAAGCTCGCCTTCCAGAAACGCTACGCCAAGTTCGCCGACCTGGCCGCGGCGGCATGATGACGACGGTCTGGCTCTCCCCCTCTGCGACCTCGTTCTCATGCCTTTGTGAGCCGTGCCTCGAGGCGGCTCGGCGTAGTGGCGCGTTGTTCTCCGACGCCCTCCAGGCCGCGAGCGTTCGCGGCAGCGTCGGCAGGGACAGCGCGCTCGGCGTCGTTCGCTGCGCTGCAGGGCACGAGATCGTCCTGCGGCGCGGCGAGCAGCCGCCTGCGCTGGCGCACCACGACGAGCGCCAGCTGCAGCTGACCTAGACTGGGAGCCGTGCCGTCGACCGTCGTCGTGGGCGCGCAGTGGGGCGACGAGGGGAAGGGCAAGATCGTCGATCTGCTGGCGCAGGATTCGGACATCGTCTGCCGCTACCAGGGCGGCCCGAACGCCGGGCACACGATCGTCGCCCACGGCGAGACGTTCAAGATCCGGCAGACGCCGAGCGGCGTGATCTCGGGGAAGACGTCGGTGATCGGCGCGGGCTGTGTCGTCGATCCGCAGGTGCTGCTCGACGAGCTGGACGAGCTCGCCTCGCGCGGCATCGACACGTCGGTCGTCGTCGTGTCGGGCAACGCGCACCTGATCATGCCCTGGCACGTGGCGATCGATCAGGCCTCCGAGCGGCGCCTCGGGTCGCTGCAGATCGGGACGACGCGGCGCGGGATCGGGCCCGCCTACGCCGACAAGGCGTCGCGCATCGGCATCCGCGTCCAGGACGTGCTCGACGCGAAGATCCTCCGTCAGAAGCTCGAGGTCGCGCTCGCGGAGAAGAACGTGTGGCTGTCGAAGGTCTACGACGTCGCACCGTTCGATCTCGAGGAGATCTGGGAGCGGACGGCGGCGCTGGCCGAGCGGCTCGCGCCCTACGTCGGCGACGTCTCGCTGCTCGTCGACCAGGCGCTCCGCGACGGCAAGCGTGTGCTCTTCGAGGGCGCCCAGGCGACGCTGCTCGACCTCGATCACGGCTCGTATCCGTTCGTCACCTCGTCGAACCCGATCGCGTCAGGCGCTCCGACCGGCGTCGGCATCGGGCCGACGCGAATCGATCGCGTCCTCGGCGTGTCGAAGGCCTACGTCACCCGCGTAGGCGAAGGCCCGTTCCCGTCGGAGATCGCCGGCTCGGACCAGACGCGCCTGCGAGAGCTCGGCGGCGAGTACGGCACGGTCACCGGACGTGAACGGCGCTGCGGCTGGCTCGATCTCGTCGCCCTTCGCTATGCCGTCCGGCTCAACGGGATGACCGCGCTGGCGCTCACGAAGCTCGACGTGCTCTCGGCGTTCGACCAGCTTCCCGTCTGCGTCGCCTATCGGCTACCGGACGGGCGCGAGACGCGCGACTTCCCCGCCCACCAGTCCGACTTCCACCACGCAGCTCCGGTCTGGAAAGTGCTCGACGGATGGCGCGAGCCACTCGACGATGTGACGACCGTGCGCGATCTGCCCGCCGCGGCCTGTGCCTACGTCGAGTTCGTCGCAGACGACCTCGGCATCCCGGTCGAGCTCGTCGGGGTCGGCGCTGCCCGCGAGCGCGTGCTCGCCTGAGCCGGATGATCGCCGTGAGCGGCAACACCGCGCTCGAGACCGTGCTCATCCTGTCGGCGGTGGTGCCGGTGTCGATCGCGGTCGCACTCGCCTGGTACGTGCTGCGCGGCAAGCGCGACGACCCGGACGAGAAGCTGTGGCGGCTCCAGGACGAAGAGCGTCGTCGGGCGAGAGAACAGCAGAGCCCGCCGAAGTAGGATCGGCGGGTGAACGTGCTGCTCGTCGGGGCGGGGGCGCGCGAGCATGCGCTCGCGTGGCGGCTCGCCCAGAGCCCCAGCCTCGGCGAGCTCCATGCCGCGCCCGGGCAATCCAGGGATCGCGGCGCTCGGTGTGTGCCACCCGGTCCGCGCCGACGACCGTGACGGCCTCCTCGCGCTGGCGCTGACGCTCGGCACCGAGCTCGCGATCATCGGCCCGGAGGGGCCTCTCGTGGCCGGCGTCGCCGACGAGCTCCGCCGCAACGGCATCGCCGTGTTCGGCCCGAGCGCCGCTGCCGCCCGCATCGAAGGCTCGAAGACGTTCGCCAAGGACGTGCTGCGAGCCGCGGGCGTGGCGGCGGCCGGAACCCTCTCGGTTGCACGGCCGCCGTGCGTCGTCAAGGCCGACGGCCTCACGGGCGGCAAAGGCGTCTTCGTCTGCAGGACGCAGACGGAGCTCGAAGCGGCGCTGCGCGCCGTGCAGGGGCTGGGCGGCGGCATGGTGATCGAGGAGCTCCTCGACGGCCCAGAGGTGTCGGTGTTCGCGGTCACGGACGGACGCGGCGTCGTCCAGATCGGCGCCGCCCAGGACTTCAAGCGAATCGGCGACGGCGACACCGGCCCGAACACCGGTGGGATGGGCGCGTACTCGCCGGTCCCGTGGCTCGGCGACCTCGAATCACTCGTCGACGCCGTCCACCGGCCGGTGATCGAGGAGCTCGCCCGGAGGGGCACTCCGTTCGTGGGCTGCCTCTACGCCGGGCTGATGATGACCGAGGACGGCCCGAAGGTGCTCGAGTTCAATGCCCGCTTCGGCGACCCCGAGACGCAGGTGTTGATGCCGCGCGTCGACGGCGATCTGCTCGACCTGCTCGCTCGCGCCGCGCGCGGCGACCTCTCCCACTCGAGGTTCGCGACAACCGAGACGGCCGCCGTCACGGTCGTGCTCGCCGGGCCGGACTACCCGGAGTCGAGCGACTACTCGGGCCGGCCGATCGACGGCCTCGAGGCTGCAGCCGCGACCGGCGCCCTCGTGCTCCACGGCGGGACGGCGGTACGGGACGGGCGCCTGGTCACGAATGGCGGCAGAATCCTCTCCGTGACCGGGACCGGGTCAACCGTGGCCGAGGCGCGAGGCAACGCCTACCAGGCCGTCGACCTCGTGTCGTTCGAAGGCGTCCGCTTCAGGCGCGACATCGCGGCGGCGGTCGATGGCTGAGCCGGTGGTCGGGATCCTCGTCGGGTCGGAGTCGGATCGTGCCCGGATGCAGGGTGCGGTCGAAGAGCTCGACGCGCGCGGGATCGCCTGGGAGTTCGAAGTCCGGTCGGCGCACCGCACGCCCGACTCCGTGGCCGAGTATGCGCGCTCCGCGGCCGGCCGCGGCCTGAAGGTGCTGATCTGCGGCGCCGGCCTCGCGGCGGCGCTGCCGGGCGTCGTCGCGGCGCAGACGGAGCTCCCGGTGATCGGCGTCCCGCTGCGCTCGTCGCTGTCGGTCCTCGACGGGATGGACGCGCTCCTCTCGATCGTGCAGATGCCCCCGGGCGTCCCGGTCGCGACGGTCGGGGTCGACAACGCGAAGAACGCGGCTGTGCTCGCTGCTCGCATCCTGGCGCTCACCTGAACAGGAGCTCCGGCACCACCGCTCTCTAGACTGACCGGAGTGATCGCCCGCTACTCCCGTCCCGAGATGTCTCGCATCTGGTCGGAGGAGGGCAAGTTGGAGCGTTGGCTCGACGTCGAGCTGGCTGCGCTCGACGGGTGGGCAGAGATCGGAGTCGTTCCGGCGAGCGACGTCGCGGCGATCCACGATCGCGCGGTCGCCCCGTCGGCGGAGCGGGTCGCCGAGCTCGAACGGACGACCGACCACGACCTCGCTGCATTCGTCGACGCGGTCGCCGAGCAGCTCGGGCCCGAGGGGCGCTGGGTGCACTACGGCCTGACGTCGTCCGACGTCCTCGACACGGCACTGGCGCTGCAGATCCGCGACGGCGGCGGGCTGCTGCTCGGCGGTGTCGAACGCGCGCTCGGCGCGGTCGTGCGGCGGGCCGAGGAGCACCGGCGATCGATCTGCATCGGGCGCTCCCACGGCGTGCACGCCGAGCCGACGACGTTCGGCTGGAAGCTCGCCGGCTGGGCGTTCGAGCTCGATCGCGCCCGCAGGCGGATCGAGCTGGCGCTCGAGACGTGCCGGGTCGGCCAGCTGTCGGGCACCGTCGGCACCTACGGAGCGATCGACCCGCGCGTCGAGGCGATCGCGTGCGCCGGCCTCGGCCTCGAGCCCGATCCGGTCTCGACGCAGGTGATCTCGCGCGACCGGCATGCCGAGCTGCTCGGCGCCCTCGCGCTGTGCGCCGCGTCCCTCGATCGCTTCGCGACGGAGATCAGGCATCTCGCCCGCACCGAGGTACGGGAGGTCGAAGAGCCGTTCGCCACGGGCATGAAGGGGTCCTCCGCGATGCCGCACAAACGCAACCCGAAGATCGCCGAGCGCATCTCGGGACTCGCCCGCGTCGTCCGCGCCGCGGCACCGGTCGGCCTCGAGAACGTCGTCCTGTGGCACGAGCGGGACATCTCGCACTCGTCGGCCGAGCGGATCGTCATCCCCGACGCCTTCCTTGCGCTCGACTACATGCTCGACCGTTTCACGTGGCTCGTCGACGGTCTCGTCGTCCACACGGACCGCATGGAACGCAACCTGTGGGCGTCGCACGGCCTCTTCTTCTCGCACAGGCTGCTGCTCTCACTCGTCGAGCATGGCGTCGAGCGTGGAGAGGCGTACCGCACCGTGCAACGCAACGCGATGCGGTCGTGGGACGAGGAGCTCGACTTCGAAGAGCTCGTTCGCGCCGACGGTGCGATCACCGCGCATCTTTCCGAGGCGAGCCTCGACCAGGTCTTCGATCTCGACGCGACCATCGCACACCTCGACGGCGCCTTCGACCGGCTGCGTCGTCTCCAACCGAAGGAGGTCCCCGTCCATGCCTGAGGCCCTGCACGTCGGGAGCGGCAAAGTGCGCGAGCTCTACGCCGCCGACGACAAGCGGCTGTTGCTCGTCGCCAGCGATCGCATCTCGACGTTCGACGTCGTCCTTCCAACCCCGATCCCCGACAAGGGTCGTGTCCTCACCGGGCTGTCGGGATTCTGGTTCGCACGCACGAGGGACATCGTCCCGAACCACCTGCTCTCACTCGGCGACGACGGCCGTACGACCGAGTGCCGTCGGCTCGAGATGCTGCCGATCGAGTGCGTCGTGCGCGGCTACCTGGCCGGTTCAGGGTGGAGCGACTATCGCGCGACCGGGACCGTGTGCGGCCATCGGCTGCCCGAAGGGTTGACCGAGAGCGAGCAGCTGCCGGAGCCGATCTTCACGCCGGCGACGAAGGCGACGACGGGCCACGACGAGAACATCGACCGGGAGACGGCAGCCGAACTGGTCGGCGTCGAGATGTTCGACGAGGTGGAGGCGACTGCGCTCGCGCTCTACGCCTTCACCTCCGCGCATGCGCGCGAGCACGGGATCATCCTCGCCGACACGAAGCTCGAGTTCGGGATCGACGAGACCGGCGCCCTGGTGCTCGGCGACGAGGCGTTCACGCCGGACTCGTCGCGCTTCTGGCCGGCCGACGAGTATCGGCCGGGTGGCGCCCAGCCGTCCTTCGACAAGCAGTTCGTCCGCGACTACTGCGAGTCGCTGGGCTGGGACAAGACCGACCCCGGTCCCGAGCTGCCCGACGACGTCGTCGCCGGCACGCGGCTCCGCTATGTGGAGGCGTTCGAGCGTTTGACCGGCATCGAGTTTCCGGCCTACGTCGCCCGGCCGTCGGTGGTCCTCGAGTGAAGGCGACGGTGCTCGTCCGTCCCAAGCCGGGGATCCTCGACCCGCAGGGCCAAGCCGTTTCGAGCTCGCTCCGTCACCTCGGCTTCGAGGTCGGCGAGACGCGGATCGGCAAGGTCGTCGACGTCGAGCTCGCGACCGAGGATCCCGGCGAGGCACGCACGCAGCTCGAAGCGATGTGCGCCCAGCTCCTCGCCAATCCCCTGATCGAGAGTTACGCGATCGAGCTCGAGAACGCATGAGCACGGCGCCGCATCGCCCGGTGGTCGCAGTCGTCGTCTTCCCCGGCTCGAACGACGACCGCGACGCGGAGCTCGCACTCAACCGGCTCGGCGCAGACGCGCGCCGGGTCTGGCACACGGAGCCGAGCCTCCCAACGGGCACGAGCGGCGTGGTGCTGCCGGGAGGGTTCTCCTACGGCGACTACCTCCGCTGCGGCGCGATCGCGCGCTTCTCCCCGATTCTCGAAGCGGTCGGTGCGTTCGCCGACGACGGCGGTCCGGTGCTGGGGATCTGCAACGGCTTCCAGATCCTGACCGAAGCCGGCCTGCTGCCGGGCGTGCTCCGCCCGAACGCGTCACTCGCGTTCATCTGCCGGGACGTCCGGGTCCGGGTCGAGCCCGCTCGCACGCCGCTGCTCTCCCGGTGTCAGCCCGACCAGGAGCTTGTGCTCCCTGTCAAGCACGGCGAGGGATGCTGGTTCGCCGACGACGAGCTGCTGGCGGAGCTCCAAGCGGCGGGTCAGATCGCCTTGCGTTACGCGACCGGCTCGAACCCGAACGGTTCCGTTTCCGACGTCGCCGGCGTGATCAACGGTGCCGGGAATGTCCTCGGGCTGATGCCGCACCCGGAACACGCGGTGGATCCGCTGCTGGGCTCGGTCGACGGGGCGCTGCTCATGGGCTCGCTGATCGACGCGGCCAAGATGTCGGTCGCGGCAGTCGTCTAGGCGCCGCCTCCGCCGCCGAGCCGCAACAGCTCCGCGAGCACCGGCCGGCGCGTCGAGCTCGGCGCGAAGCCGCTCGAGGTCGCGTTCGCGCAGGGTGACTGGACCGCGCCGCGCCACGCCGTCGGTCGAGTAGGCGAAACGGACGAGCCGCTCGCCCCGCTCGGTCTCGAGCACCTCGACGACCGACGAGAACCGCTTCTCTGCCGCGCGCTGCGGCAAGCTGAGCCGCTCGACGACGACCGCGGGGCCCCAAGGCGTCGTGGCCCGCACGACCTTCGCTGTTGTTTTCGCCCCGCTCGCTGTCATTGGGCGAACGTAGCGGGGCGGCCGTCACACGTGTGAGACGCGAACGTGACGAATGTGTGCCAACTTCCGGGGCCGCAGTCGAGGCGAAGGCAGATCAGGCGTCGATCGTCACATGACCCGGCTGCGCGGCAACGCGTTCCAGCCAGGCTCGAATCGCCGGACGGGAGGCGAGGTCGAAGCCACCTTCGTGCGCGACGTGCGTATAGGCGTAGAGCGAGATGTCGGCGAGCGTCATGCCGCCTCCCACGAGCCAGTCACGGCCCTCCAGGTGCCGCTCCATGGCGTCGAGCGCCCGGTCGCCGGCGATGCGGCGGCTCTCGACGCGATCGGCGTACGCCTCGGGCTGCCCCGAGTACGCGAGCCAAAACCGAACGACCGCGATCGAGGGCTCGTGGTCGTACTGCTCGAAGAACTGCCACTGCAGGACCTGCGTCCGCTCGTACCGATCGGCGGGGACGAAACGGGTTCCGTCGCCGAAGTACCAGAGGATCGCATTGGACTCGCCGAGAGGGCGACCGTCGTCGAGCACGATGGTCGGCACGCGAAGCGCCGGATTGAGCCCTCCGAGCAGCGCCGGGCGGGTGGACCGATCGACGACGTCGACCGCGCGCCGCTCATAGGCGACGCCGAGATGCGCCAGAAGCAGGCGCACCTTGTAGCAATTGCCCGACACGGGGCTGTCGTAGAGGACGATCACGGTTACGCTCGCCGATGATGCCGGAAGCCTGGCTCGAGGAAGTGCAGTCACTGCTCGAAAGGCCCTCGCCGGCGGTGCTGACGACCTACCGGAAAGACGGCAGCGCGCTCGTGACGCCGGTCTGGTTTCGCTGGACCGGCGAGGCGTTCGAGGTCGTCATCGCCGAGGGCGACGTGAAGCTGCGCCACCTCGCGCGCGATCCGCGGTGCATCCTCCTCGTCTTCGAGGCCGTCCCGCCGTTTCGCGGGACCGAGATCCGCGGCGAGGCCGACCTCGTCGAGGCGGACGTCACACCCGTCCGGGCCGACATCGCGGGCCGCTACCTCGGACGCAACGACGGTGAGCGCTTCGCAGCCGCACGGAAGGCCAAGCCGGGCGTGCTGCTTCGGCTCGTTCCCGACGCTCCCCGCACGTGGAGCCTCGCCGCCATCCTCCCGACGTAGCTACGAAACGAGGTTCGGCGGCATCACGCCGTCGATCAGCAACGAGCGAAGTGCCGAGACGGCCAGGAAGCCCATCGCCTCGCGTGTCTCGCGCGTCGCGCTCCCGAGGTGCGGGGTCAGCACGACGTTCTCGAGCTCGAGCAGCTCGGGCGTGACCCTCGGCTCGAACTCGAAGACGTCGAGTGCGGCAGCCGCGATCACGTCCGAGCGGAGCGCATCGACCAGCGCGGCTTCGTCGACGATCGTCCCGCGCGCAGTGTTGACGAGCACTGCGGTCGGTTTCATCGCGGCGAGCGCTGCGGCGTCGATCAGGTGACGTGTCTCCGGTGTCGCCGGGACATGCAGGCTCACGACATCGGCCAACGCGAGCGCGTCGTGCAGCGAATCGCGGCGGCCGACGAACAGCGGCACCGAGCCGTGCGCCTGTGCGAGCCGCGCGGTCTCCCTGCCGATCCGCCCCGGGCCGACGATCGCGACGACCTTCCCGTCGAGGCTCTCGCCGAGCATGAACTCGAGCGAGAACACCCAGTCGGCCCGACGGCGGAGGAACCGGTCGCCCTCTGCCACCCTGCGCAGCAGCGCGAGCATCAAGGCGATCGCGTGCTCGGCGGTCGCCCTGGTGAGCACGTCAGGCGTGTTGGCGATCACGATCCCCCGTGCGTGAGCCGCGTCGAGGTCGATGTTGTCGACACCGACCCCGTAGTTCGCGACGATGCGAAGGCGCGATCCCGCACGCGCGAGGAACGCGTCATCGACCTTCGTCGGAATCAACGAGAGGATGCCGTCGACGTCCGTAGGCGTGTCGACGAGCTCGAAATCTGCCGCGAGCGCCGCCAGCACGCGCGAGGGAATCTCGCCGGTGACGTTGACCCGCGGCCGGTCGTTGCTGTCCTGGTCCATGCTCTAAGGATCCTGGACGGCGACGGGCGAGCTCGCCTAGGCGCCGGACTGGTCGATCAGCTCGATGCGATAACCGTCCGGATCCCGAACGAAACAAAGGCGAGAGCCGCCCTCACGAATCCGGTAGGGCTCCCGCTCCGGCTCGATCCCCTGCTCCTTGAGGGCAGCCAGGGTCGCATCGAGGTCGTCGACGCCTAGCGCGATATGCCCGTACGCCGTCCCCAGCTCATAGCTGCGACCGTCGGTGTTCCAGGTCAGCTCAAGCTCCTCGTCCTGCCCGGGAACCCCGAAAAAGTAGTTCGTCGCCTCATGCTCCCCATCACGCACGATCGGCAACTCGCGGCGAAACTCCAACCCCAACGCCTCATAAAACGCCCGGCTCTTCTCCGGATGAACAATCCGGATCATCGTGTGCAAGTAACGAGTCATCCCACGATCCTAGAGCCACCCGCTCGGGAAGGCGCGGGTCGTTCGCCTAGACAGTGCTATGTGCCACAAGTAGGTTGGCCGAGGCGGCGCAATCTGCTCCGTCCATCGATGAGAGGAGAACGGATGCACGTTGTTGCCATCCATGCGATCTCCGACCCAACAACATTCTGGGCTAGAGCGCAGGAGTTGCAGCTTCCCGACGGGGTTGCCATTCACAGCACGATCCCGAACACCGACGGCACACGCGCCGTCTGCGTCTGGGAGGCCGATTCCGTCGACACCGTTCGAGACATCGTCGAACGAGAAGCCGGGCACGTGAGCACGAATGAGTACTTCCCCGTCGACGAGGAGCACGCGATGGGATTGCCGGGCGCGGCCATAGCGTCGGCGAGCTAGCCAAGTCAGAGCGTTTGTGCTGACCTCGCCGGCGGAGCCTTCTGTCCGATCACCGGCGAGACGAGGAACGACAAAAAGGCCGGACGCGGAAGCAGACTGACATCCAGCACCTCAGGGAAAGCCAGCCACTTCCACGCCCGGCCATTGTCCTTAGCTACGCCGCCGCAACCACACGCTGCTCAGTCGCCAGCCGCTGATGTTCCTGCTCAAGGTCCTGTCGGTTGGTCGGCTCGCGTCAGAAGCCTCTCCGCATCGTCCCCGGTCGGCAAGCTCGACGATTCCCGCAGAGACCGTCGCGTCCCACGCCCCCAGAATCGGCTGAGCCGCGATCCGACTATCCAGGCGCGCCGCGAACTGCGTCGCGTCCTCCAAGACGAGCCTGGCAACACGACCGCGAACTCCTCGCCACCCAACTCTACGTTGTTAGGCAGCTATCGGGATCGCGCACGAAGCAGAGCAGCGATCCGCCCTCGCGCACGCGGTAGGGCTCGCGTTCGGGCTCGATCCCCTGCTCCTGCAATCATCCGAGTGTCTCGCCGAGGTTGTCGACCCCAAGCGCGATGTGACCGTACGCCGTCCCCAACTCGTAGCCACGGCCGTCGGTGTTCCAGGTCAGCTCGAGCTCCTCTTCCTGGCCCGGCACGGCGAAGAAGTAGTTGGTCGCTTCGTGTTCCCCGTCGCGCACGATCGGTAGCTCGCGTCGAAACTCGAAACCCCAGCGCCTCATAGAACGCTTTGCTCTTGTCGGGGTCGACGATGCGATACATGGTGTGGAGGTAGCGGGTCATGACCGCGATCCTAGTCGGCACGCGGCCTTTCACGGCCTCTCAGGTGCCGCTGCTCACGCCGGCGCGTGAAGCCCCTCGCGATCCGGCTCGCGCGGCTTCGAGCCGTCCTGCGCTGGCGGGTCGGCGTCTGGCGATTCACCGTGACCGACGATGGAGCCCGGCCGGGACGACTCGTCGAAGCACGAGAGCGGCATCGGCACGACCTCCGCGCAACTCAGGTGACCGCACTCGCACACAAAGTCGCACAGCTCGAGATCGTCCGCCCCGGCCTCCCTCGCGGCTCGAGACAGCGACTCGTTGACGTAGCGGCGAACCTTCCGTCTCCCGCCGCGCGCGAGCTCGTCGGCGAGCGACATCGAGTCAACGGTGGGCGACATCATCTCCCTCCCTCGGACTGATCGGGCGCTTGGTACGTTGTCGAATCAACCCGGATGACGTAACTTGATACCGGAATCAAAACATACGACTTACTAGTCCTCTATGTCAAGCGCGAACGCTCAGTCCGGTTGGCATTTCGTCACGAATCACACGCAGGTCCTGCTCTGCATCGCCACGAACCCCGATATCCGGCTGAGGGACATCGCGGCGCGCGTCGGGATCACGGAGCGCGCGGCCCAGCGGATCGTCGCCGACCTGGTCGCAGAGGGCTACGTGACGCGCCAGCGCACCGGGCGCAGAAACCAATATGCGATCAACCGTGAGAAGGAGATGCGCCATCCGGCGCAGTTCGGATTCGAGATCGGCCCCTTGCTCGACCTCCTGCGTCGTGAGTCCGGTGACGATGTCGTCGAGCCGAGCCCTGCAACCGCCTGAGCCGAATCCGAACCGGCGCGCGATCGATCAGCTCGCGTCCTGAGACGGAAAGATGACGGTCGGTACCTCGACATCGGCGGGATCGACCCCACGGAGCGATACATCGACGACGGTCGCGACGAGTGACGCGATCGGCACCGAGAGCAAGACGTAGAACCCCCCGAGCAGGACTCCGGTCACCGACACGGCGATCAGTGTCAGCAGCGGTGAGAGGCCGACCGCTCCTCCGAGGACCCGCGGTGTGACGAGGTAGTCCTCGACGAGTCGGATCACCAGCAGTGCCGACCCCGCGAGCACCGCCGTGTGCCAGGACACCGTCAAACCGGCACCGACCGCCAGCAGGAGCGCTGCCAACGGCCCGACGACCGGGACGATCTCGAGAATCCCGACCGCGATTCCGATCAGCAGCCAGTAGGGCTCACCGACGAACATGAGCGCGATCGACGCGAGCGTCGAGACGAAAGCGATCAGTACAAGCTCGCCTCGCACGAATGCTCCCAGCTTCTGGTCGATCAGCGTCCAGGTGTCGCGGACCGTTTTACGCTTCGGTCGCGGCAGGAAGCTCGTCACGAGGTCGACGGTGCGCTCGCGCTCGAAGACCCAGTAGGCGGCGACTGCGAACGTGAACAGGATGCCGATCAGCACCTTCAGCGCCTGCTCTCCGACCGACAACGCCGGCTGCACGAGCTTGTCGGCGGCCGGCAGGTGGTGCAACCGTCGCGCGAGTGCGTCGAGCACTTTGGCCTTGATCCCGCCGCCCGACCCCGGATGGTGCGTCTGCGCTGCGTGCAACGCCGCCTGCACCTGATCGCTGAGCGTCGGCACGACGAACGACAGGAACAGCGCCACCGCAGCCAGCACAGCGGCGTAGTGAAGGAGCAAGCCGACCGGACGCGGGATCCGCCACGAGGCAAGACGATCGATCCCAGGACGCATCGCCGCTGCGATCGTGAAGCCGAGGAGGATCAGCGCGAGCACGACCTTGAGCTCCCACAACGCGATCGCGACCACGATCACGAGGAGCGCCACGACCGTCGCGACGAAGGCGTGTCGTGCGGTCGCGGCGGCCGTCCACGTTTCTTCATCCACGGTGCGCTGCGTTACCCGAACGCGTACTGGCGAAACTGCGAGTGCCGTTTCCGACGATCGCGTGTTGGGTGGGCGTGATCCCTGTGCGGGTCACACGGGGAACCCGAACTCCCTCGTCCGCTCGTCATCGCGCCGTGCGAGCTCGAGACGGAGCCGCGGAGCTCGACCGTCCTCGAGCAAGAGGATCCTCATCGCGATCGCTTCCGGCCGTCGACGGCACGTTGAAGCTGCGCCTTGTTCATCGTCGACCGTCCCCGAACGTCGAGCTTCTTGGCCTCACTGTAGAGCTGCTCGTACGTGCGGCCTTTGTCCCTGTTCGTTCCCGAGCGCAGACCACCACGCCGTCCGGACGAGATGTCTCGTGTCGAGCTCGTCGAACTGGTGCGCGATTCACCCGACCGGGCGCGTTCCTTGTTGACCGTCCGGGCCGCGATCTCCTCGGCGCGAGCCTCGGAAGCGCCGCTCCGTCGCTCGCTCCGCTTGATGTGCTCGTATTGACGAGCCCGCTTTGTTCCTTTCTTGACACCTCTCGGGGGCATCTCCTACCTCCTCGGTCCTCGGTCGCTTTCCTTCTCTGCCTCGGCTCGACCATCTGGGCGTCTCGGTCTGCACGATCCCGACCGAGGCGCCCGATTCCGACAGCGGGCCTCACCCCAGGGCCTCCTCCAGAGCGCCGAGCCACGGCCCGAGGAGGTGCTCGATGTCCTTGCACCCACTCGGTCCCTCCAGGCGGGCTCGCACCCGCCGGTTCTCGACGACAACCAAGGACGGCACCGTCTTGGCTCCGAGCTTTTCCGCCAGGTCCGGCCGCTCGACGCAGTTGATGCGCTTCACGACGAATGCCCGATGGTTCTGGCGCCGTTGCAGCACCTGGGCGAGAAAGCCTTCGGCCCGCCGCGAGGGACCTGAGGTCGGCGAGTAGACGAAGCACAGCAGTGGTCGCGGTGCGCCGGAAGTGGGCTTTGCCCCCTTCGTCGCGGATGCAGGACGAGCTTGTGCAAGCACGGACATACGAACCTCCCAGGGCTGCGTCCCTCCCACCGGCTGTTCGATTTCGGTTCGTTCCCGAACGCCAAGACGGGAAGGGATCTCGATGACGGGTCGGCCTGCCTTCCCAAGACAGACCGTTCTTGTCACTTATTTCCGGACTTACATTGCGTCAAACATGCGAGACCCAGCGGAGCGTTTGCGCACCTACTCGTCCGGCTGCACGAACGGCAGGACGTACCAGAAAACGGCAAATCCAGCCGACGCGAGCGAGACCGCCACGATTCCGACCCAGGCCTCGAACACATAGGACGTGATCACGTACACCGCGCAATCGATCGCAAGCGCCAGAGCAGCCATGCCCGCAATGACGAGCCGGTTCGAGCTCTCGATCAGCCGAGCCTTCTGATGCTCCCGAAACCGCAGGCGGTGATAGCTGCTCGGCGCCAGGAGCAGGATCGTCGAGAGCGTGGTGAAGAGCACGGCCGCGATGTAGACGAGCCGTTGGACGTGCGTGACCTGTGCGAACCCCTTCGAGAACGGCAGGATCAGGAGGAACGCGAACAGCACCTGCACGCCAGGTAGGACCACTCTCAGCTCGTTCAGGAGCTCGAGCAGTTCCCGGTTAAAGCGTTCTCTTTCGTCCTCGTCGCGCACGACGCCTCCGAGCAAGTATCTCGCACGGCTACGTCAGTGGCTTCCCGCGGTCGCACGGGCTGTAGCGGGAGCGCGTTCGGATCTAGACTCGCTCGGTGGCCGAGGGGGAAACGACGACCGAACCGAACGACGAGGCGACGGAGCCCGACGCCGAGGGCGGCGAGCCCGAGAAGTCGCCGGCGGACATCCTCGAGCAGGTCGGGCGCGACGCGAGCGTGCTGCTTCTGCGCGAGCTGCAGTTGACCGCCTCGCGACACGACGAAGAGATCCGCCGGGCCTTGCGCAACCTCACGATCGCGGCCGTCGCCGCGGTCGCGTTCCTCACGGCGTTCGTGATGGTGAACTGGGCGATCGTGCTCGCGCTCCAGGGGCCGCTTCCCGGGTGGCGGGCGCCACTCGTCGTCGGGGCTGCCTGGCTCGCCCTCGCCGCTGCCGGCGCCATCTTCCTTGCGACCCGTCCGGAAGGCGTGGCCGGCATTCGCGCGGCGCTCACCGCGACGGGCGGCGACGACACCGGGCTCGAGGACGCCCGCGATCGCGCCGAGCAGAAGATGCGCGAGTCGATCGCCGAGCTGTCCGGCGTGGTCGCGAGCCAGACCGGCGTCATCATCGCGGCCGCGATCGTCCCGTTCACGGGCGGCGCGATGGAGGCCGGCGAGAAGATCCTCGACTCGGCGGACGAGATCACCGACCGGCTCGAGGACGCCGGCCTCCCGGGCGGCCGGATCGCGAACCAGGTCTTCGACGTCGCGCTCGTCCCGGGCCGGCTGTTCATCCGGGTCACGAGCGCCGCGTTCAAGATCAAACGCTAATCGCCTTCGGCGAGCTCCTCGGCGAGCAGCGAGAACAGCACCGCATCCTGCCACTCCCCGTGCCGCAGGTACGCCTTGCGCTTGACGCCCTCGCGGACGAAGCCCGCCCGCTCGGCGTGTGCGATCGCACGGTCGTTGAACCCGTAACACGCCAGCTCGATCCGGTGATAGCCGAGCTCGGACACGAGGTAGCGCTGGACGAGCCGCGCTGCAACGTCTGCGAGCCGGCGTCCGCGGAATGCAGGATGCACGGCAAGCGCTTCGAGCCGAGCGATCCTGTGCGGCGCGCTCACCTCCCCGTAACCGAGGGCGCCGGCACGCTCGCCGTCGGCCTCGATGAGCATCCGCCCGAACACGGCCGGCTCGGTCTGCGAGCGCTCGACATCGGCGAGGATCGACGCGTGGTCGCGACTCCCGTGTCCCGACAGGAACGGCTCGACGTCGCCCGAGCCGTAGAGCTGCACTAGCCAGTCGACGTCGCCGGCGCTCGCCCGGCGCAGCGCGATCACGACGGCTCGGGCACCGCCGCCGCAGGACGCCGGGCGCGCCGGGAGATACCCGTGCCGAGCGCGACTCCGCTGAGGATGAGGACGAGGCCGGCGATCGCAGCA
Source organism: uncultured Thermoleophilia bacterium (assembly GCA_963713155.1). Taxonomy (GTDB): domain Bacteria; phylum Actinomycetota; class Thermoleophilia; order Gaiellales; family Gaiellaceae; genus PALSA-600. The sequence goes on from CAVQKS010000012.1 coordinate 44,825, forward strand.
CCGCCGACGCCCTCGCTCAGGAAGAACGCGCCGTAGGCGAGCGCGACCGGGGGCACCAGATAGGTGACGAACGACGCGTATGACGCCCCGGCGCCCGCGATGATCGTGAAGAAGAGCAGGTAGGCGAACGCGGTGCCGACGATGCCGAGGAACACGACCGAGCCGATCGTCTTCCAGTCCGGCAGCTCGCTCGGCGCGCGCGCGACTCCGACCGGGAGGACCGCGATCGCCGCGACGGCCGACGTCCCGAGTGCCACGATCGGCGGACGTGCGGCCGAGAGATGGCGACGGATGAGCAGCCCGCCGGCGGCGTAGCAGATTGCCATCCCGACGACCGCGAGGGCGCCGAGGATCTTTCCCTCAGGCTGGGCGCCGACGAGCAACGCGACGCCCACGAAGCCGACGCCGACGCCGGCGAGGCGGCGACCGGTCACGCGCTGCTCGTGGAAGAAACCGAACGCGAGCAGGGCGGTGAAGATCGGGACGGACGCCTGGATGATCGACGCGGTCCCCGAGTCGATGCGGGTCTCGCCCCAGGAGAGCAGCCAGAACGGCACGGCCGTGTTGAGCAGGCCGACGACGACGAGCGGCCGCCAGTACCGACGCAGTTCTGCGAGCGCCTCATGCGTGTCCGTCGCGAGACCGACGAAGATCGCCAGCGCGACGGCGGCCAGCGCGATGCGGCCGAGGATCAGTGTGGCCGGGTCGAGCTGCCGGTCCGCGACCTTGATGAACATGAAGGAGCTCCCCCAGATCAGCGCGAGCAGGAGGAGCATCGGCAGGTACCGCCCGTTGACGCTCTGGGTGCGAGCCACTCTTCTCCTTCAACGTCTGTCGTGCATGGGTCGTGAGATGCAAAACGGCCGCCGGGAGACTTCCCGGCCGGGAGCGTCAGGGCCCCCCGTTACACTGGCTCCCTGAGCTCCGTCGCCGTACCGCTGCACCGTAGCCTCGGGCTGACCGACGGCGAGAACGAGCGTATCGAGGAACTGCTCGGACGCGTGCCGAACGACTTCGAGCTGGCGGTCTTCTCGCTGCTCTGGTCCGAGCACTGTGGGTACAAGCACTCGGCGCGTCTGCTGCAGCGGTTGCCCTCGAGCGGCGACCGCGTTCTCCAGGGCCCCGGCGGCAACGCCGGCGTGATCGACCTGGGAGGCGGTCTCGCGGTCGCGTTCAAGGCCGAATCGCACAACCATCCTTCGGCGGTGGAGCCGTTCCAGGGTGCCGCGACCGGGGTCGGCGGCATCCTGCGCGACATCGTCGCGATGGGGGCGCGGCCGGTGGCGCTGCTCGACGGGCTCCGCTTCGGCGGGCCTGACTGGCACTTCCGCCAGGCGGTGGCCGGGATCGCGCATTACGGCAACTGCGTCGGGGTGCCCACCGTCGGCGGCGAGTGCGCGTTCGATGCCGACTACGCCGCGAACCCGCTCGTGAACGCGATGTGCGTCGGCCTGCTGCCCGCCGAGCGCGTGCTCCGCGCGGAGGCTCACGGAGTCGGCAATGCGCTCGTGCTCTTCGGCGCGCTCACGGGCCGCGACGGCATCGGCGGCGCGTCGGTGCTCGCCTCCCAGGATCTCGAGGGCTCTGACGAGAAGCGCCCGTCCGTCCAGATCGGCGACCCGTTCCGCGGCAAGGCCCTGATCGAGGTCTCGATCGAGCTCGTCGAACGTGAGCTCGTCGTCGCGCTGCAGGACTGCGGTGCGGCGGGGCTCGCGTCCTCGCTGTCCGAGATGGCCGCCGACGGTCTCGGAGTCGACGTGCACCTCGACCGTGTCCCGCTTCGCGAGGACGGGCTCGAGCCCTGGGAGATCATGATCTCCGAGTCACAGGAGCGGATGATCGCCGTCGTCACGCAGGAGCGGGTGGCCGAGGTTCGCGCGGTGTGCGAACGATGGGAGCTTCCCTGCACCGTGATCGGCGAAGTGGCCGACCACGGCGAGCTCCGCGCGTTCTTCGACGACGAGACGGTGGGCGCGATCCCGGCGGCGTATCTCACCGACCTCTGCCCACGCTACGACGTCGAGACTCGCGCCCGCGTCACGGCGAACGCCGCCGTCGACCCCGTCAACGACGACCCGAAGACGTGGGTGTTCGAGCAGTACGACCAACTGGTCGGCTCGAACACCGTTCGCCGGCCCGGCCTCGATGCGGCCGTGCTGCGCATCGACGGGATGCGCGGCCTGGCCGTTTCGCTCGACGGCCCGCGCCTGGGGGAGCGCGACCCGTTCGCCGCCGGCTACGGCGCCGTCTACGAGGCTGCGCTCAACGTCGCGTGCGCGGGCGGCGAACCGTTGGCCCTGACCGACTGCCTGAACTTCGGTGACCCGGGGAAGCCGGAGATCGCGTGGGAGCTCGAGCAGGCGATCGAGGGCATCGCCACGGCCGCCGGCGAGCTCGGGATCCCGGTCGTCTCGGGCAACGTCTCGCTCTACAACGAGACGGGCGGGCGTCCGATCCCGCCGACACCCGTCGTCGGCTGCGTCGGCCTCGTCCGCGACGTCACGCGCATCCCGAACCGCTGGCAGCGCGGCGACCGGGTCTTCCTACTCCGCGGCTTCGGCGCCGAGCTCGTCCGTTTCGTGTGGCAGCACGCCGAGCGCTTCACCCTCGCACACGACGTCTCCGACGGCGGCCTCGGACTCGCGCTGCTCGAGGCCGGTGCCTGGTCGCAGGTCGACCCGCCGCAGGTGACGGAAAGTCCCGTGCCCGCCCTCGGTGTCGTCGTCGCGCTCAGGGCCGGAGCCGACATGACGGGGTGGGACAGCGCCGGTTTGGAGAGCGTCGAGTTGGGGGTCGTCTAGCAATGTGCGGCGTCTTCGGCGTGCGGGCGCCCGAGCGCGACGTCGCGCGGCTGACGTACTTCGGCCTCTTCGCGCTCCAGCACCGCGGCCAGGAGTCGGCCGGGATCGCCGTGAGCGAGAACGGGCGGCTGACCGCGCTCCGCGACCTCGGCCTCGTCCCGCAGGTGTTCGACGAACGGAATCTCTCAGGGCTGCGCGGCGAGCTCGCGATCGGGCACACGCGCTATTCGACGACCGGTTCGAACGCCTGGGCGAACGCGCAACCGCTCCTCCACCACGGCAGTGCCCGCACCGTCGCGCTCGGTCACAACGGCAACCTCGTCAACGCCGCCGAGCTGCGCGCCGAGGGTGGCAAGCGCCTCGCGTCGACGACCGACTCGGAGATGATCGCCGCCCTGATCGCCGACGACCCACGCCCGCTCGGCGAGGCGATCGCCGGTGCGATGGCGCGCCTCGAGGGAGCGGCCACGGTGGTCGGCATCGCGGACGGCCAACTGTTCGCGTTCCGCGACCGGCACGGCTTCCGCCCGCTCGTGCTCGGACGTCTCGGCGACGACACCGTCGTCGCCTCCGAGTCGTGCGCACTCGACATGCTCGGCGCCGAGCCGGATCGCGAGGTGCGTCCGGGCGAGCTCGTCCTGATCGGCGAAGACGGCGTCGAGACGATCCAGGCCGAGGAGCCCGCCTCCCGCGGAAGCCTCTGCATCTTCGAGTTCTTCTACCTCGCGCGTCCCGATACGCGCCTCGCCGGCGTCGAGATGCACGGCGCGCGCGTGCGCATGGGCGAGCGGCTCGCGGTCGAGGCGCCCGTGGAAGCCGACCTCGTCCTCCCGGTCCCCGATTCGGGGACGCCTGCCGCGATCGGGTTCGCACGTGCGACCGGGATCCCCTTCAGCGAAGGGCTGATCAAGAACCGCTATGTCGGGCGCACGTTCATCCAGCCCGAGCAGGGCATGCGCGAACAGGGAATCCGCATGAAGTTCAACCCGCTGGCCGAGGTCGAGGGCAAGCGGCTGGTCGTGATCGACGACTCGATCGTGCGCGGGCTCGACGACCAGGCAGATCGTCGCGATGCTGTTCGACGCGGGTGCCGCCGAGGTGCACGTCCGGATCTCCTCCCCGCCGATCGTGTCACCGTGTTACTACGGCATCGATTTCGCATCGGGCGACGAGCTGATCGCCTCGCACTCGACGGTCGAGGAAGTGCGCAACACGATCGGCGCGACGAGCCTCGCCTATCTGTCACTCGACGGGCTGCAGGCAGCGACGCGCAGACCCGAGAGCGCCCTCTGCCGCGCTTGCCTCACGCGCGACTATCCGACGCGCGTTCCGGCCGAAACGGGGAAGCTCCGTTTCGAGGCGTCGCCGACCTCCTGAGCTCATCGGCGCGGCCGTACCGAACGGCGCGGTTGACCTGCCGCGGGTCGAACCCCTGCTCGAGCAGCTGTTGCCGGGTCTCGCCCTCGGCCGCCATCTTCAGGAAGAGCCACGCGAGCGCAGCCAGCGTCACCGCCGAGCCCTCGGCCATCATCACGATCCCGCCCAGGTTCTGGTCGTGCACCGGAGTCAGGCCCCACTCCGGCGCATGACGGTAGACGGAGTAGAACGCGGCGTTCGACCAGATGAAGATGTTGCCGAGCACCGTCTCGACGAGGCGGACGGCCGCGATGTACCCGAGTTTCCACCCCGTCCCGAACCACTCAGGCGCCGGCAGCGTCTCGACGACGGGCTCCCACATCAGGCACCCGCACGTGAAGAACATGAAGTGCTCGAGCGCATGGATCGAGTCGTGGTGCAACGCGGCGTCGTACAGGTACGGGATGTGCCAGACATAGAGGTTCACGGCCCAGACCGGGAGCGCGATCAGGGGATGCGTGAGAAAGCGCAGCCGCTCGACCGGGCGCAGTGCCAGCACCGGCCGCAGCACCTGACCCGTCAGCCCGAGCATGAAGAAGAGCGGTGCAAGGTCGCCGATCAGCACGTGCTGCGTCATGTGCAGGAAGAAGAAGTGCTGTTCGCCGAGCTCGTCGATCGGCGAGTTGAAAGCGAGCACGACCAGCCCGATGCCGGTCCAGAAGCTCACCTGGCGCCACGTGGACACCGGCCTGCCACCCCGGGCAAGCGTGCGCGTCCGCCGCAGGTACAGGATCGCGGCGAGCGCCGTCGGGAGCACCTGGAGCGGTTCGAGGCTCCACGGACCGAGAAGCGACGGCGACTGCACCACCTGGAAGACTAGGGGCAGCACGTGCGCCTCTTCCACTACCACCTCGTGACCTCGGAGATCATCAACGTCGAGGCGCGCTACGTCGGGAAGCTCGGCTTCCACCTCGTCGCTCGTTATGGAAGAGTCGATGACGAGCACGTGTCGGTCGAAGCGGGCGTCTCGTGGGAGCAACTCGACCGCCGCGGGTTCAAGCTGCGGCTGACGGAGCTCGAGCGAGGCGCGGTCAACATCGTCGTCCAGCCGGGCCACTGGCGCCTGCCCCGCGTCGACCACATCGGCGTCGCGCTCGACGAGGACGAGTACGAATCGGTGCTCGGCCGCGCGATGCACGACCATCTGCGCGTGACGGAGCACGGCGGACGCCGTACCTTCGTCGCGACGAACGCCGGCTACCGGCTCGAGATCCACCCGCCACGCGACTGGATCGAAGAGCTGCTCGCCGCCGGGAGCGAGTGGCGGCTGGCCGAGCTCCACCTCCGCACCGACGACGTCGCCGCCAAGGCCGCAGCCCTGGCCGGCCTGCTGGGGCTCGAGCGGAAGGGCGCCGACGTCGACGTCGGCGGCACGCTCGTCCGCTTCGTCGACGGGGGCCCGGAGGGGCGACCCGAGCTGCACGGGGAGCGGTTCACGTGAGCGGGGGCAGCTACGCGGCGGCGGGCGTCTCGCTGCAGACCGCGGCGGACGTGGTCGCGCGGCTTCGTGCTGCCGTCGAATCGACCGGCGCGCAGAGCTTCGGCGGCTTCGCGGGCCTGCATCCGCTCGACGAAGAGCGCCTGCTCGCGGCTTCGACAGACGGCGTCGGTACGAAGCTGATCCTCGCGCGACAGCGGGGCCGCTTGCGCGATTGTGGAGCCGACCTGGCGGCGCACTGCATCAACGACGTCGCAACGTCGGGCGCCGAGCCGCTGATGCTCCTCGACTACGTCGCAGCGGCAGAGATCGTGCTCGACGAGGTGGCGGAGCTCGTCGAGGGCGCCGCCGCCGTCTGCCGTGAGGCGGGCGTCGCCCTGGTCGGTGGCGAGACGGCCGAGCTGCCCGGCATCTACCGCGACGGCGAGCTCGACTTCGCAGGGACGTGCATCGGCGTCGTCGAACGGCGAAACGTCGTCGACGGAACATCGATCGCACGCGGCGACAGCGTGATCGGCTTCGCCTCGGCCGGCGTGCACGCGAATGGCTTCACGTTGATCCGCCGCGTGCTCGAAGAGGAAGACTACGACGGCGAAGACCTGCTCGCGCCGACGCGCTGCTACCTCGACGTCGCACGGTCGCTGCGCGGCCGAGCCCGAGGGTTCGCGCACGTGACGGGCGGCGGGATCGCCGGCAACATCGCCCGGGTTGCTGCCGGACGGCCTGAAGGCCGAGATCGACTGGAGCGCGTGGACGCGGCCGCCGGTGTTCGCCTGGCTGGGCCGCCACGTCGAGGAGGAAGAGCTGCGGCGCGTCTTCAACCTCGGCATCGGGTGGTGCGCAGTCGTTTCGGAGCCCCAACCCGGGGAGCTCGTGATCGGGCGCATCACGTGATCGGCGTCCTCGTGTCCGGGAACGGGACGAACCTGCAGGCGCTGATCGATGAAGGCCTGCCGATCGCGGCAGTCGCGTCGAACCGCCGCGACGCCCATGCGCTCCTGCGCGCGAGGGAAGCAGGGATCCCGACTGCGACGTTCAGCCTCGACTGCCATGCGAGCCGCGAGGAGCGCGACCTCGTGCTCGCAAGCTGGCTCGAGGAGCACGATGTCGAGCTCGTCGTCCTCGCCGGCTACATGCACCTGCTGACACCGCCGTTCCTCCGACGGTTTCCCGGCCCGTGTCGTCAACGTCCACCCGTCGCTGCTGCCGCGCTTTCCCGGCGTGCGACCGATCGACGACGCCCTCGCGGCCGGCGTCGATGTCACCGGAGTGACCGTGCACTACGTCGACGAAGGCGTCGACACAGGGCCCGTGATCGCCCAAGAAGAGGTCCCCGTAGAGCCACGGGACACGCTCGTCGAGCGGATCCACGCAACCGAGCACCGGTTGCTCCCCGAGGTGGTGACGAGGCTGTGCGCCGCGCGCTCCTGAGCGTCTACGACAAGACGGGCATCGCCGAGTTCGCACGGGAGCTGGTTGCGCTCGAGTTCGAGATCGTGTCGTCCGGCGGGACCGCAGCCTGCCTCGAGGAGCAGGGCATCGACGTCACCACGGTCGAATCCGTCACGCAGGCGCCGGAGATGCTCGGCGGGCGCGTGAAGACGCTCCACCCGCGCATCCACGCCGGCATCCTGGCGCGCCGAGACCGCGAGGACGATCGCAGCACGCTCGACGCACACGAGATCGAGCCATTCGACATCGTCTGCGTGAACCTCTACCCCTTCTCATCCGTCGCCTACCGGCGCGACGTCTCGCAGGAGGAGACGATCGAGCTGATCGACGTCGGCGGACCGTCGATGCTGCGCGCGGCGGCCAAGAACTTCGCCCATGTCGCCGCCGTATCGCATCCCGACCAGTTCGAGACCGTGCTCGGCGAGCTGCGCGAGCAGGGCGACACGACGCTCGAGACGAGGAGGCTGCTCGCCGCCGACGCCTTCGCCGCGACGGCTGCCTACGACGCCGAGATCGCTGCCTGGTTCATGGGCCGCGACGGGCTACCCGAGAGCCTGACGATCAGCTTCGAGAAGGTCAGCGACCTCGCGTACGGGGAGAACCCGCACCAGACCGCGGCGTACTACCGCGAACGCGGCGCGCGCAGCCATCTGCTCTCCCGGGTCGAGCAGCTCGGTGGGCGGGAGCTCTCCTACAACAACCTCGCCGATCTCGAGGGCGCCCGCCGCCTGAGCGACGATCTCGCCGATCCCGCCGCGGTGATCGTCAAGCACGGCGGGCCGTGTGGGGTTGCCATCGGCGCGACCGTCGACGAGGCGTGGGACCGAGCGCTGGCTGCCGATCCGATCTCAGCGTTCGGCTGCGTCGCCGTCCTCAACCGGCCGGTCACGACCGAGCTCGGCGAGCGCATCGCCGGGCACTTCGTCGAGGTGCTGCTTGCGCCGTCGTTCGACGACGGTGCGCTTGCCGCCCTCCGCAAGAAGAAGCAGCTTCGGATCCTCGCCGACGACGAGCGGCGCGCCGACACACCCGGCGAACGCGACTACACGCGCGTGCTTGGCGGCCTGCTCGTACAGGACCGCGACGCAGACAGCGAGGAGCGCTCGACGATGGACGTCGTCTGCGGCGGGCCAACCGACGAGCAATGGGCCGACGCCCTGTTCGCGTGGCGCGTCTGCCGTCACGTCCGCTCGAACGCGATCGTGATCGCGCGCGGCCTGCAGACGATCGGGATCGGCGGCGGGCAGACGAGCCGCGTCGATGCCGTCCGGATCGCGGTCGACAAGGCACGCGAGCTCGGGCACGAGCTTTCGGGGTCGGTGCTTGCGAGCGACGCCTTCTTCCCCTTTGCCGACGGGCCCCAGCTGGCGCTCGACGCCGGCGTCGTGGCGATCGTGCAACCCGGCGGCTCGCGGCGCGACGACGAGGTGGTCGAGGCGGTGCGTGCTGCCGGCGCCACGATGGTCTTCACCGGCCGGCGACACTTCCGGCACTGAGCCGGCCGTCCTCGTCGGCAGCGGCCCCTGTCAACCGACGGCCGGCCGAAACCGCGTCGAGAGCCGATCGTGGGGAAGCACCTGAACCATCGACCGGGGCCGGAGCGGCCGCCTTCGTGCCATATGTGACCGGGATGAGGAATTGGTGGCGCTGCAGTGGTCCAGCGAGGACCCGACACGGCCTGGAGCCCGTCGCGTGACGTTCGCGATCAAAGGCACCCGGAGCACCGACGACCGTCCGGTGACGATTCGCTGGGACGAGACGAGGGGCTGGGCAACGGACTCCCGGACGATGCACGAGTTGATCCGCTTCTACGCGGACAACCCGACCGTGTGGGTGACTCCGGAAGGCCCGACGATCCCGAACGACCCGTGCGACGGCTTCGCCGCCTCGCTGGTCGCACTCGCGCTCGTGCGCGACACCTGGATCGCGGACGGCGATCTGCCGCGGATTCCGGACGACGTCAGGGCCGAGCTCGGCACCGGAGACCGGGGCGAGTTCATAGACTCCCCACGTGCCGCGTGAGTACCCGTCGATCATCGACCTCGTCGGCTGGACGCCGATCGTGCGTCTCGATCGCATCTCAGAGGACGTTCCCGGGACGATCCTCGCCAAGCTCGAGTTCCTGAACCCCGGCGGGTCGAACAAGGACCGCATCGGGCTCGCGATGATCGAAGCGGCCGAGCGCGACGGCAAGCTGCGCGCCGGCGGCACGATCGTCGAGCCGACATCGGGCAACACGGGAGTCGGCCTCGCGATGGCGGCGGCGCAGAAGGGCTACCGATGCATCTTCGTGATGCCCGACAAGATGAGCCAGGAGAAGATCTCGATGCTGCGTGCCTACGGCGCCGAGGTCGTGATCACGCCGACCGCCGTCGACCACGACTCTCCGGAGTCGTATTACTCGGTCTCGTCGCGACTCGCGGAGGAGATCCCCGGCGGCTTCAAGCCCGACCAGTACTCGAACATGTCGAACCCCGAAGCGCACTACCTGACGACCGGGCCCGAGATCTGGGAGCAGACGGGAGGCGAGGTCGACGCGATCGTCATCTCCGTCGGCACGGGCGGCACGATCAGCGGTGTCGGCCGCTACTTCAAGGAGCGCAAGCCGGAGGTTCAGATCGTCGGCGTCGATCCCGAGGGATCGATCTACACGGCGAAGGACGAGCGCGACCTGCACCCGTACTTCGTCGAGGGCATCGGGAAGGACACCTGGCCCGAGACGATGGACCCCGAGATCGTCGACACGTGGGTCCGGGTGTCGGACGGCGAGTCGTTCATCACCGCTCGGCGGATGGCGCGCGAGGAAGGGCTGCTCGTCGGCGGATCGTCGGGCTCGACGATCGCCGGGAGCGCTCGAGTACGCGGCCGCGCTCGGCGCCCGACTCACGCGTGCTGACGATCCTTCCGGACTCGGGACGGTCGTACCTCTCGAAGTTCCTCGACGACAACTGGATGCTCGAGCACGGCTTCCTCGAGCGCACCGCGCCGGCTCCGACGGTGCGCGAGTTGCTGCGCTCGAAGGCGCGTGGGACGCCGCAGCTGGTCACGATCTCGGCGCACCAGAAGGTCGCCGAGGCGATCGCGGTGATGGAGCGCTACTCGATCTCGCAGCTGCCCGTCGTCCGCGACGGCGAGGTATCGTCGCTCGCCGACGTGATCGGTTCGCTCCAGGACCGCGACCTGCTCGATCGGGTGTTCAAGAACGCCGACGCGCTGCACGAGGACGTTGCCGGGGTGATGCAAGGCCCTCTCGGTGCGGTCGAGGCCGAGGCGTCGGTCGACGAGATCGTCACCGCGCTCACGGGCGGATCGAATGCCGTGGTGGTCGCCGAGGCGGGGCAGCCGGTGGGCGTCGTCACGCGCTCCGACCTGCTCGACTACCTCGCGCACCGCTGAGCGCAAGTCCGAGCACCGTCTCGCTCGCCGAGATCCGCCGGACGATCGTCGCCGCCCAGGGCTACGCGGGCCGCTTCAGGCGGGCGGACGACCGCGACGTCGAGGAGGCGATCCGCCGCCTGACCGCCGTGCAGCTCGACTCGATCTCGACGGTCGACCGCGCTCACCGGCTCACGCTCTCCGCACGCATCGGCGCGTTCGATCCGGACACGGTGACGGCATTGCTCGGCCGCGGGCGGATCTTCGAGTACTGGGCGCACGAGGCATCGCTGCTCCCCGTCGAGCTCTGGCCGCACTTCCGGCGGGTGATGGACGGCGCCGGCCATTGGGGCGCGCACGACCGCGCTCTCCGCGACCATGCGGATCTCGTCGAACCGATCCTCGCGCGCATCCGCGACGAGGGGCCGCTCGGATCTCGCGAGTTCGAAGGGAACGGCGGCGGCGGAATGTGGAACTGGAAGCCGGCGAAGATGGTCCTCGACGCACTCTGGGACCGCGGACGGCTCGTGATCGCAGGCCGCAGGAGCTTCCAGCGTCTCTACGAACTCCCCGAACGCGTGATCCCGAAGGACGTCCTCGACGCGCCCACGCCGACCGAGGACGAGTCGCTGCGCACGCTCGCGCTGCTCGCGGTCACTGCCCGCGGGGCGTTGACGGAGCCGGCGATCAGGGAGCACTGGCGCCTCCGGGGCGGTAAGGCTCGCCTGCACCACCATCTGGTCGCGCTGGTCGACGAGGGCGCGCTGCGCGAGCTGCAGCCCGAGGACGGAGGCGCCTCCTTCTTCGTCGCGGCGAACGCCGAGCTCGGCGGCGACGCGGCTCCCCCGGTGCTGGTCTGCCCATTCGACAACCTGGTCTGGGACCGGCCGCTGCTCGAACGCGTCTTCGGCTTCCGACATGTGATCGAGGTGTACAAACGCGAGCCCGAGCGACTCTACGGCTACTACGTCCTCCCTCTCCTCGCCGGCGACCGCTTTCTCGGCCGCGCCGACCTGAAGGCCGATCGGGCGGAAGGCGTTCTCCGCATCCGCCGCTTCACGCCCGTGCCGAAGGTTCGCGGCGACGTCGACACGAAGCTCGAGCGTGCAGCGCTTCGCCTCGCGCGCACGATTGGGCTCGAGCGGGTAGAGCGTCTCGCGTGAGGCAGGTGACGGTCGAGCAGGCGCGGCGGATCGCCGTGCGCGCGCAATTGCTCGACGGCTCGGCGCAGGACGTGCTCGAGACGATCAGGCAGCTCGGCTTCCTCCAACTCGATCCGATCTCGACGGTTGCACCACCGCAGCACCTCGTGCTCTGGAGCCGACTCGGGCCGTTCGACCGGGCGGAGCTCGACCGCCTGCTCTGGGAGGAGCGTGCGCTCGTCGAGTGGAACGCCTACGTCTATCCGATCGAGGACCTTCCGCTGCTCCAGGCGCGCATGCGGCGAAGGAACGGTGCCTGGGAACGGCGACTGACCGCGTACGTGAAGGAGAACGCGGGCTTTCGCCGTTACGTGCTGCGTGAGCTCGAGGCCCGCGGCCCTCGGCTCTCGCGCGAGATCGCGGATCACGCAAGCATGAAGCGCGATGACCACCGCTGGTGGGGCAACCGCAAGATGGGCCTGATGCTGCAGGTGCTGAATGCGCGCGGCGAGGTCGCCGTCGTCGGCCGCCGTGGCGGCCAGCGGGTGTGGGATCTCGCAGAGCGGTGGTACCCGGAGACGGAGAACCTCCCCTGGCCCCGGGCCGAGCGGCTCATCGAGGAGCGCCGCTTCCGCTCGCTGGGGGTGAAGCTCGTGCGAGGCAAGCTGATCGCCCATCCCGACGCGCCCGACGATCCGGTCGGGGAGCGCGTCGCATTGCTCTCGCCGTTCGACCAGCTCGTGCACGATCGTGCGCGCACCGAGGCGCTCTGGGACTTCTTCTACCGCCTCGAGATGTACGTGCCGAAGGCCAAGCGGGAGTACGGCTACTACGTCCTGCCGATCCTCGCGGGCGACAGGCTGCTCGGCCGCATCGAGCCGGTGCACGACCGGAAGGCCGGCGTCCTGCGAGTGCAAGGCGTGTGGTGGGAGCAGGGCGTCCGGCCCGTGTCGCTCGAGGAGCCGCTCGCGAGCCTCGCGACCTTCCTCGGCGCGCGTCTAGAGTCCTAGTCGAACCATGGACTTCGAGACACGCGCAATTCACGTCGGCCAGGAGCCGGATCCCGCGACCGGCGCGATCATCACGCCGATCTACCAGACCTCGACGTTCGTTCAAGAGGCGGTCGGCGAGCACAAGGGCTACGACTACGCGCGCGTCGCGAACCCGACGCGAACCGCGCTGCAGACCGCGCTCGCCAGCCTCGAAGACGCGAAGCACGGGGTTGCCTTCAGCTCCGGTCTCGGAGCAACGACGACGCTCATGCACCTCGTCGACCCCGGGCAGCGCGTCGTGCTGATCGCCGACGTCTACGGCGGGGTGTACCGCATGACCTCGCAGGTGTACGAGCCGAAGGGCTACCGCTTCACCTACGTGCCGGCGGCGGAGTTCGACGCCGACCTCGGCACGCACCTCGACGAGTCCGTTCGTCTCGTGTGGCTCGAGACGCCGTCGAATCCGCTCCTGAACGTCGTCGACATCCGTCGTGCCGCCGATGCCGCACACGCGGCGGGCGCGCTGCTCGTCGTCGACAACACGTTCGCGACCCCGTATCTGCAGCAGCCCCTGTCGCTCGGCGCCGATCTGGTCGTGCACTCGACGACGAAGTACCTCGGCGGTCACAGCGACACGGTCGGCGGCTTCGTCGCGACGAACGACGACGCGCTCGCGGAGCGCCTGTTCTTCCTGCAGAAGTCGCTCGGCGCGGTGCCGGGCCCGTTCGACAGCTGGCTCGTCCTGCGTGGGATCAAGACGCTCGCGCTTCGGATGCGACAGCACAGCGAGAACGCCCGGCAGGTGGCGGCGTTCCTCGAGGGGCACGACGCCGTCGAACGTGTGCTCTACCCCGGTCTTCCTTCCCATCCGGGCCACGAGACGGCGCGACGGCAGATGCGCGACTTCGGCGGCATGGTCTCCTTCCTTGCCGAGTCCGAGGCGGAGGCGGTCGCGCTGGTCGCGCGCACTCGGATCTTCCAGCTCGCCGAGTCGCTGGGCGGCGTCGAGAGCCTGATCGAGCACCCCGCGCGCATGACACATGCCTCGACCGCAACTGCGCCGTTCGCGCCACCGGGGAATCTCGTGCGTCTCTCGGTCGGGATCGAGTCGGCCGACGATCTGATCGCCGATCTCGAAACGGCGCTGGTCAGACGCGGAGCGGCCGCGCGGGCCTGACCGGGAGCGCCCGGACGTCGTTCCGCGGGAGCAATCCGACCCGCGCGGCCGACCGAGCCGATTCCTGGAAGACTGCGAGCGTGTTCGAGGACTTGCGATGAGCGGCCCGCAAGGCCCGGTCGACCCGGCCCTCGCGGCCGACCGGCCGATCGACCCGCTCGTCCGCATCGGGCACGTTCACCTGCGGACGGCAGACATCGACCGGGTGCGCGCGTTCTACGTCGACATCCTGGGGTTCGACGTCGTGCACGAGGCGCGCGGCGTCCCCGGCTGGGGCACGACCGGCGACATCCTCTTCGTCTCCGCCGGCGGCTACCACCACCACCTCGGCTTCAACACGTGGAAGTCGGCCGGTGGCCCGGCTCAGCCGGACGGAGTGGCCGGGCTGCACCACGTCGCGCTCAACTTCTCGTCACGTGAGCAACTCGCCGAGACGGTCGGCCGGCTGGTCGACGCCGGGGTGCCGCTCCGGCAGCTGACCGACCACGGGACCCACCTCGCGGTTTACCTGAGCGACCCGGACGCGAACGACCTCGAGCTCGCGTGGGACCGGCCCTTCGAGGAGTGGCCGCGGTACGGATCCGAGGACGCGCCCGCGATCGACGCACCGCTCGATCTGGACGACCTGCTCGCCAGCCGCAAGATCCGTGCGTGAACGAGCCGCGGAGCATCGACCTCCACTTCGGCGGGCGGGAGCATGCGATCGGCGTCTACGTCGTGGACACCGACGACGGCCTCGCGCTGTTCGACTGCGGGCCGTCGTCGACCCTCGCCGCGCTCGAGGAGGGCCTGGCCGGCCAGGGGCTCACCCTCGCCGAGATCCGGCATCTGCTGCTCTCGCACATCCACCTCGACCATGCCGGGGCGGCAGGTTCGCTCGCACGGGCGAATCCGGAGTTGACCGTCTGGGTCTCCGAGATCGGCGCGCCGCACGTCATCGACCCGTCACGGCTCGAACGGTCGGCCCGGCGCCTGTACGGCGATCTCTTCGACCCGCTCTGGGGCGAGCTGGCGCCGGTGCCCGAGCGAAGCGTCCGGATCGCGGCCGGAGACGTGCTCGGCTGGGCTGCATTCCCGACGCCGGGGCATGCGTCCCACCACGTGAGCTACCTGCGGGAGGGAACGCTGCTCGCCGGCGACGCCTGCGGTGTTCGCATGCCGGGCGCGTCGTACGTCCTTCCGGTGTCACCCCCGCCCGACCTCGACGTCGAGGCGTGGCACGCGACCGTCACGGAGATCCGGCGACGGACGCCGGACCGGCTGGCTCTGATCCACTTCGGCGTGCACAAAGACGTCGAGACGCATCTCGACCGGCTCGAGACCGAGCTCGACACGTGGGCGGATCGAGTCGGCAGCGGAATGAGCCAGGACGACTTCGTCGCCGCGGCCCGTGCCGACGCAGGGAGCCGATGCCGACGACTACGACCAGGTGGCGCCGCTCTGGCAGTCGTGGGTCGGCCTCGAGCGCTACTGGACGACCAAGCGCGACCTCGGCGGTTGAACGCTCAGGGCTCGCGCAGGATGTTGCCGCCCGAGGTCTGGGCGAGCGCCATCAGCACGATCTCGTCGACGTTCACGTGCGGCGGCCTGGTGAGCGCGAACATGATGCAGTCGCGGACATCCTCAGCGTGCAGCGGCCCGCCCATCGCCACGTCCGAGTACACCGCCGCCGCGCGGTCACGGTCGCCGTGGAAGCGCACCTCCGAGAACTCGGTCTCGACCAGGCCCGGCGCGACGTTGGTGACGCGGACGGGCTTCCCGTGCAGGTCGTCGCGCAGGGCCCGCGTGAACCCGTGCACCGCGAACTTGGCGGCCACGTACGACGATCCGTTGGGATACGACCAGATTCCGGCGACCGAGCCGAGGTTGACGATATGACCGCCGCCGTCGGCGGCGAGGTACGGGACACACAGCCGCGTCATCCGCATCAGCCCGAGCACGTCCGTCTCGATCACCTCGCGCTCGTCCTGCTCGCTCGCCTCCCAGACCGGGTCGCGGCCCCGTGAGAGACCGGCGTTGTTGACCAGGATGTCGATTCCCCCGAGCTCCTCGACGACCTGCTCGACGAAGCGCTTGCACGACTCCGGGTCGACGACGTCCAGAGGCAGTGCGAGCTCCGTCTCGAGGCGCTCGGTACGCCGGGCGCCTCCGGCCACCCGGGCGCCGGCCTCCGCCAGCGCGCGCGCGGTGGCCGCGCCGATGCCGCTCGACGCACCGGTGACGATCGCACGCTTGCCGTCGAGCGCAGCCACGCGTGCAACCCTACCGACCGGCGCACCAGGTTTACGTCTAAAACTCGGCAGATGGAGCCGTTCGGGGAGCCGCGGGGCCGGGGCGCCCGCCTGGCGCTCGTTGCCGGCGCACTCGTCGTGCTGCTGGCGATCGTCGCGCTCGCGAGCCGGGCAGGCTTCGGTCATCACTCCCACGCCTCGCCGACGTCGAGCTACACGAGCTATGCGTTGAGTGCGTTCTTGATCGTGTTCGCGCTGATGATCCCGGTCACGATCTACGCCTTCCTGATCCAGATGCGCGAGACCGAGCTCGGGAAGCCTCGGAGCTTCCCGCTGCGAGTGCTCTACCAGATCGGGATGGTGTTCCTCTTTGGCGCCGCGGGCTTCCTGATCGTCTACCTCCGAACCCACCACGGACACCTGTTCGGTATTCACGTGACGCCCTTTCGGCCTGCCGGCAGCGGCTCGGGAACGGGCGCCTCGGGAGCACACCACGCACTCGAGCCCCGCTTCGAATGGCTGGTCTTCTGGATCGCCGTCGTCGCTCTTGCCGTCGCCGCGGTCGTGCTGTTCGTGACGCGACGACGCCGTCCGAAAGGACTGAAGCCGATGGAGGCCGCCTCCGACGTGGGGGCCGACCTCGCGTCGTCGATCGGCGACGCGATCGACGACCTCGAAGCCGAGCCCGACGCGCGCCGCGCGGTGATCGCGGCCTACGCGCGGATGGAGTCGGTCCTCGCCCGGCACGGGCTCCGGCGGCGGGCGAGCGAGACGCCGGTCGAGTATCTGCGCCGGATCCTGCTCGGCCTCACCGCCCGCGCGGATGCGGTCGTCCGCCTGACCGACCTGTTCGAGCTCGCCAAGTTCAGTCGGCACGACATCACCGCGTCGATGAAGGGTGAGGCGATAGGTGCGTTGCTCGAGATCCGCGACGACCTCCAGGCAGCGGCGGCATGAGGCGGCACCTCTTCGACCTCGGGGTGCTCGCGGCGCTCGCCACGATCGCTGCCGGTTACGCGGTGCTCGCACATCCGGACGTCCGCACGACCGCGCTGCACATCTACGTGCTCGTCGTCGGCGGGATCGTCATGCTCGGGGTCGTGGTGGGCGCAGACGATGCCGTTGCGCGGCGATACCAGTCGCGCTTCGAGGCCGCGCTGATGGACGCCGTCGAGCGGCCGACGCGGCTTGCCGGACCTCGAGCGGATGGAGCGCGAAGTGACACTCGCGCGCGCCTCGAGCTTCGACCTGCACTTCCGGCTGCTTCCCCATCTGCGCGAGATCGCAACCGCGCGGCTCGAGCGGAGCGGCAAGACTCCGTCGCCCGAGACACTCGGACGCTGGTGGGAACTGCTGCGGCCGGATCGCCCCGCGCCGGACGACCGCTTCGCCCCGGGCATCTCCGAGGCCGACCTGCGCGCCCTCGTCGCCGACCTGGAAAGGTTGTGAGCGCTCATGCAGCTCGCCGACGTAGGCCGGGTGGCCGGCACCATCCTCGACGAGATCGAGAAGGCCGTCATCGGCAAGCGCGACGCGCTCGAGCTGCTGATGCTCGGCGTGCTCGCCGACGGCCACGTGCTGATCGAGGACTATCCGGGCCTCGCGAAGACGCTGATGGCGCGGTCGTTCGCCCAGGCCACGTCGATGGACTTCTCGCGCATCCAGTTCACGCCGGACCTGATGCCCTCGGACGTCACCGGATCCTCGATCTACAACCAGCGCGACGGCGACTTCGAGTTCCGGCCGGGCCCGATCTTCACCAACCTGCTGCTCGCCGACGAGATCAACCGCGCCCCACCGAAGACGCAGGCCGCGCTGCTCGAGGCGATGCAGGAGCGTCAGGTGACGAGCGAGGGCTCGACGCGCCCGCTCGGGCCGCCGTTCCTCGTGCTCGCGACCCAGAACCCGATCGAATACGAGGGCACCTATCCGCTGCCGGAGGCGCAGCTCGACCGCTTCCTGCTCCGCATGTCGGTCGGCTATCCGTCGCGAGAGGACGAGTGGCAGGTGCTCGCCGAGCGCGCCGAGCGGCGGCAGGACGAGGTGAGCTCTCGCCGCTCGTCGACATCGCGAGACGCTGCTCGAGCTGCAAGCCGCGTGCGAGGAGGTGCATGTGTCGGAGCCCGTCGGGCTCTACATGGTCGACATCGTCAACGCGACCCGCGACGCGCCGGCCGTGCAGGTCGGCGCCTCGCCGCGCGGATCGCTCGCGCTGCTGAAGCTGTCGCGCTGCCGCGCCGCGCTCGCCGGCCGAGACTTCGTGACGCCCGACGACGTGAAGGCGGTCGCAGTGCCCGCGCTCGCCCATCGCCTCACGCTCCGTCCCGAGCTCTGGGTGCAGCGCATCTCGGCCGGAGGACGTCGTGCGCGAGCGGCTCGAGACGGTGCCGACGCCCGCCGCGGAAGACCTCGCCACGGCGTGAAGAGGCTCTCGACCCCGAAGCTCGCCTCTACGCGAGCCTGTCGGCGGTCGGGCTGCTGACCGCGCTCGTGTTCGGGCGCCCCGAGCTGGTGGCGCTCACCGCGCCGTTCCTGCTCGCGCTCGCCGCCGGGCTCGCACTCGCGACGACCGCCACGCTTCACCGTCGCGGTCGAGCTCGACGACGAGCGGGCGCTCGAGGGCGACGAGATCGACGCGCGCGATCGGCCTGACGGCGCGCGACGCCGGTCGACCGGCTCGACGTCTTCCTCCGGCTGCCCCGACGGGGTCCAGCTCGTCGAAGGGCACAACCCGGTCGCGCTCCGGCTGCGGCGGGCGAGCGGCGCGAGCTCGAGCTCCGCTGCGCGCGTCGCGCTGGGGCGGGCACGTCGCTCGGTCCGCGTCTACCTGCGTGCGCACGATCCGCTCGGGTTCCTGGTCTGGGAGGTCGACCGCCGACGCACGCCAGGACCTGCGCGTCTATCCGCGCGAGGAGGCTCTGCGCCGCGTCCTGCGGCCGCGCGAGACGCAGCTCTTCGCGCGGAGACGAGGTGTCGCGCCGCAAGGGCGAGGGAATCGAGTTCGCCGATCTGCGCCGTGGGCGCCGGGCGACCCGCTGCAAGCGTGTGAACTGGCGGGCGAGCGCACGCCGCGGCGAGCTGTGGGTGAACGAGAGCCATCCCGAGCGCAACACCGACGTCGATCCTGTTCGTCGACGCGTTCGCCGAGGCGCGGCGCGGCGGCGACGAGCACGCTCGATCTCGCGGTGCGCGCGACCGCTGCGCTCGCCGACGCCTACGTCGGTCGCGCGCGACCGGGTCGGGCTGATCAGCTTCGGCGGCATCCTGCGCTGGCTCGCTGCCGGGCATCGGCACGGTGCAGCTCTACAGCATCGTCGACGCGCTGCTCGACACGCAGATCGTGCTCTCGTACTACTGGAAGGAGATCGACGTGATCCCGCGCCGCACGCTGCCGCCGAGCGCACTCGTGATCGCGCTGTCGCCGCTCCTCGACCGCGCGCTCGGTCGGCGCGCTGCTCGATCTGCGCGCGCGCGGGCTTCGATCTCGGCCGTGATCGACGTCTCGCCGATCCCGTTCACGACGCGGCCCGAGTCGGGAATCGACGCGATCGCCTACGACATCTGGGAGCTGCGTCGCGAGGCGCTCTCGGCACACGCTCAGCGGTCGGGCGTCGCCGTGGCCGAGTGGCACGCCGGAGCAGGCTCCAGGCCGTACTCGAGGAGGTGAGGGCATTCAGGCGCAGCGGCCGTCTCGCACGCGTCTGACGACCGCGGCTCGGCTCGCTGGCCGCCCTGGCGGTCGCCGGCGTCGACGCCGTCGCGCACGGCGGCAGCCTCGCGCACGCTCGCCGCGGGCGTCGTCGGCGTGCGCCGCTCCTGATGCTGCTCTTCGGGCTGGCGCGGCGCCGGCCAATCGCGATCCCGTGGTCGATCCTGCTCGCCGGCGGCCGCGTATCTGGTCGGCCGCGAGGGCAACCCGGTCGTCGACGGCTGGCGCCGCGATCGTCGGGGCAGCTGCTGCTGCTGTCGGCCGAGCTCGCCACGTGGTCGATCGGGCACGACGCGGATCGAGACCGAGCGCGGACTCGTCCTCTGGCGCGCCGGCGTGATCGGCGCGCTCGTCGTCGGCGCCCTGCTCGTCGACTTCGTCCTGCTCGGCGCGGCCGCCGTGTCGGCGTCCGCCGGCGTCGTTGTCGCCGCTGCGGGGTGGTCGCAGCGGTCGCTGCCGTCGCGATCGTGCTGCGGCTGGTGCGTGCATGAAGATCGCAGCTGGTCGCGGCCCTGCGTGGCCGCGCTGCACGTTCCGGCCGGCTACCGCGCGTCGATCTACGCGCGTGGCCTCGTGCACCCGACCGCGATGTCGTTCGGCCCGGACAGCAGGCTCTACGTCTCCGAGGACATCGGCTCGGTGGTGTCGGTCGCGCGCGGGACGACACGACCGAAGCCGTTTCTCCGGAACCTCCTCGTGCCGCTCGGCCTGCTGTGGCGCGGGCGGACGCTCTACGTGTCGCAGAGTGGTCGCGTCGACGCGTTCGGCGTGAACGGCCGGCGCCTACGCGTCGTGCTCTCAGGCCTTCCCTACAAGCTGCACCAGCAGGACGCGATCGTCGCGGGGCCCGACGGCAGGCTCTACCTCGGGTCCGGCTCGACCTGCGACGCGTGCGTCGAGCGCAACCCGCGCAGCGCGACGATCCTCTCGTTCCGCCCCGACGGAACGGGGTTGCGCATCGTCGCGCGCGGGCTGCGCAACCCGTACGGACTGCTGTTCGTCGGGTCGCACGCTGTACGCGACCGTCAACGGCCGCGACACGCTCGGCGACGGCGAGCCGGCCGAGAGCGCTCGTGATCGTGCACCGCGGCGACGACTTCGGCTGGCCCGACTGCTGGCCGAGCTTCGCCCTGAAGCGGCTCACCGGCAAGTGCGCGGGCGTGACGAAGCCGATCGCGTACCTCGAGCCGCACTCCTCGGCCGACGGGATCGCCTCGTGGCGCGGGAACCTCTTCGTCGCCGAATGGGGCGAGTACCTCTCGCAGAAGCACGGGCGCGCGCCTCGTGGAGATCCGACGCGGTCGCGTGTCGACGTTCGCCACCGGCTTCGACCATCCGCTCGCGCTCGCCGTCGACCCGGCCGGCGACCTGCTGGTCGCCGACTGGGGCCGAGGCGTGATCTACGCGATCCGGAAGAGCTGACCGCCGATTACGAAGCGACCAGTGTCGCCGTGCGCGTCTGCTGGTGGCCGTTCGGGTCGTTGACAACCACGCTGACCTTGTAGGTGTGACCCTTGACAGGCACGAAGTTCGCGATGAACGACGCCGACTGATCGGCACCGAGGGGCGCCGTCGGCTGTCCGGCCGCAACCTGCTTCGCGCCGTCCAGGACCCGGTACGCCATGCCCAGCGTCGTGCCTGGAGCGTCGTAGTAGCGAGAGATACGGCACGAAGACCTTCACGGCCGGCGGCTTGCCGGCCTTGACGGTCTGCGTCGTGCCGTCGATCAGGCGGGCGAGCGAGGAGAACGCCGCGTACGAGGGCTTGTGCGAGCCCGACGGATTCTCGAGCCCGCTCTGCCACGGGTTGCCCGCGTTGTCGCGGAATGTGAACCAGATGAACATCTGGACGTTCGGGTCCTGGCGCGCGACGCTCAGCGCCTGCTTCGCGTAGGCAGCCTGCTTCGCGGGCGTCACCCCTTTCGGCTCTCCGGGCTTCGTCTCGTGCCCGTACTCGGTGATCCACACCGGAACCGCATGGTGGTACCAGGTCTTCAAGTCCTTCTCGAAGCGCGGCAACTGCGACAGCGTGACGTTCGGATAGCGAACCTGCTCGAGCGGCTTCGCGCTCGGGGAGGTCGGATACGGGTGGTGTGCCCAGGCGTCGAACTTCACCTTCTGCTTCGCGAGCAGGCGGGCGAACGTCCCCGGCGCGACGGTCTGGCTGGCGCCGGCCAACGGCTGGTCTCGACCCTGCGCCGAGGTCTCGCCGGCCGCGACGAGCGCGGCCGGGTTCTCCGACTTGATCGCCGCATATCCCGCCTTGAGGAGCTTCGCGTAGTTCGCCACGCTGACGATCGTCTTGCCTCTGAACTGCGGGTAGAGGAACTGCTGCAGGTTCGGCTCGTTCCAGATCGACCAGAGCCCGACTGCGCCGTGCCCGGTACGACCGTCGTAGCGCGTCGCCAGCATGCGCACAAACGTCCCGAAAGCGGAGATGGTCGGCATGTAATTCGGTGAATGACCGCCGTTCGACCACTTCGGGCTTCCGGTCACGTTGATCATCACGCGCATGCCGTCGCGACTCGCCGTCCCGACCAGGTCGTCGAGGTCGGCCAGGTGATATGCGGGGTCGCTCGCGTCCGACGGGTCGGCGGGCTTCGTCGGAGCGATCGCCGCCCAGTTCGCCGTCGTATGGATCACCGAGGCGCCGGTCGATGCAGCGGCCGTCAGATTCACCTCATGCTGCGGCGAGAATCGGAAGCTGACGTCGTCGAAGAAGCCGACCGGCATCTGCTGCGCGGCCCGCGCCGTGGCGGCGGGAATCGCGGCGAGCGCGACGACGACGAACATGGCGAAGCGAAGCAAGCCCCGTTGCAAAATGAACAACCTCCTCAGTTCGTTCCCTGGGCGACCCGCGGCCACCGTAGCCACCCTCTTTGAGGTGAGTGTTAAGAAGCCTGCTCCGCGAACCAGTCGCGGAAGACGTCGAGCAGCTCCTGCTCGGCCTCGGGCGAGACGTCCTCGGGCGTGATCCGCCCGACGGCCTCGATCGTCGCGCGCAGCTGCGCCAGATACTCGGTGCACTTGCCGCAGGTCGCGATGTGCTCGTCGAATCGCCGCAGGTCGGCCGCCTCGAGGGCGCCCTCGAGGTAGTCGGTCACGAGCTCGACCAGCTCCTGGCAGTTGATCGCATCCGCGACGGTCATGCGTCCTCCGGGGCGAGATAGTTCTCGAGCGCGCGCCGCACCTTCGCCCGCGCCCGGTGCAAGAGCACACGTTGATTGACCTCCGTGAGGTCGAGAGCGTTACACACCTCGGCGGAGTCCCAGCCGGCGACGTCGCGGAGCGAGATCACCGCGCGCTGGGCCGCGGGCAGCTCGTCGATCGCAGCCGCGATCACGCCGCGCGTCTCGGCGGCCAGCAGCCGTTCCTCGGGCATCGCGCGCGGAGGCGACGACCAGTGGCCGGGGAAGCGCTCGTGGTCGGCGTCGAGGAACCGGTCGGGGTCGACCGCCGGCTCGGGAATCCGGCCTGGGTCGTTGAGCGCCGAGAACGGTATGACGCGACCCTCGCGCTGGGCTCGCGTCTTCGCCGTGTTGACGAGGATGCGGAACACCCACGTCCGCAGCGACGAGCGCCCCTCGAAACGATCGAGGGCGCCGAGCACGCGGAGCCACGTCTCCTGGACGACCTCCTCGGCGACTGCGCGGGACGGCACGAAGATCTGGGCGACGCGGAGCAGCATCGGGTGCCACTCGGCGACGAGGCGGCGAAACGCGTCCTCGTCGCCGGCCCGGAGCTCTGCGACCAGCTTCGCGTCGGCGGCGTCCATCGGCGCGACCGTACCGAATGCACGACCCATCCCTCGAAAGGGGCAAGCCGCAGGTCTCGCCCGAAACCGGCTGAACAGCCGGCGCGACGGCGAACGGGGTGTGCCATCGTCCGCTTACTTGGGAGGGAACAACCGGACTCGTGGACGCGAGCAGCCGGGACCGCCACCAGGTCGACGTCGGCCACAGGGCTGCCAGGGGTGCGGCGCCTCGTGTGGGCCCAGAGGCCGACGTCGACTACCGGGTCTCGTCGGACCCGGAGCGGATGGTCGCCGGTGCTCGCGTCCTCGAGCCCGCGACTGCTAGAGGTGCCGTAGCTCGCCGAGCTTGAGGTAGCCGTGCGGCGGAACGACGACCACCGCCGTGAACCTCCGCGCCTTGCGCGTCTTGTGGGCCTTCTTGGCCTTGTGAGCCTTCGGCGCCGCCGCATCGACCCGCACCGGCTTCGGGACGTCGATGGTCGTCGTCGTCTCGTGCGTCGTCGTCTTCTCGGTCGTCGTCGGCGCTGGCGCCGGGGTGGTGGGCGCGGTGGTCGTCGGGCGCGTGGTTGTCGCCGGTGCCGTCGTCGCCGGAGGAGGCGGCCTCGTGGTCGTGGCCGGCGGGGCGGTCGTCGCGGGCGGCGGACTGCTGCCGCTCGAGCCCTGGCCGAAGTCCTGCGTCCAGTAGTAGACACCTTGCGCATTCGCAGCGACACCAATGCCGCTCGAGGTGTACGACGGGTTCTCGATGTTCGCCTTGTGACCGGGTGAGTTGAGCCAGGCGTTCATCACGTCGGCCGGCGTCGAGTAGCCGTAGGCGATGTTCTCGCCCCAGCCGAGGTTCGACGGCCAGCCGCAGGCGCTCAGCCGCTGCGCCACCGTACGACCGATCGGATCGTCGTTGTGGTCGAAGTAGTTCAAGCCCGCCATGTTCATCGACTTCCACACCGCGGAGGCGGTGAGCGCGGGATCGCTCGACAGCTGACCGACGCCGATCGATGCGCGGTGCTGGTTGACGAGCGTCAGAACCTGCGCGGCGAAGCTCGAGTTGTTCGTCCCCCATGACGAGTCGGGGGCGCAGACGTTGTCGGCATGGGCCTTCGAGGGCCCAGGCACGATGGCGAGCAGGAGGCCGGCCGCGAAAACCAGCGCGAGCGCGAGCAGGCGTTGGGGGGTCCGCCTCACGGACGGGATTATCGACACGTCCGCAGACGAACTGAACCGACAACCGTTTTCGATAGAAATCTCGAGTCGATTTCAGGAGATTTGCGCGGGATTTGCGACCGGCTCGTCGCGTTCGATTTACGAGCCTTTTACGTCCGCGTAGCACGCCGCGTACCGTCGGCCCGGATTCTTCGCGCAGGGTCATCCCGAACCAGGAGGATTCATGCGCAGACTCACGTTCATCGCTGCGGGACTCGCAGCACTGCTCGTAACGAGCATCGCAGTCGCCCACGGCATCAACGGCGGGAAGAGCGCGAAGGCAGTCGCCGCGACCTTCCAGGCGACCGGCTCGAGCACGTCGAGCAAGACGTGCACGACCACGGACGGGAAGTCGATCACGATCACGAACGGCCGCTACACCGGCACCGCCACTGGCGATCCCGATCTGACAGGCGCGATCACGCTGAGCGCCCGCAGCGTCGTGAACACGACCGACGACATCGGCGTGGTGGACGGTCAGCTCCGCATCGACGTCTCGGGCGGGCGCAACACATTCGCGAACTACTCGGCGGTGTACACGGGCGGCAACATCGCAGGGTTCGCAACGGGCGTCGCCCGCAACCCGGGTGCACGGCTGGTCGCGAACCTGTCCGCCGGCTTCAGCGCGAGCGGCGGCTTCTCGAACGGCAAGATCGGCGGGGGCACCGCCGGCGGCAACGCCGCCGAGCTCGGCCCGGCCAAGTGCGCGCCGAAGAGCTCGCCCAAGCCGGAGAAGAGCGCGGCGCGCGGCACGATCTCCACACTGACGGGCAACTCGATCACCGTCGCCGGGCTTCAGTGCATGATCGCGCCGAACGACTCGGCCGCCGTGAACGCGAAGTACAAGATGGGCGATCGGGTCGAGATCCACTGCTCGCTGATGAACGGCGTCAACACGCTCGATCACATCAGCGGTCACGGCCACCACTGAGCGGTCACCGGTCCGGACGGCTGGGTGGGGTGCGCCGAGGGGGGCGCTTCCCACCCCGCCGCTCCGCGAGCTGAGGTGGGCGCGGCTCGATCGAGCCTCTAGTGTCGGGCGGAGATCCCGGCCCGGCGTGCAAGCGCGGCCGGGTCGCCCAGCGTCGTCCGTCCGCGCCGGAGCGTCACGGTCCCCCGCTGCCGCTCGGCCGAGAGGACGGCGTTGACGGTCGCGCGTGAGGTGCCCGCGAGCGCCGCGAGCTGCTCCTGGGTCAGGGGGACATCGGCTCCGCCGTAGGCGTCGGCGACCTCGAGCAGCCGACGAAGGACGCGACGCTCGGCGCTGACGTAGTACGACTCGCTGAGCAGGTCGTCCATGCGCTGCACCTCCCGCGCCAGGATCACGACGAGCACCCGGTCGACCTGCGGGTAGCGGCGGCGGAGCTCCTCGAAGTCGGAGCGGTAGACGGCGAGCGTCTCGGCCGCCTCGAGCGCCTGCACGGTTGCGGACCGGCTCCCGCCCGCGACGAGTGCCAGCTCACCGAAGAAGTCGCCCGGCCCGCGGATCGCGAGCAGCGAGTCCTCGCCGAGCGGCGTGGTGCGGCGCACGGCGAACCTGCCCGCCGCAACGAGGTGCAGCGAGTCGGGCAGGTCGAGCTCGTGAAAGACGACTTCACCACGCCCGAACGTGCGGCGGCGCCCGATCGCGAGCACGCGCCGCGCGTCCTCGGCCGGCACGCCCGCAAGGAGCTCCCACTCCATGGCTCGAGTCTACGACGAGTGTCGCCCATTTGACATTTCTTCTGTCGTGGGCACGAGCGACGCGCGAACCACCGGCTCCTAGCGTGGCTCACATGAACACGGCGCAGGCAACCGGATCTCACGAGTCAAGGAGGAAGGTCATGTATGCACGGCATTCAACGAAGCTCGCTCTCGTCGTCACCTGCTGCATGGTCGCTCTGGCGGCCGGCGGAGCCGCCCTCGCGCGAACGCCCGGTCAGCCGAACGCATCGTCGTCGACCGCCCCGCTCTACAACCGTGTCCTGCAGCTCGGCGACCTCGAGGGCTTCTGGTCGGTGACCTGCCCGGTCGCGGTCACGTCGGCCACGCGATGGGCGACGCCCCCCGCCCCGGCGGCCCAGCTGTCGAGCAACGGCTTCATGAACGGGCTGCGCGAGCCGCTTCGCTCCAGGGACTCCGAGACCCACGGGTGGAGCGTCGTCGCGCAGTTCGGCTCGGCCGCAGGCGCGCAGCGCGAGGCCCGGGCAGAGCTCGGCCGCGCCCGCGTCCTCGGCGCCGCGTTCTCGCAGTTCGAGGTGCCGTCGATCCCGGGAAGCCACGGCTACTCGCTGCCCCACGGCTCCGGGTCGCGCATCGAGGTCGCCTTCACCGAAGGACGGTTTCAGTACCTGATCGAGATCACCGGCGTCGGCCGCTCCGACGCGACCGCGCTGCGCAGCCGGCTCGCCGCGGCAGCCCTCACGCTGTACCACCGGTCGCAGACGCTCCGCTAGCCGGACGCCGGACCCGAGCGATCGAGGGGCCCCGAAGCGGGCCTCTCGTCGCGAGCACCTACTGGCTCGTGTGCCAGCCGGTGCCGGTGAAGGAGTCGCTCGGGAGCAGGCCGGTCGGTGCGTGCGCGAACGGAGGGCTCGCGCTGGCGAACGTCCAGTCGAATGATGGCCAGGCAACGCCGTCGACGCTGTAGTCCTCCGCGGCGGTCGAGAACGCCGCAGGCGCCTGGTCGAGCGCCACCGACGCGATGAACGTGCCGTCGACCCAGATCCCCCACGTCGTTCCGGCCACCTGATCGAGCGTGAACGTGTGCGTCGACGGAACCGAGACATTTGCCAGCTTGATCAGGCGGTAGCCGGAGCCGACCGTCTGCGACTCGACGTAGAGGAACGCCGAACCGTTGTCGGGGTCGTACGGCGTTTCACCGCGCCAGATCCCGCCCTGGAGCCACCCGACCGCGTAGCAGCCGTTCGCGGTCACTCCGTAGGTGACGCCGACATAAGCGAGCGAATGGTCGCCGACGGCCGGATAGCTCGGCAGCTGGTTGATCGTCATCGTCACGCTGACCGAGGAGCTTGCGAGCGCTTCGTTCACGACGCTGTAGCGGTAGCTCTGCGGTCCCTGGCCGCAGGTCGAGGGCGGGGGCGGAGTCGTCGTGGTCGGGGGCGTGGTGGTCGTGGGCGGCGCGACCGTGGTCGTCGGCGGCGCAGGCGCCGTGGTCGTCGGCGGCGGCGCGGGCGGCGCGGGCGTGGTCGGCGGCGGGCCCGGCGTCTTCTTCCTCGGCCGGATCACGACCTCGCAGTCGGGGGCGACGCGGTCCTGTGCGTCGGCATGGACGATGTCGCGCCCAGGCCCACACGAGATCGTGTCCTTGCCCGGGCCGCCGTAGATCGTGTCGTTGCCGGGCCCACCGAAGATGCGATCGTTGCCGGGGCCGCCGTAGATCGTGTCGTTGCCGGGGCCGCCGTACAGCGTGTCGTTGCCCTGGAGGCCGTAGAGCGTGTCGCGTCCGGCTCCGCCGTAGATCGTGTCCGCGTGTTTCGTGCCGCGGAGCACGTTCGGCCCCGCCGTCCCGCGAACCGTGGCCGTCTGCGCGGCGGCACTCCAGCCCAGCCACAGAAGCGCCGTGCCGAGGACGAGAACCGAGGCCCGGGAGGCGACGCGCTTGGCCGTCATGCCCTCAGTATGGGCGGCGAAACGGCGAACGATGAGTTTCGGGGTGATGCAGGGTCTGAATCGTCGACGCTTCCCGTCCAGTGGAAGCGCGAGAATGGCCACAACACGATCGGGAGGTGCATTCGAGGTGGCGTCGACAATGGTGCTGGTCGGAACCCGCAAGGGCTGCTTCGTGCTCGAGAGCGACGGGGATCGGCGCGACTGGAGGCTCCGCGGTCCCTACTGCGAGGGCTGGCCGATCTTCCACGCCGTCTTCGATCCGGCGTCACAGACCATCTACGCCGCGGGCGCGAGCGAATGGCACGGCTCGGCCGTCTGGCGCAGCCCCGATCTCGGGGAGACGTGGTCGCTGTCGAGCGAGGGGATCTCGTATCCCGACGGGGGCCGGACGCTGTCGAAGATCGCGACGCTCGCCGTGTCGCCCGGCCGCGTCCTGGCCGGCGTCGAGGCTCCCGGGATCTTCGAGAGTCGCGACGGCGGCGAGACGTGGGGCGTGCTCTCGACGCTCGCTGGCGAGCCCGGCAGCGAGGGCTGGGACGACCCGGCGAACCAGCCACCGGGACATCTCGGTCTGTCGGCGCTGATGTTCGACGAGGACGTCGACTCGCGCTTCTGGGCAATCGTGCAGGGCATCGGCCTGTTCGAGACGACCGACGACGGCGTGTCGTGGACACCGCGGAACCGGGGGCTCCGCGCGGACTGGCCGCGCGAGCACGAGGAGGTCGGGTTCTGCGTGCACAAGCTCGTGCGGTCGGCGGCCGACCCGAAGCGGATGTACCAGCAGAATCATTGCGGCATGCACCGCAGCGACGACGGCGGCGAGTCGTGGACGGAGATCACCGACGGACTGCCGACCGATTTCGGGTTCGCCGCCGCAGCGCACCCGCACGACCGGGACACGTTCTACGTGATCCCGCTCGACCCTGGCCATGCTCGCTGCATGCCCGACGGACGCGCTGCCGTGTGGCGCACGAAGGATGCCGGCTCGAGCTGGGAACGCCTCGAGCGTGGCCTGCCGCAACACGGAGCCCATGTCGGCGTGTTGCGTGAGGGGATGACGATCGACTCCTATGACGCGCCAGGGCTGTACTTCGGGACGAGCACGGGCCAGGTGTTCGCGAGCCCGGACGAGGGCGACAGCTGGTCGGAGATCGCGGGCTACCTGCCGGGCATCTCGTCGGTCGAGGTGGCCGTGCTCGACTGATGGCCGAGTTGCACCTCCCGACGACGCTGACCCCGCTCTTCCCGGACCTGCCGCGCCGCATCGATGTCGACGCGGCGTCCGTCGACGGAGCGATCGACGTGCTCGAGGCGCGCTGGCCTGGCGTGCGCGATCGGCTGTGCGAGCCGGGGCCGGCGCTCCGCATGCACATCCACGTGTACGTCGATCGCACGCGTGCGTCGCTCGACACCCCGCTGCAGCAGACCTCGCGCGTGGACGTCGTCGCCGCGATCAGCGGCGGGAGCGCCAGCCGCGACGGGAGCCGCTAGTTGCGGCGGCCGAAGATCGAGAGGAAGAAGAGGAAGACGTTGAGGATGTCGAGGAAGATCGAAGCGGCCAGCAGTGGCGCGACGCGGATGTCCTTCGTGCGCCGCAGCCGCTGGAAGTCGACCATCGTGAATCCTGCGAATACGACGAGGCCGAGGATCGCGTAGATCAGCTGGCCGTTCGGGATCCGCACGAAGATCGTCACGATCCCGAACACGATCAGCGCGAGCAGCGCCCAGAACAGAACGCGCGCGAGCGGCTGGAGGTCGCGCCGGGTCGCGTAGCCCGCCGCGCCGAATCCTGCGATGAAGAGCGCCGTCGCGCCGCCCGCCTGCCAGACGGCCTGCGGATTCGTGCTCGCGTAAAACGCGATTGTCGGTGCCGTGCCGAGCCCGACGAGCACCCCGAACGCGAACAGGAGCCCGATCGCGAGCTGCTCCGACCGCCGGATCGCGAAGTTCATCCCGAGCAGACAGACGAACGCGGCGATGAACCACAGGAAGCCCGCCCCTTGCGACATGTTCCGGCCGAGATAGGCACCGAGCGCGAACAGCGCAGCGGTGACGGCGACCAGGCCCATGGTCTGACTGAAGAGGACGCGGGCTTCGTCCCGTGTCGCCCCGCGCTCGAGCGTGGTATCCGGAGAGCTCATGCGGCCGAGCTTAGCGCTCCGCCCGCCTGGGCGACTCTCCCACACGCCAGGCACAATGCGCGAAGTGCGTCGTGTGCTGACCTGGCTACTGGCGTTGCCGCTGATCGTCGTCGGCTCGCAGGTCGCGCACGGGCTCGCCTACTGGTGGGCCTACCCGATCGCGGATGTCAGGGACGCGATCCTCGCGCACACCGGTCACGGCTACCTCGGGTACGCGCCGATGCTGCTCAGCTTCCTCGCAGGGCTCGAGCTGCTGGTCCTGCTGGTCCTCGTCTGGGACGGCGTCCGAGGGAACGCCGGCCGCAGTCTGCCGGCGTGGGTCTTCCTCTGGCTGCCGGCCGTCGGCTTCGTGTTCCAGGAGCATCTCGAGCGGTTGATCGCCACCGGGTCGTTCCCCTGGTGGGCGGTCGAGGCGCCGACATTCTGGCGCGGCCTCCTCCTGCAGGTGCCGCTCGGCCTCGTGGCGTACGCCGTCGCCCGGATGCTCGGGCGCGCGGCCGACGCGGTCGCCGCCGTCATCGCCCGCAATCGTGACGGCAGAACGGCCCTCGGGCGTCCCTCGTCGCGGCCTGCGTGGGCCTCGAGCGCTCTCCTTCTCCGGCCGGCGCCGCTCGCGCTCGGGGCAGCCGGTCGCGCTCCTCCCGCTCCTCTGGGCTAGCAGGCCGGGCGACGCCGCACATCTCTCGGGCGCCGCGATCCGAACACGTCAGAGGAGACATCGGCATGAGCAATCTCAGAACCCGGGCGGGCTGCCTGGGTGTGGTCGCCGGGGCGGCGCTCGTCTTCGCGTCGTCGGCCTTCGCGCACGCGCGCGTCAGCCCACCAGTGTCGCTGGCGAAGGAGCTGCAGCTCTTCAGCCTCGCCGTCCCGACGGAGAAGGCGAACCTCACGACGACGAAGATCGTCATGACGGTGCCGAAGGGCTTCGGGATCGACTCGTTCGTCCCGCCTCCTGCGGGCTGGACGCAGCAGCTTCAGCAGACCGGCTCCGGCGACAACGCGGTCATCCAGAAGGTGACGTGGACGGGCGGGCACACACCGACCGGTGAAGATTCCCTGTTCCAGTTCCTTGCGCAGCCGGCGTCGGCCGGCACCTACACCTTCCAGGTCGTGCAGACGTACTCGGACGGCTCGATCGTCGACTGGTCGGGACCCGAATCTTCGGCCGCGCCCGCTCCGACAATCGAAGCGAAGAGCTCGCTCGGCGGCGGGAGCACGAGCACGCTGACGATCGTCGCGATCGCGCTCGGGGCGGTCGCGCTCCTCGTCGCAATCGGAGCCCTCCTCGCGCGCGGGAGCTCGAGGCAGATCGCATGACGCCTCGGGGGCGGGTCGGCTGGCTGCTGGCCGTGGTCGCGGCCGCGTTGGCGTTCGCCGGCACGGCGTCGGCGCACGCGTACATCGTCAAGACGGTGCCGCAGGCCAGTGTCGTGCTGACCGCCTCGCCCCCGGAGGTCGCCCTCACCTTCGACGAGGCGGTCGAGCCCCGTTTCGCCACCATCTCTGTCACCGACGCTGCCGGCCATCAGCAGGCAACCGGCCCGCCGACTCGTTCGCCCGCGAACCCCGACACGCTTGTCGTCCCCCTCAAGCCGCACTTGCCCGAAGGGTGGTACCTCGTCTACTGGCGGGCGATCTCGGTCGACGGCCACCCGGTCCAGGGTGCGTTCACGTTCGCGATCGGGCCGAACGAAGGACCGGCGCCACAGTTCGTCGTCCCGAAGATCTCGCAGACGGCGACGACGACCCGGTTGCTGATCGCGCGCTGGGCGATGTTCCTGACGGTGATGGCCGCAATCGGGCTGTTCGTCCTTCGGATGTTGATCGCACGCCCGGTCGCGAAGCGCGTCGAAGGGACGAGCCTGCGCAAGGTTTCTCTCGCGTTCGTGATCATGTCGATCCTCGGATTGATCGCGGTACCGGTGTACCTCGACATCGCGACTTCGATCGACTCGCTGCGGTCGGCGTTCGCGGTCGGCTCGCTGATACCGCTGTTCCGCGTCACGGCATTCGGCCGCGCGTACGTCGACCTCGAAATCTGCTTCGCGCTGTTCTGCGTTGCGGCATGGATCACACTCTGGCTCGACCGGCCGGCGCGACGGCGCACCATTGCCGACCTGGGCGCGATCGCGGGCACGCTCCTGGCAGCGGGCGCCGTGCTGCTAATCCCAGGCACCGCCGGTCACGCGGGGCAGACCGCACCGCGCGGGCTGTCGCTGCTGCTCGACTGGCTGCATCTCGTCTCCGCCTCGGTCTGGATGGGCGGGCTGATCGGCCTGCTCGTCCTCTGGTGGGGCCTCGGCAAGTCGAACCGGGTGGCCGGGCTCGGAGTCGCGGTGCCGCGCTTCTCGAACGTCGCGTTCGTCTCCGTGATGGTGCTCCTCGGCAGCGGCATCGGCGCGACGATCATCCACATGCCGACGCTCGCGTCGCTGTGGCAGACGTCGTACGGGAAGGCGATCCTCGTCAAGGCTGGACTGCTCGCGGTCGCCATGCTGGGCGGCGCCGTCAACCTGCTCATCACCAAGCCGCGACTGGACGCGGCGAAGGTCGATCCCGAACGAGGCGCTCCTGCCGCGCGGCTCCTGCGGAACACGGTACGGATCGAAACGCTGCTCGTCGTCTCCGCGCTCTTCGCAGCCGCAGTGCTGTCGAGCCTCGCGCCGCCGGCGGCCGCACTCGCCAAGGAGGGCTCGGCGCTTGCGCACGTGGGTCCCGGGAAGGTCGCGACGACCGTTCACCAGGACGGCTACACGATGCAGGTGCTCGTCGCGCCGAACAAGGCGGTCGCGACCAACTCCTTCGCCCTGAAGCTGACGAAGAACGGTCAGCCCGTCCGTGGGGCAGACGTCACGCTCGAGTTCGAGATGCTCGACATGCAGATGACGAATCAGGAGTACCAGCTCACGGAGACCGCGCCGGGGATCTACTCGCATCCAGCGCCGGCGCTCGTGATGGTCGGACACTGGGGCCTCAACTTCAACGTCGCGCCGAAGAACGGCCAGCCGTTCATGGCGTTCATCGTCGACCACGCCACGGGATGAGCAAGGGTCTGGGCTCCCGGATCGCTTCTCTTCGGCGATCGACCGTCGTATTGTCCCTCGGGAATCCAACAGGGAGGCGGAACGATGGCACTGGCACGCGTCGTGGCGTTCGAAGGAGTCGGCAAGGACCGGATCGAGGAGATGAAGCGCGAGATGTCCGACGGGGATCCGCCCGAGGGCCTCCCGGTGAAGGAGTTCATCCTGCTGCACGACCCCGAGGCCGAGCAGTCGCTCGCGATCCTCTTCTTCGAGAACGAGGCGGACTACCGCAAGGGCGACGAGCTGCTGAACGCGATGCCGACGGGCGACACGCCCGGCAGGCGCGCCTCGGTCACGCGCTACGACGTCGCGCTTCGGCTCACGGTCTGAGAAGCGTCAACGCCGGCCGAAGAGCCGCGCGAACTTGATCGTCCAGCCCACCCGAACGACTTCGGGTCGAAAGAGACGCGGAGACGAGTCGGGCATCCTGACGACCCGAATGGGCGGTGCAGGGCTCGAACCTGCGACCCCTGCTTGTAAGGGCGGAAGGGCGTGCAGACCAGTGCGGTGGATCCGAGTGGCCGGAAACCGCGTTCTTCCCCTGAAGGCGCCCGCCGTAATGCGATCACCATCGCCGATGCTGGAAGCTCCCCATTCCTACCTACGTGCCGCCCGATAGATAGGCGAACGGGTGGTAAAAGGCGTCGAGGGCGTGCTCGCGCGCGACGGTGAAGAACAGCGTCTCTTCAGGCGTGGATTGGTGGACCTGGACGCTGGTGCTGTTGTCCCAAGCGCACCAGTAGAGCGTGACTTCGAGGCCGGAGCCGAAGCGGTGGGCGAGCTCGCGACGGGAGTGGATGAGTACGAGCGGTGTGGCCGTCGATAGCTCATCCTCCAGGCTCGTCTCGGCAAGTGGTTCTCCCATGGTCGTAGTCCTCTCTTTCTTCGTTTGTGGAAGGCGGATGAGGAGAGGGCCGCCTGAGGGCAGCCCTCTCCTCTGGTGGCTCGACCTAGTACCCGTAGCCGCTGCTGTAGCCGCCGGCCGCCGGATCGGTGCTCATGGTGCTGCCGTCGTCGACCTTGGCGCCTGCGGCCGAGAGCGCGTACCACTCGGCGCCGAAGGCGTTGACTGCCTCGCCGTTCGTTTGCCCTCTCCGCACGTCCTTGACGAACGTGTAGAGAGGGTGGTGGTTGTAGGTGACCTGCTGGCGTCCGTCTGGCCGCTTCGTCGTCCCGAGCAGTGCTGCCTTCGCTCCCGCCGCTGCGACCGGCTTGCCGGATGCGATCACCGGCGGCCAGAAGGCGGCGCATTGGCCGGTGCAGGCGCTCTTGCCGTGCTTGTCCTTCTCGAACAGGTAGAGGGTGTGGCCGCGCCCGTCGACCAGGATGCGACCGAGCCCAGAGCTTGCGGCCCCGATTCTCGGGGCGGCGCTCGCCACGTGATTCGACGCCAGCGCGCCGTCGAGACCGACCGCAAGTGACAGCGCTACTGCGATTCCGGCAACGCCGATGTAGAGACCTTTCATTTCGTTACTCCCCTCGTTCTGCGACTTTGGTCGTCGCGCGTGGATAGACGGTCGTGTACGAAGACACCGCGAAGACGCCGCTATTCCCGCCGCGCGCGACGAACTCGTCGATCGCCCCTGACCGCCACCGGATCGCTCGGCGACGCCGTGCGCAGTCGACGCGTCGAGGGCTTTCAGGTTGTGGGAGCGGGACCTACAGGGAGGGCGACGCGCGGTCGAACGTTCCGCGCGCCAGGGATGCTTCCGTCCGCGCTCACTGCGTGCCGAGGTTGGAGCCGTAGGGATGGGCTGCGGCGTAGCGCTCGACCCAGTCGAGGACGACGGTTCCGCCCGTCGCAAGCCGCTCGGAGGTCTGGGTGCCCAGATTCGAGCCGTAGGGATGGGCTGCGGCGTAGCGCTCGAACCAGTCGAGGACGACGGTTCCGCCCGTCGCAAGCCGCTCGGAGGTCTGGGTGCCGAGGTTGAAGCCGTAGGGATGGGCTGCGGCGTAGCGCTCGAACCAGTCGAGGACGAGGGTTCCGCCCGTCGCAAGCCGCTCGGAGGTCTGGGTGCCGAGGTTGGAGCCGTAGTGATGGCTGTTGACGACGTGCTGCTGCCGCTGGTGCTGCGCGTTCCTGAGTGCAGCGTCGTATGCATACCAGGGACTCAACGGCTCGATGCCGCGGGCGGTGGCGCCTGCGGCCGACATGAGCGCCCCCACGAGGACAACAACGACCGCGAGTGCCCAACCGAGCCGGACGTGGGACAGAAACATGGTTGCCTCCCTTGGAGTGGTTTGGGGATAAGAGCCGTATGGGCCGGCCTAGATACGCGGGCATCTGGTGTCCGAACGACTCGGGACAACCACCCTTCGAGCGTCGCGTGGCCACCGACGCCAAAGAAGCCTGATCGACGCCCGTTGCCTGGCTAGGCGAGATTCCGGGCCAGCGCCTGGGCTACCACAACACGAGCACTCGCATCACCCCGAAACGGCCTCGAGCTGATGGTCCTAACTGGGCATCTTTCAAACCCGCCAGGCGCCCTCGTGACCCTCTTCCAGGTTCTCACGTACTTGGCTCGGAGGCAATGAGAATCGCGTTCGCGCGGGACGCCTTTAGGTTCGGAAACGTCAATCCCGGTTGCTCCGGATCGACATAAACACACGCCGATAGACAGGGGGCGTCGGTGACGCCGTCGCACCAATCGCTTCGCGCCCAGGTCAAGTTTGCGGCCACGAGTCACGGTTCTCTTTTGCGGAGAAGGTGAGGAACGCGGCATCTTCCCCGCCGGGGTTGTGGAGCGCCCGCGGCGTAGGTGGATGCAGCCGGGCGAGGTCGCCGGGGCGAAGGTAAAGAACGGAGAAGTCGTCCCATTCGATCTCGACCTCTCCGCGGTATGCGAGAAGGACGCTACGTTCATGCTCGGGTCGGTCGAGAGCGATCACCTGACCAGGCGCGACGAGCGTGATCCAGATGTCGGAGGCAGTCAATCCGAGTTCCTCCGACAGCCGTCGTGATCCGTAGGCAAGCTCGAGGTCGTCCAGCTGAAGGAGCGAGAAGCCCGCTGGCACGCTTTCGCGCTCGCCTGTCGAATCCGCGTCACCGGTTGGTGCCACTCCGCCTCCTTCCGACTCGGAATGTTCTTTAGGTGATGAAGCGGTGGATCGCTTCGTTGGCGTTGTCCTGAAACGACGGGTTGGCCAGGTCGGGGAGGAAGTCGGCTTGGTTGACCATCGGACCATTCAGCTTGTTGGCCGCGCTGGCGTAGAACGCGCCGCTCGACAGGGTCGGGTCGGTAACGCCGTCGACGAGCCGCTTCGCTCCCACATCGAGTTTGTGGGCGAGACCTAGGGCGGGCATGACGTACTTGGCGGCTACCCGCATCGGCAATGGGAAGGCCACTGGCTGCTCCCGTGCCGGTGGTGTTGCCGGGGCTCACGGTGATGAAGCGGCGGTCGGGATGTTGGCGGGCCAGGTAGCCCATCCAGAGCGCCCCGATGTACTTGGCCTGCCCGAACGCTAGGTTGAAGTCAGGTTTGTGGCTGGCGAAGTAGCTGCCGTCGATGACGACTGGCGAGCTCATCGGCTGAGGTTGAGACGAACGATGGCCCCTTCATCCGCAACTTCGGGACACCCCTGACTGCTTCACTTCCGACGAAGACCGCAACCTCGCCAAGCCGCCCCTCGGCCAGGAGCCCTTCGAGGAGGACGACGTGGCCAAGGACGTTCGTCGCGAACACGGTGGTGACCCCGTCAGCGGTCAAGTCCATCGACTGCGGGCCAATGACACCAGCGTTCATGACCAGCGCGTCGACGGATCCGTCGATGTCGGCCAGGCCGGCGCGGACCGAGCCCAGATCGGCAACGTCCATGAGAACGATGTCGAAGATGCGCCGGCCGGTCTTCGCTTCGAGCTCGGCCTTCGCCGTGCTCGCCCGCTCCGCGTTCCGGCACCCCAGGTAGATCCGGCCGAACTCGGGACGTAATGCCAGTTGCCGGGCCATCTCCTTGCCGATCCCGGAGTTGGCGCCCGTGATCAGTACCGTCTTTTCTGCGAGTGCGCTCATTGGTGTCCGGATCTCCCTCAATTTTTGAAGTGTTCACTCCAGTATGTCATACTGTAATGAAGTGTCAACTCCAATTTTTGTATTAGGGCAGGTAGCGGATGTCGGTGACTGGTAGCGATACAGAGCGTTCCGATCAGCGAACGTTCACAGCCAAGGGGCTAGCCACCCGCGAACGGATCGTCGAAGTCGCGGCGGCGCTGATGTATTCAGGCGGCGTGGCGGGCACCAGCTGGGAGGACGTCCAGAATGGGGCCGGAGTAAGCGCCTCGCAGCTCTACCACTACTTCGGCGACAAGCAGGGGCTGATCCGCGCCGTGATCGCACATCAGACGCGAGCGATCCTCGAAAGCCAACAACCTCATCTCGCAAGCCTGGACAGTTTGGAAGCCCTCCGGGCATGGCGCGATCTA
The DNA here is from genome assembly GCA_963713155.1 of uncultured Thermoleophilia bacterium. Classification (GTDB taxonomy): domain Bacteria; phylum Actinomycetota; class Thermoleophilia; order Gaiellales; family Gaiellaceae; genus PALSA-600. Next base: position 82,768 of record CAVQKS010000012.1, read on the forward strand.
CTTGGTTGAGGGCCGACGTCAAATCCAATGCCAAGGTGGCTGCCCCCTGGGAAGCCTCGCCGGAGAGCTGTTCGAGGCACACCCGGAGTGTCGCGAGGATCTGATCGACGGATTTGACCGGTGGGAAGGCGCGATCCGAGATGGATTGCAGGCCATGTATAAGCGAGGCGACCTGCGTCGGAGCGCCGAATCCCGACCGATTGGCGACGGCGCTGTTAGCTGCCGTCCAAGGTGGGCTAGTCCTTTCACAAGTCCGCCGTGACGTCGACCCACTCGAGGCGGCACTGGACACCATGCTCGAACACATCGCCTCACTCACGACCAAGCGTCGTTCTGAGCCCCGCCGATCGGATCCAAATCGCTGAGCGACTTGGTTCGTTTCCGCAAACAGGGACGCGCCCGGCGGCTAGCTTCTGATTAGAGCGTGTTGTCTCTTCCCCGGCGGCTTAGCTTCTGATTAGAGCGTGTTGTCTCTTCGACAACAGCGTATGGGCGGTACTCGACTCAACACACCTCAAATAAAGGCTTTGCGGCATACGGGTGTGCACGGATGGTGCACCGCGACGGCCACGCCTGACGCGCTTGAGCAGCTTCGCGCGGTCAACCTCGCGGTAGTGAGCGCATGGGCATACCGGTCAGCGGTCACGACCCTCGAACGCTGACCGACGCGCTCGCCGATGTCCGCCCACGACTCTCCCTGACGATGGAGCAGTGAGTCCGCCGGTGGCGAAGTGCATGTGGCGAAAACCGCGGCACGCCAGCGTCTCGGCGGGCCCGTCCAATGGCCATGCGAAGGCGATCAGCAGTAACGCCGGCAATGAGAGGGGCCTCTGGTTCACGGTCTTCTCGGGGCGGTAGCCGCTCGACGATCGTGTCGCAGAGATCGTCGGGCAGCACGCTCCTCCGCGCCGACTTGAGTAAGTCGCCTCTCCGGCCGAACGGGGGTATCCCCCAAACCTCCTCAAACGCCGCTGGGACTCCCGTCCGGCTACGACTACGATGGTGTCCCAGTTGCGCGCTGCGCCCGCTCGACGGCGCGGGCGAGCTCGACCCGCGACGTCACGCCCACCTTGCGGAAGATGTTCCGCAGGTGTGTCTCGACGGTCTTCTGGCTGAGGAACAGCTCGTCCGCGATCTCCGGGTTGGTCTTGCGGTCGACCACGAGCATGGCGAGCTGGAGTTCACGCTCGGTCAGCGACTCGAGCGTCGTTCCGGCACGCCCGCCCGTCCGCGTGCGCTGCTGGATGCGATAGCCGAGCTGCGGAACTCCCGCTCCGCCTCGCCGCAGTAGCGGAGGGCTTCGGCCTCCCTGAAGTCGTGGGCCGCACGCCGAAGCTCGGCTGCGGCGCGGTCGCGGTCGTCCGCCTGCATCAGAGCGCGGCCCGCAAGCAGCCGGAGAGAGCCGCCTCCACCGGCGCGCCCGCCCCGTCAGCGCGGCCGCCGCCGCAATGCGTGTCGGCCGCCGCGCCCGATCGCCGCCCTCGAGCTCGACGGCCGCCGACGTTCTCTCCGCCCATGCGACGGCCATTGGGAGCTCACCGCCGAGGCCCAGGCCTCGCGCGGGGCGGCTGCACGTTCCGCCTCGGCGTGGCGACCGAGCGCGAGCCACGAGCGCGTCAGCACCTCGAGGTACCGCGCTCTCGGGTCCCGGCGATGAGAGTCAGCTCTTCACCGCCGGACGACTCGAGGAGCAGCTCGACCGCGCGCTCAGGCTCGCCTGTCTCGAGCAAAGCAGCGGCGAGATCCGCAGCTCCCTCTGACGAGTGGAAGCTGCTTTCGCCCTGGCTGAGGTCGACGCTTTCCTGTGCGGTGGCGAGTGCGAGGTCCGTGTCCCCGCTCCGCAGCGCGGCGGCCGAGCGGCCGAGCAGGTCCAGCACAGCGCGTGCGAGTTGCCCAGCAACCGAGCCGCCTCGATGCCGGCGTCAAGCAGCTCCGCCGACTCGGCTAACTTCCCCTGCTGGCGCAACAGGCCGCCCAGCGTCTCAATCAGGAGGAGATAGAACTCCCCCTGGCCGGTGGCCCGGACCACGGCCAGTGCGCGGCCGGCGTGGGCCTCGCCGGCGGCAAACGGTCGAGGTAGAGCTCGACGCCGGCCAGCCAGGCCGCGGCCTCGAGATAACCGCCGAGCGCGTCGTCCGACAAGGAATCGACCAGCCTCGCCGCCTCCGCATGATTCGCCTCTGCACGGTCGGGGGCTCCTAGGAGCGAATCCGCCATCGCAGCTCGGCAAGAGGCGCCGCGATCATGGGGACGTCGCCGAGTCGCTTCGCCGCTCGACCGCGCGCTCGGCTGCCTCGTGCATCTCCCCGAAACTGGTGCGCCAGAACGCATTCGCGGTGAGCTCGATCATGATCGCCGCGGCCTCGCGGGAGCCCTGATCCGGGAGCTCCTCGAGCGCGTGCACGAGGCGCGCGCCAGGCTTGTTCCTGCGGCCGAGATTCGTCTCCACTCCCGCGCACGCGCGGGCGAGCGTGGCTCGCGGCGCGTTCGGCGCCGTCGGGCACGAGATCGAGGGCCTCGAGCAACGTGCGGCGGCTGTCGTCGAGGCGACCGACCGCCGTCAACGCACGCGCGCGGGCGAAGAGAAGCTCGATCCGCTCCTCTGCCAACTGGTGCGCGGGCTCCAGGCGGAGGGCCTCTCCAACCAGTGCGCCGCGCTCGCGGGCGCCAGCCTGGCCGCTTCCTCGCCGGCCTCGCGGAGGACGGCGACGGCGTTGGCGTCGCCCTCGCGCGCCGAACGTTCAACATGATGGGCGCGCGCAGATGCCGTGTGCACCCCTCTCAGCGAGCGCCTCGGCGCTCCGCTCGTGTGCGCCGAGCCGCCAGCCCGGGGCCGCTGCCTCGTAGACGGCGCGGCGCACGAGTGGATGGCGGAAGCGGAACCGTCGCGGGACGTCGGTCGTGCGGAGGAGA